>NZ_JAKNTK010000001.1:0-1386603 GCF_022440805.1 Holdemania massiliensis | reverse complement strand
TACTGAATGTTCAGATCATTGATCAGCAGGGAACGTCCGCCAAAAGGAACAAAGCCCAGAACGGCGAAAATCCCGCACAGAAGGACGAACGTACCCAGAAAAGCGAGAAGCGGCCGGCGGCTTATTTTCAGTCCGCGCATTCCGCTACTCCTTGACGAAGGACTTCACCCAGCTGCGATAAACCGGATGCGAAAGGAAGGAGGTCAAGACAAGTTTATCCTTCAGCCGTTCCCGATCTCCGGTGTAGCCAAAGCGATCCATCCCCTGCAGAATAGCCGAGCGATGCGGCATCAGTTTTTCCACTAAGCCATACAGAACTTCCGCATGCGCCTGTTTTTCTTCCGTCGTGCCCTTGATTCGGCGCAGCTGATAGAAGGAGAATTTATAAGCCTCGAAAATCCGATAATAAAACAGACTCGGCACCTCCGAACAGTTTTTTGCCTGATCCAGTATCGTGGAAAAGACCTGAGCGTGCGCGTCGATCACCTGCGGTTTCAGATCGGTCATCGTGTTGCCGGCCCGGTCGATCAGATAATATGCCAACGCTTTATCTGTATACACCACTTTTTCAGCATTCAACAGACTGATATAAAACAACAGATTGTCGGTGTAGCCGATTTTATGCGGAAACTGAATCTTCTCAGCTAAGCTGCGGCGGTACAGTTTGGCATGCGGCGAGGGATCAATAAAGAAGAGATTCTCAAATTCATCGGTTCCCTTACGATAACTGTGACCGGACTGCAGGGTTGTAAACTTGGTGTTGTAGGCTGGATCATAGGTCTGTTCATCACTGTCAGAATAAATAAAATTCTTACTGCCGATCACCAGATCGGCCTGATGGGCATCGGCCAGACCAACCAACGTTTCCAACGCGTTGTCGGCAAGATAATCATCCGGATCACAGACCAGAAAATACTCCGAATCCAATCGGGCAATCGCCATTTCCAGAACTGAACCGTATCCACCGTTTTCCTTGCGGATCGCCACGACTTTCTCTGGATAGGCTGCGGCATAACGATCAATGATCGGCTGTTCGTTTTTCGGCGAACCGTCGTTAACAGCGTAGATGACATAGTCGGAATAGGTCTGGCGCAGCAGGGAATCCAGACACTTGGCAACATATTCCTCCACATTATAAATGGGTACGATGATGGTAACTTTACTCATAGTCAGCTTCTCCTTTATTTCATGGTTCAAGGGCTTAGCGACGAAGCAGGCTGCGGGTGCGCAGATAGGCTTTCAGTGCCTGCGGACGCATGTAGATCCAGTCATTTTTCTGGCGGTTGATCGGATACCGGCATTCCGGATAATCCGGGAACTGGGTATGAATGAAGGCAAAACAGGCGTCAATGTATTCATCGACCAGCTTTCGGTCTTTCACAGTTCGGGTTTTCTTTAGATTTTCAATAATGTTGACGCAGGCTAGGTATTTGAGTTCTTCATAATATTGATCAAAAACCCCTTCTTCACGATAATAGTTCATCGTTTCCTCAGCCATGTTCAGAATATGATAGGCCTTCTTGTTAAACGACTGAGTGATATTGCCTGGCCGGTCAGCCAAGTAATCATACAGCGGCTCATTGACGAAGGCAATGGATTTGGCTTTCAGCAACAGCTTGTACGTCGTTCCCAGATCCTCATACAGATAACCGACTGGATAGGTGATGTTATTTTCCTGAAACAGGGAAAGCCGGTACATCTTGTTCCAGGCCGCATTGAGAATGCGGGTGATCATCTCCGGATTTTCCTTTAGGGTATAGGTTTTCTCATCGCTGTAGCGGTTGGCGATGACTTCTTTCGTCTTGGTTTTCATAAAGTATTGATAGACGTCAAAAATGACCAGATCCGCCCCCGTTTCATCGAGCTTGGCGGACGCTTTTTCCAGTGCCTGCGGCTCAAGAAAATCGTCTGAGTCGACAAACACGATATAAGGCGACGTGGCAAACTTCATGCCGTAGTTGCGGGCATCTGACAGTCCGCCGTTGGTCTTTTCCAGCACTTGAATGCGGGAATCCCGGTTTTTATAAATGTAAAGCAGTTCGTTGGAATGATCCGTTGAGCCATCGTCCACGCATAGAATCTCAATATCCTGCAGGGTCTGATGGATTAAGGAATCCAGACATTTTTCAAGATAATCCTCGACGTTATAGACGGGTACAACAACGCTGACTTTACTCATGAGCGGCTTCTCCTTTACGATGATTTAGCACTTTGCGGATCAAGTTCATATGGAAATCGTCCTTCATCAATGTCAGCAGGCCAAAATAGACGATTACGCCGGCAGCGATCTGAATGAGGTTGGTCGTAAATCGCGGCCCCATCGCCTCACCGATAAAATGAACAGGAAGCATCATGACCAGTGACGCAATGACATATTTTGTCACTTCCTGGATCCGGAAGCCGAGATTCAGCTGTCCCCGAATCGAGAGCCATTGCGTAAACGTCACCATAAACTCAGCGATGACGGAACCGGTAATCGCGCCAAACGCCCCGAGCTTTGGCATCAGCAGAGCGTTCAGACAGAAATTCGTCACGGCCCCGATGATGACTGAACGGGTATATTCCTTCGTTCTTCCCACCGGCAAGAGATACTGCGTGCCAAACACATTGCTTAAGGAAATAAACAGGATGATCGGTGTCGTGAAGATGATCAACGGTGTTACGATCTGATAGGTTTCATCCAAAAACCATCCAATAAAATACGGGATCAGCGAAATAATGCCAGCAATCATCGGAATCGCCAGATACAGCGCCATGCGTAGCGTCGTGCGCAGAAACCGCAGCACTTCCTCATCCTGTCCTTTGGCATGAATGTTGGCGATGCGCGGCAGCATCACACTGCCAATCGACGTGATAAAGAACAGAAACATTTTAATGAACCGCTGGGCCTGGTTGTAAAAACTGACATGGCTGACATCGGCATACAGATATCCCAGCATGGAGACGTCCAGCATCGTATATACACTGGTCGCAATCTGCGGAATGAACAGCATCAGATTGGGTTTAAAATGCTTTAGGACATCTTTGAAGTGAATCGGCGTCCACCGGACATATTGTTTCAGCTGCGTCCACATGATCAGCTGGCCTAAGACCCCGGAACCGGCGTTGATAATGATGAACAAGCCGAGATCAGAAGGCTTTTTGACAAACGCAAAAATCAAAATGATACCCAAGATCTTCACGATCATGTTGCGGATCGAAGCGGTTTTAAAATCCTCCACGCCATAGAAAAACCACGTGATATCGAGCGCTACTGACAACAGTGAAATCGTTTGAATTGTGGCGTACAGCCGCACGTTATCGCCAACGGTAAACAAGTAGAGGAAATAGACGAGCGTCGAAGCGCACATGCTTAAAAACTGCATCGTAAAGATTTCAAAGAAAGTCTTTGACATCTTGATCTGATCGTCCCGCACACGCGCGATTTCACGGTTGCCATAAATGGAAACGCCCATGATGCCAAACAGCACGAACCACTGTACATTGCTTCCCGTCCAATCGCTGATTCCCAGCATCGTCGCCCCCAGCGTTCGGGTCACATACGGTACGGTAATCATCGGCGCCAAGACGACTAGGAGCTGATATAAAATATTATAGAAATAGTTTTGTAATATCTTTTTATCCATAAAATCACCTTTATTTAGTATACCATGAATAGAAGAAAACTGCGAATTGTTATCGCAGTTTCCCTGAATTAAACATTTGCAGCGCTTTGGCGACAATGGCATCCATGTTGTAGTACTGATACTCAGCCAAACGGCCCAACAGATGCAGATTGTCGATACCGCGGATCAAGTCGCAATAGGCTTGGTACTGTTTCCGGCATTCTTCCTGCGCAATTGGATAGTACGGAATATTCCCTTTTTCCGCATCGTGGTGATAGGTCAGTGGGTATTCAACCGCAATCGTTGTCGCTTCCGGTTGTTGGTCAGCCGGCATCAACAGCTTGTACTCCGTAATCCGGGTGAACGCATTTTGTTCTGCCGGAGTTGGATAGTTGACAGTTGCCGCCTCCTGATAGGTCTGAGAGTGGCTTTGAAGATCAAATTCCAGGGAACGATAAGGCAGCTCACCTAATGGATAATCAAGCAGATCGTCAATCGCTCCGGTGAAAATCACCGGTCCGTCAAACACTTCGCCTTCAAACAGAATCTGCTTTTTATCGAGATCAACCTGCAGACAGGACTTGGCATCGGTATTCAAACGGACTTCAATTTTCTCGTTTTTCAGCATATTTTCAAAGATACCGGTAAATCCATGGGCCGGCATCATCTGGTAGGTATCCTGGAAATATCGATCATCATACGAAATATGCACGGGCACACGGCCGGTCACCGCCGGATCGATTTCCTCCGGGGTCTGTCCCCATTGCTTCATCGTGTAATACTTAAAAACATGTTCATAGATGTATTCAGCCAATTCATTGATTTCTGGATTGGCATTGGCCCGCAGCTGCAGGATCGGTACTTTCTTCTCCATCCCGTATTCGTTGATTAACAGCGTCTTTAAACGATCCGCCTTTTCCTTTGGGAAAGAGCGTTCAATCGTCGTCAGATTAAAGGGAATGGGGGCAACGATGCCATTGATGTGTCCGAGGACGCGATGCTGGTAAGGATACCAGTCGGTAAACTGCGACAGGTAATCCACCACCTCTTTGGAGTTGGTATGGAAGATATGCGGTCCATATTCATGGCGGCGAACGCCGTTTTCATCAATATAGTCATACATGTTGCCGCCAAGATGTGCCCGTTTTTCCAAGACGAGCACGCGCTTGCCCGCGGCATTGGCAAAGCGTTCCGCCGCGACAGCGCCGGCAAAGCCTGCGCCGATAACAATTACTTCTGGTTTCATTCCGTTCTCCTTTTACGGTCTGTCCTTATACATCATTTGATAGTAGTTCTGGTACTCACCCTGAAGGATATGTTCCCACCATTCACGATGGGTCAGATACCAGTCGATTGTCTGGGGAATCCCGGTTTCAAAGGTATACTTTGGTTTCCAGCCCAGTTCTGTCTCAATCTTTGTCGGATCCATCGCATAGCGCAGATCATGTCCTGGACGATCCTTAACAAAGTGAATCAGAGATTCAGGTTTATTCAGTGCGGCAAGAATGGTCTTGACCACTTCCAGATTCGTTTTTTCATTGTGACCGCCGATGTTATACACTTCACCATCGCGTCCCTTGCGCAGAATCAGATCAATGGCCGTACAGTGATCGTAAACATGCAGCCAATCGCGGACGTTCATTCCATCGCCATACACCGGCAGACTTTCATCGGCCAGCGCCCGGCTGATCATCAGCGGAATCAGTTTTTCTGGGAAATGGTAAGGTCCATAATTATTGGAACAGCGGGAAATCGTCACCGGCAGCTTGAACGTGCGGTGATACGCTTGGACTAACAGATCGGCACCAGCTTTGGCAGCGCTGTAAGGGCTGGATGTATGAATGGGCGTTTCTTCAGTAAAGAACAGGTCTGGACGATCTAATGGCAGATCTCCATATACTTCATCCGTCGATACCTGATGATAGCGCTGAATTCCATACTTACGGCAGGCATCCATCAAAACCTGGGTTCCGATGATATTGGTTGTGATAAAGACTTCCGGATCTTCCACGGAGCGGTCAACATGCGTTTCTGCCGCAAAGTTGACGACCATATCGAACTTTTCTTCGGCAAACAGCTGATCAATGAATTCCCGATCCCGGATATCGCCTTTCACAAATTTGAAATTCGGCTTATTCATAATCGGTTCCAATGTTTCCAAATTTCCGGCATAAGTCAAAAGATCCAAGACGACAATCTGATCTTCTGGGTAAGTATTAATCATGTAATGAGCGAAATTGCCGCCGATGAATCCGGCTCCGCCTGTAACTAAGAATTTCATGAATGAGTTCTCCCTTGTTCGTTTTTTATTCGTTCAATTTCTTTTTGAATTCCATCCTGCAGCGACGTCTGAATTGTAAAGCCAGTCAGTCGTTTCAGTTTTTCAATATTGAGCACAATCTGATCCACAACCGGCACTTCGCTGTTGACGTGATGAACCTCGATCGCCTGCCCGGTCTTTTCCTGGACTTCATCCAGAATTTCAGTCAGACTGGTCGCGGTTTGTGAAGCCACATTCACCACTTCGTTGGCAACTTCATGTTCCAAAAGCAGTTGGATTGCCTGAGCGAAGTCTTCGATATAAATGTAGTCTCGACTGCTGTGCGGGGAAGCCCACATTTCAAAAGCTTCATGATTCAGTGCCTTTTCAATCAGAATTGGGATAACACCTTGCTTCTTATCCGTTGTCTGATGTCCGCCATAGGGATTCGCTAAGCGCAGGATCAGATAAGGCAGACCTGAATTGCGAATGACTTGTTCACAGCGAGTCTTGCTTCGAGCATAGAGTGTAATCGGATGCAATGGGGCTTCTTCACAAATCGGCTCAGAAGCGTTGCCGTATACCGTACCTCCAGAGGACATAAAGATAAACAGCTTCGCTCCGCGTTGTTTTAACTGATCCAGTAAAAATGCATATTTTTCTTCCACGCCAAGCAGCGTTTTCTCTTCATCTTCACTGCGGGCATTGTTGGCAAGCAGGGAAATGGTATCAATGACAACCGCGTCTTGAAAATCGACTTGATCGAGATCCTCAGCTGAAAAAGCATTGATTTCTTTGAAATGGCTGCACAACGGCGTATAGGGACTGGGCAAGCCGATGACTTGCGTATCCGCTTCTGCACTGAGCAGTGAAGCAAGATTATAGCCTAAATAGCCGCAGCCTAATAGTATGATTTTCATCGCGACTCCTTTATTTGTTGTAACTGGTGACAAAATTCCCGGAAGCCACCGTTCTCAGATGCTCGCCATACGGTGATTTTCCATAAGAATCGGCAGACTCCAGTAGTTGTTGGGTATCAATCCAGTGATTGTAGAATGCAATTTCTTCTGGAACTGAAATCTTGATGCCTTGTACTTCTTCAATCGTTTTTACGAAATTGCTGGCCTGAGCCAAAGAGCTGATCGTGCCGGTATCTAACCAGGCAAATCCGCGACCGAAAACAACACAGTCAATTTCGCCTTTTTCCAGATATACTTTGTTCAAATCGGTGATTTCATATTCACCTCGAGCGGATGGCTTCAGATTTTTCGCGTATTCGACGACACGATTGTCATAGAAATACAGGCCAACAACGGCATAGTTCGATTTCGGATTCTCCGGCTTTTCTTCCAGAGAAAGAACTTTGCCTGTCTTGTCGAATTCTACGACACCAAAGCGTTCCGGGTCAGGAACGTATTGACCAAAGATCGTCGCCCTGCCCTTATTGTTTTTGGCTTTTTCCAGCATTTCACTGAAGTGATTGCCATGGAATATATTATCTCCCAAGATTAAGCAAACATCCTCATCGCCGATAAATTCTTCACCTAAAACGAAGGCCTGAGCCAACCCATCCGGTGAAGGCTGAACTTTATAAGATAATTGAATGCCGAACTGATTTCCATCACCCAGCAAGCGCTGAAAATTAGGCAGATCCTGTGGTGTTGAGATAATTAGAATATCCCGGATTCCTGCCAGCATCAGTGTTGACAGGGGATAATAGATCATTGGTTTATCATAGACAGGCAGCAATTGTTTTGACGTCACTTTGGTCAACGGATATAACCGTGTGCCGCTGCCTCCAGCAAGAATAATTCCTTTCATGGATTTCCTCCCAAACTCATTAATTCCTCATTATTTTAACATAGTTAGGCATTGAATGCCATGCATTCATCGAATTGTAAAAGGAGTTTAATCGTCTCTCTTTTCACAAAGAAAAGAAGACCGAGTAAATCAGCCTTCTTTACATTGAATTACTTAAAGATTTTACCAAACAGGTTGAAAAATTTATTAGGGAAGATAAAGGCGGCAGGTGGTTCGCTTGATTCTGTATTGCCATTTTCAGTTGATGGCGGTTCAGTACCAGGACACCCATCCGTCAGTTGAGGAATTGTTTCCGTATATGTGTCTCCACAACTGCAAGTATACTGAATTAAACCAGGAGCATCACAAGTTGCCGGAGTCGTTGTAGAATTATATACATGATCATGCGAGCATCCTTCTGTCAACTTCGGTATTACACGGGTTTCTGTATGTGTGGCATCTTCAATGCAAACACGTTGTTCTTCACCTTCCTCTGTGCACGTTGCTGGCTTTACAACCTTCCATTCACCCCATTTATGCTCATGCTCTCCGGAACATCCTTCAGTCAGCTTTTGAATAACTCTCTTTTCAGTATGCGTGGAGTCTTCAGTGCAGACACGTTGTTCTTCACCTTCTTCTGTGCAGGTTGCTGGTTTTACAACTTTCCATTCTCCCCAAACATGAGTATGTGTCGAGGATTTTGAATAAGTGACAGTAATGCTCACATCAGCATCCCCCATAGTTCCGCTAATCGTCGCTTTGTCTGGAGTATAACCACTGACAGATGGGCTGGAAATAGAATAAGATTCACCCTTCTTGAATTCACCTGTATAAGTAGATGGTGCCGTTCCAGTTCCATCACTGATGACATAGTTAATCGTTAATTTGTGCTTTGTAACAACTTCACAATAGCCATTGCTATTCATTTCATATCCATTGTCACAATAACATTTGCCATCATCGCCCTTCGTTGCGTTGGCAGGACATTTTGTTGAACCTTCATGTGATATTACACTGACTGTAATTTCAGTTACATTCTCTGTTTTAATTCCAGCCCGGACACTTTGAGCGATAACCATGTTTTCTGGATAGGAATCCACATATCCTTCATCGCCTTGATGAACTTTGACTACATTCACCGTAATTCCTCTGGAAGAAGCCCAAGATTGAACTTCGGATAACTGTTTACCGCTGAAGTTAAGAACTGTATCTGGCGATTCATCATGGATAATTGGTTCGGAATAGGTTTCATTGGTTAACGTCGGAGCTGTAAATACCCAGTTGGCACTGAATGAAATGGCTTTGGGTGCATCAATTTTAGAATCTAAGTTAATATTTCTTAAAATTGCATTCCGGTTATCAGTAACTGAACCTTGGTAAACACGGTAAATATAAAGATTCAGCTGCATGCTTTCATTCCATTTAGAAGAACCATAGCCTGTAACGCGGGAACCTACCATATTAATAACATTGGCATTCTTAACATAGCTGCGATTCATCTTCTTAATTGAATAGTTAAACAAGCTGATCAGCTGATCCACCGTGAAGTTTGTCGATACATTCTCACCAGCGGCATCTAAAACCTTCAGTGCTTTATTCACATCTGTTAATTTCATAGCTTCCGTCAGAATAGCCTGGATAACCTGCTGCTGATTCGCTTGACGCTGGAAATCACCATTGGCATACAGATGACGTTCACGAGCATAAGCTAACGCCTGTTCGCCATTCAATCGATTTGTTCCAGCAGGAACCCAAACAGTCATCTTTCCGCGAGCATCAGATTTTTGACCCACGAACTCATAAGGATTGGTTATGATAATGCCGCCTAAGGCATCTACCATTTCAACGACACCCGCAAAATTACTTTCAAAGTAGAAATCAACATCTACATCCATCAGATCTTCCACAGTATCAATGGTACACTGACGGCTGCGAACACGAGCATGGGTAATCTTATCTTCAGATTTTCCTGCATAACAAGCAATTGGTACATAGCTGTCACGAGCAATCGATGTTAAAGTCACCTGCATGCTGATCGGATTGAAAGAAGCCAACATTAAGGCATCGGAACGTTGTTCATCAGTACCGATAATTAAAACTGTAAACGGTTCTTTCGTGATATCTTTATCTGAACCCGATTCCGTTGTCACAGTGATATTCTTATCAAAGGTTAAGATAGCTTTAGTATTGTCCAAAAACTCACTGTAACCGTCATTGACTTCAAACATGGCAACATAGTTGCTTGGTAAAGCTGCCGCATCAATTTCACCACTGAACAATGCCATCAACATACTGTTGTAGTCATCGTATTCGTGATAGGTGACATTGATGTTTTTTGCTTCTAATTCCTTTTTCGGAAGGATATATCCGACCTGTTCCTCGGTATTGGATAAAATACCAAAGGTTTTTCCTTCCAGATCGTTAATATCATTGATTGTAAAATTACCACTTTCACTATAAACAACAAAGGAAACTTCAACTTTTTCATTTGTAGTGCCTGTGTTGATAATCTTATCAATGTTTTTATTCACACGCGTTGTTACATAGGTTAAGGCGCCGCCGGATAAAAAGGCAATCACTAATACGCCGATGGTGACATACAGGATATTCTTTTTCATCGCGTAGGCATTGTAAGCAATTAATCCGTTTAACACCAGAAGAATCACTAAGATAACAACATTAATAACAACAAAGATTGACTTGCTGAAATTACTGTAACGCGTAATGTTCAGAATGCCTAAGACCATTAAGATATCGGTCAGAATGGCAATGGCAGCCAGAACGAAGTTAATATTGGAAAGTTTACGTTTACTCATTTTATTTTGTTTCGTCATAGCTAACCTCCTTAATCATAATGATCGAAGAACTGTGCAATCTCATAGCGTCCATCGTTATCCACTACAGTGAAGTAACCCGTCTTTTGGAAACCATTCACATCTATTTTGGAACTGGATTTATAATTCCAAGTTGCCTCAATGTAATAAGCTTTATAAGTGTCCCCTGAATAATGTTCAAATTCAGCTGCATACTCGGCTTTTGTTGTTATATCAGTGACCTCTAATAAATTTTCTCTGCCATACTGACTGATATAAAGATCTAAGTCTTTATAAAATTCCCAGCGTGATTGTTCTTGGAAACTGGTGAACATCGGTCCATAGATATACTGCAGGCCACCAACTTCATAGTTTCCATCTTTATTGGTCCAAGTAAAATAATCAGCAATGAAGCAACGAACAACAGCTTCGCTGATCGCTAACTGCTCTCCAGACTTTAAAGCTTCAGTCAATTTTTTGAACTCATCCTGCTGAAACTGGGTTGGATTGTTGCCAATAACATATTGATCATTTTTCATTGATGAAGTATTTGTTTTCTCAACAACTTCCCCACTACCGGCTGATTTTTTCGTTGAAATACGGATGATATTGAATCCCATAACGGCAACGACAACTAACGATGCTGCCAGCATCATATAAATAATTTGCTTATTCTTTTTTGTTCGTTTCGCTTTCGCCTTATCTTGCTTGCTCACTAACATTCCTCCTTTTATTGTTCATATTTTTTACGGATGATGTACTTCGGACGTTTTTTAGCTTCCATGTAGGTTTTAGATAAGTATTCGCCAATAACACCTAAACTTAATAACTGAATACCTCCCAAAAACAAGATGATGACAACCATCGATGGATACCCTGCTACCGGATCGCCAATAATCAATGCTTTCCCAAAGACAAACAACATATAGAGAAAGGCAATTATGGAAACCAGAATTCCAAATATTGTTGCCATGCGCAAGGGTGCAACCGTAAAGGCAACAATTCCCTCGATGGCGTAGGCGAACAATTTCCAGAACGACCAACTCGTTTCACCAGCAACGCGTTCAACATTTTCATATTCCAAATAAATCGTCTTGTATCCAACCCAAGCAAAGATGCCCTTTGAAAAACGATGATATTCCTGCAAGGATAACACGCTGTCAACGACTGGCCGTGTCATCAGCCGGAAATCCCGGGCTCCATCTACAATTTCAACTTCTGTAAACTTGTTGATCATCTTATAGAATTGTCTGGCAAAGAAAGAACGGATTTTCGGTTCTCCCTTACGTGTTACACGCCGTGTACCCACAATGTCGACATTCTGCTCATTCATCACTGCAAACATTTTGGGTAAGTACTCAGGCGGATCCTGCAAATCAGCGTCCATTACCGTAACATAATTTCCCGTAGCACTTTCCAGACCTGCAAGCAGTGCACCTTCTTTGCCGAAGTTTCGGCTGAAATCAATGACGATGACATGCTCAGGATGAGCATCGTGGAGTTTCGTTAATTCTTCTAAGGTCTTGTCGCGGGAACCATCGTTGACAAAGATAATCTCATAATCCATTTTCATGGCGTCTACGACTTTCGTTGTTTCGCGGTAAAAGATGTTCACCGTTTCCTGTTCGTTATAACAAGGAACTACGATTGATAGCTTGTCCATATCTAACCTCCGCAAATTCACCATTTAATTATAAAGGAGAAATTCAAGAAGTACAAACAATTTCCTGAATTGTCATGATTCCTTAATATTTTAAAATCAGTGATCTTATTTTTTAAATCGATGAAATAGTTCGGAATAAAGCATAATATTCCAATTACTGACCGTTTTGAAATAGCGATTCTTCATGCCTCCCAGCGCTTTTAAATAGGGATTTTTCTTCCATTTTGGGAAGCACTCATTTAAGCGATCCCAGCCCATTTGAATCGTTGCCCGACGATCTAGTTTATCCGATATCTTCGTGCTTCTTAAGAAAGAGTTCCCTAAAAAGAACTTAATATGCAAATATTCCAATTCATCATGATATTCCTTCTCCCAACCTTGAGCTTTAAAATAGTCAGTAATGATTTCAAAAACATGAATCATATCTTTCACTTCATGGTTGTTCGTATGGGTAATCGAATTGCCTAATTGGACATAACTGACAAAAGCTTCGTCCACAAACGCCAATTTTGTGATATGTGGGGTCAAGCAGTAAAGAAAGCAAGCATCTTCATACCGATATCCTCGTGGAAACTGTAATCCTGTCTTTCTGACAAATTCAGTGCGATAGATTTTATTCCACAGTGTTGCGAATAAATGAATCATCATGTCTTTGCCAGGAGCATAAGGGCCTTCTTTTTCCAATCGTTTTTCTTCGTCATATACCCAATTGAAATTAGAGACCACTACATCGGCATTTTCCTTTTTCGCTGCAGCGACCATTTTCTCAAACATATCCAGTTCAGTATAGTCATCGCTGTCCAGAAAGCCAAAGTATTCTCCCTGAACCTGAGCTAATCCAAAATTACGGGTATCCGCAATGCCGCCGTTCGTTTTCTTAAATGGCCGAATTTGCGGATACCGTGCCGCATAGTCGTCAATAATCTGCTGACTGTTATCCTTTGTTCCATCGTTGATCACAATGATTTCGATATTCTCCAGAGTTTGATTCACCAGAGAATCCAAACATCGTGGAAGGTATTTTTCAACATTGTAGACGGGAACGATTACACTAAGAATTGGTTTCATCTCTTAACGCCTGCCTTTCAAGTCTTAATCGCTTTAGATTTTCCTTTTATTCGAACCTATTATATCATCGATCTTGGTTTACAACAATAGACCCACGATAAATCTTTCTTTGAAACAAAAGCCATGGTTTCCCATGGCAATCAATTTTCGTTCTGTTTTTGATTCAGAACAAGATTCAGCAAAATCCCGACGAGCAGCGCCATAAAGGAGGATGTTAAGAACTGATCAATCGTATGACCGCTGATATAGGATGAAACTAAGCCGCAGGCCAGAGCCATCGCATAGACTAAAACATCCAGACGCAGCATTCGCTTCCAACGAAGCAGTACTAAGACAGCGCCGAAACAAGTGACTAACAGCCATGGAAGCACGGTTAAAGCTGCCCCTGCATAGCCCATTGTATAAATCTGCTGCGCAAAATCGCGTTCTAATAAAATCGAACCATTATTAAACGTCGAATATGCCATTCCTAAAAACTTTTCCTTCCCGGAAAGCTCACTCCATTTATAGTCCATAAAGATTTTCTCAATCTGCCGGCCATTCACACGCTGCTCTAACGGCAATTCCAGAACATCAACCCAAAATTTAGGATCGGCCGTGTAATAGTACCATTCCATATAATATTGAGTTGGCACACTGGCCATCAGATTCGCCCTAATTCCATAAGCTTCAAACATGAAGCGATAATAATCGCTGGTTTTCAGTTCTGTCGTATTCTCTAATGAACTGCCTAATTCTTTACGCAGATAATCATCCTGCAGTAGGATCGCAGTATTGGCTGAATCGATACTCTGGTTCACGACTGCTGGGGAATGTGGCAAAATACAGGCGCTGACTAGCGCTGTTCCCGCGCAGAATAAGAGTACGGTTTTCTCAATCCGATTCTCCTTCATCATGAAAGATGTAAAAATATAAAGTACCAAAAAACCGAATGGAATCAATACAGTGCCGAATGTCGCAACTCGAGTAGAAAGAATGATCATCGCTAAACTATGAACTCCAATCAAAGTTCCCAATGCTATTCTTTCCTTTTTTGAAGAACTGCGTTGGAAGAAGAGATATAACAGCGGCAGCAGCATAAACATTAAAATACCTACGGTATTTCCTTCTTCAAAGAAAAATTTTGAAGCCAGCTGTCGCGGATGAATTTTGGTTGGATCCGCATAAATGCCTAAAAACCAGCTGAGAAAGGGAGCCGCTGTCATTCCTGAATAGGTAGACTCTCCAAAAACAAACAGATCCCCGAGAAAAATTGGAACTGCAGTTAAACAGGATAAACAAACGGTAACTTGTTTAATTATTCTCTCTGTCAGACGAAGGTGATAGACACAGTATACCATTCCATAAGGAATGACGAGGGTCAGCAGATAGGTTATTTCCTTAGATAATTGAAAGAAAAAGTTAGGCGTCAGATATAAATTTTTATAGATTTCTGCCCCTTGACGAATGTGCAGGACAAAATAAACAGCTAGGGCAACGCCATACAGCCCACCTAACAGCAACGTCTTCTTTTTATTTTTATCAGCAAGAAAAAAGACCCAGCAAATAGCTAACGGTATGATTAAGAATCGAATCATGGTTGACGGTCTTGGGATACCGAATTGATTCAGAAAGGGATAGATCAGATAATCCAAATCAAATACCGGCTGCATAACAAACAGAAGAAGAACAAAATATTTCATTGCTTTTTGGGATTGAAAGAACGTTTTTATTCTTGTCATTTTTTACTCCTCCCTTTCTGTTTTTCCAGCAATACCGAAGACTCGATTTAATAAAATAGCCGTGACAAAGGCCATGAACATCGTCGTGACAAACTGATCCAAGGTATGTCCGCTAAGATAAGCAGCACCTAAGCCACAGCACAGGGACGTAGCCAAAACCATAACTTCTAAATTAAGACACTTTTTCCATCTAAGTAAAACAAACACAGCTCCGACTGCTGTCAACATTAGCCAAGGTCCCGCCAGCAGAACATCGCCAAGATATCCTAACGTGTATTTCTGCTGAATAAAATCTTGTTCTAATAAAATGGAGCCATTCATAAACGGCGTATATCCCATTCCCAACAGCTTCATTTTTGCATCTGCCATTCCCCATTTCACATTCATGAAATAAGTTTGGAATTGACGTCCTGTTAGGCGCTGTTCCAAAGGGACAGTAAACAACAAATCGCTCCAAAATACAGGATCTTTCTTATAACTATACCAATCCATATAGTACATCTTCGGTATACTGGAAATAAGATTATCCTCAATGCCTGATTTTTCAAAAGCCTTTAAACAAAAATCTTCGTATTCCTGAGTTCCCGGCGTTAATTTTAAACGCCCCTTATAGGCCAAAATTCCTTTTTGCAGCAAATCATCGTCACCCCGGACTGCGTCATCACTGATAGCATCACGCTTTTGGTTTTGAATTGCTGGCGTATACGGCAAAATCAATATACTAACCAGGGATACCATTGCACTGAACAGCAATACCAATGCTTTCACCTTCTGATGCTTTAACAGCAAGCTGTCAAAGAGGTACAGTGCAAGGAAAGCGATGGGGATCAAAAAAGCCCCCAGTGAAGCTACTCGAGTTGATAAAATCAACATTGACAGACTTTGAACGAGAATCAGGATTGCCCAGGAAATTTTTTCTTTTCGCTGCTCACTTTTGGAAAAGAAATAATACATTAACGGAAGCAGCATGAATAACAGAATACCAATCGTGTTTCCTTCATCAAAAAAGAATTTACATGCTAAACGCCGTGGCTCCACAGTTTCATAAATGCCAGTAAACCAGCTAAAAAAAGGAGCGGCGGTATTGCCAAGATATGTAGACTGACCAAAAACCAGCAAATCACTGATTAAGATTGGAAACGATATCGTAGACGATAAAATCGCCGTGATCTGCTTTAACATTTTTGTATGAATACGGACTGTGGTAAAAGCCGCAATCAAACCGAAAGGAATGATTAAAGTTAAACAATAGGTCAGTTCACCAAAGAAAGAAAACTGAAAATTGGATGTCAGACGTAAAAAGGATGCTGCGTTGCGTACAACTTGAATGTGAACCAGAAAATAAACGGCAAACACGGTAATATAGAGTACGCCCAAGATCATCGTTTTTTTACGGTTCTTGCCATAGGCGTAAAAGCACCACACGATTAAAGATGGAATCAACAAAAACCGAATTAACGTGGATGGACGCGGAAGTCCAAACTGATTTAGAAATGGATAAATTAAATAATCTAAATCAATGATCGGCTGAAACGCCAGAATTAAAAGTAATATTCCTATTGCAGTTCCTTGTTTTAACCAAGGGTGCAAAAAATCTTTGATCTTTTGCATGGGTCAGCCTCCTTTGTACATTTCTGTGATATTGTATCGGTTTTCATCTCGAATGTCTAACTTTTATTTACTTTCATCGTTATTGCTTTTTATAGAAAATTAATTTTGTTGTTTCAGGCAGGCCGTAATATTCTTTAAAACTATTCTGATGATAGGTATCTCCTTCTTCGATATCTGCCGAATGAATGCTTTCTTCCGGCATTCGCGGAATCCACGCTTCATCATCTTCAGGATGTTCGCGATAGTACTGCAGAATGGATTCCCGTTCAGCTTGAACTTGAGCGACCTGCGTATAAATTCGCTTCCATGATAGACTTCGCTGCAAACACAATCCTCCACAAATAACGAGGATAATCGCAGCTTCTGCATTACTGGTTTTAATTTTGGAAGCGATCGAAGCTGTCAATAGAATAATAAAATAAACTGTATACAGTGAGCTTCGTGGACCATAAATTGGCGAAAGCAGCATCGCTAAATTACAGGTTCCTGCCATCATGACCATCATAAGCTTTTCGACCCGTTCTTCATCCTCATATAAAGTGAAGAGAATCCAGAATAGATTAGCAATATAAAGAAGATAAAACAGAGAACAGAAGATCAGTCCTCCGGTCGTTTCCAAATCACAGAAAACACTGAAAAATTCTAAATTCAGCTTCTCGACGAAGGTCGGCGAACAGCATGCCACAATGGCGATCGTTAAAATGAGCCCCTGAACAACTGCCGCCAATTTATCTTTTTTGTTCATCCAAATTCGATCAACCCAATGATGGATCAGAGCAAGAAATGTGATCAAACTCAAAATTAGCATCATATACTTATTGGCAACAAACGTGTAATTTAAGAAATGCGTCCAGTTTTGCTGAATTTGACCCATCAGCCCCAGTTCAATCCATGCCTGATTATCCCGAGCCAAGCGAAACGCCGCACCCGGCGACATCCGAATCAGAGCAAACCCAAGAATACTGACTGCTAATCCCACACCCGTCAGTTTTAAAGCATCTTTCCGTCTGAAATAAGCATATATAAGCATCAAAAGATTAAGCAAAATACTGGCTGCCGAAATGTTTTCCATAGCCAGACCAATATAGAAATTCAGAATGATCAAAACTAAATAATGGCCTGATCTAATTTTTTTGTTGGTGAATAAAAGGTTCTTCATCATCCAAATAACAAGCAAAATTAAAAACAGCGGTACAACATAGGTTGTCCCCATAATCCACGTATAAGTTTCCATTCGCAGCCGATCCGCAACTGTCAACATCATCGCTGCGATCAGAATCGCAACCGAGAAAGAATTGCGCTTTGGATTGACAATTTGATATAACAAAACATAGATGCCTGCAAACAAGGCCGGATTTAATAAATTCCACAAACCTTTATGTGGGGCTACAATAAATCCCCATAGTTCTGCAAAATAACGCCCGGACCAGGTGAAATAAAACTCCCATGCCTTGCCGAACGGATTTCCGCTCATTCCATTGACGGCATAACCCCAATCATCACCTGCCAGCGGTGTCCTGACCGTGATATAGTAAAATAAAACAAAAATAAATAAGGCTCCAACCAGCCAGCACCAGGATTTTCCTTTTCTTAATCTTTCCATACATCCGCCTCCGTTATAAAACTTCTGTAAACTTTCGGATGATTTCATCATTCGGATAATGATATCCCTGCAGCTGCTGCTTCATTTTCTGCAGCTCTTCTTTTGAACTCAAAGCTTTTAACAAGCCTTGATTTAATCCTTCTTGGCTGTTCTCTACAATCCAGCCGTAATGCGGCGCTGTAATTTGTTCGTGTACCCCTGCCACTTCTGTGGATAAAACCGGGGTTCCTGCGATAAAGGATTCATTGATCACCGTTGCAAAGCCTTCATATAACGAAGGCAAAACAAACAAGTCACAAGCTCGGATATCAGCATACGGATTTGTTTTAAAGCCAAGAAAATGAACATGCGTCAGCTTCAGTTCTTTCTGCATCTTCAATAACATTTCTTCCTGTTCGCCACCACCAATTAAGTAAAGCTCATGATCAATTCCCTGATTGATCACATATTGATGAGCTAATAATAAGCGATCTGCCGCTTTCTGAGGGTGGAAACGAATGACTGAAATAATATTGATTTTCGTCGGATCTATATCCGCTAAATCATTGGTCATCTCCATGCCCTTTTCGACTTTTTCAGTATTCATCAAATTATGTATTGTAATCACATTCTTGATTCCAAATACTTTCTTATAAGCTTCAGTCGCTTCTGCGGAATCTGCAATATTTAAATTGATTCGCTGCAGGGCTGACTTTACCAAACGCATATGATTCGCGGAATAATTGCATACGCTGTAATCGGTAAGTACCCAGTTTACTTTACGCTGACTGTTGCCATAAGCGGTGAAGATCGTACAAAAACCTTCTTTTGCCGCCATTTCCACATCATAAGTCTCACTCAGCATTTTCTTTCTTTCTTTCAGAATTTTTTTTCGGATCAGCCCGGTTTTCATATAAAGCAATAATCGCAGCTTACTGAAAAGATGGGAAAGATCACCTTTCTTCACTAATTCCTTTAATGGACTGTCCACTGCATTAAAAAACGGTGTACCTTCAATAATATTAACACCTTCTGGAACATCCTGAAGCAGCGTTCCGGTTTTATGTAACACCAGCAAATCAATTTGATAAACCTGTTGATCCAAGTTCTTCATTAATGTATTCAAAACCCGAGCGACTCCGCCCATTTCCATTTCATCATTAACAAACAAAATTTTTCGTTTTTTATGTTTATTTTGATCGGTCATAAATGCCGAGCACCGCCTTCCATTGTTTTCGCTTTAACAACGCAATAATCATTTTTTTCTTCAATCCCACCGATTTTACCATCGAATCATTTTCCCAATCCGGATAAAATTGTTTCAAATACTTCATATTTTCTTCAAGATAATATTCCCTGTTTTCAGATCGTTCAAAATCCTTTATTCGCAGCGTTGTCAAATCCAAACCATGAATAATATAGCCGTGCTTCATTTCCTGAATAAATTGATTTTTCATTTGCACATCGGAACAATGCGCTTCAATGTAATCAATCACGCGCTGGATTGCTTCGTAAATATGAAAGATTTTAGGATTGGCACTGTGGGCAATCGAACCCGTCCGCTGATAATAAACATAAAAAGGTTCATTGACTTTAACAATTCGTTCCGCATTGAAACAAATCATCGGAATTGTAGCTAAGTCTTCATACCATTTTCCAATGGGAAACTCGATATCCAAAAATAAGGATCGAGCAAACAATTTATTACAGGCACTATTGTTCATTCGAATCAGTTCTGGATGTGTTTTTATATCCGCTACCTCAAAGTCCCCGCCACTGGCCAATTCAACCCTGCCGTCATCATAGAGGTATTCCATGTCACAAACTCCAATTTGAGCTTGATTTTCCAGCATAGCTTCTAACAGCTTTTCAATCATCGCAGGCCGAATAAAATCATCACTGTCAATGAATGCAAAGTATTCTCCCTGAGCTCTTTGAATTCCATAGTTACGCGCATCGCTCAATCCACCATTTGTTTTCTGCAGCAAATGAACGCGGGAATCTTTTTCTGCCCACTTCTGCATCAAAAAATAAGATTCATCCGTTGACCCATCATCCACTAATAAAATTTCCAGATTTGAATAGGTCTGATCTACGATCGATTGAACACAACGATCCAAATACATTTGTACGTTATAAACAGGAACAATGACGCTGACTAGATGTTTCAATTTTCATCACCTTTTATAGTATACCAGAATTTAATTCGGGTTGTGAAATTTTAGAAGAAGAAATCTGTATTTCAGAGTTAACACTTCGTCCTTTTCAGTATATTGGGCATAGAAAATGCCGCACATTGAATCGCAAAGGAAGCGATAATTAATATACGATAAGTATAGAAATAATGCATAAACGAATGATTACGCAAGATTAATATCCACATCAAAGGAAATAGAACAAAACAAAGAGTAAATAAAAGTTTCTGCACAAACGCTTTCCAATCCTGAATCAAATGTGAAATTAATGCGGGAATTTTCGCAGCTAATGGAATATAAAACAACAACGCATACGGTAACCGCTGGAGTAATTCCAAGTTTTTATTAAGAACCAGACTATATGTTAGATCTAAGTTTTTGACTTCATCATTGGTTCGTAAAATAATCTGTTGGAATGCATCCAAATAAATATTTTGATGTAAAACAAGCGTAGCCACCGTCCACTTGCCAATCCACATAGCCGCATATCCGCTCAGCCATGCGCATCCAATCATGAACAACAATCCGATGGAAGATAACAGTGATCTTTGTTCCATCGTGAATATCAGTAATACCGCTGGAATGCCAGAGGTGACCAGTGGATAAGTCAGCAAGTCAAAATAATTGGTGATGATACCAATTAAAAAGAAGAAGTAGATTGCATTTTCATTTTTATTTAAACGTTCTCGAAATCGGAACAATAGAATTATCGAAAGAAGCGTAATATAAACAATAAATGAATACTGCAGGCAATACGCTGTCGCAACGGGCATCAAGAAAACAAAAGCGACCACTAAAGGAATAACCAGTCTTTTCCCACCGTGTTCACTCATGACCTTAACCGCAATCCCAAGCAGGAAGATTTGCAGAAATAAATTCAAAATTCTGAAATCTAAATAAGTCATCGCTGACAGAGCTATTTTCAAGGGCAGCAAATAGCCATGCCAATATCGTGCGTAGGCATAAGTTTGTTTTCCTTCCGTCTTTCCTTCAACAAGATCCAGGAAAGTTTGTTGCATTGTTTGATCTTCATTAAAAGAATGATGTGCAGCCACCGCATTATAAAAATGACTCTGATCACTTTCGTAGATCAAGGTATTCATCATCAAAGCGTCAGTATATAAATCCAACATCGTTGCATCATCATTTTCTATCACGCGATAGTAATCAAACTCCATTTCACTTGCAAAGACTTCAAAATTTTCCTTTAAGTTTTCTTTTATCGGCTCTACAGGAAGTGAAAAAGCGATAGTATTCAGAGCTAATCCTCCAGCTATCGCTATTAATAATATCAAGACTAAGTTCCTTATCATTTTAATTTTATCCATGACTGCCATTATAGGAAGTCTATGGTCCTAAGTCAAATTAAGATTTTCTAAACATATTCTTTTTCACTGATATCAGAATTAAAATTACCAATGCTCCTAACGAAATCCCAAATCCCACTTTTAGATAAGGTATCTCATATTTAAATTCTATATGATAGTCACCACGAGTTAATTCGAAACCTATAAATCCCAAATTCACTTTTTCGTAAGAAACCTCCTTGCCATTAACAAAAACTTTCCAGCCTTTATCATACGGAATAGATGTGAATAAATATCGCCCATCGGAAAGACTAATGTCTGCAGATATATAATCGCTGTTAAATGTGACATTTTCAAATTTTTCTTTTTGTATTTGGTGATACCATTGATCGTAACTTCCCTCATCAGGCTCAAAATAAACATCCATAAAGGCTACTACACCAGAGTTGTTTACCCCTTCAACAACTATTCTGTCTATTTCCTGAGACTCTTCTATATAAATATCTACATAATTGTATTGACTATAAGCTTGGGATTTTATTAATTCATTATCATTATATAAAGATAATGTAATTTCAGAAACTCCATAATTTACAATATATAAATTTCCATTTGACAGCGGCGCATCTAATTTTAATTCTCTGTGATCTTCATCAGGTAATTGACCAATATGGCTAAAGTTATCATTAAGTACATACTCTATATTATTACTTTGTTCAGTCACTAGATAATCTTGCATTATTTGATCTTGTATAAACACTGGCAGTGTTTTATAATAATCTTTATTAATTGTATTTTCGTAAGTCTTTCCTAGTTCAATAAAATAGGGATTTTTATAAATCGTAAAGCCAGCTTCATCATGGTATAAATACTGGTAGTGATCAGGAATCTGTGTCTCAAAATCATATGTTATCCAATACTTCGCTGACATTAAATTGTAAACTTTATTCCTTCCCATCGCCTCTGATACAAACCAATTCGATCTTGAGCGATCATAGAAATCATCTGTCTCCACATTATAAACTGTATTATAAAATGAAAAACCTGGATAATTTTTAGAGAAAGGCTCATTCGGTGTTGTTATTACAAAGGCTCCAGGAGCTCCTGGAATTTGATATGATTCTGAAGCATACAAAACGCGATAATACCCTTTATCAATGGAGTGAATATAATCGATTGCATCAGTAGTTTGCTCAGGCTGTTCAAAATAACTATGATCAATTGCATAATTGTAAGCAACAAATATTCTTCCCGAAGCAAGAGCTTCCAAAGCCAAGATCAGGATCAACACACATGATTTACGATTTTTCGAATGAAAATAAAACAGATAAAGCACAAGAAAAATAATTTCTAACAAAGAAACGAATCCAACTTCTATCATTTGCTTTCTCGGCCAATAGTGATGAAGGTACATATTTATCACAAAGCCCAGAATACACAGAATAGAGAATAATCCTGAATACAATAGCTTCCGCTTTTCAATTAACCCTGCTTCCAGTTCATCATTAATTTCAATCATTGACAAAGCACCTAAAAATAAAAACATATAAGTCCATCTTGTATCGACGGATCGCTGTAATAAATACCATAAATATTGAAAAATTAATACAAAACCTAGAAGTAAATAACAAACAAAGTAGCTGTTTCGCTTCAATTTATCCTTTACACAAAAAAGCATTGGTAAAAGCAATGGCGTAATGATTAATGCAAAAAGGCTGCAGCCTCCCCCCCATCCAATAAAATCATGAGTAAATTCTGGTATATAATAGCTAGCGTTAAATCGATCAAAAACAGGGATGAAGATTGTGCTTATAAAATAAATCAATTCATGAATTCCTATTGTATCAAACATTTTAATATTACTTCCTGTAAATCTGCTGCTATTCATGATTAAATATGCACAAGGAACTAATATAACTGCGCTTATTCCTATACCTAACAAAACATAACCAAGAAATTTAAGCGCTTCTATAATCATGCTCTTCCATAGTAAATTATTTCTGTTGATTGCAATATATCGAATTAAAGCATACAAGCATAAAAAAGGAACAAACATATATAAAAAATAGTAATTGATAATTCCTAATGCTCCTATCCCTAGAACTAAAGGTGTTATTTTGCTTTTCTTTAAATATACTTCAACAAATCCCAGAATTAAAGGATAAAATAGAAAAGCATCTAAAAACATATTATACGCGAAGTAAAAAAACATCCATCCTGAAAAAGCTATTGAGAAGCTCGCGATTAATCGAGATCTAATATTTTTCGTAATTTTGCCAGTCCAATAATAAGTTGTTAAAAATAGCAAGATTATCTTAAGCATATTTAAATTCAAAAACAAATATTTGATCAGTTCTCTTGGAAATAATAAAGTAACATAAAAAAATGGACTTGTTAAAAAATAATAAACATATGCCATTACATTACCGCCAACCCCTAATGACCATTCAAATTGCGACAATGTACCTGAATGAAATCTTTCCCATCCACCAAGGTAAAACTGATACATTTGTTCTACAGAATCGCCCGGCAATATATAAATACCTCGGTTATTAAAAAAAACATTTAGAAATATAAGAAAAACTATTATAATAACCATGACAGGTAAGAGCAATTTTTTAAATTTCATCTGCATAGCTTCCTCCACCATTTCTATCATGGACTATTATAAACCAGAATCTTCAAGAATTCCAATTTCATAACAATCAAAAGGAGTTAAATTATGAACATCATCTTACAGATTTCCAAGAAAAAGAAAATTTTAATTATTTCCGTACTTATATCTTTTTTATTTTGTGGATTATTATTTAGTTCTACTTCAATAATAAGAAGTGATGATTTAGTCTTTCATTTGAATCGGATTCGAGCTCTTGCTAACTCAATTAACAATGGAGATTTTTATCCTTATTTATTTCAAACACAAAATTTTAATTATGGCTATGCGTCACCTATTTTTTATTCAAATATCCTCTTATACCCAACTGCAATATTGAACTGTTTTCGGTTAACAATTATTCAGTCTTACAAAATTTTAATGTTATTGTGTACATTTCTTACTTGTCTTTCAATTTCTTTTTTTCTATCCGAATTCACAGGAAATATATTTTCTATTTCAGTCGGAATGTTTTTTTATATTTTTTCAGGTTATAGAATAACTGATTGCTATACAAGAGGGGCTTTAGGAGAAATTTTTGCATTTATATTTCTACCCTTAGCTTTGTATGGGATTTATAATCTATTCTATGCTAATAAAACAAAGTGGTGGCTCTTAACAATTGGATACACAGGCTTACTCTTATCTCATAATATAACTTTCTTATTAAGTTGTTTTATGTTCTTAGTATTTTTAATCATAAACTTAAGAAAAATTATTAATGATAAATCCATTTTCATCTATACCTTTATAGCAATAAGCATTTCTATTGGATTATCTGCATTTTTTCTATTTCCAATGTTAGAACAAATTAATTTGCTAACGATAACAAATAATACCCCTCTAAATACCTTAGTTTTGAATTTTTCAGATATCCTGGGTATAGCCAACAAAACATACATATTTACACCAAGTTTAATTTTAATTCTTATACCATTATTTCATTTCAAGAACCTTAGTAAAAACTCCTTTTTCAAACACACCTATTTCTTAGGTATTATCACAATTGTTCTTGCAATGATTCCCACCCTATGGAAAATACAAGCTTTTGCTGTAATTCAATTTCCTTGGCGATTACTTATATTATCATGTATTCTTTTGATCCCTGCTTTTTTAAACACTTTTGATCATTATAAGATAAGTTTTAAAGGCATACTTATATTATTAGAACTAGTTTGCGTTATTTATTGGCTAAATTGTCAAATAGCATTACCTATATTATCGGTTACCGAAGATTCTCAATTAAACATAGATAAATTAGTAACAACATTTGGAGATAGTGTAAATTTTAACTCGAGTGAATTAGCGCATGCCGAATACTTACCTAATAAAGAATTCAACTATCGATTCAACACGCGAAAAATAAATACAAACCCTTTGCCAAAGAGTTAAATTGGTTTTTCTGAATCGTACAATAAGTTGACTTTCACATCAATTTCAACTACTGAAGAAACTACTTATATCATTCCATTAACTTATTACAAAGGTTATGAAGTAAAAATAAATGATTTAACATTATACCCATACCCTGATTCGGAAAATGGTTTTGTCACTTTCGTTCTTAGCAATGAACAATCTGGCAAAGAAGTTGAAGTTATATATAAAAGCACAAAGATTCAGAGATTAAGTTTTCTAATTTCCTCTTTGACTTTCCTTTGCTTCATAATATATTTGATAAAAACCAAGTATAACCTAAAATCAAAAAATAGAATTTAGAACTTAACAATATGTACAAATAATCTTATTCTGGTAATAAAGAAAACTCGTAAAGCTCCGGATTCTGTGGATAAAATTTACGATACCGTTCACTAACAACCCTACGCACTGAATTAGGAACCTGTTCTATTCTCTGATAGATATTAACATGAACATCATTATCCAATTCGTATTCTCTAACGATGCGATAGTATGGACCAGACTCCTCAGAATTCAGCATAAATTCAGCCAAAATACTAACACATTTTTGATTTTCCTCACCGAATTGAAGCTGAATTGGATCAGCAACAACAATATAGTAATATTGGAAGAAATCCTCCGGAATTCCGTCTCGATAATCATAAGCATCAGCCACTAATAAATTAGCTACCCCTTCATTCTTTTCCGGAAAAAATGCATTTCTTAGCATGTCATCATTAAACAATACAGAATTAGACAACACATAAACATATTCATACTCACCTGGAGTTTTATCTAAAAAATCAGCCATATTACGAATTTGATCTAAATCGTTGCGAATTCGTAAATCGGGAAAAGGCGCCGATATTAACACATTGAGCTTATCTAAAATCTGATCTGCTTTTTGATTCTTCCCAAACAAAACTGTTTTTGAAAAATTCACAGTCAGCAGGCATGCAGAAGACACTAAGAGCACCATGCTAGTTTTAGCGGAGAACCTGTCAACAATTTTTTGTAATCCTATCAGCATGAGGATTATGACCGGACCATTAATAATGTAATAATGATGGGATCCAAAGCTCTGAACACGATTAAATAAAATGATTGCCACCAAAGTCTGAATAATACATAAAATAGTAATAAGCCGATGTTTTTTCGACTTTATACCATAGACCACGCCTGGAATCAACAAAAGAATTAAAAGCCAGCCATAAAATTGAATGAACCAACCAATGATATAGGCTGCACCTCCAACTTTGGCTACAGAATAGGCTTCCGCATAATTATAGGTTGTAATTGTCCTAAAGAGTGGGAAAAATAAAGTTAACAGAATAGTTAAAGGAATTAATCCGCAAACAAGCATATTCAAAAACTGTACTTTGATTTTTTCTTTGGTCAAAGCATGATCAATTCCTTCACGAATTAAATAAGCTAAGGTATAAGCCACATAGAAACCTACAATCCAATAAGCAAACCACCGCCTTACTAAGAGTAAGATGATCATGGATAATCCGATAAATATATTATTTCTCCAGCTAAACTTTTCTAAACCATCCGCATAGACTAATAATAATACACTTGTAATAAAAGGTAAGCCTGCACTTCCTATGTAACCAAAAACCATCGAATAAAGATTACCTGCAAACGTTGCAATTAACATTCCTAAAAAAACCTTCTTCACGGTCAATTTATTCTTTTCAATAATCATTAAACTAAAAATATATAAAATAAGATTAGCTGGAAGTATAAAACTATTAAACATTGCGAGTATAAATCGCGGATAAGTATTTCCCAATAATTGTGTTGGAAAATATAAAAACCACTCAGGCAAAAACGAATACTCTGAATAATTCAAAGAAAACCAAAGATTATCCATAGCCTCTTTAACACTGCGATTCATCATCTGGTTAAACTCTACAGATTTACGCCAAAATCCCCCAAAATCCCAATAAGCAATAAATTGTTCTTGTCGCAAATGAAAAAACAGCAAAATATTAATGACTAAGAAATTAAAAATTAAAAAAACTAAAATTGACTTTTTATTTTCTTGTATCGTTCTTTTAATGCTTTTATTGTTCCATAAAGTCGCAGCAATAATAAACAGCAACACAGGATATAACCCGCCAACCAAGTATTTCATTAGCTTACCTCCTATTTTATAGAAAACTATTAATCAAAATTTAAAGTAAATAAAAGGATTATATGAATTATTCACTAATAACATCACACATAGAAAGAGAATAATTAATAAATAAAGATCACAAATTAATTTTCCATATCTTGTATTAAATATTTTTAAGCCAATTTTTTTACAAATTGGAAAGCATCCTATTATAGCAATAACATAATATTCCCACAAATATAGAATATTAAGATTATTTAACGTAGAACGATTTATACCTTCAAAACCTGATAACATTTTCTTAATCATGAATAATGCGGTTTCCCCACTTGGAGCATTAAAAAGAACCCAACCAAATAATACAAATAACATGACAATGATCCAATTTAAACCAGGTAATTTTTTCAAGACTTTTCCTAAAAATAATTTCTCTACTATTAAAAGAATACCATAGTACAACCCCCATAATACAAAATTAAAAGAGGCTCCATGCCATAAACCTGTTAAACACCAAACAATCAAAATATTCATGAGCCATCGAAATTTCGTTACGCGATTCCCACCTAAAGGAATATAAACATAATCTCTAAACCAAGATGATAGAGACATATGCCATCTTCTCCAAAAATCGGTGATTGATGTCGAAGTATACGGATAGTTAAAGTTTTCTAAAAAGTGGAAACCAAACATCCTTCCTAAACCTATTGCCATATCACTGTATCCGCTAAAATCAAAATAAATTTGAAACATAAAACTTAATGCAGCCAACCAATACATTCCACTTGAAAAAGAAACTATGTTTGCTGATAAAAAAACCTTATCCGAAACAATTGCCATTTGATTAGAAATTATAACCTTCTTACTTAATCCTATTATAAAACGTCTCAAGCCGTATGCGAAATCATTGACATTTTCTTTTCTTTCTTTTAATTCTTTAACGATAGTACTATATCTAACAATGGGACCAGCGATCAATTGAGGGAAAAAAGACACATATAGAGTTAAATCAAATACATTTTTTTGGACTTCAACTTGGCCCCTATAAACATCAACAGCATAAGAAATGATTTGAAAGGAATAAAAACTAATTCCGATTGGCAAGCTGATTGAAAGAGCAAGACTATTTAATTTCAGTATTCTGACAATAAAAAAATTGTAATATTTAAATAAAAATAAGAATGTAATAATAAATATGATTTCTAAAATTAAATACTTCCTTTTTTTCTTCTGATCGTGAGTATCGCTCATTTTCAGCACTAAAATAAAAGTCACAAAAACTTCAAACAGCATCAAACAAACTAGTTTAGGTTCTCCCCAAGAATAAAAAAGTAGAGAGAAGATCAATAATACTAAATTTTTCTTAGTTCTACTCTTTACCAAATAATATAAAATTAATACTATTGGAAAATAAACAAACAAAAATGTTAAACTACTGAATAGCATTAGAAATTACCTCACTTAATTGGACTTTCTTCTATTGTTGTTTGTAACCAGCGATCTCCCCATTCGTCTTGATAATAGTAATTTACTAGTCCGTAACAAAAAATTACTATGTCAATATCATTTTCTTCAACAAATTTATCATAGTCAAAATACTCATTATTTTGCATCGTATAATCATATGGAACTAGCCGGAATGTCTTATTAAAAGAAGATGCAAAAGTTTCAATAAATCCTCTGCTTAATGAATCACCAACTAACAGAACGTTCTTCTTGTTTTCTTGATTAAAATCATACATCGCTAGAGGTTCATAACTATCATACGCATAATTATAAAAATAAGGATATTCTTCTTTAATATCATTAACATTAAATTTTTCAAAATCATTCTTACCAGACTTACTAATTATTTCATTGTTATAAATTACACTATATGGTTCAATATCATAGCTATATTTACAAAATTGATCTGGTTCCAAAATATAGCCCGTCCGTGATGAATATGTTCCATAAAAATTCATTCCAACATGACAATCTTCACTAATGGGTTCTTTTGCTTCTTCTCCAATTAATTCCATTATATCATGATACATTTTATCTAAACCTTTATTATTTAAGTGATGATCACTAGATTGAAAATATTCATAAATATCATTTTCTGATTGAACAACTAAGTTTTTATACGGAACTTCTATAAAATCTTCTAAAGTTTTTGTGTAATATTTTCCAGCGGAATCAATGCCATTAGCTTCGTCAAATAATCCTGTTTCATGTAGATTTACAGGCAAGTATACATATACTTCAACATTTGAATTTCTTTTCTGGAACCTATTTATTTGATTTGCTTTGTCAATAATTCTTTGGTTAGAAATATCATCATATATAAGTAAATTATCCATCATGTATTTTGAATTTCCGATCTGACTAACTCCACTTTCTCCTAGTGGACGCAACACTAAATCTAAATCAGAATTAAAATAAGCAAGATTCAAAAATTCATAATCTAATTTCTTCTTCATTTTGACAAAATTATATCTTCCCAAAAATTGATCTGAGAGTACATTTTCAAGTTGACTTTGAAATTCGCCTTCTATATAACTTTTCTTTCCTAATGAAGCAACCATAGATAATTTTCGATTTTCTATAGCAGATATTTCTTCATTTGGCAAAACAAAAATTAAAATGCCTACAATCGTTAAAATACTAACTACAAATACTGAGAATATTTTATTGTATTTATTATCATTCATCTTATCACCTCTTGAATACTCTAAAAAAATTAATCAGTATAGTTATTTAACGTATCAATTACATAATCTAATTGCTCGCTTGGAATCCCACTATATAATGGAATTGATACAACTTTGTTAGCAATACTTTCGGTAATTGGGAAATCTCCAGTACCATATCCTAAATGTTTATATGCGTCACTTAAATGAGGAGGCTGAGGATAATGTATATTTAATCCGATTTCATTATTAGCACAATAATTCATAAAGTTATCACGATTCTCTACTTGAACAACAAATAAATGAAATACATGACCCGTTTCTCCAAATTGCATTTTTGGAAGTATGATGCTTGGATTTTTAATTTCTTTAATGTATCTTAATGCATCATTTCTTCTCAACGTAGTCAATTCATCAAGATGTTTTAATTTAACTCGAAGCATTCCTGCTTGAAGTTCATCTAACCGTGAATTATGCCCAACTTTCTCAAAATAATACGTTTTTCTTGAGCCATAATTTCTCAACATCCTTATTTCTTCTTGTATATCTTGATTATTGGTAATAATTGCTCCACCATCACCAAATCCACCTAAATTCTTTGTTGGATAAAAGCTGAAACATCCAACATCCCCCCATGTACCACATTTCTTATTATTGATTGAAGCTCCATGCGACTGTGCGCAGTCCTCAATAACTTTTAAATTATATTTCTGCGCAATTTCCATTATTTTTGGCATATTAGCTATTTGACCATATAAATGTACTACACAGATTGCCTTAGTTCTTGGCCCTATTGCTTCTTCTATTTTTAAGGGATCAATATTGTAAAACTCATCTGGTTCAACAAACTTTGGAATTAAACCATTTCTAGTAAATCCCATAATTGACGCTATATACGTATTAGCAGGAGCTATAACTTCATCTCCAGGATTTAAATGTAGCGCCTCAAAAGCTAATATTAAAGCATCTAACCCGCTTGCTACTCCCACACAATATTTAGCATCATTGTACTTTGCGAATTCATTTTCAAAACATTTTACTTCATTTCCTAATACATACCATCCGCTATCAAGAACTTCTTCGACTTTTTTTAAATATTCTTTTTTATACATCAAATATTGAAGACGCAATTGATTATTTTCTACTTTCATAATTTTATCCTTCTTTCAATTTTTTGAATTCATTATAATCTCTAATGTAATCCGCTTCGTCATATCCTTCGCTCGCTAAAACCATTAATATTGCATCATCATAATATGTTAATGTATGCCAGATATGCGGTCCGCAAATAAGGCCAACATGAGGATCATCTAATTCAAATTTTTCTTTTTCTCCCTCTGGATTTTCACAATAAGCCACTATTTTTCCCTTTAAAGCAAAAAAGATCTGATTAAGAGTTTTATGGGCATGATAACCTCTAATATTCCCTTCCTTCGTATCAATAACCGTATACACTCTTTTAATATCAAATGGTAATCCTGTATTTCTTTCAATAGCACTAAGATAACCATCGTTATCACTTCCATGTGCTTTAAATGCTTGTAAGTATACGTTATTCATTCTCTTCACCTTCAATTATTTGATCAATAATGTATAAAGGTCGTTTTCTCGATTCATCTAAATTTCTCCACATATATTCACCAATAACTCCTAGCATAATCATTTGAACACCCGCCAACACTAAGACAACAACCATTAAGGAAGTCCATCCGGCAACGTTAGTGCCATGCATTAATTTATCATAAATAAGAACTAAAGCCGAGATAAAGCCACTGATACTCATTATGAATCCAAATCCACTGATCCATCTGATTGGAGTATATGAGAATACAATGAACGTATCAATAAAAAGATTAATCCTTTTTCGATAGGACCACATTGATTTTCCTTTTTCACGTGCTTGTCTAGTATATTCAATAACCTTAGGATTAAATCCTGTCCAAATTAACTGAACATAGATAGAAGAATTTTTTTCCTGCATATTTACTAAGATATTAGAGACACTTCTATCGATCAGAAAAAAATCAAATCCTTGCTCTGGATAGTCCTTAATGACTAACTTTCTTACAATTTTATAATATGTATTCGCAAAAAAATTTTTTATCCAAGGCTCATTACGTTTACTTCTTGCTGCAATAACTACTTTTTCACCAGCTTGCCAATGTTGAATCATTTCCACAATCAAGTATGGAGGATCTTGTAAATCTGCGCTCATAACAACCATGGCATTCCCTGTAGCTTGGCTCAAGCCAGCAATAATTGCCCGGAATTCTCCAAAATTTCTTGATAACTTCACTATTTTGACTCTAGAATCTATATTATGAACCTTTTTTAATTCATCAAATGTTTTATCTTTAGAGCCATCATCTACAAATACTATTTCAAAATCGATATCTTTAACTTTTTCAAAAACATCCTTTTTGATAACTGAATAAGTTTCTGGAATATTCAATTCATTAAAATAACAGGGGACTACTATAGAAACTTTCTTTCTCATAAAACAACCTCGTTTCATTCATATCCATCATTATATCAAAAAAGCTCTGTAAATTCAGAGCTTATTACAACTTTAAATTACTTTTTTTGATTTTCTTCTAACTTCACCAAAGATAACAGCTAAAAACGCAATTATACCTATACCACTAAACAAAACACCCAATTTAAACCCCTCAGGAACGAAATACATTTCAATGTGATTTTCTCCTGCATCAACGGGAATACCTATAAATCCTCCATTTATATTATAAACTGGCATTGGTTTGCCATTATTAAGAATCTTCCATCCTTTATCAAATGGCAACGTAATAATCATAAAACTATCGTTTTTACTATAGCAAGATCCAGACAAGTGATTTCCACTATATTCAATATTGGTTAACTCAGTTTTCTCTTCTGCTTTCAAATACGATTTTATATTAAGAAAATCTTTTTCTTCACATACAATTGTATCATTTAAAACGTCAAGATTAGTACTACTCTCAAGATAATTCTCGTAGGTTATAATTTTACCATAGGTTGTTCCTAACGGCCTGTAATTTTGATTTTCATAAACTTGTATACTCCCTCTATATTCTCTCTCTACTAATTTCCAGTTTATTTTTTCAGGTAACTCATCTTCATTTAAAACAAGAGCATATTTCACATTTAAAAATTGTAATATATCTGGATCTTTTATATTAAATATCATACCCGAGTTATATTCCACTATTTGAGGAGCTAGATCTTTCAATTTATTAATACTTGGCGAATATGTTGAATCATATACCATAAACCCATTCAATTGATACGCAACTGACATATTATGACTATAAAACCAATATAAAGAGTCGTGTGGAACATAAACTCTGTAATATTCAGCATAATTTTGGTCATTCAAATAATTTAGATAATTATTTAGTTCGTTATCATTATCTTGCAGAACATGTGTAACTTTATCAACAAATTCATAAGTACCTCTATCAGATCTATCCAATACCTTATTATATAAACTATAACCAAAAAAAGATGTTTCAACTAAAGTTAAGACTAAAAACCAAAATATTTTATTCTTCGAATCTTTTAAAATCAGCAATGAATAAATTAACATTATCCCGCCACAAAGGATAAACAACATCCATTGATCCTTATATAGTATTAAGAATTCAGAATAGTCATTTCTAATAAGCGAAGTTAATGGAACAATAATAAAACACAAAAATACGCTAATAAAAATATACTTTTTAAATTTTCCTTTATCAATATTATCTTCATCTACCATACAATGACAAGCGACTAAGATATTAAAAGTTGATATTATAAAAGTCCATCTGAATGATGGCTCACTGAAGCCATGCATTGCTGCATTTCCAATAGGACATATTAGTAAAATAAGAATAACTAAATAAACTAACAGAGAAGCATTTCTAAACTTTTTCTCTTTAAAAGAAAGTAAAGCAAGTACGCCTAATGCTGTAAAAGATCCTGCCCAAATACAAAGTTCACGAGTAACGTGCCAGTTAGTTTCGAAGACATTGCTTTGATATATGTATAAATAATTAGGTGCAAACATTGCGCTAAGTATATGTAAATAAATTTGCTTATCAGCAAATAATAGGTCAGTGGTCAAACCTAATCGATTATTCTCTCTAATATAGAATAAAGTTGGAATCAAGGTAATTGCTGATATTAGGACGCCAATGAAATATAGGCCTATAATCTTAGCCGTTTTAGGGAAAATCTTCTCAAAACCATTGTTAATTATATAAAATCTATAGATATAGTAAATTGGAGTAAAAAAAGACAAAGTGTAGAAAAAATACCAATTTGAAAAGGCAAGTATAGATACGCTCATAATAAACAATAATTTTTTATTATATTTTAAGTATCTCTCTATCCCCAAAAAATAAAGTGGAACAAAAACATAAAAAGAATGAAACATAAGTTGTCCACTATAGAATATTGCCCAACTACTAAATGCATAAGAAATTGATCCGATCCACTGAATCTTTTTATTTGATATTATTTCATTTAATAAAGCATACATAGTGAGAGCGGACAAGATAAACTTTAATATTTCAAGTAACAATGCTCTATCAAAAAAATTAACACTATTAAGCAATAATCCTAACCAACCAAATATATCTGTCATTACATAGAAAGTTTGTGATGAATAAAAATTAGTTCCTAAAAACAACGACCACGAATAAAAAGGGAACGTACCTGTTTTAAAAAAGTTAGTTATTAAATTAGTGAATTCCATATTAAAAAACAACTGTTCTGGTTTTAAATCAGTTCCATACGCTACAGGCCTCTGTGCTATCAAGTTAGGTAGGAACATGAAAAAACAAACAATAGCAACTAAACCAACTAAACATATGTACGGTAATATTTTTTTTCTTCCATCTATATTCCAAAAATTTTTCATCTTATAGATAATAATTCCTTTCTTATTTTCAGTGGTCACTAATCAGTTCTTTAAACACTGCTCCCATTCTTAGGGTATAACAAATCTTCAAAATTTCAAATCATCCTCAAGTACAATGAAATTGATAAACTCATCTTCTGCTCAGCATCTTTTTGCATTCTACACAATTTATGTCTATACTGCATAACTAATAATTGATTTCAAACTTATTACTGCATCCCTCTTCATTTGTTACAAGATATTTTAGCTATGTTCAGTAATCAAATCAAAAGTGAAGAAATAAAAGAATCATTACTAAAAATTTATCATAACCTTTACCTTTCATCTTTCCATTTAAGTCATCCATACAAAACCACAAACATAAATAAGAAAAAAACAATAACCATGCTAATTAAAACCTTATCCCGAAATAATACTTCCACTGGATCTCCATCAGAATTTCCTTCAATGTTTAAACTATACTTCATTTGTATTAAAAGTATAAGAGGTATTGTCCAAATTAGAAATGAAGAATACTTCCCTTTATCAATCATATTAACACTCCACAGGGAATAAAAAATATCAGATAGAGCTAGTGAAACCGTCATATTTTTATCCAGAAATTCGTAATTGTAGTACTTTAAGACTTCTCTAGTTTCTTCACCATGATCCTGATATTCATTTCGTCTTTTACCCAACGCTAAATAAAAAGAAACGGACATAACAGTTAAAATAAGCCAATTAGAAAGAACAACTCCAGTAATTGCTGCACCATAGAGGACTCTTATCAAGAAACCAGAGACCAAAATTGCAATGTCAATTATTGGTACATTTTTTAATTTCAGACTATACAACAGATTTAATACAAAATATAAAAGAAGCCAACTTGCTGATGGAATCAATTCTATATAATAAATATGGATAAATAAAGTTACTGTTATCAGTCCTAAAATCATATATACTGCTTGATTTTTTTTGATTTGACCTGCGGCTAATGGGCGTTTACATTTAGTTGGATGCTTCTTATCTTTTTCTAAATCATGCAAATCATTAATGATATAAATAATGGAAGAAGTAAATCCAAACGCCAAGAAGCCCAAAAAACTAACTTTCAATAACTCAAAATCAAAAATCGAACCATTAAAAAACATCGGAAAGAATATAAGTATATTCTTTATATAGTGATGAACTCTCGTTAATTTTAACCATTTCATAACTTATTTTCCTTTGCTACACTATATATAAGTAAAATCAAAGATATCAATGAAACCCAATTGCATATAGTATATGATAATTTTCCAACATAATCTAGAGTAACTTTCCCTTCATAACTATTTAAATCAAATTCTATAAGATTATTTTTACTCATTCTTATTGGCACTTGCTTTTCATTTACTTTCACTTCATATCCAGGGTAAAATAGAACCGGTAACTCTACGATATTATTATTAGCATCACTTTTAAATTCAAAATGCAAATAACTTCCTTGACGTTTAAAATCAGTAATCTCTAGCTCTAGTTTACTTTTAACAGTACCCGGCTCATAAAACAAATAGTATATTTCTGTGTTTTTAGGAAAATACCATCCTCCTAGCGTATATCTATCATCATCGACATTAGCTTGATATGTCTTTGTTGCAACTATAGGAATCACTTTCTGATACCTACATATTATAGGACTAGCCAATAGAACAGAAGAAATGAACAAAACAATTATAACAAAATCACTTTTTTTGTTATTCTTAAAATAGTTAATCTGTATTAAACATATCAAAGTCAAAAGGACAGTAGCTATTGACAGCATTCTCCAAGAAAACTGTAAAGTACTACCTATAGATTTTAAAATACTAAACGAGTTATTCCATGGAAAATAGGCCGTTGATCCCCATAGCAAAACAGCCACGAAACCAAGCAATAATAATCCTTGTTTGTTAAACGACTTATTCCTAAAAGAGGTCTTAAACTGTAATATTAAATAACTACAGCCACCAACAAATAATAACAAGCCAATACTAAATGGCATTTGATTCCCTGCGTCTAAAGGATAAAATATTGCAAATAGCTTCCATATTTCCTTAACTATTGGTTCTTGAATACCTACTCTTAAATCTGAGATGCCTATACCAGCATTCGAAAAATCTAAAAATGGAATTAGCCACCATAAATTAAGTAAAATAAAGAAGGTAATTGCCTTAATAATTGAAATAAATCGGATTTTATTTTTTAGCAGCATGGGTAAGTGGATTATCCCGAAAAATACACACACAATTGCACTAAGTTCCGTAGAAATAAGATGAGACTGCAGAATACCAGTCATTGCAACTGTAGATAGCCACCACTTTTTTTCATCTCCAAAAAACATTTCATAAATTCCCCAAACAAGTAATGGGAAAAAAATCATAGCACAAAACTCACCTACTGCGGATCGCACATAAAGTGCGGTTAGTCGATATATTGAAAATGTGTATAAAGTAGTACCTACTAACCCTACTTTTCTGCTTTTAAAAATTTTTTTAAAAGAAATATAAGCAACTAAAATCGTAACAGCATTAATTATCAATTCAAATATTCTGTATGAATTCATTAGCGACATACAGCCTAAGCGTAACATCGCTGGAATCATTATAAACAATTCAGGATAGAATACAGATTCAGCCTGGCCATAATATCCAAACTCACTAGAATGTATACGAATAGGAAAATTTTCAGTTCTAATCGCATCAGTCAAGCCTTGGATACGATTTAAATGATATTCTAAGTCTTGAAAAGCCGGATTATGAAGACTGTCCCCTCCCAACACAGGTAAGCTTACTATAATAAAAATTGATATCAACAACACGAAAACATAAAAGTTACTCTTATTGTAGAGCATTTCTCGAAATTTTCCGTTAACATTTATAACAGCTAATAAAATTAAGAAAACAACTAACAAAAGAATACAAATGAAATTGTCATTATAATATTTTCCAATATAACTTATAGAAATATCATTAATTTCAATTACACCGGAACCAGATAAATAAAAATCAAAATCACTAATACGTTTATCAAGTGATACTTCGAACTCTTGATACATAACTGAATCTACAAGATTTGAATAAGCAAAACTCTTTCCAGCTACATTCTTTTCATCAACATATTTTGAGCTAAATAAATTAACGCTAACATTACCCTTACTTTTATAAAACATGTTAACATTATATTTACCATTATCTAAAACTGTAGACAAAAACGTACATTGATCATTATCCAATGTTATTTTTCCTTCTTCAATTTTGCAATTTCCATTCGCTATCAACTCTTCATCGTTTAGTGAAACTGAATATCCATCATTTAAACCGAAGACACTAAAAAAGCAGATCAAAGCAACTAGTATTAACAAGCCGTTTATTATAAGATATCTTATTTTTTTTTTCATAGTCCATACCTTTCATAGTTTTTCCATTTATAACATTAGTATTCTACATATTATTCATTCACTTTACAATATCCAAACATTAAGAATTTAATACATTATGTAAGCATTTATGGATCATAACGTTAGTATAAAATATCCTACATCCAAAATAATTTCTACGAATAATACAACGACTTACTTATGTCTTTCCTATAACCTTACTGATCCTCCGCATATTTTCCTGCATAATAGTCTAATGATAATATTTTTTGACTTATCAAGATTTCTTCAAAAATCTGATCGCTAGTTTCTTCTATTTCCTGATCCGTAATTGTTGGATCTAGTTTAATTACATTTCCTTTTGTAGCATCATAATAAGCTCGATCTGTCAGCCATGAGCGATCCTCAAATATAACGATCCCTTCAGTTTGGGACAAAGCATCGCGCCCTACTATAAATCTTCCCTCTAAACTCAAATTAAACAGATTACATAATGTAGGCATAATATCATAAGTTGATGTAACTTCGTCTATAGTAATTGGATTCTCGAAATTCGGTGTCCAAATAATGAAAGGAACTTTATTAATTTCATAATCATTTGGCAAATCTGGAAATAACTCTTTCATTGCCGATTTTGTTAATCCGTACGGATAATGATCACCGTAAATTGCAATTACAGTATTTTCAAGCTGACCTGTTTTATCTAATTCCTCAATCAAAGTTTCAAGACCTGTATCTAATGTTTTCTGAGCAGCCAAATAACAAAGTGCTTCTGTAGAATATTTTTCGCCAGCTTCACCGTGAAGTAATATGGTCTGCCATAAATCATATTCAAGTTCATATCTTTCTCTGACATATGGAATGTGACCTGACACACTAATAACAAAATCAAAAAACGGTTCACTAATATCCTGATTAGTAATCTCTACAACTTTTTTAAATAACTCTCTATCATGTATCCAGTTATATGCTTCTACAAATTCAGGGCGTTTTTCTAAGTTAAGGTCTACCCAGTCATACAAATATGTAAAACCATACGTATAATGAAGAGTCTCGCGATTATAAAAATCTTTTTTAAAAGAATGAAATGAATTAGCAGAATATCCCTCATCTTTAAACATTATAGGCAAAGCTTTAGGAAAAACATTTTCATAAAAATCATAAGCTAGTGGCCCTTTTTCTATTGATGGTATTTGAGATGTGAGACTCATAAATTCACTATCCGCAGTTGCTGATTGATAAACAGGTGCATAATGATTGTTAAAATTAATCCCTTGTGTTTTCATCTTATACAACGTAGGGGTAAGTTCTTCATCAATTACAATAGATGACAAAGATTCACATAATACTAGTATTAAATTTTTTCCTTTAAATAACCCAGTAAACTCATTATTTGAACTTGTATAGCCGTGTTCTTCAATATATATGTCAATCATCGCTTTGTCTTCATCAATATTATCGGCTTTATTTATCAACGTTAATTGAGCATCTCTTAGTGTATATGAATATAATCCAAGTCTTTCTACAGCCCTAGTTTTATTATAAAGAGATTCATATAAATAATTGTCACTTTCACTCTTTTTGCTACTATCTGAATAATTTGTAAAAGTTAAAAACAGACAACATGAAGTAAAAATAGACAAAGTTATAAATATTATAAAGCGAATAGTATATAAAGACTTAATTTGTTTTCCTTTTATTAAATTACACAGAATAAAAATAAGCAATGGAACGAAATAAACGAATAAATCAATTGTAATTTTACCCGCTGCTTCATTTTTCACCTGGAAAAATTCTTGAAGTATACTTGCCTTCGAGAATGAAAAAAACGTAGAAAAGTAATTATAATGTAAATTTTGACAGAAGCACAAAATTGATAAAAAACTCAAAATTAATACTCCTGAAAATAGTCTAGCTTTTTTTCCAAAGAGAAATAAAAACGAGCAGAAGAACAAACTGATAAAAATATCAACAATTATTACTCTCAAATTATTCAAGTTGAAATTCAATTGATATCTGAAGTAACAATCTAAAAAAATTATACCGAAGAAAAAACATAATATATCCAGATTACTTAATAAGTGTTTCTTCAATTTATCCATAACTAATGCCTCCATGTAAAAGATCCTCTCATATTTTTTTATCTCTTTTTCTAATTCGTATATCATTGATTATTAAGCAAATGAATAAAATTACACCACTCGCACTTAAAACAATCCCCATTTTCAATCCAGGTGGCTTATATATTAAGTTTATATAATGATCTCCTGGTTCTAAATAAACACCTATAAATCCTCCTTGGACGTTATAATATTGAATATATTCATTATTATCATATATCTGCCATCCCTTATTATATGGAATACTAAAAAATACTACAGCAGGTTTAGTTAAATTTATGTTTCCATATAAACTATTTTCATTAAAATACTCTATCAAATCAAAGTTTGTACCTTCTTGCAGATCATTACTTTCAATTTTTTCCATTAAATCATCATCAACTATTAATTGTTCATTCCAGTTAATCTTGCAGTTTCCTTCTAAACATTCATTTTCCCTTACAAACTTATCATATGTAAAACCGATAGGTCTATAATCCATCATCTCATATACTTTAAAATGATTAACGTTCGTTGTGTATTTAAATTTATATCCTTCGGGTAGTTCTGATTCATCAACTACATAATAATATTTTACACCTAACATTCGTAAGACTTCAGGATTTTCAAGCGAAACTATATGCCAATCAAAATTATTAAGCTTGAGAAATAACTTCAAATTTGGTTCAATCATAGAATCATAAGTAGATGTTGATTTATATCCCATATTTATACTTTGATTTAAATTCAGATCAGAAGTCGGTAATAGATTTTCAGGATTAACATACATTCTATAAAATTTATCAATATCCAAGCTATCGTTATAGTGTATATAGTCTTTATTCAAAGAAGGAACAAACTCATAGTAGTTTTTATTTAGTATCTGTAAAGATATTGTATATAAAGATAAAATTTCGACACACGAAATTATCATTACTCTCGTAATCTTATTTTTCTTATACAAATAATTATAGAAAAACAAAAGCAACAAAAATATAACTATGGAAATTAAATATGTAATATAAGTTTTAATGTCAATTACTTTAACTAAAAACCCAAAAATCAGGAAAACAGAAAACACAAATAAGTAAACAAAACCACCTTGGACTATTTTTATTTTTAATAAATCATTATCCATCACTATTGAGAATATCAACAGATTAGTAACAACGATAAGAAATATCCACCGAAACGAAGGTTCACTAAATCCATGCATAATGGAATTTAAGCCCGGAATCAATAAGAAAAATAATAATAAAATGTAAAAACAACGAAGTATCCTAGCCTTTTTATCTTTTGAAACAAAGATAGAAAATAAAGGGGGAATTAGAGCTATGGACGTAGTAAGCGAATACCATGTTAGATGACCGTTTTGTCCTGAAACAAACATATTTGGGATATCTGTGTAAACGTTAAAAGGATAAGCTAGATAGCTAAAAAATAGACCAATATAAACCTTCAGATCAAATATAAGCTGGATTGTATCACTGTTACCAATTCTATCATTTCCTAACACATAAAGGATAGCTGGAAAAATAAGTATGCAGCTCATCATAAAGCCTACAAAATAACTAACAATCAGCGGAATGGCACTTCTTATTATATATATAATTTTAATCTCACTATCTGAATGATATATCGTTGTAAAAAAATAATAAATAACAAGATATAGGCTTGTTGAAAACATAAAATAATAATTTGATAAAAACAGAATAAAGGTAGAAACACAAAATAACGATAAACTTTTTTTAGTTCTGAATTTTTCCACTCCCGCTAACAATAAAGGCAAAAAACAATAGAATCTATGAAACATATATTGCCCAACGTACAATTCGGCTATTCCACTAAACGCATATAATATTGAAGCCCAAATGATTATATTTCTCTTTTTAATGCCGAAGCATTTTAAAAAATAGGAAAAAGTCAGAGATGAAATTATTATTAACAGAAAGGTTTCAATCATTAAGCCAAACTCTATAGAATCAAACAAACGAATCAAGCCAAAAAAGATATCTCCTGTAACATAATAAGCTTTACTCGCAAAGAAATTATTACCAAGGAAAGTATTAAAAGAATAAAATGGAGGTATGTGATTTTCTAAAAGTAATTCAATCATTCTATCCCACTCTTGATAAAAATAATTATATTGCAGTTGCTGATCCGCGCTAAACAAAAACGGACGATTATTAGTGATATATGGATAAAAAGCAACGAGAATAAAACAGAATGAAATCAAAATCAAAAGAAGAGGAATTTTATATTTAATCAAATTATTCTTCATTTACATATTCCTCCGGCATTGACCATTGCAACCAGTCATAATGCATTTTAAAGACTCTGTAGTTTTCTTTCTCGAATATTTTTTCTCCACAATATCCAATGCCTGATTCTAATTCCCAATTGTACTGAGCATCAATTACTGTATATTGTACTTTTTTATCCCTTAACAGTGAACACGCTTTTAGATAGTCTTCTTTAATTTCTGGAAGACCTGGCTCATTTCTATATAATACTCTTTGCAAAATCGCCTCATCACTATCGTCAGATAAGTCATATTTATATATATTATCCTTAACATTAATCAAAACCCTATCAGTTAGCGCGCCACTAGAATATATTTGAGACGCTATAATAGGAGTAGTATTATTCTCCTCTTTAGCATAGTCCATTAATTCATTTATCACAGACACATCTAAAGAATCCGCATGATTTAGATGTGATGCGAAATCATTTGAATAGTTCATGCTATACCAAGTCTGATTTTTTGGTATTTCAAATATTACACAGATAAATAAAATAAACATTAATGCGATTCTAATATTTTTTTGTTCAAAATAAGTAATCGCTACAGTAATGCCAAATATGATTGTAGCAAAATTAAAAAACAGATCATAAAGTCTAAAATAAACAACATCAGTTATGTTGTCCATTACAAACCCCATTACAAATGGGTTAAAAAATGTAGTGAAAATTATGAGATTAGCTATTCCAAAAAATTTGATTTTATCTCTTTTTAAACAATAATAAGTTTCATATCCAATAATATACCAAAATATAACACAAAACACAGATTTTACTATCTCAACTATATTAGTAAAATGAAAATCTAGCAGATTAACAATACCTTCGAATTGATGTGGATCAAAAAAGGAAAAATTCTCAATTACAAAATAACTCATATCAAAATCACCTGAATAATCATAAAAAGGGAGATGGATTGTAACTGAAAAAATAATAGGTAATAACAACATAACAGATAAACTCAATTTATTCCATAAGTTTTCTAATATGTACCCTTTTTTTGTTAATACAAAAGTTAAACAAAGAACATAACAGCCAATAACAAATAAAAGAAGAAAATGATACAGAATACACATATAAATTGCAGGGCCGATGGAAATTATTAATAAATCTGTTATGTATTCTTTCGAATGTGTAAGCCCTAAAAAGCATAATAATATATATATTATTATAGCAGAAAAAATAAATCCCGTACTTGTCTGAGAAATAATTGAAATAATAGAAAGTGATAAAACAACCGCAGTTCTCTTATTCCTTACAGATATATATATATATATCAATTCAAAAATAATAGAGATTGTAATTCTACGGAAAGTATTTCCTATGTAAGGTGTTTGGAAAAACCAATACATAGACAAAATATATACTACTACTAATACAACAGAATAAATTATATTAATTTTATTATAGTGTTGCTTCAATCTATGATATATGTTAAATAATGTCAACGGAATTATCATATATATTATTATGGAAGGAACCCAAGTCATTATAGCTATGGGTAATATAGCCTGCATGCTGCCTGCGTCTATGATTTTATCACTAAAATTAACAATTACCGCTAGCAAATCATAAAACCCCTGAAAATCATAAAATATTCTTCCAATTGCTCTAGATGGAGTTGTCACTTTATTTATTACATATGGAATATAAAAATATAAATCATCTGTTCTTCGTGGGAAGTCTACATAATAATATATTATAACAAACATGATAAAAATTAATAAAGCAAATAACAATTCAAGTTTGTTATCACGTATTTTCTTTAGATCTCTTTTAATTATTTCAATTTTAAATACTCCTAAAAATATTACAATAGCGAAAAATAGTATTGTAACTAATGAAAACCATTTAATAGGTAAGTCCATGAACTGCAAAGGATAATACAGACATTGTAAAATTCCAATGTTTGCAATAACTCCTATCGGCATTGAGTACTTAAATCTTAAATTAGCTGGAATAAAACTTTCATTAATTAAAATACCAAGAATGTAAGACACAAAGAGAATTAAGACAGAAATTAAAATAATAATTAACATTTACCGCTCACCTCCTCATTTACCTATTTATTATATTTCCGATTTTATCTTCAGTAATGAAATCAGAATAAACCCCAAAAAAATGATTTATATTAATAATATTCAGTGCATCATCAATTTTATTTACAGTGTGAATATAGATCGTAAACTCATCTTCATAGCCTTGCATTTCTGCATAAGCGTAGATATCCGTAATTACTTTAGTAGCCCATTCATTATCCATATGCATAACTACTACCGGAACCTTACGATCTTTTACAAATTCATATATTTTTTGTCCATCCGAGTCTACATAGTAGTGATAAAGTGTAAATATGATTTTATCAAAGTCATAATTTTCATTAAGAAAATCATACATTTCTGGAGTATATGCCTGTGGCACAATGCGTTTAACTAATTCGGGATTTACTGCATTGACCTCTTCCATCATTCGGTTGTACATAACTTCAGACCCTTCAATATCAAATGTTTTTGAATCGATAATAATATGAAAATCGGGTATCTCTTCCATTAGTTTAAGAAGATCCTTAAACATCACAGTTGTATATTTCCCATGAATTTTTGCTTGTTTAAATTCTTCTGTCGACATTGGCCAATCTCCACCTATATCTGTTAATTTATTGCGGAAATCCTCCCAAGTATGAATTAAACAGATATCTCCATCAGAGGTTGTATCCAAGTCTATCTCAAATAGCCTAGTTCCAGCATTATAATTCTGATAAAATGCTTCTAATGAATTCGTATAATCATAGTTTTCAATTCCACCGAGAGCATGAGCCATAACTCTATAAGTATGATTCCAATCTTCAATAAGTTCTCCAGGTGTAGAAGTAATGATTAATGGTACTGGCGTTTTTAATGGAATATCAACTTTACTCACCTCATCAGCTGGAGCGCTTAAAATTCTTTGATAGATAAGAATTCCAAAACCACCTAACGCACAAATAGCTAACACAATAACAAATACCACAAATAATTTTTTCACTTCTTAATCCCTCGATTCTTCTCAACTTCATGATATTCAAATTGATTAAGTTGATTTTCAAATAAAATACAAGACTGGTTTTTTATCGCATCTAATATAACACCAACAAAAAACAATAAGAAGGCTATAATAAATAAAGCCGCCGCAAGCACTGCACTGGGCACCTTGGTTATGTATGCAGTTTTTATAAACTCAACAATCACAGGGGTACCAACGATAATTCCTAGCAATAAAAATAGGAAACATATGCCACTGAAAAAAAGCATTGGTCTATAGTTCTTAAATAGATCAAATAATGTCATAAGAACTTTAAACCCATCTGAAAAAGTATTTAACTTTGATTCACTTCCCTCAGGGCGATCACGATACGTAATAGGTATTTCAACAATCTTCATTCTATAAACTAAAGAAAAAATGGTCATCTCTGTTTCTATCTGAAATCCTGCACTCATAATTGGCATATTTTTAACAAAACGTCTGCTATATACCCGATATCCAGTCATAATGTCTTTTATGTTACTCTTAAATAACCAATTAATTAAGTTTCTTACTAAATTATTCCCAAATCCATGAAATCCTCTTTTATTCTCCGCAAAATAAGTTCCGTTGGATAGTCTGTCTCCAATAACCATATCAGCTTCTCCATCTAACACTGGCTTTATCAACTTCCCAACTTCTTCTGCAGGATAGGTATCATCTCCATCTACAAGAATATAAACATCGGCATCAATTTCTTTAAACATTGTGCGCACAACATTGCCTTTTCCCTGTTTTGTTTCCTTGCGTACGTCAGCACCTGCTGCCTTTGCTAATTCAACTGTTTTATCTTTAGAATTATTATCATAGACATAAATATCTGCTTCGGGTAGTTCTCGTTTAAAATCATTAACAACTTTACCTACCGTTAATTCTTCATTATAACAAGGAATAAGCACAGCTAATTTACTCATATTTTTTCCTCTCTAATCTTTTATTTCTTATTCATTATACCTCACAATTTAAATGCATAGCAAATAAAATAGCACACTAACAGTTGAAGTTCTATTGCAGTATCCATTTGCATTTAATTAGTAAAGCTTTTAACCTTATATTTAGATGTTGTCACTTCTGTTATCGAGCAAGCATCTGTCGCTTTATCAAACTCACTATTCTCCCAATATTGGACAATTAAATAATCCACATTATAATAATCAAGATATCCACATGTTCTACCATAATCTTCAGTAGCCGGAGCTTCCCAATCATAATGTCTCCGGGCGAGATCATAAAAAATCCAATCAACACGATTCCAGATATAATAATAATCTCTTGCTGTGAAGATCTGATATACGTTAGGCAGGAATGTTCTTACTCCCTCGGCATGAGAAATAATCGTAGGTTGATGTTCACCGACATAGCGATCTTTATCCCTTTGAATCAGGCTCTCTAAGACATGGATAGTTTCGATTTCTTCGTTACTGATTTTATATATAGGATTAACAGTTCTTCCTCCATTGATATGAAATGTATATAATCCCCATTCCGAGTTGAAATAAGAAGCAACATGCCCAATAATAATTTCACAACACAAGATTATCATTAAGCCACGTTTGATCCAAACACATTGAGCGATCCATTCAAAAATAACTAAGATAATCAACATTTCTGTAAATGGATTAAACAATACTTCTACAGTTCGATAGAAAACATTAGAAGCGATTAAATAAGCAACTGCTGTTGTAGCTAATGGATTTAGAAACAGAATCAACATCATTATAAATAGAAACTTAATAAAATTCTGTTCTTCAGAACGAGCTTTCCAAAGGATGAGAATCACTCCTACCCATCGAATGAAATTTAGAATATTATCAAAAACATGAGAGTAGATAAAATAATAATCTTTCACCATATCATAATCTTGATGATTATTAAAATAGTAGGCGTAATCATATAGATAGTCTGGCTTAAAGAAATTTACGTAAGCTGAAAATAACATCATTGCAATAGGGATAATAATAAAGAAGATCACTTTGCCATACTTGAAAAAGAAATTCTCAATGCAGCTAATTATTTTTTTCATACATCCCGTAAATCGCAAACTATAATAGCCAATAAATATAACCGCTAAAGTTGGTGCTACCCAAGGAATATCCCTATTTCTGCTAAACATCATGACGGCATAGATTGCCAAAGGCAATACAATAATCGACATATCTACAAATGCATTGTCCTTGTGACTAATGAAAAGATAAGCTGCTAAACTAAACAAAATCGCAAAAGAGATGAAAAGATAGGATGAGGAGCAAGCTAACCCTGCACCCACAATGAACATCATTACATATTTAAGCTGATCTTCTTTGTCCCGCAACCAACAATAAGCCGTATAGATTAAATAAGCCGCAAGTAAGGTCCTGTAGGTATTTCCATAGAAAGCAAATGCAACCCGCCAGTAGTAAAAGTTGCTGAAAAACAGCGTAAATGCAATTAGAACAGATTTTATACTCTTTTGCTTAATTTTTAAGCCTTCTGCAAAATTAACAATTAACATAGATGAGATGAGTGAGTAAATCATTCCCAATCCCCAAGTAGAAATTACAATATTATCAATTTTTCCACCTATACCAAATAAAGTTGAAGGTATGTTAATCGCATGACATAAGAATGTTCCAAAGTGATAATACCCTTGAAATAAATACAATGCATCCCATTCGGCACCAATTTTCCCTGAATATAAGTTAAAAAGATTGATGTGTTGATTATCAATATTCTGCGCAATGTAGTTGAGGTACATCGGCGAATCAGAAAAACCAATATCGATAAACACTTGATAAAACACAATAAGAAAAACAAGAAAAGAAAGTAGAATCCAAAGACTATTCCACTGCCAATAACGCCTGAATATTTCCTTTATATGCAGCAATGAATAAATTAACAGTACACCTAAGATCAAATAACTACTTGCATAAATCCAATATACAGATCCATTAAAAAACTGAACTGGATAGTAACAGAGCTGCAATGTGCATAACAAAAGGACAAAACCTAAGGGAGCAGTAAAACATGAAGGCTTTAATTTCAATGTTTTTTCTGCCAACAATCCATAGCCTGCGCTGCAGAATATGACTATCCCCACCGCTAAAAGTATTTTAATCATAATTAATCACCTTATAAATCATATCATAGATTAAATCTTCTTTCTATAAAAGCCGGCCCAGAAAACACTGGTACCGGCTCATAGTTTTAATCATGCCCTTTCTTTATTCGATGTTAGCTTAACAATCAAAGACATTGTTAAATAATTAATTGGAATTGTTAAAGGCAGGGCGAAAGCTTTCGCAAAGAGCTTATTCACACCTAACCAATTAACAAAAATCACCGTCATTGCCATGTTTATAATGATTCCTGGAAGATAACTAATCGGAAACGAGATAAAGCTTTTCCAATTCGGCTTTTCATGGTAAGTAAAATGCATATTCAAAAAATAAGAAAAAAACATGGGAATAACATCACCTAATAAGCTCGATGTTGATACAGCAATACTAAAGCTAACAAAAATCATATATAATATCTGCGACAAAATCGTATTGAATGCCCCAATGAATGCAAAGGATAAAAAACTCTTGCTCAAAAACTTTTCTTTTATTTTATTGATCATACTTAACTCCCTATTTATTACCTTCATTAGTTTACCACATTTCAATTCAGAAATCTTCTTTTTATTAAATGTAGTCAAATAAAAACTTGAATGCATTAGCAGACAAGTTTAATAATTATTCAATTTCAATTCAGTCAGGTCACGATAAACCTTTTTGTAGTCAGCTTCTAAATCATGTATCACAAATAACAATTCTTCAGGAACTTGTTTATGTCGATCCGTAAAATCATGACATGCTTTTAACCCCATATCCATAGCTTTAATCGATTGATTTAATATCTCTTCATCACTATCCGCCATAATCGTTTTAATTTTCTCAGCCATTTCTGAAAGGACGGCCATAATTCCCGTTGAATCCGCAGCGTTTTCTCCATAGGAATTAATTCTGCTTGTCAGTTCAATTTCATGTTTCTGGAATACATCAAGTGAATGTTTTAAAGTCTCTCTTAATTTTTCTGACTGTGCTTCAACTAAATACTCTTTAAAGGTTGCCGCTCCCATATGACATCCTCTTAGTAACTCGTTAAGATCTTTTACAATTTCGTTATCCATAGTATTCATTCTTAATCACCTCTATGAATAGTATTACCCTTTTTGGCGCAAATCTATTCTTCTGCGAAACAGCCACAAACAAATTGTAATTACAGAAACAATTGTAGATCCCTTTTGTATTCCAGTACCCGAGTAATTAATAACAAAGAGCCCTGATGTTACATCTTTGTTATTGATCTCAATCAACCCACTTTCCTTATTCTTACGAAGATTCAAAGCAATCTTATTATTATTCGTATCCAATGCAAATGCAGTATATCCTTTGTAATAAGTAATCGGAATTTGTAACCAAGTATTACTCTTTGCATTCTCTACTTTAAAGCTTGTTTTATATCCTTTCTTTTCAATATCGCAGGAAATATCCTGATTGTTTTCGTTCACTACACACTGAGAGACCATCCTGTAATCGGTTTGTGATACAGGCAGATAATCAGCCCCTGCGACTTCAGGGCGAACATAGAAAGAATTACCATAATAAGGGTCTAAAAGTGTGCCATCGATTAAGGATTCATATGACATATCCACATCCAGCATAATTGGCCGATCTTGAACAGGCATAATTCGTATCAGTCCAACAATTAATCCTCCAATTACCAAGATGAAAACTGCACGAGTGCTGTATTTATCAAAAAATTGAACCGTTGTAATAGCGGCCACAGGGCACAGGAACAAACTGGCTACACTCATTAACCGCCAAGGAAATTGAATAATTCTCATCCAAGCTAAATATTCCCAGGGAAATAATCGACTGCAGAGAAAATAGGCTGAAAAGCCAAGTAAAGATAACCAAAATAGAAAATCACTCTGTGATGTTTTATTATTATGGAAAAGAAAAATTCCTAACAAAGGTAATACAGGAATCAAGAGTCCGAGATTTGTTGTCATTGCCTGACCCGGTTCATAGGCAACATTAGAAACGGCGAAATTCATAGACATTTCAGTATACTGCCATGCATTTAATGCCGTTGAGGCCAAATCAGAGCTGGCTGCGTAATAATGCAAATAAAATTCCTGAGAAAGTAATTGTTCCAGCATCGGACCAAGGTAAAAAAAGCATAGTCCTGCTGCCCATAATGCCGCTTTTATGATTACATAAAACCGAGTCTTTTCTACACTCCATTTTTTAAAACGAAGGACAAGAAATACAATTAAAATAATAACCATGAGATAAAAAGTAATATTGTGAGATAGAACTAAACCTGCATACCCCGCCATGAGCCATGGCCATTGATTTTCATTGCCCCAGAATACTTCATAAATGCCAATTAAAGCAACTGGCATAAACACAAAAGCCAGAACTTCCCCCAAAGCCCCTCGTACATATACATCGGTCAATCGATATAATGAAAAGACATAGAGAAATGAGGCTAAGTAAGCAGCTTGAGGTTTTTGATTCAAACGCATCGTTAATTTGCCCATAAACCATGCAGAAAAGAAACTGCAGCCCAGCAGCAGTAATTGATAGCTACGAGCTAAACTCACCCCTGCATTATAAAGCAAAGCAGGAACAACTAAGAAGAAGTCACTGTAAAACAAAGGGCTCGCATAACCAAAGTTATTATTCTTATAAGGATAAATTCTTGGCATATAAATTCCATCCTTAAAGCTTCGAGCCAAGCCCTCGATCCGACTCAGATGAAAACAAGTATCATGTTCTAAATTTACTCCACCTGTCAAATACGGAGCCAAGGAAAAAACAGCAATAATTAGACAGAACACAAAAAACAAATACTTCTGTTTTTTTTGCATATTCTTCCCCCCTACTTAACCAAAATACCAGCTTGGAAACCACCTCATGAAACCATCGATATAACTTTTCGTCGTACCAAATCCCGCTGTTGCCGGCAAAAATAAGACAAACAAGATGACACAAAGAACCATAAATACAATGACTCGCTTCTGGTATCGCGGATCTTTTTCAATCAATCGCTTCAAAGCATAAACCAATGCTAAAATCAAAAATGGTACAGCTGGATAATAGTGATAAATGAACACACATCGCGTAACCAGCATCCATGGAATCAGTTGTGCAAAATAACTTACTACAATAATCCCGGCTGTTTTGGCTTTATTTTTGACAAAATCAACAATACAAAACAAAACAGCAAGCAGGCCTGACCACCATATCAATGGATTTCCAAAAGCAGATATCGTATAAACGACCGAATCGCTAACGTGATGATAATACCAGATCGGACGAGCATCCACAATCCATTGCCACCATACGGATTGAAAAGGATGCGTAGCTTCCAAATTTGCATGATAATTGTACATCCCAATCGTCTGTTTTATAACTCCGCTTAAACTCCACCCTTCATTTCGATTAATAATACAAGGTAAATACGAAAGAGCATAAATTGTTAGAGGAATAAGAACAAACCATAAACAGCACCAAAGCAACGTTATAAAACAATACTTTGGAAAAACCTCCACGATATGCTTCTCTTCAAAAGAAGGATCAGTTTGTTTTTTAGCTCTTCGATATTCAGAATATCGAGCAAATAAACTTGCAAAAAATAAAACCGCCAATCCTATACCAGCATAAGCTCCTGTCCATTTGACAGATACGCCAATCCCCATGCTGATTCCGGAAAGAGCCAATAGTCCTAACGTCTTTTTAAAATCATCCTTATAGAAATTCATCTGTAGATAACGAATCATAAAATAAGTCATTAGGATAATAAAGAAAACGGAAAAGGGTTCTAGTGTAGCAATTCTAGCCGTCGTTAAATGCATGAAATCGCATGCTAAGAAAATGGCTCCTAATGAAGCATAGAAAGTTTTTTTAAATAACCTCTTGCTCAGATCATAAAGCAGCGGTATCATCGCCGCACTGAATAGAACACCCCCAATCCGCCACGCGAAAGGATTATTGCCTAATAGATTGATAAACGCGGCGATGATTTGCGTCCCTAACAAAGGATGGACAAAAGCATACATAACTTGACCTTCCGCAATTTCCTGAGCATTGCGAACATGATAAATTTCATCAAAATAGGTTTCATTCAAATACAGCGGATCAATTGTCAGTTTTGCTTGCTCATCAATCACCAATTGTGGATCATACTTTCCTGTTGGATCCTTAGAATAAACTCTTAGCGGCAGAAATTCATCAAAACCTGCGCGCTTGATGCCGATTTCATTGATAACATTGCGAAGTTCACCTGCCGTAATTCGAAGATAACGATAATTCCATTGTCCATCAATCACTTCCCATTGCAAATAGCTGCTGTCTCCAATATGGGTAATCTGTTCCCATTTGGAAAGATCATTGGAGCCCTCAATGACGATATTCTTCAGCCCCAATTGATATCCACTGTCCAAAGCATTATTATCCCCTTCTCCAGAAAGCAGATAAAGACGATCAAAGGCACTGCTGCCATCTTCAATTTCCAAGATAAACGATTCATTTGCTTGAGTTGGCTGCCAGCGCGTTTGCGGCATCGCTGCTGCTCCAAGCTTCCATAGGGCAATGACAAGAAACATAATTGTGATCGTCGCACTGATCAAGGTATCCATCAACGTCCATCGATTTTTATGGACGGTTTGCTGATCTGCTGATGTCTGAAATTTTCCTTTCTTCTTTAGATATTGATAGAGCATATAGGAAAATAGCAAAACACCAGACTCCAAGACAAGTAAGCTGATCAATTCTTGATTATTAAAAAGAGTTAAACTTATATCTTTAAACATAACAAAGACTCCTTTTAGTTTATAGTATATCAGATTCAGAGTTTGCTTTCTACTCACTACAAAGTTACATTTTTTTTACAAGTGCGTGTGAACTATAGAATTTTCCAGTTAAATTGTGTATTATTTTTTTAGTATTACTTTGGGGAATATCTAAATAGGGGAGAGAAAAATGAAGAAGAAATATTATCCTTATTTCATTTTCTTATTGATTGCAATTGGAATTGAAGTTTTCTTCTGCAATTGGCGATTTTGGGAATCGCTCTCTTTTCCTCATGTCAAACCCGGCTATCAAGTTTCTATTGCTGGAAATCTCATGCCTGATAATCCCGAGTTTCCTGATCAGGAAGTGCAGATTATCCGATTTAAGAATTTAAATCAAAATCTTCAAAATATTAAAATCGAGCTTCTTTGCGAAGGAAACGGATGCGCCGCTTCACTTCCATTACAAATTAGTTTTAGTGATGACGGACACTCACAAATGAGTTATAAAGGAGAGCATACTTATATTCAGAACCTAAAACAAACTCAGTACATACGAATTCATGCTTATGGCGACGTGAAAGACTTACATATAACCTTCACAAATCCTGAGGATGCCCGCTATACTCTTCTCAGCACAGAGATGAACGCTATTCGGCCGCTTATATTTCAGCCTCTGCGCTTATTCATTCTGTTTATCTTTAGTGTGATCGTTTATACTGTTTATCATCATCGCGATTTCTTTACTTCTGTTTATTCTGGCAGTTACACAAAACGAAAAAGAATTGTGCTCTCAGCTGCATTGCTGCACATTTTATTGTTTGTCTCCGTATTGTTTTCCAATCCATTTTTTTGGCAGAAAACAGCTTATCCACATCCCCAAGAATATCATTACTTAGCTGAAGCTTTAGCTCAAGGTCAGGTTTCTTTATTAGTCGAGCCTTCAGAGGAATTAAAGCAGTTAACAAATCCCTATGACAACTCGCTGCGTTATCGTGAGAATGTGTATTATTTCTGGGATTTTGCTTATTATAACGAAAAATATTATGTCTATTTTGGAATTGCCCCAGCCTTGGCTTTCTACCTTCCCTACTATTTAATTACAGGATCTCACCTTCCAAATCCCGTCCCAATCTTAATCTGTGAGCTTTTCTTCATTCTTGGTGTTTTCCTGTTTATTGAAGAAATAGTTCAACGATATTATCGATTGAAAATACCTTTGGGAATTAGCCTCTTATTCAGCTCAGCAATCATTTTTGGCAGCGGCGCATTTTTTATTGCGAGACGTCCAGATATTTACTCAGTTCCAATAGTAATGGGATTAGCCTTAACCGTATGGGGTTGGTATTTATGGCTGCATTCAAGACAAGCTGATCAATCTTTAAAGCGATCTTGTTTGATTTCCGGCTCATGCTGCATGGCTTTAGTTGCAGCCTGTCGTCCCCAGTTAATTCTTGGCTCTTTTTTAGCTTTTTTCTTCTTTCTACCTGAATTAAAAAATTTATCTCAAAAAAAGAATCAAAAGTATCTGATGCTTGCTCTTGTTCCATTTATCATAGTAGCTGCAGGTCTTATGTTTTATAATCAAATTCGCTTTGGTTCTCCATTCGATTTTGGCTCCAGCTATAACCTCACTACCAATGATATGACACGTCGTGGTTTTGTTATTGATCGGTTCTTCTCAGGGATACATACTTACTTATTCCAACTTCCTAATCTGCAGCCGGGCTTTCCGTTTATTCGTTATGTCTCATTTGAAACTGATTACATTGGAGAAATTACACGTGAATATACTGCAGGTGGATTACTTGTTTGCAATCCAATCCTAATGTTTACTCTGCTAACACCTCTATTAATTAAAAAACACAAAAGTAAGATGTTGATGTTTGCTTTGCTTGCATTATTGATTGGCTTAGCAATCATGTTCATTGATATTCAAGGAGCAGGATTATTACAACGCTATTTTTCTGATTTTGCCTTCTTCCTGTTCATAAGTGCCCTCCTCATTACTTTTAGCTTAATCACTGATATTTATAGTCAAGAACTTCGCATCGTATTAATACATTTGATGATCTTCTTCCTTGTATTAGGTATCCTCTATAACTTATCACTCTACTTTCTTCCAGATGCCGATAATATAATGTTAACTAATCCTCACCTTTATACTCAACTCTATGCCCTCTTCCATTAATGAAAGGAGAAACTTATGCAGCCTACATCCCTAAGCTTTATCGCTTTCTTTCTGATCAGTCTTTTAATCTATTACTGTATGCCTGGACGGTGGCAGCGATATTGGCTAGCTATTGTAAACTTAGTCTATGTCAGCTCTTTCGGCAGTCTGAGCTTAATTTATCTGATATTATTAACTTTGTTTATTACCTTCTTTGGATTAAGAATTCAAAGAGAAAGAAAAAAGAGAAGGTCCTCAGCTTTATTTACAGCCATTTTCTTGCTTATACTAGGTTTAGCCATTTTCAAATATACACGTTTATTCCTTCCTTTCCTTCAATTATCTTGGCTTGCTCCGATTGGCATTTCATTTTATACATTTAAAGCTATCAGCTATTGTGTTGAAATCGCAAAGAATAAAATGGCTGCAGAAACAAGCTATTTAAATATTTGGCTCTATTGTTCCTTTTTTCCTGTATTTACTGCCGGTCCCATTAATCGTCCTCAAACATTTTTTTCTCAATTAAAAAAACGTCGTCCGTGGAAACCTCTGCGTATCGAATTGGGCATGATCCGAGCAGCGCTTGGTTGTTTTGAAAAAATAGTAATTGCAGACAACCTATTAATTCTAATTGATTCGATCTACCTTCAATGGCAAGAGGCCTCAGGAGGTTTATTGTGGATCGCCATGATTCTTTATTCATTTCAAATTTACTTAGATTTTGATGCTTATTCCAATATTGCGATCGGTGTTTCCCGTTGTTTTGGTTTTAGAATAGAAGAAAATTTCCGCACACCTTATTTATCAGAAAGTATTTCTGAATTCTGGAGAAGATGGCATATTTCCTTAAGTTCTTGGTTTCGCGACTATGTTTATATTCCACTCGGTGGAAATCGCGCAGGCACTTCGAAAAAATTTGGAAACTTGATGATTGTGTTTTTAGTAAGCGGTCTGTGGCATGGGGCTTCCTGGAGCTTTGTTCTATGGGGTTTCTTGCATGGGATTCTGCAAGTCATTGAACAACTTCTTCACTTATCTAAAAAAGCAATAAACCCGATCGTTCGATGCTTCAAGATCCTGTTGAATTTCCTCTTAGTTACAATCACCTGGGTATTCTTTAAAATTCCAGATGCTCGCCAAGCTTTTTCAATCTTGGGAAAAGCACTATTTTTTCCTTCATTCAAGCTTAATTTAGATCAGCTACAAATTTCCTCTAACGAATTACTATTTGCCCTTGGCTTTGTTGTTATCATCATGATTTTAGATTTATTGAGAAGTAAACAAGACATGGTAAGATGGTTTAGAAATAGAAATATTATTTTCCGTTTTTCCCTTTATTTGATTTTATTCTCTGTTTTTCTAATTCTCGGCGTATATGGATCTGGCTATGATGCCAATCAGTTTATTTATATCCAGTTTTAATAAGGAAGTGAATTAATATGAAAAAAAGCATTCAACTATTTTTAAAGGGCATTCTCTTAATCATTATAGGTTGCCTCATTATCGTTTATTTTTCAAAAGTATTTCGTCCTAAATATTTTGAAGCCCCTGATGATGTTACAAATAAGACGGAAGGTTTTTACGCTTTGGAAAAAAATTCTTTAGATGTACTCTTTCTAGGCTCAAGCCATGCTTACTATACGTTTAATCCGGCAATTCTCTGGAAACAAACAGAGGCTTACAGTTATGTTTTCGCAGGTGAATGCCAGCCATTTTCACAGACTTATTATTATCTCAAACAGGCGTTAAAAACACAGTCCCCACAAGTCATAGTGCTAGATGTATTTGGACTTCTAGACAGTTCAAAAGCTTGTCAGACAGACGGGATCTATAAAAAGAATTCTGAAGGTCTTAGAGATGAAATTTATCGAATCCAGTCTCTAAAAGAGATTCATGACCCAGCTTTAAAATTAGATTATTTATTAGATCTACGCTTGTATCACTCGCGTTGGAATGATCTAACCTTAGACGATTTTAAATTCCCATTTGAAAAGCATTTCAATCCTTATTTTGGCTGGACAATGGGCTATCCTGAATCAAACAAGAAGATTGAACGAGATACTTATCAACAAACTGAAATTGTTAAACCTGATGAAACAAACTTGACATACTTAGATAAAATTATAGATCTCTGCAAAAAAAAGAATTTACCTCTTTTAACGGTAAAAACTCCTTTTTATGTAACTCAAAAAGAATATAATATTCTGCAATATATCAAAGAATATGTCCAAAGCAAAGATATCCAATTCATTGATTTCAATGATTTGTATGAAGATTTGAACTTTCACTTTGATCAAGATGGCGATATCTGGCATACCAACATTCGTGGATCAACCAAAGTTATGAATAAGCTCATTGATGTACTTAAACAAGATTATCATCTTAATACTAAGAACATAACAAAGATAGACGCTTATGATTCTGCATTAGATCAACTTTATAATGATACAATGGAAAAGTTATTACAGAGCATCGATGATATATATAACTATTTCGATTATATTCAAAAATCAAATTTCATTTTCGCAGTCAGTTATCAGGGTACTGAGGGATATTCTTCAATCAACGAATATGAAAATACGATGTTGAATGATGCTGGAATCCAATTTGATTTTATCAAGGATAAAAATAAAGACTTCATTATGGTAACCAAAAATGATCAAATCTTATATTATGAAGAAGGAAATGAGCTAAACAAAGAATACGTAGAGAATTCTACACATATTAGTTTTAGCAACAACTACATTACTGTAAACAATAAACAAGAAACAAATAATGAACCTGGACTAAAAATAGTCATCATTGATACACAGGGACGTGTTCTTGATTCCTTAAACATTGATTATTCTGTAGTGTTCTGGCTAGATAAGCGATAAATAAATTAATATAGAGAATCTATTGATTCAGTAAATGCTCTTACAATTTTTTCGTTTTCAAAATCAGTTATATCATAATCTATCTTCTTATAATCTTTATTTAGTAATGATACAAGATGGTCTTTTATTTGGGAAACTTCATAAGTTGTACAAGTATAATTTAAATTTGAAAAAATTCTATAGGTTGGGCTCTTTCTTTCAGCTAAAATAAATAATGGTTTTCTTAAAAGAATATATTCCAAACTTTTAGAGGGTAAATATGGTTGTATAGAATCATTTTCTAATATAGTATCAAACAACAATAAGACATCTGAAGATATCATTTCTTTCATTGCCTCAGCATAAGGAATTTTATCATACGCTTTAATTATGGCAGTCAAGTTTAAATTTAAAATTTGCTTTTTATATCTATTGATTAATTCACCATAGAAATAAATCTGCAATTTATCTTCTAAATTAGCAATTTCTCTGTTTAATTCACCTAAAGCTATTAAAAATTTGTCGATTTTTCTCAAACCATATATCCTACCAAAATGGGCAAATTTCAACTGATGATTATTATTTTTTTCATCTTTTTTTGAAGCATTAACTAAATCATCATAGATACTCCAACCACCTATATAATTCAATGGTATTATAATAGATTTTTTTTCTAACGCTTCTTTATTCTTGTAATGAAAAAGCATGAAATCGCGCTGTTCTTCACATATAAAAATTAATTTATCTGCGTTTTTTATTGCGATTTTCTCATAAATCCCATTCATATAAATAAAAATATATACTAAAAATCCTATTTTATTTATAAACGAATACTCTCTAAAACTTTCTACATCATACTTATATGGTGATTTATAGAGCGGATCCGAAAACGAAGCAATCCATTTAATATTATTTTTTTTCTTTTTTTTAATAAAAAAAGCTGCTAAGTGAGTAAAAGCAGGTAACGAAGAAGAATACATGAGCTCATAGGGATTTTGTATGCTTTTTCTATAGCATTTAATACAATATTTAGCAATATTGAAAATTCCTTCTAAAACATTTTTCTTTTCAGCTGAAGCTACCGCCTGATCATAATCACACACATACTCAATATTAAACTTCTTCCAATTAGGATCCTTGTTTAATTCCTTTTCGATTCCAGTGTCTGTCTTCCCTTTTAAAGCAATAACATCCATCGTACATTTGAGATTACGCAGTTGTTTATAACTTAATAATGTTACTGTATCATTAAATGGTACAAATCCGCCTGGTATAACAAGCATTCTTTTCTCATTCATTTTTTTCACCTAATTCTTTTTTTATCAAAGCTATCTCATATGCTATATTTTTTATTTGTTCATTCAACAAAGATATTTTAAGAAATAAATAAAAGCTTAATAAATATAATAAAAATATCATTATCAAAAAGAGTGTATTAACAGGAACTGCTATATTTAAAATATTAGAAATATAATCTACGATTTGAGGATATAAACTTATAAAAATAATCCCCAGCGACCATAAAGTCCAGACAATTGCATATCTTATATTCATTTTATGTTTTTTTGAACAGGATATAACAAAAATAAAAGTTAATAATGAAGCAATAAATAACGCTATTTGCAAATATTGAGACATTTAAACTCCCCTTTCACTGAATGAAAATTATACTTATTATGACATTTATCATAAATTTCCCTGACTTAACAATACTATCAAAATAGCTAACACCGCTTTCCCTTTGTTCCATAGGCACTTGTATCTCACAAACTTTTAATTTTTTCCTTAAAACATGTGTTAATGCATCAGACTCATTAACAAAATTCATTTCATAGGCAAATTCTTTAAGAACCTCTTTCCCTAATGCTCTCATTCCACTTGTAGGATCGTTAATTTTTTGCCCTGTTTTAACTCGAATAGAAAAACCTATTAAACGACTACCAATCATGCGCAAACTCCATGGTTTTTTTTCATTTATATACCGTGAACCTATAACATAATCGTATCCTTCATTTAATTTTTCAATTAAACTTTTAATATAAACTGGAGGATGTTGACCATCACCGTCTATTACTATTGCTGCATCATAATTATTCTCATATGCGTATCTAAAACCAACTTGCGTTACACCGGCTAACCCGATATTAATAGGCAAATCTAAATGAGCTAATCTCATCGAATTAAGTAAGAGAGCTGAGTCATCTTTACTGCAATCATTAATTACTAAATAGTCATAGCCTAGCTCATTGATTTTCTCCATAAGATTCGGTATATTCTCTGCCTCGTTATATGCTGGAATTATCACAAGTACTTTCATCATTTATCACCACAGATAGTTTAACATAAATTTTAAACAGTTTAAAATAAAAATACATATCTTATCTTCACTCAAGTGATTTGATATGTATTTTACAATATTAGTCCTTTAGCCAAACAGTTCTGTTAATAATATCTGTGTAGCTTTGGATTATTTTAACTACTTTAATGGAAATATTATCATCATTATAATCCTCAGCTTCTATAGAAATTTCTTTATTCTCATTCATAGCGATCGCCATATTTACACTTTGAATAACAGTTTCAGTTGATATACCTCCAATAATTAAAGATCCCTTATCTAAGACCTCAGGTCTCTCTGTACTCGTTCTTATTAAAACAGCCGGAAATTTCAAGATAGAACTTTCTTCAGATAGAGTTCCACTATCACTGAGAACACAAAAAGCATTTTTTTGAAGCTTATTATAATCAAAAAAACCAAACGGTTTCATATTTTTTACAAGCGAGTTAAATTTGAAATCGCGTTTTTCTAACCATTTTTTCGTTCTCGGATGTGTACTATATATAATAGGTAAGTTATAAGTTTCAGCTACTTTATTTATGGCATTCATTAAAGAAATAAAATTAGATTCGATATCAACATTTTCTTCTCGGTGTGCTGACACGAGGATATATTTTCCTTTATGTAAGTTCAATTGCTCTAGTATATTTGATTCTTCAATTTCATCCCGATAGGTTGATAAAACCTCTTTCATAGGAGAACCTGTAACGAAAATTGTTTTTCCGTCTATACCTTCATTTAATAAATATCTTCTACTATGCTCTGTATAAGGTAGATTAACATCAGAAATATGGTCAACAATTTTTCTATTAATCATTTCTGACACATTCCAGTCCCAACATCGATTTCCTGCTTCCATATGGAATATTGGCGTTTTTAAACGTTTAGCACTGATTGCACTTAATGCGCTATTGGTATCGCCTAATATTAATACTGCATCAGGTTTCTCGCTAAGAATAATTTCATAGCTTTTACTAATAATATTACCCATAGTCTCACCTAAGTTTTCACCTACTGTATTCAGAAAAAAATCAGGAGACCTCAAACCTAATTCATCAAAAAAAACTTGATTTAATGTGTAATCCCAATTTTGTCCTGTATGCACAAGTACATGATCAAAGTATTTATCGCAAGCTTTTATGCAGGCTGATAAACGAATAATTTCAGGACGAGTTCCCAAAATAGTCATTAGTTTTAGTTTCTTCATATTCTCCCTCTTTACTAGTTATACTTCATTTAAACTACTGATTCATAAAATGTATCAGGCTTATTACTGTCAAACACCTCATTAGCCCACATAATCGTAACTAAGTCAGTTGTTCCTATATTTTCTATACAATGAGTATATCCTACAGGTATATCAACAACTTGAATCTCTTTTCCAGAGACGTAATACTCTACAATCTCGTCATTACATAAAGAACGTAGACGTATAACCCCTTCTCCTGCAACTACGATAAATTTTTCATTTTTAGTATGGTGCCAATGATTTCCTTTAGTTATACCTGGATGACTAATATTTACTGATATTTGACCTTGACTAATCGTTTTAATCAATTCAGTAAAGGAACCTCTACTATCTATATTCATCTTTAGAGGATAGGAGAATTCATCTAATGGTAAATAGCTTAAATATGTTGCATATAATTTCTTACAAAACTCATCCTTCATATTAGCAATTGACAAATTTTCTCTACTTTTTTTAAACGCCTTAATTAATGAAGCTATTTCTGACAAAGATTTTTTATAAGAAGGCTCAACCGTATAGATTTCATTATTGCTCTTCATTTCTATACAATTTATAAACGCAGCCACGATATCATCTATGTAAGCAAACTCAATTACACGTTCAGGATCATTTATAACAATATCAATATTATGTGCTATGTTATAGCAAAATGTCGCAATGACACTATTATAATTAGGTTTACACCATTTTCCGAAAGCGTTGGTTAACCGAAAAATATAAATATTCGCTCCAGTCTCACGATGGTAATTTCTTAATAATTCCTCAGCCATTTTTTTACTTTTCCCATAATCATTATTCAGAATTGCCTGAATAGATGAACTAAATAGAATTGGCAAGAATCTCTGATGCAATTTGCATAAATCTATTATTTTTGACGTCAAATCGGTGTTAACAGCATAAAATTGATTTGCGTCTTTAGGCCTATTTACTCCTGCTAGATGCATTATAAAATCACAAGAACATATTGCATCTTCTAAAGATATTTCTCCACTGTTATCAAAGCAAATTACCTCATATCCTTCCGTTCTTAGAGTCAAGCATAAATTTTTACCAATAAAACCCCCCGCTCCTGTTACTAATATTTTCTTTTTTGAACTACCTTCCATATAAATAACTTACTCCTTCTAATTATTTATTTCATCTTTAAATAATTCTAACTTTAATAATAATTGCTTCATACTATCTATATCTAAACGATTAGTATTATGAGAAGTGTAGTCTACTAATTCCGCTAATTCATGATTACCTGAACTTATGTATTTATCATAATTTAAATCACGATTATCCGCAGGAATTCTATAATAATCACCTAAATCAATAGCTTTTATCATTTCTTCTGAAGTTATTAAAGTTTCATATAATTTTTCTCCATGTCTAGTTCCTATATATGAAATTCTCGAATCTGATTTTTTCAACTCTAAAACTGCTTTAGCTAATGTTTCTATAGTTGCGGATGGGGCTTTCTGTACGAAAAGATCACCCTGTTTACCATGTTCAAAAGCATACAAAACCAATTCTACCGCTTCTTCTAGAGTCATCATGAAGCGTGTCATGTCAGGATTAGTAATCGTTATTTCTTTGCCATGATCTATCTGATCGCAGAAAAGCGGAATAACACTCCCTCTTGAAGCCATAACATTTCCATATCTTGTTAAACAGAGAATTGTATCATCTTCCTGTAATTGCCTGCTTCGTGCAATCACATTCTTTTCCATTAACGCTTTTGTCATCCCCATGGCGTTTATAGGGTAAGCTGCTTTATCCGTACTAAGAAAAATTGCTTTTTTTACTTTATTTTCAACACAAGCATTTATAACATTATCGCTTCCATGAACATTAGTTTTAACCGCTTCCATAGGATAAAACTCACATGAAGGAACCTGTTTCAATGCAGCCGCATGAAAAACATAATCAACGCCGCGAAATACACCTTTAATTGAATTATAATCGCGAACATCACCTATAAAAAACTTTAATTTGTCACTATTATAATATTTTCTCATATCATCTTGTTTTTTTTCATCGCGTGATAATATTCTAATTTCTTTAATACCCGTTTTTAAAAACCTTTGGCATACAGCATTTCCAAACGATCCAGTTCCACCAGTGATTAACAAAACCTTATTATTAAACATTCTATTACACTCCTTTTTCACTTTAATTATATCCTATTTTTTTAGATTTTTAATCTTTTTTTCATAATAACTTTAACATCATAAATTAATTTGCTTTGATTATATTAATTTCTTCTTCTAGTAATCTCATAGAGTCTCCGTATAATAGTCAGACAACATGTTTCTTAACTTCAGAATATTCGTCTGTTTTTTTTACTATGATGCACTTTTTTATTGGTAATTTTAGTTTGAATATAGAGATCGTGATCTTGCCCATCGTTATTTTAAAAACTCTGAAGTGGCGGTGGACCCATTTCACGTAGTGGAACATCTTACCCTAGATTTCACACGTATTCGTATGGATCTAATGAATCGATCCGCCTATCATAGCCCCGCTTATTCTCTGTTGAAGCACTGGCGTGTTGAAATTATCAACAGCTCCATCATTCTTACCAGAATCGCAAGCAAACCAACGCCTTAACTGAAAAAGCCTCAATGAAAAGATTCGTGAATTAATCGTTGTTTCTCACGGCTTTTCTAACCTTGATCGCTTTCGCGCTCGCGCTCTTTATTGCTTAAACCCTTCTCTTTTTTATTCCCTAATCCCTATGCTATCTTCAAAGCGACAGAAAAGCACAAAACGCGGCCATTATCGCAAATCCAACCCACAGCCGCCCGCTGATAACACTTCTGATCTTCAATAAACTTGATCTCATTTTACTTATTTTACTTACTTTGAACCTTTAGCAAATCAAAACCACCCGTAAAACGGATGGTTTGCTCTGAGCCTATAAGGCTCTGTTCCTAGCCAGCGCCTCAAGGCGCTGGCTTTCACTTTGTTCAAGCCCCTATTACATTTTGTCTCTTTTGCTGCCCCTAAAGGAGCGTTCGGATTACTTGCCCTGACCCTTAAAAGGGTCTTCGTATTCCTTTACGCTCAGTTTATCCAACACTTTATCTCTTTCTTCTTGTTCCCTTATGTATTTTGCTATTGTCGCTTCATTCAATCCCACTGTGTTGGATAAGTCAGAGCCCTTGCGAGCTCCTTCTCTCCTAAGAACCGTACGTGAAAGTTTCCCTTCATACGGCTCACGCCTTCTTAACCTATATACTCTCCATTTTCGTCAGATTGAATCTATAGGCGACAGTTTCTTTGTATGCATTCTTCTTTTTCTGTTTTCTATTTACTTTCTTATCTTTAAAGTATTTTTCGTCTATGTATGGATTCATCCCTAATTTAATGCGTTCATGTCTTACAATCGGAATATCCGATGCTCTCGCTAGAACAGCTTTTTCACTCGAGAATATCCAGCCTCTTCTTTCTTTTGTATGCCAATATCTATTTTTTATCCATTGGCTACTTTTGTTTGGATGACGACGCTTAGCCCATTTCCACAACATATTAAATAACCTGTGGTTTAATGTCTCGAAAGCTGTTTTTGCACATGTGCACTGGTGATAATTACACCAACCGTTTATGACGAGGTTTAGTTTGTATATCAGGTTCTCCTGTTTGATTGTTTTATTAGATTTTATAATCTCACTTAGTTTCTTGGTTACTGTATCCAACGATTTCTTTGATGGCTTTATAATCAATTTCGCATGATACTTTCTAAAGTTCCAACCCAGAAAATCAAATCCATCTTCTATGTTCGTTATAAGTGTCTTTTCTAAAGATAATTCCAACCCTCGAACTTTGAGAAATTGCTCTATAATTCCCCTTATTTCCAACAATACCTCCTTATTGTTTGCTGTAATCACAAAGTCATCAGCGTAGCGTACTATGTTTATAAGGTTTGGGTTGCATCGTTGATGTCTACTGAACTTACCCTTTTTCGTTAGAAAATATCTTTTTTCTATTTCGTTTTCCATTCCATCTAACGTTAGATTCGCTAATGTTGGACTTATTGAAGCGCCTTGTGCTGCCCCTTTTATTGTTGGAAACATTTGCTTCTGATATACATATCCTGCTTTAATAAATTTAGATAAAACTGCTTTCTCCATACATATGTTTTCTTGTAGCCACTCATGGTTTATTGTATCAAAACATCCTTTGATATCTCCCTCAAGTATCCACTGTCCGCTTCTCTTTGATGATAGTATTGCAAATAGTTGTTCCATTGCATCCGCACAACTTTTGTATTTTCGAAATCCAAAGCTTCTCTTGTCTCCAGTTGTTTCAGAGACTGGTTGTAATGCGTATAGATACAATGTTTGCATTGCTCTGTCCTTCATACACGGTATACTTAAAGGTCTTAATTTCCCATTTGCCTTCTTGATATGAACTCTCCTTGTTGGCAGTGCTTTGTATCCTTTTGTTTGTAGACTTGCTACTCCCTGAATCTTCTGCTTATTGGTTGTCCATATCACTCCATCTACTCCTGCTGTTTTCTTGCCTTTATTTCGCGTTACCTGTTTGACGGCCAGAGCCTTCGCATAAAAGGAATGCGTAATAAGGTATTGTAGTCTTTTTACTAGATTCCAATCCCCTTTTCTACTGCCTTTACAATCCTGAGTTGAAGTCTATTTACATATCTTTCGGCTTTCTTCCAATCTATCGATTGCCATTGCGCTTCTAAAGATATGCATGAACAGTTCTCGCGTTGCGCGTCATTGAATCTTAGTTCATTCAGAGTAATTCTACTCCTTCCTGTAATAAAAGACGCGTCAAAGTCTGCCACCTTTCGGCCGGGACAAAGCTTGAATCCCTATATTTCATATTACATGAAACCTTTCGCTTCTTTGACGTCCTGCTCCCTCTGACTGTTGTACATTTCTCACGATTTGCCTACCACTCAATTGTGGAAGTCATAGGGGTTTTCCTTGTTTTGTCATTTGAATAATCATAGTTTACTTAGGATGTGCCTATAAACCGATAGAGTTGGGATTTCATCCCCGTCATCTTACTGCCATACGTAAACAATTATGGCAGTCACTCTACATTCTCTTTTTTTGAGTAAGGTGTTTCATCTACATTTCATCTCTTATACTTGACGATTCTGTAGCACTTCACTGATGTTATCCATATAAACTTTTCTCTAGTTGCAGTTACAGTTGTAGATACTGTACTTACCCCGTTGTTCCAATCTGCTTAATACCCACAAATTACTTCGTGCGCACCAATTGGTAGAGATAGCTGAAGATGAACAGGCAGTACTTTACGTACAATTCAAAATGACCTCTCTAAGGTCGCACACTTACGTAGTATCCTTCCGCCCAAAAGTGTCGATTCCCAAACTTGTATTTCAAATTTGCATGCTGATCAAACATCATCAGCGCTGATTTTCCTTTCAAATACCCCATGAATGAGGATACACTGTATTTTGGTGGAATAGCTAACAGTAAATGTACATGATCTGGCATCATGTGCCCCTCAATGATCTCCACTCCTTTGTATTTACACAGTGCTTTGATGATATCGATTAAATCTTTTCGATATTGATTATAGATCACTTTTCTTCTATACTTGGGGATGAACACAATGTGGTATTTGCACATCCATGCTGTGTGGGCTAATGAATTGTATTTCTTAGCCATTTGAATCACCTTTCCTTTCTTAATAGTAGCTTGAACAACTCTATTCTATTCGGAAAGGTGATTCCACTGTATAACTTTTTTTGTCCACCCGCATAGCGGGTGGTTTTTTGTTTCGCGGGCTTCGCCTGCCCAACCGACTTAAGTCTTCCCGAAATCCACCTTCTGTGGATTTCTCCGTATGATAAAAAACACAGATTTCTCTGTGTTTTCAATGAATGTAATAAAAAAGGGATATTCAGTCTTTTTGCGCTTTATCGCTTTGACTTTCTATCTATTTTTTCTTTTTTCAAACCCTATACGATTTTATATTACCTTAATTCCTTAGCCTATTTTAAGGCAAGTTTAAAAGATGATTATCAATGTCTGATCGGTATTTACTGGACAAAGAATGTGGTAAACAAGATAGCTCACATTGGATCACCCACTTCGCCTATGCTATAAGCAACGCGAACCTATAATCATAACAGATTACTGGACTTTTTAACTTGTTAAAATTTCGCTTTGATTTATCGGGTTAATTGTAGAGTGCAAACAATATTTCAGGTTAGCAAATTCAACTTCATTTTCTTTTGGATTGGTGATCGTCTCTCTTTCCTATAAAATGCTATTCTACGAAATGAAAACATCCTTTGCATATAAAATTTCAATGATTTATACAAAAACTACAAACAAAATCTGAAGCAACAATTTCTAAATTTGCCGTTGTTGTAATAGGCAATAATCCTTTATTTGCACTACTATCTAGGTAAACACGCAAAACTAATTCTTCAAGAATACTCCAATTACTTACAGTTAGCTATTAAAGACTTAAATACTGAATTTGTTGCTTCTTTTTTCATTTGTAGCTGAACTTAAACCTGAATGCTCAATTTTTTCATTACCCGAAACCAATTAACATTGTAAAGTTCCATTCCGTCTTATTTTCTAAGTTGTTTTTTACTCTACGATGCATCTCAATTGAAATTTTCTAAATCTCTTCGGGATTGTTGTCAACCTTTATTATTTTAAAACTAATTTGAGCACCAGACCACTTTTTTGAAGCGTCCTTTTTTAAAACTCTATACTGTTTTATTACCTATTTGAAAAAGATGTCGATTTCCATTAGCTTTTAATGCGCTCATTTTTTATGCATTTTTCATATACATATTATAAAAAAGTCAATACAGCATAGACACGAGGAGCAATTTCTACAACTTATCAGCATTTTTGACCTTATTTTATCTCATTTATACGAGTAAATTCAAAGTTTTATTTTCATCTTTCAGAAGTGAAACTTAACTTTTCAATTGAGCCTCATTTAATTACTCTTTCTTTGTTCTTTATTTTTATTATATTTATTTTAAAAGCTTCAACAACAAAAATATTCATTGCTAAAAAGAAAACTAAAATATTTCTATATGTCATATAATAGTGTATTTGCGAATGATTTCCTAATATCAAAAGCCAAATAAAAGGATATGAAGCTACAAATAATAAAGGAAGCAACGATATAATCTCTTTCTTCAATTTAAAGCAAAGATACAGAAATGAAGAACAAACAATGCCAATATAGCAGTAAAAATATTCTTTTTTTCCAAAAAAATTCAAAATATTATCGTGTAGCATTCTTTTATAGTCAATAACATATTCAGTACTGCCATTTATTCTAAATAAACTTTGTTTAACCCCTTCCACAATGATGTTCCTATTTAGAATTAAGGATCCGACAATCCATTTTGAAATCCAGGTTAGTCCATATCCTAAACACCAATAAACAGAAAGTAAAATCACTTCTTTCATTAAAATACTGAATGTTTTTTCATTATAATTTATATAAATATAAATTATAATAGGCACTCCCATTGATAATATCGGCACTGTTAAAAAATCAAAAAAATTGACAATTGAACCAACAGTAAATAATATCAAATAGAGCCTTTTTATATTTCCTTTATTTTTCAGCACTAATAGCGAACATATTAGCATAATAATAAAAACACTCATATATTGCATACTGATAGGAATAATATATATGTAGCACATAATGAGACCTATTAATAAAGATAATGGTAACATATAGGATTGACACGTCTCTTTTAAATTAATTAATAAATACATAATTAAAGTATAAAAAATAACCATGTTTATTATCCTGATACCCTGAATATCTGTAAACATCAGTAATGGTTTTAATAGAATTAAATACCCGTGCCAATATCGTGCATAATTATTCACATTCATTGCATTATAAAGACAGTTTTGTCCATTTAACTGCATACTGTTTTGCAACATAAGAATATCTGTTGGATTATCTGCTGAACTTGCAAGAGTATAAAATCTGAATGTACTCCATCCATACCCCTCATTCATTAGTTTGTCTATTGATTTAAGAGCATTATCAGTAATTGAGCTAGTATTTATTGCCATGGAAATAGTTAGTGAAAATATGTAGAATAGCATTAAGAATATAAATAAATATATGATTTTTTTTATAAATTTTTTATTAGCACCAACTGAACTCATATTAATTCCCCCTTATAGATTATATTAAACTAATCGCTCTTGACTTCTTTTATCATCACAGTGACATCTATATACTTAAAATATATAATGAAATCAACTAGTTCGATTTTTCAAAATTAAAGAATTTTAAATGATCAAGAACCATATTTTCTATCGTATACTTATCATTAATTTCACTGCAATTTCTGGAAAATTCATATCTAGCATCTTTATCATGATACATAATCATGATTTTATCAACCAGATCTTGGATATCTTCATTTTTAAATATTAATCCAATATTGTTCTTCAAACAGAATTCTTTCCCGGCTATACAATTATCAGAGGTTATTACTGGAATATTATATGATGCTGCTTCGTTAATCACTAATCCCCATATTTCTTCCCTTGAAGGTAATACGAATAGATCAGCACTTCTAAAATACCTATCTAGATCTACTTTATCCATATATTGAAAAAAATGAATATTACCTTTTTTCTTTACTGAAATACGATTTAATAACTGTTCTGATGGGATACCTCCTATAATATTTAAAACAATTGGTATATCTAATTTATTTACTGCGTCAATTAATATATCATAGCCTTTTCTGTAAATTTGTTGTCCTATCGACAGAATATTAAAATTTTCATTCCTTTCTGATTTAGACACTAATCTATTTCTATTAATTTCTTTTTCTGTAAGAGACGAAAATCGATAATGCCATATTTTTTCGTTCTTAACACCATAATAGAAAAAATAATCGTCAGTGTATTTACCTGTACTAAAATAGTAACTGTGAAGCAACATGACACCTGAAATCAGTTTATTCATAATGAATCCTCTGTTTACTGGTATCCCCCCATCTGCTTCAAGAATTACAGACACACCATTTAATTTACATAATCCTAAAAATATTAGACCATTTATGCTAGAATAATCTGTATTGAATGCCCATGTAAATTTCCTGCTTTTTAATACTTTTCTAATTGATATAATATTTTTTTTATAATCATTTTCTAAAAAGAGACTTTCGAAATTTTTAAAATCATAATTAAACCAATTAGCATCTCTGTCTTCGCTTCTATTTCCTTCAAAAATAACAAACAATTCAACATATTTTCCTAGTTGATTAAAAAACTCTATACGATACGGCGCTGGTAAATTTGTCAACCATAATATTTTTTCCATAAACTTTAAATACTTGCTCTTACTAAATTAGAGTTTATTATCAAGTATCCCTTTCTTCACTTTAAATTTTTTTGTGTTCTTTTGATTCATTGAGTTTATCCTTTTAATACATATATTTACAATTAGTCCAATTTTCACACTTTTATTCATTTTTGGCACAATCTAGTTCCAAAAGTTTATTCTTCACTTGAATAACATCTAATAAAATCGTATTATTGGACTAAATTTCTTAAATCTAACTCTATCCTGATCACTATCGACAAAGTATTTATCGCAAGGTACACGATAGAAATTTCCAAAATCAATTGTATGAACATATTCTTTCTTCATTTTTTAGCAATGTTTCATATAGTTTCTCTCTATTTCAGAATCCAATTATTCAATTCTCTCTTTTACAATTAAACAATTCTTTAATAACAGTTGCAAGAACTTTAATACTTCAAGACGTTTTTTTACACTAATAGATCACCACTATTATCATTTTCAAATGCAAATACAATTAGTTCAGCAGCTTCTTAATGAAATTTATGTTTATTATTATAATATAATCTACACATATCATCTTGTTTTTTTCTCATCTATTAAAAAAATACGTATTTCCTTTATTTCACTTTCTAAAAATCGATTTTCAACTGTATTTCCAAAACTACTTATGCCTCCTGTTATCATTATCACTTTATTCTTAAACATATTCCACTTTTAAGCTATACGCCCAGTTCTCCTTTCATCTTAATAAATAAGCTAGGTTAAATAGATTAATCACCCATTTAACGTTTACTAATTGATTATAACATTTTCCTGCTAATCTTTCATTAAATCTATCATTTTACGAGTTTGTATTACATTGTTTTTTTCTTTTAATATAAATTCCCGAGCCTTTAATCCAGTTTTTTTACGGGTTTCTTCCGACAAACTCAATACTTCATCTATTTTCTTTGACATTCCTTCAACACTTTCGTCATCAAACAGATATACATATTCATAATATTCCTCTGGCATTCCCACTAACTTTGTTGTTAATAAAGGTGTACCCGATGTCATATACTCCATATTTTTTGAAGGAAACGAATATTTTGTAAATTCTTCTTCTGATGGCCTAGGATTTATTAATAGATCAGAATTACTTTGATATACAAGCACTTCGTCATTCGGTTGAATACCATGATATTGGATTTGTTTCTCTTTTTTTGCCACTTTTTCTATATAGCCAACTTCATCTCCTGAACCAAATATATGCAATATAATATTTTTATGTTTCAATAGCAATATTGCCTCAATTAATTTATCAACTCCATTTTTTTTGTTACAATTTCCTGCATACAGACAAATTTTTGCAGAACTAAATTTATTTTCTTCTTGTTTTTCAATAACTCGTTTGATATCTGATATTCCCTCAATTATTTTAAAAGGTTTTCCAGTTTTGTTTAATTTTAAGTTCATTTCTTTTGTCATGAAAACATAATGTGTGCACATTTGAATTACAAGATAATAAAGTTTTAAAAAAATTTTGGTACTTATTACATCTTCAGGTAAATCTGTAACAATACCTAATACTTTTTTTCCAAGTAATCGATAAGCAATTGCGCAGCCTAATGAATTAGGCATAGATAAAATATCACATACCATAAACGAACTAGATTCTTTACATGCAAAAAAAAGCCCTTTAAAAAAACTTAAAACCAAAATCAATAAATCTTTTATTATAGGAATGTTAAGTATAGGCAAATAATAAAATTTAACATTTTCTACCGAGTCGTTTCGCTCTATAATAAATATTTTTTGTGAAATAATTCGACTCATTGGCAAAGAAGACAAACATTGTACATTAATGCCGTTTAAACTTAGTCCTTCTACTAATAATCTATTAAATTTTTGAACTTGTATTCCCGGCTTCACCGCAGAATTCACATATAATTCTTTATACTTTACTTCGGAGCAAAGGTAAGATGTATAGATAACAGTTTTAGTCTTCATGTGGATATTCTCCTTTATCAATGATTTTAAATAATTCTAAATTAATGCTTTAAAATTAATTTATGCTATCCTTGAGTATTGTGCTTATAAATTTTATTATACACTTTAACCAGATCGCCAGTGTTTTTTTTCTGATCGAATTTTAATTTCATTTCTTTTCGAGCATTTAAAGACAAACTGTTTGCAATTTCTTCGTTTTGCATTATTTCCTGAATATAATGCGCAGCTAAGTATGGTTCATCAAATGGATAAAAATATAAACTCTCTTTATGTTTTCCGAAGCAACTGCTGCCACCTACATAGCTTGCTACACTTGGCACCCCTAAATACATGGCTTCAGCCAAAGAATTAGAACTATTTTCTATTGAAGAGGCACAGTAGAAAACATGGCTTTCTAAAAGCGTTCTCTTAACTTCTTCCTCCGTTAATAGCCCCAAAAAAACAACATTATTTTCTAAGCCGTATGACTTTATCAACTTTCTTATATAATTATTATATGACACCCCGAGCTTTATCGCTAAGGATGTTTGTTTTGTAATATCATCTCCACCTATACGACAGAGCACATCAGGCATAGTCTGCTTTAATAGTTTTAATGTTTCTAATATCATATGCATTGCTTTTAATGGATAACCTGCTTGTGAAACAAAAATAGTATTTCGTTTACATGTTTTTATCGTCCATTCTCCGGAATAAAAAGACGCTCTCAAAATTTCATTGACTTTAAAATATTCAATACGTGGATTCAAAATCTTAACCGCTGCATAATCCCAATCAGTACGACCTATGCAATATCTTGCTTTTTCATATACTTTTACTTCCTTTAGCCCTCGTTTAACAAAAACATTTTGATTTAATTTCATATAAATCGGCAATATTAAATTATAAGCTTTACTATACATATTATAATTAGCCAAATAATGAAAAGAACAAAAGCTAATTAAGCCTTGAATAGATACAACAGTTTTTGATAAATCCAGAATGCAAGCCACATCAAAGGCCCAGTCTTGTTCAGCTCCAAAAATATGATAAACATCATACTCATCACTTAATAGCATTTCTTTTAAACCTTTTAAATTTTTATACGTGATGTGTTGATATTTTATCTTTTCAAAATGTGTTACCTTCTTATTATGCATCCCTTTTTCAAGTACGGAATAACTAATCGTAACATCATCCCTTTGGCTTAGGTTAATAGATATTCCTTCAAACCACCCTCCGAATGGATCTGCCCTTAGACCAAAAACTTCTGCAATTTTTGGAGAAAATTTACTCGCCAATATTAAAATCTTCATTTTAATCCTTCTTTCTTACTAAACCCTTTCAAACATAACCCTTTTAATATGAGTATGCCATTATCTCTTAAATCCTTTATTATTAATTGGCTTAAAAAATTTGTTGCAAACTGAGTTAATAAAGTTGCTAATGCAGCCCCTTCTATTCCCCATATAGGTATAAAAATATAGTTCAATATAAAATTTGAAATAACGCCTACAAATGCAATCATTTTTTCGTATCTATACATATTTTCATTCATCATCCAAATATTTCTTGCTACACCTAGAAATGAAAACATGCAATACCATGATACAATTTTAAGAGGCGTGCTTGCATTAATATACGCTTGCCCATACATAATTTTTATAACAATGTCTCCAAAAAAGAATATGAATACGCCAAAAGCAATGCAGATCCATATTATTGCAGAATATAATTGAATAATTCTCTTCTTATAAATATATTCATTAGAAATTTTATTTTCAGTAATAACCGGTCTTGCAGAATCGATAATTGCCATTGGAATAAAGCTCCATATATTACATATATATATAGCTGTTGAATATAAACCAACAGATGTTTGATCAATCATCTGTCCTATCATCACTTTATCAATTTGAGAATAAAAAGCAACCATAATTCCAGAGATAATGAAATGCTTACTTTTATTAATTAATATTCTTCCTTCATCCTTCGATATATGAAAACGAGGACCCGCATTTCTACAATATATAATTATCAATATAATTATATAGCAAATCATTTCAAAAGAAGCTGAGAATGCAAACCAAAAAATGCTTTTTGCATTAACTAAAATATATATTTTATATAATGACACAATTAAGCACGCACTAATCTTGGCAATACTCACATATTTTGAGAAAAGTTTCGACTGAAACCAATAATTAAGTACATCAGCTGATTCAAACATTAGGGATAGTGATTGTAACATTGCGACAAAAATAATTGTTTTATCAAAACTATTAGTAATTGCAATAATCAATGTAACTGAAAATAAAGAAATTACACTCGACAAAAGCCTTAATAAAATGGATGTTCCAAGAATATTCCCCTGTTTAGTAGGATTTTTAATGAGCTCATTAATAATTATATTGTTGAGTCCCAAAGTGCATAAAGCACTTGCAAACGATAAATAAGATGCTGAATAATTGAGCACTCCGTAATTAGTTGGTCCAAGATAACGTGCAGTTAGCATACTTATTACGAAGGAAATTAGCATTTGAATTATTTGCCCTGAAATAATCCAAGCTGTGTTACTTATAAACCTATTATTAGTTTTTATATACACAATATCAATCCTTTCATGACTATCTAAAAATAATTTAAGTTCTTATCTTTACATTTACTACTTACTAACTGCACGAAGAAGTCCGAATCTTACTCAATTCTACTACAAGGGCCTTCTTTATAATCAACAATAACTTCTCCATTTATTATAGAATTAGATAAATTTAAAAAGCGTTGAGCAGCAACTTTAGAGTTCCACAGCTCTTGAATAACCTTATAGCCTTTATAACTCATATCATTTCTGAGGGCTTTATTATTAATTAACTTTTTTACACTTTGATACAATTCTCGATCTCTTAAAAATGTAAAACCATTAACTCCATCTTCAATTAAAAATGGAACACTGCCAATACGGTTGCATGCAACAATAGCACATTGACTATTCATTGCTTCATTCAAAACAGCACCCCAACCTTCAAATCTATTACTAGTACATACAAATATATCAGTATTCATCATATAATTACGCACTTCTTCAGCTGGTAAAGCGCCTTTCCAACTTATATACTCTTCTAGGTTTCTATCCTTTATCATTTTTTTTATCTTTTGATCATAATCACCAGTTCCAATCATCGTTAAATGAAATTCTATTTTTTCTCTCTTTAATTTATTCGCCAGATAAATAACTTTTTCTGGGCGCTTAAATTTAATCATTCTTCCACACCACAATAACTCTACAGGGCTATTCTCGCTTTTACTTGCCGCATTATTTAGTAAAAATTCTGGAAAGTATCCCCAACGAAAACATCCGTTTATTTTTCTGCTAATTAACTTTAAATCTTTATGGACATACGCTCCAGCACATAAATAAAACAAATTCTTACCTGTATATCTCCGATAAAGCCTATAAAATCCTGGCATGAAGTAATAGTACCATTTTTTAAAGAGTCTTTCCGTATATTTAAATGTGATCTTATTTAATTTCATTCTCTCTGTTAAATAAAAAGTTGGCGCAGATCCATGTATCACTACATCAGATTCTACCACTAAATCAATAGCTCTTTGTTGATTTTCAAGCGAAGCATAGGCTGACAAACAATATGGAAAACGAGAATTCGAATCCCTATATCCAAGTGCTAGACGTTCCTTATTTATTGGTTCAGTTGCGACAAAGCAAAAATCATCTCCCAATATATCATAGAATTCATTACAAAGAGGAATTTGGTGGTGATTTAAAAAATTCGAATAAAACGTTAGCTTCATATTTACCTCCATTAACAAGATGTGAACAAATCACAATATCACACTAAAATTTTTTCAATAACTTTAGCTCTAGAATCTAATATTAACATCCATTTAATATCGGAATATAATGCTAATATTATATTAATTACTTAAAACCTATATTAATCCATTAAACAAATTCATATATTTTCTTAGCATTATTTTTTTATCAAATGCCCGCGCTCGTGCCACACATTTATCTTCATTAAACTTTATATTTCGTTTTAATAAAGAGGGCACCTGTGCAAATTCTCCTTTTTCCAAAAGATAGCCACAGTCTTTAACTATTTCAGCACAGCCTCCTGTTCTATAAGAAATAATAGGTGTTCCACAAGCCAGTGCCTCAATATTCACTGTGGGAAAAGTATCTTGATAGGTAAAATTAACAAAATACTCAGCACTTGAATATATAAGTCTTAATTCTTCTATTGATTCTGTTCGTGGTAGGCAAATTATCTTTTTCTTAACTTTCTTTTTTTGTATTAAATTAGTTCCAACTAAAATTATTACGTACTCATCATCTAGCAGAGTACACAATTGTTGAAAATCTTCTAAACCCTTTTGTTTATTCCATACATTTGCTACGCCTAATAGAACTTTCTTGTTTTCAACATTTAATTTTCGTTTCCACTCAATTATTTTATTATGATTTTCTGGGAAAAATTTTTCTAAATTAATTCCATTATTGATAACATAATGGCTTTTATTTTTTAAAAAGGAATGACAGACTATATTGTCCATCCATTCTGAAGGTGAGATTAAAGTTAAATTTTTTATAGCTAGAAGTTTCTCTTTTTTTATCAAAAAATTTTCGCGATGGTTTAATGCAAAAAAACGATAGGGATAAACCTTCAGCACATTACATTTTCTACAATTATTTGTTTTCCATTCCTCGCAATTTATTTGTTCAAAATGAGAGCAAAAGCCTGTAAGCAACCAACAATCATGAAGCGTGATTACAACTTTTTTATTTTTTTTAGTCAAATAATCAAGCAATACATCATAAGATAAATAAAACCCATGAATATTATGTAAATGTATAATATCTGGATCAAAGCTTTCTATTATTTTTATAATTCTTTTTGTTGCTAATTTATTATTTAAGCCATGTCTATCCAAGAGCAGGCTCATAATAACATCACTAATCATGATAATTGTATTACCAACATATTTTGCAGAATAATTTCCTCGTTTTCTCCCATAAATAACTTCAACTTCATTATTATGATTTACTAAGTAGTTTTGCAAATTTTCTACGATTTTTCCCGTACTTCCAAAATGATAAACTGAGTTTATTTCAAGAACCTTCATCCATAATCTCCTTTCTAAATATATTTTTTTCTCATTAATATTACAATATTTAAACAGTTCTTATTATTTAAATTTCCATACTGATTTGTTAATAATTTTAAAGATCGGTTGTTCTACAAACTTTTTTCTTCCATACTCAATGAAAGAACAAACGGTAAAAACTATGAAAACGCTAAAAATCATATGTGTTATCAGGTTAATTGAATTAGCATATATAGAATTATTTAGCAACTTACTCCACAACCATTCTCTGACACAAGGCGTTTCATGAATTAGGTATACCCCTAAAGTGCAAGAAGCTATTTTATTAATATATTTATTGTAAAAAACTTTGGCGGAACTTGCAATAGCAAATAAGCTTATTGCAATACACAAAATCAAAATGGAGGATCTAGAATAAAAATAATTTGCTTGATATACAAGCGATGGGAATTTTAAACTTAGCAAATCAATACTTAAGGTTGAAAGTATCAATAGACCCCAACTTAAAATTAAGATATTCCAAGAATTCTTTCTATCGTATATAATATTATCATGATATTTTCTCATATATTGTCCGATACTATACAGCACTAAAAATTGACAAAGCTCATTTCCAAACATATCACTTCCAAATATGCTTCCAAAAAAAAGGGTAGGAATTAAATACCACAAAATCACAGCAATAATAATGAATTTTTTATATTTATTTCTATCTAGAGCATTTAAAAAAGCATTAATAAAGGGCGATATAATATACAAAACAAAATAGGCACTAACAAACCAGTATTCTTTAAAAATTATTGGAAATAACACTCTTAAGTAATCAAATTTATCAATTGTCAGGTTTTGAAATGTAGAAAAAACAAGAAATAATATGATTGAATAAAAAATAGTTTGAAGCCATATCTTTAAAAGTCTTTTAATGTCAAACTGTGCTTGATAATTATAATAACCAGTTATTAAAACGAATAAATTCACACCTAAATTTCCAAGCACAAAACTCTGAAGAATAAATTGATTCAATCCAAATTGCATATTCTCTACAGCGATCATGCCATGGAATGAATAATGCGAACACACTATAAAAACCATAGCAACAATTCTTAGAACTTCAACTGCTGAATTTCGTCTTGCTAAATTATTTTCTTCATCCTTCGCAATATTTATTTTCATTTGTTTTCCCTCCAGATTTTTAGAGATTAAATCTAGGAACATATTCATATTACATTTCTGCAAAAAGAATAAGTTTTTTCTTAAGCCTTTTCTCTTTAAATAGTATTCAAAAAAAACACATACCAAGCTTTTAATAAACAATCCATTTTCTACCTTAAGTAAAAGTACCAATAGAAATTAGATACTTACTACTTAAAGTGTATTTTAACATATAACATAAGAGAAAACAAAACAATAATTTTTTTGAGTTTCGGTATTTTGACTTAGATTTTAACGTTTTTCGCATAGTTTATCATCGTTGAACTAAAATTTAAAAAACATCCAACTTCCCAGCGCTTATTTCTCTTATCATCCCATGTTTAAGAATGTCATTTTCATAACATTTTTTAATATTCAGTATCTTCAGCCATAGTTTCTGCTGTAATTGTTTATATTCTTGGCTTTATTTTATCTTCTGCAATTCATTGGCTCCTTCTTAGACATAGTTTAATATTCTTTTCATTCCTTCTGCTATTTGGTAAAACCACAGATAAACTCCCCCTTTGCAGTAATTACCCTCTTTCTATCAGCCTATCAGCTTTATCACTATCAACTTTTCATTCACTTTCTCTGCCAGCATTCCTATTTGTTCTATGTGCATTATCAATATCGTATTTAATGCATTTATTACAAACGAAACAGGACATTGTAAATTTTTCAAAAAAATATCCAACGGACTATCAAACACCAAAGAAGAGTTTTTTATGGATATGATGTATGGCAAAGTATGCTCTTAATTGAAATAACCAGAGCACCAGCAGAACCTATTCGACTGTAAAATAAAGTAGAACGATTATCCGATCATTTGATATCTTTTAATGATCATGATCTGAAAATCATAAAAAGCAAATTTCTTTACGGAAGTAAAAAATATATTGATGAAGAACCCTTAGGCCTATTGGATAATTCAAAAATAGTAAAAAAACGGCAAACATTTTGAAGACTTATATCAAGTACGAGATGCTAACTTATCAAATAATGACATTTTACCTGCATTACCAGGTATGCGAAGCTACTGTATTTACAAAAAAGAGAAACAACCTATATCACTCTATAGCAAAATCTATTCAGCAGAAAGCAAAAGCTTCAAGTCAATGAATGATGAAACTATGAAAAGTATAAAAAAAGTCAAATCTGTCATCACAAAAAGATGTACCTTTGCCTACGATAGAAAGCACGATGCGAATGTGCTCTTTAACTATTTTATTGATGATAATAACAAGCAAGATGATTTTATTATCAGGCTAAAAGAAACAAGAAACCTACTATTTAAAGAGAAATCTAAAAATGTATAGGAGATCACGAAAGCTCGCAAAGGAAAAATAAAGATTCAGATGTATTTCAGCAGATAAAATGTTTCACAAGCGAAAGTAGAACTATCGAGTCATAAGGGAACAGCTCTGATGCTTGCCATGATCTACGGATTAAGTGATGACAAACCAATGATGTTACTAACTAACAAGCAGGTGAAATATAAAGAAGATGTGTATAAGATTTTACGAAGTTATATGGAAAGATAGTGGATGAAACTCAAAAATAATTTTACACCCTACCTTTATTACCTAGAAACGAAAAAGTAAAATAAACATAAGGCCAAGATAAATTCAAAGATATGAAGTTCAATTTAGCTATTTTTCATTGATTTGACTTTAATTCAATATTCTATTAGAAGTATATTATTCTAAAATCCAACTTCTTACAATTTTCAGACGTTCAGAATTTTCCACCCCGTTTTTTTTCATTTTGTTGTATCATAGTACTATTCTTCAAGGAGGAATCTCATGAAAAAACAGTTAATATCTTTGCTAGCCTTAATGTGTGTCATGACCGCCTGCACGCAGGCTGAAAATAAAACAACACCTGAACTCAGTTCCAATCCCGTGATCAGTGTTGTCGATCTGCCGGAAACTCAGGCGCCAATTGCCCAGCCGGAATTTGAAACTACCTGGGCTTTGACTTCAACCGACGGCTATGGCGTACTCGAAAGTACGTTTTCCAAAATCAAAATTATTATGAATTCACCCGGCACTGAAATATTCGGTGTTCAAACATATCACGAAGGATTACCCTTAATCCACGGAGTTACCTATCACCTCAGCTTTGATCTCAGTTCAACAATTGAGCGTCCGGTTGAAGTGTTTATCATGAACGTGGACAACAGTGCAATTGAATTCAATCAAATGTTGTCTGCCAGTGAAAACAGTACACATTATGAATTTGACATTCAAATCCAAGGCAATACATCATGGAATGGCCGACTGGCTTTCAATACAGGCGCACCAACAGCTGAAACAACCTACGACTACCATGAAGTCACCATTTCCAATTTAATCTTCCAGGAGGCTTCTAACGGTCAAACAGAGCCCAATATCAAAATCAATCAGACTGGTTACCTGCCGAACAGTCAAAAAAAGGTGGTCTTCCCTTTCGATCAGGGAGATTGTTTCCAGGTTATTGATGTTAATACCAACACCATTGTCTATACTGCCCCGATCTTACGCAAGCTCTATAACGAGAGCACCAAAGAAACAACATTCTACGGTGACTTCAGCGATTTTACAACACCGGGTCGTTACCGCCTGCAGTCTCAGCTCAATGGAACTTCCTTTGAATTTGAAATTCAGGACAATCTGTACCATAGCTTATTGGATCAGACTGTGAAAATGCTCTCCTTACAGCGATGTGGGGCGGAGCTGACAGAAGACTGGGCAGGCGCTTTTGCCCATGCTCAATGCCACACGCAGATTGCAACTCTCTACGGCACAGATCAAGAACTTGATGTCAGCGGGGGATGGCATGATGCTGGCGACTATGGTCGCTATGTCCCTACTGGTGCCAAAGCTGTTATTGATCTGATGCTCGCCTATCAGATCAATCCTGATTTATTTACAGATACTATTGGAATTCCAGAAAGCGGCAATGGCATCGCAGATATTCTGGATGAGGCTCGTGTCGAATTAGAATGGCTGCTTAAAATGCAGAATGGCTGGGGCGGCGTTTATGATAAAGTTGTCACGGCCCAATTTCCTGATTTCATCAAACCCGATCAAGACACTGCTACTCTTTATGTCATGCAAGAAATGACCACATCCGCTGGGGATTTTGTCGGAGCCATGGCTTTAGCCTATTCGGTATTCAAAGATGTAGATGCAGATTTTGCGCAGCGTTGTCTGGACGCAGCCAAGCTCTCCTGGGACTATTTGCAGTCAGCCACACTTTCCGTCTACACCAACCCAGAAGGCTTCTCTGCTGGCCAGTACAGTGACGACAACGATACAGATGAACGTTACCTTGCCTCTGCAGCCTTGTATGCTGTGACTGGTGAACAGAAATATCTTGATTCTGTAAAATCAATCTTCCAGGCCAGTGCCGATCAGTTGACTGGCGTACAATGGAAAACCATGGGCTCTTACGGTACCTATCTGATGTTGAAGTTGTCTGATGTTCAGACTACAGATGCTGCATTTTATCAGCAGCTGCTTTCCAAACTGATTTCCGATGCAGAACATGTTCTCAATGCGACTTCCAATGATGGTTACTTTGTTTCGTTATACTCCGCCTATGCCTGGGGCAGCAATGCGGATATTGCCAATAATGGCATGCTTTTAGCCTTGGCCAATGATATTCGTGCGAATATCAATTACGCCAACAGTTCAGCTGATCACCTGCATTATTTATTGGGCCGCAATAGTCTGAATATTTCCTTCGTCACCAATACTGGAACACTTTCCCCGCAGCATCTGCATCATCGCCCAGCCTCAGCAGCGAAAGCTCTGCTTCCAGGTGCTTTGGTGGGCGGACCGGATTCTGCGTTAGAGGATCCAATTACGCAATCCATGTTCAATGGCGAAACAGCACCGGCAAAATGTTATGTCGATGATGCCGAAAGCTATTCGACCAATGAAGTTGCGATTTACTGGAATTCACCACTCGTTGCCTTGATCAGTGCAGTTGAAAAAGCCAACTGATTTCAGTCCTGAATAACCATGAAAAAAGATCAGAGTTCCCATCACTTTAAGGGAATCTGATCTTTTTTACTCTTGGATGTCAGCGTTTTGGCAGAAATCAAATTATTTGCAATGATTCGCTGACGGCAGGCTTTCCTCTTGATTGATTTGAAAGTAAGGTGAATCTGATTTTGTAATCGCCACGATTCCGTCTACCGCTTCATACAAAACCATCATTTCACTCAGCATTTTCTGCTGATTGAGATTGAGACCTTGCTGAGGCTCCTCAATGATTAACTTCGCTCCAGTTTCAAACACGGTCATATAATATAACAAAGTAACCAGCCAGGCAGTACCTTCTAATGAAGTTTCTTTTAACAGTACCCGCTGATCGCCATTGACCAGCCAGTCTTCACCATTATTCCAAACTAAGTAGCCGCCTAAGATTGCTTTTGCCCGAGCCAAGGATGCACGATATACATAGGGATTGAACAGACCACGTTCTGCCATCCGCTTTTCTGCAATACCGGCAAATCCTCTTTTTAATAATGGCCTCAGTTTTTCCTGAATCGCTTTTAAAGCGCTGTCTTCGCTTAAACGATCTTCCAGGACAACGAAGGTCTCACGTCTTTCACCTTGCATTTCTTCATTGTTAAATTCAACCACAATATTCCCTCTCTTTCACTCAAAAACGTGAACTTCCTCATCTTACCGCACTCTTGAATTAAAGACAAGAGGAGAATTCGGAGTTCAGAAAAAAATAGATCAAAGAATGGAAAAAATGTTAAACTTACCCACCGTTCAGGAATTCTTTTACCTCTTTTTCGCTTCTTTTTGCAAAAATAAAGACCCGAATTTCTTCGAGCCTTCATCCTTAATCAAAATATAACTCAACCGCGCAGAACAGCCTGGCAGTCTTTTTCCAAACGTGCTAAGACTGTCTGATGAACTTCCTGAATTTCCTGATCGGTCAAGGTATGGTCTTCCGACTGATAGACAATGGACAGCGCTATCGATTTTTTCCCGCTTTCCACACGTTCCCCCTGATAGACATCGAAGACTTCAACTTGCTTCACCATCCGCTTACCCGCCGCTTTAATCGTCTTCATCAGCTGCTCAGCTTTGATGTTTTCCTCTACCACCAGGGCAATATCCCGATGGACGGCCGGGAATCGATTAATCGCTGAGAACTTCACCTTGCTGGCTTTACTATCCAGCAGTAAATCCAGCTTAAATTCACCATAAACGGCTTTGCCAATACCCAGTTCTTTAGCCAGCACTGGATGAATCTCACCCAATATACCCAAGCACTGGTTGCCCAGCATAACACAGGCGCTGCGGTATGGGTGGAAATGCTCCTGATCTATGTTATTCTCCTGGAAGCTGATGCGTTCTGCGGCAAATCCCAATTTGCGCAGAGTCTCTGTAAGCACACCTTTAGCCGTGAAGAAATCACTGCGGATATCGATTCGATTCAATTTGGAATTCTGCAGCGAATCGGACAGAACCATCGCAAAGCGTTCCTGCTGCTGACCCATAGCATAGACACTGGAAATTTCAAACAGATTGACATGTTCATTCTTGTGATTTTGATTATAAGCCAGACATTCCAGCAGGCTCATCATCAGTGACGTCCGGACATATTTGCGCTCTTCACTCATTGGGGCAGCCAAGGCCACGGCTTCACCCAGCGGCATCAGCGCGTTATCAATAAATTTCTGGGATACCAAAGTATAGGTGACGACTTCAGACAGACCCAAACCCGTCAGCGATGTGCGAAGACTGCGGCGCATTTGCTGACGATCCGTCAACTCACCGACCGTGGCTTCCATGGTTGGCAGCGTTGTCTTCAGATCTTCATAGCCCAAAAGCCGAATAATTTCCTCATCGATATCCTCACGAATATTCAAATCTGTCCGATAAGAAGGAATGGTGCAGGTGAAGCTGTCACCCTTGACAATCGGATTCAGATCCAGATCCTTCAAGACACCGACAACCTGATCCATTGTGAATGCCGTACCTAACAGCGTGTTGCAGTGGGTCAACGTTTCCGTCACAGTTTTAACGGAGTCCTCAATCGTACCGACCATAACGTTTTCCTCAAAGTCCTCCGCTTCTGCCAATTCCTTTAACAGCTGAACAGAACGATCCACAGCTTTGATCGGTGCCATCGGTTCAATACCTTTGGTGAAGTGCATGGCAGCTTCTGTGCTCAGTCCCAGCCGACGAGCTGTATTCCGAATCGAAACCGCATTGAAGACCGCGGCTTCAATAAAGATACTCGTCGTGGATTCATCAATCTTACTTTCCTCGCCGCCCATAATTCCGGCAATCCCTGTCGGCTGTCCGCCTGTCGTGATCAACAAATCGCCTTTTTTGATTTCATAGTCCTGACCATCCAACGCCTGCATTGTCATTTCCACATCATCAACAACTGTAATTTCATGATGCGGCAGCTTGCTCAGATCATAGTAATGCAGCGGCTGACCGGTTTCCACCATGACAAAGTTGGAAATATCAACCACATTGTTAATCGATTTAATTCCGTAAGCATGCAGATAGTTTGCCAGCCATTTTGGCGATGGCCCAACCTTAACATGATTGACAACCTTGCCGACAAAAACTGGGCACTTCTCAGTCTTACTCGCAATTTTGAAGCTGCCGGCCGTTCCGATCTTGCTTGCCTCTTGGCAAGAAGGCCAGGTCACCTTACGATGCAGCACCGCACCGACTTCCTTAGCCAGATTCCACATCGCGTTGCAATCCGCACGATTCGGCGTTAAACCGATATCAAGGATCGTATCATCCAGCCCCAGATATTCCAGAACACGAGTTTCCCCAACCGGTGCTTCCTCATCAAACACATAAATACCGCTCAGCTGTTCTTCAGTCTGGGCTTTTTTATCCACGCCCAGCTCTGAAAGACTGCAGATCATTCCATTGGATTCGACGCCGCGTACCTTGGCTGGCTTAATCTGAAACCCACCTGCCAACACAGCACCGACTTTAGAAACGATGACTTTTTGGCCGGCCTTGACATTCGGAGCGCCACAGACAATGTTCAACACTTCATCACCAACATCGACAGTTGTTACATGCAGATGATCACTGTCTGGATGATTCTCACAAGTTAAAATCTTGCCAATTACCAAATTTGTGCCCTCGGCCATCTTTTCAATGCCTTCTACCTCAAGTCCGGCAATCGTTAATTTTTCAGCTAAGACCTCTGGTGTGACGCCATCTAAATTGACGTACTCCTTCAGCCAATTCATACTCATTCTCATTTTCTTTTTTCCTCCTTCTGCGATTAATCAAAACGATCGAACATTTTGAGGAATCGGGTATCGTTGATGTAGAAATTACGAATATCGTCAACGCCATATTTCAGCATCGCTACCCGTTCAATCCCCACGCCGAAAGCGAAACCGGAGCATTGGGTAGAATCAAAGCCAGCCATTTCCAGAACGTTAGGATGCACCATTCCCGCGCCCAGCACTTCAATCCAGCCAGTTCCCTTGCAGACAGGACAGCCCTTACCGCCGCAGATATGGCAGCTGACATCCACTTCTACGCTGGGCTCAGTGAACTGGAAATAAGAAGGGCGGAAACGGATCTGGCGGCCTTTACCAAACATCCGGTCAGCCAAAAACTGCAGTGTTCCCTTCAAGTCTGTCAGCGTGATATTCTTATCAACAACTAATCCTTCGGCCTGCATGAACTGATGAGAATGGGTCGCATCATCATCGTCACGACGGTAAACTTTGCCAGGGCAGATGACCTTAATTGGCAGCTGACCCTGCGCCTTTTCCAATTCACGCATCTGAATTGCCGTCGTATGCGTGCGCAGTAATTCCTTCGGATTGATGTAGAATGTATCCTGCATATCACGAGCCGGATGATCGGCTGGAATATTGGCGCGTTCAAAGTTATAGAAATCCAGCTCGACTTCCGGACCTTCAGCAACCGTATAGCCCATTCCGATGAACAAATCTTCAATTTCCTGACTGATGAGCGTCAGCGGATGCAGCGTACCCGTACGAAAGGACACACCTGGCAGCGTGATATCAATTTTTTCTTCCTGCAGCTTTTGATTCATTGCGATTTTTTCCAGGACTGCCATTTTTTCTTCAATCGCGGCTGCGACTGCTTTCTTGCATTCGTTGACTTCCTGGCCAAAGGCTGGCTTTTCTTCTGGTGAAAGATCCTTCATCATCGTCATCAATGACTGAATCGGTCCTTTCTTCCCTAAGGTTGTAATCCGGATCTGCTGCAGCTGCTGCAGATCCTGGCAGGCTTGAATGTCTTCCAGTGCCTGAGCCTGGACTTGCTGAACTTTTTCCATAAACTGTTCTCCTTCATCATTCAACAAAAAAACGTCGTCCCTGATTCAGGAACGACGGCTCGCGGTACCATCCTGATTTATCTTCTTGTCTTCATACAGACAGTCTAAAGATACACCTTAATTTTCCCGTAACGTGAGGAAAGACGGGGATCATTACTCCCACTATAAAGGTGAATTCGCAGAAACCTGCCGGGCAGAATGGCTCTCAGCGGGTCACCATCCCTCTCTTTTCCCAGGTTCTTCTGTTACTAGGCCTTTAGTTAAACCGCTTTCTAGTTGTTATTATAGCCAGATGATTTTTTTTTTGCAAGCGAAACCAAAAAAATATTATTATACAAACTAAATTTCCTTTCTTTTTTAATTATCAACATTCTTATTCATATTTTTATTGCATATCCCTTTGATCCTAAATTCATTTAACGCTAACATAATAAATATCGAAAAGAGTAGTGCGTATGTCTTTTTGCAGATCAAACTGTAAATTTCCAGAAATATTTCTGCATAAATATTTTTCAGATTCTTCAAACGAAATACCTTTTTGTATATATAAAATAAAATCTTTATCGATATCATTTTCAAATTTGTGAGTAAGTTGAGTAATCCCTGTAGCCAAATACCACCTTAAATCAGCAAATAATGTATTTATACTGTAATCTGGAGTTTCCTCCTCAGTAATAATAACTGCAACCTTGTTTTGATTTTCCTCTGCATATTCCCACGAACATTTTGTCATAAGATCATTCAAAATCTCTAAACTCAAGTTCGATAATATGAGAAATATAGTAATAACATATATGATAATTTTATTTTTTTGTAACAGCTCATAAATGCAAACAATAATGAACAAGATATAAATAATATCAAAAGGGAGTATATAACGATTGACTGCGTGCATACTTATTTGTGAAATAACAGTTAGATAAATATAATATATTAAAACAAATGATGCACTGATGCACATAATTTTCTTTTTATCTCGAATTCCTATAATCATTGTTAAAGACGCTATTATTATTCCTACAAAAGCAAAAGCTTTCCCCAGAACAAAATTTTTACAATAACCTAGAAACCTATCAATATTTAAGTTAAATGAACTCACACTATTCAAAGCATTTTGACCATGTGTCGATGAAAACAAATGTTTAAAAATGGGTGGAAATAATATGACATTTATTCCACAGGCAACTAAAACAATAATACTAGCCGCAAATAATTTATTAAATTCGCGATTTTTTAGCATAATCAAGGCACAAGCCAGACAAGTCAGCGCTAAAATAATATAGAAATAATAATGTGTTAGTCCTCCCAGAAAAATAGAAATAAACAATAAAAAATACCAACGATAATGAATTTCCGAATCAGTTAATATATTATATGCTGAAATTGTTAATAATAAGACAAAACTGCTAGCTAACTGATACATTCTAATGAAAATTAAACCATCCGTTATTACAGTTGTATTTAATGCGTATAATAGCATAACTAAAAAAGACAAAAATTCATCCTTAGTGATTTTTTTTGTCCAAAAAAACAAAACACATGCATTAAAAAGATAAGAAATCAAATTAATAATTAAGCCATACCAAATCGTAAATCTCCCAGGAAATAATGATGATATAGTGTGTAACAGATTATAAAACAGTGGTGGGTGCACATCATTCATTTGATTAAAATAAACTTGTGAGTAATCAAAAGGAGTTCCCATCACAGCATAATTACTAAATAATGATTTTTGAAGCCAACCATTGGGTTCATACGTTATCCAACCACCTGGAGCATTAGCTAAAGCATAACTAAGTGATTCATCTACATTAAAAGTCCGTTTGGCAAAACAAAATAATACTCCAAAAAGAAGAGTAATAGAAAAGCCTATATAAAACCAGATATATTTCTTTCTTTTTCCCATAAAATCGTTCCCTAACTTTCCAAAGATCATATTCTGATATTTTTCCTTCTAAAATCTAAATAATCTCAAATATTTATGTTTCTTCAAACATTACAAATAAAAATTATATGGCTAACTTATCTATTTGTTTTAAAGCTAAGATCTCTTTACGAATATCAATAAAAACCAATCATGGAGATTCTAAACAATAGATTTTGCCATACATATTGTCAAAAGACGTTAACGACGCTTGATGTTTCTACCTTTTACCAAATAACTCTGTATGTAATAAAAACAATCTCTTTTCCTTCCCTCTAAAGTAATCAATATTTCTGTAATTTAAATCAGACTTTTTTTGACGAGACGAATATAATAAATTTGTACAAGAAAACAGACTGTTTTATAGCTTTTTTTGAGATCAAATATCATGTAATAAAAAGTCTACTTTTTTTGATCATCCTCTTAATATATAAGTGTAGTGTTTCAATACTCAACAACTTGTTATGATGAAATTCCCTCATTGTTTAGGTTGAATAATGAACAGGCGTTGGTGTGGCTTTTAGACATAAAAAAACTTTCCTTCAGATCAATTAGACTTTAAGGAAAGTTCATGTTTTATATTCTAAAGTAACTAAATGCTAAATGATTCTCACTCGCAAAATATCCTCCTGCTCCCGTAACTCATCCGCAATCCTTTCCACCTCGGCAGTATCCACATCCAACAATGTATAGGCATAATCACCTTGAGAACGATTCACCAGATTCTCGATATTGACGCCCTCTTTGGAAAACATCCCTGAGATATGCGCCAACATGTTGGGAACATTGCGGTGAAAGCAACAAATTCGTGCCTGACCACTGCGTTCCATGACGACATCCGGCAGATTAACAGAATGACGGATATTTCCGTTTTCCAAATAATCGATCAGCTCTTGGACCGCCATCACTGCGCAATTTTCTTCCGCTTCTTCCGTTGAAGCCCCCAGATGTGGAATGATGGTCACCCCTGATTGACCGGCCAGCTGCGGACTTGGGAAGTCTGTAATATATCCCCGCAGCTGTTTTTCTGCCAAAGCGGTTACGACTGCGGATTCCTCAACCAATCCACCTCTTGCGAAATTCAACAACACAGCATTGTTCTTCATCAAAGCCAATGCTTCAGCATTGATCATATTCTGTGTCTTCGCATTCTGCGGTACATGCAAAGTAATAAAGTCTGCCTTTTTCAATACCGATTCCAACTTTTCTTCATGTTGGACTTCACGCGACAGTTTCCAAGCGGCATCCACAGAAATATAAGGATCATAGCCGATGACCCGCATTTCCAAGGCTACCGCCAGATTGGCGATTTGAATGCCGATTGCGCCTAGACCTATAACGCCCAGTGTCTTCCCTTTCAGCTCGGTTCCGACAAATCGGCTTTTTTCTTTCTCTGTCCGCTGAGTGATCTGCGGGTCTGTGCCAAGCGAAGTAATCCAATTGACCGCAGGAATCACCGGCCGACACGACAATACAAGCGCACCCAATACAAGCTCTTTAACCGCATTCGCATTAGCACCGGGTGTATTGAAAACAACAATTCCCGCTTCACTGCATCGGGAAATCGGGATGTTATTCGTTCCTGCACCCGCTCGGGCAATCGCCTTTAACTTGGATGGAAAAACCAATTCTTTTAAATCAGCGCTGCGGACTAAAATCGCATCGGCATCCGCAGTTTGATCTGTCAGCTGATAACGATCCGATGGAAGCTTAGCTAACCCAGCCTCCGCAATTTTATTCAAACATTGAATATTTAACATATCGCCTGAGCCTCCTCAAACCGTTTCATGACTTCAACAAGTTTTTCAACACCCTCTATCGGCATGCCATTATAAATCGAAGCGCGCATTTCACCGACTGAACGATGGCCTTTCAGATTCACTAACCCTTCAGCTTGGGCATAGGCAATAAACTTGGCGTCCAGCTGTGGATCACCCGTCATAAACGGTACGTTCATCATCGAACGATCTTCTTTTTTGACTTCATTCTTAAACAAGGCTGAACTATCAAGATAATCATAAAGCAGCGCTGCCTTGCGCTGATTATAGCTCTGCAGCGCTTTCAGATCCTGAAATTCCGTTTCAATCCATTCCAGCACCAGACCTAACATATAGATCGCAAACGTTGGCGGTGTATTGAACATCGATTCCTGTTTTACCTGAACGGCATAGCTCAGCATCGAAGGCAGCTCCGGCCGTTCTTCGATTAAATCATCACGCACAATCACCACGGTCAATCCGGCAATCCCCATATTTTTCTGCGCTCCCGCAAAAATCAAGCCATAGCGGGAGACGTCCATGGGCTCGCTTAAAATACAACTGGAACAATCCGCAACTAATGGAACATGACCACATTCTGGTAAATTTTTATACTTGGTTCCAATGATCGTGTTGTTTTCACAGAGATAAACATAGTCTAAATCCTGCGGTACTTTCACATCTTTGGGAATAGAATGAAAATGATCAGCTTCGCCGCTGGCCAGCACAACACATTCGCCGAACTTACGGCATTCCTCAATCGCTTTTTTCGTCCATGTTCCAGTATGAATAATTCCTGCTTTCCCTTTAGGTTTCAGTAAATTCATCGGCACCATCGAAAATTGAAGCGAAGCCCCGCCCTGCAGAAACAGAACTCGATAATTTTGCGGAATCTGCAGCAATGTGCTCAGCCGCCGCTCAGTTTCGCGGACGATTTCCAAAAAGGTGGAGGATCGATGACTCATCTCCATAACAGACTGTCCGGAAGTTCCATACTCCAATAATTGAGCTGCCGCTTTCTGAACGACTGCCAAAGGTAACTGGCTTGGACCAGCGCTGAAATTAAGTACTCTTGTCATAACTCCATCCTCTTTTCTAATACTTCTCATTCTAGCACTACTGGTTTATGCTTACAACGTAATTTTCAGTATTATTACAATTTTGTTTCATTATTTCATGTAACATAAGTGAAACAAAAAAAAGAATCCGCTTTTCGCCTTTATCGATCAAAGGGAAAAACCGATTCCTTTTATTTTAAAACAGATTAATGCTGCGACAGCCGATGAACCAGCTTTGTGATTTCCACAACGATCACCGGAACAAAAGCCAATCCGACCGCAATCATCAGATGATTCGGATCCAAAGCTGCCATCGAGAAGGCCTTGGCCAAAAACGGTACATACATCACCAACAGCTGCAGTACAACACCGACCGCAAAGGCTCCCCACAAATATTTGTTGGAGAAGATCTGACGCGAGAAGATGCTGTGTTCACTTTTGACATTGAAGGCATGAAACAGCTGCGACAGCGCCAAAGTCACAAACGCCATTGTCATGCCGATCTCATGCGCATCCCGATTACCTAAAACATACGAAATTAACGTTAGCAGGCCGATCATGATGCCCTGCCATGCGATCGTAAAGCCTAATCCGTGGGCAAAGAAGCTTTCATCCTTCCTGCGCGGCTTGCGGTTCATGATGTCCGGCTCCGGTTCCTCCATGCCGATCGCAAAGGCCGGCAAGGAATCGGTGATCAGGTTGATCCACAACAGATGCACCGGCATTAACGGGACGCCAAGATTCCAGCCCGGGATTAACGACAGGCAGGAAGCGCCGAATATCGTCAGCACTTCGCCGATGTTGCTGGAAAGCAAGAACTGAACGTCCTTGCGGATGTTGTCATAAATTCCGCGTCCCTGCCGCACCGCATGGATGATCGTCGCAAAGTTATCGTCAGTCAGCACCATATCCGCAGCCCCCTTGGCAACGTCCGTGCCGGTAATCCCCATCGCACAGCCGATATCCGCGGCTTTAAGCGCTGGGGAATCATTGACGCCGTCGCCCGTCATCGCTACAACATGGCCTTGATCCTGCCAGGCTTTAACGATCCGCACCTTATGCTCCGGTGCTACCCGGGCATAGACAGAAATGTTTTCGATCTGCACTTCTAATTCAGCGTCGCTCATCGCACTCAATTCCGGACCAGAAATAGCTTTTTGTCCTTCTTCGAGAATTCCTAAATTCTTGGCAATCGCCATGGCTGTAACCACATGGTCACCAGTGATCATAATCGTTCGAATACCACCCTGCTTGGCCTGCGCGATCGCATCCCGCACCTCATCCCGCGGCGGATCGATCATCCCGCATAAGCCGACAAAAGTCAGATGATTTTCCACTTCTTCACTATCCAAGGTTTCCGGAATCGCATCCCAATGACGAACCGCGACTGCCAAAACGCGCAGCGCTTCCTTCGCCATCGTTTCATTGGCTTTGATCGACGCTTCTTTAAGTGCAAAATCTTCACACCGTCCCAATACGATATCCGGTGCCCCTTTGGTCATCGCCAGATACCCATCCTTCACTTGATAGAACACCGTCATCATCTTCCGCGTGGAATCAAACGCCAGCTCCTCGCTGCGGACATAGGTTTTTGCCAGCTCGGCTTTGGTTTCACCCATTTTATAGCTGGCTTCCACCAAAGCGGTTTCGGTCGGATCACCAATCATTTTCAGTTTTCCATCTTCCGGAATGACTTCACCATCCGAGCATAACGTAAACCAGCGCATCAGCTCTTTGACCTCATTGTCCGCCGCTTCCGCTTTGAAATCCTGAATTCCAGTCTGCGGAAGATAGGTCTTAACGACCGTCATCTTGTTTTGCGTCAATGTGCCGGTTTTATCGGAACAGACAATGCTGGCCGAACCCAAGGTTTCCACGGCCGGCAGCTTTCTGACGATCGCATTGCATTTGACCATCTTATTGACACCTAAGGCTAAAACGATCGTTACAACGGTTGCCAAGCCTTCCGGAATGGCAGCCACCGCTAAAGCCACAGCGGTTTTGAAGGCTTCCAGAATCCCCATCCCGCTGAACATTTCCATCGCAAATACAATCACACAGATGATCAGGCAAAGCATACCGATCGTCTTGGAAATCTGCGCTAATTTATTCTGCAGCGGTGTTGTTTCCTTGCCGCCGCTCATCAACATGCCGGCGATCTTGCCGACTTCATTTTCCATCCCCGTTGCCGTCACGATCATCGTGCCGCGCCCATAGGTGACCACCGTGCTGGAAAAAGCCATGTTTTTGCGATCTCCTAACGGCAGATCTTCACTTTCCATCGCTGCACTGGTCTTATTGACTGGAACCGATTCACCCGTCAAAGCGGATTCATCAATCTGCAGATTAAACGACTCAACAATCCGGCCATCACTAGGAATGAAATCCCCAGCTTCCAGCAGCACAATATCGCCCACCGTCAATTCTCGGGACGAAATCACTTTGCGCTGCCCTTCTCGGATCACCTTAGCCTGCGGCGCACTCATCTTTTTTAACGCTTCCAACGATTTTTCTGCGTTGTTTTCCTGCACGACGCCCAAGATCGCGTTGAATAGCACGACGATCACAATGATCAGACTGTCGATCCATTCGCCAGGATCCACGACAATCGAGATCAGCGCTGCCAGGATCAAAACAACAATTAACGGATCGGTAAACTGCAGTAAAAAGCGCTTCAGCAGCGAATCCTTTTGAACTTCCTGCAGTTCGTTATAACCATAGCGCTCAATGCGCTGCTGAACTTGCGGCTCGGACAGACCCGCGGACAGATCACTGCCCAATTCCTCGATCACTTCCGACGCGGTTTGATTGATTTTCATACCCATTTCCTCCTTCGCTGCCTTCATTAAAAAAAGGCAAGCCTACCTTCAAAACCTGAAGATAACGGTCTTGCCCATCATTTCTGATCGCTGCATCCGGATCTGACTGAAGCAGATCGTGATGACGAATACAGCACGCATCGCTGCGCAGCTACTCCCCACTATTCCAATGGCAAGCGTAATATATCATTCAGTTGAAGAACTGTCAAGATTCCCTCACTCAGTTTTAGACATTTAACCACAAGTGTAGCCCGGGGATTTCAATGTCTCTCTTCTATTGTAACCCAAAATGACCAAATCATCATCAATTACAGTGTTTCTTTACCAGAACTTTTCTGGACAGGATATGTTCTTCTGCGTTACAATAAAAGAACAAAAGGATAAGGAGGAGCGCGTCATGGAAAGAATATATGCCGTTGTTGAAGGTCAGGTTCAGGGCGTCGGCTTTCGCTGGTTTGTTCAATCTCTGGCGAATTCTCTGCACCTTACCGGCTGGATCCGGAATATGGAAAATGGCATGGTGGAAATGGAGCTGCAGGGTGAAACTGCCAGTTTGCACCAATTGATCAGCCGCATCCGCACCGGCGATCGTTTCATTCAGGTAGAAAACATCAGCTGCAAAACGATTGCGATTGATCATCGAGAAAAGCGGTTCACAGTGCGATATTGATGACAAGATTCTCCGCTCGATCATCAGAAGACGAATTAAAATTCCAGGGTTTCTGTTTTAACTGCGATGCCGTTTTTTCTCAACGGCTCTGTAAAGGAGAAAGGAATCAGTCCGTTTTTTCATCCTCAACCTTAGTCCCATGACGGAAGCTTATCTTCCTATTTGTATTTTTACCATCATTTTTCATATTCATTTCAAATTTACATTGACTTTTCATTTTGTTTTCAATATAATCTGTTCATTAAATCCACTGAACAGGAAAAGTAGTCGGATCCTTCAGCTTACAGTGACGGCAGGCCAGTGAAAACTGCCGACAAGAAGCCCGGCGAAGAACCCCTGCCAGGAGCTTACCGAAACACTGTTTTACAGTGAAGTAGACTAAGACGGACGCAGTCCGTTATCTGGCTGCCGCTTCATGATGGTGAAGCAGAGCGATCCTGTTGCAACATACAGGATAATGAGGGTGGTACCGCGGATCAACAGTCATTCGTCCCTGTGATGAGTGACTGTTTTCTTATTTTCCGGAGGTAGCAAAAATGTGCGGAATTTTAGTCAGTACCGATTTGAACATTGATCTTTCAGCGTTTCAGCAAGGCCTGGCAACGTTGGATCTGCGCGGTCCGGATGCGACCCGCATCGAAATCGTCAGCGGCGGCTTAATGGCGTTTAAGCGCTTGGCCATCATGGGACTCAACGAAGCGGGAATGCAGCCGTTTCACCTCAAAGCATCAGCCGTTGTCTGCAACGGCGAAATCTACGGCTTTCGGCCGATCAAAGAATGGCTGCGGCAAAATTTTGAGTTTATTTCTGACAGCGACTGTGAAATCCTGCTTCCGTTGTATGAAGAAATGGGAACAGAAATGTTCCATCAGCTCGATGCAGAATTCGCGATGGTCCTTTATGATCACACAACAGACCGTTGGATTGCCGCGCGTGATCCCATCGGTATCCGTCCCTTGTTTTATGGTTATACGGTAAATCACAAAATCGCATTTGGCTCCACCGTAAAATCCCTGCAGCCCTTCTGCCATGATATCCGCCCTTTCCCGCCAGGTCATTTTTACTGTGATGGAAAATTCTCAGCGTATAACAGAATTGCTCAAACTCCAACACAGGAAGTTCAGCCCCTAGCGGAAATTTACCGGAACATTCACGATCGCCTGATCGAAGGTGTGCTGAAGCGGATGGATGCCGATGCACCGGTAGGCTATCTGCTCAGCGGTGGCCTGGACTCTTCGCTGGTCTGTGCCATTGCTCAAAAGCACTCAGCGAAATCGATCCGCACCTTTTCCATCGGCATGGATCTCGATGCCATCGATCTGAAATACGCCCGGCAGGTGGCTGAGTTTATCGGCAGCGAACATACTGAAATCATTATCACGCGGCAAGACGTTCTGGGAGCCCTGGATTCTGTGATCAAAACCCTGGAAACCTGGGATATAACCACGATTCGGGCTTCGCTCGGCATGGCCCTTTTGTGCCGGGCAATCCATGCGAAAACCGATATCAAGGTTTTGTTTACCGGAGAAATCAGCGACGAGCTGTTCGGCTATAAGTATACTGACTTTGCTCCTGGCGCCCAGGCGTTCCAGCAGGAAGCTCAAAAACGGATAGAAGAGCTGTATATGTATGATGTTTTACGTGCTGACCGCTGCATTTCCGACAACGCGATGGAAGGCCGCGTACCCTTCGGCGATCTCCAATTTGTCAAAACCGTGATGAGCATTCATCCCAGCCAAAAGATGAATACTTATGGAATGGGAAAATATTTGCTGCGCAAAGCATTTGAAGCCGATCATCTGCTCCCTGAAACCATTCTGTTCCGGGACAAGGCCGCCTTCAGCGACGCAGTAGGCCATTCTTTGGTCGAGGATTTAAAACAATATGCCGAGACGCTCTATCCCGACGCTCAATTTCAAGCGCGGGCAAAACGTTATGCCTATTGCCCGCCCTATACGAAGGAAAGCCTGTGCTATCGGGAAATCTTTGAAAAATACTATCCCGGCCTGGCAGAGCTGATTCCCGCCTACTGGATGCCAAACCCAGATTGGCCAGGCTGTCAGGTCCAGGATCCCAGCGCCCGCTATCTTTCCAACTATGGAAACAGCGGGAACTAAGGATACGCGGACACTGAACCACAGATCTGAATTCGTCCATAAGAAAACGAAAATGCTTTCACGAATAAACGGTATAGTCATTCATGACTATACCGTGAATTTCAGACTTAATCTTTGATTACAGATTTGGCTGATGGTTGTCCATCGCATACATCAGACTTGTATAATTCTCATACAAGAATCGATATAATTCAAAGTTCTGTTCCGATAAAGCTACGGCATTGTTGGTCGCAATGCTGTACTGTTCTGACATTGCATTCCATGTCTGCCGACCGACAACACCATCGGCAGTCAATCCTACTCGTCTTTGGAAAGCGATAACCGCCGCTTCGGTTCCGGAACCAAAAATACCGTCAACACTCAGCTGGTTCGTAACGCCCCAGCCCTGATTGATAATGTTCAGCGACCATTGGACGATGCTGACATTTTCACCTCGGCTGCCCAAACGCAGCGCTGTCCCCGGATAAGGAGGGATCATCTGAGCACTCGGCGGTTGAATCGCCTGGGTTTCACGATAAGCCCGGACTAAAATATCCCAGGTCTGACGCCCGACAATGCCATCCGCGCTGATTCCCGCCAAGCGCTGAAAAGCCACAACCGCGGCTTTGGTCGTTGCCCCGAAGCTGCTGTCAATCTTCACGGTAGGTACCCTTGAGGTAAACAAGGCAATCTTCTGCAGATAAAACTGGATTTCCTGCACATAGACATTGCGGTCGCCCTGGCGGATTGCCCGACCCGGATAAACGCCCGGCAGCCGTTCCTCAACCCCTTCGGAGGTCAGCTCCGCTAATTTTTTAACGGCCACGTAAATATAAGAAATCTTATACCAGGTTGCCTTGCCAACAATCCCGTCCGCAGTCAGTGAAAACTGGCGCTGGAAGGCTTTAACCGCATTTTCCGTACCACTTCCGAAAATACCGTCAACCGGATAGGTCGGCGTGATATTCGGATAATTCACTGCAATGCGGTTGAGCTGATTCTGAATGATCGCTACGCTGTCGCTGCGGACCCCACGCTGAAGATTCAGTCCCGGGAAAGATCCGCTGACCCCTTCGATGCGATTGGTGTCGATCAATTCGATATCCTGACCATAATAGTTCTGCAGAATTTCAAAGGCATTGTAGCCCTTATTCGCCAGGTCCACCGTTCCCCATTGCTTCAAACCTTTGCACCAAACCTGCCGTCCGTCACAATACTCCGCATAATACGGATTCACCGTGTTGACCTTACGGATATATTCGTTGAAAATATCATCGACAACCTTGCTGATACTTGTAAAAATATCCCGGCCGTAAACAAAATACTGATCAAACGCCGTGCTATTGGTGATATCGAACGAATACCCCCGGCTGCGGTACCATTCAGTATACACCCGGTTCAAACACAAAGAAATCTGACAATAGATATTGGCACGCAGACTTTGTTCTGGCCAGGTTGGATAAATTTCGCTGGACGCTACATTTTTAATGTAGTCCTTGAAGGTTACGGTTACATTCTGTGCGCTGGCTGTCGGCCGGCCTAAATGAACCGTCACATATTTCGGAATGATCGGATAATCCAATACATAAGGAGCGATCGATTCCTCCGCATCCCCAGCACTGACGCTGTCGCTGAAACCGCAGCATCCCCCGCGCGAACAACCGCAGGAACGAGCCATGGCTCGGGTTAAGGCATGCTCCGGAATTTCAAGATACTCCTCAAACTGCGGAGCCAGCTCCTCATCTGCGCTTAACAGATCAACCTGAAGCAGCGCTTCCTCCTGAGCGAAAATCTGAACGTTGCGAAACGTTCGGGTCGCAAAGCCGGCTTTGCCCACCGTTACATGAACCTTGGCATACGGGATATCCTGATTGTTTGGATTCAAGCTCAATTCCCGATCCGGTGCTTCAATCCGGATCACAGGACTTTTACCATTCGCTCCGCTGCTTAGGTGCAGATCCACGGACTGATCATCATTCGTGACGATAATCTCAGCCCCTTCAATCGGCAACGCCTGCTGAGCGACAGTTACTTCAACAATTAAAGTACCATACTGCATCGCTGTCACCTCCATTGCTACAATATGCAAGCTACCGTTTTTCAACTGGGCTGGCACGCTTAAAATTGCCTTTTTCTCAAGGTTTTTCGATGTAAGCGCATACTCAAAAACTTTTTTCAGATGTAACCGTTTACTTGTGAAAATGTTGTCATTACCCTATTGTCAGACAAAATCCGGCATGCTATAATCACATCCGTAAGTGAGTGAAAGATTTCACAATAGGAGGAAATTCAGATGGAAGAAAAACTTAGCCCCGCTCAGGAAGAAGTCAATCTGTTAGTTGAAAACGGCTTGAAGGCCCTGGATGATTTTTTGAAACTGGATCAGGACCAAGTCGATTACATTGTCGCTAAATGCTCTGTCGCGGCTTTGGACAAACATGGCGAGCTGGCCAAGCTGGCAATCGAAGAAACCAAGCGCGGTGTCTTTGAAGACAAAGCCACTAAGAATCTGTTTGCCTGCGAATATGTAGTGAACCACATGCGGCATCTGAAATCCGTCGGCGTGATCAAGGAAGATGAAGTCCAGGGTCTGACCTATGTGGCAGAACCAGTCGGCGTCGTCGCCGGCGTTACCCCGGTTACCAATCCAACCTCAACCGCGATTTTCAAAAGCTTAATCTGCCTGAAAACCCGCAACCCGATCATCTTCGGCTTTCATCCCAATGCGCAGCAGTGCTCGATCGCTGCCGCCAAAGTTGTCTATGAAGCAGCGGTCAAAGCCGGAGCTCCGAAAAACTGCATTCAGTGGATCGAACATCCAAGCATGGAAGCCACTTCCGCATTAATGAATCATCCGGGTGTCGCGACGATCTTAGCGACCGGCGGCAACGCGATGGTCAAAGCGGCTTACAGCTGCGGCAAGCCAGCCTTAGGTGTCGGTGCCGGCAACGTTCCGGCCTATATTGAAACGACGGCCGATATCAAGCAGGCGGTCAACGACATCGCCTTATCCAAAGCCTTCGACAACGGCATGATCTGCGCTTCGGAACAGGCAGTCATCGTCGACAAGGAAATCTATGACGACGTCAAAGATCAATTCAAGAATTACAACGTCCACTATGCCAATAAAAAAGAAAAAGAAATGCTCGAACAATACATGTTCGGTGTCAAAGCCTTCTCCAAAAATGTCGGTGCGGCGAAGCTGAATCCGGATATCGTCGGCAAGTCGGCGGCCTGGATTGCCGAACGGGCAGGCTTCACGGTCAATCCGCGCACCAGCATCATCATTGCGGAATGCAAGGAAGTCGGACCGAACGAACCGCTGACACGGGAAAAATTATCTCCGGTTCTGGCGATGCTGAAAGCAGATTCCGTCGATGACGGCTTCGATAAAGCGGAAGCGATGGTCATGTTCAACGGCATTGGTCACAGCGCCGCGATCCATACCGCTAACGCCGATCTGGCGAAACGGTTTGGCGAACGGATCAAAGCCTGCCGGATCATTTGGAACTCACCGAGTACCTTCGGCGGTATTGGCAACGTCTACAATGCTTTCATTCCTTCCCTGACATTAGGCTGCGGTTCGTATGGCCATAACTCCGTTTCGGATAACGTCAGCGCGATCAACCTGCTGAATATCAAGAAGATCGGCAAGAGGAGAAACAATATGCAATGGTTTAAAGTTCCGTCCAAGATCTACTTTGAGAGAGATTCCATCGAATATCTGCACAGCATGCGGGATGTTGAACGGGTCTTCATCGTCACTGACCGTTCGATGGTTGATCTGGGCTATGTCACCCGCGTGACCGATCAGCTGGAACAGCGCCGCAACAAAGTTCAGGTTCAGCTGTTCTGCGACGTAGAACCGGATCCTTCCATTCAGACCGTTAAGAAAGGCTTGGGCTTGATGCAGGCATTCCGGCCGGATACGATCATTGCGATCGGCGGTGGTTCTTCCATGGACGCTGCAAAAGGCATGTGGTTATTCTATGAACAGCCGGACGTGAACTTCGATGATCTGAAACAGAAATTTATGGATATCCGCAAGCGGGCCTTCCGTTATCCGGAACTGGGCAAAAAATCCAAGCTCGTCTGCATTCCGACAACCTCAGGTACAGGCTCCGAAGTAACGCCGTTCGCCGTCATTACCGATAAAGAAGAAAACAAAAAGTATCCGCTGACCGATTACTCGCTGACACCAACGGTAGCGATCGTGGATCCAGCTTTGACGATGAGCCTGCCGGCTTCGATCACCGCTGATACCGGCATGGACGTTTTGACCCATGCCACGGAAGCCTTCGTTTCTACATTAGCTTCCGACTTCACCGACGGCTTAGCCTTGCAGGCAGTGAAGATGGTCTTTGAATATCTGCCGCGGGCTGTCGCTAACGGCAAAAACGATCCGGAAGCCCGTGAGAAAATGCATAACGCCGCCACGCTGGCGGGCATGGCCTTTGCCAATGCCTTCTTAGGCATGAATCATTCCCTGGCCCACAAAATCGGTGCCGAATTCCATGTACCGCACGGCCGTGCCAATGCGATCTTACTGCCATACGTCATTCGCTACAACGGCACCAAACCGGAAAAACCGGGTGTCTGGCCGAAGTACAACTATTACAAAGCCGATGAAAAATATGCTGAACTTGCACGTTTGATCGGCTTGAAATTCAACACCGTAGAAGAAGGCGTAGTCGCTTATGCCAAAGCTTGTGCTGAGCTGGGTGCTGACTGCGGCATTAAGATGAGCTTCAAGGAACAGGGCTTAGACAGCAAGACTTGGATGGCAGCCCGCGAAAAAATCGCTTATCTGGCTTATGAAGATCAGTGCTCCCCAGCCAATCCGCGTGTACCGATGGTTCAGGACATGGTTGAAATCCTGACAGCTGCTTACGAAGGCGACACCGGCTACTACACAAAATAAGTCTGAACTTCGTTTCAGAACGAATTAAATCTTTATTTCTGTCCTAGCTCAACAAGGAAGCTTGGGACATTCCGCAGCCTTTCCTTATCCCGATTCAGCACCGCTTCGCTGGGTCGGGATTTTTTTAAAAGCCTTAATTTTTACACTCAGGAATACGATCATTCCGTCCTTCTCAGTGTCAGCATGAACTGTAAACCTCATCTTGCCTTTTAATCTGAACTTTCACGTGGAGAACTAAAAAAGACAAGGTTTCCCCTGTCGGTTCTTATTCAGCTAAGGGTATAGTTAAAGACATTATAAAAAGAAACAGTAAGATTATGCAGTCCGCTGCGCATGATTTCGCTGTTTCTCTTTTTGATTCACCCAAATTCGAGTATTGACCTTTCCACAGTATGATGCTTTTTCGTTCTATTTCTTTTCCTCAATTTTTCTGATGACTGTCCTCAGTTGTTTCAACGGTACGGCCGGGCTGTATAAATATCCCTGATAGTGCGTGCATCCCAGGTCTTTTAACAAATCCCGCACTGCCTCATTTTCGACATATTCTGCAATCACAGTAAAATTCATCGACTGTGCCAGATACAGAATGGATTGAATGATTTGCCGGCCGCTGGCATTTTCCTGAGCATTTTTTACCAAACTGCCGTCCAGCTTCACAATGTCAAACTGGCTGCTCTGCAAATATTTCAGCGAGGTGCTGCCCATGGAAAAGTCATCCACCGCCAGCGCATAGCCTAAATCTTTAAACTCTTTCAATCGCTGCCGCATCGCTTCATTCAGAAGCAGCGTATTTTGTTCTGTAACCTCGATACAATACCGCCCCTGCGCAACTGGATGCGCACGCAGAAAATCCGCAAACGCCTCGGACTTTAACGTATCGACGGTAACGTTCATCGAGATCATCGCTTCAATTCCGCTGAAATCCGCCTGCAGCACCTGCTCAAAGACAGCCAGCTCCAAAGTTTGCAGCTGATCGGTTTCCTTCGCCAGATCAATGATCAGCGGCGGCGGGACTTTGCCATAGCGCGGATGCGTATACCGCAGCAGTGCTTCAACGCCAAAGCAGCGATTTTGTCCGTCAAACTGCGGCTGGTATCCCATTTCAATCGGTTTCTGAAGCAGATCATTTTTAATCTCTGCCGCCAAGAGCTTTGCGAAATTTCCCAAGCGGCCATGCGCTCCGATCAAATTCAGCGGTTTTCCTTGTTCAATCTGTTCATCCAGCAATTCGGCAAGCTCACTCATCTGATGCTGCGACTGCCGAATCAGGATCTTATCATAAAGCAGAACAAACGGCGTATAGATTCCCACACCGATCCCGATATTGACAATCTGCAGCAGCGCGCCAGTCCATGAACCGGTCGCCAGATAGCCGCTGATCAGCGCCGGCGTTGTCCATTCCACACTCTGCACGCACATTGGCACCCAACCTAAGCCCATTGCTAGGGAAGAGGTAAACAGGCAAACTAAGGGTGTCAGCAAAAACGGAATCACAAACACCGGATTAAAGACAACCGGCAAACCGAAAATCATCAGCTCATTGATATTGAACAACATCGGGATCACTGCGGTTTTTGCCAGCGTCCGATTGACGCGCTGACGGCTGAACAGCATCAACGCGATCAAAAGACAGATCAGCGTCCCGCAGCCGCCAATAAAAACAAAGTTATCAAGAAACGTCTTGGTGAAGATTTCGGTCGGTGCCAAGCCTGCCGCTGAAGCAGCCGCATTGATCTGCATGCCTTCCTGAAACAAAGTCCGCGATACATTCTCCAGAACATTGGATCCATGAATTCCCAACAGCCACAGCCCAGAGGAAAGAAAAACAAACAGCGCGGAACTGGCAAATCCTCGTCCCATATGCCGAAACAGGGTATTGGACAAAAGCACAAACACATCCTGAAAACTTTCGATATGGAAAATCAGCCGGATTCCCTCATTGAACACCGCCGCTGTCAACAGCACCGCCAACAGAGGCACGATCGCTGTCAGCGCCTGATTGAAATTGTAGTCTGCCCCCGGCGTGAAAAACTGTTCGTCCTTCATTTTGCGCCGCAGCCAACAATAGGTAAAGCTTGTGAACAAGGCTGCGCAGACTGCCGTAAAGGTACCGACAGCTCCGGCCGATTCCAGCTTCAGGCCGCCGTTGAGAATAATAAACACCATGATTGCGGCCGGAGGAACAATCCAGTCCCCGGCCAGCGGCTGATCCTGTGTCTGCAGCGCACCCCAGGCCAGACAGCCGGTCAAAAGGACAGACAGGATGCCGAACGTACATTGATAAAGCAGCTCTGCCAATTCCTGAATTCCCTTCAGCATTGGAAAATAACCGGCGAACGTTCTGATCAACAACGAAAAAGAGCCGATCATTAAAATCGGAATCGCAATCGTTAATCCCGTTCTGACCGCACGAATCAGCCGATAAGATTCCAGCTTGACCAGGCTGGCACTGAGCTTTTCTATCCGCATGCTTTTCTCCCCAATTTTCTTCTATTATACCGCATTTCGCTGAGAAAGGCGGGGTTATTTGTCCGAATTACGAACGGCCCTGAGAAACAGAGGGCGCCTGTCCCCAACGATCATCCATAAACTGCCGAATCAGACTGTACGCATCCTGCCGGCAGCTCTCATTTTCCAGCAGCTCATGACCGCAGGCCTCAAAACAGACGAGCTGTTTACGCTGGCTCTGAATCTGATGATAAGCATATTGCGAAGAAGACAGCGGCACAAATTCATCCTGCAGGCCCTGCAGGATCAACGTCGGACAGCTCACCTTTCTGACGGCCGGCTTCAGTTTTTTCACCAGCTCAAAAAACTGCGGAAAATATTCATATTCCAACAACCGCTCCTCCATATAAGCCTTAAACTGCGATTCGCTTTGCTTGAGGATCGCAGCGTATTTAGGAATCAGCCGACTGACTGTTTCTAAGCTCATGTACTCAAATGCCGGTGCGACCAAAATCAGCTTGTCCACCGCCAGAAAAGAAGCCAGAAACGCCGCAATGACACCGCCCATGGAAAATCCCAACAAGGTTACTTCATAGCCTTTTTCCAGATAGGCAGTAACCTCCTGATTGGCCCGGGCCACCCAGACAAGCCATTCCTTTTCATTTTTATCTTCATCATACAGATCAAAGCAGCGATATTCCAATCCCGGATCCGCCTCACACATCTCTTTCAGATAATGAAAATCTTCCTGTTTGCGCCGTCCAAAGCCATGAATGGCAATCAGAACCCGCTTCTTGCGCCGCGGAGCAAACAGGCCATGACGGATCAAGCTTCCCTCCGGTACCGATACAGACAGATTCCCGCCGCAACCGCGACGTTCAGCGATTCAAAGCTGAACATTTCAATCAAGGCCCGCTGATCACAGATTTCCAGCGTTTCCGTACGGATGCCCTGTCCCTCATTGCCCAACACAATCGCCACCTTTTCAACCACGGGCAGCTGAGCCAGCGGCTGAGCCTTATGCAAAGCCGTCCCGATCACCATGACGCCGGCTTCCTTCAAAGCGCCCAGAGCTTCAAGCAGCTCCGTTCTTTGAATTGCGATATGAAACAATGCTCCCTGGGTCGAGCGGACGCATTTTTCATTGTAAACATCAGCACAGTCAGGGGAAAGCAAGACTTGATCAAATCCGAACGCGACGGCCGTGCGGATAATCGTGCCCACGTTGCCGGGATCCTGCACGCCATCCAGAACCACTGTCCGAAATCCGCTTTGAGCGGGTACTGACTTCTGCGAACAGACGGCAATCAGCCACGCCCCGGAAACATTCGTGCTGAGCTTGCGCATCACGGCCTCACTGCACACAATCGCTTCACTTTGACTGGCAAACGGATTGATCCGTCCGGCTTCCATCAACAGATGCTCAACTACGCCGGCCTGCAATGCCTCGCCGATCAAATGTTCACCCTCAATCAGAAACTGACCACTCTGATCCCGATATTTTTTCTGCTGGAGCTTTGCCCAGTTTTTTATTCTTTCATTGGTTGGGGAATTGATTTCCATAAAATCGTCCTCCTGTTTTCTACCCTTATGATAATCAATCAGCGCGGAAAAAACCAGAATCTTTTCGATTCCGGCTCCGTTTTTTTATCCTGCTTCCGCTTAATGGGTCTTTGTTGGATAAGCACAGTTGTAAGTTTTGCCCGGTTCCAGCTGAATGCCGCGCGCCTCAAACAGTTCACTGACTGTAACCAGCTGATACCCCTGTTCGCTCAGCCACTCGATGACCCGAACACTGGCCTGGGCCGTCGGTTCATACATGTCATGCATCAGGATGATATCGCCGTCCTGCACCTCGCGCATCACCTCATCCACGGATTTATCCGCGTTTTGATGGGCCCAGTCACGCGTATCAATGGACCATAGAATCAAAGGATACGGCGAAGTCTTCTTCAAGGTATCGTTATAAGCGCCATAAGTGGGCCGAACTAATAGTTCCTGATGATCCAGCGAACCTGCTTCCTGAATAGCCTCCCAGGTTGCCGCCAGCTGATCCAGTATGCCCTGGCTGCTTTGCTTCGTCAGATCCACATGGCCGAAAGTATGATTGCCGACTTCACTTCCCTCATCGAGCATCCGCTTGACAATGTCCTGATGATTCGCCACCCGGCTTCCCAGAACGAAGAACGTGGCCGCCCCATTGTGTTCTTTCAGCGCATCCAGAATGACCGGCGTTACCTGACGATTTGGCCCGTCATCATAAGTCATCGCCACCATCGGGCGGGTGGGATCGATAATCCGGCCATGCGTCTGCAGTCCCAGCAGATTGCGGGTGTCCTCGGCAACATAACCGATGACTTTGTTCAGCGGGATCACGGCGATCAATTCTTCCTTCTGCGCCTTTAAGGTCTGCGGTGGCAGAACAACGCGCAGCTCATCCTCGCCTAAATACAGTTCAGCCTTGTTGTTGATCAAGACATTTTCATCCATTTCATAGTCCTGATTTTCCTGCCCCGGTGCCAGAGTGGTCAGAAAACTGCGGGTTAAAAACGCCAGATGCTTCATCCCTTCCGCTGAGAACAGGTCGCTGAATCGAATCAGGCGGTCCTGCTGCAAGTCAAACGTCCAGGCCCGCACTTCTTTCATATTCACCGCACCAGTCCGCTCAAAGCTGATCTGAACGGATCCGTAGCGTTCATTCAGTTCATAGGATTCATAATCCGCATACAGCGTACATAATCCTTCCACCCCCTGATTTTCCTGTTCAAATTTTTCAATCGCTTCCGCGATGGCGGATTCGATATTGGCATCCACTTCCGCACTGCCCAAATGGGGGTAATAAATGGCAATGGCCTGGTGACCGGAAACCTTGATCTTCTGCTTCATCTTCCCAATTCGATGATTCTCTTCAATCGTCTGACGCATCGCTTCCGGCAGATGTTTTCTCTGACTTTCCCGCTGCCAGGACAGACCGATCACAACACAGATCGCCGCAAAAAGAAGCAGGTAAATCCCTAATCGTAATTTCGTTTTTGTTTTCACGCTTCTCACCTTCGTTATCACTGTATGCCCCGCGCCTAAGAAAAAGACGCGGCATTGACTCGCTTAAGCTCAAAGCCGTGAGTCTTGGCAAAAACTCGAGCCCTGTAAAATCATATGGGATTGCCGTGAATGGACACCGCATGTCGGCGCAGCTTCAGTGAGAAATCAGCTTCGGAAAGTGGAAAACAGGAAACAGAGGATGAGAGGAATGATGATCATTGCGCAGAACTTAGGATCATTCAGTCCTTTTAGAACAAGAAAAAAGGATCGACGAAAGAATCAAAATACGGGGAATTCCTCTTCGACATCCTTTTTTCTGTTTGTTTCTTCGCTGTTTAAACCTGTACTGTGAAACTTTGTTTATCCCCGGTTTGGGCAGCTGGACTTATTAAAGACGAATGGGAAACTGAACTTCGGTCAGCCACTCCTCTTCGGATTCTTTATTCCAGATTCCATCGATAAAGCTTTCACGGGGTTCACCAATGATTTCCGCCTGATTGTCTTCGATCCACTGCATCAAAGCGGCATACACCTCGCCAAAGTGGTCATAGCTGCCCTGAAACAGAGCACAGGCCGCAGTGACCTGGGGTTCCTTGCGGAATTCGACGTCATCAAAATTGGATTCTAATGTTTCAACAGCCTGGCAGATTTCGACATGGATATCCTTTTCCCGATATTCGCCATCCAGTTCCTTAACAAAGCAATATTCCGGCTGGGTGCATTTCAGATCCGGATACTGTTGTCCAACCTTAGCTCCGGTCGCGGGAATTTCACGAAGCAGATCCCGATAGTGCGGCAAAGCTGCCTTGCGGGCCATGACAATACAGGCCGGCAGTTCTTTAACGATAACATTGATTTTCATAATTCTCTCCTTTGTGTCTGTCGTAAGGACACGCTCAATGCGGCGAAGCTGATACTGCATCATGTCAAGATCCGTGCTGATCTGTTGCCGGCGCTGATCCAGCACCGCACTTTCACTCGCTTCACCGCGCAGAATTTTGCCGATCATTTCCACACTGATGCCCAACTGACGCCATTGCTGAATCTGATACAGGGCAATCAGCTGATCTGTAGCATACCAGCGGTATCCGTTATCCGCATCAATCTGCTTCGGCCGCAGCAGTCCGATCGAATCATAATACCGCAACGTTTTGACCGTTGTTTTACCCATCTTTGAAAAATCTCCAATTTTCAGCATTGTATTTCCTCCTCCGCATTGGCATCATAGGCCCTCCCTTAACGGGAGAGTCAAGGCTTTTTTTTTGATCTTTTAATCTTATCACGAAATTCCGGTTTTAGTTTTATGTTCGAGCATCACGGTTGACAGAGCTAACTGTAACCATTATGATTACAGTATCAAAAGAACATTTGTTCTTGCGGAGGGAATTATGTTTTCATTCTTATCTTATCTTAAAAACCAAACCCGGAAAAAGCCGGTCAGCCGCTTAACCCCGGCAGAGGCTAAGCAGAAAATGGAAAGTGAACAGGTGATCGTGATCGATGTCCGCCGGCCTGATGAATTCGCACAGGGGCACATTTCCAATGCGATCAATCTGCCCAATGAAACGATTGCTCACATGGCTTTATCCAAGCTGAAGGAGGAAGACGCTGTCTTGTTGGTGTACTGCCGCTCCGGTCATCGCAGCGCTCAGGCTGCCAATAAATTAGTTCAGCTTGGCTATAAGCATGTTTACGATTTCGGCGGTCTGCTTCAGTGGCCCTACGAAATCACCAAGGAGGAAGGGAAATGACCAGCGATCTGACCGTTGCGATTCATGCCGCCGTGTACCTGGCGCATAAAAATGCTCCCCAGTCCAGTGATGAGCTGGCTGCCAATATCTGCACGCATCCGGTACGCGTCCGAAAATTGATGGCCGCGCTGTGCCGGGCCGGTATCGCCGTATCCCAGGAAGGCAGCGAAGGCGGCTACCGGCTCAACCACGACCCGCATCAAATTACGCTGCGGCAAATCGCCGAAGCTCTCAACGTTGCCTTGGTTGAAAGCAAATGGCAGAGCGGAGATCCGGAAATGGCCTGTCTGGTCGCTTCCGGCATGGCCAAGGAAATGGATAAAATCTATCATCAGTTAAATGAACAATGTCTGGAAAGCTTAAATCGGCTGACGCTTTGGGATCTGCTTCAAAATCTCTTCGCTTCGCAGCCGCACAATATCATCATGAAGAAAAAGGAGGAACAATCTCATGAGAACATTCGATAATCTGATCATCGGCTTCGGCAAAGGCGGAAAAACACTGGCAGCCCAGCTGGCCAAGCAAGGACAAAGCACGCTTATGGCCGAGAAATCCCCAAGGATGTACGGCGGCACCTGCATCAACGTTGCGTGTCTACCAACCAAATCGCTGGAAAACAGCGCCCGGCAGTCTGTAATTCAGGGCGGTGACGAACAAGCCCGGCAGCTTCATTTTTACCAGGCGATTGAGGAAAAGCGCCGTTTAACTTCAATGTTAAGAAAAAAGAACTATGATAAGCTGACCTCCGCTGGTGTTGAAGTCATCGATGGTGAAGCTTCTTTTCTGGATGATCATCATGTCCGCATTAGCACAGGGGATAAAGAAGAAATCATCGAAGCGCAGCGGATTTTTATCAACACCGGAGCGAAACCCTTTGTCCCTGACATTGCAGGATTAAAGGAAAGCCGCCGTGTTTATCTCAGCGAAAGCCTCATGGAGCTGGAAACGCTGCCGAAGCGGCTGGTGATCTTAGGCGGTGGTTATATCGGTCTGGAATTTGCGTCGATGTTTGCGAACTTTGGTTCCCAGGTTACCCTACTGCAGCCTGGCGAGCGCTTTCTGCCGCGGGAAGATGCTGAAATCGCCGCTGCTGTGGAGGCCAGCCTGAACCGCCGCGGTGTGCGTTTGATGCGCAATACAGCGTTGACGGAAGTCCGCGATGAAGCGGAAGAAACGATTCTCCATTTAATGGAAAAAGAAACTGCCAGCGAATTGCGCTGTGATGCGCTGTTAGTGGCGACCGGACGCCGGCCGCAGTTAGATGCACTGCACCCGGAAGCCGCAGGGATCGCCTTAACCGCACGCGGAGCAATCGCCGTGGATGAGCATTTAAAGACCTCCGTCGATCATATCTGGGCGATGGGCGATGTCACCGGTGGTCTGCAGTTCACCTATATCTCGCTGGATGATTCACGGATTGTCCATGACGCTTTAACCGGCGGACCACGCACAACGGCCAATCGGGGCGCCGTACCATACAGCGTGTTTATGGATCCGCCGTTCTCCCGCGTTGGAATGAGCGAAGAAGAGGCCTGCAAAGCCGGCTATGAAATCAAAATTGCCAAAATTCCAGCCGCCGCAATCCCGAAAGCTCAGGTTCTGCGCAAGACTGAAGGCCTGCTGAAAGCCGTCATTGATGCGAAAACCGATCAGATCCTCGGCGCTCATCTTTTCTGTGAAGAATCCCATGAAATGATCAATCTGGTTAAGCTGGTCATGGATGCCCAGCTGCCGTATACCGTTCTGCGGGATGGCATTTATACCCATCCGACGATGAGCGAAAGCTTTAACGATTTGTTCGCAGTGGTCAATCCTGCTTAATTTCTTCGGTTTTCCCTGATCCTATAAAAACGTCGGCTCTGTGAAGAACCGACGCTTTTTACTCTTGTTTTTACTGGTGGCTGCAGATTCCGCTCTTTTCTCCTAGACTTTCCTGTCAGAAAATAAATGCGAATCGCTTCCGTTATTTTTCACTGATTTTGGCAAGCAGTTCCTTCGCCGCAATTTCCAAGGCATTGCCGCCTTTTTCCGGTAAGCCCAGACCTGTATAGATTTCACCGAGGAAAATATGCTGCTCGAGAAGCGCTGCGAACATCTGATCAATGATCTTCAAACATTCCGGCTGCTTCTGCATTGGACCGAACGGATTGGCAAAGAACGTTGTTGACAGTCCTTTTTCCTGAGTGGTACCCAAAGCAAACCGTTTGCCTTCAATAAAGGTACGGACTGCTTCTTCCTTGCTGTCAAACGCGCGCAGACCACGTTGATCAGTATAATTGTTGGCATACAGAAACAGATCGACTTTCTGATCCGTAATGATCGTATCATACGGCGCCGCAGGGATGACCACGCGGGCATTGGCACTTTCCGGGTTAAAGAAGATCGACCGATCCATATCCCGATAAGCACTGCCCTTGTCCAGATCATCGAGGCGGACAAACGCGCCGATTTCCGTTCCCTGCGCGCGGATCTGTCCCTGGGCATCCAAGTGCAGCGAACCCATGTCGTCAAACACAATTTCCCGGCTGACAATCACATCTTCGCTCAAATTCGTCAGCGCCTCAATCGTTTCTGATTTGCCGGCCCCGGAATCCCCAATCATGATCACGCCTTTCTTTGTTCCATCCTGGAGCGTCAGGTTGATCATTGCCCCGTGCAGCGGCAGCCAGCCCTTTTCAATCATGGCCAGATTATGCAGTGTCAGAATCATCTTTTTCAAATAACCGAAATATTCGATAACATCGGCATAAGAGACCTTGCCCACCCACATCGCATTGGCCTGATCATGATAAAAGACCGTATCATTTTGACCGTCAGGATTGCCGAACAATAAAAGCAGATCGGGCTTGGCGCCGATGCAGTCCTCATCCGAAGCCAATTCAAACAGATTCGCCAGCGCCACAGCCCCGGCAGTAAAATCACGATGAAAATACGTATAGCATAACAGCGATCCCACTTTCAGCGGGAAGCACATCCATTCTTCCTCACCCTTGATCCACTGCGCCATCGGATTGACGTCCACCTCTGTGAACATGCCTAAACGCTTGTTGCTGCGGGGATGGATGATCAGCGGCGTGCGCATCATGATGGTATGCACAAACGGAATATCGCCTAATTCGCGATAGCCTTCCGGCATCGGCCACGGGTAATCCCGCAGCAGCAGACTGGCATTGGTGCCGGCCTGAAGCTGACGGTAAACACGGTTGCGGGAACCCTGTGTTTTCTGCTGAACCGTGCGGTAAAAATCCAGGATCATCTGATGGAATTGGGCATCGGCTTCCATAAAATTAGCCAGCTGCAACCCTTCCTCATTGCGTGTATAAATAATCGAATACCGCTGCATATTCCGCCAGAAATGATAACAATCTTCAATCACTGCCAACATTTTCTGGCGTTCACGGAAATACGGATGGGCGATCTCTTCGACCTCCAGCACCTGCATCACCTTTAACAAACGGATTAAATCTTTTTTTACTTCTTCGATGGGAAGTCCGCGCCGCAGCCAATCGAACAGCTGCGGATCTGTATGGGAACAATAATTCAGATACAAATCAAGAAATAAGGAAAAGCTTTCGCTTGACAACAGCTCCTCCGCCGTCGTGTAGTACGCCTTGGTGTAATTAATCAACGCCATATTGCGTTTGAGATAAATCGCTTCTTTCATGCCGGGCCTCCTTCAACACCAGTCCATTATATCACTTTCAAAAAGAAATGAAAGATTTTCTTTTGATCTTTCATTTCTTTCATTGTTTTTGTTCTATTTTCTTGTTTGATTGGGAGCTTGTTTATTTTTAAAGAATAAGACTGGATTTTTTATTTAGCTTCAAGCAGCGAAATTGAATCCTGACCATTGACTTCTCCGCGATGCTCTGAGTCCAGGTCAATCCGGATGCATAGCCGCTTCACTTTAGTCTATGCACAAGCCCTGTTCCCTGCGCGGCTTTTTTATGATGATCGGCAGGAAAAGTTCCGTCCGAATTACCGGCGCTGCCGAACAACCTCAAAACTGATCGCCGCGACAGCACTGGTGCCGTTGAGCGCACTGCGGACCGGCCGGGCATAAGGAATCACGATATTCTGATCGCTTTGTTCGAGAATATCGCGGCTCAGCCCGCGCAGCTCCCCGCCGATGGCCAGAACCAAGGGCTGGTTAAAATCTGCGTCGTAATAATCGATTGCCTCACTGCGCTGGGCGCAGTACAGCACGCAGCCAGCCTGACGGCATTGCCGGACAGCTTCGCCGATGTCCTCGCACAGACACCAGAGCAGCTGTTCACTCGCTCCCGCACTGGATTTCACAATCGTTGCCTGCGCGTTCTGCCAATCCCGGCTGCCCATTAAAACTCCGCTGCAGCCGGCGGCATATAACGTCCGAAAAGCGTAACCGAGATTAAACGGATCTTCGATTCCTTCCAAGACTGCGACAAACGGCTTGGGATCCTTCAGACAGTCTTCCACTGTTTGATATTGCCGTTCTCCAGCCAGCGCTAAAATTCCGCCATGCGTCCGTCCGGATGCCTGCTGATCAATCGCTTCACGATCCCAGCGTTCAACCGGAATTTCACGTTGGGCAGCCTGGCGCAGAATAAAAGCGGTGTCTTTATCTTTTTTCCGCTGATCAACGATGAGCTTAGCCACCGTCCGGCGGCCTGAGAGCATCACGGCTTTTACGCTCAGCGCCCCTTCAAACCAGATCATAACTTACGCTCCTTTCGCCGAATCAAATCATAGGGATGGAAAACTGCCGGCGCATTGATCCAACAGCGCTGCAGCGGTTTATTGGCCACGGCAACGAGTTCTCCTTCCTCATCCTCCATGGTTTCTAAAACAAATGACGTATTCTTTAAATGCGGCCCAAACGCTTCCAGCGTTTCACCGATTTCAAAATGATTGCGCACCTCAATGAGCGCCTGTCCGCGTGCTGAATCATAATCCAGAACCTGCGCTAAAAAATCATGCGTCACCCGCGACGGGGCATTGTCATACAAATGATCCTGCGGCCCGGGAATTCCAGCCAGAAAACCCGTGCAGGCAGGCCGATTCTCCGCCCGCATTAATTCCTGCTGCGCGGCCTGCACCGCTGCGCTTGGATCTTCATCCGGATGTGCCATCAGCCAATCGATCAGTTGGCGATAAGCACGCACGACAACGGCGATATAATAGGCGGATTTCATGCGGCCTTCAATTTTCAAGCTAGCGACGCCGGCTTCGATCATATCCTTAACATAGTCAGCGGCCATCAGATCTTTGGAACCCATTGAAAACAACAGGTGATCCTCGCTCAGTTTCTGCGAATCCTGATAGAGATGATAGCGCCACCGGCACGACTGCGCGCATCCGCCGCGGTTGGCATCCCGCAGAGTCATTGCGTTGCTCAGCGTACAGCGCCCAGAATAGTTCACACACATGCCGCCATGGATAAACGTTTCAATTGGTGCTTCACTGTGCGCGCAGAGGGAACGAATCTGTTCCATTGTGCATTCCCGGGCCAGCACAACCCGATCTGCCCCCAGGTTCCGGTAAAACTGAACTGCCAGAGAATTGGTACTGGACATCTGCGTGCTGAGATGAACTTCCAGCCTTGGCGCCACGGTTTTCACACGCTTAACGATCGATGGCGAAGCGACAATCACGGCATGCACGCCGATGCTTTCCAGCTGCCGCAGATAATCGTCAAGACCGTCAAAATCTTCTTCATGCGGAATAATGTTGACGGTCACATGGACATGAGCGCCATATTCACGGGCAAACTGAACGCCCTCCGCAATATCCGCAATTTCAAAATTGCTGGCACGGGACCGCAGCGAAAAACGCTTGCCGCCTAAATAGACCGCGTCCGCCCCATACCGAACCGCCGTTTTTAAACGCGCCAAGTCTCCGGCCGGCGCCAACAGTTCAATCGCTCTATTCATGCGGCATCCTCCTTGGTTAAATTGGTCTTCATGGCATAATAGCCTGATCCGTAATTCATTTGGGGCCAGCGTTCTGTCAGCTGCGCCTGCATTTCCATCGGATCGGCCCCTTCAAGAACAGCGGCATATGCCTGACGAGCTTCAATCAGCTGCTGATCACAGGAAAACAGACTGTCCAGCGCAAAATTGCCGATGCCGCTGGCCGCCAGCTGTCGGATCTGAGCGAAGGAACACAGCGTACTTTCCATATAAACAGCTGCCCCGGCCGCCTCTTCCAGAATCGGCATTTTGCCGCTGCGGGTGGCCTCAATCAGATAGAGTCCGCGCTGATGCGGCAGATCTTCAACGGTTTTATGAATCATCTGTAAATAGTTGGACACTAACGGACGGCGGGAATACGCCATAACCTGCCGGCCATGAATCTGCAGCTCCAGTCTGGAACCTTCCACTTTCTCAGCGATCTGCAGTATTTCTTCCAGCGTAATCTCAGCCGCCAGCACAACGCGGCCCACCCCCATGTCCAGCATCAGCTGAATATCCTGAGAATTGGTCGTCAGTGTATCTGGAGCATAGATCAGCCGATCCTGGATACCCAAGACTTTCGCCAGCATGAATACCGCCGGATCCATATAAACAATGCCATCCGGATTCCAACTTTGAATTTGCTTCAGCTTGGCTTCCATCTCCGGCAGCTCTTCTTCCATCCACAATCGATTGAAAACAATTTCCCACCGCAGTCCCAGGTTTCGGCAGGCAGCGGCAATCACCGCAGCTTCTTCCCTTGAAAAAAGCCGGGCTGTACGGACTGAATAGCCTTCAACCCCGATTCGGATCGTTGTTATTCCACTTTTTTTCAATGCTGGCAGCGACGCTGTCTGCTGCAGTGCCGCAATCCAATTCATTTGTTTCATTCGTGTCCCCCTCTTTCCTGTTTATTCGTTGGACAGCTTGCGCTTTAATTATACGGTCGACAACTGAAAAGTCAATCATTCCGCGCTTTCAGCACGATTTGATGATGATTTAACGATTGACTGCCGAACATTCTTTTGATAAAATATCAACGATTGATAAGGGAGTAGTCACCGCAGATTGATGCTGCGTTGCTAAGTCAACAGAATGACGGAGCTTTCCGTCTGGCTTAGAGGTAATTGACAAGACTTGTCTGGCGCTTACGGGAAAGTGCAGACAGGTCTTCTTTTTTTATCATCATCGTTATTTGAAGAAGAGGAGTTTGCACAATGAGTATTGAAGTTGCACTTATACTGTTTCTTGCCGGAGTCTTTCTGGTTGTCAAAGGCGGCGATCTGTTCGTCGATGCTGCCAGCTGGATCGCAAAAGCTTCCGGTATCCCATCCTTTATCGTCGGTGCCACGATCGTCAGTCTGGCAACCACATTGCCGGAAATGATTGTGTCCGTTATTGCAGCATTGCAGGGAAAAACGGAAATGGCCATTGGCAACGCTGTGGGTTCCGTCATTGCGAATACGGGATTGATCTTAGCGGTTGCCATGGTTTTCATGTCAATTGCGATTCAGCGCAAAGACTACATCAAGCATTGCATCTTGTTGATCGCCGCGGCCGCGGTTTTGTTTCTATTCAGCTTATCCGGCGCCCTGAGCTTCATCGGCAGTCTGATTCTAATCGGCATCTTTTTGATTTCGATGGTTTTGAATGTCCGCAACGCAATGCAGCAGCAGGAGGATACGGAAAGAATTCAAACGACGCACAAAGAAATCATCCGACGCATTGTCATGTTTTTATTTGGTGCTTTAGGTATTGTTGCCGGATCCCAGCTGTTAGTCAACAGCGGCAGTGCGCTGGCGGCCTTCTTCGGAGTTCCGGAACGCATCGTCGCTGTCACCATGATTGCGATCGGCACTTCGCTGCCGGAACTGGTCACGACAGTGACCGCCATCATCAAAAAAGAATCCAGTCTGTCCATCGGCAATCTGATCGGCGCCAATATCCTCGATTTGACTCTAATCCTGCCGATCTGTTCGTTTGTATCCGGACAGGCGCTGCCGGTTTCCGCCCAAAGTCTGGCATTGGATATGCCGGCCTGTCTGTTGATTACTATCGTAGCATTGCTTCCGTTATTAATGAAAGAAAAAGGTTCTAAAATCCAAGGCTTAAGCTTAATCTTGAGCTACTCTCTCTATCTGTTCTTTGTTTTATAATTTTTATTTGACATTCTGCTTATTTCGGGGTATATTCTTCACAAACAGAGTAGGTTCCTGCGCGTTAAGTGCTTTCTGAACGGGGAGTTGTCAGAAGGACGAAAAGGTTTCTTGCGGTGCAGGTTCCGCATCCCGCTGACCCGAAAAACGAAGGCATGACCTTCTCTTTTACCTGTCAGAGGGAAAAGAGGAGGTTTTTTTATGGCTCAGTTTTCCAAAGCTCTCTTTTCTCATCCGTTTTCCCGTGCTTACTGGAAAGAAGCGTCGGCAGAAACCCGGCGCGTCCGAGTTCTGGCTGTCGCCGCCCTGTGCATGGCATTAAAAATGGCCATTGCTTCGTTTCGAATTCCGGTGGCTGACAATCTCTATATTTATTTCACCTATCTGATCACGGCGGTGCAATGTGCCGTTGCCGGTCCGGTGGTCGGCGTCCTGTGCGGCGGCATCGGCGATTTGATCGAATTCGCGATTCATCCTACCGGTCCCTTTTTCCCCGGCTACACTTTATCCAGCATGGCCGGCGCCTTGATCTTCGCCTTATTTTTATACCGTACCCAAATTACGGTTTGGCGTCTGGCACTCAGCCGGCTGTTGATCAACTTATTTGTCAATGTCGGTTTGGGTTCCTTGTGGAGTTATATGTTGTACTCGAAAGGCTATTTGTATTACTTCGCCAAAAGCATCGTAAAAAATACGATTATGCTGCCAATTGAAGTCATCCTGCTTGTGCTGTTTTTCCGCATGTTGATTCCTTACTTGGAAGGAAAGAACTGGATTGCACCTCAAGGTGAGAAAAAACTGCCATGGTGGTAAACACACGCCTGACACTTCCTATCTAAAACACTCCTTTAGCGAGTGTTTTTAATTTCGCTTCGCTTTTTTGTTTCTGGACCCATCACGATGTAAGTGGATACCCTCCTTATTTTTCAAGCCGTTTTATTCAAGGGATATCTCATCAATGATCCGCGTAAAAACGGTGCGCAAAATTCTGCGTACCGATCCGTGATATCCTCCTAGTCCTACGTTGCTGGCTGACGTATCGGATGGCATCCTTAACAATTTCTTTATTCTTCATTCTGATGGGCAAGAATCCATGTCAGCCAATTGGTAAATTCTACTGCCAGATGTTTTTGATGTGCCTTGACGAGAAACTTAGGACACAAGCCAGGAAATTCCACGCATAAAAGACATTCCAGCCCCTCCGCGGTATCCCGAAACTGATGGCGTACACCGCCAATTTCCGTTTGATCATTCAGTCTGGCTATCCCTGCCGATTGAAATGGGTAACGAGGATCACGAGGCTCCATCAAGCCGGCTTCATCCCCAAACGTGATAAAGAACTGAGTAGGCAGCGGTGCATTTCCCGTTGTTTCAACGACTTCCAATGTTCCGTGATTTGGTCTTAAAACGTAATGTTCAGGATAGACGGATAAATTAACTCGGCGATAATTCTGATCAGGCTCAATCATCAACGCCTCTAATCTTTTGCTGAAACGTTCGGCGCTGATTCCCTGAGCTGTAATTCGCGTTTTAGCCATTCGCCGCCGCTTTCCTGAAAGTCCGCTGATCAGTTTCATGCCCAAACGGCTTAACCCTAGCTTTCCTTTCAGCAAAGCCAGCATTTCGTCGGTACTCATCTGGATTTTTCGTGTCGTTAATTGTTGTGCGATTTCCGATGCGGATCCCTTGGAATCCAATTTTAAGCGCAATGTTCGGCAAGCCTTTTTAACCCGCTTTGCTTTCCATTTTTCCAGTTCCTCCGGTAAAAAAGGGCTTCCTTCAATCTCAACTTTTATCGTCTGATTTTCCATAACAATTTTCCTCCTAAGCTTTAATCTATATCTTCAATGAAATGAATGACAGAATACGGCTTCACAGCTTAATTTGGGATATAATCTGAAGTCATGCCTACAAATGAATAATCAAGAAGCTCAAAACCATAACGGTCACAGAAGTCAGAAATGATCTCTTCAAAATTTCCTTCGTAATCCTCTGCCTCAGGCGGATAATCATCTTCTGCCTGTACATACCGTTCAAAATCATCTGCTACACCTATTTTTATTTTTTTAGTATAGATTGTGAAAATACTCTCGGCGGTTATCCATGGATTCTGGTCCAGCTCCGCCTGGATTTCCGCCCTGATTTTTCGCTTATCGTCAACTCGAATATCGATCGAGGTGCGGATCTCTGCATCAACATGTACGCAGTAAGAATACCAGCTGCGTTCCAGTTCCAGATCAAAATGCCATGATTTCTCACAGAATTCATCCAAACCCGCATCCTTTTTACAGTTCCATCGCTTCCAATTTTCCGCACTCAGAAAGGCTGCATAAATTGCGGAAATCTCCTCTGCAATCCGTTCAGTGAAGCCGCATTCTTCCTGAATCAAAGCCGTTATCGCAGTTTTATTATACTCAAGAAGTTCTGCTTTTTCCATAATCTTCGCTAATAATGTAATGAGGATCATCCGCGCTGTTTTCGGCTCAATCCAATCTGTTTCAAGCATTTCTTGATAAACGGAATAGGCATCTCTGTTGAAATACAGAAGTCCTTTCTGATCTGCAATGGCTTGCAAAAACTCGGCAATTCTCTCTTTGTTCTTCATCGTATTTTCTCTCTCTTTTTTATTTTAGTTTCTTTTTACGTATAATCAATAGTACTCTTATTTTATATCATTGCGTTCTCTTCTAATAGAATCTATTACGACATACTCAAATACTTCAATTTGTACCACACCTAATTGTTTTAGCCGAAGAATAGATTTCTCAATATCCTCTTTATTATTGTATCCCGGAATCTGCGGCAGTCTGATTCGCACCTTATCCGCTGGAACAACATTCAATAATTTTTGCAGATTTGATATAACTTTACGATTGCTTTTCTTCGTATATTTTGTATAGATATCATCATTCATCTCTTTGATATCTATAATCCATTCATCAAGCAAATCAGTAAGCAAAGCAATATTATCCCAAGAAGCATACAATGAAGTTTCTATTCGCTTCTTCCATTTGCTACTACTCAAATTACATACTTCTTTAATAAAGGTTGCCTGCTGCAATGGTTCTCCACCGCCAAAGGTAATTCCACCTTTTGACATTCTAAAATAGATTTCATCCTTAGCTAATATTTTAACTAATTCTTCAGCTGTGTAAGCACCTCTGGGTGGAGTAGTAAAAATAATCTGCGGTTCCATTTCATGGCAAAAATCATTAATACAATACTTACAGTTTAGCGGACAGCCGAAGAAAGCCACTAATGTTGTTACTCCTTCTCCATCCGTTCCCATTCTTAGCCTTGAAATGCCCATAATATCTCCAATCATATGCTTACTCCATTTCCTTTATTGTAAATTCTGGATAAATTCTTTGATCTTCCGGAATCTTTTCCAACTCAGCCATCAGATAATTTGCTTCATCGTCGCATTTCTGACAAGTTCCGCCACAGGGTCCTAATGACGGACATTCTTCACTTGAAAACTCAATATGATTAGCATTGGCAAGTCTAATTCTTTGCTTCCGCAAAAAATCACATATTTTCTTCCCCTCCAAGCGAGGAATTAATTCTTCTACACGGTCTTTAGTGTTAGAATTCTCATCTGGATAATTCGCAAAGCAAACATACCCCATTGTTGCATAAATAAAGTGTGCTTTAATTTTTGTTATAGGAATATCTTGTGATCGAAGTGAAAGATCAATTTGATGAAATCCTTCTTTAATCGGAACATAGCTCGTGCTTGCAAAATCAAAATAAAACTTTCCCTTTTTCATATGCTCAATTCCATATAAAATCTTAGGAAGCAGGTCATTATATGTCTCCGTTGCTCTCTTCAATAAGTCAGGAAATCTGAACTGTTCCTTCATTTCAGACAACAAAACATCACTGTTCACATAAAATAAAGAAGTAGCAGCAGCAAGATAAGTGAGCATTTCTTGATGCGCTTTTATTTCCTGTTTCCCATAAAAGCTCCAAGGTGACATAGTACAGAGATGCAGCCGATTAAATCTATTCAATTGACTTACCACAGAATAAGGATATAAAGATTCAGGAGAAAAATCAGCAAGAAATACAATCTCATCATGATATCTCAATTCTTCAATAAGCTGAATTGATTTCTTCTTCAGTGCTTGATATTTCCTGTTTTGTATTCCATATGGATCCATGCCTAAAAAACCTTTGGAATTGAAATCCGTGACAAAACATTGATATTCATCGGTTACTTTTTTACCATTTAAACAAATAACCAGAACATTTAGCTGGAAAGACTTTAATACAGGATTAAGATGATTCCAAATATATCCGTTGTCCGTTATGACAATACGCATATCGACTCCTCCTCATATTTCTATCACAGTAGAATTACTAATCTATTCAATTCCATATCTATTCTGAATTGGTCTTCATTCTTTTCAATAAATTTGTTTCCGATTCGTTTATCGTGATGATCTCAGTATAACAAAAGTGGTGTACAAAAATATGCACACCACGGCTTATAATTCACAGAATTATTTTTTAAATTCGCTTCCGTTCAGCCAATCTGCTGCAAACCTCCTTTTTTTGGAGTTTATACTTTCTCCGATTGTAATATACAGATCAAAAACAGACCAATTTGATAAATACAGAATCCCAGTCCGGTTCCCAAACCGTTCATCAAGACATCATCAATATCCACAACGCGGCCGCCGTGCATAAACTGCAGAGATTCGATAAGGATAGAAAAAAGTATTCCAGCGGCTATCACCCGCTTTCCATTTCTAAAAGCAGGAAAAGCCAGCGGCATCAAAAATCCGGCAGGCGCAAACATCCAAAGATTGATTAACAGGCCTTTCATCACCAGCCGAACATAAAACAGAACAGCTCGGCCTGATTTAAAAATTTGAAACAGCTCTGCAATCCATAGAAAAGGAATTCCATTCACAATTCGCATCGCAATCGCGTAGTTTTGGTTAAGCAAAGTGATCCATAAAATGATGATTAACCAGATTCCCAACAACAAAATTGCCGCTTTTCTGATTTGACGATCCATAATACGCCTCCGATCCTTTACTTTTTTAGACTTGCAAGTGTAAACAAAAAGACAGCGCATCATGATTCACTCCCGAAGCCGCTGTCCATTCTTTTGCCCTTTTTCCTGATTGCCAGGAAGTTTATAACCCGCCTAACTGATCCACCGCGCCGCCATCGGTGATAATCTTTCCATACTGATCATATACACCCCAGATGTCTTTCAGTTCGCTTTCTTCAATTTCATCAAAGAACTTCAGTTTGAAATTGTGATATCCCTTCGTATACTGCGTATACACCAGATCCGCACGCGGGGCACTGAGCTGAATGTGACTTTGCCCTTCAAAGGTAGTCTTGGTTATCGTTACTCCCGCCAACAATCCTATTCGTTTATAGGTTCCGTCCTGGGCGGAGATCAAATTGCCTAATGAATAAATACACAGCGTATCGTCGATCCACTCAATCGGCTGAACGACATGCGGATGACTGCCGATGATGATATCCACACCGGCATCTGCCAACAGCTGTGCAAGACGGCGCTGTTCCGATGTCGGTTCATGCGTATATTCCTCGCCCCAGTGCATCGCGACCATCAGGACATCCACTTCCCCACGGGCTTTGGCGATATCTTCCAGCAGCATCTCATCCGTATAGACATTCACCAGATATTCTTTGCCTTTCGGCACGGCGATACCGTTGGTGCCATAGGTATAGGACAGCAAGGTATAGCTGATGCCGTTGATCTGACGAACACGCAGTTCTTTCCGATCATCAAAGGAACTGTAAGAACCCGCTGTCAAGGCATTTTGGTTTGACCAATAATCCAGAGAATTCAGAATTGCCTGTTCACCCCGATCCAAGGTATGATTATTTGCCAGTGATACCAGATTGAACCCCAGGTTCATCATCGTATCTCCAAATTCCTGCGGGGAATTGAAGCAGGGATACGTGGATAAACCCAATTCCGTTCCACCTAAAATTGTTTCCTGATTATAATACTTTAAATCATAATGATCCACTACACGGTTCAGCGTACTCATCATTTCAGTAAAATCATAGCCGCCTTCAGCCGTCTTGGCATCGGTATACACAGCACCGTGCAGCAAAGCATCTCCGGCCATAATCAGCTCAGCTTTTTCCACAATCGGCGTCGGCTGCGGCGTGCTTGTTGTCTGCGGCGTAACCGTAATTTGAACTTCGCCATCTTTGGGTCTCTGCAGCGTAATCACGGCCAGCACCATCAATAAAGCCCCCAGCAAGATCAACAGGGCGATCACCGTGCGCATCAGATTTTTCATCGTTTGTTTCTGATTCATAACTTCTCTCCCATTCGCTGGTCTTATTATACCTTTTTTTCCGGTTCCGCTCCTGTTTTTCACGGACAATTAAGATTTTTGTAAGGTTTTAACGCTTTAATTGCACGACATGAATCGGACAGACTTCCTGACAGCAGTAACAGCGAATACAGCGGCGGCGATCAATAACCGCTTTCTGATTGACCAACGTAATCGCGTGAACCGGACAGTCCCGAAGGCATTCTCCACACCCCACACATCGCTTTAGATCCGGTTTGGGATAAGGGGCAAAAACATGGCGCAGTGCCTCAACGGGGGAAGGAATCAACTGAATCAGACCTTTAACCGTTTCCGGCAGTCTGAAATCATGACATGATAAAGCTTCCCAGGATTCTTCCAGCGCGCACAGTTCTACATTTTGCGGATCCACGAGCCCCAACACACAGGCCGCATGATGAATCGGCATCTGATTCGGATCCAGACCAAACAACTTCAGCGCTCCATAATCGAGTGCAAAGGGATCCTGAGCCGCCAGCAAGCGTTGGCCGTCATACCGATCTCCACCGCTGGGGCCGTTGCCCTGCATTCCTTCAATCGCATCCATGATGCACAGCTGCGGCTTGACCATTGCCGCCAGCTGGCAGAGGAAGCGGCAGAAATGCGCACGCTTGGGAAACCGGGCATGCATTTCAGCTTTCACCAGGCCGGGAATGACCCCGAACATATTCTTCACCGCACCGCTGGTCAGAGTATAGCTGTGACTTTTAAACTTGCAGCAGTCAATGATCAGATCGGCATCCGCGACACATTTTAAAATCGGTACCGCTTCGGCGCCAACCTTCAGCTCACTTTCAACGCTGTCCAGCGATTCATTGAGCTGACAGTTCTCCTGTTCAGCCAACGCCTTCAATCCCGTCTTTTGGTAAACTAAACGCAGGGAATCCAGCGTGAATCGCCCGGCCGGACTGTCCGCCAGCATCACCTGTGCGCCGTGCCGTTTCACATAACGAACTAACGCCCGCAGAACTTCTGGATGGGTAGTGGTAAATTCTTCCGGATTTTTAGCGGACAATAAATTCGGTTTGATCAGTACCTTCATGCCCGGCTGGATCAAAGCTGCGGCATCGATTGCCTCCATCAGCCGATTGAGCTGGCGTTCGACTTGATTTTCATCATAACTTGTGCAGCGCACAGCTGCCACTTTTTCCTTTGTCTTCATCGCTTCCTCCTCAAGAAGAAAAGGGCTTAGAAGCCCTTACTTTGATACACAATTTCACCATTGACCAGCGTCATCACAACTCCCGCTGCCGGATCGAGCGTCGGCATTCCGTTAAACAAAGCGATATCCGCATCCTTGCCAATTTCCAGCGAGCCAATTCGCTGATCACAGCCGATCGTCTTGGCCGGATTGATTGTCAGCATCGCAATCGCCCGTTCAACATCAGCGCCATACCGGACAACTTCGCCTGCCTGTTCCACAATCAGCCAAGGATGGTATACCGGACCGTCAGTCATGATGGAGCACAGTACCCCGCGCTTGTCCATTTCCACAACGCTGTCAATATCGATCTTAATCGATTCGCCGAAGCCTTTAGCCACGGCAATCGGACCAAAGATCACTGGACAGCCGCTTTCGACAATCGGTTCCATATAATCAGAAGCACCCCAGGCATGATCAAGGGTGAATTCGAAATCGAATTCCTTTGCCAGTTCAATAACGGTGATCATGTCAAACTGCGTACAGTGCATCTTCACCGGCATTTCATGCCGCAGAACTTTGGCTCCATTCTCCATCGCCGGATCCCATTTCGGCATCTTTGCCGGATCGGCTTTGGCTTCTTCTTGTTTTTTCATGTATTCCTGAACATCACGGAAATACTGGCGCAGGATGCTTGCCACGCCCATCCGCGTCATCGGCATCTGATTGCGTTTGCCGTAAACACCCTTCGGATTGCCGCCCATCGCTGCTTTTAAAGCCACATGGCGGTTGATGCACATGGAATCAATCGTTCCCTGCCCAGCGCTTTTCACCGCACAGACGACACCGCCGATGACATTGCCGCTGCCCGGGGCAATCGCGCTGCAGGTTACGCCTGCCGCCAGCGCCTCTTTAAACGACGGCGACATTGGATCCAGTCCGTCGATCACTTCCACTTCGGCCGTCACATTCTTAACCATCTCATTGACGTCCTGGGCTCCCGTAGCAATCTCAAAACCGCCGATATGGCTGTGTGCATCAACAATTCCAGGAATTGCCGTCAGTCCTTTAGCATCAATGACTTCTGCTTCCTGCGCTTCCAGGCCTTCGCCGATCGCGGTGATTTTCCCGTCTTCCATCAGGATATCGCCTTTTTCCAACGTTCCCAGCGTGCCCATTGTCAAGATTTTTGCGCCTTTGATCAATCGTTTCATGCCGCTTTTTCCCCCTTTACAATTTCCCCGGAAATGATTACTGTTTCCGGCAAGGCCCGGAAGGTTTCCAGCGGATTTCTCGACCAGATTACGACGTCGGCATCTTTGCCTTCAGTCAGGGAACCAATCCGATCAGCCACGCCTAACAACTGAGCCGGAACACTTGTCAGCATTTTCAGCACATCTTCACTGGTGATTTCAGCCCCCAGCCGCCGGGCCTGCGCCAACAAACCATGCGCATTCCACATCAGAATTTCCCGGCCGGGTGAAACCGCATCGCCAAACGCACTCAGCGCCACCGGTTTGCCAGCTTTGATCAAATCAAACAGCGCCTTGTAATCAATGGCGGCATTGTATCGGTTAAAGCCATCGGTCAGATCCCCCAGGATCAGGCCGCACTCTTTCTCCATCAGACTTTCATCGAGCTGATACATATTCGCCAAGATCAGCTGAACCGGATCTTTTTCAAACAGCTTCAGTACCGCTTCTGCTTCCGCTTGGGTATTGCAGTTCAGAATCAACGGCAGCTTGCCTTCTAAAACAGGCCGGAAAGCTTGAACCTTCAGATCTTTCTGATCTTCCGCTTTGTCCGAACGGCATTTTGCGATCAGTTCGCGCAAGGCTGAGAAAATACCCATTTTAGTCATCGGCGCAATATTGCGCGGGCCATAGGTCTGTTTAACCTTTTCATCCACGGAGCCTTTTAATGCTGCCGGTGCTTTGACGCACATTGCTTCAGCCGTTTTGCCGTAAGCCTTGAACACGGCCGTACTGCCGCCGAGAATGTTGTTGTTGCTCGGCGCAACACCCGCAGCCGTAATTCCGTACCCCCATAGCTCCTGATACATCATGCTTTCAGGATCAAACGCATAATAAACGTCCAGCTGCGGCGTCAGCGGATCGCTTGTTTCATCATTATCCCGCGCCTGTCCGCGACCTGCAGCTGTTCCCCAGCCGCTTAACGGATCGATCCAGCCAGGCATGACGCATTTTCCCTCGGCTTCTATCACCTTTGCCTGTGCGGCTTCCAACTGTTGCCCCATCCGGACAATCTTTCCGTTCTCGATCAAAATATCCGTTTTTGCCAGTACCTGGCCCAAACCATCATGCACGTTTCCGTTCCGTATTAAGATCAAATCAATACCCCCATTCTTTTCTGTCTGCTTCCATTATAATGATTTCCGAGACACATTCCTAGTCCGCAGCTGCGATTTTTTTCTCCTTCCATCTTTTTTCAATCATTCCTGCACAGCGTGTGATAAAATAGACGATAGATGGGAGAGAAAGCATGAAAAAAGTACAGATTCAAGATTTTATGGATTATCGCTATCTGGGCAGTCTGCAGGTCAGCCCGGATCAGCAGCACGCAGTATTTACCGTCATCACCGCAGATCTGGAGGGGGACAAATATCCCGGCAACTTGTATCTTCTGGATCTGCAAACAAAACAGACCCGCCAGCTGACATCCGGCAATGAAGAGAAAAAAGCAATTTGGTGGGACAAGGATACGCTTGTATTCACTGGCTGCCGAGATCCAAAATTAAAGGAGAAAACCGCGGAAGGCGAAAGCATGACGGTTTTTTACAAGCTGAACATTCATGGTGGTGAAGCCATAGAATGGTTCCGGCTGGCCATGCCGGTCGGCAGTTTCCAGAAGGTCAATGACAACCAGCTGATTTTGTCTGTCGCTTATCGTGCAGACGGCATGAACGACTTTGAATGCAAGAGTGACGATGAGAAAAAGAAATGGAAAGAAGAACGCGATTCTCACAAAGACTATGAATGGTTTGATGAAATACCATTCTGGGCGAACGGACAGGGCATCACCAATATGAAGCGCTCACGCCTGTATTTATTGGAGCTGGACAGCAAGAAGACCACTCCGATCTCCGAGCCGTCAGCCAATGCCTCCATTTCGCACATCCAGGGCAACAAGCTTCTTTATATCAGCAATCCGATGAATTCGGTCCGTGAGATTCCAAGCTCGCTGCACCAGTTTGACTGCACAACAAAGCAGGATCTGACACTGATTCCGGATCATGAGGTGAATGTCAGCTGGGCTTTCTATATCAAACATAAGATCATTGCCGCAATCTCTGATTTCAAAGAATACGGCTACCATCAGCATGCTACTTTGTTTGTCGTAGAAGAAGATCAGCAGCGTACCCGTCTGGTTCATTATGACAATTCCTACGGGGCTTCACTGGGTTCTGACTGCATCCAGCAGTTTGGCACCGCGGTAAAAGCCTATAAGGATAAAATCTATTTCAGCTGTACGGATGAAAACGATGGCTGCATGAAATGCTTCGATGAAAACGGTCAGCTGCAGCGGTTGTCCGGCTATCATGGCGGCATTGAAGACTTTGAAGTCACCGATGAAGGCATCATTTTCATTGGTCTGCGTGATCAGAAGCTGCAGGAAATTTATTTCCTTAAAGATGAATCAGAGACGCAGCTGACCCATTTCAACAGTGATTATCATGCCAACACTGCCGTCTCCCCGATTGAAAAAATTGAATTCTACAATGACGGCATCCGGCATGAGGGCTTTGTGATTAAACCGGCAGACTTCGATGTGAATAAGAAATATCCGGGGATTTTAGAAATTCACGGCGGACCCAAAGGGACCTTCGGTCCTGTTATCAATCATGAAATGCAGGTCTTTGCGGCTAATGGTTACTTTGTCTTCTACTGCAACCCCCGCGGCTCCGATTCCCGCGGCAATGCCTTTGCCGATATCCGCGGCCGTTTCGGCAAAGAGGATTACAGTGATCTGATGACCTTTACGGATGCGGTATTGGCAAAATATCCGCAGCTGGATGGGGAACGCTTAGGTGTTACCGGAAGCAGCTACGGCGGTTACATGAGCAACTGGATCATTACCCAAACGGATCGGTTTAAGGCCGCAATCCCGGAAGCTTCGATCTCCAACTATGTCACCAAATTCTTATGTACGGATATCGGCTTCACTTACAACATGGACAACCAGGCTGCAACGCCTTGGTCAGATGTCGGCTTAGTTTGGGAACAGTCCCCGCTAAAATATGCGGATCGAGTGAAAACACCGACAATGTTCATTCATTCCGATCAGGATTATCGCTGCTGGATCGCCGAACCGATTCAAATGTTCTATGCCCTGAAACTGCATGGAGTGGAAACCCGCTTCCTGTTGTTCCATGGCGAACATCATGGATTGCCGATCTTTGGCAAGCCAACCCATCGCATTCAGCGTTTAACAGCGATGGTGGAATGGTTCGACAAACATTGTAAATAAATTGGGAAAGGGGCTGTTCGAAAGAAGCCCCTTTTATCATTTCGCCGCAATTGTCGGTTTCTTTTTCACTTCCATTCACGTTATAATACATCTATAAGGAGAGTGAACATGATGAAACAATCCCCGATGGAAACGGTCTATCAATCAATGATGATCGGTCTGATGTCTGTGGTCGCGGCTTCAGCTGTCGTTTTTCCAACTGTTTTTCTGGTTCAGTTTCATAAGTACCGTAAAGAAAGTGCTCAAAAGAAAATCAAGTTGTCCATCCAGGCTGAAAATGAATCCGAGTGATCGGATTCATTTTTTAGTCTTTATCTTTGGAAACAGTCTGAGCTTCAAATTCAGCCCGCGTTAACGAATAACACAAACAGTCCTTCACTTCGCCGTTAAACAGTCGAAATTTCTGCCGCATTGTCCCTTCATACTGAAAACCGTTCTTTTCAATGACGCGCCGAGAGCCAGGATTATCCGTAAAATGATCCATGGCAATCAGTTCCGTCCCAGGATCCGCAAAGAGATATTGAATCATCCTGTTTACAGCTTCACTCATATAACCATGATTCCAATAGTCCTCATTCAGCGCGCAGCCGATGGATTTCGCAGCTAAATTTCTTCGTGATGAATCCACACCGGCGCTGATCATTCCAATGACTTTGTCATTTTGCCTTAAAACGATAGCAAACACATCCGGCGCCGTGATCATCCGGCTCAAAATCAATCGGCTTTCCTCACGGCTTTGATGCGGCCGCCAACCTGCCCTCGGTCCGACATGCGGGTTCTTTGCCAGCGTGTACAGATCCTCCAAATCAGTCATTTGCCAGGGTCGAAGAATTAATCTTGGTGTTTCTAGGAGCATACGATCCCTTCTTTCAAAAGAAAGCCGTCAAATCGACGGCTTAACTTAACAATCACTTATTTGTAATTCGCGTAAGCAAATTCATTCGCTGCTGCAAGATCAGGAACATCTCGCGGCGTACCGTCTAAATTCGCAGCGACTGGCAGACAGTCCCCGTTTTCAAACAGGAAGACCATCGGCATATCTTCGCTCATTATCCGCTGAACTTCACTGTAGGCCTTTGCCCGCTCAGCATCATCCGCAGTTTCAACGCCTGCCTGCAGCGCAGCATCCATCTCTGGGTTGTTATACAGGCCAACATTGGTGCCGCCATTTGACGCGACACGTCCAGATATACCTGAGACATCTGGTCCCTGATAGCCGGCCAGCATCGTCATATCAAAGTTGGAATTAGTAACAACTTTGTCCTGCCAAGCTGCCATTTCCATGATATTCAAGGTCACGTTGATGCCGATCTCTTTCAGATTTTCTTTGACAATCTGGGCAATATCCTTAAAGTTTCCGCTTTCGAAGATATCCATTGTCATATCAAAATAGAATCCATCATCCCGTAATGTATACCCAGCATCTTCAATTAAAGCTTTAGCGGCTTCCACATCACGCGCCGGCATCGTATACTGCTTATCCAGATACTTGCCTTCCCATAATGGGGAAATGAAGTATTCTGCTAACGCGCCGGTATCATTAGCAACACGGTTGTAAATGCCCTGACGATCAACACCCATAGCGACAGCCTGACGCAGCCGAGCATCTTTAAAGATACTGGTTTCCATATTGAAGGTAATATAAGTTCTGTTAATCGACAGATAGTGGAAATGCTTATAATTCGGATCGTTATCCAGCTCGTGCTTATTCGCCGTAGGAATCGACATACCCAAATAATCAACTTCACCATTCAGTAAAGATTGATAAGCTGTGGTTGAATCCGGAATGACCTGGAAAATCAGCTTTTCAATAATTGGCGCCCCGCCAAAATATTCTTCATTTTTAACCAGCGTTGTTCCAACACCCGCTTCATATTTTTCAAATTTATACGGACCGGTTCCAACTGGATTCCAAGTTGCCGGGTTGGATACAAAATCACTGTACTGCGGATCATTCCAGATATGCTCCGGCATGATAAACGTTGCGTACCAGCCTAATTTCGCAACAATCGCTACATCACGCTGACTCAGATTCAGGACAACGGTATTATCATCCGGACATTCAATCGAAGTCACTGAAGCCACTGAATCTGACTTAGTCCATTTCTGTTCTTTCATCGTATCCAATGTCCACTTGACATCAGCCGAAGTAAACGGTTCACCGTCATGCCACTTCACACCTTCATGTAAATGGAAGGTTAATGTCAGCCCATCTTCCGAGAATTCCCAGCTTTCTGCCAGGTCCGGCAGAATTTGATCATTGGCATTTAACTTTACCAGACGGCTGTAGATATTCTGATTTGCACTGTAAGCATAATCATCCGACTTCATATCCGGATTGAAACTCTGCGGATCCCCCTGAACTGCATAAATCAAGACGTCCTGAGCCGGTGTATCCCCCGAACCATCGCCGTTGTTGTCTGGTTTTTCATTCGTGCCGCATCCTGCCAACGCCAAGCAAGCAATCAGCAGAGCTGTCAGCAATTTAGGTAATTTCTTCATAACCTTTCCCTCCTTGCTTCTTCTTTCGTATCCGTTAGAAGAATATAATTTGAGTTTACACGGAGTTGAAAAGACAGTCAACAGAAAATTTCACATTTATTTCATAAAATGTATACTTTTCACAATTGCGAATGTAAACACTTTCATATCAATTCTTAAAAAAGCTTCCGAATGATCCGGAAGCTCTTTTGTATCACCTATTCTCCAGAAACAAATTCTACATACGTTAATTCTGACGAGGAGGCTCTTGTTGGCTCCTGGTATGGTGTGCCTTTCAGAATTTTCTTCACCGGAATTTTAGATCCGTTATCCATGAAGAGAATGATTGGCATATCTTCACTCATAATTCGCTGAACTTCGCTGTAAACAGCTTTTCTTTCTGTTTCATCCGATACCTGAACCCCTTTTTCCAACAGTGCGTCCATTTCCGGATTGGAATATCCCATGAAATTCATCGAAGTGCCTGTACCTACACGCCCGGAGACACCGGATACATCCGGTCCCTGATAACCTGCGGACATTGACATTTCAAAATCATGATTCAATTTTACAGTATCGCCCCAAGCGGCATATTCCATCATCGTTAACTTAAGATCAATTCCCACTTCTTTCAAGTTATTCTGAATGATCGTGGCTGCATCCTTGAAGTAGCCGCTGTCAAAGAATTTCATTTCCGTCGAGAAATAGATACCATTGGCATCTTTAGTAAAGCCAGCGTCTTCTAACAGCTGCTGAGCTTTGGCAACATCGCGCTGCGGCATCTGATAGTTTTCATCCGCAAAACCGGTATTCGGCGCAATGAATGTATTCGCGATCGCTCCAGTTCCGCCGGCACAGCGATCCCAAATCATCTGACGGTCAATGCCGTAGGCAATCGCCTGACGAACCCGTACATCCTTAAACCGTTCACTCTCAATATTGACTGCAATATAGGAACGATTCATTCCGATGACTGGATAAACTTCATAGTTCGGATCGTTGTCAAAATCATTGGCATTCTGGGTAGGAATGGCTGTGTAGTAATCCACTTCGCCATTAATAAATGCCTGCAAAGCTGTGGTTGGATCCGGAAGAATAGAGTAAATAACTCTTGCTACTTTAGCTTTATCACCCCAGTAGTCCTCATTCCGTTCCATGACAACCTGAACACCCTTCTGGAATTCAACAAACTTAAACGGCCCTGTTCCAACTGGTTTCATGTTGTATTCATTGGTTGCCGTATCCGTGCCTTCATATAAATGCTTCGGCATGATGAACGTGCCATACCAGGAAAGCTTCGCAATTAAGGAAACATCCGGATACTTTAAATTCATGACAACGGTATTCTCATCCGGACATTCAATTGAATCTACTGAAGCAAAACTGTCACTTTTATTCCACTTTTCAGCGATCAGCGTATCATACGTCCACTTGACATCTTCGGATGTAAAGGGTTCGCCGTCATGCCATTTTACGCCTTCGTGGAGATGGAAAGTAACCTGCGTGCTGTCCTCGTTCCACTCCCAGGTTTCTGCCAAATCTGGCAGAACCTGATCATAAGCATTCAGCTTCACTAAACGGTTAAACAGGTTCTGGTTGACAGGCCATGCATTGTCATCAGACTTAAAATCCGGATGAAAGCTGGTCGGATCTCCTGACAATACAGCCATCAGCGTATCATCAGATAATGTTGGTTCCCCAGAATTATTATCCTTGCCCTGATTTCCGCCGGAGCAGGCTGTCAGAGGCAATAATAATGCCAAGGTCACCAAAAGTACTTTAATCAGTCTTTTCATACTTTTTCCCTCTTCTTTCAGCCTTTATTATATCAAATATGAAAGCGAGAAAAAACAAGGAAAACGGAGTATTTCTGTAAAAACACTCCGTTTATAGAACAATGTTTATTTTTTTAGTGTTACGTAAGTGAGTTCGTTGGTCGCTGCTTTATCAGGAACCTGATAAGGTGTTCCGTCAAATTTTGCCTTGACTGGAATTACCTGTCCGTTGTCCAATAATAATACAATTGGCATATCCTCGCTCATCAGCCGCTGAACTTCATCATAAGCCTCTTTACGAACTGCCGGATCAGAGTTTTGCGCGCCCTTTTCCAAAGCTGCTTCCATTGCATTGCTGGCATAGCCGGTAAAGTTATTCGAGCCGTTAATTCCGACACGCATATAAATTCCAGAAATATCTGGCCCCTGGTAGCCTGCCAGCATCGTCATACTGAAATTACGTCCCTGTTTTACCTGATCGCCCCATGCGGCATATTCCATCATATTCAGATCAACCTTAATTCCAGCTTCTTTCAAGCTGGACTGAACAATTGCCGCAACATCCTTGAAGTTGCCGCTTTCAAATGCATCTAAAGTTACTGTCATATAGTAACCATCCGCATTTTTCTTCAGCCCGCATTCTTCCATTAAGGCCTGAGCTTTGGCAATATCCCGTTCCGGAAGTTTGTAATCATCATTCAGATATTCCGTAAACAACGGAGAGATAAAATATTCCGGCAGAGCACTGACACCATTGCCCATACGGTCAACGATGGCCTGACGATCAATGGCATAAGCCACTGCCTGACGCAGCTTCGGATTGTTGAATGGTTCTTTTTCCATGTTGAAGGTCAGATAGGTTCTGTTAATACTTAAGAATGAGAAAACTTCATAATTTGGATCATTATCAAAATCATGCAGATTCGCCGTCGGAAGACTTACGATATAGTCAATTTCTCCATTTTTAAAGGCTTCCAGCGTTGTATTTAAATCCGGCATAATCTGATAAACCAAGCGTTCGATTTCCGGTGCGCCATTGAAGAAATCTTCATTGCGTTCCAGGGTTACACTTTGTCCACTCTTGTATTCAACAAACTTAAACGGCCCTGATCCAATTGGTTTCTGCATTGCCGGGTTCTTTGAGAAATCCGGATACTGCGGATCATTCCAAATATGTTCCGGAAGAATAAATGTTGAATACCAAGCCAATAACGGAACAAGTCCTGCATCTGGATTTTTCATATTGAAGACGACGGTCAAATCATCCGGAGCTTCAATTGTATCGACATTAACGAACGTATCTGATTTATTCCACTTTTCTTCAATAATGGTGTCATAAGTCCATTTAACATCCTTGGAAGTCAGTGGTTCACCATCATGCCATTTCACGCCATCACGCAGATGGAATGTCAATGTCATATTGTCATCGCTCCATTCATAGGAGGTCGCCAAATCTGGAATTGGGACATCTCCCGGCGCTAATTTATATAAGCGATTAAATATATTTTGCGCCATTGGCCATAGATAGTCATCGGATTTCATATCCGGATTAAAACTGGATGGATCACCCTGAACAGCCGTGATAAACGTACCGATGGTTTCTGTCTTATCTGTCCCTGAATCTGCCGTTTGAGATGGATTATCCCCACCGCTCTGACATCCACCTAAGAAGAGTGCCGCACTGAGTAAAGCTGCTAGAATTTTAAAGCATTTTTTCATTTTTTATTTTTCCTTTCCCTTTCTAAATAAAAAAATTACGGAGCATTATCACTTTCCAATAGAATCCCTCCCATTCACATAAGCTTATGATACAAGACTCTGAAAAATTATTCAATATCATTTTGTAAAAATTTCATTTTTATATGTAAGCTGTTTTTCAGAGCAAAGACAAAAATCGTTTTTTGATCATAAGAAAAAGACACACTCAGATGAATGTGTCTTCAAGCACTACCTTTAATTATTCAGCGCGGTATGTGTAAGTGTATTCCGAAGAAGCTGCCTTATCAAACAATTCAATCGGCATGCCCTTCATTTCCTTCTTGATCGCATATTTATAACCATTGTCGATAATTGGGATAATCGGCAGGTCAGCACGCATGATCTTCTGAATTTCTTTGTAGCATTCGATTCTTTCTTCTTTATTAGACAGAGTTACACCCTTTGCTAATAAAGCATCCAATTCAGGATTGGAATAGCCGCCAATATTCATCGACGCACCTGTTTCTACACGTCCGGATACACCAGCGATATCTGGTCCCTGGTAGCCTGCCAGCATCGTCATTTCAAAGTTCTTATTGATCTGAACTTTATCCTGCCAAGCCGCCATTTCCATCATGTTGATCTTCAGATCAATTCCAGCTTCTTTAACATTCTGCTGAATGACCGCAGCCAGATCTTTCCAGTTTCCGCTTTCAAAGGCATCTAATGTAATATGCATATAGTAGCCGTCAGCATCTTTTGTTAAACCCGCTTCTTCCAGCAATTGCATTGCTTTTTCAACATTTCTTTCAGGAAGTTTGGAATCTTCATCCAGATATTCTGTGAAAGCATGAGAAATCATGTATTTAGAAGGTTCGCCAGCAGCCATGGTTCTGTCCCAGCAGCCCTGGTTATCAATCGCTAAGGCGAAGGCTTCACGGATACGTGGATCCTGGAAACGTTCGTCAGCTAAATTAAATGTGACATAAGTACGGTTGATGCCCATTTCTTCGTAGAAAACATAATCTGGATTGCCATCCAGTTCGCCATCATGAGCTGCCGGGATCATGTTGCACAGATCGTCGACTTCGCCATTCATGAAAGCTTCCCACAATGTATTATCATCATTGATGATCGCAAACTTCAGCGTCTTGGCAATTGCCTTGTCGCCCCAGAAATCTTCATTGCGTTCCAAAGTAACATACTGACCCGCTTTGTATTCAACGAACTTGAATGGTCCAGTTCCGATTGGGTTCTGGTTCGCTGGGTTCGTTGCTGTATCTGTACCTTCATAGATATGCTTCGGCATAATGAATGTACCATACCAAGCTAACTTCGCAATAATCGAAACGTCCGGAGTCTTTAAGTTCATGACAACTGTGTTGTCATCTGGGCATTCAATGCTGTCAATGTTCGACAGATTGTCCGCTTTTGCCCATTTTTCAGCGATTGCAGTATCATACGTCCATTTAACATCTGCAGAAGTAAACGGTTCGCCATCATGCCACTTTACACCATCATGCAGATGGAATGTCAGCGTCAAGCCGTCTTCGCTGAATTCATAAGACTCAGCCAAGTCTAAATTAATCGAAGTTTTAGAGCCTAATTTAACCAGACGGTTGAAAATGTTCTGGTTGATCGGCCACGCGCCGTCATCGGACTTAAAATCCGGGTTGAAGCTCTGCGGATCCTGTGTGGTGACCATGATCAAAGTCTGATCCGTAGGAATTCCGCCATTTCCGCCGTCTGTCTGTCCGCCTTCGTTAGTTCCGCCGCCGTTGTTGTTCGATCCACAACCAGCCAGCGTCAAAGCCAGAGCCAGACACACGACTAAAACTTTAAGCAGTTTTTTCATGTATTCTTTCCTCCTCTATCGATTGTTTTGATGCAATCGTTAGAATAATGATAAACGATTTTTTATGAAATGTGAAGGATTTGTGATAATTGTAAAAATGAAAATCAGACATTTTCTGTGAAATTTATGAAATTATTCATTGAACAATGAAAGAAATGAAAACAGGAGTTTCTTTTACTCCTGTTTCAACATATTTACCGATTTTTCTGCAGATAATCCGCAACCAGCATGCCGCTTTCAAGCTGAACGGCAATCAGCTTGCGAATCGGAATGACCTGATAATGCAGTTCTTTTTCCGCAATTTCAGCACGTTTGGCAAATTCAGCTTCGCCTTCCTCATGGACTCTCTGCAGCCGCGCAGCCGCCTCCGGCGTCGGATTTTTAGCCAGCTCATGTTCGCAGGCCCGAATTAACAGTGACCATTGATGCAGGACACGATACTTAGGAATTTCCAGATTATCAAAGGCTTCCGATTCTTTGCACGGTTCTTCATAATTTGGATCCTGGCGGATAAAATCACATTCCTGACGATAGTCTTCTTCAAAATGTTCATAGCCGTTGCTGACCATCTTTGCAAATCCATTGTCGTCGCTGATCAAGTCAGCAATCTGATCATAGTAAGCCTTGACAGCCTTACGGTTTTCATGCAGGATCTCACGGCCTTTTAAGGCAGCTTCCCGGCGTGAGAAATCCATCAGCTTGTCACTCTGAATCCGCGGCTCATAGAAATAAGGCAACTCTGTGACCAGCGTCGTCGTATCATAGCCCTGCTGCAAGGCATAATCCGCGCTGCTGGTACCCGTAGACATCAGTTTTTCCGGCGCTACCTTTCCAAATTTTTCATTGTAATCATAAGTATCCTTGGAAGTGATCATCGGGTAGATCGCCTGGGAGAACGGTGTGATATAGTTAACCTCCGGCTCGCCCAAATGCAGCGGAATATCCTGCTTGGCTGTTGCCGCATAGAGCTTGTCCCACAGTTCAGGAATTTCTCTTGTCAAATACCAATACGTTCCGCCGAAGCCTGCATTATGCAGCGAATACATAAACTGCGGCTGGATCTTATCAATCAAATTCATCAGGCAAACGGTTTCCGGAATCGGCGTATCATAAGTATAATTTTTATAGTGGAAAGGGAAATTCCATTCTACCTGTTCATAGCCCGCCGGACGGAAATAGTGACGGGTAAAGTTTGTCAGGGTAATCGGGCCTTTAAACCAGCCTTCATTCAGCTGGGTGCCATCGAGATCAATACTTTTGATCAGGTACCAGGTATAATCCAGTTCGCTGCGCAGCCCTTCATCCTCCGCTAAAGCACGGGAGAAATACTCCAGCAGCATGGCTCCCATCGGTTCATTGGGATGCGGACAGCCGAACATCAGCGCATTGCGGCTTCCCTTACCGATCTTCAGGCAGTAGATCGGATGCCCTTTGCGGGATTTTCCAGCTTCAAAAATTTCTACGATATCCGGAAATTCGGCAGCTAGTTTTTTTGAATTTTCATCCATTTCATCAACGGTAAGAAATTGTTGATAATCAGGAATATTGTCGATCAGTTTTTGAATAAAATCAGCCATGTTTAATTCTCCTTTTCTCTTTCATGGTTATCATTATATCAGAAAACAGGCAAATCGGTTGGATTTGCCTGTCTTTTTCTACATACTTTGAATTATTGATCCATCCAAACTTTGGCCATTTCATAAGTTCCATACAAGCTGGCCATTTCTGGTTCAAACGGACTGTTATGAATATAGTTTTTCACTGGATACACAGCTGTGAAATCTTTCAGAATAACGATCGGCACATCGTCATGCATGATCTGCTGCGCTTCTTTGTAGAATGGCGCACGTTCTTCTTCTGAGAACACCTTAACGCCTTCGTTTAACGCTTCGTCTAAAGCTGGGTTGTTGTACTTCGTCAGGTTCAATGAGCCTTCGGAATGCACGCGGTTGCGGATCGCGGAAACATCCGGTCCCTGTCCGCCGGAACACAAAGCGATATCGAAGTTGTAATCATCAATAACTTTGGTCATCCAGGCACCCATTTCCAACACGTTCAGCTTCACATCAATCCCAATCTGCTTCAAACTGTCCTGAACAACGATTGAGGAATCTTTGAAATCACCGGAATCAAAGGTTGTCAGCTCACAGCTGAAATACATGCCGTTGGCATCCGCTGTATATCCAGCATCTTCAATCAGCTTGCGGGCGGCTTCTACATCCCGCGCCGGAATTTTTGCGTTGTCATTTAAGGCCCATGGATACATTGGTGAAATGTAATATTCGGAAACAGCACCGAACCCCTTCGCCGCTTTATCGAGAACCGCTTGACGATCCACTGCTAAATCAACCGCTTGACGAACACGGACATCATGGAATGGGTTATTTTCACCGATATTGAACGAGAGATAGGTTCGTGAGCTGGAAACATACTGATAAACCTGATAATGTTCCGGATCGTTAATTAATTCCTGCAGATTGGAGGTTGGTACTCCGCTCTGCATATCATCGACTTCCCCATTCAGATAAGCCTGGTAAGCTGTTGAGGCATCCGGAATAATCGAGATAATCAATTTATCCAAATATGGCGCACCATCCCAATAATCTTCGTTGCGCACCATTTCAATCGAAACGCCCGGTGTATATTTCTCAAATTTAAACGGGCCGGTGCCAATTGGATGCATGTTATGTTCATTCTGCGTCCAATCCGTACCTTCATATAAATGGGCCGGCATGATCCAGGTTCCCAGCCAGCTTAATACGCTGACAACAGAAGCATCCGGCTGTTTCAAATGGAATACAGCTTTATAATCTCCATCCGCAGTGACAGAATCAATCATATTTAATGTGTTGGATTGATAGCCATCTTTCAAAACCTGAGTAAATGTCCAGACAACATCGGCAGAGGTAAACGGTTCGCCATCATGCCATTTAACATTTTCACGCAGATTAAACGTCAAATCCATACCATCTTCACTGAATTCCCAATCTGTAGCCAGATCTGGAACCACATGGTTGTCAACGGTCATCTTGACCAGACGATTAAAAATGTTATACGTCGCCGGCAGCTGCATATCATCCGTTTTCATATTCGGATTGAATGAATTCGGATCGCTGGAACTGCGCATAACGTAAGTTCCCCCCATCACAGGTTCGCCAGTTTGATCGGCATTTTCGGGCTGCGGCGTAGATGGAGTATCCGTACCCGCACAGCCTGATAAAACTAAGGCTGCACAAAGCAAGGTCATTACGCCTAAAAACAGTTTCTTCATAATTTTAATCCTTTCTTTTCTCCCCCTCGAGATAATTTAAGTTTATTCCTTCCTGTAAATCAAGTCAATCTCTTTCTAATCAAATTTTCTGTTTTTCAGAAAGCTCTTTCACAAAATGAAAATGAGTCCGATCTTATTTGTGATCAAACTCATTTCCTCAGCTTCTTTACTATTCTTCGATCCAGATCAGCGAGAATTCATTGGAAGCCACAGAGTGAATGCCCTCCTCAGAATATGGATGGCCATGAATTGTGTTGCGTACGGCAACGGTGAACGTTGCTTCCTTCACTGGAACGATCGGCAGTTCTTCCGCCAAGATTACCTGTGCTTGTTTGTAAATTTCAGCACGCGCGGCTTCATCGGTTGTCACTGCGCCTTCATCCAACAAAGCGTCCAGTTCAGCATTCTTGCAATGGGCCAAGTTGAAGGCACCGGCAGAGTGGACACGCATCGAGATGGCGGACGCATCAGGACCCTGCGATCCGGACAACATCGCCATCTGATAATCGCTGTCAACCTGAACCTTTTGCTGCCATGTTCCCATTTCTGTGACATTCAGCTTCACATCAATGCCGATTTCTTTTAAATTCTGCTGCAGAACCGTCGCGGTATCCTTGAAATCACCGCTGTCAAACAGATCCAGGGTTACAGAGAAATAGATTCCGTTGGCATCTGCCGTATAACCAGCGTCTTCAATCAGCTTGCGGGCGGCTTCTACATCGCGCGCAGGAATGGTAACTTCATCATTCATGGCCCAGGCAAAAACTGGACTCATGTAATACTGCGGGACAGCACCAATTCCCTTGGCAGCCTTATCCAGAACTTCCTGCCGGTCAATGCCCAGATTGACTGCTTCGCGCACACGAACATCATTAAACGGAGCTTCATCAAAATTAAACGTCAGATAAGTCCGGTTATTGGAAGCTCGTTCGTAAACGGTATAATCCGGATTGGCTTTCAGACCGGCGATCTCATTGCTTGGGATATTCAGCATCAGATCATCAACTTCGCCGTTCATATAGGCCTGGTAAGCTGTGTTCGCGTCCGGAATGATCGTAAAGATCAATTTATCCAGATACGGCGCACCTTTGAAATAATCTTCGTTGCGAACTAAAGTAATGGTCTGCGATTTCTCGTAGCTCTCAAACTTGAATGGGCCGGTACCAATTGGATGCATATTGGCTTCATTGGTTGCCCAATCTGTATTTTCATAAATGTGCTTCGGCAGAATGAACGTGCCTAACCAGCCCAATGAGCTTAAAATAGCAGCACTCGGTGAGCTCATTTGAATTGCAACAGTATTCGCATCCGGACAGGTAATCTCCTCAATCATTTTGAAGCTGTTGGACTGGAAGCCTTCTGTACGGATCATATCCAACGTCCACTTGACATCTTCCGAGCTGAACGGCTCGCCGTCATGCCATTTCACATTGTCATGCAGATGGAATGTCAAAGTCTTGCCATCTTCGCTAAATTCCCAGCTTTCCGCCAGATCTCCAACCAGTTCCGTCGAAGCTGTCGTTTTAACTAAGCGGCTAAATACGTTCATTGCAGTATAGGTTGCCATGTCGTCGCCCTTGACATCCGGATTAAAGCTGGCCGGATCGCTCGGCTGACGAACGATGTAGGTGCCTCCCTGAACGGGCTCGCCGGTATCGCCGGATGGTGTCTGCACATCGCCGGTTTCTTTCGGCGCTGATGAGCAACCCGCCAGCATGGCCAGCGCTAACAGAGCAGTCAGTGCTTTTCTTGCAAATTTCATCTTTCTCTCTCCTCGTTTTCTATTTTTTTCTTCCTTACCGGAGCGGTAAACTCCCCACCCTTAGTCTGCTTTCAAAACATTCTTATCGATGAATGAAGGAAGTAAAGTTCTGAAAAAAGGCCCATCTGAAATGTCAGATGAGCCTGGAATGCCATTTATTTTTCAGCGTCGCTGCCGACAAAATGACAGGACACAATATGACCATTGCCCAGATCCTTGGCTTCCGGATATTCCTTAAAGCACTTTTCACAGGCCTGATAACACCGCGGCGCAAAATAGCAGCCCGGGCCGGTGTTGATCGGGGTCGGCGGTTCACCTTCAATTTCAATGATTTCACGTTTTTCCAGCGGATCCAAAGACGCGCAGTTGGAAATCAGAACTTTGGTATACGGATGCTGCGGATTGTGCAGAACCTCATCGGTAATGCCGGTTTCCACGATCCGACCCAAATACATGACCGCAACCCGGTCGGAAATATAACGGGTTGTCGCAATATCATGACTGATGAAAACCATCGCCGTGTTTTCTTCCTTGCTTAATGTCTGCAGCATGTTGATGATATCGGCACGGATTGAAACGTCCAGCATGCTGACCGGTTCGTCAGCAACTAAGAACGTTGGGCGCAGCAGCATGCTTCGTAAAATCGAAATACGCTGCAGCTGGCCGCCGGACAATTCATGCGGATGACGATAGATATAATCTTCAGCCGGCGCCATTCCCGCATCTTCCAGCGTCTTAATCATAATGTTGTGGCGCTCTTCTTCATTCGCACCGATCTTGTGCAGCTTCAGGACGCTCATGAAGATTTTTTCAATCGTATAACGCGGATCAAAGGTATCAAACGGGTTCTGGAAAATCATCTGACAGGTCCGGCAGAACGCCAGACGGTCTTTCTTTTTCAGCTGTGTACTGGACACACCGTCATATAAAATTTCACCGGCAGTTGGGTCTTCCAAATGAATCAATACTCGGCCCAGTGTCGATTTACCGCATCCGGATTCACCGATAACGCCCAGGGTTTCGCCCCTTTTCAGTTCAAAGCTAACGCCGTCGACAGCTTTGATCGTCTGCTTTTTGCTGACTTTGCCATCCTGCTTGGTTACCTTTTTCTGGATATACCAGCGGGTCAGGTCTTTTACCTGAATAACTGTATCCGACATCGCTTATTCACCTCCTACCTTGTGGCAGGCAACCTTCCAGTTGCCCTTTCCATTGACAGTCTTCAATTCCGGCTCTACCGTGCGGCACTTTTCAGTCGCAAACGGACAGCGCGGAGCGAAAACACAGCCTGGAATTTCCTGACTTAAATCCGGCAGCGAACCCGGAATACCGCGCAGGTCGTTCTTCGCTCCCTTAAAGGAAGGGAACGATTTGAGCAGACCCTGTGTATACGGATGCTGCGGATTGACTAAAACGTCTTTCGTTTCGCCGCTTTCCATCAACCGGCCGGCATACATGACGGCAATCTTCTTGCAGGTGGAAGCAACGACGGATACGTCATGGGTAATCATGATGCGGGTAACATTCAAATTCTGTTCCAAGCTCATGATTTCACGCAGAATCTGGCTCTGTGTCACAACGTCCAAAGCCGTTGTCGCTTCATCCAGAACCAACAGACGCGGATTATGAAGCAAGCTCAGCGCAATGGAAACACGCTGCATCATACCGCCGGATAATTCATGCGGATATAACTCATAAACACGGTCGGACAGGTTAACAACTTTAAACAAATCATAAACCCGCTGTTTGATCTCTTCTTTTTGTGCATTTGGGAAATGCACGCGGTAAACGTCTTCCATCTGAGCTCCGACTTTATGCACCGGACTCAGCGCGCTCATTGACTTCTGGAAAACGATCGACAGATCGGTCCAGCGCAGCGCATCCATTTCATCCTTGGTTAACTTTAACAGATCCTTGCCGTTGTAAAGAATTTCGCCGTCGACCTGCGTAATCCGCTGCGGCAGTAAGCGCAGTACGGCACTGGCCAGCGTGGATTTGCCGGAGCCGGATTCACCAACGATACCGATTGAATCCTGTTCCTCAATTTCCAGACTGACATGCTGACAGGCATGGACCTTTTTGTCTTTCATAATATAACGTACATTGACGTTTTTCAGTTCTAATAATGCCATTTTTTCCTTCCTCCCTAGTTATTGGCGTCCATCTTAGGCGAGAGCACGCGGTTGAGGCCGTCACCGATGAGGAAGAATGTCAGAACGGTGAAGACAACGGCAACGCCGGCAAAGGTGGAAATCCACCAGCCCTTCGGCATATACTGCTTGCCATGGTAGATAATCTGACCCCAGCTGACGACGTTTGGATCACCTAAGCCCAAGAACGACAGGCCGGCTTCGGACAGGATCGCGCTCGATACGTTCATCGTCGTCTGCGCGATAATCGGGAAAATTCCATTTGGAATAATATGTCTGAACATGATGCTGAAGCGGCTTTCTCCCATCGCCTGAGCACTCTTAACAAACGTTCTCTCCTTCAAGGAGATCGCCTGAGCCCGCATCAGACGGGCATTGCCAGTCCAGGAAGTCAAACCGATAACGATCATGATATACATGATATTGCTGCCAAACAGCGCAACGATGATCAGGATCAAGAAGAACGACGGCGTCATCAGGAAGAAGTTCATGAACTCTGAGATGAAGCGGTCGATCTTGCCGCCGAAGAAACCGGCGATTCCGCCGATGCAGGTTCCTAAGATACCGGAAATGCTCGCGGCTACAACACCGATCATTAACGAAGTCCGTGTTCCATAGATAATTTCGCTTAAGACGTCGCGGCCTAAACCGTCTGTGCCCAGGATATGTCCCGGGGTGCCCGGTCCGGCAACCAGCGCATCATATAATTTATACGGATCACATGGAGCGATAATCGGTGCAAACAGCGCTACACAAAGCAGGACGATCAGAAGAATCACACCCATGCGCAGCTGCGAGTTCTTCTTCAATACCCGCATTACCGCCTGAAAAATATTGTCTTTTTTCATTGTTCAGTTCCTCCTAGTCGTAGCGAATCCGCGGATCGATAAAGCCATAGAGGATATCGACCAGAATCATCGCGATACAGATAACGACGGATGTGACAAGGTAAATTCCTGTCAGCACCGGATAGTCACGCTTGGAAATCGAGCTGAACATCAGTCGGCCCATCCCCGGCCATGCGAAAACGGTTTCGATTAAGACGGAACCGGAAAGCAGAAAGGCCAGCGACATCCCCAGAACTGTAACGGTCGGCAGAATCGCGTTGCGCAGAACATACTTGTTGAAAATCCGGCTTTCCTTCATGCCTGTGGCCTTAAAGGTCGTAATGAAATCTTCCGACATGACCTGCAGAACGGAAGAACGTGCGATTCGGAAATAATACGGTGTCTGCGTCAGCACCATCGTCGAAATCGGCAGCACCAAATGGCGGCAGACATCCGCGAAGTACGCAAACCCTTTATAATTGGCCCGCAGGTTCACCATCCCCGAAGTCGGGAACCATTTCAGCGATGAAGCAAAGATCAGGATCATCATCAAACCGAGCCAGAACCCCGGCGTCGCGTCGAACACATACGAAATGCTGCACACAAAGCGATCAAACCGCGATCCATTTTTGCGTGCGGCGTAGATTCCTATCAATGTACCAAAAGTGACTGACAGCAGCACCGCGGTTAACGACAGCGCCAGTGTTGGGCCGATCTTCTCGCCGATCAGTTTAATGACGGATTCGTCACTGATGTAAGAATAGCCTAAGTCCCCCTTCGCTACATTGCCAAGAAACATGACGAACTGCTCCGGAATGGATTTGTCCAAGCCATATTTTTGCTGCAGTGCTTCGATCATCTCTTCGTTTGGATTATCCGTACCCGCCATAATGCGGATCGGATCGCCCGGCGCCAATCGGATCAACGTAAAGTTGAAGCAGACCGACAACAGGACAACGAGAAGACCACTCAATGCACGTTTTCCAATATAACGTTTCATTTCAAGATTTCCTCCTTTTACCTAAAATCTTTTTCCTCTGTCCTCTCAAACGGGAAAATAAAAATGTAAAATTTTCATAATTTTACATTCAATGAAACATAATTTCATTGCTTTCTATTATACACGAAAATCCGTCAAATGGAATAACCTGAAAAGAATTTTCCTGATTTTTTTACCATTTTGCGCCGTTTTTCTTATTTTTTACATTCTTTTTCAGAAAGCGCTTGTAAACCTGAACTTGTGCAATTTTGCCGCTGGAAGTTCTCATTTTTCCCCTTTAGAATAAGCCTGACAGTAATCACATGTAGTTTAGCGCCAGTGCGCAATGCGTTCTTTTAAGATCTGAACCGCAGCGTCACAATCGCCGTCATATCCTGTCTGTCCCAGAACGATATTCGGTTTGGTCGTGCCGTGGAAATCACTGCCGAAGGTTTCAGCCAGACCCCAGCGTTGACAAACCTCATGGTAAAACTGCCGGCCGCGTCCATCGTGATAGGAGCTGTAAACCTCAAACCCGTCAACACCGCCCTGACGCAGCTGCTCCACCGCGGTTTCATCCAGCTTCAGATTCTGCATCGGATGCGCTACGATCAGCGCGCCGCCGCATTGATGCACATAATCTGTGACCTGCTTCCACTCCGGCAGCCGCAGCTCAGCATAACCCCAGCAGCCGACCGCCAGCTGATCCCAATAGAAATTGGCGATTGGATTGGCACTGCGCTCTCCGCTTTGATATGGGACTAATGAAGGATGCGTTTGCGTGGCCAGCAGTTCCTGAGTGATTTCAACATTGGTATAAGGCCGCCCCTTGGCCCGCTCAAGAATCGCCTGTTCGTTCAGTTTTAAGCCATAGTGCTCTTCAATCAGCTGCAGCCGCTGCCGGCCTGTCCGCCGCAGTTCTTCGATATAATGATTTTTTAACCGGGTGAATCCGGGATCCCGCAGATTGCAGCCATAGCCTAACAAATGCACGATATTGCTTCCGAAAAAACAGTCGATCTCAATCGCTGAGAGCGTTTCAACACCGGCCGCCTCGCCCTTGCGTTCCAATTCCAAAGCGCCATCAATTTCATTGTGATCACTCACAGCGATCAGATCCAGCTGGTTTTCACGCGCTAGTTCCAGAATTGTATCAATCGACTCCGTCGCGTCAAAACTGGCCGAGCAGTGGATATGCAGATCTGCTTTCATCCTTCATTCCTCCTTGAAAGGTGGTATAATATCCCATGAAAAGAGGGATCCTATGCCGAATCTTTATAAAACAATTTTACAACAATGTTCACAACAATGTGAACTGCTGATCGTCTCCAAGCATCGCTCAGTCGAACAAATTCAAGCCTATTACGATCAGGGGGCCCGAAGTTTCGGCGAAAACCGCGTTCAAGAGCTGCTTCAGAAAGCACCGCAGCTGCCCCAGGATATCCGCTGGAATTTTATCGGACATCTGCAGCGCAACAAAGTCCGCGCCGTCATGCCTTATATCAGCCGGCTCTGCTCCCTGGATTCGCTGGCCTTAGCCGCAATTGTAGATAAGGAAGCCGCCCGCTTGAACCGGACGCTGGGCGTTCTGGTCGAATTTAACCTGGCCGAAGAGTCCAGCAAAACCGGTCTGGCAAAACAGGAAGCCGCGGCTTTTTTCCAGGCTCTGCAGCAATATGAACACCTGATCCCGGAAGGCATCATGGTGATGGGACCGCACGTCGATGACGAAGCAGCGATTGCCGCCGTCTTCCATGAAGCCCGCGCACTGTTTGAAGAGCTCAAAGCGCAATGGGGTGGTGAACACTTTACCGTATGTTCGATGGGGATGAGCCACGATTATCCGATCGCCTTGCGCGAGGGATCGACCCAGCTGCGCTTGGGAACGATTTTGTTTGAGGATCAATCCGCAGATTAGTCGAAAAAGGCCCAGCCGCAGTACACATAAACCATATAGATCACAAAGCCCTGAATTCCCAGAAAGTTGAAAATGGATTTCAGCTGCGGGAAAACGATATAGCCCAGATCCCACAACAGGAAAAACATCAGAAAGAACGAGATGACGAGTTTTTTAAACCACGATTCATCTCTTCTTTTTTTATGGATATGCAGACTCAGACCGAAGGCAAACAAACTCACGGCAATCGCAATCGTAACCAGCACCGATCGAATCGAAGCCGGCAGATAAAGCTGAAACAGCCGCACGATCAGACCGCTGACAATCATGATCAGAAAGGGAATGCCGTATCTTCTGGCAAAGCTCATAAACTCACTCCTAACTTAACGGTTTCTATTATACATGACTTCGACAGAATCTGACAAAGAAAAATTCCCGGGTCTTTCGCCTGTCCACCCCTTTTGGCTTGCTCATACCCTGACGATAGAGGAGGAGTGTTATGGCCCATTTGATCTTTTTAAGCCTGCTGGTCAGCCTGGATGGCTTTTTCAGCGGATTCAGCTTCAGCCTGAAAAAAATCCGCATCCGGCTTCCGCAGCTGCTTTTGATTTCGCTTTGTCCGCTGGTTATCGTTGCCGCGGTGATGTTATCCTCACAGTTATTAACTGCCGAGATTCCTGCGCAGGCCTCCAAGGGATTAGGCTTCGTCCTGTTTTTCTGTCTGGCCTATCTGTCCTTTGCGGATGCGTTGAAAAAACGCAGTTCCAGTTCACCATCGTTAATCGCTGTGATCAACAATCCCTACTGTTCGGATCTTGATCAAAATCAGCATTTAAGCAGCCGTGAAGCCTTGCTTCTGGGGTTAGCACTGAGTCTGGACAACGCTGTATTGGGATTCAGCTTCGCTCTGGATGGAGCCCCGGTCTGGTCAACAGCGCTGTGCTTTGCGGTCGTTAATTTTCTGTTAGTCAAGGCCGGAAATCTCTGCCAGACGCTGCCGTTTGTGCGGCGCATGGAAAAAGGCAGTGAATACCTGCCTTCGCTGTTGTTTCTGATTTTGGCATTCAGCCGTTTGCTTTGACGAACATTTCAATCTGATCCAGCGCCCATTGGAGGGTTTCGCGCCGCACGCCAACGGATATACGCACATGCTTTTCCCCACCCCGACCAAACAGCGTCCCCGGCAATACGGCGACCCCGGCCTGCTCCGCCAGCTGCAGCGCAAAGGGTTCACTGCTTTCAAACTGAGTGGGAATGGCGGGAAAACAGTAAAAACCGCCGCCGGGGCAAGGACAGGACATTCCGATGGCATTGAAGCGCCGCCAGGCAGTCTCACATTGTTCTTTGACTTCCTGGCGCCAGGCTTCTGTCGGCAGCGTCAGCGCCGTACAGGCTGCCTGCTGCACAAACCCTGCTACTCCCGACACCAGTGCCTGGTGGGTTTTTAACAAAGCGGCTCCCCAACGCCGCGGCGCGCTGATCCAGCCCAGCCGCCATCCGGTCATCGCATAGGTTTTGGAAAAGCTTCCGATAAAAATGACACGGTGGCGATAGGGACGCAGCACCTTAAAATTGAGCGGTTGCCAGCTTAACTGCTCATACGCTGCGTCCACAATGAAGGCTAAATCGTATTTCTCCGCCAGCATCCCCAATTGGTTTAAAGTTGCCGGAGATAAAATCTGGCCAGTCGGATTGTTCGGACTGGCCACGATGATGGCCCGCGTGCGGACACTGATCAGACGTTCCATCCGAGCGATATCCAGCTGCAGATGCTCATCCGACGCGCACGCGACCGGCACAGCGGAAGCCAGGCTGATTACGCTGCGTGTCCCAGGATAGCCGGGATCGCTGACTAACACCTCATCCCCAGGGTTCAGCAGCGCCAGGCAGCAGACCGCCAGCGCCTCCTGTGCTCCGTCTGTGATCAGCACCTGTTGGGGATGAATCGTCCAGCCGCGCAGCGGACGCTCCCGTGTTGCCAGTTCCTGACGCAAAGACTCCAGGCCGGCTGCTGGGGGATAATGTGTCATTCCCTGATCCAGTGCCGTCTTGGCTGCTTCAATGATTCGGCTGTCAGTGATTTGAGGGGGTTCGCCCAGAGTTAATTCTGCGCGCGGACTTAAATCATGCAGCCGGCTTGTCCAGGCGCGGATCGGACTCACCGGCATTTTTCGTACTTCTTCATGAATTCGCATAGTTGCCTCCTTCCTTTTCATTGTATGAAAGGTTCTTTTCAATTCTGTGCAATTCAGTTATAATCAAGTCATTAAAAAAGGAAAGAAGATGATCCCGATGTCTTTTATGAAACAATCCGCCAATCTGCAGCCGATTGAAGATACGGTTTTCGCCGTTGTTTCCATGGCGAAGCAGGATATCGCCGAGCATGGCGCAGACGCCGTCGTCGATGCCACAATTGGTTCGCTTTACGATGAACATGGCAAGCTTGTCGCTTACCAGAATGTTTTCGACCACTATAACGCCATCGCCAAGGAAGTGAAGGCTGCTTACGCTGCCAGCTTTACCGGCAATCCCGGCTATCGTGCTCAGGTCAAAAACTGGGTCCTGCAGGATCAGCCAATCCATCTGAACGCTTCCGTCATCGCTACGCCCGGCGGTACCGGCGCTGTCAACATGACCATGATCAATGTCCTGGAACCGGGGCAGACTGTCGTCCTGCCGGAAATCTGCTGGGGTTCGTATAACCTGATGGCAGCCCAGGCTGGACTGAAGACTGCCGCTTACTCGATGTTTGACGGCGATCACTTCAATCTCCCTTCCTTCAAGGAAACATGCCGGAGCGTCATGGCCGATCAGGGACGCTTACTGGCTGTGATCAACGATCCTTGTCATAACCCGACTGGCTATTCCATGACCCTCGATGAATGGCAGCAGGTCGTTCGCTTCCTCAACGAACTGAGTGAACAGGGTCCCTGCGTCATCCTGAATGATATCGCTTATATTGACTACAGCTATCAGGGACAGCATAACCGCGATTACCTGAATTGCCTTAACGCCATGAATGAAAACGTTCTGGCGGTGATCGCCTTCAGCTGTTCCAAAACCCTGACGTCTTACGGTCTGCGCTGCGGCGCTGCCTTAATCTTAGGGCAGGATGAACGACGTGTGCGCGAAGCGGAAATCGTTTTTGAAAAAACGGCCCGCGCTACCTGGAGCAACATTCCCAATGCGGCGATGGAAAACTTCACCTGGATCACCACTGAAAACCGCGCTGCCTTTGAAGCGGAGAAGCAGATCTATGTCGATCTGCTGAAACAGCGCAGTGCCTTATTCATTCAGGAAGCCGACGCCTGCGGGTTGGCGTATTATCCTTATAAGGAAGGCTTCTTCGTCACGCTGAAAACACCGGACAACACCCTGCGTGATCAATACCACGAAAAACTGATCGCCAATCATATCTATACCGTGAAGGTTAACCAAGGCATCCGGGTTGCCGTTTGTTCGTTAAGCGTCGGAAAAGTCAAAGGACTGGCAGAACGAATGAAACAGATTCTCAACTCAATGCAGTAATCAGTGCCTTCAATTCGCTTAACCAGATCCGCTGCTAAAAATTCGTTTTAAATATAATCTGTAACAGATGAGCTGCTTTCAATCGGCTCATCTTTTTTTGCCTGCAAGAAAACACGGCAGGATGTCAGATAAAATATAAAAAACGGAAACCGCAGCATCCGTCTCTCTATCCAATCTTCATCACTCGAACTCATCGACGTGATATTTCACAGTAAAATTCAATTTATTAAACAACAAATTAAAATAAATTAACTTCTAATTGATATTTTCAATTGACAAATAAACATTCACGTCATATCATAGAACTAACAAGAGGTAAATACCATGAATGAAACGAAAACACTGAAGCTCTGGAATAAAAACTTTATCCTGCTGTGGCAGGGTACGCTGTTCTCCACTTTCGGGGATGTTCTTTACAGCATCTGCATCGGTTATTGGGTCTACGAAAAAACCGGATCCACTGCCCTGATGGGCTTACTGAGCAGTATATCCATGTTCGTCGCGATGTTTCTGGGGCCCTTCTGCGGCGCGATCATCGACCGCAGCCACCGCAAATGGATGATCGTCGGCACTGACCTGATCCGCGGCTTAACCATGATCGGACTGGGTCTTATCGCCATGAGTCAGCATCTGGAAGTCTGGATGGTTCTGGCTACGGCCTTTATCGCAGCCTTATGCAACGCTTTCTTCACACCGGCTTCAATGACCGTCATGACCGATCTGGTCATGCCCAAAGATTTAGTCCGGGCCCAGTCACTGGCTGGGGGGATGCGTTCTTTGGTTGCCATGATCGGTAAGGGACTTAGCGGGGCGATCATCGCTTTTCTAGGTGTTCCCTTTGTCATCTTGCTCAACGGGATTTCGCTGCTGATCTCCGCCTTCACCGAATGCTTTATTGATGTGCCAAGAGCTCCGAAAACCGGAATGCCCATCAACTTAAAGATCCTATTGGCTGATTTAAAAGAGGGTGCCCGTTATGTCCTGAATGACCGCTGCTTCCGCATCATCGTTGTGATCGCCGTGACGGCCAACTTCTTCGGTTCCGGCATGAATGCCGTATTTCTCCCGTTTTGTTTAGGCAAAGGACTGGATGTCGTACAGTATGGCTATCTGATGTCGCTGCAGTCGATTTCCGCCTTAATCGGAACGATTGTCATGGGTACGCTCAACATCAGGCCTGAATTGCGGATCAAGCTGATGTTGTTCGGATTCCCGCTCAGTTCCCTGTTGTTTGCCGTATGCTATTCGATGCAAACTTTCAACACCCTGGCTCTGTCCTTTTTGATCACCTTCTTTGTCAGCGCCGTCGCCAATGCGATCCTCAACGCCGCCTTCATGCTTGTCATCCCACGCGAGAAACGGGCGATGATTTCCGGCTTCATCATGATGGCCTCCAGCGGCGGACAGGCTTTATCCTCACTGGTATTTGGTTTGGTTGCCGAATTTGTGGATCTGAGTCTCTTGGGTACCGTATCCAGCCTGATCTCCATTCTGCCGTTTGCCCTGATGTTCATCTATCCAGAAGTACAGAAACGCTTTTTGCAGGCAGAATTAAGTCCTGAATTATAAGCATCTTCGTTTTGCTCAGAATAAATCAAGGTTCGCTGAACGCATTTTCATGAATGCGTTCTTTTTTCTGCACGCAAAAAAATCCGGAAAACCTTCCGGATTGCCGATCATAGCGGATCTAAACTTCTAATTCCAATAAAACACCTTGATGCTGATCAGCGCCGATTTTTGCCATAAAGATTGGCGAACGGCTTTCTCAGCGCCATATACAGCACAACGGAAACAAAGACGCAGATCACCGCATTGAAGGCCGTAACTCCGCCGGTCCAAGTCAGAATAATCGCTGCTGCTTCCGCATTGATCTGCAGGATAAACCTTTTGAACAAGTAACCGATGATCGGATCAAAGATCACATTGAAGCCTAACCCTGCAATCGCACTGACTGCGGCAATTTTGATTGCCTGGCGGGAATTCTCTGCCTTTGCCAGACCTAACTTCTGGCCCATTTTTCCAGAAATATAACCAATACAGAATTTCAGAAAAAATGTTTTCGGCGCAGATGCGACATAACGCGGGTCTAACAGATCCGCAATGGACAGACCGATCGCTCCGGCAATTCCGCCCTCCACAGGTCCCAATAAAAACGCTGAAACCACAACGACGGCATTGGCAACATGAATCGCCACCGAAGATCCAGCCGCCAGCGGGATATCAATCTTCAAATAACTGAAAACCACATAATTGATTGCCGCAAAGATCGCGATAAACGCCATTGTCCTCGTATTCTTTTTCATCTTTCATCCCCCTCTTCTTTTACACTGCTGCCGTTTTATGCCGATTTTCCCTGATCGGCAAACCTGACAACCTTTTCTATTGTAATACAAAACCTTGCAACAGGAAACTTTTTAATGCGGGAAATGACTTTAGACTTGCGGTTTCTGTACAGAATTGATTCCCTTTTTCGTTTTTTTCTGTCAGCATCATAAAAATCCCCGGAAGAGTCTTCCGAGGATGGGTACAGCGCTAATTCTCTGTTTACTGTTCAATCCAGACTTCGGAGAACTCATTGGTTCCCAAAGTCGTTGATTTTTCTTCTGACAGCGGATGATTGTGAATCGTGGCCTTGATCGGATAACTGTAAATTTCATCCGTAACAATCACCATCGGCAGATCCCGCTTCATGATTTCCTGAATCTGTTTATACACTTCCCCACGCTGCGTTTTGTCTGAAACGGCAATCCCCTGCTTCAGCAATTCATCGACTTCTGGATTGGCATATTTGGAAATATTCAGCGATCCGTTGGAACTGATGCGATTTTCAATCGCATTGGCATCCGGCCCCTGAGCACCGGAGTTCATCGCCATATCGAAGTTGTAGTTATCAAGGACTTTGGTCTGGAAGTTGGCAATCTCAGAAATATTCAGCTTCACATCAATGCCGATTTCTTTCAGCTGCGCTTGAATGACTGTGGCCGTATCTTTGAAGTTTCCGCTTTCAAAGGTATCCAGCGAACAGGTGAAATACATTCCATTTTCATCCTGAGTATAGCCCGCTTCCTCAATCAGCTTCTTCGCGGCTTCACGGTCCATCTCCGGAATCCGAGCCGTTTCGCTCATTGCCCAATCAAAGACCGGCGACATATAGGTCTCAGGTACGCTGCCGATTCCTTTGGCCGCCTTGTCGAGAATTTCCTGACGATTCAACGCCATATCGACAGCCTGACGAACACGGACATCCGCGAATGGCCCCTCTTTCAGATTAAACGAGAGATAGACGCGGCCGGTCGCAACATACTGATAAACGTTGTAATTCGGATCCTGTTTCAGCGAAGCGATCTCAGAAGACGGTGCCTTGCCGAGGATATCGTCAACTTCGCCATTCTGCCAGGCCTGGAAAGCTGTCGATTCATCCGGAATGATCGAGATGATCAGCTCATCGATATAAGGCGCACCCTTGAAATAATCCGCGTTGCGTTCCATTCGGATTGCGACGCTCTTTTCATAAGAAACAAATTTGAACGGTCCGGTGCCGACAGGCTGGAAGTTAGCAGGATTGGTGGACCAGTCATAGTCCGGCGTATCATAAATATGCTTCGGCATGATAAACGTCCCCAGCCAGCCGATGGTCGCAACGATCCCGGAATTCGGTTCGGAAAGATGGAACACCACGGTATTCTCATCCGGGCAGGTAATTTCACTCAGTTGTTTGAAGCTGTTGGATTGATAACCTTCCGTCCGGATCTTATCAAACGTCCATTTGACGTCTTCCGAGCTGAACGGTTCGCCGTCATGCCATTTTACGCCTTCATGCAGATGGAAGGTCAGCGTCAGGCCGTCCTCGGAAAACTCCCAGCTTTCCGCCAGATCGCCGACGACTTCATTGGAAACCGTCTGTTTGACCAGCCGGTTAAAAATATTCTGATAAGCAACGACACCCCAGTCATCGACTTTCAGATCGGGATTAAAGCTGTAAGGGTCCCCCGCGCCGCGGACGATATACGTTCCGCCTTGAATCGGTTCGTTGGAAGCCGATGCGGTCGGTGCGGCAGTATTTTCTCCCTGAACTGCGCAGGCTGTCATCATGACGGCACAAACGCCGATGATCATTTTCTTTATCCAGTTTTTCATTTTCGTTTTCTCCTTTTTCTAAAACCTTAGTTCATCCGTTTTAGAAAAGCAGTGCTCCGGAAACACCGGTACATTTCACCTGTTTCACACTCTCATGCCCCCTTTAATCAAACACAAAAAATCCGCCTTCTGTTTAGAAGACGGATTGATCAATCCGTGGTACCACTCCTATTATCCTGCCATAAAAACAGGATCACTCTGCGGGCATCGTTGCAGCTGCAAGAATGCCTTCTTCTATAACGGGAATTCCCGGCTTCCCCTACTCGGATAACCTTTCAGTTCGCTGCTAACAGGGCAGTTGTCCCCGGTGTCTGTACTGCCTTGCACCTGACGGCAGCTCTCTTGAATCAGACGTTCCAGTTTCTCATTTCCTGATCTATGCATTTGTGTTGATGGGTTTAGTTTACCGCAGGGCAGAAAACTTGTCAATTCTTTTTTCAACTTTTTCTGAAAATTCATCATCACAAAGAAATTGTTTCATTCTCTTTTTCAGAAACTTTCTGATTCTCACGTTTATGCTTATACATCTGATCATCGGCACGGATCATCGTGGTTTCTATCGACTCTTCCGGCTGAACCCAGGCCCTACCGGCCGCGGCCGCTAAGGAAAACCCAAGCGTCTGACTGCTTTGCTTCAACTGATTTTCCAGCTGATTCAGACATTCTGCGGTTTCATCTTCTTCAACATCGCTGAGCAGCACGCAGAATTCATCGCCGCCTACCCGAAATACGCTGTCCGGCTGCCGGCAAAGAAACACCGTCTTCAAAGCCGCAGCGATTTCTCTTAACGCTCTGTCCCCTGCCGCATGGCCTAATGTATCATTAACCTGTTTCAAACCGTTCATGTCCAGCTCGATGCAGCAGATCGAAATGCCGTTTTTCCGCAGTCGTTCCAGCTGATTGATCCGCTCCAGATACGCCGCGCGGTTGCCCAGTCCTGTCAGCGCATCGGTATAGGCGATGTGATAAATTTTCTGTTCTTCCTGAAGCTGAATGTTCTGTTGAACAATTTTCTGGGTTTTCTGCAGCGAATGCAGCACGACCAGATAAAAAGCAAATGTCAGCAGGCAGACGGCCATAAAGACCGGAACATATTCCCGCCGCTGAGCGATCGGCGTGGGATACGCTGCGATAAATCCCAAGACAAAATAGATCAGCATCGCGGTCACCGCCATCGACGTCCAGCCATCCTCAACTTGCCGCATTAAGGTTTTCAACAGCCGAAAATAAGGATTGGCAAAAACAAGCAGCGCAATAAACAGCAGCAGCGTCAGCCCCAGAAAGAAAATCTCCCCCTGAGGAAAAAACAAGCTGAGATATTTACTGAAGGACGCCGTGATCATCGCCAGGGTATCCGCCAAGGCAAACGACAGAAAAAACCGGGCGTCGCGAAAAGCTGAAAACAGCCAGAACAGCACCAGACTCGGCAGACTCATCGTCAAGAGCGAAGACAGCACCATCGGGAAATGCAAAACATAGACAGAAATGCCGTAAGCCGTGAAAAAGACAGCACACCCGACTGCCAGTTCGATCATTTTCCGCCGCGTATGATCCTTCAGCGTAATCATTTGGGCAAAGATCAAAAGATTAAAAAACAGGATCATGACGTCTTCTATCATCGCAATCATTCCGCTGACCTCGCTTTCTGTATTGATTTCTTATTTAGTATAGCATAAGAAACTCAGGCTTTCGCCAACAAATACAAAAGCAGCGCTTCCTCTTTCAGAACAAGAGGAAGACGCTGCAGCTTTTTTTCGTCAAAATCGATGACTGACCGAGTTACTCAGCGATCGGCTTGGCAATCAAAAACATCAGATCACGCTGATTTTCAATCCCCTGGCCTTCAAAGAAATCATACATCGTCCAGTTGTAATAAAACCGTTCCGCACCATAGACTGTATATCCATCCTGATTGTGATCCGTCGTATCGTAAGGATCGGCAACAATCAGCACATCGTCCTGCGTCGTTTCCGTTCCCATATTATCATAGCCGATCACAACCTGCCAATGTCCGCCCCAGTCATTCCAGGCCACCATCACCGGTGTCCCTTCTTTCAGCAAGGCTTCAAAACGTTCTAACGGAAAGACATCCCAAAGCTCATCCGCAGAATAATCCAGACTGCTTTCCAGCTCAAAGCCGCCGATTTGGTCAAAGATCGCGATCATCGATTCCATATCTGTCGCAGCCGGCGTCAAGCCATTGCTTCGATACTCTGCCAGCGTGCGCTCCGTCTGATCCCCTAACTGATCATAATAGTTTAACACCAGCAAAGCGGAAACGACACCGCAGGACCATTCTGACGTCTGCTGCATCGTCTGAAACTGCGGTAAAATCGTCAGGGTATCCGTATTTTTCGCATTGTAGAAATCAACTCTGGAAAAATACGGAGAATCTGAATGATCGCCTTCCCGTTCCACTGAATCCGCCCCCGCTTCCGGATCTAAATCATCGCGGTAGGCCAGCTTCATCTCGTCGGTAAAGTTGCCTTGCATAGAATTGGAAACCCCAGTCTGCGGAAGGGCTGAAGGTGTAGGCACAGCGGCAGGCGAAGCGGAACAGCCCGCAATGAAAAGCAGTGCGCAGAGCACAGAAATTAATTTTTTCATAAAATGATGATTCCCCTTTCAAAATAGAAAAACAAAAACAACAGTTCTTTTCGTTTCTTCAATTTTCTTCCGGTACGCTCCATGCGCCGGGACAGAAAGACAAGACGATGGCTTTTGGCCGCTTGGTGATTGCGTGTCACAGAACTTTTTCAAAGCTTAGCTTTGGCATCAACAAGGGTGACCCTGTTTCAATTTCGGCATTTGACCCGGCTGTCCGAGGCCTGTTCTTCGTGGAACATCAGGTCATGCGGCCGGTTAGCAATAACCGGCAATGATGTGCGTCTAATCATTCAAAATGAACGGGTGTGATCGTCTTTTCCCCATCCCTCCTTCAATCTCAATCACGGGAAAATTATACCAAAAATTTCCGTGAACGCAAGCATAAATTTAATAGAGTGAAATCGTTTGTTTAGTATAACTAAACTTTTAAATTATTTTTCTTGCCTTTTTCATGACAGTGCTGATTTTAATTTCCAATTCACAGATTTTCCACCAAAAAAACATAATAAAAAGGATTGACTCTTCCTGCTGAGATCAACCCTTCGTGTTTCTCTATTCCACCGTTTCCGCGTGCTTCATAAGCCAGGTTCGCAAACCCAGCTGGGATATTCCGCACTGAATCTGACCGCTGTTCAGCATCTGATGAAGGACTTCCGGGGCAAACCAGCGCGCTTCTTCGACTTCCCTTTCATCCAAGATAAACTCTGATTCCTCAGCCTTCCCTTCGTATACATAGACCTTTTGATCCGACATGCCGTTAGAAGGATAAAACTGACAAAGCAGAACTAAATGATTGACATCCAACCCGGTTTCTTCCTTTACCTCACGGATCGCCGCGGCAGCGGGATCTTCACCGCAATCCACTGAACCTGCCGGAATTTCCCAGCCTTCCTGCTGAATCGGATAACGCCAGCTGCGGATCAAAAGCACCTGTCCCCGCGTGTTTTCCACGACGAGCGCGGCGGAAGCCTGCGGATAATGCAGCACGGTATAGACCGGCAGAATTTGACCGTCCGCATATTCCGCTTCATCCTCATAAACCTCAATCCATTGATTTTTAACCTTGAGCTGACGTTTTCGGCAAGTGAGCTTCATCCGCCTGACTCCTTTTCATCAATACAGTTCAATCTGAACGATCTTGCCCAGCTTCTTTAAATTTTCTGCCATCCGTTCGATCATGCGGATTTTAGCCCGCAGGGAGATCGTGGAATAGGCCAGTTGGCGATGTGCCGGATTATCCGAACGGCCGACCATGAACACAATTTTCGTACAATCCTGCAGAAACATCTTGGTTAACAGGATCGCTCCGTCTTCCTGCTTCGTCAGCAGAAACTGTTCATAAAACTGCGGTGACTGCGCGCATTCATGCAGATATTCATTGGCTTTCTGCAGTGTCAGGACACCCTCCGTCACCAAATCCAGCCCCTCGATATAGGCCATCGGCGGGACATCGGAAGCTAATGACAGAAGATTTTCGATCTGAATTTCTTTTCCGGTAATCCGCGAAACAATGTTGGACGTCGTTCCACCGCAGCAGATTTTCTTTCCGGTCGCGCTTAACAGCCGGCCGACCACCTTACGGTCATCTTCCGGATGCTCCGGCGGTCCCACCATCACGCGGGCTTCGGCAGCCGGAACAATCTTAGCGGTAGCGACTGTCGAATCGTCACCCGGCTTACCCTGATACAAATCATTGACGCAGGCCAGTAAGATCCGCGTTACCTCGCGGGCCGGATCGGTCGAGCGGCAGTATTCCGTCAGATGCTTTTCGACATCGGCATGGTCCCAGCCAAAGTTCAGAAATGTTCCGACTCCGGCATGAATAATCCCGTCGGAAAAGACCACGATAAAATCATTCGGTTCGACTTGGAAACTGCTTTCGCGAATCTTCCGCTGACCGATCATCCGTGTTGTCCGCGGCAGTTCCAGGCACTGCCCTCTGCGCATGATGACCGCCGCCGGATTGTCGAATTCGATCAGATAAGCAGTTCCATCGTAATAGATCTGAACGATCGTAAAGGTGGAGTAAGCGATTCCCCGCTCCTGACATTGCGGCAGCGTCGCCGTAATCGTATCGACAGCCTCCTGCAGCGTTGACCCTTCCGCCATCATCTCACAGATAATTGTGCTGGTCAGCGTCGAAAGAATATTCGCTTTTACCCCGCTGCCCAGTCCATCCGCCAAAACAAGAATGCAGAACTGATCGCAGTAGCGGATCGCCACCTTGTCACCGCAAAGCTCCTCATTCTTTTTGATTAATGAGGAAAACGAGGTTTCCACATGGATTTTTTCCTCAGTCATCTTCATCCATCGCTTTCATTAACCGCGTCAATGCCACCTTCGACTTGGCTGTAGTTTCACCTAACAGACTGGCAATTTCCTGAACGACCCGCATCTGATCATCAATGACGGTCTGAGCGACTTCCACTGTTTTCATCTGCATCTGACGAATGACCTTTTCCTTGGTTTCTTCGACGGTCAGATCCATTAAGATTAAAATGACATATCGGTGATCCTCAATCGAGATCATCGCATGGTTTAAGATTTTATGATACTGCGAATATTCGCAGCGGTAATACTGCACGCCGACAAAATCCTGAAGCAGTTCATGCAGCCCCTGATCCGGCAGAATTGATTCCACTGGCATGCCGACCGGATCAAATTCCTGCAGGTTCATCATATTCAGCGCTGCGGGATTGATCTCGCGCACGCAGTTGTTTTCATCCAGAACAAGAATGCCGTTGGGCGTATTCTCAATGATCAGGTTGGATATCGACTGGGCATGTTCCAGCGCATACGGCAGACACAGCTTTGGATCCGCCTTGCCTTCCAGCACGGCGATCGCTTTGGCACGGCAGCTTTCATAACCGCAGGCGCCGCAGTCCAGTTCTTTTTCCTTGGTCGTTTTGCCCATCAGAAACAACATGTCTTTAATTTCTTCTTCCGTATGGACCGACCGCTGAATTGGATCGGCCTGCCAGTCGGCTCGCAGTCTTGACGGAAGCTGAGCCTGCCGCACCTGATCCTGCGGATCCATGTTGCGCCGGATCGCGCTGCGGGCTTTCCATTCACTGTGGTCGACATGACATAACAACGGGCCGCCCAAACAGGATTGTTCACAGGCAGAAAGCTCAAAGAAATAGCCTTCCATGTGTCCCTGGGCAATCGAATTCAGCGCATCCTTTACGCGTTCCATGCCTTCGGCGCTGACCCGTTCGTAAACTTCATCCGAGCTGCTTAAGGTACGGATGACCCCACCCGGAGTCGGATACATCCGAACTGTACTGGCTTGAAGATTTTCCCACGGTACCGCTTCACTCATTTCCTGAACCGGAATATCCTTGAGCCAGGCGGAGAGATCCGGCATCGTTAAGACCGCGTCAATCGCTCCGGCAAACCGCGGATCCGCCGCTTCCTTCTGCTTGGCGATGCACGGTGAAAGGAAAACAGTCTTATACCCCGGAAAACGGGCTTTTAAATCAAAGCCATGAGCGATCATCGGAGAAACGACCGGTGCCAGCTGATCGATCAGCTCCGGAAAATTCTTTTCCACATACGTGACGACCGCCGGACAGCACGTCGACAGAATGTTTTTCATCTGCCGTTGTTCAATCAGCTGCATATAGGCTTCGGAAACCAACCGTGCGCCGACCGCCGTTTCCTCCACAACCGCAAACCCTAGGGCCTGCAGCTGCTGCTTCAGCTGCGGATAATCCGGCCAGACCGAAGCAAACGAAGGAGCAATGCTGAGCGCCAGCGGCTGTCCTTCACGAATCCACTGCCGAACAGCCTCAATATCACTGTGAACCTTTTTCGCGCTGTGCGGACAAATCGCATAGCATTTACCGCACAGTATACATTCCTCTTCAATAATGGTAGGCTGATGATTCTGATAGGTCATCGCCTTAGTCGGACAGACGCGCACACATCGCAGGCAGTTGCGGCAGTTCGCTTCAGAAAGCTGAATATAGCTCATGCCAAAGCCGCCGTAATTTCCTGCAGGAGCACCTCTTTGACATTATGCAGACCGACGCCCAGCAGCTGCTTGCCGTTCACGCGCAGTCCCAGGCCCTGTGTGCAGACCTGCATGCAGAAGGCTCCTTTGACATTCACCTGGTCTTCCCAGCCCTTTTCTTTGATTAATTCCTGCAGAATCGTTACGACTTCATTGCTGCCCTTGACGTAGCAGGCACTTCCAATACAAACTTCAACTGTGACCATGTCGACTCTCCTTTTCGTTTATTTCCGATGCATCGGTACATCCGTAAAATCAAAGCTTTCCACGGATTCCTCAATTGTCTTCTGATTGCCGATATTCTCTTTTGCCATCCGGCCTTTGGTAATCATCGGCGGTTCGATGACCGCCGGCCCGGCGATGCAGCCGCCCGGACAGGCCATGCCTTCCAGAATATTGCCGGTAAACTTGCCGAACTTCATCAGCGTCAGCTGCTTCTTGCATTCCTGACAGCCATCGGCATACACGCCGACCGGCGTCGTCATGGATTTTTCTTTTGCCGCCTGCACGACCGCTTTGCTGACGCCGCCGCCTTGGGCAAAGTTGCGTCCAAAGACAGACGGATAGTCTTCTTCATTGGCCTGAACTTCTGATGGATCAATGTGTTTGGCGATCATCATCGCAGCTACTTCTTCAAAGGTCAAAACGTAATCCACCGCGGTAAAGGATTCCATGGCTTCCTGTTTTTTCGCCAAGCATGGGCCGATAAAGATCACGCCGTGATCGGGATGATCCTTTTTCAGCTTGCGGGCCAGCGCCATCATCGGTGAAACCACCGTGGACATGTTGTTTTCATAGATTTGCGGGAAGTGCATCTTAGCCAGATTGACAAACGCCGGACAGCACGAGGTCGTCAGCGGTATGCCGGCTTCCATCTTTTCCGCCAGCTCGGCTTGTTCCTCCCAGGCTACGGCATCCGCGCCCAAAGCAACTTCGTAGACTTTTTCAAAGCCTAACAGCTCAATGCTTTTTTTGATCTGCGGCAGGGTGGCACTGTCAAACTGCCCCTGAATGGCCGGAGCGATGATCGCATACATCGGCGTTCCCATTTTTAACAAACTGACTACCGGAACAATCCACGACATATCCTCGATTGCGCCGAACGGACAAGCCGCTTGGCAGGCGCCGCAGTTAATGCATTTGGATTCGTCTATCTGAGCAATCCCATTTTCATCCCAGCGAATCGCATCCACCGGACAATGCTGCGAACAAGGACGTTCTGTGACCACAATCGCATTGTAAGGACAGCCGCGGGCACAGGCCCCGCATTCTTTACATTTCGTATAATCGATCTGGGCACGGTGCAGCCCCATGCTGATGGCATCAAATTTACAGGAAGCCAGACAGGCTTTCGCCATGCACTTCCGACAGTTATCCGTAATTTGAATTTTGCGGATGGTACAGCCGTCGCACGCCGCATCAATAACCTGAACAATCTGACGTGGATTGTACGCGGCTCCCTCATCCGCCATCTTCCCGCAGGCCAGCCGTGTACGCTGCCGCAGAATTTCTCTTTCCTTATACACGCAGCAGCGGAATTCCGCTTTGCGCCCGGGAATCAGTTTGCGGCTGATCGCCGCCGCGCTGTCCTCCGTTAAGTTTCCCTCATAAGCCAGCTGTGAAATTTCTTTGAGCACGTCAAACTTAAACTGCCGTGCTTCGTGATTGAACATGGACATCGTTTTCTCCTCCATTGCTAACAAATTCACATTACCATAGATAGCGAACATTTTCAATTCTCTAACTCTATTTTATTATCGCATATTCTGTATAGGCTTTCAAAATAATTGTCATAGTGATCGAAACACAGGTAAGTTTACTATTTCCTGGGAAATCGTACACGCTTATCCTGTTTGCGGATTGCTGATAGGAAATCTTTACTCTGGTATGTTAAACCTAGCTGGCGCTGCCATCTTCCTCTTCTGATTGTCGGCTTAAAAGAAGATAAAGTTTCTGAGCCATTGGATTGGTACTTTCCTTACGGCAGACAAAGACCAGATCATAATCAATGGACCAATCCAAAATCGGCAGCTGAATCAGTTCTTCCTCTTCTTTGTTATAAATACTCGGATTAAAGCAGACATAATTTTTAAGTTTAACCAGATAAGGACATTCCTGAGCTTCCGCATATTCTTTTTTTAACGGCTGTGCACCCACCTGCAGAAAAGCTTCATCCAACGACTGATAATAATTCTTTTCGCCGGATGTCCGTATTTCAGTCTGACCGATTAAATCCTGAATTAGAATTGAGTTTTTACAGGCTAACGGATTTTGACGGCTGACAAGAACATCCATCGAACATTCCTGAATTCTGGCAGCGGTGAATTCCGACGTCACACCCAGACTTGGACGATGCATCACGATACAATCCAGCTGTTCTTTTCTGAGTTTTTCCAACAGCGGAGTGCTGTCGCCAAACTGAAAAATAAAGTCAACGTCCTGATAGGCAAAGCGCTTTTTTTCCAGTGACTTAATCATGTACTGCAGCTGTCCGATAAAAGTATAGCCGACTCTGAGTTTTGGCCTGTAATCGCCGCGGAAAACTTCAATTTCTTTTTTTGTCAGCTTCCATTCCTCCATAATTCTTTGAAAATGGCCCTTAACGACTTCACCAGCCGGCGTTAGCTTGACTCCGTGCGCACTTCGCTGATATAACTGGCAGCCCATTTCTTCCTCAATTTCATGGATACTGCGGCTGATCGTCGATTGCGTCGTATACAACTTGGCGGCAGCGATTGAAAAACTTCGATATTTCGCAACTTTAAGAAATAATTGAATTGTTTCTAATTTCATCCTCTTATCCTGCCTCTTCTCTTCTCATATTATAATTAAAAAAGGGGAACATTGTCCCCTTAAATTTCAGACTATTGTGCTCTTTGCCACTGAGCTGCCTGTTCTCCGGCAATACGGCCGAAAACAACAGCATCCATATTAGCACTTCCGCAGCAGCTGTAAACGTTGTAGAAGAAACTGTAATTTGCCACTTCGCCTGCCGCATATAAACCTTCAATAACTGTCTGGTCTGCAGAAAGCACCTCTGCTTTTTCATTGGTAACCAAACCGCCGATTGTAGTTGTGCGAATCGGATCTGTTGGAATGACAATATACGGCGCTTCAATTCCCAAATTATAAGCAACTGACTTGCCCAGCGGATCATTTCCAGTCTTAGCACAATCATTATAGGAACGCAGTGTTTGGGTCAACGTTTCCAAGTCCATATTCGTCTTTTCAGCCACCTCTTCCAGAGTTTCACAGACAAATGCCCCTGCGTTGTCAAGCAGCCATTGTTTGTTTTCCTGCTCCATCGTTTCATCTGTTAAATAATAGAAGTGAGAACTTCCTTGAGCCAGTTGATGACGCATTTCCAGATAGATTTCAGGCTGCATGGCTTCTTCGTTAATAAAGCGTTCTCCCTCAGCATTTAACAGCACAAGCTTAAACAGTTCCTCAGTCGGATAGCCGGTAAAGGCTAAGGAGAAAGAACCACAGCTGTCCCAATCCTCACCGAACTGAATGTCTGCGTTGATTTCTTTTGCCCATTTCAGCGCGTCTCCGGTCGTACCCGCACTGGCATAACTTACAATTTGTTCCGCATTGGAGCTGGAATATTCCGCTAGGGCTTCCTGGCTGAAGGCAAATCCGCCGGTAGCCAAAACAATCCCGCCATCGGCATAAAAATTCTGGATTGAGCCATCGTCAAAGGTAACCTGCGCCCCGATCACTTGATCTCCATCCACAATCAGATCGGTTACTGGATGTGACAAGCGAACGTCAATGCCTAATTTTTCTGCACTGCTGGCAATCGCTCCAATCAGCTGAGCCCCAGCACCAACCGCTGAATCCTGTTTCGGCCGCAGCGCCATCAGCCCTTCCGGATTTAAGGCAAAACGTTCATATTCAACACCCGTTTCATACATCGAATCAATCCAGTTAAAATCATCCACAGAATGATCCACATAAGTCTGAATGACCTTCGGATCCGCATGTCCGCCTGTTCGCATATTGAAATAATTGTTTAATTGTTCCTTATCAAAGGTTCCAACTGGATCACCGGCCTGAGCTGCCCGCGTCAGCACACCGCCGGACAAGGAGGCACACCCTCCTAAGAAAGATAGTTTTTCAAGCAAGATGACATGCGCTGCTCCATTTTCTTTTGCCGAAACGGCTGCGCTTAACCCTGCCAATCCACCGCCTAAAACCAGAACATCCGATTGTACATCTTCATGCGTAATATCAGCTGAAACTTCCTTTTCTTTTTGGACAAGCGTCATTCCTGAAACTTCCAATGCGTTTTTGGCCGCTGCTAAAATCGCATTGGAGGTCATTGTTGCTCCAGTCACTCCATCAACCTCAACACTGTTAGCTGCTATCATTTTAGCCGGAAGCTGTTCAATCGCCTGTCCGCCAACCGTTGGTGTTTCCTGCTCACCAACGATCATCACATCGGTTAATATTGAATTTTCGATCGTCAGCGTCACTTCGACCTCTCCTCCATACCCCTTTTCTGTCGCTGAAAAAGTTCCGCTGGCAGTCGGCTGAGTATTCTCTTTTGCTGAACAGGCAGTCAAAGAGAAACACAACATCCACGAACAAAGAATCAAAAAAGCTTTTTTCATTTCGATTTTCCTCCCTATGTTCAAAATATAACATGCTCACGTTTTCACAGTGATCGATGTTCTGCATATCAAAAATCAGAATTGGGATGAAAAAGTCATGAATATTAAACCTTTGGGCATAGAAAGCCAGTTTAGGACTGCTGAGCCATGCATTATCTGCATATCTCAGTGGCAGAGACCACGATCCCCAACGAAAAAAGAACCCGCATTTTTTGCAGGTTCTTCATCTATATCGTTAATCTAATTTATACCGATGAACCGCAGCGGCTGTTTTCCAACATTTCCGCAACTATCACTATGACATCAATTCGATTCCACTGCTGAAACCAAACCTTTTCTCATTTCTTCCTCGCGTTTACCCTTCACACTCACAAAATGGCTGTTTATCTATTCGATGGCTGTTTTGCAAATTTTCAGCAAAATGGGAAGTTGTAAGAAGCATCACACGGATCTGCGATTCATCGCACAACGCCAGCTTACTAGCGGCGGTTTCCTCTCTGTCCAGGTTCCATTCACTTTAACCTCCTTAGAATAAACATCACGTTTATTCTGAAAGCCTCATTCCTCATTTCTTTTCAGCCTTATTGAATATCTAAGAATCTAGGTTCTTTCCTTAACGGACTCTACCGTTCTGATCGGCTGGATGAGGATCCTGCTTCCTCTATTTGAAGATCTCTTTCCTTATCTTCATCTACATTATAGTCAGACTTCTCATAAAAGTAAGCCCTTTCATTTAATTTTTTTTCATGTTATAATAGATTTGTTGAGGGCTGTCTTTTACGACAACCCTCTTTTTCTATTCTTCGGTCCTTGTTCAGCAGCTGCCAGTTCCCATTGCAGCTCCATGCCGCCCTGCTCCCATAAGCTTTCATGCCTTTTCATTCCATGATGAAATAGGGTTACATGAGCCTTGCCGCTCAGACTTTCCTGAATCCGTCCCTGCATCTTTCCTTGCTTAGGCGATGCTAAGGTGCAGGCCGGGCCGCATTCCAGATCAATCCAGATTTGCCAGGCTCCCTGATGAAAGCGCAGCTGTGCCCAGCCGGAACCATCCTGATGCTGATCGCAATGCAGCGACTGTAGACGGCAGCCGGTATAGGTCGCAAAACGGTGCAGCTGATCCTGCAGCTTCACGACGATCAGACAGCCGTTGAACGTCAGCGGTCCGATAGGGATGCTGGCTAGGGAGAAGAAAAAACAGGAATCCTGAACGCCGCATTGATTTGACTGAAACCATATATACCGCTGCGGAAAAGAAGTTCCGCGATCTTTTTCCAAATAACCTGTCCCTGCGATGGGGACGGTTTTGCCCGCACTGCTGACAACCCCCTCCATACGGTGATGCAAACTGATCACGCCGTGGATGCATTCCATATTGTTCAGATAAGCAAACGGACCCATAATCGTCGGCATATAACGGGAAAAGGGCAGTGGAGTCAGATCGGTCATCCGCAGCCGAACCTGCAGATCCGGCAGGTTCAGCCTGACCTGCGTTAAAGAAAATTCATTTTCACCTAAGGTCAAATGAAAAGGCTTCTGGCGCAGAACCACTTCATTCCAGGCAAACTCCGCCCAGATGGAACGGCCGGTCAAAGTATCCGTTGTCTGAATAAAAAACGGAGCTTCCTGGCGTTGGGGACTGAAACCGACAATGACTGCCAATGAACACCGCTCATCCCATAAGCGGAAATACCAGCCTTCAAAATAACTCTTTTTTTCACCCAGGGAATGCAGCCCCATTTCTTCTTTGCGTATTTGTGCAGCCCGCACGGAATCACCTGCTTTCCCTTGCAGTATTTCCAAGTTTCGGCAGGCTTAACCCCTTTTCCTGAATAAAAATCCGAATTTTATCCCGACATCCTCAGCGCCAAGCTGCAGACAGATTGACCTGGATAGTTCAAAACTCAAGATCCGTGCGAATTTGTTTTCATGTGTGTTTAAACATACCGATGCTCCGCCTCACCGTCCGTCTGCACCTTCTCAAGCTTTGCAAAGAAAGATTGAATTCAGGCCTTCACACAACCCAGATGGATCAAAGCCCGAGCAATTCCATCCTGATCCGTAGAGGAAGTAACATAGTCAGCCAGCTGTTTCACTTCATCCACAGCGTTGCCCATGGCCACTGCCGTTCCGGCCAGCTTCAGCATCTCGATATCATTATAATTATCCCCAAAAGCCGCGACTTCGTTGCAAGTGAAGCCTAGCTGATCCAGCAGCTCCTGTAAGCCCACGGCTTTGTTCATCCCCCGCTGAACAACATCATAGCCATCCTCGCTGTAGCGCAGAAAAGCCAATTCGGGATCTTTGTTAAAGACCGCTTCCACCGCTTTAGGATCAGCATGCACACTTGCGCTTTGCGGTAGATCGAGCTGATGCCGATCCTGGGCCGGACAGTCAACAAAAGGTTCAGAACCAATGTCAGATTCCTTTTGGGGCTGCAGCCAGTCGATTTTTTCCGGATATTGATAAATATAGCAATGATCCAGAAACTTCCACGCCAGTCCGGCCTGCGTTTGATGACAGAAATCATTGATCCGTTCGACTTGCGTTGACGTTAGGTCATGATGAGCCAAAACTCGTCCCTGGCCATCGGCGACCACAGCGCCGTTCACCGCCAAAATGTAATCCGGATTCAAGGCGTTCAGCGCCGCGCCCAAGCCATAATGCGTCCGCCCGGTCGCAATCACGAAAATCAATCCGTTCTGCTTGGCCTGGGCGATCGCTTTTTGGCATGAAGAAGGAATTTCATGGTTTTTTAGATCATATAACGTACCATCCACATCAAAGACCAGTAGTTTTAACATATTCACTCACTCCCAAGTTTTATTGTACCAGAAATTCAAAACAAGAAAGATGCAAATCATGGATTAAAAAATATTCTTGGGCCCCGACACTGCGGTCTAAGTCAAGAATATTTTTATTCTGAGACTTTTTTCTGCGGCAGAGCCGCTGTTTGACACAAAGCCGCATAGTCCTCCTCCGGGACCGGACGGGAGAAATAATAGCCTTGAATATAACGGGTATTGATCGATTTAAGAAAATCCACCTGCGCTTGAGTTTCAACCCCTTCGACGATGACCGGAACATTTAACGAATGCGACAGTTTTACGATCGCCTCAATAATCGCGAAGCTGCGCTGGGCATTGATTTCATCTGAGCTGATAAAGCCCATATCCAGCTTGATGATATCGACCGGTGCATCTTTGAACATATTCAGCGAGGAATAGCCTGCCCCGAAATCATCCATCAGCACTGTGAAACCGGCCTTCTGCAGCTGCCTGACAGCGGCATAGATCTGTTCGGTATCCTCCGCACAGGCGGTTTCTGTGATTTCCAGCTGCAGATCCTTCGTTTCCAGCTGATACTTTGCGATCAGATCCGTAAATAAGTTGACTAGGTTCTGACGGTAGAAGTTATATTTGGAAACATTGACGGAAACGGGCAGAACCTGCCCGTACTGTTCACGCTGCCGATGCAGAAACTGACAGGTCTTTTCCCAAACATACAAATCCAGGTGCATGATCAGACCTTTTTCTTCAAGAATGCCGACAAATTGACCGGGCCCCAGCAAGCCCCGCACCGGATGCTGCCACCGGACCAGGGCTTCACCGCCGATGACCTGACGCGCTTCGATGTCGTATTTTGCCTGAATATAAATGATGATTTCCCCACGGGTCATCGCACCTTCAATTTCATCGAGCACCTGTTGTTCGCGAATGAAGCGCTGGCGCTGCTCATCCGTATAGAAGCCGACCTGAGAAAACAGCGGATCGGTTCGATTCTTTGCTGCCAAAGCTGCCCGATCCTGCATGAGCTTCATTGGCAGGGTCCGCTCCGTAATCGGATATACTCCAAATTCCAAGGATAGATTCAGTTCGGTATGATAATCTTTCAGAATATCCACAGGACCGTTGTTCTGATAAGCCGCCTGCGGAGTCAAAAGCATAAAATGATCGGCGGTAATCCGACAGGCTAAAGAGCTAGGATAGCGTTGGCAATAGGCTTTCAGCTGGGTGCCGATATGAGCCAACAGCTGGTCGGCCATTTCCACGCCCATTAATTCATTGACGATTTTAAAGCGCTGAATGTTCATATAAACCAGATAATAAGGCTGCGGATTCTGAAGCAGAAAGGTTCTTGCTCTTTCGGTAAATGCCTCCTCATTATACAAACCGCTGATGCGGTCCACTTCGGCCTTATGCTGGAACATTTCTGTTCTGCGCTTCTGAATTTGTTCCTCCGTTTGCTTGCGGCGGCGGTAGATGAGCAGCGTAACCCCCAAGATCAGAGCCAGAGCCAAAGAGGCAGCTAAATCCGCATTGGCTTTCAGCCAGTCCGTCCAGGATTGTTTATAATGCAGGCCCACCGTGGCTTCGTAGATGACCTGATTGATTTCCTTTTGGGACAAACTGGCAATCGTTTTATTCAGAACCGACATCAGCATCGGATCCAGCTTGGAGCTGGCCGCAAAACAGGGCTGCAGGGACGGAAATTCCAGCGGATAATCATCCCGCAAATCTGAAATTCCCGGTTTCCAATTATAATAATTGAGTGTATACGAATCGCAGACCGTGGCCGCTGCCTGATGATCCGCCACCGCCTGCAGACATTGTTCCAGCGTATCCGCATACAAAAGGATTCCATCTGGGATTTGATTTAGAAACTCGCTGCCCAGAGCCGTGTTTTCGGTGACGATCAAGCTGAATTGTTCCCCTGCTGACCAAGATTCATCCGGGCTGACCACTGCCATCAAGTCCAGATCCAGCAGCGGATCGCTGAGCTGAAATGATTCATTTTCCCGCAGCCGCAAGTTCTGCCGGGTTATCCCAACGTATAAGCCCTGCTGCGGATTCTGGTTTAAAAACACTGTGTAATCTGGCTGACTGAACTGCGGCTGCAATGAAAACCGCAGACCTGATTTCTTCTCAATCAATGCAAGCAGCTGCGGCCAGATCCCTTTCAGTGTTCCCGATTCGACGTAAGCAAAGGGAATCTGCCCGCCATCCAGGCCGACAGGAATTTCACCGCTGTTTTGGATATAGGCCGCTTCTTCTCGGGTAAACAGCGGCTGAATTGAATACTGACTATCGCCGTAATAGGTATCATATAAATGGGCTTCAAAATACGGATCGGCTAACAAGATTTCCTCCAACGCCTCGTCGACCTGTTCCATCAGTTGGGTATTCGTTTTACTGGTGATGATGTAAAAAGGCGAGGGCTTTAGCTTAAGTACAACCTTAGCTTCCTTATGCAAAGCCAGTGCACCGCTGACAATCAGATCCACCTTTTCACTCAGCAAGGCCTCCATCATTTGACTTTCAGTTTTGAATTCCTCCAAAGGACATTCCAGATGATGTTTCTCAGCGTATTCCTGCCAACAGCGGTTCTGGTAACTGCCCTCAAGCAGTCCCACGCGCAGCCCGTCCATCGCCTCCGGGTCATCATAATAAATCGGCATTTCCTCCCGGGTATAAACGACCGTCAATTCATTGCCAATCGGCTGTTTGGAAAACAAAAACTGGGCTTCCCGCTCCGGAGTCCATTGCGCACAGAGTGTCAAATCCAGCTGACCCTCGCGAACTTGCTCAAGGATCTGCTGCCAGTCGCCATAGACATATTCAAACTGCCAGCCTGTAATCGCAGCGATCCGCTCCAACAGCTCCACACCGTAGCCGGTATATTCGTCTTCTTCGCCCGGTTCAATAAACCCGGCATAATCAATATAGCCTACCCGAATCACCGGTGACTGCGCACGAACCGAGGCAGGCTGAAAGAAAGGACTGATAAGACTCCATCCCAGGCAGAGGATAAGCATAAAAATAAAACTGCGTTTTTTCATTCAGCTTTCTCAATCTTTCCTTTCCGATGAACGATCAGATTCAGGCCGCTGCCGATTTTCAGGCAGTCATCCATAAGTGACTTTCCAATTAGTTCCATATGTTAATTATAACATTGATCCATCCAAAAGGTGAATGATTCTTGCGCCAAACCGTTTGCTCCGAAATTGCTTCTTTTACTTCCCAGACGCCATGGAAATCGCTGCTTTAATTCAGTATACCTTTTCCCTCACTAAAGCTTAAGAAAAAAGGATAACGGTCAATGAGAACCGTTACCCGATAAACTTCTGTTATGCTGAACGTTTAGCGGCAGCCGCTCCGGCTTTGCGGCCAAAGTGGCATGTACCGATGACCGCTGTACCGCTGCCTGGATAATAGGGACCGACCCAGCCGCCGGCATTTAAGCCTGCGGCATATAAGCCTTCAATGACCTTGCCGTTGACATCGACCACTTCGCAGTCTGTCGTGATCTTCAATCCGCCTAAGGCGCCCAGATTATAGGAAGTGTTCTTATAGGCATAGAATGGCCCGCTGAGTGGTTCCAGACCGTCTTTGCGTCCGAAAGGATCCGTTCCTGCCGCGACGTCTTCGTTCCAGTCCCGCATCGTTCTGACCAAACCGGCCGCGTCAATGCCCAGCTTTCCTGCCAGATCCTCCAAAGTTTCTGCCATGACCAGCACGCCATCCTCGACATCTTTAGCCGCGGTTTCCGCCGTCCATGGCGAAGTTGGCGCATTCAGACTGCTGGTGCCGAAAATCATATAAGTCGGGCCCTGCAGCTGCATTTCCTGCTGATAGATCGCACGATAATGATAAGCATAGGTCGCATCTTCGCAGACAAACCGCCGTCCAGCCTGGTTGACGATGAACGATGGGAACAACGGATTGCGGTTGTCCGTCGCCGCTCCGGTCTTGCCGCAGAAGTCAATCGTTCCGCCGCTCACATAGGCTGCGCCCAATTCCATGCCCATGCGGATGCCATCGCCGGTATCGGTAGCCACGCACAGACAGATCTGTGTCGTATCATCCCAATATTGCTGCGGATTCAGTTCCTTCGCCATATCAGCATTCTGATCGACACTTGCGGCAGCCAGAATAACACCGCGATTGGCCTTGATCGTGATTGTCTGTCCGTTCTGTGTCGCTTCCGCACCGATGACTTTGCCGTTTTCTGTGATCAGCCGTGTCACTTCCGTTTCATATTCAACCACGGCGCCTAAGCCTTCGGCAACTTTTAAAACGGCCTGAACATAAATTCCGCCGCTGCCGGAAGCACCGCCGCCCTCATAAACATGAATTCGATCAGCTAACACTTCATCCTTTAAATACGGCACATGACAATGACCGTAGACACTCGTCCACTTCAAGCCGCAGGTGCTGGCCAGCCATTCAATGTCTTCCGGAGCACCCAAGGCCAGATCTTTGACCAGCGCTTCATCTAGCTGGCCTTCGCCTTCTGCCATCCAGCATTCAAAATGCTTTTCCGGTGTGTCATCTTGATATTGCGTAAATTGTTTCTGGTAGGTAGTTCCAGCAGCCTGCATGACGCCGCCGGACAGATTAGTGGTTCCTCCGGCAATCCCGGCCTTTTCCAAAACCAGAACCTTCGCCCCCGCTTCAGCAGCGGCCGCCGCCGCACAGACCCCCGTTCCGCCAGCGCCGACGATCAGAACATCGGTTTCCTTTGTCCAGTTGATTGAAGATGCCGAAGACTTCGGTGTTTCTTCACTGCTGCATCCGCCTAACATCCCGACAGCCGCTAAACCTAAGGTGGATGCGGCCGCTCCCTTCAGGAAATCCCGGCGGCTGATTGATTTTTTTGCCATATTTCTTTCCTCCTGTTTTGTGATTTTATTATCCAATCCTCTTGGACAGGAATCAAGAAACAGGTCGCACATTTTGTTTCTCTTTGTCCGTGATTTCACGTTTAGTCGTTGAAATAAGCCTTGAACCGCTGCGGCAGGGTGTCGCAGGACAGTTGGATCATTTCGTCAATCGACCGATCCATTCCGTTTTCCACCCATTCGCACATCAATTCCAGATTTCCGTAAATATGCACCCGCAGCATCGCCATCGTATGCCAGTCCGCAACGTCTTCTCCATTCCGCTTCAGCGTTTCGGTATACAAATTCAGACTGATCTCAAAGATGTAATGACGCAGGGAATTGGGATCATGGGAACGCAGGGCGTTCTGAAAGAAAAACAAGTTTTCTTCAAAAATCTGATATAAAGCCTTCACCGAATCATACCAGCCGCATCCGTCTAAAAAAGTAAACAGCGTCTTATCGAGGATCTTCTGATAACTCTTGTTGACCAGATCATATTTGTCCTGATAGCGCCGGTAAAAGCTTGAACGGCTGACATGGGCCTGCTTTAAAATATCATTGACCGTCAGCTTATCCAGCGGCATCGTCCGCATCAGCTCCATTAAAGCATCAAACAAACATTGCTCAAGTTCCTCTTCGTTTTGATTGATCGCAATCGTCATCCTGACCCTCTCCTTCATCCCTTATTTATGTCCCTCTTTCTTTTTATGATAACCAAGGATATCGGGCTTGACAATCCCTTTCCTGATTTCATCAGCGGATTTACCCAAAAAGAAAACACCAGCCTGCTTCACCGGTGTTTCTTACGATTACAGCTTCAGGATATAATCTGCTTTGCGCGGCTTCGGCTGCGGAGCTTCGCCTTCCGGAATGCCTAAGGCCAGCGCGCCGACGCCGCGCAGATTCTCGCTTAAGCCCCAGGTCTTTAACAACGCCTTGCCTTCTTCGCTGTCAAACATCTGCCGTTCCCGATGAATCCAGACGCTGCCTAAGCCAACGGCGTGAGCGGCCTGCATCATCGTACATAAGACGCAGCTGCCGTCTTCCACCCAGGTACTGACTGTACTGTCGGCTAAGACCAGCACAATGACCGGTGCGCCGTAATAAGGATCGGTACCCGGTGTTGCATATTCTGCATTCATCCGCGTCAGCTGAGCACGCAGCTGCGGATCCTGCACCGCAATGATGACCGGCGCCTGCTTGCCTTGGCCAGTTGGCGCATAAGTCCCGGTTTCCAGCACGGTATCCAGCAGCGCAGCGGCTGGGGCTTCGGCTTGGAAACGGCGGATTGCCCGGCGTGTTTGAAGATCTTTGATCGTTGATTCTGACATTTCAATGACCCTCCTTTTTCTATTATTATACCGCATCCGTCAAGCTTTTGCCTGAGGCCAAGCATGAAAATCTGCTAGAAATTCGATCAGTTCCGGTTCTGGAAGCGGTCTGGAGTAATAGAAACCTTGAATCAAATCAACGCCCTCTGCCCGGACAAACTGATCCTGTTTTTCCGTTTCCACCCCTTCTGCCAGCACTTCACAGCCCAGCTCATGAAAGACACGGATCAAATAGCGGATCATGGTTGCGCTGCGTGGATTTTCCACCGCTGAAACAACGAGGCTGCGGTCCAGCTTAACGGTACTGAGTGGCATATACATTACCGAATCAATGTTCGAATAACCCGTACCGAAATCATCCATTTCGATGCGTACGCCCTGTTCCATCATCGTCCTGGCAAAACGAGTTGTTTCCTCTGGATTTTCTGCCAGCGCTGTTTCGGTAATTTCAATGATGATCTGTTCGGGGGCAACCTGACATTCCCGCAGCGTTTGCAGGACCTTTTCCGCCAGCTGGGGCTGAACCAGCTGAACTGCCGAAAAATTGATATGAACCGCCGGCAGCGTCACGCCGTTTTCCTGCAAGCGGACGAAAACAGCGCAGATCTGCCGCAGAATCTGCCAGGTCATCGCCACAATCAAGCCGGTTTCCTCGGCAATCGGTATAAATTCTGCCGGAGACAGGGGACCCAAAGGACTTTCCGGAATCCGCATCAGGGACTCCACAGCACTGATCCTTGCCGTTTTCACTTCGTAGATCGGCTGATACACCATGACAAATTCCTGATCCTGCAGCTTTTGTTTCAGAATTTCGATAATTTCGTTGCGCCGACGCATGCCTTCCAGCATTTTCTGATCACAATAGCATTGTTTCCAATGATGCAGCTTCGCCTGATTTACCGCATATTCCAAACCGTTGATCAAGCCTTCCAAACTTTCCGCGCTGTGAGGATAGGCCGCAATCCCAATCACCGCATGCAGCCGGCAGCTGTAGCTGTCAATTTCAAAAGGCTCATTAAACCGTCTCAGGATATTTTTTTGCAGCTCTTCCATCTGCTCTGGGCTGCGGCCGCGGATTAACAATGCAAATTCATCCCCGGAAAAACGGTATACCGGATAAGGAGCTGTCAAGGTCTTTAAGGTGGAAGCAATAAGCTTCAAAAAATGATCGCCGGTCCGTTGGCCAAAGTGATCGTTAATCTGTTTGAAATCCCGCAGCGAGATCACCATCACTAAAAACGGCGGCTGACCGCGCTGGATCGACAAGCTGATCATTTTCTGAAATTCAACACGATTGCCTAGACCGGTCAGCGGATCCAGCGAACTCTGCTTATTCTGCAAGTACAGATAGATCAACAAAATTGCCGTCGTTGCCGCGGAACCGCTTAAAATAACTGCAGGAAACAGCTGCTGGACAACGATAACGCTGGCTGCAATTAAAGGAAAAACAAACAGAATTTTATAGATCTGCGGTTCCAGCCATCTGCGGTACACCCGCACCAGCACCACCGAGATCAGACAGTAAAAATAAAAAATCAGATACGTTGTGATGATCAGCGGACCGCGCAGATACACACCGGCCTGAATTGAAAATAACACACCGGTGAGCGGATTGATCAGCACCAAAACGGCATAGAGTATCCCCGGCAGAATGCCCAGGATGCAGGCCAGCCTGCCGCCGGCATGTTCCTCAAAAACCGTCGCTGCCGTATAACAATAATAAGCCAGACCCATTAACGGCGTCGCCAGAAAGTAGATTTCCGTCACGCCCCAGCACAGCCAAGAACCTGCCCAATCGGGATTGGCTAAAAGCAGTGTTGAAAGGACATTGGATACCATCGCCGCAAAGGTTGCCCCCAAACAGCACTGAAACATCCGGTTCTTCCAGGACGGCAGCAGCGCACCCTTATGCGAGTACACCAGAATGATCGATAAAAAAACAATCGAGATGCACTCAGCAGCGATATTCCAGGCCATACATTCCCTCTTTCCCCTGATTTTGTTCGTTAGTAAACCGCTTTCATTATAACCATTTTTAAAACCAATTACAATTCAAGAAAACACCTGAATCACAAAGTTTCCGGGAAATTCTCCAACCGTTCAATGCTCAAAATACCCTTACTAAAATGAAGTCCTAGTTTTGCGGCTTCTTCAACCAGCTTGATTTCGTTTTTTTCTTTGTCGGCACAGGTTTTAATTTGTTTTTCAGAAAAGCCAGCGTTTCCTCATCGCAGTTCTTTTTTTCTAAAGCATACCCCATATATCTATTCGGCAAGATAAACAGATACTCCTCATTTTCAAGATAGCCATAACAATCCTCATAATTTATGCTTTCCCACCCCTGTTCTGAGCGAACCTCAAAATCCTCATCATGAAAGGTATACGATAACGTATATCCGGCTTTTAACCGCCGATTGCTTTCGATGTCAGCATTCAGCTGCAGACCTCTGCCCTTTTTAAATATTCTTGGAATGGATAAAGCCCGCAGAATATAAAACAGACCCACAATCCCATATAAACAGCTCAAAAGAACTTTTTCATTCCCATTCCAATCAAACAAAAATAAACAACCCCCAGCAATCAGAGAAATGCCCGTCGTTGTAAAAAGCTCTATGTAATTACGTTTCATTTGAGCAAGCATCTCGGCGTTTCCCAAGTCGTAAAAGACCGTGTAAGCATATGGTCCGACATGTGTCTGAACTTCTGTTGATCTCATTCTCATTTTCCCCCATTCATCCGGATCGCCTTCCGCTCATGCGCGTCCTGCGATCCCTCATCAAAGTAATTCCATTATACCGAGCTTGACGCTGGAAAGCAATCTGCCCTAAAACGGAACTTGGATGTCTGAAATAAGAAAAACATCCGCGGTTTCACGGATGTTTAAGGTTTTATTCTTCTTCCAGCTCAGCGGCAGCTTTGTTCAGCTCACGCATATGCTGACGACGTTCCAATGCCGTAAGATATTTTTTACGGATTCGAATATCCGTCGGCGTCAATTCGACCAGTTCATCATCATTGATGAATTCCAACGCTTCTTCCAGTGACATGATCTTCGGCGGAACCAGCTTCATCGCTTCATCGTTGCCGGTGGAACGCACGGCCGTCATCTTCTTGTTTTTTAACGGATTGACGTCCATATCCATGTTCCGTGCCGACATGCCGATAATCATCCCTTCGTAGACCTCCGTCTGCGGAGAAACAAACAGCTGGCCGCGTTCCTGGATATTCCATAAGGCATACGTCATCGCCTTGCCTGTTTCCGTAGAGATCAGCGCGCCGTTTGCCCGCTGCGGGATATCGCCTTTGTAAGCTTCATAGCCAGCCAGACGGCGAACCATCGTGCCTTCACCGCGCGTATCGTTGATGAACTCAGAACGATAGCCTAACAAGCCCCGCGTTGGAACAGTATACAGAATCCGGGTGTAGCTGCCCTCATCCTGAATATCGACCATGATGCCTTTGCGCAGATTCAGCTTGGAAATGACTGTTCCCGAATATTCATTCGGAACACTGCAGACCACTTCTTCAACCGGCTCATACAGAGCACCGTCCACTTTGTGCATGATGACTTCCGGCTTGGAGACCGCAACCTCATACCCTTCCCGACGCATATTTTCTAACAGAACTGACAGATGCAGCTCACCACGTCCGGAAACTTTGAAGCAGTCAGTCGTATCCGTTTCTTCCACCTTCAGCCCAACATTGACTTCCAGTTCTTTTTCCAGCCGCTCACGGATGTTGCGGGAAGTGACATATTTGCCGGACTGCCCTGCAAAAGGTGAAGTGTTGACCATGAAGTTCATCGACAATGTCGGCTCTTCAATCCGGATCATCGGCAGCGGACGAATATTTTCGGGATCACACAGCGTATCCCCGATGGAAATATCCGCTACACCGGAAATCATGACGATTTCTCCGCACTGGGCTTCCGGGACCGCGATCCGGCTCAGGCCCTTATAGACGAATACCTGATTGATTTTACGGCGTTCCTGCCGGCCTTCATCGTTGCACAGAATAACCGTGCTGCCTTCTTTTAAAGTGCCTTCGTAAACCCGGCCTATGCCCAAACGGCCGATGTAGTCGTCATAGGCCAGCGCGGAAACCTGCATCTGCACCGGCTCCTCGGTTAAATCCGGATAAGCTTCGCAATGCTTCAAAATAGTTTCAAACAGCGGCGTAATATCTTCATTTTCATCCGCCGGCTGATAGCGGACAATCCCCTGCCGGGCAATCCCGTAAAGAATCGGGAAATCCAGCTGTTCATCCGTCGCATTCAAATCGAGGAATAAATCGTAAACCTCATCGATGACCTGATCGGCACGTTCATCCTTCTTGTCAATCTTGTTGATCAAAAGAATCGGACGCAGGCCGCATTCCAGACTTTTCTGCAGCACAAAGCGCGTCTGCGGCATCGGTCCTTCGCTGGAGTCTACCAACAGAATAACGGTATCCACCGTTTTGATAATCCGCTCAACCTCGGAAGAGAAATCCGCATGACCCGGAGTATCGACAATATTAATCTTGTAATCCTTGTACGTCACAGAACAGTTTTTGGAATAAATCGTAATTCCTCTTTCCCGTTCCAGATCGTTGCTGTCCATAACGCAGTCAACCGTTTCCTCGTTATCCCGGAAAACGTGACTCTGATTTAAAAACGCATCCACCAACGTCGACTTACCGGCATCGACATGGGCAATGACCGCGATGTTAATAATCTTCTGATATGCCATAAAAGTACCATTCCTTTACACAGTGCTTTATTATAGACGCATTATCCTTAAATTACAACAAAAACCGCATAACAAAGCGATAAATTGAAGATTGGCAAATTTTGAAAAAGGCCGGAAAAACGAAGCTGAACGCAATCTGGATATCAATTTTTTCAATCTTCGACATTCTGACGCATAAAAACAAGCTTACTTTGAAAACAGGTTCTTTAAGCAAAGGAAAACCGGTCAGTCAGCGACCGGTTCGTCTTCCGCTTGTGATTTTTGTGCATTTGTGATTTCCTGCTCGGCTTCGGCGGCTGCCGAGGGCTGCGTCAGGGTCAGACCGGATACGTTCAGATTGCGGTTCACCTTGGCGTCATAGGAGCCTGCACGAACAATCTCTTTCAGATCAATGCCGGTGGTTTCCTTCATGGACTCAAATAATTTGGCCATGACCGCCGGTACGTTCTGCGATACGCCATCAAGTCCGCTGCCCTCGCCGCCAATAATCGTAATCTTATCGATCTGGCTTAACGGTTCGGCGATCTTGCCGGCAACCTCCGGCAGAATCTGGATCAGCATTTCTGCCATCGCAGCATTGTTGTATTTCTGATAAGCCAGCGCTTTCTTTTCCATCGCTTCAGCCTCGGCAATGCCTTTGGCCCGGGCGGCTTCCGCTTCGGCTTCACCGACCATCTGAATTCCCTGAGCCTCGCGTTCCTTCGTGTACCGTTCGGCATCCGCCTTGGCTTTCTGGGCCTCAGCTTCCTGCTGAATTTCAAATTTGCGGGCTTCCGCTTCTTTCTGCCGGGCGTACAGCTGAGCATCCGAACGCTGCTGCTGAGCATATTTTTCCGCTTCTGCCTGCTTGCGGATCTGCGCGTCCAAGGCCTTTTCTTTGACCTCGGCTTCTTTTTCTTTTAACAGGACTTCCCGTTCCTGCTTGGCAATATTCGCGTTCGCCGAAGTAATTTCAATCGTCTTCCGCTGCGTTTCCTGTTCGATCTGATAGGCCGCATCGGCTTCCGCCTGCTTAACGTCGGCGTCCTTCTTTAATTCGGCCTTCTGGATTTCCAGCTCATTGTTTTTGATCGCAATTTCCCGTTCCGCATTGATCCGCGCGTCGCTGGCCTGACGATCCGCCTCGGCTTTGGCCACGGCAATTTCCTTATCCGCTTCGGCTTTGGCAATCGCGGCTTTCTTCTTGATCTGAGAAATATTGTCGATGCCCAAATCGTCGATCACGCCGTTAGAATCCGAGAAGTTCTGGACGTTAAAGCTGATGATATCCAATCCCATTGCCGCTAAGTCCGGCATTGCGTTTTCCTTGACCAGTTCGGCAAATTTCTGACGATCACTGACCATTTCTTCCAGCTTCATCCGGCCGACGATCTCACGCATGTTGCCTTCCAGCACTTCCCGCGCGACACGGGCAATATAGTCGGTATCCTGATTCAGGAAATTCTCCGCGGCCACGGAAAGCCGCTGATTGTCGCTGCTGATCTTGATATTGACCGCAGCATCAACCTGAATGTTGATATAATCGGCGGTCGGTACGGCCGTAGACGTTTTTACGTCAATCGGAATCAGCTTCAGACTCAGCCGGTCCATCCGTTCAAAGAAAGGAATTTTAATACTGGCCTTGCCGATGATAATTTTCTTTCGCAGGCCGGAAATGATATACGCCGTATCTGGCGGCGCTTTGATGTAGCCGGTCGTCAAAATCACAATGACGAGCACAGCAATGACGAGCACGATGATCAAGCTTTGATAAGCCATTACTGCTTCCAACACAAACATCCCTCCTTCACTTGTGGTGGCGCCTTGCTTCTGTTCTGTCTGCCGATTCCTCACCTCTTTTCCAAAATTTGTCTTAACTAATTCTGTATTAGAATATTTGTCTTAACAAATTGTCAAACATAGTATAGCATGAAACAGTTGCTTTGTAAATATATTAACAAGCAAAATTAAACTGCGTTTATTTTTGACATCAAAAAACAGGAACAAGCTGATTTCCTGTTCCTGCAAAGATTCGATCAAAGGTGCGGACGGCGTCTGCGTTTTTTGCGGCCTGATTTATACCGGCGCTGCTCCCGTCGGTAATCACGAAGCAAAATCAGACACAGAATGAGTCCCAAAACGCTCAAAGCAAAGAAAATCGTATTGTTCTTTACCCATTGCTGGAACTGATAAAAGCCATAAAGCAAGGCACTGCGCTTATAGCTGCGCGGACTGACTAATTCCAGTTCTGTTAACACCGTGGGTGTTTCGGTATCCGTGCGGCTGATTTTCACCGTTCCCAAACGCTGGCCTTCTGTAATTGGAGCCTGAAGATCCTGATCCAGCTCCGTTTCAATCAGCAGCGTGGACAGATCCAGCGCCTTCGGCAGATTCAGCACGACATCAGCACCCGCCGATAACGACAGCTTGTTGTTGAACAAAACAAACGGCACCTTGGTTTCCAGCAGAATCTGATCCGCTGTCAAAACCGTTTGCCTGGCATAATACTCATAAAAATAATCATAGATATGCGCGGCATCCAGAATGTGATAAGGGGTATTGGAAACTGGCGCATGCGCGGTGATCAACAGATACCGCGTGCCGTTTTTCTCCGCGATTGATGCCAGACACAGACCCGCCGGATTGGTATAGCCGGTTTTCCCGCCGATAATAGAATCGTTGACGATCCGTGAGGAATTCGTCGTGATCGTCGCATTCGCCTCATTTTCTGGTCCAGTAGTAAGCTTCGCAAACAACGTGCTTTCCCAGACCAGACCGCCCGGATGCAGCGAGGGATTAGCAGTATAGCGCCGGGTTTGAAAAATCTCGCGGAAGGTGGGGTTTTCCAGCGCGTAGCGCATCAGCTTTTCCAGATCCCGCAGCGTGGTGTAGTGATCAGGATCATGCAGACCGGAGGTATTGACAAAATGCGTTCCGTCCATTCCCAAGGCTGCCGCTTTCTCATTCATCAGGTCAACAAACGCGGCTTCACTGCCGGCTTCTTCCAAAGCCAGAGCCTGCGCAGCGTCAGCGCCGGAAGGCAGAAACAAACCATAAAGCAAGTCTTTAACGCTGACTTCTTCCCCCGGCTTAAACCCGGCAACCGAAGCATGCGCTTCCGCCAATCCGGCAAACACCTCCGGGCCCAGCACCATCGTGCTCTCCAACGCCGGCGCATTCTCAATCGCTACCAACAGCGTCATCATCTTGGTCATGGAAGCTGGATAAATGGACTGCTCACTGCCCTCATCCAGCATGATCTGATTGTTGTCCAGATCAACCATGTAAACATAGTCGCTTTTAAGCTCCGGAAAATCCGGTTCATCTGAAATCGCAGCCTGTGCGCTTAACGGCAGCGGCGTCAATGTCAGAAGGAAAATCATCATCAGTACAATTTTTTGAATCCTGTTCTTCACTTCACAAAACTCCTCACTCATATTGTCTATTATACCAAACTGTCCCGGCTTATTCCTTGAGATTTTCTTTCATTTTCACAAAAAAACAGGAAAAACGAAGCGATCCGGCCGGCTGCCTTTTCAGCTTCGTTTTGAAAACTTCGTTGGATAAGCAATCAATTGAACAGATTGGATATCCGCTTTTTATGAAAGGATTCTTTATTCCAGCCGGCGGGACTGCACGCGGTCGCGGATCACGCTTAAGCTGCTGGTATAGGTGATCAGGAAATAACCGCCGTAGATCAGTGCCAGAAAGCCGCCGACAAACAGGACTTGGCTGCCGATATCAATTTTAACCAGCGCCACCAGTGATTGGATCACAGCGCTGACGCCGACCACGGAATGCACGATCGCCAAGGCCAGCGGGAATAAGAAATAAATCGCAATTTGAATAAACAAGGAACGGCGGATCATCTTCTCCTCCACGCCGATTTTGCGCAGTAAGGCATAGCGCTGCACGTTGTCGGCAGACTCGGACAGCTGCTGCAAAGCCAGAATCGCCGCGGAGGCAATCAGAAACACCAGCCCCAGATAGACCGCAATGTAAGACAGGATCAGTTTCATGCCGCCGGAAGCTTCAAACATTTCAGCTCGGGTTATGGCATTATACGCCAACCCGGTGGCCTGACCATACCCTGCGGCCAACTCATCCATCTTCGCATCGCCTTCTTCAACCGACACATTGTAATTCAGGTTAAGCGACTGACTGGCCGGCAGCTTGTTGACAAAATAGCTATCCGGCAGAACAATTGTCATAAAATTGCCGAAAGCGCTGAAATTCTGAAGCTGTAAAAACAAGGCCGGCTGACTGACAATCAGCTGTTTACCATCCACGGTCAACTCCCGGTGTTCCTTGACGGCCTTGAGAATATCCGATTCTGCGGCATTCATCGAATACGTGAGCAGATACTCATTTTCACCTAAGGTGACCTCGGGTCTTGACTGCATGGACAAGGCGGCGTTCAGTTGGGAAAGCGGCAGGAAATCAATCGTCATTTCCCCGACGTTTTGGGAAGTGCTGCTCTGCATCAAGGCGATGACCTCAGCACTGCAGTAATCTTTCACCTTTAAAGCCATATCATACAGATCCAGATCTGCCGCTTCCGCGGCGAATTCATCTAAATTCCAGCCTTGATCACGGATATCCTGACTCAAGCTGAATCCCAGCTGCGGCGTGTCATAAACATACAGCGTCGCATCATACGGCGAGGTTTTTTCCACATCGCCAGCCAAAACCTGATTGAATGACAGCCCTGTACACAGAGCGCCGATGGTCAGCAGCAGCATGATCGAAATCACCGTCATCGAAACAAAGGCTGAATTGATCCGGCTGTTCAGCTGCCGCATGACAAACATATTCAAATTGCGGTAATAGAAGCTCTGCCGGCTCTGCACAAACTTTAACAGAAAACCGGACAGCGAGAAGAAAAACAGAAATGTTCCAATCGAGCCGAGAATAATCGAGGCTGCAAATTCCGCATTAAACATCATGAAGCCGTTATCCAGAATCAAAGCATAGGCACAGCCGAGAATGATCAGACTGGCAATGAACAGAACTGCGGACAACCCGATCGAACGCAGCTTCAGCGCTTCATTGCGGCGATCCCCCTGCAGCAGATCAATCAGCTTGTACCGCTGAACAACCCACGTATTGAAGATTAAAACGATTAGATACATCCCGCCGAAGAAAACCGCGGATTTCAATATTGCATTGAAGGAAATGATGAACTCAAAGGCTTTCAGCTGCACCATAAACAGATTCGCGGTGACCACCGTCAATGCCTGCGATACAAGAATACCCAGACCTAAGCCCGCCGCAAACGCCAGGCTTCCGATCATCACGGTTTCGATCATCAGAATCCGGGCTACCGTACCTTTGTTCATGCCCAGAACCAGATACAGCCCCAGTTCTTTTTTGCGCCGGCGAATCAGAAAGTTGTTGGCATAGACAATAAGAAATCCCAGGACTACACAGACGAAAACCGAGAAGATGCCCATCATGTTGTTCAAGAGCACCAGCATCTTCGCCTGAGTTTCGCTCAACGCCATCATGACAGACTGAGCCTGAATGGAATTAAAAACATAGAACAGGCAGACGCCGAAGGTCAGGGTCAGAAAATAAACGCCGTAATCCCGAATACTGCGGCGGACATTGCCCAGCGCAATTTTAAAGTACATTGTTGGTGTCCCCTCCTAACAGACTGACCACTTCAATAATCCGATTGAAAAAGGTCTTGCGGTCATCCTCACCGCGGATGAGTTCATTGAAGATTCGGCCGTCCTTGATAAACAGGATGCGGTGAGCAAAGCTGGCTGTGAAAGCATCATGCGTGACCATCAAAATCGTAGCTTCCAGCGATTTGTTCAGCACTTCGAAGCTGTTCAGCAGCATTCTCGACGCCTTGGAATCCAAGGCCCCGGTCGGCTCATCCGCCAGGATCAGCGCCGGATGACAGATCATCGCCCGAGCGCAGGCCACCCGCTGCTGCTGCCCGCCGGACATCTGATACGGATATTTTTTCAGCACATCCTCAATCCCCAGCTGAGCTGTCAGTTTTTTAATCCGGCTTTCGATTTTCTTCGGACTGACGCGCTGAATCGTCAGCGGCAGCGCGATGTTTTCATAGGCCGTCAGCGTATCCAGCAGATTGAAATCCTGAAAGATAAAACCGAGCTGTTCCCGGCGGAACTTGGAAAGCTGGCCGCTTTTCATCTTGGTGATATCTTCCTTGCCGATCAGAATGTGACCGCTGGTCACATTGTCAATCGTCGAGATGCAGTTGAGCAGGGTCGTCTTACCGGAACCGGAAGGTCCCATAATGCCGACGAATTCGCCCTTTGCCACCTGAAAGCTGATATCCTCGATTGCCCGGGTAATACTTCCTTTATTTCCGTAAATCTTCTCGATCTGTTTGACTTGTAAAATGGTTTCCATTGTTTTTCCCTTCCTTATTAATGAATATTGCCGAGACCATTCTGGCCCAATACAATTACCTGAAATAAAACCTGGCATACAATCAGAATCTTATTGAATGTTTTCATACATTGATTCCTCCTAATTACGGTTTTATTATATCCTTGTCTACACTATTGTACCTTAGAAGGGTCTTACAGCTTGCTAACAGAATTGTAAGATTCGCTCGTCAGCCGCAAAAACGTTGATTTTATGAAAGCAAGCTGAATCTGATTCATTGAACCTATGGTTCTGTTTTCGTTTAAAATAAAGGCAGTGATTCACATAAAAGAAAGTGTTTAGAAGAAAAAAGAACCCGTTACTGCCCGGATTCTTTCCTTTGTTTATTCTCGTTTTCCTGAGGCGGAATGAGTAATCGCAGCCGAAACAGGCCGTCTGATGCTTCGCAATCGCAGACCGCATGATATTTCCGCAGAAAAGCTGCAATACGCTGGGTTCCAATACCGTGACCTTTCTTTGCGGTCGTCGGCAAGCCGTTTTTTCCCCAAACAATCGTTCCAGTATAAGTATTGATGATTTCCACAACCAACGAAGCTTCCGTTTCACCCTGAATCTGAATCTTTCGCGGTACATCCGCAGGCATTTTTTCACAGGCCTGAACGGCATTCTCCAGAGCATTGGCGATGACAATCGAAAGCTCAATCTCATCCACCGTCAGCATTTCAGGAAGATTCAGATGGGTTTCGACTTGGATGTGGCTGCGCTTAGCCGGCTCCAAATAGAAAGCAAAGACGGCATTCAGCATCGTATTCTCACAATAATCCGGAATTTGAGTCCGCTGAATTTCTTCTTCAAACCGACGGGTATACTGTCGGGCCTGATCTAATTTTCCAGCCTGCAGCAAGGCATCGATCTGTCCAATATAATGCCGATAGTCATGCCGCAGCATCCGCATCTGTTCAATGCTCTGCTTCTGCATCTCCAGCTGAACCATTAACATCTTCCCGTTATTTTCCTGCGTAATGCGGGCATACGTATTTTGGAAAACCTGATAGATGACAATATACACCAGACACAGTACTCCATACAGTAAAATAACGACAGGATAATTATCATGGCGAACCGTTGGATAAAGGCCCAAAAACATAACCATGCAGAAGAACAGAAAGGGAATCAGGCTGATCGACCACCAGCCCCGTTTCATGTGTTCCGCCAGAAAGTGATAAGGTGAAGAAAAATACCGCTGGAATAAATAGAGAATGATTCCATACAAAACTAGCCTCACCAGAATATCGACAATCACATGGCCTTCCGGCCCGGAAGCCGCGGATAACCCTGCAATTGAAACCAAGTATAATGCGTTCACCGCTGTAAAAAAGTTAAAGAACAGCTGTGGGAAATGATCTTTCGTCAATATCAGCAGGGCAATCAGGCAGGGAACAGCTGTGATGACCGCAAACCAACGCATCATCGCCGGTCTGCCCCACAGCCAGTAAATCAACGTATTCGCGGCAAAGGCCAGCACAGTGATTAAAAAATAGGCCCGCCAAGCTGTTTTAATGCTGCATTTAAAGTTCGACATAATAAAGATCAGGGCAACTACGCAAATCGGATTGACAGAAATCCGCAGCACATTAATCAACTCGTTCATTGTCAGCTTCCCCTACCCCTTCTAAATCCAGCAAGGCCACACGCACCCGGAACATCCCATCGCTGAGGTCATAGTCTGCCAAGGCCCGATATTTCTGCACAAAAGCATTAATGCTTCGCGTAGCAATATCCGGTCCGGTTTCCGGCGGCACCGGCACGCTGTTTTCATCCATTACAATTTCTCCGGCATAGGTATTGGCCACTTCAAAAACAAACCGCGGACTGGTGTAACATGAAATTTCTAACCGGCGCTCTGCCCTGTCTGGAATCTTAAGGCAGGCATGAATCGCATTTTCAATCGCACTGGTCAGCACCGCGGACAGTTCCAGGGCGTCAATCGGCAGGTCTTCCGGAATCCTGAGGTCCGCCTTAACCGTAATCCCTTCCGCTTTGGCTCGTTCCAAATAAAAGGAAAGGATAACGTTCAATATTGAATTCTGGCAATACTGAGCTAACGGTACATCAGATTGGGCTTGGCGCTGCTGCAGAAAGCGAAGCGCCGCTTCAGTATCCCCGCTCTCGATCATCGTTTTGACCGCGGCTAAGGAGCAGTCCGCACTGCGTTCTCGATACTCCTGTCCGTTATTGATAGCTTCCAGCTGATCACGCAAAGCCGAAACCTTGCTGCTGAGCAATTCCATGTTCTGCATTTCCTCAACATGATCCAGATAAAACTGAAAGAACTGGACCAGCATCGCATAAACGATAAACAACAATCCGATCAGACAAAGCAGAATTGCCGCATTTTCCGGACGTTCGTGCAGAATTACCGGATAAATCGAGGTGAAATAAAAGGCCGCGTAAAACAGAAGCGGAAAAGCGCAGAAGATCAGCCATCCCGATTTCATCTGGTGCAGCATCCGCATATACGGCTTGCGGAAGTAAAAGAGAATAAATAACCCGATCGGAATAAACGCCAGCATTCTGAAAAATAAATCAATTGCTACATCACTGCCAAAAAAGACTGCGGAAATACTCCCGCCGATCCCCATATCGGCCAGGCCAAAGGAATAAACCGTTACCACCGCAAAGACTAGCCGCAGATCCCGATAAGCGGAAAGAAACAAATACAGAATCAAATACGGCGCCGTAGCTGTCAGCGGCATCACTTTGGAATAGGGAACATAGCCCATCTTTTTCATAATGATCAAGTTGATCAAGGCAACCACGATGGTAAATAAGGAAACTGCCCGCGCCGTGACTTTCCGGCTGTAGCGATACTGCAGCAAAAGCAAGGTGAATACGACCAATGTTCCCATTGTCAGCGTCATCCGCAATCCCATTAATACACTCTGATTCATCTTCCCCGCCCCCTTTCTAATAAGTAGCTCATGAAACGCTTGCGCACTTCTGTGATCTCACTACGAGAAACCGGAAGACAAATTCCTTTCGGCAGCAGCAAGCTGCGTCCTTCTATCGATTGAATATAAGCCATATTCACTAAATAAGCCACCGTCGATTTCACAAACCTTCGATCTGCCAGCAAAGGCTGAATAATTTCGTCAAAGGGCTGACGCATCGTTGCACTCTCGATAATTTCACCCTCGGCAAGATGGTAATAGCACTTATGATTTTGATATTCTACATACATCAGCTGAACCGGATGAACGGGCTGAATCCCGGTTTTCGTTTTGATCGGAAATAAATCGGTTTTGTTTTCCAGAATCTGCTGACGAAGCTCATCTAAGGTATGAAACAGACTCCGCGAATCGACAGGCTTAACTAAATAATCATAAGCTCTTACCCGATAAGCTTTAACCCCAAATTCCTCTGATGAGGACAGAAAGATCAAAACCGCTTCCGCGTCTCGCTTACGAATTTCAGAAGCAAGTTCAATCCCATTTTTATCCGGCATTAAAATGTCCAATAAATAGATATCATACCGATTGCCTGCTTCTAAGCTGTCAACCAGTTCTTTTCCTGAGGCAAACAGATAAACGACAGAATCCCACTCTGGATGGCGGTTGCCATAAGCCAGTACCATAGAAGAGAGCTTTTCCCGTTCCTTGGCCTCATCGTCACAAATTGCCATCTGAATCATAAAAACACCCTTTTTTCATCTTACAAATCCCCAATTTTGGCATTATACGAACATAAAATAAGCAAACTTAAATTTTTCTTTAATCCTACAATGGTCATGTTTATTCTAACGAACAAATTCAGCAAAGTCAAATTCCGGAACAGAATCGATCTGAACTTCGGATCAATTCGCTGCCGATCCAGCCTGACGATGCCGATTCTGTGACTGAACAAGAAAGAGTCCGCTTTCAGCTGCAGCTGATCACGGACTCGCTTTGAATCTATTGTTTACTGAATGCGCCGCTGTTTCTGCGCTTACTGATGCTGCATACTTAAACCACAGAGCGAATCAACACAGATTTATCTTCGATAAACGACTTCCCCACCCACTAGGGTCATCATGACATGCGCTGAAGTCGAGACCACCGGATTCTGGTCAAAGAGGACAATATCGGCGTCTTTTCCTGGTTCCAACGATCCAATTCGATCCTCGCAGCCTAAAATTTTCGCCGCGTTGATCGTAATCATCCGCAGCACCCGCTCCGGCGGACAGCCAAACCGTACCGCTTCTCCAGCCTGAGCTAAAATCATCCATGGATTGCGGGCCGGCCCATCGGTCATGATCGCGCACAAAACACCTCGTTCATCCAAATCTTTCAGACAGCCGGTATCGACCAGGTGCAGTTCATTAGGACCCTTCTGAGCTCCGATCGGGCCGTAAATAATCGCCAACCGGTCTTTTTCCGCTTCAATCTCGTCCAGAAAATCACTGGAACCCAAGGCATGATCAATGGTAATACGGATATCAAACTCTTTTGCCAGCTCAATGCAGGTCAGAATGTCATGCTGATAAACATGAATTTTTAACGGAATCTGCTTATCTAAAACCAGCTCGCCATTTTCCAAGCCTTGATCCAACTTCGGCATTTTTGCCGGATCGCCCTGAGCTTCCGCTTTTTTCTTACGGTAATCCTGAACCTGATGGAAGTATTCACGAATCGTTTCCGCGATCGCCATCCGCGTCATCGGACTTTGGTTGCGCTTGCCGTAAACGCCTTTCGGATTGCCGCCGACCGCCGCTTTCAAAGCAAACGGCTGTCTGACACAGCGCTGCGCCAGACTGGAACCGGCGGATTTGATCACACAGCCCAGGCCGCAGATCACATTGGCACTGCCCGGAACAATTCCGCTGGCCGTAATTCCCGTTTCCAACGCCGCCGCAAACTGCGGCGACAGCGGATCCACGCCGTCGTAAGCATTCAATTGGGCAGTGACTGGATTGACGCTTTCATTCAAATCCTGGGCCCCGGTTTTAGTATCAAAGCCACCGATATGACTATGCGCATCCACCAGCCCCGGCAAAACCAGCAAGCCGGAAGCGTCGATGACTTCAGCCTGTTCCGCTGTTATATTTTCGGCAATTCGCACGATTTTTCCATCCTCAATCAGAACATCAGCCCGCAGTGTTCCCTGCGGTCCCATTGTCATAACCGTTCCGTTTTTAATCAGTTTCATTGTTGATAACCTCCCTGAACATAGACCACCTTGCCCTGCATGAAGACCTTTTCCACACGTCCCGCATAGGTTTCAATCGGATTATCGCTCCAGATGACAAAATCAGCGTCTTTTCCAGCTTCAATCGAGCCGATGCGATCAGCACAGCCCAGCATCTTCGCGGCCTGAAGCGTCAGCATGTTCAGTACATCTTCACTATTTCCGCAGGCCCGCATCATCCGCGCCGCCGTCCAGATCAGTCCTTCCTTGCCGTTAGGATTGTTGCCGATGGTCGCCATCGCGACCGGCAAACCTTGTTTATATAAGGCATACAACCCTTCCAGATCCGCTTTTTGCGAATAAGCGTTAAAGCCATAGGAAAGATTGCCCAGAATCACGCCCTGCGTCTTGTCCAGCAGATCCACATCCTCCGCATGAATATCATATCCCAGAGCCAGAATCGGCTTTAAGTCATAGTCTTCACATACCCGCAGAACTCCGCGCAGTTCAGCGGCATTGTTGGCAGCGATCACAAGCGGCATTGCTTTCGCCAGCACTTTTTTTAACGCCTTGGCTTTTTCATCCCGCTTGGTTTCCGGCTGACTTTCATCATAGGCCTGAGCCTGACGCAGCGCCTCTTTCAACAGGCTGAAGATGCCCATCTTTGTCATCGGCTGAACCTGCCGTGAACCATAAGCCTCCTTAACCTGATCGGTGACCGAGCCCTTCATCCCCACTTCATCCTTCACCAGCATCTTAAACGGATTGATGCCGGCGGTTCTGAAGACTGCCATCTGACCGCCCAGAATATTGGAATTACTCGGCGCCGCGGCTAAAGCTGTAATCCCGTAGGTATACGGTGCCTGTTCGCTGACACAGTCCCCATCATAAGCATACAAAGCCTTTAAATGTGGTGTAAGCGGATCGCTCTTTTCGTCGTTATCGCGAACTTCCCCGCGCCGGATCGCCATCCCCAGCTCACTCATCGCATCGATAAAGCCCGGCAGAATGACTTTCCCGGAAGCGTCGATAAAGCCTTCCGCTTTTTCCTTTAAACCCGTTCCGACCGCGACGATCTTTCCCTCGTCAATCAGGATGTCGCCCTGCTTCAGCACTTCACCGGTACCGGTATGAATCGTGCCGCCTGTAATACAAATCATCCAATCCCTCCTCAAGAATCATGTCTTTATTGTACGCCAGAGCATGTGGGAAAGGCAAGCCGCAGATTTTTTGAGAAAGTTTATTTTCAAAGCGGCTGTCAGCTTTCATCCTATGCTGATCTGCCGGAAGAAAAAGGCTTACTCCAGAAAATCAAGGTCTACTGAAATGGGAAGCAGATCACTGTCAAGCTGCCGCAGATCCGCAAACGCGATGCGGGTGCCATCTGTAAAAATGATATGTTTTTGGTACGAATCAAGCTTTTTCAGCCGCCCCTTTTTCGTCATATATACGCCGCCGGCCTTTTTTTCATCCTTCACAAAATAAAGAACTTCAATCAGAGGCTGCCGCTGAATTTGCGTGAGGAGGTATTGCAGCTGTTTGTCCAGAAAACGTTTCTCATCTTCCCCCAGCACAATCTTTTCCTCCGTTAACCGCGCGGCTTCTTCAATTTCCTCTTCGTATCCAGTCAAGGCCGCAAACGGATTAAACTGTGCTGCCCGATCCATCCGCGCCATGGGAGGATGGATTTTGGAAACCGGATGGGGAAGCTCAATCAGGTCTTCATAGGGAAAATAAACGGGATCCTGCGCTTTCATGAAGTTTCCTCCTTATGCTTTATGCCCGCCGATCTGCTGGTTGCGCTTGATCGTCGTCGCACCTTCGACAAGATTAGTTCCTTTCAGCACAGCATTCTTGCCATATTTCCGTTTGATCTCTAAAATTGCCTGCTGCACCTGCTTTTCTTTTTCCAGCTCCTGACTTTCCTGACGGCGCTGGCGCAGAATCGCTTCCGTATCGCTGAACAAATCAAACTGCTCAACAAATTCAACGCCGTTCAGCTCACTTTCCTGACGCAGATGATTGGCCGTGACGCCGATCCGGCGGATCAGCAGGGAATCGTCCACAATCCGGTCAAACAGCGCAAGCATCGCATCCACAATTATTTTGCCGGAGGCACAGGGACGGGACAGATGCGTCATTCCATGGGCTGACTTGGGCACTTCCCGACCGATCCGATCTTTCTTGACCGGCCCGTGATAATGCTGCCGGCGCTCGGGGTCACGTAAATTCACAACGTCATAGCCCACATAGAGTCCGACCTGATCCGTGACCACTCCCTTATCCACTAAATCCAAGGCCAACAGATCCGTCATCTCCCGCACGATCAGCCGGGCTTTTTCCGCCGGATAAGGACAAGGCAGCACCTGTCCGCTGCCCAGACTGCGGGAACTCGGTTTATAGGCTTTGATATCGGCGATCGTACATGGCTCCCAACCCCAAGCATGATCAATCAGCAGCTCGGCATTGACGCCAAACAGCTGATACAACAAAGTTTCACTGCGGAATTGATTGGGATCTGCTAGCGAACAGCGAGCAATATCTCCCATTGTCATCAACCCGTGGGCTTCCAGTTTTTTCGCATATCCCCGCCCAACCCGCCAGAAATCAGTCAATGGACGGTGGGTCCAGCATTGCCGGCGGTAGCTCATCTCGTCAAGCTCCGCAATGCGCGTTCCGTCCTGATCGGCTTCAACATGCTTGGCAACGATATCCATCGCCACCTTGGCCAGATACAGATTCGTGCCGATCCCCACCGTTGCGGTAATACCCGTTGTCCGCAGCACATCCAAAACGATCTTTTTCGCCAGTTCCCGGCCGCTCAGACCTAACGGCTTCAAATAAGCGCTGACATCCATAAACACCTCGTCAATGGAATAAACATGAATATCCTGAGGTGAAACATAATTTAAATAGAGCTGATAAATCTGCCGGCTGACTTCCATATACCGCGCCATCCGCGGTGAGGCGGCAATATAGGAAACTGCCAGCTGAGGCGAACGATTCAGTGTTTCCGCATCCCAAGAGGAATCGACCAGCTTTCCTTTCGGTGCCTGAAGACGCCGCTGATTGTTGACCGCTGCGACTTTCTGATTGACCTCGAATAAGCGCGGACGACCAACCAGACCGAGTTTTTTCATGGAAGGAGAGATTGCCAGGCAAATTGTTTTTTCCGTTCGGCTTTCATCGGCGACAGCCAGATGCGTCGTCAGCGGATCCAGTCCTCGATCAGCACATTCCACTGACGCGTAGAACGATTTCAGATCAATCGCAAGAATCACACGATCCTGCATTTCCATCTTCGCGCCTCCTTTTCTTTCTTGCTTGGCTTTCTTCATTGCTGATGTTTTAGTTTAAGTTCATTATACTTGAGAATTGAATTATTTTCAAGTTACACTGCAATTTATTCAGTTCCTCCTTTTTAGTCTTCACTTTCTCTGCCGAGAAATACAAAAAAACGTCCGCAAAGGACGTTTATGAATGCAATATCAGGGCAGCGGAAAGCAGCTTGACCAAAGACAGATAGCGGCGCCGGCTGAACGTTTCATTCAGCGAACAAAACTTATCCGCCAGACACACAACAACGCTCTCCCGATAACGCGGAGGAATCGGAACCAGCGGAAACATGTGCCGGGCAATAATGTTGCGTTCCACAAGGTTCAGATCGAAATCCTGTGCCGCATTGCGCAGCGCTGTACTAGGATGCGTAAAGCCATGCAGTCCATATTCTTTGTGCGGCTGATGCCAGTCATAAAGAAAATAGTCGTGCAGCAGGGCGCCCCGCACCAGACTGCTTTGATCGCAGTTCAGCTTCCATTTCTGATCCAACATCAGGCTGTAATAAGCCACGGCAATCGCGTGATCCAGTGTCGTCGTATCGCCATGCTGAATATAGCCGCGCATTGACTGAACCTTTTCCCGCTTCAATGTCGCCTGCGCATATTCTTTTAACAGCGCTATCAGCTCAATTTGCTTTTCCTCAGTTTTCAATCCTGTTTCACCCATTCTTTTCGTCCTTATTATAATCAAGGACACCGGAAAAGCAAGCGTTTCTCCCACTTTAAAATTTTCCAGGCCGACGATTTAGTGTATGACAGCTTCGATTTGCTTATTCCGGAAGCAGAAAGCCGGACAGCGGAAAGCTCAGTGTGATCGCCGTGCCCTGCCCGGGCTGTGACTGAGCCTGAATGCCGATGTTCATCTTATCGCACAGCTGTTTGACCAGATATAACCCCATCCCCGTAGACTTGGCTACCTGCCGGCCGTTATCTCCGGTAAAGCCCTTATCAAAGATTCGCGGCAGATCCCGGGCGCTGATCCCGCAGCCGTTGTCTTCAATCGTCAGGATCACCTGATTTTCAAAGGCTTCCGCCTGAAACCGCAGAACTGGTTTTTCAGAATTCCGATATTTAACCGCATTGGTGACAATCTGACCAAGGATGAAATCAATCCACTTCACATCGGTATAGACAATATGCTCCAGGTTTTCCCGCTGAATCGAAAACTGACGGGAAATCAGGGTCTTCGCATGATTTTTGATCGTCTGATTGACAATCTGATCGAGCGAACAGCGCCGGATCACATAATCCTTTTCCACGACGGCTGAGCGGGTATAAAATAACGCCTGTTCGACATACTGATCAATCCGGTCGATTTCCTCTTCCAGCGAGCGCGTCACCGGATCCGAATGATTTTCGATGATCAGCTTTGAGGAAGCGATCGGTGTTTTGACTTCATGCACCCAGGTTTCAATATATCGGCTGTAATCCTCATTGCGCCGGCGGTATTCCGCGATGGTGTCGTTCATCGACTTGCTGACGGAACGAAACAGCTGCGTCAGCTTCTGACCTTCGACGAAGTTGGGTGATTCTATGATTTCAGAGAGATAGTATTTTTCTTCAAGCTGATCCAACAGCTGAAACATCTGGTCAAAAAACATCTTCTTGCGATAAAATTCAACCCCCAGCGTCACACCGGTCAGCGTCAGATACAGAAAAGCCAAAAATCCCAAGGCAAAGCCGCTGACTCTTAACAGCCGCAGCATGACACCCGCAAAAAGCATAAAGATCAGCTGACAAAGCAGGAACATCCAGCGGTCTTGAAGAAATTCTTTCAGCGTCATATCCGATACCCCAAACCGCGCTTGGTTGACAGATAGTCAGGACTGACCCCAATGCTTTCCAGCTTGCGCCGCAGACGGTTGATATTGACGGTCAGCGTGTTGTCATCCACAAATTCTTCTGACTGCCACAGATCGGTCATGATCTCGTCGCGGCTGACAATCGTTCCCTGTTTGCGCATCAGCAGCCACAGAATCCGGATTTCATTTTTTGTCAGCTCGACGCTTTGATGCTCATGCATCACACAGCCCTTGCTGAGATCCAGCGTCACCCCGTTGACTTCCAATAGACGGCCCTGATCCTGCGGATAAGCGCGCTTTAAGACAGCTTGAATGTGCGCCAGCAGAATCTGCACATTATAGGGTTTGGTGATGAAGTCATCCGCCCCCAGGCTCATGCTCATCAGTTCATCGAGATCGCTGCTGCGGCTGGTAACCATCAGAACCGGAATCGAAGACTGCTGGCGGATGGAACGGCAGATCATATATCCATCCATTTCCGGCAGATTGATATCCAGCAGAACCAAATGCGGCTGGATTTGCAGAATCTGGTGATCGACTTCATGAAAATCATCCAACACCATAGCCTCATAGCCATACCGATTCAACAAGTTCTGCAGCTCGACCCGAATCTTTTCCTCATCCTCGACAATTAGAATTTTAAACATACCGGACCCTCCTCCGTTAGTTTTATTATACACCACGCTGAATTCCTGTTGCCATGGCTTTTCATCCATCTAACAAAACTGTTAGGTTATCCCATTCTATTCCATTTTTCCATATCCGGAAATCCTGTCTGAATCCGCAGCCCGCCAGCTTACACACAAAATAAAAAGCCCTCTGCCGAAGACTTTATTTAACCACATAGAACTGTGGACTGATTGAAAATGGTGCACCGAACGGGACTTGAACCCGTACGAATAAATCACACGCCCCTCAAACGTGCGCGTCTGCCTATTCCGCCACCGGTGCATTGCTTAACTATTATAGCAAAGATCTTTTCAAAAAGAAAGAATTTTTATTGGCAACTGAATCCCTTTCTGCTTGCGAAAACAACCCGATGGGGAAGATGAAAAACGCGGCCGGTTTCAGCCGCGATGAAATGTTTATTCTCTGAAACGCTTCCCTGATCGTTCAATCCACCTAGGGTAATCAAAAAACTAACGCAAATTTCCAGACGCCTTTTTCCGAATCAAGGCATCCAAGGTCCTCATCAACAGATCTGGATCAATCGGCTTGGCCAGATGCGCGTTCATGCCGGCCGCCAAACTTTTGGCAATATCATCATCAAAAGCATTGGCCGTCATCGCAATGATCGGAATCTCTGCCGCATCAAAACGCGGTGACTGACGGATTTGCGCAGCAGCGGTTAAACCATCCATCACCGGCATGCGGATGTCCATCAAAACTGCGGCATAATCATTTTCGGCAGAGGCACGATAAAGCTGCAGCGCCTGTTCGCCGTTTTCTGCTGTATCTACGGTAAACCCTTTATCCTGCAGAAGCATGACCGCCACCTCGGTATTGATGAGATTGTCTTCGGCCAATAACAGCCGCAGCCCGGTAAAGTCCAGCTGCTCTAAATCCTGCTCAGACGCTTCTGTTTCCAACTGCAGCGCTGTCTGGCAATCTTGTTGGACAGTTTGCGAAGTCATGCCTAAGCGGACCTCGACGACAAACTGCGTTCCCTGCCCTTTCTCAGACTGAACGCTGATATGACCATCCATCAGATCCACAATACTTTTGGAAATTGCCAGCCCTAAGCCGCTGCCGCCATACGCTGCGGTCGTTCCGGTAGATTCTTGGGAAAATGGCTCAAACAAATGCGGCAAAAACTCCGACTTGATTCCGACTCCAGTATCCGAGATGACAAACTGAACCACGGCATTATCTTTTTTCTGCTGAACCTGACGGGCCGTCATGACCACTTGTCCGCCCGGCGGTGTAAACTTGACAGCGTTGCTTAAAATATTCACCAGAACCTGCTGGAGCTTCATCGAATCTCCCATGTATTCCATATGAAGTGAAGGTTCGACAATACATTGATAGGTTACCCCCTTCGCCGCGGCCTGCCCTGCGCCTAGGGTACTGACACTGTTGATCAGTTTCTGGGTCTGAAGAATACCATTGCTTAAAAGCAGCTTTCCGCTTTCAATTCGGCTCATATCCAGGATATCATTGATTAATCCCAGCAGGAATTTTGAAGACAGCTGAATTTTTTCGATGCTTTCCTTCATTCTGGCTGGATCGTGCATGGATTGAGCAGCGACTGCACTCATGCCCAAAATGGCATTCATCGGGGTGCGGATCTCATGCGACATCCGCGAAAGGAAATCGGTTTTGGCCGCATTGGCCTGCTGAGCGGCATTGAGGGCAGCCGCCAGCTCCGCTTTCTGCATTTGTTCCTGACGTACGACCTCGGTCACATCACTGCGTGTTACGCATAAACGGTTCAAGCGCCGATCAAGATAAAAGACTTTGTAAAGCTTGACCCGTGTCTGGCCCTGATCATCCAACATTTCAATTGAAAAGGTATACGACTCCTGATTCGCCAGCTGGCTTTTCATTGTTTCCAGGTTCAGCTGACGATGATACTCCGCCGCAAACTCCGGTTTTACATAATCCTGTGCCAGCTGTTCAATGGCCTGCGGCAGCTGCTTCCCAATCGGAATGATCGGTTCATTGGATGCGTGAATCTTCAATGTCTGCGATGCGGCATCGATTTCCGCAATAATATCGTAATTCAGACTGACGATCTGATCCAGCAGCTGTTCCTGCAGCTTCTTCTCTGTAATATCCAAAGTGTAAAAGAAAACGATCAGTTCCGAGGTTTCCGGATTCATGCAGGAATGAAATGTCGTATGACTCCAAAACGCCCCGTCGCGCGTGCTGCGCAGAAATTCAAAATGATATTCTGTTTTGCCGACGGTGTAATCAGTAAGCACCTGACTTCGCTGCATCTGTTCGGCAATGTGCTGACCGATCTCTGTCTCCATTGCTGAACGGGCAAACTGATCAATCACTTGATCATAGCTGTCGCCAACCTGGGCAACCGCGAAATTGGCTGTCGTCAGATAGCTTTCCAAAACATTCTGTGTCAGATTCAGCCGGCCCTGGCCGCTTTGATTGCCGCTGGCGGCTTCTACGAAATATCGAAGTTCCCTTTCATAGAGTTCCTTTTCCCGGCGCCGCTGTTGTTTCTCTTCAGTAATATCGATGAACACGCAGTCAAAATACGGCTGATTGTTCTCAACAAACAGCTGAGCTTTCACGGAAACCCATTTGACTTTACCGTGTTTCGTCCGCAGCCGATTTTCAATGTGAATCGCTTCCCCCGGCTTTATCTGTTCATGCAGCCGCTGAGTGACCTCCGGCAGATCCTCAGGTTCCATGATCGCGGCCAGCTTGTTGCCCAGAGCGGCAAACTCAGTGCGGGTATACCCGATAAAATCAAACAAACCATCATTCGCGCTGACAACACTCAGCGCAGAGTCATAACGGCAGCGGAAGACAGCACCGGGAATGTTGTTGTAAAGCCGCATCACTTCTTCCTGTGCCCGAACCTGAGCTGTGATATCGTAGCACACTGAGGAGATGGCCGGACAGCCATTCTCAGCCAGAATCCGGCGGCCTAAATCATGGACCCAGATGTACGTACCGTCCTGACGCTTCATCCGATATTCCACCGTGTATTCATGCCCCTTTTCCAACTGGACGCCCACTTCTTTATCGACCCGCGTTCGATCATCCGGATGCATGCAGTTGATGATCTTTCCTTGAATATCCGCAACAAATTCTGCTTCATCCTTATATCCCAGATAATCCAGCATCTGCCGATTGATGTAATAAAACGGGAAATCCTCTGCCAGATATCCGCCCATCATTCCGCCCGGCAGCGTTTCATTCAACAATTCTTCCCGCTGACGATGCAGCCGTTCTGTCACCAGCGACTGAGGATAAGACCGCTGTCCTTTCTGACTGCGGCCAGGCTCGGCAAAATGCAGGCTCTGAATCTTCCATTGTTCCTCCTGGCAGCACAAGATAAAAAACCCCCGCAGATGCCCGGCACATTGGGAGTTTTGAAGAATGATCTCAGTAAAAACCGTACCTAAAGCCGGCTGCAGAAGACGGCAGTTTATCGAAGGAAACGTCACAGAAAAAGATGTATTTAATGCCCGAATATCCGCTGTTAAATAAGCCCGCATGGCTTCCAGACCGCAGGCCGCCTCCTGTTGGGCTGTTCCAATATATTGAATATCTGAGCAGAGATATTCAAGTGTTTTTTCCACATTCCGCGCTTCAAACCAGGCTTTGCAGAACTGTTCAACTACATTTTGACATGTTTGTTCCCGATCCCCCATAGATTGGCTTCCTCCCATAAACAACAGCGATTCTGACATCCGCTTTTCGCCCATTTCAGCGCGCTGTCAGCCCGAACCAGCATTTCATCCAGCGTTTCGCTCAAATCCCACATCGCAATCCCAGCGGATACCGTCAGCGGAACATCCTGGTTCCACTTTACTTCGGTGAAGGCCTGACTCAAATCCCGTCCCTTTTTTAAAACGGCTTCCTTGTATGCCGCCTTTTTCATAATCACGATGAACTCATCCTGACCCAAGCGGGCGGCAATATCGCTTTGACGGAAATGGGAACGCAGCAGACGGCTGAACTGGCAAATTCGCTGATCCCCTTGATCCCGACCGAGCTGATTATTCACCTTTTTCAGATTATCCAGATCAAACAGAAACAGGGCCAACGGTGCGTCATCCTGACGCAGCGACTGACAAACTGCATACAATCCCCGCCGGTTTAACAGACCTGTTAAATCATCCCGATTGGCTTCCTCTCTTAACAGCTGTTCCTGCCGCCGCAGAACATTTAAACTCTGGGTCCGCTGCACGCGTTTCCACAAGCTCATCGGTGTATGCGGCTTCCCTGCAAAATCATCCGCACCGATATTCAAGGCTGTTTCTTCCAGCTGCTCGTCCCAACAGCCGGTTGCAATGATCGGAACATCCCGCACCTCAATCCGATGCTGCAGCTTTTGCAGCACTTCAATTCCGGCAGGCTCCTTTAAATCCAGACTTAAAATAATCAGCCGAATCTGACTGGCATATGTATCCAGACAAGTTAAAACACTTTGACCGTCGCTGACACACTGAACCTGATACTGCTGGCTCAGGATGCCGCGCATCGCCTGACAATAGCGAACATCCCCATCCGCTAACAAAAGCATCGGTTTTTGCTGATCAGCAATCCTTGCCGAGTCATCCTGAACGGTCTTTCCGGTTTGTTTCTGGTGCTGAAGCAGCAGCTTTTCAAATTCATCGCAAGGCATGGGACGGGCAAAATAATAACCCTGCACATAATCACAGCCGGTTTCCCGCAGCCGTTCCAGCTGCTCCCGGGTTTCCACGCCCTCAGCGATCACGCTCAGGTTCATCCACCGCGCCAAACTCATGATAAAGCGCAGAATTCCCTGATTGGTCGGCTTTGCCGTCTCATTCTGAATAAATTTCATATCCAGCTTCAAAATATCGAGCGGCAGCTGATTCAGCATGTTCAGCGAGGAATATCCGCTGCCAAAATCATCCATTTCGATCACAAAACCCAGCGTCCTCAGCTGCTGCACCGTTGCGATGATCTGTCCGGGATTTTCCGTATAGGCACTTTCTGTGATTTCCAGATGCAAACGGGAAGGCTGCAGCTCATATTTCGTCAGCGTCCGCGTTAAAAATTCGATCAGATCGCTGTTGTAGATATCGGCTCGGGACACATTGACAGAGACGGAAATCTGCGGATAACCCGCCTCATCCCAACGCCGCAGCGTCGCGCAGGTCTGATCCCAGACATACTGATCCAGCTTCGTAATAAACCCATTTCGTTCAAACAGCGGAATGAATTCAGCCGGGGACTGAAATCCCCATTTCGGATGGTTCCAGCGAACCAGCGCTTCCGCACCGACCAGCTGATCATCCTTGATCTGAAACTTTGGCTGCAGATAAATGACAAACTGCTTTTCTTCCAGAGCCGCTTCCATACTGTCGGTAATCGTCTGTTCCCGCAACAGCTTGTTGCGCAGCGTATCATCATAAGCCGCAACATAGATATTATACTGGCCCTTGATCCGGCGCACGGCAAGCAAGGCCCGATCGCACATCTGTTCCACCGAGACCTGCTTATCGCGGATTACATAAACGCCCCATTTCACAACGACGTTCTGCATGTTTGCCAGCGTGTTGATTTCCGAATTGGCATGAATAAAATAGTCCTGCGAATACGCCGGCGGACGGCGAATGAGACAGGCAAACTGATCCGCGCTCAGCCTTCCGCAGATGCCGTATTCCGCGATTTTCTCCTGGATCATTTCAGCGACACTGACCAGCAGCTGATCGCCGGCAGGCACGCCTAAAATATCATTGATCAGTTTAAAATTCTCAATATTGGAACAAAGCATGTCATATTCCTGTTCGGGATGAGCCTGCAGTTCTTCCCGCACCCGGCGGTAAAAGAACTCCTTGCTGTAAAGACCGGTCAGCCGATCATAGCGGAACTGATTGACCATTGCGGCGTTTTCCCGCAGACTGATGATGCTGGCAACACGGTGCAGAATAATCTGAGGCCGATACGGCTTGGCCACAAAATCCGTTGCCCCATGCGACAACGCGGCAACTTCATCCGCTTCATTATCATTCTGAGTGGCAACAATTACCGGAATCGAGGAGATGGAAGGATCGTTTTTCAAAATCGACAAAAAAGTGTAGCCATCCATCACTGGCATCACGATATCTAATAAAATCAATGAAATGTTATCTTTCTGATCATTCAGTACTTTCAGCGCTTCCAAACCATTTTCCGCTTCCAGCACTTTATACTCCGGCTCTAAAATTGCGCAAAGCATGGCTCGGTTAATTTCATTATCTTCCACAACTAAGATTATTTTCTGTGAAACCATTATTGTTACCTCGCTTCATCCGTTAATCTTGGACTGTCGCCAGAAACCGAAATCCATTGTAATTTTTAGATTTCCAAGTCAGTTGTCTGAAATCACTAAAAGATTTTCTGCGTACTCTGATCTTTCGTTGCTTTAATTCTAGCATAGGGGGCGGGGAACCGCAATCTCTTTCCAAATTGAAACCTGTTCGCTTTCAGCCTTCTTTTATCCTCTGCCAAAGTGTGACACAGGACGGGAGGGTTTTCTTTTTTAGCTTGCAAAAGCTTTATTTTCTACCGTTTTTCCTTTCATTAAAGCAGTCTGCTTTGAAATCCAATCTGTCAATTTCCTATCCTTATGAAAGCGATATGAAAGCGATGACCTGGCTTGACCTGAAATTTTCCATCAAACAGAAAAGACTGGCATTCACCAGTCCATCCTGTTCAGACGCGGGTCAGGTCCGCAAAGCTTTAGCGCAGCATCAGCCTGCTGCCTTGATGCAGAATATCCGTAATCAGGTTCAGCATTGGATTGTATTGATCTAAAAGGCAAAGACTCATGCCCCAAAAGACAAGCAGGGTCGTGAGGAGCCAGCGCAGATTCTTAATCATCTTCGGCTTCCTTTTGTTTTTTGTACCACCAAAGCAAACCTGCCGCCACGCCTAAACTCAGAAGCAACCATCCGGTTCTTTTTTTCATGAAGTCTTTCCTCCTTGATTTCTGGCTTCATTATAAACGGGAATGTCCTGCTTCTCCATCGTTTGAGCTTACAGACAACTTACAGTTTCGTCACTGTCGATTTTATTATAAAAAAGTAAAAAAAATAGAAATTCGCTTACCGGGCGCCTTTCTATTTCCATTCCTGAGGGAATGTTTTTTCTATTGCCAGGGAGTCTGGCTTAACGGGGGAAAGAAATTAATCAAACTCTCATTTGATTGTCTATATTATATCGGCTTCATGTGTGAAGAACATGGATAAATTGTGAAATATTTGTGTAAGTCTGAAGGCTTTATTCTTCCTTAATGATAATCCCCAAGACCCTTGCCAGATCCACAGCCTGGGAAGGATTGACAATCACGCCCTTCAGTTCATCTCCGCACAGTGCAATGCCCTCAATCGTACAGGAAGACAGATCCACCCCTTGAAGATGGCTGTGGAAAAACTCGCTTTCATCCAGCTTGCAGCGCTGAATTTCAAACGCGGTGAACTTGCCTTCACTGAATGAGGACTGCGTACAGACACAGTCGGCCAGCCGGCAGTTTTTAAAGCTGGAAAAGGCAAAGTTGGAATAATCCAGCGCACAGTTGAGAAAAACGACGTCCTGCATGACACAGCGTGATAAATCCGCGCCAGTCATGCGGCAATGATCGAATACGACCCTTCGCAGCGTACTTTCACTCATTTGACAGTTTGATAAATCACAGTGATCAAAAATCACATCGACAAAGTAATTCTTTTCACTCATCGGCGCCATTGTGACTTTGGTCAGACAGCACTCGCTGAATTCCTTCCCCTGCGCTTTTTCTTCCGGCCACAGATCATCAACGATCGCATAGCCGATCAGCTTGTCCTGTCGGACCAGTTCCGCCCTCAGCACCACCTTTTCCAACTCAGCTGGCAGACGTGGAGCCTGCGGTTCTTTTTTTGTTTGTTTCATGATTCCATCCTTCCTGATTCTTTTAATCTTATCATAGTTTTCTTGTCTTTCAACGCATTCCTTGATTGACACTTCGTGTCTATCGTGATAGACTCAACTTAGAAAGATGTCTATTCAAATAGACAGGAGGTGCTTTATGGAACAGGAACTGAAGCTGCACGAAGCGGAGTATCGCTTTGCCTGCATTATCTGGGATAATGAACCACTGACCTCAGGCGAGCTGGCTCAGCTATGTCTGAAACAGCTGAACTGGCAGCGCACCACGACGTATACAGTATTAAAAAAGCTTTGTATCAAAGGCTTTTTCAAAAATGAAAATGCCGTGGTAACCGCGTTAATTAAAAAGGAACAGGTGCAGCAGTATGAAAGCCGCAAGGTGCTGGAGAATTTATTTGACAACTCACTGCCAGTATTTTTGACTGCCTTTATGTCCGGCCGCAAAATCAGCGAAGATGAGGCTGCACAGTTAAAAGCGCTGATTGATCAGCATCAGGAGTCTGACGATGAACACGCTGCTTAGGCTGCTGATTCACAACAGTGTGGCGGTATGCTTTGTCTTCTTCGCGGTCTTCCTGCTGCGCCGGCTGCTGCGGTCTGCCCCCAAGATTTATTCCTATCTTTTATGGGCAGCGGTGTTTCTGCGACTGTTGATGCCGATATCCTTGACGGGCCCGGTCAGCCTTGTCCCTTACCGCGCCTTCACCTTCAGTGATCAGGCGGCCGAGGTTCTGATTTCTCCTTCCCCTGCCGATATGGGGGTCCATGAAACTACCCTGACGCAGACGCCAAGCATTCAGGAAGCAACCGCAGACACCCAGCCTGGCCTTCCGCTGAATTCCACTCTGCTGCTTGGCGCAGTCTGGCTGATCGGCGCCGTTCTGCTCGCTGGTTTCAGTCTGTTTCATTACCGCAGGTTTATCCGTCGTTACGTTGGCGGCACTGAAACCCAAGCAGGAATTGAACACTGTTCCAATCTAAGCACACCCGTTTTGATCGGTTTGCTTCATCCGCGGATCCTGCTTCCGGAAGGCTTGAGTGAAAGTGAAGAACGCAGCGTTGTGCTTCACGAACAAATGCATTGGCAGCGCCGCGATCCTTGGGTCAAGCTGTTCGCTTATGTCCTTGTCTGTCTTTACTGGTTTCATCCGTTAGTTTGGACAGCATTTATTCTGATGAGTCAGGACATGGAAATGGCCTGCGATGAAGCGGTGATCCGCAGCCACGACAGTCCCGGCAGGCAAGTTTATTCCCATGCCTTAGTCCATCTGGCCAGCAGTGCCCAATCCTTTCCCAATACGCTCAATTTTACCGGCGGTTCGCTGCGGAAGCGGATCGAAAACATCCTGAACTATAAAAAACTGCCGGTCTGGGCAGGCGGCGGCCTGATTCTGGTGCTGTCGGCAGTTCTGGTCCTCGCTTTGTTTAATCCGCAAAGCAAAAAAACGAAGCTTGAACAGGCTCAGGCTTTGGCTAAGCAGTTCTGCACAACTTTGGTCAATCAGGATGATGCGGCTCTGAAAACGCTGATGGGGGATCAGAGCGAAGCTGACCGGCAGGAACTCCTGCGCTTTGCCAGCCCCAAGTGTGAGATATACCCTGAAGCGCCGGAAGTTTACCGTGACCAGATCCGCGTGCTGGCTGGAATTGAGATTCAGGACAGCACCGTCTATGCCTCTGGGGAAGCGACGCTGAGCCTGATGATGCGGCAGTCTGAAGATCTGCATCTGGAACGGGTTCTGGTCAGCGAAGGCGCCGCCTTCAATCTCGACCAGGCCGACGCGGATGCTTTCATGTCGCTCAATGAAATTGAAAAACGTTTGTCCGCCTATGTTCCGCAGGCGGTTTTGGACGGAATCAACAGCCGGACGATTCCGAATCCAAATTTCTATCTGTTGGCCAGCTACGATGATCCCAACACAAGAATTGCGGACAGCTATCGTTATAACCTGCAGATCACCCTGGATTCTGAGCGCATGACCTCGCTGCATTTCCGGGATTACGGTGCTGATGCTTCGCTATGGCCGTCACTCAATCTAACATCAGAACAGGGAAAGCAGCTGGCTGAGGCCTTTGCCGGGGAATTCATTAAGCTCCGGGAAGAAACCGCATGGGAGTACGCCGGCATCCAGGAAACGATCGGCGGAGATTTCGACAGTTGGAAAGCTCAGGAAGATGGAATCGACTACGTTGTCTGCATCGACTTGAAAACCGGATTTGTCATCTACTACTACACGGCATAATTCTTCCCCACTCAAAAACAAAACAGAGGAAATCCGCGCTCTGCAGCGTAAGACTTCCTCTGTTTTCTTATTTTTATTGCGTTGCTTCCGGTTCTCAGCTTACAGCACAAGTTTCAGCATCGCCCGGCCGGCTTTCGGCTGGAAGGCAGTGATCGTGACCTCCGCCCCTTTCTGTGCCTGAATCAGCCAGCGCACCGTTTGCGTCAAAGGCGCATGTTCGCCGGTTGTCACTTCACACGAGCGGTAATTCGCATTCGCTCCGGAATAGCCTTCCAGATCACCGATTTCCAGGATTGCCTGACCGGCGATGAAGCTCTGGATCTGTCCCTGCAGCGAAACCTTGACCGGCTTCGCAGTTTTCAACAGCTTTGCTTCCTGGCTCAAATAGGTCGGCAGATACCCTTCGTTGCCGACGGTTACCGTGACTTCAGCTAAATCCTCGCCCAGCCATTTCACCTCGGCCTTGTCAATCGCTAACTGCGGCAGCGAACGGGCGTAGCGCAGACAGAACTTCGTTGTTTTCTCAACTTCCTGAAGCAAAAATGCATTCGGACAATTTTCTTCTGTAAACTTTAGGTTCAGTCCGCCGATTTCCACCAGCCCCAGCTGCGGATGCTGATACGGCGTCCAGGCTTCAAAGCTGTCCGGAGCGTTTTCCGCACACCAGGCGAGCACCTTCGTTAAGGTATCCAGACATTCCGCTTCACTCTTGGCATCACGGCGATCCCAGTCGATCTTGCAGCCTGCCCGCTCCAACAGATTCCACAGCTCCAGCGTATAAGCTGGGATTCCCTGATCCTGGAAGCACCAGTCATCAAAAGCTCCGGATGAATAATTTTCCTGATCCGTCATAAAGTGATCGAAAATATTGATCGCCGGATAGCCCATTTCCTCTGTCGCCATGGCCGCAATCTCACGCAGCCGGCGCATATCGTCAGGATCGGCACTCTTTTCCGGACGGGTTCCCGGCGGATACAGGATCACGCCGCCGCTGGTATGATGCGTTGCCACTGCACCGATGTTGTGATGGGCCAGGACAAAATCCACAACCGCCTTGTTTTCCGGATTGCTTAACGGATACGCTCCGGCGCCGGCCTGCCGGGATTCATGAAACCAGCCGAACGGATAATTGCGGTTGAAGTCCAGTCCCCATAAGACCGGGGCCGGCTGAATCTCCCCCTTGACTTCTCCCTGAACCATGCCTTCGCTGACCACAGTGTAGAACTCGCCTTCACGATCATCCGGCTTGCGCTTTTCCATCAGGGCCGGATTGTGCTGACAGATCTTCCACGCGCCATGCTTGTCTTTGATCCGCATCATCCGGATAACGCCGTCCTGATCCATATCCTCAGGCACTAAGCCCGGCTGCTGAACCGGTGTCAGATACGGCCGGTCTGCCGAGCGCAGATCGTAAGGGGTCGTCAGATACACCTCGCTGCCGTCCACACTGATCCGCGGAATGACGTAGAAGGTCATCGTATCGACAAGCTTCGTCAGCGCTTCATCCTCGCCGTAATTCGTACACAGAACATCCAAGGTGTGCAGCGCTGCCATCGAGCCGGTCACCTCACCGGCATGCGTGTTGGCATCGATATAGAACGCCGGCTTAGCCAGCGGATCGCCGGTCTGTCGGTTCGTCAGCGTCATCGCCCAGACATCCCGATCCTTTTCACTTTTGCAAAGTGATTCCATCGTCAAGATATCCGAATGGCGGCTGACCAGCGTTTTTAACGCTTCGGTCAATTCCTGATAAGCATAGTAGTGATCATACTGAAAGGTTGTTTTCATTGGGGCACCTCCACTTCCTTTTCATTTTCTATCCAGCTTTGGCCGATCCGCCTCTTTCTTTGGCGATTCGGGTCCTTCAACTAGGTTGTGTCAAAAATAAATTTTTACAGCACTTTGCTTAAGAATTCAATCGTCCGCGGATGATTTGGATGATCAAAGATCTGCTGCGGACTGCCCTGTTCGGCAATCCGGCCCTCATCCATAAACAGCACGCGGTCGCTGACCGAGCGGGCAAAGCCCATTTCATGCGTGACGATGACGCACGTCATGCCGCCCTCCGCCAGCTGCTGAATGACTTCCAGAACATCCTTGACCATTTCCGGATCCAGCGCCGAGGTCGGCTCGTCAAACAACATGACATCCGGCTCCATGGCCATCGCTCTGACAATCGCTAAGCGCTGCTTCTGGCCGCCGGAAAGCTTGCGCGGATACTCGTGCGCCTTCTCTTCCAAACCGACCTGCTTCAGCAGCTTCATCGCCTTGTCTTCAGCTTCCTTCTGCGGCACTTTCTTTTCCAGCGTCGGGGTAATCGTAATGTTTTCCAAAACCGTCAGATGCGGGAAGACATTGAAGTGCTGGAACACCATGCCGATCTTCTGACGATGATGATCGATATTGATCTTTTTGTCCGCGATATCCACGCCTTCAAATATCACTTGGCCGCTGCTCGGTTTTTCCAAAAGATTTAAACACCGCAGAAACGTCGATTTTCCGCTGCCGGACGGGCCGATGATCGACACGACCTCGCCCTTATGAATCGTTTCATCAATTCCTTTTAAGACTTCCAACGCGCCGAAGTTCTTTTTCAGCCCTTTGACTTCAATTAATTTTTTTCCAGAATTAATCACTGACACTCAACCTCTTTTCCATATACTGAACGCCCTTTGACAAGACGAAGGTCACGACAAAGTAAATCGCGGCAATGATGATCAGCGGCTGCCAGGCATAGAACTTCGTGCTCATTAACAGCGTCCGCGTATACATCAGTTCTCCTATATAGAAGGTGGAGGCCAGCGAGGTTTCCTTGATCATCGTTACAAATTCATTGCCCAGAGCCGGCAGGATATTCTTGACCGCCTGCGGCAGAATGATTTTCATCATCATGTGGCGGTTGGACATGCCCAGACTCTTGGCGGCTTCGCTCTGCCCTTTATCCACAGCCTGAATGCCGGAGCGGATAATTTCCGCGACATAGGCGGAGCTGTTAAAGACCAGCGCGATAACAACACAGGCATATTTGGACAGATTCAGCCATGGGAAGGCCATCGGCAGGAAGAAGCGGAAGATATACAGCTGAACCAGAATCGGCGTACCGCGCAGCACTTCGACATACACCGCGGTTAAAAAGCGGAGCAGCGGATTCTTCGACAGCTTGATGATCGCGATCAATGCGCCGAAGATCGTTCCGAAGAACACGGTAATCGCCGCCAATTTCAGCGTTTCCAACAAACCGTTGAGGAAGATATCATAATTTTCCACAAAGACGTCGATGACGCCCGGTGCTTTGGTTTCTACTATCACATCGTCGGAGCCATCGAATTCAATGCCCAGTTTCTTGGCCTGCACCTTAGCTTCGGTTTTCCATTGTTCATACAGGCCTTCTTCATTGATCTTTTCAATGATTTCGTTAATGGCCGCAATCAGTTCCTTTTCGCCTTTTTTCACAGCCAGCACGTTGCCGTCATGCTGATCTTCCTTCGACGTATCAAAGCGGGCATCCGCCAGCATCAATGAACCGTCTTTGGAGGCGTAGCCTTTCGCCACGTCACAATCGGAAGCTAGGGCGTCAACCTTGTTGGTCGTCAGGCTCAGAATGCCGATATCCATAGAAGTGATCGTTTCCAGCGTTGCCTGCGGCAGCTGGGTCTGCACATAGTTTTCCTGCAGCGAGCCAGCCTGGGCCGCGATCAGTTTGCCGTCAAAACTCTCCAGCGTCGGAAATTGTTCGGCATCCGCGCGCCGGATCAACAATCCCTGGCAGGCGGCTTCACCGGTCTTGTTGAAACCGTTCGATAATTCAAAGGAGATCTCGCGGTCTTCCTTCCAGCCGAAACCGCTGATCGCCATATCGCTCTCACCCAGATCGACAGAACTGAGCACCATCGCGAAATCCATCGCCTGGATTTCCAGCTCTACGCCTAACTGATCGGCGATATACTGCGCCATCATGATGTCGGATCCGACATACTGCGCCTGGCCTTTTTTGGAGTCGTCAATAAACTCCTGCGGCGCGAAATCCGGCGCCGTCGCAACGATCAGTTTCCCCCGCTGCAGAATTTCCTCCAGCCGGTTATCCGGATTCCCCGAAGTCGGTTTGTTTTCTTCCGCACTCAGCGAAAGACCGGTTGTGATCCACAGGCAGAAAATCATCACAGCCAGGATCAGCATGTTCTTCATCTTTCTCATATTACCCCTCTTTTCCAAACAAAAAAGCCGTTCCTCTAATCCAGGAACGACTCACATCGCGGTACCATCCTAGTTGCCGGAATCCCAAGACTCCGACCCCCTCTTTCGTTAACGCAGACTCACGTTTCAGACTACTGGCTTCATCTGAACTTCTCCCAGGTGCGTTTCGCTTTCGACAGTGCCGCCAAACTTCCACTCTGTTTTGGCTCGCTCTTGGTTATCTCAAGCTACTCTCCTGTTCACTGAATTTGAATATGGCTTCAGTTTAAGCGAAACACTGACCGTTGTCAAGACGCAAATCCATGCGATTTTGGAAAAAAGAGAATTTTTACATTTATTCCTGAAATTATTTTCATTCATCGCAGCCTTGCTTCAGCCCTAGTTCCTCTCTGTCCTTTTATCTCGAAAGACACAGTGCACAAAAACTTTATTTATCATAGATATGCGTGATGTTTTTCAACAGAATGGACAAACTGCCGTCAGGATTGGTGATGAATTCGACATGACTTTGATCATGCATATAATCAATCGGCAGCACGATCGAAATACCGCTGTCCGTCACCAGCTTCTGTTTTTTCAGCTTCGCGTCGTAAGCCGAACTGATCACGACCATGCGCTGCTGATCCAGCCCCCGGTCCTGCAGCTTCGCTTTGGCCTCGAACAGCGTCGATGGATCATCGACATAGATTTCCTCAAACACTTCTTCCAGATTGACTTCTTCCTTTTCCTGCAGCGATTCCGCAACCTTCTGCTTAAACTCAACCCGCCGGTTCATCTCTGTCAGATCATCGCTGGGATGAATCTCCTGCACAATTTTCTGCGCCGCCTTGATTTTTTCCTTCGGCGTCATTTCAAATTGCTGATTCAAAAGCAGCTCAGAAAGCGGTGTAAAGCCTTTTTCTTTCTTTTCAATCAGCTGGGTCAGTCCGGTAAACAAATCCGTACAGAACTCAAAGCTCAGTCCGGCAGAAGCCCCCGGCAGCGTCGTCTGATATTCAACCAGTTCCAGACGGGTCTGGCGCTCATCCTGACTGAGATGGTGAATCAGTGAGCTGCGGTAATCCAAAACCCCAACATACAAGCTCAGATGACGGTCGATTTCTAACAAAGCCATCAGAACATCCGCACTTTGACCGCCATTGCTTTGACGATAGGTAAATATTTTCTGCAGCAGCTGCAGCGTGAACTGATAAAACGCCTGCCATTCTGACCATTTTAAAGCTTCATCCAAACTCACGCCGTCGATTCCCGAAGCCGTGCTGGTCTTGCAGTTATCGCTGCCCGTAAGGCGCTGCAGCCGTTTTTGAAGATAGGTATTTAAAAAATCTGTCGGTTCCAATTCAACCTGCGATACCACCGGCATCCCCAGATTCATATCCAGGCTGTGCAGAATCGCAGTTTTTAATTCGATTGTTTCCACAGGCGATTCCTCCTTTATCCTTGGCTTAGTTTACCTTTTTTTGATCAAAAAGAAAAGACATCCTGTTCAGAAATGTCTTTATTTCTATGCTTTAGGACTGCGGTGCGGCGACCACTGCGGCAATGATGTCCTCCGTGTTCAGCGTACTGAACCGGCTGCGGTTAAAGCGAATTGACTTGGACTGCATATCGAAGATCACCGACAGATCCACGTTCATATAAAAACCTTTTACCAGACATGTCCGGATCGAATCTTTTGCCAGATCGTGCTTGACGATCGCCAGGCTTTCGACATCGGTATAAACCGGAATGCCACGATCCTCGGAATACATCTGAAGTTCCTCCAAGCGAATATAATCAACGACGAACGCGTCTAAATTCGCAATCCGGTCGGCATACTCCAGCAGCTGCAAGGTCGCATTTTCCTCCGCTTTCAGCGGTACGGCATATTCTTCCACCAGCGTATTGCCAATGATTTGTTGTTTCTTATTCATGCTGCTCACCCATTCTGCTCCTTTACTTATCTTCATTATACTATGTTTTAGGTAAAGTGAATATGTCAAATTGCATAAATGACCTCATTTTTTTAATTTCGACATTCTTCGCCGCAGATACGATCATAGCGCTTACATTTCCGTTATTTTCCTAATTTTTTTATTCCAATAAAAAATCCCCAGTTTTCATGCTGAGTCCTGAGCCGATTCCAAGATAGAACTTAAAAATCGAGAAGGCCACAGCAGCTAAGAAAATTAGCGGTACACCGTAACAAAGCAGGACAACTTGACATGAAAAAACAGAGCTTTTGCCAGTAATTAGCAGCACGCTCTGTTTCCATGCACTGTAAATTTTTTTACAACAACACTGCCGATGAATCTTTGACGCTTAACAGCCAGCCTTGGAAAATGACAGTCGGGAGGGCAATACTGCTTTTCCTTGTCGCTTCATCAAACTAGCTCACCAGAGGATTACAATTCGTTGATCGCCGCCGTGACGGCCATGCTTCGAATCCGTTTTGCTGGGCCGTAAACAGCACTTGCCGCGGCAAAGAAAACCATCAAAAGGATCACAATCAGGGAAGTGAGCGGCAAATACCAAAGCGCATAAGGAAAATGTTCGGTAATCAGGATCTCGTAAAGCCATTTGTTTAACGGCAGCCCCACTATAACGCCGGCGGCGCACCCCCAGAAAGCATAGGTAAAGGCCTCGGCCGCAATCATTTTTATGAGCTGACGTTCATCCATGCCTACCGCCCGCATCGCTCCATATTGCTTGATTCGTGCCGACACGCTCATTGAAAGGCTGTTGATAATATTCAGCACCGTAACTAAAGCAATGATCGCTAAAAAGCTGTAAACACAGAAAACGAAGGCGGCATAAGTGCCGGCAGTACGCTGTTCGCGTTGATCGTGAAAGCTATATTCATCTCCGACGGCAAGCTGAATCGCCCGGACATTTTCATCCGTCGCATCGCTTGTCAGCTGAATCATAACCAGCGAATAATCCGTCGTTCCGATAAGCCGGACAAACGTTTCACTGGAAGTGATCAGCGTCATTTTCCCTTCTGTCAAGCCATTGCTGCTGAACGGATCATATTTCAACAGGCCGGCAATTTCGAGGGATTCCTCTCCAATCTGGATATGATCACCGATTTTCCAAGGGCTGTCCTGATCCGAAGTCGCTAGGACATAACGGCTGTCTCCATACACCTTGGATAAGTCGCTGCCGCTTTTCAGCACCCCGTCAGTTTTCAGACACTTTAAATCAAAATCGTCATAAGAAATCAGATCCAAAGAATCAGAATAGGAAGTCTTTCCCTGCCAAACTGCGGAAACATCGAAATCACTTCGGCGGCCATAAACTACTTTTACTCCCGGCATAGCTTGGATTTTTTCAATCAGGTCCGCGGAAATAGCCTTGGAACTATCCCCGCTTGAAATATCAAGATCCGAAGCAGCAGCCGACTGCGGCATCAGATAGTTTACAAAGCGAATCATCACTGAAAAGCTCAGAAACAGGATGATGCTGAGGGCAAACGAACCCGTCATCAGGATGAGATTTTTTTTCGAGGAAACCGCATGATGGATCCCAAGAGCGGTTTCAATTCTGACAAATCGGCCAGAGGCAGAATGGTGAATTGTTTTCTTGTCTTCCGCGTTTCCGGAAACGGCCGTAACCGGCGAAACTTTGGAAGCCCGTTTAGCCGGGGAACTCGCGGCGATTAATACCGTAATGATCCCTACGAAAATACCGCAGATTATGCCAAAAAGGCTGACGCCAAAAAGCGGAATAGTCGAAAATTCTTTTCCGACCAGAAAGCGCAGAACAGCGCAAAGCCCCCATGTGGTGACTACTCCGCCCGCAAGGCCTATCGGGATCGCCGTTTTGCACCAGTTCAGAGCTTCCAGCCGCACAAAACGGATAATCTGCTGCCGGCTCATTCCAATGCATCGCATCATTCCAAAGAACTTGGTTCTTTGCGCTACGCTGCTGTTGATGCTGCTTGAGATCATTAAGACTCCCGCAAGCAGAATCAATAGGAACAAAACGACCGCGATGCCCAGCAGGGATTGTCCCATCGCACTGCCTATCAAATCTAAGAATGACAAATTCCCATGCTTCTCCATCAGCCGGGCCTGCTCCATCCGCATGCCCATTTCAGCCATGCTGAATACAGCGGTTACCATGAATACCGCGAAAATAATACAGAGCAGCGTCATCCGGTTCTGCCGCCGATGCACCTTTGCGGAAATCGGCACAAGACTGAGATAGCTTCTCATTCGCGGCACCTTCCAAAATCACTCAGTACGCCGTCTGAAACCTGCAGTACCCGATCCGCCGCCTGAGCAATGCTGCGGTTATGCGTAATCATAATGATCGTCTGTTCATATTTTTTTGATGATTCTTTCAGCAAAGCAATGACCTCTCGGCTGTTCTGACTATCCAGATTGCCAGTGGGTTCATCCGCAAGGATCAGCGAAGGCCGTGTAATAAGCGCCCGGCCGATTGCCACGCGCTGCTGCTGACCGCCGGAAAGCTGACTGGGCAGATGATTCCTGCGTTCCTTCAGATTCAGGACCGCAAGCAGTTCCTCCAAATATTTTCGGTTGGGCTTCTGATAATCAAGCAGAAGCGGAAAAATGATATTCTGCTCTACGGTAAGCTCCGGCACAAGATTGAACGCCTGAAAGATAAAACCGATATTCCGGCGGCGAAACAGAGTTAGTTTCCGATCATTCATGGAAAAAATATTTTTTCCGTCGATCATCACCTTGCCGGACGTTGGGGTATCCAGAGCGCCGATCATATTTAAGAGCGTACTTTTGCCGGAACCGGATTCGCCTACAATCGCAACATACTCTCCTTTGGGCACGGAAAAACTGACGTTTTTTAATGCCTTGACAGCGTTATCCCCACTGCCATAGGTTTTACATAATTGATGGACCTCTAACAAGTTCATAGTGCAAACACCTCTTTCTTCAATGACTTGGTTATTCGGCAGACTTCCCTGCCTATGCCTGAAAGAATAGCACATGAATCTTACTGCCACCCTACGGTCAGCCTACAATTTTGTAGGAATTAAAAAATCCAGAGTAAAAATCGTTCCCTTTCCCAATTCACTGTCAACTGTGATCGTACCGTTATGCGCTTCGATGATGGCTTTTGCCAAAGACAAGCCCAGTCCGATTCCCTGCTTATCTTTGGAAAAACGACTGCGGTAAAATCGTTTGAATATATAGTGCAGATCCTCCGGATGAATTCCGCAGCCATTATCTTTTATCAGAATCTGCACAACCGTGGAGCAAGCCTTCCATTCAATATAAACCTGATCCCCTTTTTCCGTATGATCCAGAGCGTTCTTTACAAGATTGCCAAGGGCCTCGCTCAGCCATTCCCGATCACAAAGAATCGTGAGCGTATCAGACCCTGCGAGGATGAGTTCCTTTTGTTCCTGTTTGGCACGATATGCAAAATGCAGTTCAATGTCCCGCATCAACTCGGCAATGTTTTCCTCAGTTTTCTCAATTATGATGGAACCAGCATCCAGTTGCGTAATCTTCAGCAAATTCTGTACCAACGCTTCAATCCGATCCAGTTCCTGTTCCGACAAAACAGCAAATTCTTTTACGGACGGCAAGGCATCAGCTTCTTCCTGCAGCAGTCCATTGTAAATATTCAGAGCGGCTAACGGTGTTTTCAGCTGATGGGAAATATCTGAGATTGTATTTTTCAGAAATTCTTTTTCCCGCAGTTCATTAGCCGCATGGGCATTGAGGATTGCGGCCAGCGAATTGACAGAATGAAACAGCCGGTATAACTCGCCTTCATGATCACAGTCAATCCGGGCGCTGACTTCTCCGTCAAGATAGGCATTGATCTGGGAAACCGCTTCTTCCATAATTTTATTCTGACGGCGAAAATACCAGAAGCAGATGCCCCATACCGAACCCGCAGTCAATCCGAAAAGAAGGAACAGTTCCCAGGAAAACTGCTGATAAAGCTGCCACAAAAGCAACTCGGCCAAAATCAGAAAAGCAGCCAGCACAAGCGCCAGGATCATGAAAAAATTTTTTATCTCCTGATTAACAAAAAGTTTCATAAGTTTCCTCAATCCATGACATTCCATTTATATCCCATGCGCCGGACCGTCAGAATTCGCTGCGGCTCACTTGGATTGTCTTCAATTTTAATTCTTAAGCGGCGCATGTAAACCGTCAGCGTACTGCTGTCAATATAATTGCCTTCGCAATCCCACAGTTTATCCAATATCTGTTCCTTGCTGAGTATCACATTGGGATTCTTCATCAACAGACAAAGCAGCTTATACTCGGCAGCGGTCAAATCCAGAAGCTGTCCTTTCTTGAACGCTTGTCCCTGCAAAAGGAATACCTGAATTCCATTGGACTGCAGCTCGGTGGCCGTTGACGAGAAATCTTTTGTCCGTCTGAGCAAGGCGTTAATTCGGGACATCAATACGCCCAGCTTGAACGGTTTTGTGATATAATCATCGCCGCCGATATCCAATCCCATAATAATGCTTATTTCCTCGTCAGAAGCGGTTAAAAAGATAATCGGAACCTTGGAAGTCTGCCGTACCTTCTGACAGAAATCAAATCCGGATCCATCCGGCAGAGCCACGTCTAAAACTAGCAAATCATAGCAGTCCTTTGCCCATAATTCGTTAGCTTCCTGCAGTGTTCTTGCGATTTCCAATTCAAAGCCCTGCTTTTTAAATGCGAAAGAGAGTCCGTTGATAAGGCTTAAATCATCTTCAAGAAGTAGTATCTTGCTCATCCCTCTGCTCCTTTCCTTATCTTGTTCACACATCAGCCTGCCGATGCCTTACTATCCCGCAGCCTTTTTCGCAGCTGTAACTGCTTTGCTAGACAGGATAAACATAGATTCATGAAAATTTCTGAATTTTTACCGCAGCTTCTTTAAACTACATACGTATATTTTCTTCGGTTAGATAAACACATTATAATTCTGCTTCGCAAAGAATACAAACCAGTCGCAGTCTTTCAACTTTTTCTCTCCGCTTCCCGATCCAATGTTCACATGGTTTGGGACTGATTTTCAGATATCAAGGCAGTTCAACTTCATCCTCTTTAATGAAAAAACGGCACAGCCTTTAATCCCAGACTGTACCGTCAAATGAATTTTTACTCAGCCTTTAGACTGTCAATCAGCGCCAAAACCTGAGCGACATCCTGATCTGGCTTCACCTTGTCAAAGCGCTTCAGAATCATTCCCTGCTCGTCGATCACAAAGGTCGTCCGGGCTACGCCCATTACCTTTTTGCCATACATCATTTTCTCCTGCCAGACACCATAAGCTTCAATCGCAATTCGATCCGGATCCGAAAGCAGCGTAAAATTCAAGTTCTGCTTGGCAATGAATTTCTGATGCGAAGTCACAGAATCTTTGGAAATCCCGATAACCTTAAGATTGCGTGCGGTCAATTCCGCAAAATGATCACGATAGCTGCAGGCTTGCTTCGTACAGCCTGGAGTACTGTCTTTCGGATAAAAATAGACGACAACTTTTTGTCCTAAAAAATCATGCAGCGATACGGCATTGCCCTCGCTGTCATTCAATGTAAAATCGTAAGCTTTTTCCATCTTAAACCATCCCTTCTTTTCTTGTTTAAATTTATCATACCCGTTTTTTTGATTTCTGCCTACTCCAACGCTTTCTTTCGGTTATCTTGAAATAAATAAAAAATAAATTTCGAAGTGATCCTTTCGTCCTATACCACAGGATTGCAGAGAGAAAAACACGAAAAGGATGATATAATCAAAAAGAAGTAAAAAGAAAACGGGAATGGAAGTGGAGATCGAGGAATGAAAAAAATCATAGTTGCTGCAGATTCATTTAAAGGCTGTTTATCCAGCAGTCAGATCGGGGAACTGATTCAAACGGTTACTCAGGAAATACTCCCTTCTGTCCAAGTCACGGTGTTGCCGATCAGTGACGGCGGCGAAGGGTTAGTGGAAGCGGTTGTCAAAAGCGGCGGCTTTGCACGGCAGGAAGGTCAATTCTGCGACCCGATGAACAGATCGCTGACGGCCGCTTGGGCACGACGGGAGGATGAAGCGGTTATCGAATTGGCACAATGCAGCGGATTAGGCTTATGTGATCCGCATGATCCTTCTTTAATGTCAACCTATGGCACCGGACTGCAGCTGAAAGCGGCACTGAAGGCTGGATGCAAAACTCTATATCTGGGTTTGGGCGGCAGCGGTACGCATGATGCCGGCTGCGGCATTGCGGCTGCCTTGGGCATTCGTTTTTTCCATCAGGGAAAAGCCTTTCTGCCCACCGGCGCCACGCTCAATCAGATTGATGCGATCGATGATTCTGGAAGTTTGTTCAATCAATACCCGGCACAGTTAGTTTGCCTGTGCGATGTCACGAATCCGCTTTTTGGATCCCTTGGAGCAGCACGGGTCTTTGCACGGCAGAAAGGGGCTGATCACCGCCTGATCGAACAGCTGGATCAGGCGACAGAAACACTGACACGCAAGGTGGAAAAATGGAAATCCTGTTCCCTGGCCGATCAGCCAGGCTTGGGGGCAGCCGGAGCCTGCGGCCTGATGCTGAGCGGATTGTTTCATTGTGAGATCCGCAGCGGACTGGAGCAGTGCTTGCAATGGATGCAGCTGGATGAACAGTTAAAGCAGGCTGACCTGATCGTCACCGGTGAAGGCCGTCTGGATTCGCAAAGTCTGCAGGGGAAAGTCCCGTTAGGCATCCTGCGACACGGCCAGCAAGCTCACGTTCCGGTATTGGCTGTTTGCGGACAGCTGGCACTATCCAAAGCCGACTTGTTCAAGGCTGGATTCTGCGATGTGCTAATCTTGCAGCAGCCGCAGATGAGTCTGCAGGAAAGCATCGATCAGGCTTCTGACCGGCTTCAGAGTGAATGGAAATCCTGGCTGAATCAACATTATCAATCCCTGTAAGCTGGATGCACAATCCAGCTTTTGTGTAAGCGCTGTCAAAGAACGTTTTCTGCCCGTCCGGATTATGATAAAATGAAAGAAACAGCCAGGAGAGGTTAACCATGAAAATCCGTCATTTACCTGCGAGTCAGTCCCCCAACATCCAGTCCTTTTTGGATTTCAGCCGCCGTATGCTTAACGCTGAGCGGCAAACCTGTGTCAAAGCCTGCAGCTGGGATGTTTCCGAAGTCGTTCCCAACAAACCTCTGCCGCAATGGGAAATTTTTGCAGCGGAAGAAAGTGAAGGTCAGCTGGTCGGACTTTTAGCCTTGGATCCGCAGCGGTGGCAGATTGATCTGCTGGCGGTTTCGCAGGAGCATCAAGGCGAGGGTTTATCCAGCGAACTGCTGCATCAAGCACGCCGTTATGCTAAAAAACATCATCACTTTGAGCTGCAGGTCATCGTTTTATTGGCTTCCTTGCCGTTCTTTCTGAAAGAAGGCTTTACCTTGATGGCCAATGATCATCACCCGGTTCAGCTGCAGGGACGGTTTTTCATGCGGCAGACACTGCGCCCGCGGCTGGTTCTGACGGCCGAGCCGTTTGACAATGGCTGGGATGCACGGGCTTTCACGGAAATCCTGCAGGCGGCTATTCCGGTTTCTCAATGTCAGTCGCTTTCCTGCAATTTAAGCGATCATCGGCATGGCTATGTTGACGCCTTAATCGGTCAGTCCGTCTGTCAGCGCGTTTTCTTTCCCTCCCCCTCTTCCCGTCGGATCAGTTATGCAGTCCGCGGCAACAATGCCATTCTTGAGCTTTCTGCCATGGCTGATGAATCAGATTCAACATTATACGGCATAATGATTCTGCATGCTATGACGCAGGGCTGCCGGCGTTTTTATCTTGTTTTAAGTGATGAAGGCCCCCAAGACGGCGGCAGGGGAATGCTTGAGGCTTTAGGCATGAAATTGATCTGTAATCCACAAGGTGAAATCATTCAGGCTGAGGATGGCGAGATGAGAAAAACGCTGCGCGGCTTAACCTTTATTGCCCTTTGCGATCCTCTGGATCTTTATCGAAATACACTTCCCCGCTCACCGCTGCTTCACTGGCTTGGACAAATCGCGGCGCCGGAACCGGGTGCCTGTGCTGGTCATGGCTTGGGCTATACCGTTCAGGCCATCCTCAAAGGGAAATGCCAGGATGGCATTGCGGCGTTGATGTCTACGATTGGTTTTGGCGAACGGTTAAAGCATGCGGATGCGCTGCTTTGCTTCCGGCAAACTCCGCTGACGCCAACTTCACCCAGCGCCTTGCCCCACGCCGCGGCGATGGCCCATCATGAAGACATGCTGACAATGTTGATCACGCCGGCTGAGATTTCATCAGTTCAGGCTGAAATTCTCGGATTTGATATCGTCATACGACTGCCTGAGGGTCCGCTGGACGATCATGATGTCCTTGAAGCTCTAAAACAAGCTTATTCTTTTATCTTATAAATCAAAGAAAGCGGAACAGGATCGCCCTTCAGGCTTGATCCAAGGATTCCGCTTTTCTTTCGCTGTTTTTACAGTTCATTGACAGAACAAAAATAAGTGTACTGCCTTTGTTAAGACTTCATTTCATAGGCTTGGGGAACAGCCGTAAACGGGGTTAAGCCTTGTTTTAAAATAGCTTCCAGTCCCCCTTTCGACGCAATTAAATTCTGCTGATCCTGCATCGATTGGACGTTTAAGGCTTCCGGATCACAAATATTATGCAGCTCTTGTTCCAGTTCCTCAATCAAAGGCTGATATTGCGGATCCAGCGCCAAATCCCGCTGTTCTTCCGGATCAGCCGCCAGATCAAAGAGCTGCGGACGGTCATAGCCGACATAATGAATTAATTTCATCTGATCTTTCTTCAGCATAAAGACACTGTTGTCAAAACCCGCCGCATGATATTCGCTGTAAATGCAGCGATGAGGATCCCCGTTTCCCTGCAGCGTCTTGATCAGAGACACTCCCGGTAAACTTTGTTCTTCGGCATTTAACGGCAATCCGGATAATTCCATCACGGTTGGATAAAGGTCGACAATCGAAACATTTTCCCGCACCCGATATCCTTTGGGAAGATCCGGGCCGGACAGAATCAGCGGAATCCGGACCGAGCCTTCATTCATTGTCGACTTGAAAAATAACCCCTGTTCGCCGGCGGAATCACCATGATCATCCAAATACAGAATCCGCGTCGTCGCTTCCAATCCTGCCTGACGCAAGGCTTCCAGGACAACGCCAACCTGACTGTCCATGAAGGTCACCAAGGCATAGTACGCAGCGACAGCTCTCTGCAGCTCTTGCTCAGAAATATGCGAATCATTGATTTCGGTTGTTTCCTTGTATTTTTGCAAAGCAGGATGAAGATGCTCTGGATGATGCCAGAAGGGATCGATTGGAAACTGATCAAAAGGTTCGTAAAGCTTGAGTAGTTCGGCAGGGACTTTCAGGGGATAATGGGGCGTTGTAAAGCCGACATACAGGCACCAGGGATGATCCGAAGGTGCTTCGGTTTTCAGATAATCCGCCGCCGCGTTTGCGATGGCCTGATCATAATGCAGATAGTCGCAATCCCCAACCCCGGCAGCCTGAATCTGCTCGCGCAGCTTTGACGTCGTTCCCTTTGTCCGGCGGCAGGCCGTCATCAAATCTCCCAGTCCGCCTTTAACGTTCATGGGAATTCGCTGGCCTGGAAAAACGGCCTCCGTGTCGTCCGCAAAATGCAGCTTGCCGATGGCCGTAACGTCAATCCCTGCGGCTTTCAGGCGATGTCCCCAGGATGGCTGCTGACCGGAATAGGGATGGGCATTATCCCAATAACCATGGCAGAACGGATAATTTCCCGTTGCCAGCGCAGCCCGGGCGGGAACGCAGATCGGCGTCGCTGTATAAGCATTTTCAAACACTGTGCCCCTTGCAGCCAGGGCATCCAGGTTCGGGGTAATGACCCGCGGATTGCCGTAGCATCCGGTCATTTTCGGATTATGCTGATCACAGCACAAAATTAACGTATTCATCGGTTTCATTCCTAAGACCTCCTCATTAAATTCATTATAGCGCTTGAGGGAATGATTGAATAATACTATAATCTAAATAAGTTCATAGCTGTTTCACTATAACCAAATGAATCAAAATCCCGGTTTATTCTGGGATGCAGGCCTCATCTGTCATCTCGAAGGTTAAAGCTTGATCCTTCCCATGAGCTGGCCGATGACTGCCATCGCATGCCGATCAAATTCGACAGAACAAGCAGAAACAGAAATCCTGACAGAATCAGGGAGGAGGAACTTTCATGACCCTGCGGCATTTTCGAATTTTTATCACTGTTGCCGAAAAAGAAAGCATTACCCAGGCGGCTCAGCTGCTTTCGGTCTCACAGCCAACGGTCAGCGTGGCAATTCGTGAACTGGAAGAACATTACGGTCGACCTTTCTTTGAGCGCATGAATCAGCGGCTTAAGATTACTTCAGACGGTCTGGCATTGTTAAGCTACGCCAAACATTTAATTCAGCTGACTGACGAAATTGAACAAAGCTTCCAAGATCCTGACAGAAGAAAAAGCCTGCGGATCGGCGGCAGCATCAACGTCGGAGTTTCCCTGCTTCCGCGCTGGATCCGGCAGTATCAGAGCCAGCATCCGGAAATTGAAGTTCAAGTTCAGATTAACACAACGGATTTCATTGAAAAGCAGCTGCTGGAAAACGAACTGGATTTAGCCCTGGTTGGGGGACCGCTGCATTCTCCCTTTTTGATTCACCAGCCGGTTTTAAAAGAAAAACAAACCGTTGTATGCGGTAAAACATTTCCGCTGGCTAATCAAGCTGTCACGCTGCAGGAATTGGCCAGCTATCCTTTGCTTTTCCGCCAGCGCCGCAGCGGGGCCTTTGAAGTTCTGGAAGCCGCCTTGACAGAAGCCGGACTTACGGTTCATCCGCAATGGGAAAGTGCTTCTTTAGAAGCCTTATTGGAAGCGGCGCGGCAGAATTTAGGCGTTACCATTCTGCCTTATGCCCTGGCCGTCCGAGAAATTGAAAATCAGCGGCTGGCCGAAGTCACTGTCACTGATTTCCGATTTGAAAATCTGATTTCTCTGGTTTGGCACAAACAGAAATACAAAAGTCCGGCGATGTTGGAGTTCATCAGACTTATTGAAAAATCATCGAAAGGTGAGGCATAATCTTTCCCATCAGTTATCCGCTTGTTCGACTTTCTGATTACATCAACGAGATTGATTTTCTCCTCTATAGAAATGAAAAAAGCGCTGCCGCTTTCGTGGAGAAAGGACAGAGCTTTTCGGTTGGTAAAATGAATTTTTGTTTATTGATTGGCTGCGGCGTTAGCACCTGCAATCCGACCAAAGACCATGATATCCGCAATCGCATCCGAGCCTAAACGGTTAGTGCCGTGGATGCCGCCGGTGACTTCACCCGCTGCATACAGATTTTCAATGACTTGGCCATCCATATTGACAACCTGGGCTTCAGGGTTGATCTTAATTCCGCCCATCGTATGATGAATCGCCGGAATCGATTTCATAATGTAGTACGGCCCTTCACCGAAGGCAATCAGATCGCCGCGCTTGTTGAATTCTTCATCTTTGCCCTTTTCGCAATATTCGTTGTATTTGGCAACCGTAGCTTTCAGGTTTTCAGCATCAATGCCGAAATGCGCCGCGGCTTCCTCAATCGTATCGGCTTTGACTAACATGCCGCGTTCAATCAGATCATCATATTCGCTTTTGTGCTGTTCACCCACACCGGAAGCTACCATCGAAGCTTCATCCCAGAACAGATAGGAGAAACCATCCGTTGTTTCCGTCACGGCTTTGGAGATGACGTCGCGGCGTTCCAGTTCTTCAACAAACCGCTTGCCTTCCAGATTCACCAGGATCGCCCGGCCGTCTAAACGAACATCGCCGACATACAATAACCGTCCGGTTTCCGCATCACAGGTCGGATAGGTCTGAATCCATTCCATCCCCACCAGCTGGGCGCCGATCGCTTCGGCCATCGTGATGCCGTCGCCGGTAGAGCCGACACTGTTGGTAGACAGAATTTTTTCATCCATCATCGGGTTATACTTTTTCCGCATTTCCAGATTGGAACCAAAGCCGCCGGTCGCAATAATGACGCCGTTATGAGCGGTATAGGTCACAGTCTGTCCTGCCTGTTCTGCTTCGACACACCGATGACTTTGCCGGCTTCATCGGTGATCAGCTTCGTTGCCGGAGTATCGGTTTGAATTTCAACACCCAGCTCTTCGCACTTTGCTTTTAATTTCTGAATCGGCTCCACGCCGCTGGCATTCAGCGGTACCAGACTGCGCTTGACAGAATGTCCGCCGAAGAATAACATATAATCCTCAAACTGGACATGGACGTCATCCCGCAGCCATTCGGCAGCGCTCAGGGCATTTTCCGCCAGGACATGCACTACGTCTGGATCCGCGATATTGTCGCCGCCTTTCATGATATCTTCATAGAACTGTTCAACCGAATCGGTAATGCCTTCCTTTTCCTGCAGCCAGTTACCCGGCGCGGCCATTTCTGCACCGGAAATCAGCGTGTTGCCGCCGACCATCGGCATCTTTTCCAGCACGATGACGCTGGCGCCGTTTTCCTTGGCAGTAATCGCGGCGGCCATCCCGGCTCCGCCGGCCCCTAAGACGATGACGTCGGCTTCCGTATTCACCTCTGCCGTCTGCGGTTCATCGCTGGTCTGCGGCTGCGCTGGGGTTTGCGAGCAGGCTGCCAAACTGAATGTCATGACGGCGGCCAACGCCAATAGCGTTACTTTCTTCATTTCTTTTTCCTCCCTTTACAAGATCACTAATTTGTGATTACATTAGCATTATACTTGATGTGAATTTGTTTGTATTTGCACATATTTTCTAAAATTTGCACTTTATCAACCTGAGGTGATCCCATGAAATTCCGTACCCGCATGATCGCGACCTTCAGCACGCTTATCACCATTGCCTTCGCCGTCTTGATGAGTCTTGTCTATCTGACGGTTTCCCATGCCAATCAGCAGCTAGTTTCCTCGACAAGCATCCAGCTGTTCGACGCCAAAGCCCGGGAAGCCGGAGACTGGCTGGCGCAGCGGGTCAGCGAACTGGAAATCATCGCGCTGAACCCGGCTGTTCAGTCAATGGATTTTGATATGATCCGGCCGTTTGTCGATACGCTCAATGCCGATGTCGGTCAGCGGTTCGGCAATCAATGGGGAACGTTTGCGATCGGCAAGACCGATGGGATCGGCTGGGTTGCCCAGGATAAGACGATCGACGTATCTGGCCGTGATTACTTTGAACGCGCGATGACCGGCGATGAAGCCTTTATTCTGAGCGAACCGGTTACCTCCAAGACTGACAATGCCCCGATTGCTTTAATCTGTTATCCGCTGCGCAAAGATGGAGTTCCTTATGGCTTTATCAACGGCGCGATCGCCTTGAACCGGCTGACGGAGCTGGCCCAGGGAATTGATTTTTACGGCGGTGTTTCCTGGATCATGGACAGCCAGGGACGCAACTACACAGTGCTGCCGGAAACGTTAAGCACCAAGGAACTGATCCAGTTCAGCGAACCGTTACGAACTGATCCGCCGGCCTCCACCCGTTATGTCGCTGATGGCAGTTCCTATTTCTACTTCACTCCGATTCCCATGACGGAAGATTGGTTTCTGTGCACACAGGTCCCGCGCGCTGTTTTGATGGAAAGCACCTATTCCCTGCTGAGCACACTGGCTGTGGTCTGGATTTTCTTGCTGGGACTGACGATTTTCGCCGCGATCCTGCTTTCACGGACGATCAGTCAGCCGCTCGCCCAGCTGTGCAAGACGATGGACAAAGCCGGCGGGGGTGATCTGACGATTCGGGCTCAAGCGCAGGGCAGCGATGAAATCGCGATGTTAGCTCATTCCTTTAATAAACTGACAGCTCAGCTTCAGCAGCTGATGAATCAGCTGCTCCGCAACGAAAAACAGAAGCGCCGGGCAGAACTGCGCATCCTGCAGGCGCAGATCAATCCGCATTTCCTTTATAATACGTTGGATATGCTGCACTGGATGGCCTATGATCATGAGGATCAGGACATGCTTCAGCTGATCAGCACGCTGTCCAGCTTCTATCGGATTTCATTAAGCCGCGGTGATGAGTTTATCCCGCTGCCGCGGGAGCTGGATCACGTGCGCTATTATCTGGAAATTCAGAAAATGCGGTTTGAAGATCAGTTTGATTTTACAATCCAGGCTGATGCCCAGACTGAACCGCTGCTGATGCTGAAACTCTTGCTTCAGCCATTGGCCGAAAACGCAGTAATCCATGGCATTAAGCCCTGTCCGCATCGCTGTCAGCTGACGATTGAAGCCTGCCGTAATGGGGATGTTGTTAAGATTCGGGTATCGGATAACGGAGTCGGTATTCAGGAAGAAACATTACAGGAGCTGCGTCAGGCCATGGAAGAGGGTCAAAGCCGGGCCGGTTTCGGTCTGGTGAACGTTCATCAGCGGATTCGCTTAACCTATGGTGCAGACTACGGTCTGACCCTGGACAGCGGCATCGGACAGGGAACGACCATAACCCTCAGAATCCCGGCAATCAAGGAGAAGAAACATGTGGAAAGTATTGATTTGTGATGATGAAGCCCTGACCCGGCGGGGATTGACCAAGATGGTCAGCCGCTGCCGTACAGACATGGAGGTTGTCGCTGTCGCCGCCCAGGGCGAAGAAGCCTGTGAGAAGATCGAAACACTGCGGCCTTCCATTGTCCTGATGGATATCAATATGCCGTTGGTCAGCGGGCTGGAAATTATTGAACGGTATCATGAAGACCCGCGGCTGCGGTTTGTCATTATCTCCGGCTACAGTGATTTTGCTTATGCCCAGAAAGCCTGCCGCTATCATGTCGTCGATTATTTGTTAAAGCCGGTCAGTGAGGAACAGCTGCAGGCTGTTTTGGATCGCTGTGCCGTCCTGCTTCAGCAGCAGATCACCACCTCCCGGATCGTCGTCCCGCAGCATCAGGATCGTTCCATGATCACGCAGGTGCTGCAGGAGATTGAGCAGCATGTGACGGACAGTGATTTTTCGTTAAACCAGCTGTCTGATCAATTTCATGTCTCTGCTTCCTATCTTTCCCGGATCATCAAAGAAGAAGTCCACTGCACCTTCAGCGAACTGATCAACGAAAAACGGCTGACCCAGGCCCGAACTTTGTTGTTAAGTGAACCGCCGCTTCTGATGTGGGAAATTGCCGAGCAGTGCGGTTTCACTTCGCAGCATTACTTCTGCCGGGTTTTTAAGAACCGCTTCGGTCTCACTCCGCAGCAGTACCGTCAGATGATGAAAGAAGAAAATTCCGGAAACAAACTGAAGTCAGCTTAAATCGTCATTGCGGTTATGGGTTAAAAAAGTCTGAACCGGCTCATCGCTGACAAGTCAGCGGCTATTTTTGGCAGACTTAAAATTGATAATCAGAAAGTAAAAAAGAGTGAATTCCAAGCCCTGGGTCAAGGCTTCAGATTCACTCTGTTTTTATTGCTTCCTGTCTGTGATTTTTCCGCTAGTGTTCAGCTCCCTCATCGTAAAGATGCAGAGCTTCCGGATTCAAGGTGACATGGAAATCCGCGGCCAGGGCGATCAGATCCGCGGTCGTGATCGTCTGCCGCTTGTTTGGACTGACGGATAGCACCTTGATCAGAATCTCTGCGGATTTTTCGATCGTGTGCATCAAACCGAAGGTTTCATCAAAGTCGGTACCGGAACAGAATAATCCATGATGCGCCCAAACAACCGCGTTGACCTGTTCCATGAATACGCTGGTTTCCTCTGCGATTGGCTTGCCGCCGGGTACCATCCATTTCACAACGCCAAGACCTTCAGGGAAGACGACTGGACATTCGGTTGCCATTTCCCACAATTCCCGCGTAAAAACCGCGCTGTCCAGCGGAAGCAAAAACGTCAGCGCAATCAGATTCGCCGGGTGGGCGTGATAGATCACACGATGCCGGCCCTGGGTTACCCGTTTTTTCACTTCATGATTCATCAAATGGGTCGGCAGTTCGCTGGTCGGTCTGCCGCCTTCGGTAAGTCCCCAGACAATCCGATATTGCAGCCCATCCGGACTGATCTCAATGATCGCCAAATGGCTTTCCGGCTTCAATTCCACATTGCGCATATATTTGCCGCTGCCGGTCACCGCAAAGAATTCCCCAGCCAGCCCCTTTACCTCTGCGCCAATCGGCAGCCACGGCTGATCGTAACGCAGCTGGTCACGGATTTCTTCCACTGCTTCTTCGGGAATGCGGTAAGACAGATTCCCGCCGTTGCGCTCATGCCAGCCCTGGCGGAAGCCGTCGCCGCACATTCTGATCATGCCCTGCATCCAGGGAGTTTCCAAGCATTTCATGCGATTTCCTCTTTCTCTTCGTTTCGTTTTAACAGAACTTCTTTCTCATAATCCTGCACAACCTTCAGCCAGGCGTTTTCCCCCGGGACGCCCTGACGAAGGCAAAAGGCTTCCCAAACCTCACCGATCGGCGCCATTTTTAATTGTTCCTGCAGCGCCATCAGTTCGGTAAAGCGTTGTTGCTTCTGCAGCTTGGCCATTTTTTCCTGCGGCGTTAAAAGGGCGTTCAGCAAGGCTTTCTGAACACTGCGCACGCCGATCACCCAGGCGGCGATCCGGTTGATGCTGGCATCAAAATAATCTGTGGCAATTCGAATTCGTTCAGCCCCGCTGCGGATAATTTCCTGAGCAATTTGGCGTGTTTCATCATCATACAAAACAACGTGATCACTATCCCAGCGCACCGGCCGGCTGATGTGCAGCGCCAGCTCATCCGTGAACATCAACATCGCTGAGATCTTATCGCTGATTGTTTCTGTCGGATGATAATGACCGGAGTCGAGCAGACAAAGCAGCCCATTTTGAGCGGCATAATTCATGTAAAACTCATGCGAACCGACGGTATAGCTTTCAATTCCGATGCCGAAAACCTTGGATTCCACCGCAACTTTGACCTTGGAACGGTCATAATCCATCGCCAGAATTTGATCCAGCGACGCTTTCAGCCGCTGACGGGGTGAAGTCCGGTCGGCCGGGATGTCCTTCAGTCCGTCGGGAATCCAAATATTGACTAAACTGCTCGTGCCCAGCTGATCTGCGAAGCTCTCAGCGATTCGAATGCAGGCTTGGCAATGGCGAATCCAGAACTGACGGATTGTTTCATCGGCATTAGAAAGGGTTGCCGTCTGAGCCAGTGGATGCCCAAACAGCGTCGGATTGAAATCCAGACCTAAACCGCGGGCCTTCGCAAAATCAATCCACGGTTGGAAATGCTGAATTTCCAACTGATCGCGCTCAGCTTTCTGCCCGGGTTCAAAGACGGCATAGCTGGCGTGCAGATTCAGGCGGTGATGACCGGGAATCAAACTCAGCATTGTTTCGATATCCTGCTTTAACTCAGTAAAATTGCGCGCCCGTCCGGGATAATTGCCGGTCGCCTGGATCCCGCCGGAGAGATCCCCGGCGCCGTCGAAGCCGATCACATCATCGCCTTGCCAACAATGAATGGAAATGGGAATCTGTGCCAGCGCTGTCAGAGCCGCTTCGACATCCACGCCCCATTGGGCGTATTGTTTGGCAGCCCCGCGAAGTTTTTCAGTTGTCATAATTTTGATCCTCCTCCTATTTCAAATAGAATACCGGGACTAAATCAACGCTGACCGGACTGTTGTCGGGATGCGTTTCCATCAGCTCAACCATCGAGGCCCACCACTTCTGACAAATTTCCGTTTCAGCGGATGCGGCCCAGCGGGCTTCGTCCTCAATCTCCAAGACGGCAAACAAAGTCAATGTTTCCGGATCTAAAAAGATCGAATATTCATGTCCACCATAGTCATGGATCATCTGTTTCATTTCAGGCCACAGCTGATCATGCCGCCGCTTGTATTCGGCTTCCTTGCCCGGGTACAGCTTCATTTTAAACGCTTTGCGAATCATCCTTTCAAGCCTCCCTTTTCTGCGTATTTCTCAGCGCTGTATCTGATTGATTTCAGTATATCAGAAATCCCGCGGAAAAGAGAAAAGCTTCATCACTTTTATTCAAAAGTGACGAAGCTTGATATTGAAGTTAAAATTTTAATCCATCTGCGCCAGTTGAACGCTGACTTCAACGATCTGATGAATATATTGCCTGCGAACAGCGGCAAAATCGACGCTGCCCCAATCCCAGTCGCCTTCACTTTCCGATAAGGGATGGCCGTCTGAGGCTAACAAAGCTGCGGCTGCCGGAACATGATAACAGGCACAAACCTGCAGCAGGGCAGAGGCTTCCATATCCACGCCGACACAACCCAGCGAGCGCCAATATGCTTCTTTATTCAGGGTTTGACGGTACACCGCATCCGTGGTGACCGTATTGAAAGCTTTGACTTTCAAGGTTTTTCGCATCGTTTCCCGCAGTTTAGCACAAAGCTCAGGATGGGCAAAAGCCCACGTTGCATCGAGAGCGTAATGACGGGATGTCCCTTCCTCACTGTAAATCTGCGTCGGAATCACAACATCGCCGACCTGTACCCGCGGATCAAAAACACCGCATAAGCCTGCGATAATCACGTTTTTTACACCCAGTGCCAAGAGTGTTTCCAACGTATCTACCGCCGCTGGCGCACCATAGCCGCCTTTGGTAAAGCAGACCTGAGGATGATCTTTCAGGCGCAGACAGGGCGGGTTATCCAGAAAACAAGGCAGCCGATCGGCAATCACTTCCGTTGTGAAGTCCTGAGTCAGCTGATCCAGCGCCCGCCCCATTTCAAACAGGACGCCCACCGACGGCAAAGCGATCGGTACCGCCGAGCCATGACGGCTTGTCACATGCCGTTGTGCGGTGATGACAGACCGACTGACATCCGTCGGATCAAACCAGGCCTTCATTTACTGTCCTCGTTGGATACCACGATGACCGGAATCATCATTTCCTCGGCACACAATCCCGCATGCTGCCCCTTAAACGGCGGTTTCCCATTTTCCCACAAGCCGATGCAGCTACCTGCAATCGCCACCGCAAAGTAATCGCCGAGAAATTCCAAGGTCCGCGGATGCGGCTGCCCTGGACCAAACAGCCCTTCTTCCAACCATTGCGCAGAAGGTTTCAGCACAAACCGATCTCCGTATTTCGCTTCGAATTGACGGACAAACGAGTCCTGTTGGCCGGGTTTAACAAAGAACGCGGTTCCCCTCGGTTCGACGGTTGGCCCAAACCGCAGACAGTCCAATAATTCCGGATCGTCTTTTAAATTTATGTTGTCCACGTCAATTTGACCATGATCGGCAAGAATAATCAAACCGGCCCGGGGATTCAGCTGGGCTGCCAGCTGACGGCAGTGCTGATCGATCTGCTTTAATTCTTCCCTGCATTGCGGATCCGAAGGTCCTTTCGCATGCATCAATGAATCAAAATGATCCCAATAAGCATAGATAAACTGGGCATCCTGCGCTTGACTGTGCATAGCGATCTGACAGCACAGCTTATCAAAGCTGTGCGCTCCGCCCTCACGAAATGCCGGATACAGTTCCAGCGCGGTTTTTCCAAGCTGATGCAATTCCTCCTTCTGATTCAGAAATGGGATATGCGTATAGGAATAGTCAGGATAGGAATGCGTTCCATAGTAGCTGCGGTTCATGAACAGGATCAGCGAATCGTCCAGTTCTTTAAAATACTGATGCCAGCCAATCCAGCCATTTTCCGCGGGTGATTTTCCGCTTAATACGCTGGTGGTCGCCGCCGAAGTGGTCGACGGATATACCGTTGTGACTTCTTTCAGCTGATGCCGGCGCAGAAAGCTTTCCTCATCCAGCATCGTTTCCATCAGGCGCGAGCCCATGCCGTCGATCAATAAAACAACGATCTGATCCCATGCATGATCGTTCAGCCAGGCACTCAGCTGCGGATCGGCAGGATGATGCACCTGCAGCCCCAGACACTGACGCCAGGCATTGATAACCCCCAGAATTCCTGTTTGATAATCAGGTTGGATCAAATTCATAGCGATACGCCTCCGTTTCTAGGTTTAAGCTAAACCTTCTTTCCACAATCCGGCAAAGCGGGTGGAAAACTGTGATCTTTAGTTTCCATTTTACTCAATTTTCTGTTAAAGAACAAAGGTTTTAACACAAAAATACAGGTTAAAATCAAATTTTACTTTGCGATTGAAACGGGCCGAGGTAAAATATACCGGTGAGGGATTTTAATTATGGAATTATTCAATGAAATTTTCAGTCAGTTCAACGAGGTACTGTGGGGACCGCCGCTGATCATTCTGCTTTTAGGGACGCATTGCTGGATGACCCTTCGGACCCGTGGTGTGCAGCGCTGGATTTTTAAAGGAATCAAGCTGTCGGTCACCCCGGATAAAACTGAAGGCGACATCAGTCCGTTTGCGGCGCTGACCACAGCACTGGCTTCCACCATCGGAACCGGCAACATCATCGGTGTTGCGACCGCAATCGTTTCCGGCGGACCGGGAGCTGTGTTATGGACTTGGCTGACAGGCTTATTCGGAATCGCGACTAAATATGCGGAAAGCTTGATCGCCGTCAAATATCGGCGCAAAACCGAAGATGGAACTTATCTGGGCGGGGCAATGGTCGTGCTGGAAAAGATCGGTCATCCTAAGCTGGGTGTGGTATTTGCGCTGCTGACAGGACTGGCGGCGTTCGGAATTGGCTGCAGCGTGCAGTCCAATGCGATTGCGGACGCGCTGGTGACCAACTTTGGTTTTTCCGCGCCGGTTGTTGGGGTGGTGCTGGCCGTCATTACGTTTCTGGTCATCTTCGGCGGCGTGAAGTCCATTGCCAATGTCTGTGAAAAACTCGTGCCGTTCATGTCTTTATTTTATACCCTGGGCTGCTTTTATATCTTATTCTACAATCGGGCCTATTTGATTCCCGCAATTGAGCTGATTGTTCAGGCAGCCTTTACACCGCGGGCTATGGCTGGGGGATTTATCGGCAGTACGATCATGACGGCCTGCCGTTATGGCTGCGCACGCGGCTTGTTTTCCAATGAATCCGGGATGGGCTCCGCTCCGATTGTCGCCGCTGCCGCACAATCCCGCAATCCGGTGCGTCAGGCCCTGATCGCTTCGACCGGGACGTTCTGGGATACGGTCGTCGTTTGTCTGATCACCGGACTAGTGCTGGTTTCCAGCATCCTGGCCAATCCGGCCATTTCCACGGTCGGTCTGGAAGGAGGCACGCTGACAACCTTGTGTTTCGCACAGATTCCTGTCGTCGGTACGCCGTTATTGATCTTTGGGATTCTGACGTTTGCCTATTCGACCATTTTAGGCTGGAGTTATTACGGCGAACGGTGCATGGAGTATCTGTTTGGCAAAAAGGTGCTTAAACCTTACCGCTTTCTGTGGATTATCGTGCTGTATTTAGGTTGTACGATGCAGCTGGATCTGGTGTGGACGATTGCCGACACATTGAATGGACTCATGGCGATCCCCAATTTAATTGCCGTGCTGCTTCTGACCCGCGTCATCGCCAAAGATACTCGTTATTATCTGGATGAAGGACATCTGGATGAAGTTGATCCAGAGATGGAATAAAAAAATCGGAAATGCTGTTTCCTGAATGGATACCGCACTCCGATTTTTTTATTTGAAGTGTTAAATTTGAGCCCTTCCTCCATTTTAATTAAGAAGCAAAAAGCGCTCACTTTTTTTGCCTTTATAACTTAATTCTTATCCAATTCCCGAAGAAACCAGGCATTCAGTTCTTTCCAATCGGCCACCGGAGATTCATCCATCCTCTGTAATTCCTTTTTTATTTCAGCAACGGAGATATCCAGATAAGCATTGAGTTTGTCAATTCGTGGAATAATCTTAACTTCTGGTGAATGCTGTTTTAATTCTAAAAGGGAATAAATCTCAGTCTCAAGCGTGGTGGGAAGCTCGGCTGCCAATAGTTCTGTAAATAAGACGGGTGGTGGGGTTTTTCGGTTAAGAAGCCAGCGGCAAGCAAGAACCGGTCTTAAGACATAAAAATACTTCTTCATTCTGACATCGTCTTTCCTTAGATATTCACGATAATTTTTTTCTGCCATGCTGAGATAATGATACAGACTTCGTTTTACTGAGAAGTAAGCGTTCATTTCATTTTGGCAGGTTTCTAAAAAGTCAGTTTCCAGATAAATAATCGGTGAATAAGCCCATTCCCATAACGTAGGATTTGACTTATGCAGAAGCCTTAACGTTTTCTGAAGATCCCATCCATTGATATCCAGCTCTTCCTCGATCGGCAACTCAATGACATCGCGTCTTTTTTCAAGCTTTAAATATTCTTCTTGCGGGCGAACATAAATGAATCGAACGTCATAATCACTGTCTGGTGAAGCAAAGCCCCAAGCTCGGCTTCCAGATTCTACAGCAAGTAAGATTTTGATATTTTCTTTTGCTTCTAAGTTATGCAGCTTAGTTATGATTTGCTTTTTCATCTTATCCCTCCTTCTGCTTTTTCCAGGTTGGCTGTTCATCGGATGCTTTAAAGTTATAAACCGGCTTCATGATATCAATAACTTCCACGGATTCTCGTACCACATCCAAAATATCCTCCAATGATTTGTAAGCCATCGGCGCTTCATCAATCGTTTTTTTATTGACCGACGTTGTATAAATTCCTTGCATGGATGCTTCATAATCTTTTAGATCCAGTGATGCTCTTGCTTGAGCACGAGACATGATGCGCCCCGCTCCATGGGGTGCGGAATAATTCCATTCTGCATTGCCTTTTCCTAGAGCAAGAATGGATCCATCGCGCATATTGATGGGAATCAGCACTTTTTCCGCATGGTGAGCTGCAATTGCCCCTTTGCGCAAAATCATTTCCTGTGTATCAATATAATTATGAATCGTATGAAAGGCTTCCAAATTGGTCATTCCCGTCTGATCGAGAAAAATTTCTGCCATTCGTTCACGGTTACGGCGGGCAAAGATCTGACAGATTTCAACATCATGCAGATAATCGTCCAGAAACGAACCATACAGCCAACAGAGATCTTCCGGAACAAGCAAGGACTGAGTTTCATACGAATCTTTCAATGCTTTTAAGGCTGACTGGATTTCCGATCTTTTCCCCAATTCCTTATAGGTTCTAATGATCTCTTCCCGTTGCTTGTAGTAACCCTCTTTTCCCATATGCAGATCCACGGCCAACTGCTGATAGAATTCCGCAACTTGCTTTCCAAGATTTCGGCTTCCAGAATGAATGATGAGAAAATAGCTCCCCTCTGTTGCACGATCAATTTCAATGAAATGATTTCCTCCGCCGAGTGTTCCCAGCGAACGCTCTAAACGACGGGTATCTCTTAGTGAACGATAACACCGAAGCTGCGTCAAATCAAAATGTTCCTTCCGACCTTCCCAGACATTCATGCCGGAAGGAATGCGATGGCAGACTTCATCAATTTTTTCAAAATCTAGTTCTTTTTCCTTCAGCTTTACGGTATACATCCCACAGCCGATATCCACGCCGACGATATTCGGACATACCTTATCTAAAACCGTCATGGTCGTTCCAATCGTGCAGCCTTTGCCTTCATGGACATCCGGCATAATTCTTATTTGACTATCCTGTGTTAAAGCATAGTCACACATTCTGCGAATCTGATCAATGGCCCCCGACTCGACGACCTTGGCATAACAAATCGCTGTATTCACTTTTCCTTTAATTTCAAACATCTTCTTTCCTCCTTTTCAAGCTGCTGATCACGGTGATCTTCGCCTGTTATTTTTAAGCTACAATTCGAGAATAACGCTCATTCTCCAGAACCTCCATCATCCATTGGTAAGGGGAGAAAGTACCCCCAGCAATCATGGAAAAGATTTTAGGGACTGCGCCGGAAACCAAGATTGCACCCTGTTCATTCATCTTTAGCGGCTGGTGACGATGACGTGAAGCAACATTCCAAAAAACAATGCCGGGCAGCTGATATCCGGCTACAGCATACTTCATTTTTGCATTTTCAAAGTTAGGCATAGATGGTTTTTCAATGCAACAATCAAATTCCATATCGGAAATCAGCACTAATTTGGAAGGCAGTTCCTCCTGAGGGAGCTGATGCTTCACTGCCGTTTTTAGAATCAGGTTGAATACTGCTTCTAAATTTGTATTGGCAACCTCATTCAACGAGGTAACATAGCGCAGTCTGTCCGCAAACGTTTTTCCTTGGATCTCGATAAAGTGCGGTCGGTTGGAGAATGTTAAAAGATGATTGTGAAACAAACCCTGATTATGTTCTGCGATATATAACCCTAAAGACAGTGCCACGGCGGCCGCAAGCGGCTTCCCCGACCAGTACATCGAACCCGAGGTATCAATCACCGGCAAAATATTTTCCTCATTACTATAATCCGGCAAGCTTGCCCAGGCAGCATTAAGAACACGTTTCTCTTCCGGTGTCATCGGCTTCATGAAGTTGCTTTTATTGCTTTGCCAATCGCTACTCAGATAAGGTTCAACCAATTGATAAGGAGCGAGGTTATCGGCATGCATCCGAACTTGACCTGCCATAACCCTTTCCACAAAATTGTGATAGCGTTCAGCGTCATTCCGTAAAAATGCTTGGCGATATTTATACATCGCCTGAGAAGGCTGCTTTGCATAGTCAAACGTATAATCTTTTTCACGCAGATAATTCTCAAGAATGTTGATTTGTCGACGTAAAGCAACCACGGTCTTGCGATATTCTGCCTGAGATAGGTGAAATGCTTTGGCGATGCGTTTGGCATCGCAAACTGTCTGAGGATTAGAGGCATTGATCGAAGGTAGCCATTTCCCCAACAAGGAAACTTTTCCATTTCTTTGTAAAGCAACGATATCTTTCTCCCACTGACAATGCAGATAAGCGAGCATCGCTTTCTCACAAGGGGTTTCCATCAAAATTAACAAATCATCATAACGTCCAACTTCTGCGACATACGGAATATTCTTTATAACGGAGTCCGGCTCATTCACAGCGAGCCAAAAGAGAAGCGTACGAAACAAGCTTCTTTCCCCTAATCCACCACGGATATCTCGGGCAAAAAAGAGGATCTTCATGGCCAAATCCGGATTTTCCGTATAAGCACGGACAAAATAAGCAATCTTTATCTTTTCCGACTCGCGCCGCAATGCTCCCAAAACCGCAAACAAATCCAGACAATCTGAGCCTGTCGTAGCATAAGCCGCCGCGCCATTTTCTGTCACCGTCTTATTTGTTTCTTCCTTCAATGTTGCCAACATGATCATCACTCTCCCTTTTCATTTTATGATTAAACAAGGCACCTCTTCGGAATCGAACCTGTAAAGAAATTGAAATGCTTTCTTTTGCCATTGAAATTGCTGCAGGTGCCTTTTACAGACAAGACGCTGAACTTACTAAGAATCCCATATCCGATTCTTTTTTCATTTTAATTGTATCTTTGCGGTAAGCGTCTTTCGTTAAATCAGATCATTCATCCTCCAACGATCACTTTGATCACGACGATGTCCGTTCTAATTACAACTCTATTGTAACAATGCAATGTCTTTTAATCATGGAAAAAAAGCTGCGAACTTTCAAATTCCGCAGCTTCTCTGATCGATTAATCTTTGTTTTATCAAATTCACAAAATGAGCGGGTGCTCTCACTTTGAGCAAAGGTCCAAAGGAAAGAATCCGAATCACAATCTCTGTTTCATCCTCCTTATCGTAGAATAAAGTAACCTCATAGTGATTCACATCTATTTTTTGAACCCGTTTCTTGAAATGAGCAAAATGCATTAACACTCTTTCCAAAGCATTTCTTTGATCGACAAGTTCAAAGATTACACTCCTCAGCTTTAACGGATTTCTTTTTCTTAAATCCGTCGGGGGATTCTCCTTGATCGGTTGACAGCTGATAATCCTCGCTAAGTTAATTGTATTCCCCAAGTAGCTTCCTGCGCCAATCAGCCTAAACTTATCATCTTTTTGTGAGTATTCTAAATAATCTGGCTGAATTAAAACGGTCAGTTTTTGTCCATGTTTGTTTTCCTGCACAATACTTAATGGCGTATGTGTACGAATCGCCTGTAAGAGAATTCGAAAATTTTTGATATACGTTTCACTTTGATAATCATCGCCATCAGAATATTGATCAAAGATCAAAATATCATCAGGCATAAACAAGGGCTCAACATCAGGAAAATCAAAAGTATCCTCAGTAAACAGACGCATTCGCACATCCATGCCGATCGCCTTTAACCATTGTTTCTGTAACGTTGTAAGCGGCATGGACGGGACTTTCTTGAGGCAGGTTGTCCCCTCTGTCTGAATCAGCTGCCACCGCTGATCTTTCAATGCCGGACGAATATAAAGCTCACTCTCTTCAAACGCATGTTGATGGATGATTTCGCTCAACTCTGAATCGGAAAGTGGATGATCCATGGCTTGCTTCAGCAGAGCTGCAACCGTATTGTAATAGGCGCTGTATAGTTCATTGAAAAGCATGGTTCTCCTCCTCTTCTAAGCCATAAAGCTTATACATCTCTTCAAGATCCTCTTTAAACTGCTTTTCTAATGTTTTATTAGAAAAGCTGAATTCCGTAATACGGCAAAGAAAGGTTCGGATCCAAGGGATCAATTCACTGACATCATAAACATCCGCGCTGAATCGGCTGGAATGCGAGTCCAGCTGTTCGACGGTGCCGCAGCGCTTCTCTCTTTCAAGCCGTCTTGGTATATGCTGCTCCTGCTCTGTATAGCGAATAGTAAATTCAACATGTTCCATTCGAATGTTCGATCCGCCTTGCGTACTGACTCCCCAAATATGGGGAAGCATGCCTTCCAGCTTTGCTCGCAGTTCATCGAAACGATCACTGACCTCATTGATCTGCACCGCAACAATATTGTCGATTCGGTAGGCTGAAATGCGTCGAAATCGGAAGGAATAGGCCATAAGATATTGACGTCCATTTTGCACGCTGATCATCACTTTTAACGGGATCACCGTGTTCTCACTGAGTTGCGCTTTATGCCGATTCATCATTTTCAACATCATTGCGTTTTTCCCATGAATGGCGCTAAATATATCACAGAGGATTTCACTGTCCATTGTGTCGGTGATATAGTGATGCTTAAAAGCCAAGTGATCTTCATGATTTTCCAATTTGTCTAAAAGAAAAGAACCCATTACTCCACAAGGCGCAACTTCTGAAAAGAAATGAACCGCATCGGCATCCAGCAACGGAGCTGGATCCGCTGCATGATATACTTTCTTCTTGCCGCACATTTCGCCAACCACAATTCCTTCCCGAATGTATTCATTGAGCTTTTTGCGCACTGTGGATTCATCGAAAAATCTAGGCTCTTCGAAGTCCAATAGATATTCATCAATCTGTTCCCTGATCGAATTAAACGATAACGGATGATCCGCAGAATTGAGAATATCCATCAGGATAAAATGAAGTGTGATATCCCCCTCAGTAAAGCTCTTGGTTTTCCACGCTTTGTAAAGTGGATTATGTTTTGTAACCCGTGTATCAATCGAGAGAAAGACATTTTTCCCCTCCGCGGTCTGTCTAAATTGCATATAATCATTGAGCCAGCTTTCTAAACGCCGTTTTTCGTCATCATAAGAGCGTCCACTTTTCTTGGTAAATTCATTTCTGCTTTTAAATCCGTAAACGTAAAACTCTCGCATATAATCCCTTATTCTGCTGAAATTTTTCACCAATTCACTATAAGCCATAGACTGGTCACCTCTTTTTTCTGCCTTTATCCATCAATACTGAATTTCTAAAGTAAGTGATAAGACGGTTGGCATTCGTTATGCCCTATCCTTCAACTATTATCACACAAAGAAAACAGAACAGGAATACATTGTGCTTACAAATCAAAAAAGGCCATCCTTAGCTTTGTTCATTCTAATGATGACCTTTTCTTTAGTTTATGTTTTTGGAATTGAGGATCGGCAATAAATCCGATTATGCTTTTTTCAAGAATGCAATGTAGGCACGGTAAGCTTCATACACGTCAGCCTTGGAAACCACTTCCCATGGCGCATGCATATTCTGCACTGCAATCCCGGCGTCAATGACTTCCATGTTGTAGTTGGCCAAAATGTACGCGATGGTTCCGCCGCCGCCCTGATCAACACGTCCCAGTTCAGCAGTCTGGAACATCACATTCTCTTCCTCCATAATCCGGCGCAGCTCGGCGATGAATTCCGGATTGGCATCATTGCATCCGCTCTTGCCGCGGGAGCCGGTATACTTGTTGAAAACAATACCTTTTCCCAAAAATGCTGTATTTTTCATTTCATTCACGGATGGATAGTTCGGATCATAACCCGCGCTGACATCGCTGCTCAGCATTTTACTGTTCTGCAAAGCACGGCGAACTTTTAATTCGCTGTAATCGCCCATCGCGTTGAGTATTTCCGCAACGGTGTTCTCAAAGAAATGCGAATGCATGCCGCTGGCGCCATTGCTTCCCACTTCTTCTTTATCCACCAGCAGGCAGACGCTGGTACGCTGTGGATTTTCCATCGCGAACGTCGCCAATGCTGAAGTATATGCACAAACCCGGTCATCGTGTCCATAGCCCAGAACCAGACTGCGGTCTAAGCCATAATCACGAGCCTTGCCGGCCGGAACAACTTCGATCTCAGCGGAAAGGAAATCATCCTCTTCAATGTTGTATTTTTCTTTTAACAGAGCCAAGATCGCTTTTTTAACGGGCTCTTTTTCTTCCTTGTCCGATTCAGCCGGAATGCTTCCAACCAAAACATTTAGATCTTCCCCTTCGACGACCTTTGCGCCGGTCTTCTGCATCTGATCCCCAGACAAGTGGACCAACAGATCACTGATGCCGACAACCGGATCGTTATCATCTTCCCCAATGTTCAGATCAATCCGCGTGCCATCTTTCTTAAAGACAACGCCGTGCAGAGCCATCGGATGAGCAACCCACTGATATTTCTTAATTCCGCCATAATAATGGGTATCCAACAAGGTCAATCCCTGATCTTCATAAATCGGGTGCTGCTTCAGATCCAGGCGTGGAGAGTCAATATGCGCTCCAACGATATTCATGCCTGCTTCCAGCGGTTCACTGCCGATTACAAACAACGCGATGTCCTTATCTTTGTTCACCGCATAAAACTTGTCGCCGGCCTGAATTTTTTCTTTCGCTGCCAGCACCACATTCAGATTGCGGTAACCGTTTTCTTCCGCCAGCCGAACGGTTTCTTTCACGCATTCCCGTTCCGTCTTGCAGACCGAAATAAAATGCTTATACGCTTCATTGAAGGCAAATAACGCTTCACGTTCTGCCCCCAGCGTTTTACTCCATACTGTTTTCATCAAGTAAAATCCTCCTGTGTATTATTATAAACAAACTCTGGCAGGACACAAGCAGAAAACCTGTTTTTCTTTCATTGACATTTGTCAACATAATTGCTACGATATAGAAAAGAACAAACCAAGGAGCCTCAGCCTTCCAGCTAACGTTGATTGCTGAGTAAGGAGCAGGTGTGCCGATCCGTTAAGAAAGGGATAAACCGATGCAGCGAATTCATTTATATCAGTTGGGGCCGCGCGCCTATCAGCTGTCACGAAAGAAGGAAATCTTCAAACGGAACTTTCAAGACCGCCTTCATCATACTCAGTTTGCCGAAACTTACAGTGATTCCTTGCTTCCCCATGTAATCAACCGACATAATTCACTAATTCGCCGCAAGTTAGGTGATGTTGATCAGCAGCTGCAGGAAAACAAGGCTGTAAATCTGGCGCTGGCTGCCCCCAAACTCAATAAGATCCTGATTAGGCCTAACGAAACATTCTCATTCTGGCATTTGGTTGGCGAGTGTACAACAGAAAAAGGCTATCAGGAAGGTTTGACTATCTCCGGCAATCATCCGTCCAGCGGCATTGGTGGCGGGATGTGCCAAATGACCAATTTGATTCATTGGATGATTCTGCACAGTTCCTTGACAATCACAGAGCATCACCATCATGGTCGGATTGATTTATTCCCAGATTTCGGACGGCAGGTACCTTTCGGCACAGGAACCTCCATTGTTTACAATTACTTAGATTACCGTGTGACAAACAACACCTTGGATACCTTTCAGCTCATCATTACAACGGATGATCGTTATCTGCGCGGGGAACTGCGGGCGGATCATCCTCAGCCGCTGAAATTTCATGTCTACGAACAGGACAGCTGGTTTAGTTGGGAAGCAGACGGCGCTTACCGTCACAATATTGTACGTCTTAAGGCGATTAACAAAGACAGCGGTCTTGTTGCTTTTGATCGTGAGCTGATTACCAATCATGCCAAAGTGATGTATGATCCGCAGTATATTGACCCAACGTTGTTTCGACAATGACGATTCAATGTACACGCTCCTTTCTATAATTTTTAGTCCAACATCAACTACACAAGCTATTTCTAATATGGAAGGAACTAAGAAATACTGATTGCTTCTATCCGCATCACCAGAGAAAAGATGTTCGGTTCTTCCGTACACCCTTTTTCATTTTGATTTATTCCCTCTCTTTAACTATATCAATTGACAGTCGGATAATATACGTTTAACAGACTCCCAAATGGAAAGAGAAGGATTTTCCCTGTAGAAATTATATCCTTCATAGTTTTGCATTTTATAACCTTTCTCCCTATTGCGCTGCATAATAGCCTCGGAACGACGTATTGCGGCCTGAACATCGTTTATCGTTAATGAATTGAGTATCATCCGTTTGAAATTATTCTCCTGTTTGTAATGAGCTAAATCCTCAAAGTTTACGCCATAAGCTCGATTTAGTAGTCTAAGATAATTCTTGCGATGATCCAGAAAGCTATTACAATCCGTTTTATGCAAAATCATCCAAAGTTCAAAAGTATAATTACTGTATCCTAATAGATATTTAATATTTTTCCTGAATTCTGTGCTTTTTGCATTTGATCTAATATGTACTTAAAATGCTGTACATGTCTGGCTTCTTCGCTTTCTCGATCAAAAATATGTGTAGTTGTTGTCCTTTCAAGAATTGTCATCCGTTTGACAAACGCTATCGGATCTATTTTTTTGCTATTGAGTTTAACTGTATATCTTGTATGCGGATCCTTGTTGATTGTCTCTTGAAGCCAATCAAAATACCATTTTTCCGTTTCTCCCTCAACTGAAAAATAGTAGGTCCGATTTTCTTTACGCATTAGATTACACCTCTTTTCTTTTAGATAATAAATCCTCAAAAATTGTTGTAAAATCAATGTTTTTAATAGCTCCATAGCGATCCACAAAATAGTTTTTCATATAATCCTCATTTTTACGTACCCCGGAGCTGCCTGCAGTACCAAAATCAGAAAGTGCATAATGGATACTGAAATGCGTTATATCATTCCGCTCTACAAACTTTATTTCATCTCGTCGATAAAGATTTGCATTCAAAAAAATGGGATTATGCGTGTTAAATACTAACTGTGCATGGTAAATATTAATCTCATCATTATGAAAGAGATTAATGATACTCATCAACGCCATTGGATGAATCGAAGCATCAAATTCATCTACGATCAAAGTACCGCCATTCAACAAGGCATTCACCACTAAAGGAAACATATTCACAAAACGAATCGTTCCATAAGATTCAAATAACTCCGCAGGAATGACTGCTCCATTATTAGATGCCTCGAATATAGAGCAAAGCTTTGCTTCATCCGCTTCTCCCTCTACCATGTATCCGAGGACATTGGAATTAATTCCAAAATAAGCTGCTGCTTCATTGAGTGTCTTTTCAATATAAATGGATTTCTTTTTAGGATCACTGAACTTCCTGATGAGTTGCATAGAATCAGCTCTATAGATCACCATAAATTGATTATCTATCCAATCATGAATCAGTTTAACCAACTTAGAACTGAACATTGTTTTGAAACCATTCATTAAAAACAGTTCTTCATCATTCAAATTGTTTTTAGCCAATGTCATCGCACTTTCAGCATTTTGCTCAAAAGCATTTACTAGAAATTCACTGATTGACTCTAAAGATCCGAATTCCAGACTTGTCCCTCTTAAAAACACGATCGTTTCGTTAATCTTAAGTGTTTCAGATAAAACCTTTCGAGCATGATCCACTTCTAAAAATTTTCCTAAATCCGCTGAAAATCCATATTCTACAAGCAAGCCTGATGCTGTAAATTTAATAAAGAAACGTACAGGCTCATTTTCTTCTGCTGTACTATTCGGAATTAACTCTAAGGCGTTAGCTGCAGCATTAGGAGTACTTTTACCGCTCTCGTTGCGTAGATTTCCACGCATTATGATCGATTTAAAAGTATCCATTGCCCCAATAAGATTGGTTTTTCCGGATGCATTAGGTCCATAAATAACTGCTGAACAAAGTCCTTTAACCTTCTTCTTTCCAATGTTTTCTTCCAATATACTATAATCCAAACCTTTTTGCTTAGGTGCGGGGATGAGTGAAAACACCAATTCTTCTTTAAATGATTTATAATTGGCAGTCTTGAATTTTAATAACATAGTATACCTCCATTTTGCAATATAATTGAAATTCTACATCCTAACTATAGTAATAATATGATAAAACGCCAATTATTTATTCATATTTTGCATTTTTTTTGCAAAATGGATTTAAACTAAGTAAGAACTCGAACTTTCAGTACATCTGTTGTGTCAACAAAGATAAACATCTCTACAAGGCATTTATTTCTTTTGATTACAAGTTGCTAAAGCAAAAATTATAAAAATGAAAACAAATGCTTAAAATGGAGAATAAATTTTCCATTTTAAGCATTTTATGTATTCTAGTATCTATATAGTTTGTATGAAATCAAACATGTCTTCAAGAGCATCAAGAAATTAAACTTTCCAAATTCTTAAATCTTTCTTGTCACCTTAATTGTACTCGGAATCTGGTCCTCGTGAATCTCAATCGAGTAATCCGTATATTTCCTTGGATATTCAACATCTTCTTTCTTCCTAACATCAACTGCATCAAAAAGTTGATATGAAGGACAATCTCCAAGTTCCTTACTGTGAGTGAAGATAATCAGCTCGCGAACGACCATTTTCCCTCTTGCTGCAGAATGATCATGTTCAAACATGTTGATAATCGCTTCCCAAAGCAGTTCAAGATCTTCCTCTGAAAATTTCGTCGTTTTACGTGCTAAATTAGCTGAAATATACCCTTCTGCACGATACAGCGCATATGGCACAATATTCTTACGACCCATTTCCGTTCGTTTGTTTGCTGCATCCTCTTCCTTTGTAATTGCAATTCGAGTAATCGATAATTCCTGGCTAATGATCGGATCAACGCTTCTTGCAAATCCAATCTGTACCGGTCCACGAACTTGGCCGCAATTCAAATTATCCGTAACAAAGGTTGTCATTACAGCGCCAAATGTTCGAATGTCAAAAAATTCACGGCACATAAAGTCACGGATTTTTACATCAATCTCCGGATTTTCTTTTTTAACTTTTTTGATCTCTTTCCGATCAATTCCATAGTATTCGTAGGCAAGCTTATCGCTCGAATTGAGAGGCACATCCTGCTTAATATAAATTTTATATCCTACAGCTTCTTCCTTAACAGTTTCCACATAGTTTCTTATTTTTCGTTTTAAACAAACATCTGTTACAATTCCATATCCACTTTCTGGATCAATCCGAGGCAAATTTCCAGCATCAGGATCTCCATTGGGATTACCATTTTCCACATCAAACAAGATGATAAATTCAATTCTATTCTTGATCACTTCAGACATTTTTTTGTTCCTCCTTATTTTTCTTTTCATAGTGTTTCTGCGTCTGATGATAATACCCCAAAATAAACATACCTTGTTCTTCTAAGGAAAGTTGTTTAGGACAAGCCGTTTTTTGATCATCTGTTACCACAAGTTTACCCTGCAGTTCTTCCAACATTTTTTCATAGAAAATTTTTTCTGGTTCTTTTAATTTTCGGATATGGCTATTCTTTAATTTAAATAGAATGGGGAAGATCGATGCTGGTGTTGCACAGGCAGAATTGAAATATCGATCTTTGATTGTCGCTTTGATGTCAGGATTAGCTGCTTGTTGGATTGCTTCCAATATGGCAAATTCCCTTCCCAGCATATAGGCTACATTAGTGCTATTTACGTTTAAAGCCACTTGTATCTCCTCCTTATCAATCTGTGTATTCTTTAATAAATATGCTTTAATCATTGCTGCTCGGCCACGGCTGATCTTATAAATTCCCTTCTCACTATCATCTTGATCAGCCTTAATTCGTTCTAATACCCGCATAAACAAAGCTGTTGGATAACGCCCGTCAGATAAAATAGCCTTATATGTTGTTCCTGGAAGACTGGACAAAGACTTTTTATCCTGTATTTTCTTATTTACTATTTCTTGAAACATTCGCCAAAGGCCAAGATATTCAAATGAATCTGAAGCCGGTTTGACAATTGCCATGCGATCATAATGAGCTTTGATGTGATGCAGAATATTTCCAAAGCTGTCTTGATAAAAGAACCGTACCGCAATTCTTGCGGCATTGGGAGCTATTCCTAAAATATAGAACTTTTGATTCATATCCAGATTTTTTAAAACGTCATCAACATCCACAATTTTTCCTACTTCTAAATTCTTGAATACACCATTTACTAGTTTTTGATTTGAAATTGTAGGTTCAGTAATGAAAGAAAAGGTATCCTGATATTTTTTCTCACCATTTTCAGCCCAATAAACGATGGTTGTATCTCCCAGTAATGTTTTATGTTCATTATCAGCAAGGAGATAATTCAAAGTTGTTGTATATGCATACATCGCATAATTGCCAATTGGTGCATTAAAACTTTGTTCTTTTCCATAAGATTCAAAAGCTTGTGCATTAAAGGAGACCAATGCCGCACCACTGGGTTGTGCACCACGAACTCCTTTAATCAAATTGTGAATTCTTGCGATATCCGTTCGTTGTCCTGTTACCATACAGATTCCCTGTTCATCATTCCCTTTTTGCGTATATGATTCTTCCCATGCATGTTGAATTTTCTCATCTTCATGAACATAACAGCCATCGACTTCAAAAATAAAATTAGCTCCTGATGCTATTTCTTTCAGGTTTTCTTTTAAAGCTGGATGTTCCTCAACCCCTTCCAACTGCCAGGTATCAAAATACTTCAATACTGCTCTAGCCGCAGAAGAGTCAATACCATCCAAAATCTTATGATGTTCTTCTCTAGATTTTTGAAAGCATTCTTTTGTTCTGTCAGATTTTTCCTTAAGACCAATTCCGAGAATATATCGTGAATTGTCACAGAGAAAATTTGCACGAACTTGAGAAGCACGTGGATTGTGCTGTGGAACTATTAATAGTTGGGGTACCCAATCTGCTTTTTTCCCTCTTAATACAAATTGCTTTAACGGAATAACACGTTTCAATTCACCTTCCTGAGATAGTTCAAGTGCAAAAGAGACTTTTTCTGCAGACCATCCAGGACTCGTAATTCGTTTTTGCTTTTTCAGTACTTCATAATGATTAATCAAGGCCTGTAAAATCACCGAACCACCTCGCAGTTTCTAACGTCCAGAATGCCATTTTTTAAAACAGCTCTGAAAAACAGTGGCTCTATTCCATCCGGATTCGCATAATTCAGATCATAAAGCATATAACCTAAATCTTTTATTTCATTCGGATAGGCTGTAGATATTTGTTCTTCCTCAAATGGAGCAAAGTTTGCCGGAAATTCCCTGCATCCAAAATAAGGCATATGATAGCATTGACCACGCCGTAAGCGTCGCTTGAAAATATCTATAAACTTACCAGGATTATCGCTGTTGTTGGCCCGTTCAGTCATCTCAAAATGACCTTCAATAACATAATCGACATCGGTAAGCAATAGCGACGCTCGCTGAACAATGCTCTCTTTTGTGCAAATATAAATCGGATCCGAGGACCCCTTCATCGCACCGAGAGCTTTTGTTCCTGAAATTTTATCTTTGACTTCGTTTCTTCTCACACTGGTAAATTGAATTGGTTTTCTAACATAGATTTTATCAATTCTCCATTTTAATCCTGGGTGCCAATAAATAGCCTCTAAAATTCCTCTGGCAGCAGAAGGTGTCATTACATCATAACTACACCGCTCTACTTTCATCTCTGGTCTGGAAAACAAGGCATAATCACCCCAAACCCGTACTCGCACTCCAAAATCCATTTCATCACTCCTCTCTACTTGCATTTTGCTGACTCTCATCTAAATCAAAAACATCTATAAATTTTATGCCATACAGCTTCACCGCTTTCTTTTTCTATCATCAGACCGATGTCATCAGAATAACCTTCTTTCGTTGATAACAGATACAGTCCCGGGATAATTTCTTTCAAAAGTCCTGCCTGGTTCAATGCATTAAAATCTTTTTCGTACACATTCACACAATATTGTCCTGCCTCACGAATCAATGGAATAGAATATTCCCCAGCTGTCAATCTCTGGATTAATTTTCCTATTTTGTCACCCCAATCTATTAAAATCGTTTCGGTTTTTTCTTCAATCAGATGAAACTGACTTGCCACTGTAGCAAACGGAAACATCTGAGATTGTGCTTCATTTTCAAAAGCATTGACAATATTTTTAATATCCGTTCCATTTCCTACATGTTTATAAAGTCGTTTGAAATAAGCCTGAATTGCTTCCAAAGAAGAAATATCTGAAAAGTTTTCCTGGATTTGCTCTGCAATGCTGATCGGCAGTTTTAAACTCTGAGGGAGATGTATAACCGAAACACTATCAAGGGTAAATATCACGGTGTGACATTCTTCACGTTTTCGTTTTCCTTCACGATTACAGCGGCCGGCAGCTTGAATGATGGAATCTAATCCTGCCAATTCTCGATAGACAGTTTGAAAATCCAAATCAACTCCTGCCTCCACTAAACTGGTTGCCACCAATCGACAAGGCTTATTTTCTTTCAATCGTTTTCGTACTTGATTAAGAATTTTTCTTCTGTGTTCCGGAACCATCCAGGTTGACAAATGGAAAGTCCCTTCTTGATTTCTCATTTTTATATATATTTCCTGAGCACTTCGCCGTGTATTTAAAATGCATAAAGCTTGTTTCTGTTCACTAATTTCTTTTGCTAGTTGATTCAATGAAACTTCACCTCGTTGTTCAAAGACTGTTCGGCTGAAGAAATCATATTGATCTTGCCGATTTTGACAAATCTCTATTGCCCTTAAAGAATCAGGTAAAAAACCTTCCAATGCGGGCTGTGTAGCCGTACAAAGCACAACCGAACAATGGTAATTACAGATTAATTCCTGAATCACACGGATACAAGGTTTAATATACTGTACCGGTATTTTCTGTATTTCATCAAAAATAATAACGCTGTTCGCTATATTGTGAAGTTTTCTACAACGAGAAGGCTTATTTGAAAACAAGGATTCAAAGAATTGTACATTTGTTGTTACAACCACCGGTTTATCCCAGTTTTCTGCAGCAAGCTGAATTTTCTTTAATTCATCAGGATCATCACAGCTAACATTATAATGATCCTCTAGAACATTATCTCTCCCCAAAATCGCTTTAAAGACTTCAGCATTCTGTTCAATGATCGTTGTATAAGGATTGACATAAATAACACGATTAAGATAATGAGTAACTGCCTGCACAAAAGCAAATACAAGAGAAGAGACTGTTTTACCTCCGCCAGTTGGTACGGTGAGCGTATAAAGACCAGGATCTAATTTTCCCATTTGTAAACAATCCTGCAGGATTTGCGTTCTCCTTCCATTAACTGTAGTCAAATCTTTATTTTTCAGCCAAGGCTGGATATGAGCATAAAGCCGATTCCAGAGCACTGTGATGTCATCACCCTTATCTCTTTTTATCAAGTCTCCTTTCATAAATCGTTCAGTATCTAAATAATCAGCATCCACTAAACAAGAGAACAACATTCTAACGAAGAAGGCCATCATAAATCCTGCTTGACCTGTATGTTTAAGAGGCGGGTTGGCAAGTTCAGGAATGGATATCTCCTTCTGAAAATCTGAGTAACTCTCCACGCACTTTTTCTTTCGCCCCATCAATGTTTTTGTTCCTGCATTATCAGCCAGAGTGCCACCATCAGCAAGTCCAGCATGGTGACCTGCAACGCAATAAGCTGCTAAATAATAATTCTTTTTCATTAACTCTTGAGCGCCAGCTGATGAATGATCTACTTTTGTTCTTTTATTGAATAAATGATCTTGAAATGACACTGAGTACTTTCCAATATCATGAAGCAATCCTGCCGTATAGCCCCATTGCGCACAATCAAAAGTACTGGCGAACTGAGCGGCTAATACGGCTGTTCCCTGCAAATGATCTCGTAGTGTTTGCATGTGTTTCTTGTCTTCACTGATATGGGCATAATACATATTGGCTGTTTCCTCCTATCTATTCATCTTGTTAGATCATTATCACTACTTTTTCTATGCATCTTTATTATAGCAGGTTAACTGTACAAAAAATTTACCATCTTAGAAAAAGAAAAAATGTGTATTGATCATCAGTAATTTTTTGATCAACCACACATCTTCTTGATTTTTGCTGAAATATTTTATTATGCAATTCCTGCAAATAAGGACTACAGATCCTCACTGCGCCGCTGCGCCTCGGCCTTGAACACTTGCATCTTCGCTTCCAGATCCGCGCGCAAAGCACGCAAGTCATGCTTAACTAATTGTTTATGCTTGACCGTCTGAACGCCATTGACCCATACCGAATCCACATTGGACGCGTTAGCGCTGTAAACCAAAGCGGAAAACGGATCATAGATCGGAAACATATTGACCGATTGGGTTTCCACCAATACCAAATCCGCTTTCTTGCCTGGAGTCAAGGAACCGATCTGATTCTCTAAATTCAGTACGCGGGCACCGCCAAGGGTCGCCAGCGGCAGAATCTCTTTTGCCGGAAACAGCGACCGGTCATGATTGGCCGTTTTGTGCGCTTTGCCGACAAGCGGCAGCTGGGAAAACAGATCCAGCGTATTCCCGCTGGAAGCCCCGTCGCTCCCCAATCCCACCGGTATCCCCTGTTCTATCATCTTTTTTAATGGTGCAACACCCTTGCCGGCCTTCGTATTGGAACCAATACAATGCGCAATCCGACAGCCATGCTGAGCCATCAGTTTCAGATCATGATCATGGACATGAATGCAATGTGCGGCCACCAAATGCGGACTCAGCAAACCAATCGATTCCAGATATTCGATCGGCGTCTGATTTTTCTCTTTGCGGAACATTTCCATTTCATAATCCATCTCTGCCGCATGCAGGGAAAGCAGCACATCGTACCGCTCAGCAATAGCCTGCGCTTGTTTTAAAGCTTCCGCGCTGTTGGTATTGGTCGCATGCGGACCGATCGCCGGCGTGATCAAAGGATGGCGGTTTTTCCATCGGGCAATGAACTGTTCGCTGATCGCCAGTCCGCCGTACGGTTCGCCGCTGTCGCAGTTAGCAAAATCCACAATCGTTTCCGCCAGAACCGCACGCATGTTCATCTCACTCATCGCCTCGGCCAGCGCATCCTCAAAATAATACATATCAAACACCGTCGTCACGCCGCCCAGCATCATTTCCGCCGCGGCATAACGAGCTGAAGCCTGAGCCAGCTCCCGTGTCATCGCTGCATTTTCGAGCGGAAACAAAAACCGCCGCAGCCGATCCGGACAATCATCCCCCAACGACCGGAAAGGAATCATGCCCAGATGACAATGCGTATTGACCATTCCCGGAAGAAGCAATCCCTGCTTGCCGTCGATCACTTCATCCACTTCCAGATCGAAATCGTTCAGGGCTAGAATCGTATCATCCTCGATGACCAGGCAACCTTGAGGATAAAGATGATTGGCTTCGTCAGTAGTGATCAGCGTCACATTTTCAATCCGGGTTCTCATGCCTGTTCCTCAATAATCAAAGGGATAAATTCCAGCGTCTTGCCGATCAGCAAGCCTTTATCCGTCAATTTAATTTCCGGTGATACTGGTAAGGACAAGGTCGCAAAGGACATGACCGCATTATGATGAACATATCCCAGCTGCTCTTCCATCGCTGTCCGCACTGCTTCCACCTGCGATGCCAGCTGTGCCAGCGGCTGATCGGAAACAATGCCGCCAACGTTCAAAGAGGCACACGCCTGGATTTTTTCATTGACACAGACGCAATAACCACCTTGAATCGCAAGCAGATGATTGGCAGCACACACCATATCCTGAACATTGGAGCCCATTACCATCAGATTATGATGATCATGCGCCCATGAGGAAGCCACCGCCCCCTGCTTATGAATTCCGCCTTGCGTAAAGGCCAACGCGATAGAACCGCCTTTGCCGTAACGTTCAATGCAGGCGATCAATGCCAGACCGCTGTCCTGCCACTGCACTACGCCATTCTTGACCGGTAGCTGCATCCGGATCAGACGGGTAAACGTCGCCTGGGGATTAATTTCAATCCCATGCACTAAAACAGATTGTGTTTCAGAAGCGACCCGGATGACAAAATCCTCCGCCGTTAAAGGGCGATGCTGCAGTGATTGATAAAATTCCTGCGGAAAGGAAACTGGTTTCTCCGCAGCCGCAAAGCCGGTTTTCGGCTCGCTGACCAGAACGCCGTTTTTATAAACCTGATGAACCTCCCAGTCCTCGAGGCTGTCCAGCAGGACAAAATCAGCCAGTTTTCCCGGGGCAATCACGCCGCGGTCATCCAGATGCATTCGCCGGGCAGAAGTGAAGGTGCTGCAGTAAATGGCTTTTTCCATCGGCAGACCACATTTCACCGCAGAAAGCAGAACCTGATTGAGATGTCCATGCAGAAAGTGATCCGGCATAACATCATCTGTCACAAGACTGAAATATTCGTAGAACTGATGATCCACCAAAGTGCGGATCGTATCCGGATTGATCGACTTGCCCTGCATTTCCAAAAACATGCCATTAGTAATTTTCTCGACGATGCTTTCCGGGGTTTGCTGCGTGTGATCGGCATTGACTCCGGAAGCGATAAACTTGGCCAGATCCGCACCGCTGATCTTCGGACAATGTCCTTCCAGCGGCAGAAGCGGCCGTTTTTTCCGGCACAGCGCGATGATCTGTTTGATCAAAGTTTCGTCCTCACTGACCAGTTCCTTAAAGTTCATGACTTCTCCCAGGCAGCGGATCTGCGGATGATCTAAAAGCTTTTCCACTTCTTCCAGCCCGATCACACCGCCGGTGGTTTCGCAATCCGGATTTGTTGAGGGAACGGAGGACGGAATGCCGTAAAAAATATCCATGACCGGTTCGCTGTCCATAAACGCCTCAATCCCCTTTAAGCCAAATACGTTGGCTATTTCATGCGGATCGGCGACCACCGTCGTCACCCCAAAGGACAGAGCCTGACGGGAGAATTCGGTCGGAATCGTCATCGAACTTTCAACATGCATGTGAATATCGATGAGTCCGGGAATCATCCAACGGCCTTGAGCGTCAATCTCCTGATCGACTTTCTGGCGCATTTCCTCCTCAGTTTCCTGCAGCTGGGCGAACTGCTCGCCGCGGATCAGGACACTTTTTTCTTCAAAGGACTGCGTATAGCTGTTGTAAACACGGGCGTTGCGAATTCTGATTGTATTCATAGGCGGTTTCTCCTTTCGTCTTAAATTTGAAACAGGGCAGGACCCGAACGGACCCTGCCTTGTCATTGTCCTTCCCTTTTTTAGGAAAGCTTCATTTCAGTTAGTTGTTGATCGTACGGTTCCACTGGTCCGTCCACTGCGCCATCAGCGGATTAACAAACGAATAGTCAATCGATTTTGCCCGTTCCGCAACTTCGCCATAGGTCATGTTGGCGGCCTGTTCCGGTGTCAGTTCGACATTCTTGTTTACCGGGCCTTCGTTCAGCGTCACAGCTGTAACGGACTGCAGCTCCTGGGAAATCCGCCAGTTGATATACATATACGCTAAATCCTTGTTCTTGGAATTCTTGTTGATATCAATTGTATTGAAGTTCGCATAGGTGTAATCCGCAGGAACGACAAACTCTGTGCTTGGTGCGGCATTCTGAATCACTGGAACGCCGAAGTCGCCGACGACCGCAACCGCAATTTCACCAGCCGCAAACATATTGGCCAGATCGCTGGACTTGGAATAGGTTCTGACAATGTTCGGTTTCAGTTCATTCAGCGCTTCAAAAGCCGCAGCACCGTCATCGGATGTAATGTCAACACCCTTGTAATCCGAAGCCAGATAGACCATGGCCGGGCCAAAGGTTGTGGACAGTTCCGGAATCGACAGCTTTCCTGCCAGTTCTGGTTTCCACAGATCCGACCAGCTTGTGATTTCAAAGCCGACCGCTTCCTTATCATAGATAATGCCGATACTGTTGAGCGTATAGGCCGGGCCATATCCTTGGGCAACCGTGGCTTTCGCTCCGTCGATGATGTTTTCCAGATTTGGAATCTGTGTTGTGTCAATCTTTTCAAACAGGTCGGCAACATAGCCGTTAGCGGCGGCTGCCTGAGACAGTTCAATGACATCGACCGTTGAATCCGGATTGGTGGACAGCTTGGTATAACGATTGGCAGTTGTGTCAGTTTCCAGAATTACCTTGCAGTTGCACAGTTCTTCAAACGGGCCGTACACATCTTCAACGAGCACGTCTTCACTTAAACCCCAGGTGGAAACGGTCAGCGTGCGCTGGCCTTCTGTCTTGCCATCCCCTGCCGGTTTGCTGGAACAGCCGCTCACAGCCGCAACCATGGCCAGAGCGCAGAGCGAAATCATCAGCTTTTTCATTTTCTTTCCTCCTTAAAATGTTCAGCTTGTTTTATTTTAATTCTGAGAATGGTACTGCCGCTGAAATTTCCCTGGAAATTTCGTTCTCCCTGCGGCCGTTTCTCAGAAGCTAAAAACCAGTTTTCAAAATCAACCAACTTCCTGTCCGAATCAGCATCCATCTGATTCTCAGACCAAAACGATCTTCGTGCTTGGCAGCATGATCCGCATCGTTTCACCGGCATTGACCAGGTTGCCGGAACCGTCGTTGACAACCAATCGGCCAATCGGCGTGCTCAGCTCATACTGGTAACTTTTGCCCAGATAAGTGCGGACTTCGACCTTAGCCAAAATTGTATTGCTGCCCGTATCATTGGAGCTGACGATCTGAATATCGTCCGGACGGATCGTTCCCAGACATTCTTCCTGTCCGCCATCCTTCTCCACGGCAAAGACCGATCCATCTTCAGCCACATACGTCTGCGCTGCTTTTCTGCGCAGTTTGATGAAATTCTCAAAGCCAATAAACCGGGCGACAAATTCTGTTTTCGGCCGGGAATAAATTTCTTCCGGCGTCCCAAACTGCTCGATCACCCCGCCATTCATGACGGCGACTTTATCAGAAATCGAGAAACATTCTTCCTGATCATGCGTAACGAACACCGTGGTGATCCCCAGCTTTTTCTGCAGCCGCTTGATTTCAACCCGCATGTTCAAACGCAGTTTGGCATCCAAATTGGACAAGGGTTCATCCAACAGCAGCAGGCGTGGTTCGATGACTAACGCACGTGCCAGAGCTACCCGCTGGCGCTGACCGCCGGAAAGCTGTTTCGGAAAGCGCTGGGCATATTCTGTCAGATCACAGACTTCAAGAATTTCCTTGATCTTACGGTCCATTTCATTTTTATCCATTTTGCGCAGCTTTAAGCCGAACGCAACGTTCTCATAAACACTCAGATGCGGAAACAGAGCATAGCTCTGAAAGACCAGTCCGAAATTCCGTTTGTGCACTGGAACTTTTGTCATTTCCTCGGTATCGACAAGCAGCTGACCGCTGCTGGGAATGATGAACCCGGCGATGACCCGCAGTGTCGTTGTTTTCCCACACCCGGAAGGCCCCAGCAGAGAAACCAGTTCGCCTTCGCCGATCTCTAAATTCAGGCCCTTGAGGATCTGAGTTTTACCGTCATAGCTGACGTTGATATCATTTAAGGTTACCTTTGACATGCCTTTTCCTCCTACTTCGTCAGGGCCCCGATGCCCAGTGTCTTCTCAACCATAAACATGATGACAATCGTAGCCGCCATCAACAAGACGCTGACTGCCGATACGGTCGGATCATAGAAATATTCAATGTAATTCATCAAGGCTGTCGGCAGTGTCCGTACGCCTGGACCGCTCAGGAACATTGAAACCGGAATGTTGTTGAAAGAATTGATAAATGCCAGCATAAACGCTGCAACAATGCCCGAAGAAATATTCGGCAGCACAACTTTGAAGAAAGCCTTGACCTTTCCGCAGCCCAGCGTCCAGGCCATTTCCTCAATCGAGAAATCAAACTGCTCCAAAGCTGAACCGACGACTCGAATAACATACGGCAAGACGACCAGGAAGTGACCGATCAAAAGCCCCTGCATAACTGGCAGCTTCATCTTCAGAACAATGAACTGATACAGCGAATAGCCGACAACGATCCCCGGAATGATCGTCGGTGAGAGAAAGAAGCTCTTTAACAGCTTTTTTCCTTTAACACTGTTGCGGCTGAGCGCATAGGCTGCCGGCACACCGACTAACAGCGCGATCAACGTGGCAACAATCGCCAGCATGAAGCTGAGCTGAAATCCACTGAGAAAGGATTTCGTCGCAAAGACGTTGGCAAACCATTTCAGCGTGAAGCCGGAGATCGGAAAACTGATCGTCGGCGCCGTGTTGAATGCCGTTACGGCAATGATCGCCAGCGGCAGAAACAGAAAGCCGAAGACAAGACAGGCATAGAATGTCAGAAATTTATTTTTACGCATCAGTTTTCACCCCGCTTATCCAGACGATCGGCAACAAAATTCAGCCCCTTCATGACAATCAGCGTCGTGACGATCATGACTAACGCAACCACGCTGGCACCGGTCCAGTCGTTGAGCGTCATGGCCCGCTGATAGATCAGTGTCGACAGCAGCATATTTTTTGGCCCGCCCAATAACTGCGGCGTCGTGTAGGCTGTCATGGCACCGGTGAAGACTAGCACTGAGCCAGTGATGATGCCGGGAATCGACATCGGCAGAATCACCTTGACAAAGGAAAGCAGCCGGCTGGCGCCTAAGCTTTCCGCTGCTTCCATCATATCGTTGTCGATATTCTCCATGACCCCGACCAGCGTGATGATCATCAAAGGCAGAAACAGATAAATCGTTCCGATCAGAACCGAGAATTCAGTGTACAGCATCGACAGCGGCTGATCTACTACATGCAGAGCAGTCAGAATCTGATTGACGATTCCGTTCTTGCCCAGGATGTTGATCCAGGCAAACGCCCGGATCACGGAGTTGGTCAGCATCGGAAACAGCGCGATGGACATCAGAATCCCACGCCATTTTTTAGAAACACGGGAAATAAAATACGCCGTCGGAATTCCCAGGATCATGCAGACCAGCGTGCAGATCAAGGCAATCCGCAGGGTCCGGACAAAGATTTTGATGTAATACGGATCCTGGAAAAAGGAAAGATAGCGGCTTAGCGTCACCGCACCGCCTTCCCATACGGTCGGCAGCAGCACCGCCAGAAGCGGAAGGATCAGCACGACCACAAGCAGGATCGTGATCGGCGCGATCAGCAGGATTGTTGACTGTTTTTTCATGAGTTCCCCTTCCTGATTTCAAATAAAAAACTTCTATCGGTCCGATAGAAGTCACAGGCAAAAATTACCCCTGGAGTTCTATCGTAGTCCAATATATAGCCATTGGGTAGAAACTCTTCACGCTGTTCCCTGTGAAGATATACGATAAGACTCAATGATTATAGCATAGAAATGTTTTTTGCAAAGTTGAAAATTAACTTTCATTTGTTTTTTTTTCGTTCTTTTCGCAAGAAAACGCCTTCATTGAGCGGGATTACCGTATTTTTCCACATTAATAGTTTGGAATTTCTCCCCTCTCTCATTCTTGTTTTCTGCTTCTTTTTCGATGTAAGACAGGCAGATGCCTGCCTTGAAGCTTTTCTTATGGATCGATCACCGTCGGAGTGCGTCCGATGCCGACGACTTCCGCCGCAATTCTTTTCCACGTATTGCATCCGGCAACGCCATCGGCGCCTAAGCCGTTGTCGCGCTGATATTGAATCAGCGCTGTTCGGGTTGCATTGCCGAATTTTCCATCCAGCCAGCGCGTGGAATACCCTAAAGCATTCAGCGCATCCTGCAGCACTAGGGTATAGCAGCCGACAGCGCCTTCACGCAGCGTTGGGAATCCCGAAGTTCCACCGCAGGCACCGCGTGCATAACGGCGGTCGAAATGAACCCAGGTCGGCGTCATGGACAGAGGTTCGACATATCCCCACACGCCGAGGTTGTTCGCTGTCCGCCAGATCTGATTGCGCTGGGATTGGGACAGCCGCTGCCCAACGTCAAAGGATACGCCGACATAATGCTGTGACTGCAGACCGTGACCACCTTCCCAAATTCGCTTAAACGCATAGCCGACTGGAATCGCCGCTCCATACGTCCGGCGGGTTGCGTTCCAGGCTTCCATCGCGGTCGTCGTGGTCCAGAAAACCGTAGACCGGCTGGAACCGCGAAATTCCCTGACCAATAAGGTTCGGCCATAAGAATACGGCATCGGATCACTTTCCTCTCGCCACTCGACATAAATCTGATTGGTATCCGGATCATAAATCAGTATTTTCGCCATTGATCTCACCTCCTCATTCATGTCTATGCAGGAAAACAAAAACGGCGTGGATAAACGCCGGATTTCTGAATTAAGAAATTAAAAAACACATAAATCAGTTCGATGACCTCCCATGAAATCCATTCCGTTCACAAACTCAGGATTTAAACAAGTCCGTTCTTGTGAAAACAGCGCTGAGCTGCTTCATGAGCTCCGCTGACAATTCCATCGACGGAGTAAATCGAAAAACGATGACCCGGTTTTCTGAAAGCAGATAGACGCTACTCCGCCTCTGCTCACTGGTATCCAAATAAGCTCGGTCACAATTCCATTGACCGGCATCCAACATTTCCAATCCGGGTCGCTGATCAAGATAAGAATCCGCTTGATTTGCCTGAAACTGAGCTTGGTTAATGATCATTCCCATCTCCCGCAGATAGCCTAAGAGAGGATCGCTGTCTTCCTGAAATTCAATCACTGTCACCTCCCAATTTACCCATTGATCCGTTTCTGTCAAATGGCCGCTGAGAATGCATTGATAGCGCTGATCGCCGCGAGCATCCTGCCAGCGATCTTTTTTTTCCACCGTTTCCTCAGCCACGTAATGATTCGGAAAATGGATCACTTGCGGCAGCTCCGGCTTTACATCATGATGGGAATACCAAAACATAACGCCGCCAAGGCTAATCATAATAAGAGCCCAGAGGTTCTGTCTTCGATTATGTGCCCACAATGTTTCTAACTGATTATACGTCCACCCTTTCCGGGACAAATATTCATAAAATGGATGCCGCATTGAATGCCCCCTTCGCACCGCTCTTGTTGTCTTTAATTATACATTAAAAGCCGCTAAAAACAGGTCAATTTTTCGAATCAAGTTCCGAACTGACTGAACCTTATTCTTTTTTCCAATTATTGCCATCGCTTAAACGAGGATGATCTTTGTTATACTACCCTTGTTATTCAAAATCAGGCTTCCTTTTTTCTGTCACCCTGCAGCGTAAAAGTAGAGAATGAGGTTCTCCTTCCTTGTTATTACAATACATTCATAAGGAGTAATCATTATGAATGAAATTATCAAACCTGATTATATTCATCTGCACTGTTCGCTCACGACCAAAGAATCCCTGTTTCAAGCAGCCAGTCAATGGGCGGCAGAAGCACAAATTATAGAAAATGCTGAAATCTTTCTCCACGGATTATGGGTTCGCGAAGCTGAATTTTCCACCGGTGTCGGCGATGGAATCGCTATTCCTCATTGTCGATTGGAAGCCATTCGCCGGCCTTCTGTCTTCTTTGTCCATCTGGAGCAGCCGATCTGTTGGAGTCCTGATGAACAAGTTGATTTGGTTCTCGTCTTGGCTGTTCCCCTATCCAATGCTGAGAATACTCACATTAAATTATTATCCCAGCTTGCGCGCAAATTGATCGATGAAACTTTTGTCGGCCAGCTTCGCTCGCTTGACAAAGTAAGCGACATCTGTACTTTATTCAACGATATTCAGCTGTAATGCAAGGAGGTGAGCTCCATGCTGAACGGAAAAATGTTTCAGCTGATCAAGCTGCTGAACCAACAGCACCATCCGCTGACCAGCGGTATGCTGGCTCAGCAGCTCAAACTGTCTCCCCGCACCTGTAAACGTTACATCGCCGAACTGAGCCCGCTGATGGAAGAGCACGGCGCCTGTATCCTTTCTGATAAGACTGGCTACCATCTGGAAGTCCACGATGCCCTTCTTTTTGAGGCTTTTCTGCGGGAAAAAACAAAAGTTTTTGAATTCTCTGAAAACAGTGGTGAGCTGCAATTCGAGATTTTAAAAAACCTGTTAGTTCATTCAACTTTATCTCAGAACGAAATGATTGACCAACTTTATATCTCTCGCTCAACACTCAACAAATTAATGATTGAAGTAAAAGCAACGCTGAAGGAAAACGGAATTCAGTTAGCCAATCGACCTTATTATGGGTATTACATCGCAGGAAACGAAATTGACATTCGCAATTTTATGGTAAAAACGCTGTTTGTTACAGCCTCCTTTCTTTCTGCAGAACCTGAATTATTAGCAAGCATGCCGTTTTCGCTCAGCCAGTCAACAAGTCAAATCTGTCAAATACTGAAGGAAGAAGGTATTCCTCCTGAAGAAGATCTTGTGCATTACTGTCTCAAATATTTAATGGTGAGTCTGTGCCGAATTCACAACGGTGCGCTGATCCATCTTTCTATTCCGCACTTAAGCGAAACTCTTCAGCCAACAGTTCAGCGTGCCGCTTCTGCGATTCTGAACCTTTTTTGCGATCAAGTCCTCATCCGTGATGAAGAACGCTTATACTTTGCCTCAATTATCGGCAATCGCACTCAGGCCCTTCAGTCAGAGGTATTGGATTCTGCGGTTTGGCTGAAAGAGTTGGTAGAGGATATGCTGAATAATATTTTGAATCTCTGCAAGGTTGATTTCCGTAGTGATGAAACCTTAAAAAAAGCGTTGATGACCCATTTATACGCCTCGTTTTCCCGCTATTATCTGAAAGCAACTTTACCCAATCCGCTGATTTCATTGATCAAATCTCAGTATGTTGAAGCTTATAATTATTCTTTAATTGGCTGTGAAATGCTGAAAGAGAAGCATCAGCTGGCAATCAATGACGATGATCTTGGCTACATTGCTCTGCATTTTGCAGCAGCCTTAGAAAAAGAGCGGCCGACAATTTTATGCCGGACAATTATTGTCTGCGGCAGTGGAATGGGGACTTCTGAACTCATTCGGCTGCGCTTAAGCCGAAACATCCCACAATTAGCTATCCAGGCCGTGCTTGCCTCCTATGAGCTGCTTGATTCTCCAACTCTGAGCGCTGATTTCATTATCACAACCGTTCCGCTGTCCATGACGGAAATTCAGCTTCCGGCAGTTCTGATCAGCCCAATGGTCACAGCCAGCGATATTCAAAAAGTCGAATTTATGATTAACAATTATACATCCCTGCAATATTTGCGTTCTTTATTTCGCCGTGAATTGTTTTTCCCGGATATTCCTGGAAATAACAAAGATGAAGCCTTGAATCACTTAACAGATTCTATGGTGGTGACCGGATTGATCAGCGAAGCCTTTGCCACCGCCATCAAAGAACGGGAAGCCATGTCTTCAACTGAGATCACAGAAAAAGTTGCGATTCCGCATTGTTTTCTGTCAGTTCCGATTGACACCATGCTAGCAGTGGGTATCTTAAAAGAACCTGTGGCTTGGGGGACTGCTCATGTTCAGTTAGTTTTTGTAGGAATCATTAATCCTGCAGTTAAGAAAAATAAATGTGTGTTTCCCATGATTTACCGCTTAATCCAAGACTCCGATAAGGTTCAGCGATTAATTCAACAAACACAGGCTGATGATTTCCTGCGCATTTTATTTGAAAGTATTGAAACAGAACTCTAAACTTAAAAATCGATCATCCATTATCCGCTGCAAGCTTTCGATAGAATCGAAAAGAAAAAACGATCGAGACCGAGCTGTAAATTCTGTAAAAGTCTTAAACAGACACATAAACGAAATCCTAGAAAAGACTGTATGATTCTGATTGAAAGAAAGATCTTCAATTCCACTTTGAATCCCAGTCTTTTTCTCTGCCATGACCTGGATATCCTGAAAAAAAACATAAGCGCTGCCGTATCTGATTTCAGCACTTATGCTTAGTTTCTTGATTTTTTTGTATTTACTTTTAACCTGAAGACTCATTGTTCACGGCTTCAAGAACATGAAAAGCGCCTGCAAATCTCCCTCCGTTCCATAATTCAATCATTCAGATTCAGATTAAAGCTTCTCCGTATATTGATGCGTTTGGAAATAAGGCTTTTCGTTTTGGGCAATTGGCAGCGTTAGATCGACATCCTTTGCTTGCGCCAAACACCAGCTCAGCACTTGAAAGACACAAGGAAATTCCAAGGCTGGAAACTCCGATTGAGGCGTCCATGCCAGATCGGTCTCATCCACCGGATTGGCGCCAATCAGAAAACCATTGCCGAATTCACATTTCACAAATCGAGCCAGACCGCGGGCACGCTCCGTTTCCCGACCGCCGTCATTCATCACCAACACACAGAGCTGGGGATGAAAACCTAGAGTCGGTCCATGCATTCCTTCTTCCAATTCATAGCCTAAGGCCATTGTCTTCCCGATTTCAATCAATTTCAGTGCCCCTTCCAAGGCAACACCCCATAAACCATCAATTCCATATACCGCAAACATGGATGAGCCTAAAAGCTGACTTTGATTGTTTTTAAACCAAGTCTTTGTTTTTTCTTCGATTTCCGGCCAGCTTGCCAAAGCCGCTTCCATCTGACTGATCCACTTTTCTTCTTGTTCCGGCGTAATCGTTCCTTTTTTCAAGCCGATTTCCACTGCGATCAAAAGCTGAATCAGAATTCCTGAAACATAACCCACTGTCCGCATCTTATACTCTTCATCGACACACATCATGTCCACATGAACACCGCATTCTTGTGACATGTACTGCTGAGGATTCTGTGTTACAGCGACATTCAGCAAACCTTGCTGCTGAGCAAACTGGAGTGCTTTCCGGGTCGTCACCGAAGTCCCGGATTGGGAAGGAAAAATTGTCAGTGCTTTAGGATTGCGAACTGTGCGATCATACAGATATTCATTCGGAGTCATAACGCTGACCTTCAATCGCGTGATTTGTTCTATCCATCCTTTAGCACTCATCACGGAATTAAAAGAACTTCCAGAACCTACATAAACAAGTTCATTGATGGTTTCCAATTGATCTTTGAGGTAATCCAACAAAGGCTGCAGATTTTGCTTGCGGGTTTTGATTAATAAGCGTCCTTTTTCCGGAACGCGTTCAATCCATTGTATTAATGGAAGCATTGTCTTCTATTCCTCCTATCGTCTGTTCGACATGGCCATTCTGCGATATGTATGCCGGCGGCCACGGATCGCCATTGAATAATGGAAAATATTCAGCGGATCTGGAATCTGTTCGTTATAGCCGGAATCTCCTAAATCGTGAATGTCCGCTCCGGCCATTTTCGCATAGAGGGCGATTTGTTCCACAGTCTGAGGAAAAGAACCTTCTTGTGATGTATGGACCCCCAGCGAAGCCAATGCACCGTATTCATGAATCAAGTCAACGAAGTGTTTGCATCGCGTCAAATCCCATCCTGGCAGCGAACCGGGAGCTGGAATCCCAACAATGTTCACGCCGGCCTGAATAAAAGCGACAATCTCAGCTTCTGTGATCAACTCCTTAAATCCGGCTTTTTGATTCAAAATACCGGGCCCGTGAGGACGATTGAACTGAAGAATCAAATCATCGCCAAGTTCCTTGCGGACGGCGGTAAACAATTCGACAAAAGATTCAAGGCGTGCCCAACCCGATACACAAATATGTTTAACGCCTAAACGACGGGCTTCAATCATTCTATCGACTGTCGCAACAATCCCTTTGCCATAGACCTGCTCTGTTCGCTGCCTATCCTCAGGATTGCATGCAAACATGAGAATAGACAGCGGTCGCCCCACAATCTCGCTGATTTCCTGAAATGTATATCCTCGTCCCAACGGAATTTGAACTGTTTGCTCTGTCACTTCATCCAGAGCCGGATCTTTGCTTGGCCACCCTGGAATATAAGGGTTAAAAGGATCGAAAGTATCAATATTTACAATATCTGCACCAAAAGCAGCTGCTAATTCTGCATTCGTTACATGATCAATCATATTTGCACCGCGGATCCGGGCTGCGGCGCGAATGATCCGGCCTTCAGACATCCGGATTGCACTTAACAGCTCAACTGGAGTCATCGCGGTAAGCTCGCTGGGGGTCGCGGATAAGAATCGTTTTTGTGTCATTTTAAGCCTCCTTCTCAATTTGAAATTTTTTAGCCAGACGCATTCTCCGTAATAAAATCAATGCTGCAACCGTCAAAGCACCGATCAGAATGGAAAGAATATAAAGCAAGGGTTTCTCCATCAGGGGTACGCCAAGAATGCCTCCAGGTACAGTTTTCGGCATGTGCACTCCAAACAGGTAGGCACTGGCCGCAGCGAGTCCTCCGCCCAAGCAATTAATGGGGATCATAAACAGCAGATCCGACAGCAGCAAGGGCAGACCTCCTTCGGCAACACACAGCAAACCTAATATTAAGGCTGGTGTTCCGCTGGCCTGCAAATCTTCTGTAAACAAGTGTTTGCGCAAAACAAACTTATCCAGCAAAGTCGCAAATCCAAATCCTATTGCTGGAACTACAGAACCGATGGACAAAGGACTTTTCGAAAATCCAGCATCAGCCAGCTGCAGTGTAATGGCCATAAAACCTTTAGAAACCGGTCCGCCGATATCAAAGGAATTGCCTGCCGCCAAGATAAAACTAATCGCCACGCCTCCCAGATTACCAATAACATTAATTAATGACACGATGCTTTGAGTAATCCAATTTCCCAGCGGATTGATGATAAAATAAGCAGCCAGGAAAATTGCCAGGGTTCCGATTAATGGATAAACGACCATATTCATAACCGGTAAATAGGTTCGGCTGACCTTTATTTGTTTCTTTAAGAAATTCATCAGATAGCCGCCGAGAAAGCCGGTAATCACTGCCCCAAAGAAACCGGCGCCGGACAGGACGGAGAGTAAGCCGCCAAAGAAGCCGACAATCAGGCCAGTTCGATTGGCTATCGAGTAAGAAATATAGGCTGCCAGTACTGGATACATTAGATCCCGGCACTGGGGTCCTGCCACTTGCTGCATCCAGGCCAGACAACGAGTTAGGGCATCCATGCTGACTAGCGCTTCCGCGGATTTGATGTCCAAGCCTAACATTGATGCTGCGACCTGAGCAACACCCATCACAATTCCCGGAGCAACAATAACTGGAATCATGTAGCCAATTCCGGTCATCAGATGTTTTTGGAATGTGTTAAAGCCTTGTTGCCACTTTGTTTTGCTCATAATTATCCCTCCTCTTCAAAATAGCGTTCGATAACTTCTTGAGCATGATGGAGTATTTCGTGCATGCTGGAATGAACCGTTTTTGTTTCATAACCTTCAAATCGCTCCTCACCACTGATGGCAATGTCATTGGCTAAAATGATGAGGCACGCTTCGTCCAGATCTTGTTGGGTCAATTCATTTTCGATTCCGGCAAAGCCTTGTGTTTCAACTTTTGCTTCGTAACCTAACCGTCTGGCTTCCCCTTCCAATTTGTCAGCAACGATGTAGGTATGGGCAATGCCTGCCGGACAGGCGCATAATCCCACAATTTTCTTTTTCATAACGGCTCCTCCTTTCTTTACTTTCATTGTAAATGCGTTTTCCTTATACTTCATTGCCTATCCATGCTACTTTTCGGACAGAATCTGAGCCCATTTTTTATCCTCAATCCGGGTCAAATTATGTACAAAGTCTGCTGCTTGTATAAAAAAAGCCGACAAATTATTGTCGGCAGATTTATCTTTGTATTGATCTTAACTTAGCCGCATTCGTGCATAACACAAACATGATGAAAGTTTTTATTCTTGAGATCTTGTTTGCGAATGTAGAAATAAAGACTCCCACCATCTCCCCAATACTCCTGACAGTCAGAACTGATCAAAAAGCCTGTCTGGAATAAGTTAATCCAATCCAGCGGCTGACTTTCTTCCTGAGACTCAGAACACAAACTTTGATATTGATAAACAGCACTGCTGAGCACCTCATTTTGGATGATATCCCCATAACCTAACAGTTTAAAAACACGATCATCACAAATAGAACGAGCCACATAGCCGGCTTCTTCTGCATCAACCTCATAGCTTTCATCCCATTTTTCATACTTCTGTTCCCTGTCATAATATTTACAATATTCCTGGCAGCTTGGATGATCCCGCAAGGTTTGATAATTTAACGTGAATTCAGGAAATCTTCCCTCATCGGATATTCCTTCCGGCAGCGGATGGGGTTTCAATAACGCCAGATCACCATCGTAATAAAATACATTTTTATCCCATAATTCTTGATCCTCATAAGTTTCCAGATCAAAAAAGAAATACAAAATACCACGGCTTGGCAGAAGATGCTCTATATCGTAAGGAATCAATTCATCCAGTCTGATCTGTGCTATAAAGGATAGCGGATGGCGGGAAGAAGTAGGCCACTTCCTTAAATTTTCAAAGTAAGGCCATTCAAAATCAGGTGGCAGATCCGGAATGCCGCCGACCTTTGTGTGAATCTGTGTCGGTGGTTTCAGCTGACGTGAGGCTGTCGCAGTAATCGCATTTTTTTCCAGGCTTTTTAAATAATCAATCCACGCTTGTTTTTCCATTATAATCTTCTCCTTTTCCTTATTGTACTCTTTTTCTTCATTTCTGCCTATTTCTGTAACTGACAAAAAAGAAAAACACGGAACCTCTTGCGAAATCCCGTGTGAATTCTGATTTTTATTTAATGCCTGCCTGAAACTGGAAACAGGAAACCTGCCGGCCATTGATCATGGATGGCTGCGGTTTCGCTTTTGCACATTCTTCCGTTGCATAGGGACAACGGGTGCGGAAAGCACATCCGGACGGCGGATCCAGCGGGCTTGGCAGTTCCCCCTGCAGTACGATTCGCTTCTTGGATTTGCCAATTTCCGGATCCGGAATCGGCACAGCGGACAACAGTGCCTTCGTATATGGATGCATTGGATTGTGGTACAGATCGCTGCTTTCCCCAATCTCAACCATGTTGCCCAGATACATAACACCAATCCGATCAGAAATGTGCTTAACCATGCTTAAATCATGCGCGACAAACAGGTAAGAAATGCCCATTTCTTTTTGGATATTTTTCAACAGATTGATAATCTGTGCCTGAATGGAAACGTCCAATGCGGAAATCGGTTCATCACAGATGATGAAATCCGGATTCAAAGCCAAGGTTCTGGCAATGGAAATACGCTGCCGCTGACCGCCGGAAAACTCATGGGGATAACGACGGATATGATCTGGTTTTAGACCAACAATTTTTAACAGCTCCACGACCCGGTCTTCGCGTTCTTTTGCGCTGTTGTATATATTGTGGATATCCATCGGTTCCCGAATAATTTCTCCGACTGTCATTCGTGGGTTCAGGGATGCATATGGATCCTGGAAAATCATCTGAACTGATTTGCGGAACTCTTTCAGTTCTTTGCCTTTCAGTTTGGTAATATCCTGTCCCTTGTATTCAATCGTACCTTCAGTGGGTTCATATAATTTAACGATGGTCCGTCCCAGCGTAGACTTGCCGCATCCAGATTCACCCACTAATCCAAAGGTTTCACCTTTATGAATTTCAAAGCTGACGCCGTCTACGGCTTTGACGATCTGCTTCTTGGCAAACATGCCTTTTGTGACATCAAAATGTGTTTTCAGGTTGGTAACTTTTAAAATGACTTCAGTGTTATTCATTTTTTACCCTCCCTTTTTTTCAATTCATTGAGCCAGCAGGCACATTCATGCGTCTTGGAAAAAGCGGTGGCCGACGGCATCTGTTGCTTACAGATCTTCATCGCTTTCTCGCAGCGGTCGACAAACGGACAGCCCTTCGGCGGATTTAACAAATCCGGCGGAGAACCCGGAATCGGCTGGAGATCTTTATCATCATCCTCCGGATTATTAATGCAGTTCAGTAAGCCCTGCGTATAGGGATGCTTAGGTTCATAGAAAATTTCTTTATCAGTTCCGATCTCAACAATCTTTCCGCCGTACATAATCGCAATCCGATTGCACAGGCTGGCAACAACACCAAGATCGTGCGTAATCATAATGACAGAAGAACCGAGCTTTTCCTTCATGTCCTGAATCAGCTCCAGCACCTGGGCCTGGATCGTGACGTCCAAGGCCGTGGTCGGTTCATCGGCAATGATCAGTTTTGGATTGCAGGCAAGCGCCATCGCAATAATGATGCGCTGCCGCATTCCGCCGGAAAATTCATAAGGATACTGATTCATCCGCTTTTCCGGTGAAGGAATACCGACCTGACGCATCAGCTCAATTGCCTTTTGTTCACATTCCTTTTTTGACATCTTGGTGTGATTCTGCAGCGGTTCAATCAGCTGCGTTCCGATTTTCAGAACTGGATTCAAAAACGTCATCGGATCCTGGAAAATCATCGCCATGTCGTTGCCGCGAATATGCTGCATCGTCTTTTCATATTCCGAATGATTTTTAAACGCAGATTCATGGATTTTCTTACCGTCAAACAGGATATCTTCCGCCGTAATCTTACCGTTGTCCGCCAGCAAGCCCATGACGGAATACATCGTCTGGCTTTTGCCGGAGCCGGATTCGCCGACGATGCCCAGTACCTCTTGCGGATAAACGCAGAAGGAAACATCACGCACAGCGTGAACCGTGCCCTGATCTGTGGAGAAATCCACGGTCAGATGATCAACTTTTAACAGTTCATTCATGGTTTTCTCCTCCTTATCTCTTCTTCGGGTCCAGGGCTTCGCCGAATCCATCACCAATGAAGTTCAGTGACAGCATGGTCAGACAGATCGCCGCAACCGGCCAGATAATCTGAATTGGATAACTCTGAACCAAGCCGCGCGCTTCAGAAGCTAAAGTACCCCAACTGGCCTGAGGAGCACTGATGCCAATACCAATAAAGCTCAGGAACGCTTCTGTAAAGATTGCGTTAGGCACCATCAGCGTCGCAGAAACAATAATCGGTCCCATACAGTTGATAATCAGATGCTTAAACAGGATTCGTTTCTTACTGGCGCCGATTACAAATGCCGCCATGGAAAATTCCTGCTGTTTCAGCGTCTGAATCTGCGAACGGACCTGCCGGGCCATGCCAACCCAGGAGGAAATCGATATTCCCAATAAAACAGAGAACATATTTGACCCGAAAATCATCATAATCAGGATGACATAGAGCATCGAGGGAATTGCATAGATACAGTCGACAATCCGCATCATGACCATATCCACCTTCCCGCCGACAAAGCCGCTGATTCCGCCATAGATGACGCCGATGATCAGGTTCAAAAAGGCAGCGACAAAGCCAATTGTCAAAGAGATGCGCGCGCCATACATAACCCGCACCATAATATCCCGGCCTAATTTATCCGTACCCATCAAATGCACCATATTCGGCAAAGCGTTGCGGTTGGCCAGATCCTGACCGTCGTAGGTAAATGGAGAAACCATCGGAATGATGATCGCTGCCAAGGTGATTAAAATCAGAAAGATGAGCCCGAACAGAGCCAGCTTATTTTTCTTAAAACGCCGCCAGGCGTCCTGGAGATAGGTTTTGCTTTCAACGGCAATAAATTCATTGTTTTTCTCACTGCTGTCCAGCGGTTCAAACAGGCTGTCATCCAGCATCAGTTCTTTTTCTTCCATCGCCAGCTCCTTTCTAGCTGTCCAGCTTGATCCGCGGATCAACGACAGCGTTTAATATATCGGTAATAATATTGGCAATGATAATGAAGGCGCCAAAGAAGATCGTCAGCCCCATAATCATCGTGTAGTCACGATTGGAGATACTGGTGACATATTCAGCCCCGATGCCCGGAACTGAGAACAGACTTTCAATAACAAAGGACCCTGTCATTAACGTCGCAATCAACGGTCCGGCATAAGTGATGACCGGAATCATTGCATTTTTCAAGCCATGCTTTACGATAACCTTTAACTGTGAGGAACCCTTTGAACGGGCTAAGACCATATAATCCTGACGCATAACTTCCATCATGCTCGACCGCGTCAGACGAGCAATCATCGCAATCGGCGAAAGTGCCAGAGAAACTGCCGGCAGCACATAATGTTTCCAGCTTGACAAACCGACAATCGGGAAGATATGCAGCCAGACGCCAAACACAATCATGAGCAGCAGCGCCAAGAGAAAGCCTGGAATACTGACACCGGCCGTCGCAATCGCAATAACAAGATTGTCGACCCATTTGTGTTTGGTAAATGCCGCAATCGTTCCCAGCGTGATTCCGACAACCATCGCAATAACGAAGGAAACAAAGCCCAGCTTGGCTGTAACCGGCATCCCGATCGCAATGATATCATTGACGCTTCGGCCTTTGCGCTGTGTGGATACGCCAAAGTCCCCGCGAACAGCATTTTTCATATAAATTACATACTGTTCCAATACCGGCTTGTCCAGATTGTACTTCGCCATCAACTTTTCCTGAACCGAAGCCGGGATTTTCGTATTTTCACCGGCAAAGGGTGAACCTGGTATAATCTTCATCAAAAAAAAGGTAACGGTAGCCAGAATGAACAACGTCAATATTCCGACGCCGATCCGTTTTAATACATATTTAAACATTAAAAAGCCCCCTTTCCTGCAAAAACTGTCGATTCAATCATGACCGGACAGACTGAATCCAAAGTTTTTGTAATGGTTTTATTCTATCTTTTTTTAGACCTCTTGTCAATTTGTTTCATAAAGTTTTCTGAAACATTTTCCATCAAGATTTTTCAATCGCTTCCCCGACAGGGGAAGAGGTCTGGACAGCCAGACCTCTAAAAAGTCATTACTTTTCGATCGTGCAATAACCATAGAACGGCGTAGCGCCGACATGCGTCGTATTCTGAACGTATGTTTTCTTCAGCATCGGATCGCCGTAATTGAACAGCGGGATTACATAGACATTCTCCTGAACCAGATAGTGTTCAATGTTATGCAGTGCTTCCATGTACTCGTTATAATCAACAATGTAAGTCGCCGCATCCATCATTTTGTCATATTCCGGATCATCCACCGCTGGTGTCTGCTGCTGCGTTGTTGTCCACAATGTCAGAAACTGGGATGGGTCATCACTGGCAGTGTAGCCATAACGGGCAATTTCAAAGTCACCATTGAAAATCTGATTGTAATAAACGCCGGATTCGACTACTTCCAAATCACACTCTACGCCGATCGACTTCCACATTCCCTGCAGAACTGCCGCAACGTCCGCATGCAGTGTGGTCTGAGAATACTTATACGTAATCTTCAGCGGATTGGATTCATCATAACCTGCTTCCTTCAACAGATTTTTAGCTTCTTCCGGATCATATTCCAGGAATTTTTCTTTTTCATCACTTTCGGTACGGAAATCTTTCTCTGACCCCTTTAATCCATTCGGGACATAACCGTCTAACGGTACATAATAAGAAGGATCGCCGACTGCTGTGACCAAAGCTTCTTTATCAATCGCCAGTGCCAGTGCACGGCGAACACGGACATCCTGCATCCATTCCGGACCTGTTGGACCGCTGTTAACAACTAAGAAGTAATTTGAAGGACTCTCAACTTTCCACAATTCATCTTTGTTTTCATAGGTTAAAGGTAATGTGGAATTCACACGCAGAGCGATATCAATATCATTGTTCTTAAATGCCAGAGCCTGAGCATCCATATCTGTCATAACCTGGAAGGTAATTTTGTCCAGGGTAATCTCATTGGCACGGTAGTAGTTTTCATTCTTTGCAACAATAATCTTATCATTCTCATTGCATTCTTCCAGAGTGTAAGGACCCACGCTCGGATAGCCCGGTGTGAAAGACCACGTGGAATCATGCTGCGGTGCGAAGTCGGCACGAACCGGCATGAACGCATAGGAATTCAACAAGGCCTTGAAGAATGCACACGGCTTGATCAGCTGGAAGACCAAGGTAGTATCATCCACTGCCTGAACACCAGGAATCTGCAGAGTTTCTGCATCCTGAGTATCATCGCTTTCATACGCCGCTGCGCCATCCAAGTACGTAACCAGATTGTAAATTGACCACGCATTTTCTGCGCCATAGGTTAAAGCTCGGACAATCCCGTAACGGAAATGTTCAGCCGTTAATGGAACACCATCGCTCCATTCAATGCCTTCCTTCAGTTTTACCGTATAAGTCAGGCCATCTTCACTGATTTCACAGCTTTCTGCCAGATCTGGAATCAGATTGTTATCTTCATCCTTAGTAAATAAAGTACTGTAAGTATGCTGCATAACATACCCGTTGATGAGTTCGGAATTCAGTGCCGGATCCAATGTCGTAAACTGAGCTCCAACCGCTACGGTCAGTTCGTTTGCTTTCACTGAATCATCGGTTGCCGGCTGACCGGAGCCGGCCGTTCCCTCTTGCTTGGTCGTACAGCCTGCGAAAAGAAGCATGCAGGAACAAACTAATGCGATCCACTTTTTCATATAGAATCCCCCATTCTCTTTCTGGATTGTTTTTAATTTTACACCCCAGGAATCAAATGTCAACACTTTCATGAAATATTTATAAAGTTTTCATGAAAACATTTTCAGAATTTTCATTATTTCGCATCTTCCTTAATCATTGCAGTCTGATATTTATTAAATTCATTTCCAGATTGAATTCCGGCTTTTCCCTTTGCTGGAAGCAAGAATTTTTCTGATTTGCTGTCAGTCCTATTCGCAAGCAGATTTTCATTTTAAAAAGAAGAAGGATGGAGTGAACCACCCTTACTCCTTGAAGATTACTCAGCCGCTGCTTCGACGCTGACACCGCCGTAGTATGGATTGAGTCCCCACATCTGAACATTCTTTATGTTGGACTTTAACAGGCAAGGTGTATTGTAGTTGAACAGCGGAATAACATAGACCATTTCTTCCACCAGATAGCGTTCAGCAGCATGCAGGGCATTCATGTATTCTGCATGATCAACAAGATATCCCGCTTCATCCACCATCTTGTCATATGCCGGATCATCCACAGCGGCAACGACCTGCTGGCCAGTTGTCCACAAGCTTAAATACTGTGATGGATCATCGCCAGCACTGTAGCCGTATCGGCAGATTTCAAAGTCACCATTGTCGATCTGATCATAGAAGACGCCGGACTCGACGACTGTCAGTTCGCAGTCAATGCCAATTTTATCCCACATCTGCTGCAAAATCTGAGCTACGTCGGCATGCAGCTGAGTCTGTGAATATTTGTAAACAATTTTCAGCGGATTGTTTTCATCATAACCGGCTTTTGCCAGCAGGGCCTTCGCTTCTTCCGGATCATATTCCAGATATTTTTCCTTCGCATCTTCTTCCAGACGGAAATCACCTTCAGCTCCCGCTAATCCTTCCGGAATATAGCCATTGAGAACTTTGTAATATTCACTGCTGCCGACGGCAGTCACCAGCGCTTCTTTATCAATCGCCAACGCTAAAGCACGACGGACATCGACATTCTGCATTGTTTCCGGACCTGTAGAACCGGAATTGATTGCCAGGAAGTAATTGGAAACATCCGGCTTATTCCAAATTTCGCTTTGATTGGAATAATTTTCAGCCAAAGTCGGCGTAATATTGAGCGCAATATCTATCTCGCTGTTTTTAAACGCCAACGCCTGCGCATCCGTATCACTCATAACCAAGAACGTGATCTTAGGCATGATGACCGAATCGGCATCATAATACTTATCGTTTTTAACAATGATTGCTTTTTCATTTTCATTGCATTCTTCTAAAAGGTAAGGTCCAACTGACGGATAGCCTGGCTTCAGAGCCCATACTGATTCATGCTGATCAGCGAAATCAGCACGCAGCGGCTTCCAGACATTGTTGGTCAGCATCTGCGGGAACCAAGCGCAAGGCTTCTTCAAATTCAGGATCAAAGTCTGATCATCTGGTGTTTCAATACCTTCAATAGTGTTGTTTTCCGGATCAAACGTATCGTCGGCCAAAATCTCCTCCGCGCCTTTTAAATAGGAACTCGGATAATAAACTGCCCATGAATTTTCTGCGCCGTAGGTCAGATTCCGAAGAATCGCGTATTCAAAATCCTTGGAAGTCAGCGGCTGATCGTCACTCCATATGACGCCTTCTCTGATTTTGAAAGTATAAGTCAGACCATCATCTGAAACAGAATAACTTTCGCACAGATCATTAACGATGTTGTTGTCCTCATCCTGACGAAACAGTCCGGCCGTTGTATGCCGAAGAATGTAGTTGTTGACGGTTTCCGTACTCAACCCTGGATCCAGTGTTGTAATCTGTCCGCCCATCGCAACCTTCAGATTCTGCGGATCGGTTCCGATCGTTGTACCGGAATTGCTGTTGCCGCCAGAGCATGCGCTGACTAACACAAGCATAGCCGCACAGAGGATAATTCCTAGCTTTTTCATTTTCTTTCCCTTCCTTTACTGGTATAACCCGCGGAAGAATAACTCCCGCCAGCGTAGGGTATGCTGATAACAGAAGCAATAGACGGTCCTTGATAACAAAAAAATCGTTTCCAAATATCTAGAAACGATTGATCGCGGTACCATTCTAGTTGCTGACTGCAAGAGCCAACCCCCTCAATCCTTAACGCGGAAACACGTGAATTCCTATTTTATTCAGAATTCCATCTCCCAGATGCGCTTCATTATGGTTTGGCCGCGAACCTTTCACCCTTGTTCGCTCGCTTCAGACCTTATCCACAACTACTCTTCTGTTCACAGATTTTGATTAACCCCAGTTTACAGCGTCATCTCTCTCTTGTCAAGCGCAAATTAAAAACTTTTCAGTTCTTGTAAATTCTTTCATCCATCAATGAAATGAAACAAGAATTTCCAGTGGTTCTTTGATTTAATGGCAACAATAGAAGAACAGTGCAAAAAATATTTCAAGCCACTACACACCTGATCTGTTCGATCTCAAAAGAAACAATTTTCATCTAATGAAAAATCCGTTGACTTTTTTCAGCTTTGGTTTATTATTTTCTCATTATTTCATACAGAAAGGATGATTGCGATGCATATTCATTTTATCCCCGCCGCTCAGCTTAAACCCAAACCCGAGTCTGATTTTGGTTTCGGCAAAATTTTCACAGACTACATGTTCGAGATGGATTATGATGAACAGCTAGGCTGGCATGATGCTCAAATTCGTCCCTACGGACCGCTGATGCTGGATCCAGCTTCGCTGGTGCTGCACTACGCCCAGGAAACCTTTGAAGGACTAAAGGCTTACCGCACGGAAGACGGACGGATTTTATTATTTCGCCCAGAAATGAATGCCCGCCGGTTAATCCAATCCAATCAACGTTTATGCATGCCGGAAATTCCGGAAGCTTTATTTTTGGAATGCCTTGAAGCTTTGCTTCGAGTGGAACGAGATTGGGTTCCGATTGCCCCATCGTCGTTATACATCCGGCCATTTGTTTTTGCGACAGAAGCCGCTGTTGGTGTCCATCCTTCCAGCAAATACAAATTTATGATTCTTCTCTCGCCCGTCGGTGCCTATTATGCTGATGGATTGAATCCGGTCCGCATCTATGTTGAAGATGAATATATACGAGCAACTCCCGGCGGTACAGGCGCGGTTAAATGCGGTGGCAACTATGCCGCCAGCATTATCGCTCAAGCTCAAGCCGCGCGTTGTGGTTTTTCTCAGGTCTTATGGCTGGATGGAAAAGAACGGAAATATGTTGAAGAAGTCGGAACAATGAACGCAATGTTCAAAATTAAAGGACAGCTGATCACAGCGCCGTTAGATGGAACTATTCTCCCGGGGATTACCCGGGATTCAATTCTGCATCTGATGCGTGAACATGGTCTTTCCGTTAAAGAACGGCCGCTGACCATCGATGAATTGATGGAAGCCGGACGGACTGGACAACTTGAAGAAGCATTTGGAACTGGCACTGCGGCAGTCATCTCTCCTATTGGTCAACTTCATTACAAGGGTGAGACAATCCGAATCCACAACGAGAAAATCGGACCGCTGACCCAGTGGCTTTATGATACGCTGACAGGCATCCAATGGGGCCGGATTCCCGATTCTTACGGCTGGACCCACGAAATTGTTTAATCCGTCCATCCTTTTTTATTCTCTAATTATTTTGTAACTTCTTGTCGAACCCCGAATACACTGTTATTAGAGTAAGGGAGGATTAGCCTATGGATCAACTTGACATCAAAGTACAGCAGCGAAAGGAACGCCAGCCGCGTATTCTGTTTGACGATGATGGCTGGGATACGCCGGAAGATCAGATACAGGCAGAAAATGAGGTTGTTTATCATTGCTGCGAAGATGACTGTGACGATGGATGCCGCTGTGACAATGGCAACTGCGGTGGAAATCAGGGCTGCGGATGGAACTGCGGATGTACCGGGAGTGAAACCGGAGGATGTACCGGGAGTGAAACCGGAGGATGTACCGGGGGAGAAACTGGCGGAGAAACTGGCGAAACTGGCGGCAGCGGCTGTGACTGTGATTGCGGCTGTGACTGCGATTGTGACTGTGATTGTGACTGTGATGACGATGCCAATTTGGATGACTGTGATGCTGCTTGCCATCCAAGAACGATTGTCTTTCAAAAGCATAAAGAATGTATTGAGAGAACTCAGCCCACTGGATGCAATGACGAAACAGGTTCCTACAGAAAATGTTCAGTTACCATTAAGATTATTAAACGCTATTAAAAGCGAGCTGGGCTCGCTTTTATTTTGTTTGCAACCGACGTTGTGAACAGCTTTGCATTTAATAACAGATTTTAATTTCGTTTCGGTAGTCCAGTGGCCAGCGGCTCTTTGCCTGCCAATTGGGCAAACCATTCTAAGTATGGCTGCCACAGCGGAGTATCAAAGGTCAGTGCGTCCTGCGGATCAGCGAATTTTATCCGGTATTGATCTTTTAGCCGACTGTCAATCATAGCTGTTCGCAGCAGCCTGAATGAAAACTCATTCACCGCCAGATTTTGCCCCTGAAGCATATAGGTCAACTCTTTCGGATCCTGCAAAGGATCTGTATACCAGCGATGTCCGGCCTCCAGTATTTGATCATCCTCATCAAGATTCTCAAATACAGGCTCATTATTAATCTTTCCTTCATATTGAGTAGCCCACATCATTGGCAAAATAAAGCTGTCGCCAAGCCTTTGCAGCGGTACCTCGTAATGATTTTCAACAGCGTATTTTTCTCTCACAGGCAAAGCCCCTTGATCAAAAACTGCTGATGTTTCTGCATTGATCAGTTTTGTATCCGCAATACAGGCCCAGTCTGAAATGGATGCGCATTCGTTGACATAATGATACTGAATGGCGGCTTCAATACCTTCTCCAGCAAAGTAGCTGCCTTCTGGATAGGGACTGATTAAAGTTAACGTTTCATTAGCCACGCTTGGGTCTTCTCCCTGCGTAACAGTAAACATGACAGGGCCATTAAATTCCAGCTGTTCTTCCGAGGTTTGTTTAAACTGTCGGGAGATCATGGCGATGTTCAGCTGCAGCTCATTATTATCTGGGTCTTTATCCAGTTCATAGTCGACCCGGGCCCGCATTTGCGCTGTTTCAGACTCCAATTCAAACGGAATTCTGACCGTTTGCTCCGGCAAGGCTGGCAGCTGTTGTTCAAAGATCACTTCATCCTGCAGCCAAACCGTTACTGTCTGTTGCTTCTGCGGATTGCACCCGGCGCAGATAACATGCAGCATAGCGTTTTCAACTTGCCCGGGATGAGCAGCCGGAACAAACAACTGTCCTGCAGAGGCGTCACCTTCATGAAGCTGATAGTATCCGGAAATCGAGGTTCCCTCATTGCCTGCTCGATCTTCAATTTCAACAACAATCTGGCATTGTCCGGCCATCGTTAAAATGACTTTCTGTTCGGTTTCATCTTCAAACCAAGGGGACGTTCTGATAAAGGACTGCCCTTCATCATAAGTAATCCTGTACCGCCAGCGTTTAACACCGCTTAAATCATCCTGAGGAGTAACTGACACTTCAATTTCATTATCATCCGTTTCCGCTTCTACTGGATCAAACACTGCCCATGGCGGCAGCCTGTCAATGTTTCCGACCGGCACCTCAACAGTCGTGATATTGCCCGCATAATCCTGGGCAGAAACCTGATATTTACCATTTTCCTTCACCGTAAACTGAGCTTTTTCTCCCTGAACAACTTTCTGCACAACATCAAGACTTTCGACACCGCTCAGCTCATCCTTAGCCTGGATCTGAATAAGTACATCCGTATTGGTCCAATCGTTTGGCGTCAGTGTCCAATCAATCTGCGGGCCACGCAGATCTGCACGCCATTCCAGATCAGCAATATCAGCACAATTTTCAGCATGATCACAAGCTGTCAACGTCAAGGTCTGACGGCCTTCTTTATCATTGCTTAAGGGTGCCGACCACATTCCATTCTGAGGGATCAAATTGATCTTATCTTGCGAAGTTTTTGCGACTACTGAATGCACTCCGCTGTTAAAATTGGCAGGACGATCCTCTACTTTTCCTGTATGCACGGAAAGTTGTGCCGAACCATTTATCCAATTGGTGAACACCTGATTTCCATCAGCCAGAATTTTGCCTGTTTCATCTTCAATCCAGCTTCTTTCACTCACAGGCGGCAGCTGATCGATCTTATAACTATCCGAAATTGTGACACTGCGATTGCCAGCTTGATCTTCAGCTTCCACTTTAATTACATTTAAACCATTTTGATTTAATGTTAGAGAGGCCGATGGTGTTTCCTGCCATTCACCATATCGTCCAAAATGCATTCCACCATCGACCGAGACCGCCCATCGCCAGCGTTTCACGCCGGAATGTTTGTCCAAGATTTTTGTACTGATCACGATCGGCTGACGCTTCCATGTTTCATCACCAGATGGATTAAATTGCACTTCAGGCGCAATATTATCAATTAAAAAGTGATCGGATGTTACCGTTGCTGTGTTCCCAGCTTCGTCCTGCAGCCACGCTTCGATCTGCCAGCGGCCGGATTGATCCAGTGTATAGGCAAACGGTGAACCATCCATCCTTCCCAAATCTGTTTTTTGCTGTGTAAGCGTGTCGATCAGTGTATACCGCGCTTCTGCAATCCAATGCTCTTTCGGATCATATAAGTTCTTATAAGTAGCGACTGTTACATCATAAGAATTCAGACGAGCATTGGTACTGTGTCCTTCGTACTTATAACACGGCGTGCTGCGGCTTCCTGTCGTGTGCTGGCACCATCCAGCATCATCACTTGACCAAATCTGATGAGGCAGATTCCCATTCTGTGTCCAGTAGATTGGATTCGCTGTGTACTGTATACCCCAGCCAGGCTTGGTTTCTATCCACGGCCAGGCTTTGCCCTTGCTGCCGTAAGAATAATAACGGTAGCGAAAACCGCCGCCTTGTTCTTCCGTGTACCACCCCTGAATCAGATTAGCATAGCTGTCCAGACCCTTTACGACATCCGGATTGGCATAAGCCGGAATTGAACCGCCGCGGCCATAATCATAAAAATCAGATTGATTCTGAATTTCCGCTTCCTGTTGGACAAGCAATGAAGTTGACGGTGTGAAAACACCCGCACTTTCCTTTTTCCATATTCCCTGCGTGCCGTCCGGATTAAAAGTGCCGCCGTCCAGGCACACCGTAACCTGACGGATATCTGTATTCTCTATTTTCTCCGGTGTCCATCGAATATGTTCCTTCACCTCATATTGCGGAATCTGGAAATAACTCAACTGATAATGACATTGCGGTCCGCTTTCATTAAATACAACATATAGATTGCGAATCTCGCGCTCCTGCAGGTTCATGGTTATGCGCTTTTCCTTTGTGCTCAGTATCCGTTCACCTGAAGTCAGCTCAGCTCTGCCATTAACCCAATTCATTTCAGCATTTATCCAGACTGTTTTTTCCAGCTCTTCGCCATTTTCATTCCAACCTTGAACTTCCATCTGTAAGTCAAGGATGTGGATCGGCTTACCGAAAAAAGCCGCAATGAAGTTCGGATCATCCGGATTCTCAATTCCGCTGACGGTTAACGTTTTTAATCCTGCCAGCACCTCCCAATCCGTTCGTCGGGGATTGGAGAACGTTCCTAATGCGTTGAATTGAGCGGTGATCTGCTGCGAATTGATCACCATCTGCTGATCTGATGTAAACTCACTATCCCAGAAATCCTGATGCGCCACCCAATCCTTAACGGAATAAAACAGCATCACTGTACAATCAGCCTGGACCGGCATCAGACTAAATAACAGATGGATCAAGATTAAGGGAATGATTATTCTTCGCTTTTTCAATAGATCACCCGCTTCGTTGTTTTTGAAGCTTTCAGCTCTGTTTTCAAGCCAATCAGCGCAATTTCAATCTGCAGTTTTCCGGTTACTTTATAGCTGCATCGATCAAGCTGCATCAGTCTTTCTGTTTCAATCATGACTTCGGGAACTTTCTGTTTCCAAACTTCCATTTCCTGTTTCGCCGGCTCCGTTAATCCATCATGAACCTCAATGATTTCCACCAGTGAGCTTGTCAGTTCGTTAATTGTTTTGTATCCCACGGCAAATGCAAGCATCTGCGGGATCAACAAAACACAAAAAGTAAATACGAACAAGCCACCGAAGATTTCCACGCCCTTACCCATGCTTTTTCCCTCTTCTTTCTAAAAAAATCGAATTGAAGCAATCATATTCAAAATCACAAATCCCAGCCATAAAAACAAAATGTAGGGAACCATATTTTGTTTTTCGATACGCCGCTGCAGTTCTAACCGCCGCGCACCCTGAATTTTTTCGTTGGCTATCTTGGAAAATGCAGTTAAAATCAGTTCTCGGTTTTCTGATGTGATTGACAGACTGAACAAAGTCCGCATAATCCGGCCAATATCATCAATCTGCGAAAACCGCTGGGCAAACTTCAAATAAGGTTTAAGATTGGATCCCTGCGTATGAATTTCCTGCACTAAAATCCGCAGATCTTCCTGAAAGATCGCCGGTGCCTGCCGAATTGATTTCTCAATCGCATTGGGTACCGGATTGTTTTGAATTAAGATCGCCAGATGATTCAAATAATATGGAAATTCTTTTTTTGCCTTGCCTAATAGCTGAATATAGATCATTTTTAACCGCAGACGATCACCGATATAGACCGCAGCTGCAGCAAAAACAGCAGTAACCAAGGAAAACGTATCCAATTGGCCTTTTTTCACTGCCAGAACGAGCAGTCCGGCTGTAAAGGCGTTCAAAATCCGTTTCAGCATACGGGAGTGGGGTTGTCCTTTTCCTGTTTTCTCACAGTAAAATGCATAATCTGATTCCATCCAGTGATCCAGCATTGACGCGGTTTCCGCTGCAAAGGATTCCGCTTCGTAACACCATAACCCCCACATGCTCAATGCGCTCAGCTGCATCAGCGCTAACATCAAACCCATAAATTCACCTCTATTCCAATTTGTCGTTGCGGCTGCATCCATATTCATACAGAAACAACGTCGCTGCATTCAGCAGATAAAACAGAAAGATGCAGAACCGGAATGCCTCTGTAGCCAGATTGACATACATGGAAGAATGAAACATCTTTTTCATCACCAATGCAGCTAACAGATTGAGAACCAACATAAAATAGAATACAGATCGGCCTGCAGCTTTTTTCTGACGGTAATCATTGATCAGCAGTTCGCTTTCCTCCGTATTGTCAAACAGATAATCAACCAGTTGTTCATTTCTTCCACCTTCAATCTTCTTGCCTTTTAGCAACAAATGAAGATTACGGACCTGTGAATATTCATATTTCTTTTCCAAATTATCCAATGCTTCCGCAAAATCTGAATTATCTTCAATCTGATTTACACAAATTTCAAGATCCCGTTTTAACGGTGCTTCCACTAATGCTGAGCAATCTTTTAAGATCCGCAAACTATTTTTATCTTCGCGGATGTAAAGAATTGCCGTTGATACATAGGTCAGCATTTCTTTTTCTTCTTTTTCCTGAGCCAGCCGCTTCAGATTCATATAAAAGAAGGAAGGCAGAAAGAAGATCGTCAAAGAGGCAATGATAACTGAATAAATAAAATGATCGGTTGTTGCATAACATAACAGGCCGCATAAGCTTCCCAATACGGCTGCCTGACTCAGATATTGTCCAATCGGATAATGACCGCCCAGAATTTCAATCCTGCGGATTAAGCCAACATAGGAGATTTCTTTTAATTTCCGCATTACACGGGTATCTAAAAACTGCTGCCAGTCTTTACGGTTAAGTTTAAAAACAGCGATACTGTAACAAAAACCCAGTCCCAGAAACAACAGCCTCATTCCGCGCATGTTTTCTTCTCCTTTGTCTCCGTCATCGCTAAGCGCCGCTGCAGGTCAGGCGAACAACGATTAAGCCGGCCTGTTCGGGCACGGTAAAGGACGTGCTGCGTACACTGACGGGTTTTCGGATCGTAGAGATATTCGATAATTTCATCAACGCTGCGCACGATTCCATTCTTTCCTGTTTCCTTTTTCAGATGTATGACCAGATCAACCAAAGAATAAACACGCATTTCCAGCGAGCTCATCGATTCTGCGTCATTTTTCATCATTTGTTTAATGCGCGTCGTTACCGTGTCTGCCCCACGGGTATGCATCGTCGTCAAAACGGTATGACCGGTTGACATGGCATCTAAAAGATCATCAACTTCTTTACCCCGAGCTTCCTGCAGTAAGATCCAATTCACATTCTGCCTCAAAGCCATCGCAATAATCGCAGAGTAATCAAAGCCCGGCCGAACTCGGAATGCACTGCACGAGGCCTCTGGATGAATTTCCTTAATATTGAATTCCAAGGAGTCTTCAATGGTTACAATCCGCTGATCCACGGGAATATAAGTTGCCAGAAATTTCAGGAACTCGGTTTTTCCACTTCCTGTTTCCCCGACAAAAATCATATTGCAGCGGTATCGGATGCAGCGGATTAAAAACTGCAGTGCGGATCTGGTGATAAAGCCGCTTTCCACAAGATAATCCTCACTGAGAATACTGGCCCGGGATACTTTACGCAAAGCCAGCGTCACCCCGCTGACCGAAAGTTCTTCATGAATAGCGCTGACGCGCAGATCCAGTTCTTCATCATGAATATCGCCTTCCAGACAGGGACTGCCGGGATTGAATTCTTTTTCCATTTTATTCGCAACTTGATTGGCAATCCGATTGATTTCTGTTTCAGGAATAGAACGGTCCATTAATCGATAATGTCCATGATGATTCGATGTAACCCAAATCTCATTATGATTCAGGCAGTTGATGTCGCGGATATCCTCCTGAACAAGCAGATCACTGAGCACGCCAAAATCGATTTTGTCGAAAATCCGCGCATCATTCATCTTTAGGTTCCTCTTTAATCAGACTGACATCTATGGTTTTCTGATACAGCAGTTCACGCATTTTTACAATGTCATAGAAGTCCTCGGACTGACTTTCAGGGTTCAATGAGCCATAGGTCACCATCGGCAGGACTGTGCCGAAAAACTTTGCCCGCTGCACCAAATCGGCATCTTCATAGGATAGAGCGACAACGATAACGCTTGTCGCTTTCTCAGACTGAGCGTCAATATTTTTGCCGGTGCTGTCGCGAACGGCAATCACCCGCGCCTGTGAAACAAGCTGTCCGTACAGCACCCGCTTTTCGGATTCGTCGGCCTGTGTTGCATAGCCTTGAAAATACAGATCAATCTGATGTCCCGGCAGAATTGAATTGGCGTAAGAAGTTTTAATATCAGCGTCAATCGTTACCGCTGCCTCGTTTTCCAAAAGCGGAAATGCTGACACATCATGCAGATCTTCTTTGGGAATCAGCAGTTCCTGATAGAACAGGGAACCTTCAGCAACAGCATTATAGGTATCCACCGCCTGGCCGATTAATCTGTCAGGATCCTTTTCTACACCATCTAAAACAATAGGACGAGGTACTTCGATCACTTGAATATCTGCTTTTTGAATTACAGTTCCTGACTTAAGATAGCGGGCAGCCACCGGAACTAAAATCGGATCGATTGCCGCCTGCACCGTCATTTCATAAACCTTATAACCGCACAACCCCACCAGCAAGGTTAGAATCAAGGTCAGAAGCAAGCGGTACCGCTGACAGAAACTGCCGGAAATTTTCAGTTTTTTCATTTTGCTGCCTCATTTCTTTCAACAATAACTACGTTGTCATATTGCGACGTCATCTCTGATTTCATCGCCGTTTTTCCTGATTCACAAACCGATACTGCGATCGCAGCAGGATTCTCATGGATATCCACATACCGGACTTCCAGCTGACCAAGGGTACTGTGATTTTCCGCAATCTTTTCATTCCATAACCGCATAACCCGGTTTTTATTAATGGACAGGTGCTGATTGACGATCAAATCGCCGCGATTAAGTGCATCATCCAGCACGGACAGCTGCGTTGTCCGTACACTTTCAAACAACGAATCTTCCATGATCAGCTTGCGGTCAAAGTCGAGAAATAATAACAGACAGATACAGGCTAAGAAAATCAGCCCATAAATTTTGATGGATTGACTCATTGGTGTTCCTCCTTCTTTTTAGTGAAAAGAAGGAAAGCACGACGGCTTTCCTTCTTAGGGTTACGAGATCGACGGGGTGTAATGCTGGCCTAAATCCAGCAAATTTCCGACGGTCTTACTAATGCCGCTGGTCAGCTGTGCCGCAAATCCGTTATCTGCCATAGTGATGTAAGCAATCAATAGGCCGATCAGAATTACTGCAATGATCAATCCTCCATACTCTTGAAATATCTCTTTCATAAACACTCTCCTTTCGCTTACATTACTAATATTGCGGGAATTTGAAAAAAGCCCCGCAGAAAATCAAAAAAAATTTAATTTTTTACTCATTTTCTCATGATGTTATGAAAAAAGTCATATTTTTTCAGAAAAACGGTTCTTTTTCTCAGTTTTGATCATTCACCGCAAAATATTTGAGCTCATTTTCACAAAAGCAAAGATCTTCATTTTTGGACCTAGGTCATAAATTTTTTTGTTTTTTTCAAATTCAGGACTTCATTTTTTTTAAATTATGCTATAATAAATAAGCACTTAGAAATCAGTATGCGGGTGTAGTTCAATGGCAGAACACAACCTTCCCAAGGTTGCTACGGGAGTTCGATTCTCCTCACCCGCTCCATTGCTGTGCAGATGTAGTTCAATGGTAGAACGCGACCTTGCCAAGGTCGACACGGCGGTTCAATTCCGCTCATCTGCTCCATGACGATTTAAGCCCTCAACCGAGGGCTTTTTTATTTCATGGCATGACTGTGGCATGATATTTCTAACCTTATTATATATATGGGCAAAATAAAAACCCCCACCCTCCGACATTGGAGAGTGGGGTATTTGCTATTTATCAATGAGGTACTGCTGCAGCTCCGTCCTGATCTGCTTCATTCTTTCGGTGCCATTGCCGGTGATCTCGTGATCGATCAGAGTCAACAGACACTTGCACATGATCTTGTCAGCAGCTTCGGCATCCTGTAGGCGAGCAAGATCCCTCGCAAACCGCTCATCATGGTCATTCAAACGCTTTTCATTTTTTTCGATACGTTTATCGTGCTTTGCGATCGGGTTGTTTTTTAATACTTTCCACGCGGCTGCCAGAGTAGTGAGTGCCGCGGCGATCCATAAGATATCCGCCACGCTGATGGTAAGTCCCTCCATCAGTGATTACTCCTTGCTTGATAGCTGCTTAATCGTCTGATTAAGACCGGTTGATGCCCAGCCGGAGATCGCGCCAGTCATGATGGTCTGCGCTGACCAGTCACCGGTTGCTAGCGGCGCAAGCACTGCGCCGATGAACAGCATCGTGGCCGGGATAAGCTTGTCTGGGTAACGCTCTGTATACTTAAGAGCAGCACCGATCGCATAGCAGGCGGCCAGCACCAGCGGCATTAAAAACTGAGTAATGATTTCTGTGATTTCCATGTTTTATTCCTCCTCTAGTCCTTCAGGACTTCAATTTCATAAGCTACGGCACTATCGTGCTCAATCCGGCATCCCCGGGCACCATGCCATCCTGACGCAAAATAAGCGCAGTCGGCATCCGCAAGCATCCAAAGCGACTTAGCTAGGTATTGCAATGGTTTTGAGCACTCCCCGAAATCATCAAAATAGGTATCTAGGACTTCGTGATCTCCGATCAGATTCTGGATTTCTTCGATGATTCGATTTCGCTCTGCAAGGATTTCAGTTTCGGTTTTACCTCGCATCGGTTGGCTGATAAATACTTTTTTCATGTTCGTTTCCTCCTACTTAAAATAACCTTTGTCAAATGCAAACCATAATCCATCCTCTGTCTGACACCACGGTTCAGCGGCCGACGTATATTGGTTTTTGCCTTTATTTTGGATATCCACTACTTTGACCCGATCTCCAACTTTAAGATATTTAGCAATTTCTCCAGACGGCGCTGTCTTACGCATTGGATATCCTTTAGATGTGCTCGCTTTGGTGCATTCAAAGACCATCGTTTCAATAACCTCAGGCTTAGGTTCTGGCTCAGGATCAGGCGTTGGTTCTGGTTCAGGAACCGGCTGCTCTGTTTTGTAAAACGTCAGCGCCGCTGTTAAAGGTCTGCCTGTATACACCTTTTTAGCACCGTCAACAATCATTTGAGAGCTGCCTCCACTATCCCCCAGATAGCACTCAGTCATCCCATACGCTTTGGCAAACTGCCGGCAAGCAACCCCGTTGAGCTTACCCGATACAACTGCAAAAACAACCTCATCTTTGTTGCCCATTAGAATGGTTTGAGTATTCGTAACGGTGTATTTTACGTTTCCACAGGCAGATGAAATGTCCGTTTCGTCTTTCCCTTCATGCAGTAAGCAAACTGCATACATAGTGCCGAGTTTGATCTCATCTTTTGGATATTCCCAGCTTTCAAAATCGCCCTTAAGCCATCGGCCATCTTTAGTAATAATTAAGCTGTGGTATTCTTTTTGAGCTGGTCGATCATCCCGAGTAAACCCCTGATTACGTCCATAAGTGATACCATACTCTTTAGTATCAGGATGATTGTTAAAAAACGGCCAGTTAACCTTGCAGTAATGAATGTGGTCATCGTCGATTTTATCAATCGTTTTGGTTACTTGCCCTGGTAGTTGCAGCAGACCAATATCCTGATCATCCCTGCGCTTGTAAACATGGATCGTCTGACCTTGCCAGGCAAGGCTTTGATATCCTGGTTTTAAATACATTTTAGATCCCTCCTCTGGATACATTAAAAAAGGACACCTGAGCCAGTGTGTCCATGTTCCGCGGTACATTGCCGCAGACTTGTTGATAAATTGTGACTTGACAACGCAACCGCCGATGGATCCCCATCGCTTAGCTGTGGCCTCGATGACCTGGCCGTTGCCGATGTAGATCCCAATGTGCCCAGGCTGCCAAACAAGCAGACCTGGGATCTCCGGGATCGTACTGATCGGACCCTTGACCGTTGCCTTGGAGTACATCTGATCTGCGTTGATATCCGGTGCTGTTTTACCATAGTAGCTCGTGTTGCCTGGGCCGTAGTCATGCCATAAAAAGCACTTGATCAGCCCCACACAATCAAACACCCGGCGACTGGATGAGTCATATCGCCCGATCCCGCCGAGCTTGTAGATGGTCTTACGACTGAGCTGCTGCTCCGCCCACCGGCAGAGGTCAGCAGGTGATGTGTAGTCCATGTTATCCCTCCTAACTACTCTTCATAAATCGCGACCGCCTCCGAGCGGTAGGCTTCACGATCACTCCATCCTGTGACCCTTACATATCGGTATTTACCGATATTTACTTTTGTAGTTTGCTGATACGTACCATCTCTATGCTGATAGGATGCGGTTCCAAATACATTGATCCAGTTTGTTTGATCATTAGATACTTCCGTTCTGATGTTGCACGTTCCATATGCTCCGCCAGATCCCCAATACCATTCGTAAATATTCACGATTGCCAAAATATTTTTTGGTTCGCCCAAGTCCATAATGGATGATCTTTGCTGTGTATTTGCGCTTGCAACAACAGATTTGACGTTTACTTTGCACTTACCGCCAGCGTTAAGGATATTACGGCTAAAGTTAGGCATTATCCGCACCTCTTTTCAAAGTGGTTTTGAGGCAAGAAAAAGCCCTTAAATAAAGGAGATTTCTTACCCCCCCCCCCGAATTTTTAACTCAACAGGGATAGCACAAGAATTGTCAGATTTAATCTCCGGATACGTGCTTGTATATCCCCCTGTATCTACAACAAGACCGGTTTTGGACAAAGTGTATTTACGCCAGAAAAAGTACGATGAGCTGCCTACACATACTTCATTAAAACCTTCGTTAAGTCTTATTTCATACGTTGCCGTATCTTTGACCGATTTCTTAAATTTCAATATAACTTCCGATTTTTGAAAGTCGGTGTGACTAAAATCGTAAGAGATGGTCTGCGCTCCATAGTTACTATTGGGCGCTGGATTCTTCCAAATAGTTCTCGCTTGATTTGAGTTAGTTAAAATGTTTTTGCTAAAATTCATATCAAGCTCCCACCTTTTCAAGCCACATAGTACATGTAGCAGTCAAGCTGAATCCGCTACCCCCACCTGATTGAGAAAAGGAACATGTATTTATGTCTTTCATTTTTTCAAAATTAGCAAACGTTAATGTACAAATGTCAGATTCTGTCGAGCCTTTGCATGAACCTGGATCAATATCCTCTAAATAAAGTATCGTCTTAGATATGTTATTAAGGTTAAAGTAAGCGCGTCTAGCTGTGTAATAGTTACCACCACCTGAACAATTAATGTGAATAATCAACGGTATATACTTACTCTTATCCCATGTAAAAGTCTGAAAGCCACCATTGAATAAAGCGCCTGTTTTTAATTCATATCCCGGAAACGGAGACTTGCTTCCCACTGGCAAAATATTTCGGCAGAATCCCATTAGATTCCACCTCTTTTCGAGAGTTTGGAAAAGTGTTGAAACGCCTTTAAATAAAGGGGTTTTAAGCCCCCCCCCCCCCGACTCTTCTGAGTCCTACAGCTTTGAAGGAATAAAAATGAGGATTACGATTATTTGGTTTGCAAATAAGTGTAAATGATGTTTTCTTTTTAATTGCTTCAGGTGTTTCCCATAGCGTTAAGTCAATAACAAAATCGGCTAAGCTAAACGATGGACTTTCTCCTGTGTCTCCTGCGGCCATCCAAAACATAGAATGATCTACTCCGTTACTATCTCTGTAGTAAAACGATTCATTAGATCGGTCATATTGAGTATATCCAAAAGACACTTTGAACTGATAATATCCTGCCGGATAACTTACTGTGATTTTGTTAGTATTGTTACCTGTAACCGCGCAATCAATTGGTTCTGTTTTTAAAGGATTTTTCCCACCAATTGGTAATATATTTCTACTAAATCCCATTTTCCTCATCCTTTCTTGCATCGGAACGCCGTTAAGGCAGTTCCGTTTTTATTTGAATCCGCATAGATCCGCAGCTTGTTGGCTGTGACTTTGATATACGGCCCAATGCCCTCTGTATTTGCCGGCCACATCGGCTCAATGATGTCATCCGCACCGCAGGTGTAAGTCACGTCGGTATACCACGGGTAACTCAATCCAGGATCCACCGCTTGGTAATCTGGATCCAGACTGGCTATATTGGCTGTAGTCAGCTGTGTCCATGTTGCGGTTGCCGCAATGGTAAAGCCATCAATGAGTTTGGCACCTGCATTATCCACAAGTCGCTTAAGCTCCTTGCCCTGTGCTGCAGCTAGCGAGTCTGTCGTGCTGTCGCTGGTCAAGTTATTAACGATACCACGCCAAGTGTTAGTGTCTGGAGGCACTACCCAAGACCCATCTCCCCGCAAAAAGCTGGTCTGTTTTGACGCCGCAGGAGCTGGCACTAACCCTGCCTTACCAGCCGCCGATGCTGTCGCACCTGTCATTACAGCGTAAGTCGTATTGGTTGGCACTATCCATTGTCCGTCGCCTCGTAAAAAGCTAGCCTGTTTACCTGCCGCTGGTGCAGGCACAAGTCCGGATCCACCTGCGACTGAGGCAGACGCTGCTTTAAACGCAGTATACGTTGTGTTGTTATCAGCACCCCAGATAGCAGTACCATCTGCGGACCATCGCAGTATCTGCCCGGATGAGCCGCCTGCAGGAATGTGTTTATTGCCCGCGGTTGATGGGTGAGTGTACACTGTATTGGTGTCCAGATCTCCTACCAATTGATAAGCAGAGCCATCATAAACAAATTCCAAGGTGCGATTCGCCGCAAGATAGCCAGCGCTGATCGCAGATCCGCGGTATTGGATTGCTTTTGCACCACTGCTATTGACATCGAGCGATGGATTGGATGCGGTATTGGTTATCGTAAACTTGACGATGATCCGCGCACCAGTGACTAGCTTAAATCCCGTGCAGGCTACCACCTTAGCTGCTGTTGCCGCTGCGGTACCGCACGTACCGTAATGCATGATCGCTGATGTACCATTAAAGTCAACCCCATCGATCGTGCGAGCCGTCTGCAGCTTAACCGCCGAGTTGGCAGCTCCACCCGCAGAACTGCTGCCAGCATAGTTATGCGTATGATCTGTATTGGACTTAACTGCGAGAGCTGCTTTAATTTTCCCCCAAAGATAAATCAATCCAGTCTTATCTAAATAGTTATTTGCCACGTAAAATCACCGCCTTGCTAAGCGGTGATCGTGTCAATTTCAGCATTAGTGATTGCAACCATATCTGTCTTTTTGAGATATCCCGACAGGTCAATATCCGTGTTGCCGATTTTTTCAAATTTGCTGGATGTCGGCAGCCAGATATACTCATCATAGCTATCCCCTGTTCCGTGACTGTGTGCCATCAAATAGATCGTACCCTTGACGCCTGTCGCTGGCAGCGCGGACACGATTTGAAAGTCAATCCCGGTGATCCCACTCAGGGCCTGGTTGATCGCCGCTTGTACCTCAGCGGCCTTTTGATATCCGGCACCGTTAGAAAGGTCCGCGTTATCCGTTGGCACAGTAATGTTGATCTCTTTAGTTTTGATTTCTTGTACAACGCCATTAACTTTGATCGATTCGATCTTATTAACTTGAGCTCCAGCTGCAATCCCGCCAAGCTTTGTTTTATCCTCATCCGTGTAATCGTTCGATGATAAAGATTTGCCAGACTCTTTGTCCACTTTATTGGCGACCGCGTTATTGATCTTTCCTTTTACGAGACTGTCATAATAAAGCAGACCATTTTCATCAATATACTTAGGCATTTATTTCCCTCCAATCAGATTAAAAATATCTGTATTTGTCATTCGTTCCATCCCTAGCTCTTCAAAATTTTTATCTCCGGCAAGTTCGACGCCGGAGATACACGGTTTATTGTAAAGCGTCTCATAATCTTTTGTTCCTATTCCACCGCCGCTGTAAGGATCCATTTTCATAACGATCACTTTCTCCTGTTTTTTGATAGCCATTCTAGCCATCACAGCACCTCCTTTGAAATTGATTCATAGACAGCCTCACGAGTAATTGCTGTCCCAGTAACCGACTCATCTTTAAACTTGATTCTGGCCTGACAGGCAACCACATGATCAAGTTTAAAAGTATCCAGCTGCGTCAGCGCAACAATAAATTGACCAAGATCGCGATCAAATTTAGCGTCTTCGGGGTACGTTTTTCTCACTGGACCAAAAACAAATTCAACTCTGTCAACTAGGTCGATATCTATTGCAAATCCAGCCTCATCCTGTAACTCAATGGCCAGGGAATAAGTATTGCCCTGCCTCATGCTGCATTCCTCTTACGCCGGACATATTGATATGCCCGCAGCTGGGTACCTGTCATATTAGCATTGCAATAGATCCGCAACTTGTTTGCTGTGACCTTAACACAGAGTCCAAGGCAGCCAAGCTCAGCGGTATCTGCATCCCAGTACGGCTCTATGATGTCATCCTCTGCACAGCTAAAAGATATGTCCGTGTACCAAGGATACTTGAGGCTAGGATCTGGTCCCGCTTTGTACTGAGGATCCAAGGTACTGATATTATCAGCTGTCAACTGCGTCCATGTTGCAGTTGAGGGGACGATGATCTCCGTGCTTTTGTCCATTGTACTGTAGCTAAATCCTTCCGCAACGCGGCTTTCCAGATCATTCATCGTTGTCGCACTAAAAGGATCGCCTTCCTGGGATACTGCCCCCTCAGCTCGCACAACGTCATATTCATTTGCTGTCCCTGTTGCGACGAGCTTTCTTCGTGTCGGATATTCCGATTGTCTGTTTTTCCAAGTCTTTTTTACATAGCTCATTAGATCACCCCGCTTTCTCCGGCAAACATTTCTCCGCAGCGCATTTGCGATTCGTTCGAGGCTGTAATGTTATTGCCGATCAAGTTTTCAATTTTTTCGATCTGATTTACTTTCTCATAGGTGTTAATCGGATATTGAGGATTTTCAGGTAGATTGGGTATTGGCCAGTGGTTTCTTATTGTAGACAGCCCATCCAATATTTTTATAAGGTCTCCTTTAAAAATCAAAGGCCGGCTGCTCCAATCCTTCGCTGTATAGTTCACCTCAAGTTTTGCTGCTAAGTGGGATAAATTCTGTTCGATGCGATTCAGATCATCGTACTTTAAAAATCCCTTTGATGTTTTATCCCGTACATCTGTTTCCGTTCTGTCAAAAACAGGATTAATCCAAGCCATTACATCACTCCAATCTCATCGCCAGCTTTGAGTTCATTGCCTGCGTAATCGTAATCACCAATTTTAAGTGCATAACCAATTCCTTTACATGATGCTAAAAAGCCGCCGGTCAAATCCAGCGACATCGATCCAAGGACAACTGCAACCATATTTTGCTTTGTTTTTACAGCAGCAAAATTACCCACTTTCTCGTCCTCACAAATAATTTTCATCTCATGGCTGAGGCGGTATTGATAATACTCATAAAGATGCTCAGCAACCTGAATTGCATTGGAAGCTGACACCAATGTAGCATCGGTGACTTGCTTTGTATTTCTGAAAGCGCCCGCTGGCAGTTCGTTCATTGATTTGCGATAGACTGTGGAGCTATCCTCATACGGATAACCCTGGACTTTAACCTCGGCGGCCGCATTGACCTGCAGCTTAAGTCGGAAATAATCCGATTCAAGGATCGTGCAGTTTATTGCAGTGTAATCGGTAAAAGGTGACTTCAACGCCACCTCATAAATACCAGGGTCTAAAGTAGCCTTATAGGCTTCCTTGAGTTCAGAGCTTTTAATGTATTTATGCGCTGTTACCTCCACATCCGTAACCAGATCCATCTGCTTGATACTGTGAGCCGGTGACATAAACTTCCGATCCGCGAGGATGATCGTTTGTGTAGTGTGGGAAGCTCGGTACATGTTAATGCCGGTAATCCGCGAAGTATCAATAACCCCGCAGCACACAAATAACACCTGCTGCAGCGCTGCTCGATGACTGCATGGCTTGATGATGCCTTGCAGAGTCATTTCTGCGATCTCAGGATCTACATAATAATCCGTCCAACCAAACGAAGCCATGATCTCATCTATAATCTCACCCGCGGGAACAGCCTCATAAACGCCACCTTTAAAGGTAGTACCATCCATCACGCCAAGAATGTCCTGGCAGGAGAAAGTGGAAATTACCCCTGAGGTCGTCTCCCATGTTTTGATGTAATGGGTGGCCATTTGATATTCAGTCCCGTTGATCGTTTCAAATAACTCTAGCTTCTGGCGTTGCTGCAGCAATGTGTAGTAGCCCTGAGGATTGTCGATATTGAACGTTTCATCCGGATCAATAACCGTCACAGAAGACGTGTTCACACTGACCTCTGACGACGTTATGTTCAATTCTTCAAGCAAAGTTGCTTTGGACAAATTCTTTTCCGCATCTTGGGAGTATTCCAACTTCCGGCCATAATCAATCCCGTTCAGCCTAGCGTATTGATAACTCTCTGTCTGCAAAAATTCCAGGCTCATGTAACGGAACTCGTCCACTTTTAAATTGCAGAAATAGGAGTATCGATCTACATTAAACACTTCTAATCCAAGCAGTTCCCCGACACTATTTTTGAATGTAACACACACCTGCTTTGGCAAAGGATATTGTCTATCAAAGTTCAGTGTTAAACCCGCGGCAGAATGATTCTCACTAAATTGACGCTCAATCTTAGGAGTTATGTTAAAAACACCATTTTCATCTGACATCATCGCAGACCAATATCCAAAATCTTCTGCCTGCACAGTTTCATCCATGATCTGGCAACTGCCATCAAGCAAGAATCCGCCCTCTTCCAAAGTGCCGAACTTGACTGTTTCAATATCCTCTTCATCCAACCTTTGGATATCGCAAAAAGAAAGAATATCATTTACAGTATAAGCACCATCCTGCTTGGCCGTCGTATCAAACAGATTGATGACCGCCCGTGTTGATGTCCGCCTGCTCATGAGATCGTCGGGAACTTGCTGACAAATTCCACTTTCAATTTCATAAAGATATTCTTTCCTGCTTTGCTTTTCTTCACTTCATCTGAAACTTTAGAAAAGTAGGCTTGGTATGTAAACATGGACCCTGAAGCTCCAGGCATCACCACGGTGTGGTATTCCCGCTTTTCTGTTAGTTTCTGATACAGTCTGTTGTATTCGTACATATCCACAATCTGGCCGAAGGATAAAGTGTAATTGAAATAAATTCCTAGCAGCTCACCGGCATGCTCCCCATCTTCAGTCCGATCAGCATATTTCCAAAGAAAGTCAGCATTGCGTTTACAGGAAAGGATCGGGACACGATAATAAATACCATCAATATAAAGACCATTGTCAAATGTATCGCTCATCGCTTATCCCTCCAGTACCAACTTCGTTCCCACACGCTGATCTTCTTCGTCGATATTCAGTTTCAGCAATCGAATCAACGCTCCCAAGTCACCGTCAGCTTTGATCACAATCGTTGTTCCTTGTGATCCGGATTCTTCTCTTATGATCTGACGGATCAGATCTTCCGGTGCTTCCAAGTTTCGCCCACGGGTCTGATCGCCCAGCATGGCCATAAATGGCTTGTTAGGTGGCAATACCGCGCCCTGAGCCAGCTTCGGAATCCATTTGAATTGAGTCACGTCAAAACCCGTAATATGTCCTAGGTTCATGCCAAAATGGGAACCACCGACGAAAGGTACCCAATCCGGAATGTCCACCGATATGCTATTGATTGCGTCAATTACAGCATTAATTCCGGTAACAATACCGTCAATGACCCCCTGAACGATGTCTAAAATACCGTTCCAGATACCGGCAAAGATCTGTTGTACGCCAATCCAAGCTTGTTCCCAATTCCCTGTGAAAATGCCAGTAATAAAGTTGATAATGCCTTCAAGCACTAAAGTTATATCATCAATAATATTGCTGACACTCCCCAGAAAGCCTTCGAGCAAACCTTTTAAGAAAGCAATCGCAAGCTGAACTCCAATCTTCACCAATTCTAAAACCGGTTGAATAAACTCGAACCAAAGGCGAGAAACCTGTTCTCCAAAACCAATGAGCGCTTCGGTGATTCCTATACCATTTTCATCAAACCACGCAGACAGTTCCTGCAAAGCCTCGGTTAGCCAGCCCATAACTTCTACGATCGTTCCGCCAGTCCAGGAGGCAATCGGGCCGAGCAAATTATCCCAGAGCCATTCTGCCACCGGTCGGGTTGTTTCGCATACACTATTAAACAAATCTAAAGCTGCAGACAGCAAATCAAAAAACGCAGGCAACCCATCCTCAATCACAAAGCTGGACAGCGGAAGAATGATCTCATCCCAGAACCATTCAAAGGATTCCATGAGTTTACTGAACAGAGGTTCAATGGATTCCAGTAAGCCTGCCAAACTGGAAACCAACGGAATGAAGTTAATCGACTCTGACCATTCCACCGTAGATTCCACAATGTGTTCCAAACACTCGAACATTCGCTCCAGCATATTGGACAGAGAAGTTACAATCCGCTGACCGTTACCCGCGTAGTCCCAGGCTTTCTTCCACGCTTTCCCGATATTGGTCACAATCTTTACAACCCCATCCCACAGCTTCTTTAAGCGCTCAACAATCGCCGTGAGCTGTTTCCCCAGATCAATTTCTTTTAGATAGGTGTCCGTTGGATCTGATCCAGATCCTGAACTTTTGTTTAAAACTTCCGAGCTATCAAATGAGGCGAGCTTGCTGCCAGAGGATCCACCATCCTTCTTTTTCTTTGCCAGTTTGGCGTTTGCTTTTGAGATCAGGTTAATGCCAGTCAAGGCTTTAATGATTGCAAAAGCATAATTCAATACTGTGGCAAATCCGCTGATCAATCCATTGATAATCGGTTCAAAAGCGCTGCCTAAGCCAGCCCAGATGGCGTCTATCGTATTTTTCAGTTTTTCGTTATCGTCAGTCACAGAAGACACGATTTTTCTGACTGCACTGTAGGCCATTCGTACCCCTAGTACACCAAGGCTTAGTTTTGCGATCCGCTTAATCCCTCTTTTTAAAGAGTTGTTATGCTTCTCTGCAGCCTTCTGTGTTTCCTTTGTTTGCTGTGCTACTTCAGCTTGTTTTGCAGCTTGGCTGCGCAGTTTCTGATCCTTCTGATCCAGCTTCGTCAATTCGTTATCGAGTGAATTGCTCATGGCATTCTCTCGCTGTAGAGCCCCTTCCAGCTCTATATTTTTGTTACTGATCTTAGATGCCGCTTCTGCCTGCAGCTGATCTTCCTGCTGCAGTTTACTGTTGATCTGATCAAGCTTTTCAATCTGCTTCTGGTATTCCTTAGTTCCTTCCAGACGAGCTTGATTTGCTTGCCGCATCGCCTCATTTGCAGCGTCTTGAGCAGCACGATCACGATCTTCAACACTTGCAGACGCCGGCAATGCATTCATTGCTGCTTGCGCTGCACGATCACTCTGGTCAATAGCTTTCGGATCATTCAGAGTTTGCTTCATTGCTTCTTCGCTCATTTTGCGAGCACTTTTTTCTGCTTCTTCATAAGCTTCCTGCAGCTTCTTCACTCTGGCTGCAGACTTCTCGATTGCGGCGTTCTGTTCATCAATCTCTTTCCCGATTTTGACCGATTCGGCATCCTTTGCTAATTCCTTTAGTTGTCGTTCGATCTCTTTCCGGTCCCTTGCGATCCCATCCGTCTTCAACCGGGTATTGATGCGGATGGAATTTACCGTTTCTGCCATTTACTCACCTCCGTCTAAGAGGGTATCTCCATCATCCAATCTGTTTTCTGAGGACAAAAAAAGCGCATCAAACTTATCGAGCGCTTTCTGATCTTCCGCTGTCATTTTTACAGGCAAAGCTAACTGTGTTTTTGCTTTTGCCATTCTTTCTCTAGCCTTGCCCTTGTAATCTTTCAGATCACAGGTTCTGATCTCTCGAACACGATTCAACACGCAATCCCCAGATAAGCCATCCAGCAGTGTGATAAAGTGCCACCAGTGCATGGATTCCACGCTTGATAGGTCAATCTTATAGTCAGAAGCAAACGACGCGATGATGTAATTCTCATCAGCTTTCAAATCCATATCTTTCTGTGTTCCTGCGGCCTCGTCTTTGGCTTTTCCGCAGCTCAGATATTTTAGCAACAGCTCCATAACTTTATTCAGATCCACTTTAGGGATATCATTTAGCAGCAGATAAATCACAGCCAGCGATCGCTCAACGTCGTCAATGTCTGGATCCTCAATCACTTCAAAACATTTAAGCGCGGTTCGATAATCCGTATCCAGCTCCAAGCGCTGGCCGTCTACTTCGATGTACTTTGGATATTCCATCAGGACAACACATCATTTTGCTTCTTCTGATATTTCTTTTTCAGACGTTCTTTGATTGTTTCCGTATTCAGCTGCATTGCTTCAAAGTGCGGCTCAAACTGCTCAAATAGATCGTCGTACATATCCATGTAATTAGCATCACCAAACAGCTTCTGCATCGCGCCAGGGCAGCCAAAGAAATCATCCATAATCTGACGATTGTGCTCAAACATCTCTTTGTAGGTGCTGAGAATCTGACGTTCCACTGTGCCAAAGAGAGTTCCATTTTCTTTGACATTTTTCTGATTTTCAAGGGCTTTGATCTTTCCGATCGCGACTTGCTTGTTCTTTTCTACCTCCTGAAAGGCTTTGTTGCATTTAAAAGGCAATCCAATATCAGCCAAGTCGAAGACAATCTCTGTCCCGTCATCGCAAATATTGATCCGATAAAGATCTTCCTGTTTTCTTGAAATTCGTACTTGATTCATTTGATTTTCCTTTCTCGATCACACATAAAAAGCACGATACATTGACCGTGCTTATGTTTATTTATTCGACAATTAAATCTGGATTATACTTATCACATAACCGACTAGCATAATCAATAATGTCCGAACTAGCAGCTTCTGGATGTCTGTTCAGATATTGCAGCATGGCGGTAGATGCGTCCGGACCTTTGCACATCAGACTTACACCGAAAATGAAATCAAATTCATTGCAAATTTTTTTTAAATTTTTTACAAGAATAATCTCAGAATCAGTCATATCCTTTTCTTCAATCATCAGAATTCATTTCCTCCATAATGTGTTTTATACGCTTTTCATTACCGCTAATCTTTAACTTCTTAAAAACATTGTAGTTGTTAAATCCCAGGTTGTCAAACATATAAAAATAATCGCCTACGCATTTTCCCAAAACTGGACGGCTCTCATTTTTTCCATAATACGTGTTTATTTCACTTACTAGCACTGCATACTCTATTTTTGGTAATTTTAATTGCTTGTGCTTACTTCTTCGAATTATCTCATTGAACTTCCCACTTTCATACATTGCATCTTCAAGACTTTGTCCATTCTTAATAAAAATCCGGCGACCCCCAACCGTCCGCCAAATACCATCATCCATATCAATTTAAAGGCATAGGGTTTTCTCCTATGCCTCTGTAAATGTTACATTGCCATTTGTGATTGTTGCTGTGCCTTGGATTGGGTCACCATCATAGAGCATCGTATACTCAATCACGACATTTCCCTCGCCGCCGAAAGAATCGATCTGAATCAGAACATCCTGTTTTTCAGCGTAATACTTTCCAGTTTCTTCTTCATAGATATTTACATTCAGCAACTGTGCCCGGCAGTCTTCACCCGTCGCTCGTGTCTTCCGAATGTTATCCACAAACTCAAAAATCGGATCGCCTTTAAAGGCTGTCATGCTGATCGGCGTATTTGGGGCGTAAGAATCAATACTGTTTGACGCATTGTCGTCACCGATATACTTTTCCGTGGTCACCTCTGGATTAAATGATGTCGTCAATTCAGTGATGCCTTTGTTCATTCTTGACCACGCCGGTGCAGCTGTTGTACCGGTGTTTAAGAAATGAGCTAATTTTACTCGTTTGATCTTATCCATACTCTCTCCTATTCTATTTCATAGAGCAGCCGACACTGAATTTGGTACCGGCCGTATTTCATATCTTGCGTAATTCCAAAAAGATAACCATTGCTGGTTACCTCAATCTTTGTCGCTTGTCTTCCTTCGCCTAGATCCGGCAGGTGATCCAGATCGCTCTGTTCTTCCAGCCAATCCGCGAACTCTTCAAAAAAGCTGCTGTTTTCTACATTCATTGCCGCTTCGTCGGAATACGGGAACTTTATGGCTACAGCAAAAGCGTACTGCCTTTCTCCTCCGCCTCCGATATAGTTACTGACAATCGGATTCACGGGCAGGGGTTCGATGGATACTGACTTTCCTTTTTCCTGCAGAAAATCGATTTTCACCCGACTTCCCAAGTTTAAAAGCATAGGACATTCAGATAAGTAGGTTCGAATCGCTTTAATTATCGTCATAGATTTGCATTCCTTTCAATAAATAAGCGGGTTGATTCCAGGATCTGATCGCCTTCCGTTTCCCACATCCGCTCTGTCCAAAAAGGTCCGCGCAGGGGTGCTCCCTGGTATTGCATATCCCGATCGGTGAGAACCTTCTGCGTGTTGGGTCTTGACCAGTGTAGACCTTCCTGCGCGTCAAAAAAGGATCCCTTACCGGTAATGGGATCCACCATTAGCTTGCCGAACCAGTGATATCTGGCATAAGGTGTTGTATAGAGAATCGCACTGTAATCCGGCTCAGGATGAACGCTGTTCTTCAAAACACCAGTGCGAAAAGGCACATACTTATCTGATAGCCGGATGATCTCAGAAGTAAAAAACTTTTGAGCTTTTCCGCCTTGTTCCAGATTTAATCCCCGCAGCAAAGCCTCCGTTCCAGCCAGATGGATATCAATGTCAAAATAAATCTGTGCCATCAGTCAGCTCCCCTTCACGGTGATCCCGTCAAGTTCGCTGCCAACATCGTGTTCCGATACTGACTCTGCGGTGATCCACTCTTTGACGTCTTCCAGTTCAGCTTTACTTCGGACCGTTTTCCATTCACTCTTTACAATCAGGTCACCTGGCTGGACGTCAGCGTCAAGAAAAGGGATGATCACCGTCACCGCGGCATCCTGATCCACCCCTTTATTCGATTTTGTCCGCGACCGGGATCCATACCAGTAAACACCGTGGATCACCGTCCGCGAATAACTGTCATCGTCTTGATGCCGATAAACAGTTATTGTGTGAGGAAACATCGGTCATCACCTCAGTTCTGTTTCTGTGTTTCTTTCTTGGGTTCTTTGACCTCGGTATATCCGAGATCTTTTAAATATCGGTCCTTCAGTTTATCATTGATCACAATGACTTTATTGTTCTTTTCTACTTTCACAATTTGCCTCCATATTCCACAGTTCCAATTCCTGCATACAACATGCCAGTCATTCCCAACCAAGTCTGAATCATTCTTTCCTGCTCCTCATTACGATCTTGCTTTGACTGCAGCTGATAGCTCTGTGAGTGATCCCCCACGGTTTCTGCGGTGATTCGTTTTCCCGAAGCCGTTGCTTCTGCTGCTTCTTTACAAAGCAGATCACAAAGAGCGCAAGCGCACATCACAAGTTCGTCCAGACTTTGGTACTGCGGTAAGTCAGACCGCCCGAAGGTACGCTTGCGGATAGCCTGACTTGCCTGAACGCAATACCGATCAAAGCTTTCTTCATCCTTGATGAAAGTGCCTAGAAAGTTTGTGACGTAATCGCTGAATGTCGCATAGCTTTTCAGCATAGGATCAGCCGATCAGCTTGACAGCCATTGTCTCGTCCAGCGTCTTGATGCCGTACAGAATATCCAGCGAAATGGTATCCGTTTTAGTCGTGATATCATATCCATAGACGACGCGGACGCCCAAACCATTGTGTGAAACGATCGCCGCATTTTTATTGCCCAGCGGCAGAGCCAGAGGCCGGCTAACCATCGCGATCGCATTGCGGTGGAACGCCAACGAGTGAACTTTATTCACGATGTAGGCATCTGCAGCCGTATATTCTTTCAGTAACGGCATGTCAACCGATAAAGACTCAATTGCGCCAGCGGCTGCTGTCTTATCCTCGGTCGCGCGATACATGCGGCCGTCTAAAATAAATCCGTCGCCCTTTTTGATCGTTGCGGTCGCTGCGGTAATCCCAGACAAAGACACAGTCTTTGCATCTTTAGAGCCTGTGACTTTCAGCGCAGTCGCTGAACCCGGTGTTTCTGCCATTGAATATGGTGCGTTCTGATCCATGTAGGTGTCCAGCGTGTAGATTCTGCCCAGCTCCGCATTCCGCAACGTTTCACCAGTGCCGGCATATGCGACTTTAGACAGGTTATCAGTTAAGGCATAGCGGTACTTGTGTTCCGGATTTAAGACCAAGCGACGCTGCTGCATCGGCACTTTGTTGATGTCCAGCTTTTTACTGATCATTGCGATGTCTTCCAAATTTGTCGGTTTCGTTGTGCCTTGAACAACATTCTTGATGTTAGCCACTTCATTCAGCAGGTCTTCATCCACGGACTGTGCGATGGCAGACATGGCAGGAGTGATCAGCTGCTCGCTGAAATTCTTGATGTCCAATGTCATCTGTGTCGAGGTCACGGCAAAGGTCACGTCACGGTGACGATCCAGTTTTACTGGTACCCCATCTTCGACGGCATCCTGCACGATGACTGCGCCAGTGAAGTTGTGAGAAACGAATTTTGCCGGCTTCCGCGCGGTGACAGTATCGCCTACTTTTACAAATTCGTCGGAATAGTCACGGTGAACAAGGTTCGCCATAACCAGGTTGTTTTCCAGCACCATCAACGCTTCCCGCGCGATGATCTGAGGTGTTAAAAATGTATTTGGCATGCAAATAGCCCTCCTTTAAAGTTTGCTTCGATACGCAATGTACTCTTCCATCGTCATTTCTTCCGGATTTTTACCAGCCGGCGGTGTCGTACCATTCGGCAGTCCGCCGTCCCCGGAGCCTGATCCGCTGCCAAGGATGTCCTTATACTCATTGGTAAGCGATTCATACTGATCATCCAGACCGCCGGTGATCTTTCCGTCGTTGTCCACGATGATCTTATCCAGATCCACTTTGGCCATCAGTAGATCTGCCGCTTTGCCTAATCCTGCGAATTTGCGGAAAACCGCACTGTTCTTTGTGTTTGCTAATTTAAGAGCTTTGGTATCGTTGTCGTATTGGGTCTGCAAGGCCGTCAGCTTCGTCTGCAGGTCCGCACTTCCGCTGATCTGTCCTTCCAGTTCGGTGATTCTTTCGAGATTCACAGTAGTCTGAGCGCCGAACTCAGCCATGATGGTATCCACGGTGTCGTCTTCTAACTCTAACCCTTTCAAAAATTCCCGAAAGCTTTTCTTTTTCTTCGCCATGTTCTTCCTCCTTCGCTTGGTGTCGCGGTCGCGTCCGCGTGTGATCAAACTGGTTACCCGATCCTATCGTTGTCGGGACACGAGAAAAGGACAGTTTTTTGTCATGTCCAGGACATAGAAAACATGATGCGCAATCATGTAATCATCATAAAACATTGCCTTTTTACTGCTTTTTGCTAAACTATAAATGAATAGGTTGAGGTTGTCTGCCCCTCATTGGCGGAGAGTCTCAACCTATTCTTTTTTGTCATGGCATAGAAAAAGCACGATACATTGACCGTGCTTAATTCATCAAATATTGTATCTTCTCTTTATACTTTTCAACTCTTGCATAATCCTTGCTTGTTGGATCCAGAATCCTTGAAATATCAGAATTATGCGTCATATCAGCAATTTTAACTTTTCTTGCCAATTCGTTATTTTTTATCTTCCTAAGGTATTCATCATAGGAAACTCCAGGTTGCTTCGTAATGCAATCGATTGCCTCTAAAATTTTACTACTGAAACCGTATTTTTTTAGATCTTCGAGAGTTACATCCGTATCTTCAATTACGTCATGAAGCAAAGCCACAATCTTTTCTTCATCTGATTCACACATAGATGCTACGGTCAGAGGATGATTGATATAATCTCGTCCGCCTTTATCCTTTTGACCTTTATGCGCCTCTGTTGCAACCTTCAAGGCAAGCTCAAGCATCATGCTCATGCATAAACCTCTCAATAATCTGATTCGCCTCTTCTTCGGTGCAGTCATCGACAAACATTTCACCTATATTTATTCGCGCCAAATCGTTATCCTTAATCCAGTCTTTTTTCTGATGGTCCCATCTCTCAAAAAAACCTCCATCGACTCTTCTGATTAAGATTCTGGTAGTATTGATATCATCAAGAGCGTTTTCGTACATGTATTTTATCACTACAATCACCCTTTCTTTAATTTATCAAAACTTTTAATATCTGAAACATTTGTCGGAACTTTAATCATCCTGTTGTTTGATAGCATTTGTTCTTCTAGCTCCTTAAATCTTTGTCTAGAGACGTTAGAACTTCTTTGCTCCTCATATAGAGAATGATTCAATTCCTGCTTAACTTGGAAACTTTGCGGTGTGTGAAACTGCAGCTCAAACCTATATCCTTTAGGATTTTCAACCACGGTATTAATGCCCCAATAGCTTGCGGATTCTTTCCCCATGGTATTCTTGACCCTAAGTATATTATAGCCTTTTTCTCTGAGTTTCTCAACAATCCTTTGATATCCCGGAACTAGAGAATCGCTGTTAAATAAAGAAGTGTAACGAACTACATCATAAAGATAATTCAGTGTCTCTTCTTTGGATAACCCTGTAAGTTTCATGTCGGATAAAACTTTACGTTCAAGACTTTCTTTCGTCTTTAAACGGAATTCCAGACCGGTTAGTTCTCCACCACTTTCTTCAACAATTTCTGACAAGTCAGCAGTGATAGTAGGCTCCATAGCTCTCGCCGTCTCATATCCCTGTTCTAATGCCGATGATGATTTATCTTTCTTGGCAAATTTGCCGCTTTCAATCATGGCTTCAGATAAGCTCTGGCCATTCTTAATAAAAATCCGGCGACCCCCAACTGTCCGCCAGACTCCTTCTGCTTCATCGTATTTCTTCATGATGCGATTTGCTCCCTTTCAAATTCCCGCTGCAGATTGTGTTCATCACAGAACTCGATGAGTTGCTTCTGCTTTTCTTTCACTTTCAAAGTTGCTTTTTTAAAGCCTTCCAGATCATTGCACTGTTCTGCAGCTGCACGGCGCCGCTTGTATTGCCGGATGGTTCGCTCCATCGCTCGCTGCTGATCCAGCAGTTCCCGACGTTCTCGATTCTCCTGCAGATCAATTTGCGCTTGTCCAGGCTTAGAAATCCCTGGCCAAAAAAGGAAAGCACGATGTCGACAATTCACACCCGCGAAGCCTTGAATATCTCCGTAACCCGTTGTTTCCGCAAAGTTCGGATACTCCTCACTGTTTCCTTCAATTAGGTAAACCTTTCCCTGCCAGCCTGCATGATTGGCGATTGGGTTCGTATCACTTACCCTGGCTCCAAGATGACTGGAAATCTCTAAAACGTTGACACCGTTATCCTCTGCGGCTGCCAGAACTGCCCGGTTTGCCGTCTGATGGACTGCCGTCAGCGTATCCCTACGCACTGCAGCTTCAATCGAGTAATGAATGATCTTTTCTTCACCTGTAAGCGGATTTATTCGCTTATAGGTAGCTCCGTAGATTCCCTTATCCGCCATTTTCTGGATTGATCGGCTGATCGACTGACTATAGCTGTAAACGCCGCTGGCGGTCTCTAAATAAGCCGTATTGAGGATGGTCATGTAGGATTGCCGGACGCTCTCCTGGGCTGCCGTCTGAATCATCTTAAAACTCTCTTTAAGCTCCTGATAACTGTGTTCAAAAGTCGCAGCCATTGCCGGACTTTGCATCATCGTTTCTAGATCAATCCCCGCTTTGTTTAGTGTTCTTTTGTCGAAGTTCGCAAAGGAAGCTTCTTTGAGCATTTTCCGGATCGCTTTTTCTGATCGTGTTGAATACTGAGCGATGATCTTCATCGTTTCCCGGTTTAAAGATCCCAACTCATCCAGTTTTTTCAGATGCCATTCCAAAGACCCGCCGATCTTTTCGTAGGTGTCAAACCGTCGAGCGATATCAATGATCAGATCCAGCTCCATGTCCTGATAGATCGCGAGGATCTCGCGATTCAGGTAGTTGATTTCCTCATCCGTCAGCATGGTTTATTCCTCGGGTCCCGGTTCTTCCTCAACTTCCGGCTTCCGTGCTTCAATTTCCTGCACAAATTTCTCCGCAGCGGACTGATCCATATTGCGTGTTAGTTTAAAATACTCGACTGCATCAATCAATCCGGCATTGAATTCGAGCAGCGCCTGCCGCTTCTTCTCTGCTGTATCCTCAATGATGGAGTCATCAAAGTTGACAGACACGTCAGCGGTATATGGCTTTCCCGTAAGCAGATAAAGGACCGATTGCGCTAAACCGATCAACGCCGGTTCAAGCTGCAGCTCATGCTTTTTAAGACGTCGGTACATCTTGGAATTGGTACTGATGACTTGGGCCTCGTTGGTATAGACCTTACCATCTCGAAAAACATAGTGATCCGCACCGAAGCCAACCTTATCACCAAAAAGGTTCAGCGCCGTCTGCAGCCCGCGGTCATGCTCCTCAACTCGCAGCTTTGAATCGGTTTCCTGAATCGGTTTAGCCTCTTTATCTTCCATCGGAATGGCATAGAAAACAGTGTCCTTTGTATCAAAGGCTGGGCGAGGTTTGCCGTCAGGTCCGATATTGACCTGGACTGTATCCCCTCGTACGAAAATCCGTTTTCTACCCAGGACAAATTCATTTTCATAGCTGTCATACTTCGTATCAACATCTTTCATTTCATCCACAGCATTGGCGTAGACGGACAGACCCATCGCTTCATCCAATTCAATGTTGTTGACCAAGTTCGGTTTCACAATCCAGAACAATTTTACTGGACTCTTTACAATTGGTTTTACACCACCCGGAAGATTCTTCACTGAATACTGTCCTGACTTCTCGCTGAACACGATATTCTCGATACGATATGATCCGTCCGGCTGGCGGGTATGCAGTGAGATGTAATACTCATCCTGATTCAGCTGACTGGCAAAAGCACAGTCCACAATCTCGCCATTTTCGATCTTAAGTGGTCGGATCATTAAACCGTTGATGTAATTGATCGTTACTGGTCGATCGGTCCGAGACGGAGAGGCATAAGCGACAAAAGCGCCGGTACCCAACGCAAACGCCAACTCGATCAGCTGATTAGCACGATCGCGAAAATTGTTCGCTTCTAAGATCGTATTCAATTCTTCTTGTGCCCCTGTCATGATTTCAACCTTTTCATTCAGCAGCAGATCCGCCCAGTCTTCTGCGGATCGCTTGGCCATGCCCAATGTCAGCTTCTCACAGTCCACATTCTCAAAACCGTTGTAAACCGTGTAATTGTGGAATGAATCGACCTTCCCCCGGTACCACTCATGCCATTCCTTCATTAGCTGTCGATGCTTTCCAGACATGGCAACCGGGTATCCTAATTTTTCTAAAAAACCGTCAATGACATCGTTTGTCATGAGTTCAATCCTCCTCTGTAATCATCGGCAGCATCTGCCGGATATACTGCCAAACTCCCATTACGAAATAGCGCAGCGCGTCCTGACAGTGATCGTTGGTCTTAATTGGCTTCTCGACACCTCTATCAACACTGTCCATATCCCACATATACAGATACATCTCATCATTGAGGTACCGTTGCTCAGTGCAAATAAAAAGCCGCAGATAACTCAGCAGCTTCTTTACTCGGTCAATGCCTAGGTTCACGGTATTGTCCGGATTTTTGATCACAACTTCTGGGCATACTCGTTTTATTTCCTCTGCCAATCCTTTCGCCGAGGGATCGATAAAAACGAAGGTTATCGGCTTTCCCAGCTTATCCTCAATCTTCGCCTTGAAGTCTTTGAAATCTTTCGCATACTCGCTGGGGCTGCGCTGCTGCCCAGAATCCCGACCAGAGTGATAATACTCGCCCAATCCCCGAACACAGCGATCAACATAGTCCAATCCAAAAGCCTGAAAGGTTGTGGCATTCATTTGGCCGTAGTCCACGCCAATCCCCGAAATTGTAATGTGCTGCAGCTGCGTTGCCGTTGCATCCGCGACGTGCTTATCCGGATTAAACATGTAGTAAATAACATCATCCAGACCTGTACATTCTCCTAGCCACAGCCAGCGGTACATCTTCTCATCATTCTTTAGTAATTCGAGTGCGGAGTCGATCAGCTTCTGACCGAGCCATTTTACCGGCACATCTCGGTAATCAGTATGAATGTGGATTGCATCGCTGCGCTGCTTCATCTTATCCAGCCAGACCATCACTGGTGCTTTCTGATTCTTCGGCGGATTGAAGTAATACTCCATGCAAAACTCATCATCATTGCCTCGCACAAAGGTAGCTTCAATATTCATCAGTTCATCTTCGCCTTCTCCCTTATCGAAGAATTCCGTCACTTCATCCACCTCGACCAGCTTGATCGGCTTTTCTTCATCGATCATACCCTTGGTATCATCGATCGAATCAGATCCAGTAAAGTAAATCGTATTACCATTAGGCAGATATTTGATCTCCATAGGACTGGCTGTGATCTTAAAATCGGATTTATCCAATTCCAACCGCCGGATCGCCCGCAGGACTTCTTTGTAAACTGTCTTACGCAACTTGTTGTGAAACTTGCGGATGATGACTACAGCGCAGTCACCGTCGGATACAATCTTATAAACCGCCCGCAAGGCGCCACGGCTCGACTTCGTACCGGCACGTCCTGATGTAAAAATCTTGTGAACATAGCTCGTGTCGTTGAAGGTGGAATAATACTTAGGGATGATGACATTACTCAGCTTGACGATCTTCTGATTCGACTTGGTCGAGGTCATTGACGATCACCACCTTGCTGCCGGATTTACTATTCTCAGGATCTTCTTGAATCTTTTTAACCTGTGCCTTAATAAGCTGAATGCGCTGCTCCCGTTCTTCTTTTGCTTGCTCACTTTTTGACAGCTCATCATAAGTTTTGAGTAAACCGCGAAGTTCTGAAAATGCACGGGATAGGGCTTTGATCTCTGTAGCCTGTTTGTCCCACGCGTATTGAATATCATAGGCAGTTGATTCAGCTCCTTCAACAACAACTTCTCTTGTCATTGCCTTATGATCTTCGACATACATAATCTGCTGAGCTTTGATAATCTTTGAGTACCAAAACTCAATCGCTTCCATCAGCAATTCCATTTTATCCTTCTTTTTAACGTCTTCCATGATCTCTCTGATGTCTGGCTGCACATATCTTGCAAAGAGGCCATGCTTTCTTGCATTTTGATTTCCTGGCGGTCCCGTTGCATTGTGATTGCCAGGCTGTCCGCCTCGTTTTTTCCGAACGTTCGCTTGATTTTTATCCGAACGCTCGTTATCCCACTTGTGCGTACATTTCCAGCGCCGAACTGTACCTTCAGGGAGTTCTAGTTGACTTGCAATCTCAACCAGCTTCATGCCCTGCAGATACAGTTCCTTCGCTATCTCTATACGTGGATCGGGTTTCTTCGGCACATCGTGGCACCTCCTTTCATTTTTTTATGTCAATGCGTCATTGTGTAAATTAAAACCCCGCAAGGCGTTACGCAGGGCTGTGAGTTTGCAGGCTATGTGTCAAGGGGGAAAGGGAGATTAAACAAGAGGTTTTTTATATGCCTGCCGCATCCAGCCAGGAAGGAGAAAAACCGGCTGAAAGCCAAAGAAAAAGCAACCTTTTAGTGAGGCTGCTCAAAATATTAAATTGACAGGGCGGACGGATTTCAACCGTCGCCTCAGATATAACTCCATTAATACGCTCACGATTAGCATTGCTTAGTCTGTCTCGCAGCATTAATGCTTTTATTTAGTTATACTCTGCGTTCTCACTCGTAAACTACGACCCCTTATAATAATCCCATACATAATTAACCAGGTCAACAATTCTTGTGCTGATCCCAGATACCCACTGGCATCTTACACGCGTATAGTACCACAAAAGTCAACGGCCCGCGGTCCTTTTTTTACAAATTGTGTCGATTCTATTTCTGACACCCGATCTTGTTAAATTAACTCTTGGAGCCACCTCTTGCTGTGTCATCTCATCCTCGTACACTAACCTGATGATCTGCCGGTCATCCTGGCTTAAACTGTCAAGCCAAGCGTCCAGTCCTAAAGCAGACCTTGCAGCTCTTAACTGCTTTAACTGTGCTTCAAGGGCAGTCTTTTGCACGCAGAGCTGCTGACCTGGTGGGTGCTTGTTGTCTGTGCCTTTTATGCCTAGCTCTTTAGCTGCCTGCTCAGGCCAGTCTTGATGCCAAAACATCGCACCATTGATCCGCTCAAGCTGTAGCCAAACTTTATGGATATCTCTTGAGTATGATCCGTACACTCGCAGCTTATCTTTTGTCCGTTTGATCCTCTCATCCACCGCTATCCCTCCAGTCGTCTACTCTGTCCCTTGTGGATCTCGCAGGAGCTGCTGATCATCCTCATCAGCTGGCTGCATCATAAACGCCATCAGCTTATCAGGATTAGAGCAGATACCTAATAAAGCACATTCCTCACAGTCGTTATGCGCATTTAGGACACACGGATTTTCTCGGCTAAACTGCTTACACAAGGCCGCGGCATACTTATCCAGGTTGCGCATCACCGATCATCTCCCATCCGATCCAACAACAACACAATCACCACAAATGCGACGGCGAGCAGCGCGGGGATCATTTTGACCCCCTAAGCGCCGCCATACGTTTAACGGCTTGATGATATGTGCTAAGATCCTGCTTACCGTGGATCCATCCTTTGGCATCCCGGATCCTGCCACCAGCCATCTTGATCAACCGCGTCCGCTCTTGCTTAGTTAACCCGTCCCATCCAGCCTTGGTCAGCTGGATTTTGTAGTTTTCGTGGAAGTTCTGCACCTCCAAGACAAAGTAAGTCTCCTGCATAGTCACTCCTCCAATCTCTCCACACGCGCCTTGACCGCATCAATCAGGGCTTGTTGGTTTGCATCCTTAGTCTGCAGCCGTCGCAGGATGTCCTCATCAACGGTACCTTTGCAAATAATGTGATAGATCCGTACAGACTGCTGCTGGCCCTGCCGATGCAGCCGGGCATTAGCCTGCTGGTAGATCTCCAAGTCCCATGTAAGGCCGAACCAGATAACGATATGGCCGCCATCCTGCAGGTTGAGCCCGTGCCCCATACTCGCTGGATGAGCAAGCAGCAATTGGATCTTGCCAGCATTCCAATCCGCGATATCGTCAGCGTTTTTTATCATTCGCGGCTCATAAGCTGCAAAGCGATCTATCAACCTCTGAAAATCATGCTTGAAGTTGTAGAATACCATAACCGACTGGCCATTAGCCTCCTCGATCAGCTGCTCCAACTCATCCAGCTTGCAATCGTGGATCGGCTGCCAGCTGTGATCTTCCAAGTAAACTGCACCGTTACTGAACTGCGTCAGCTTGCCCGCCAAGACGCCCGCATTGGCCGCTAAGAGCGGATTATCACCATCCATGAGTTCAAGGTATTTTTCACGTTCAAAGCGCCTGTAGGCGGCCATCACGGACGTCGGCAGCTGGATCTCTCGGGTCAGATCGATACGATCTGGCAGCTGCAGCCAGTCAGCGGCCGTCATACTCATGCAGACGTCGCTGATCCGATCATAGATTTGCCGCTCAGCGCCGTCGATAGGGATGTAGTCATAGACGACGTAACCGTTGCGCCGACCTGGGACAAAGTATCGCTGCTGATAAGCCCTCATCGTTTTGCCTAATCGCTCGCCGCGATCGATCAGGTAAAGTTCTGACCACAGATCCATCAGATTCCGCGGCGCCGGCGTACCAGTTAAGCCGACAAAGCGCTTAAACAACGGCGACAGCTTTTTTAGGGCTTTGAATCTTTGCGATTTTGGATTCTTGAAGCTGCTCAGCTCATCCACGACCACCATGTCAAACGGCCATTGATTACCGAATATCTGGATCAGCCAGACAACGTTATCCCGGTTGATGATGTAAAGGTCTGCCGGAGTGCTGAGTGCTTCCAATCGTCGTTTTGCGGAGCCAAGCACTTTGCTTATACGCAGATGCTGCAGATGATCCCACTTACTGGACTCCCGACTCCACGTATCCTCAGCTACTCGTAGCGGCGCGATGACCAAGACGCGGCCTTTGGTAACCTCGAAATAGTCGTATATCAGTTTATCGATTACTGTCAGTGTGATCACCGTCTTACCCAGCCCCATGTCCAAAAACAAGCCACACCGGGGATGATCTAATGCGTACTGCTCGGCGATGGCCTGATATTGATGTGGCTTATATCTCATCAGGAAGCTCCCGTCTTTTCAAACATTCGATTAGCTGGTCGATCTCTTCTTTGTTTTTGAGGACATAGGTTTTCATCTCCTGCTGCTTCAATTCCTGAATTCGCCACTTCTGCGTGTCACTCAGCCGGCCACCTTTAGGTCGTTTAAGCTCTACGAAGCAGATCTGACCTTTCAGTATTACCATCCTGTCCGGCATGCCCGACGCATCCGGACAAGTGAGTTTTCTTGCGATCCCGCCTAAACTTTTCACCCGCTTGACTAAATACTCTTCAACCTGCCTTTCAGGTGTAGCATGTGGCTTACTGTTTCTTCTGGCGATGTCCGTCGCCATGCTCATCATCCTCCTTTTTGCCAAAAGGTAACAGGTAACACGCGCGCACGCGCGTAGGTATATGCGTATTAGGTGTACCCAGGTGTATATGTGTACTCCTAATTATCATATATATCTACATAGGATAATAATTGTTACCTTTGTTACCTTTTACTGTTTTACCCTTTTGTATAAGTCTTTTTTTCGGTAACAGTTAGGGGTAACAGCCATTAAAATTCTGTTACTTTTGTTACCTTTACGCGGTAACAGATTTAATAATTGTTACCTTGATTACCCAGTTTGTTACCCCTCGCTTTTAACTCTCGTGAATCCTCTTTGGGGTCCATATAGTTTGCCGAACTTAACCAATTTACCGATGGGTTGCCACCCCTGAACACCTCTCAGGATATCGTTGATTTCACGCGATTGAGAATTGGTCAGCCCTTTAAGATCACCATCGAACAGCTCACACCAGATCTCTAACGCACAGACACGCTGACGCAGTACCTTGCCTTCTCCGGGACTCGTAAACTCATCGCCCTTTAAGAAATTACGTCGCTGGTATAGATCCATTTGCGCCCAGTTTTCAGGAAGCAACTTCTCCAAATATTCCTCAATCAACCCAGTCTTGGCATTAGACTCTGTGTGTTCTTGCTGCCTTTTCAGCGCTTCTTTTTCTATATCTCCACTCAGGTATAGCTCTTCTTTTTGTCGATACCGGTGCTTAGCTTCCGCCCATATTTGCGCAACCTCATCTCGATCGAGGTCATCAAATACACTCTTTGACCGCGGATACTTGCCCACCTCAATGACCCAGAATCTGCGGTTACCAGTACGATCTCGTAGGAACTCGGTGTCATTAGTTGTCCCGAAGAATACGCACTGCCGGGGATAACTGACTGTCCTCTTAGCATAGGCCATCCGGTAGGTATCCTCCTGCTTGCTAATAAACTGCTTTACCGCCTCAACATCGGCTTTACGTGTTGCTGTTAGCTCGGACATCTCCAGCAGCCAAACGCCCTGCAATGCCTCGTAAGCCTCTTTGCCGCTGACCGTGGTAATCGTGTCACTGTACCACGGATCACCCATCTTTTTGATCAGAGTTGATTTACCGATGCCCTGGATCCCGTTTAGGGTAGCCATGTAATCAAACTTACAGCCTGGCTGATAGATCCGTGCCACCGCTGCGGTAAACGCCTTGCGCGTAACTTGGCGGATGTACTCACAGTCCTCAGCGCCCAGATAATCAATAAACAGTGTATCCAGTCGCGGGATACCATCCCACTCCAATGGATCAAGATAATCTCGGACTGGATGGAATTTATTGGCCTCATGGACTAATGCTAGCGCATCCGCGCATTTACCGGCGCCAGTGATCTTATAGACGGTCTCGATGTAATGCCGCAGCCCGGCGTCGTCTGTATCCGTCCAGGACTTGCTGTCACGTTCTTTTGTCCAGGGTAAGGAGCCAGACACCTCTGGCCGATGGTTAAACTCGTTATAGCCACCCAGATTGGCTAATAGCTTATCTTTACGCATGATCCTTAAAAAGTTATCACTGGTCGGCAGGATATTGCCTTTACGGTCAACATCCAACTCCTTGACCCAGTCCTTATCCTCTGAATCCAGATCAGCGATATCCGCAAAGTCAATGGCAGCCTCCGCCAGGCGATCCTCCTGCAGTGTCTTGCGCGTCTCAGGATCTGCAGCGGCGAAGTCTGTCATCGCCACATAAGATGGTAACTTATTGGCTGGCGTGTCCACCTTAGCGTCATCGTCCAACTCGCCAAACTTGTGGATCCTTACCAGGTCAAACGCATTGCACAGCTTGCCTGATGCCGGATCTGTACCGTGATTGCTGTAGGCAAACTTGTCATCATACAACACCAGCCCCGCTGCCGTAGACCCACCGGCATAGGTGTACCGATTGGGGATGCTGCATGGCAAGTAGACATCATTTAAAAATGTCTCAATAGCCGCATCTATGCTGTATGTGCGGCAAAAGGCACCTATCAATCCCTCCTTAGTCAGAGGATCTCCTTGGCGCTTGGCCTGCTTGTGGACGATCTCCGTGACTCTGGACGACTGCGGCCAAAAGCTCACGTCGTACCAGTCTGGATAATTGGCTAAGACGGCATCAGGATCCAAATAAGGACCATCCTGCTGGTTAAAGATAAACTCTCCATCCTTGCTGGTGCTTGGCCAGTACATCAGTCGGCTTGCCTGATAGGTCGTATCATCAAACTGATCGATGCCAAGCTCCTTGGCCACCCAACGAGCGATCGCCTCGTACTCCTCGGCGCTGACCTCCCGGGCCAGCGGGATGATCAGCCGAACTCGTGGTGACTCAGGCTTATGCTTATGCGTCGAGTAGATGCAGCAGGCATAGTCATTAAGCAGTGTCAGATCATCCCAAAAGCTCGGCAGCGCGTTATCCACGTCAAGAGTAAGGACAGTGCGACAGATTACGGTATCGCTCTTACGCTGCCCCTGTGCGAGCCATCCGCCGACAAACCCGCCGACGTCTTTGATCTCGTCTTGACCAGGCTTTTTGAGCTTGGCGTACTCCGCCATCGTCTCCCGTGTGCGATAAGTCTCTGACAATTTGGCACAGAGGCCACTCCAGCTGATCTCGATATTTTTCCACTTTTTTGCTTTTCGGCTTGCGCCGGTTGCTATTTTCAACATCGCGGATCACTTCTCCCTCGCCCCATGAGGTAATGATTTTTAGAAAAATATGCTCCCTTCAATTCTAAGTTTGACTTGATATATTCATCGAATTCTGGCCAGCGGCTTGGCGCATCGAATGGGTCTATAACTTCAAATACCTGACATATAATCTGTCTTACTGCATTTGCATGGTCGCCGAATTCGCAGGCAACATATTCTCCAGTTTTTTTGTCATGAACATAAGATCCTGAGCTCCTAATTAAGGCTTTTTTGTATTCAACATCTTTGATTTCTATATCTCTACTTTCAAACTTATTCATCTGCCAGACTGCCCATAATTCTAAAATTTCTGGTGTAAGGTTTACTTCGCCGCTCGAGATAGATAGTTCTTCCTCAAAATATTTATCAAGGCTGGACTTCAATTGTTCGCTGTCCATTTCTTGAATCAAATTCCACAGCGGGTAGATATAAACAGACTTATATATCTGATCTTTACCTTCCTTGGTCCTTTTTTCATACTGGCGCGTCAGGTAAAAATTAAGTAACCAACCAAGGTCTACACCAAAATGTAGCATCTCTTTGCTCTTCACTTTTTATCCCTCCTCAATCCTTTAAGTAGTAATCTGACGTATATCCTGCAGCTGTCAGGTAGAGATCAGGCGCCCAGGCAAGCTGCGATCCCATCAACTTGCGGATCACAGCCAGGTGCTGATCGGCGTCTTGCTTAGGTACCTCGACGATCAATTCATCGTGGATATGAAAACAAATCTCGTACCCGGCAGCTGCCACTTTGAGCATGGCCTCCGCCAGACAGTCCCGCGCGATCGCCTGGACAATGTTTTCGACCAATTTACCACCGTATGTATCTTTAACACCCCAAACACGCTTGCCTTGCTCCATGCCCTGATACTGGATCTTACCCTCATCAGTCACACGCGGCTGCAGGTAAGTGAGCCGGCGACCGGAAGGCAGTTGGATAAACAGGTATCCTTTTTCAAACTTAAAGTGGACACCGTGGTGCAGATTAAACTCAGAACGATTTTTCAAACAGACCCGTACTCTGTCATCCACGTCATGCCAAAGCCGCACAATATGAGGATTGGCTTTGCGCCAGGCTTTGACCAGCTTAGGCAAATCCTCCTCAGGTACACCCATCTTGAGAGCGCCCATTGCGATCAGCGCACCAGTACCACCTTGATAGCCAAGCGCTAAAGTAGATACCTTGCCACGCTGCCGTAATGGCTTGTCAATCTGATTAATCGGGATCCCAAACATCTTAGAGGCCGTCTGCTTATAGATGTCACCATCATGCTTAAATACCTCGCAGACCCAGTCCTCCCCCGCCAACCAAGCGATCACCCTCGCCTCGATTGCGCTGTAATCCGCGATCGCAAAGGTATAACCCTCTTTGGCGGTAAAGGTTGTACGGACAAGTTGAGAAAAAATGTCAGACATGGAAGGGTAGAGCATCTCCAGCGTGTCAAAGTCTTTACGCTTAACCAAAGTACGAATGGCATCGATCTCTGGTAAATAGTTTTTAGTCAGATTCTGCACTTGTACCAACCTGCCGGCCCATCTGCCGGTACGGTTAGCACCGTAATACTGCAGCGTGCCATGGATTCGTCCATCAGCAGCTGTGGCGTCTTTTAACATTTGATACTTTTTGACGGATGCCTTGCCAGTCTCTAAACGATTGCTGATCACGGTACGCACAGGATCCAGGATCTCAGTCTCCAGCAATGCCTCCAGAGTCTCCTTACGGATATCCGGGATATCGACTCCCTGCGCTTGGATCCAGGACAGCAGCTGATCTCGACTGTTGGCATTGGCAAGACCGGTGATCTCCGCCGATTGATCTAGCAAATCAGAGGCGTGAGCGTCGTTATACTCCAGCACGGCATCAACCAGATCCATATCGATCCGGATCCCACGATCATTGATCCGCTGATCCTCACGATAAATAAGCAGCTCATTTTGTAGTGGCGGGAACTGCTCTAGGTATTTGCCGATCGCACGCTCCGTCTCTACGTCTTGCTTGCAATACTTACGAAACAAATCCCATTTATCCATGTCGTGACAGGGGTAGTTGCGAGTCCGCTCTCCATTAGCCTTAGTCGGCTTGCATGGCTTACTAAAATAGTTGATCAGCAGCGTGCCAGCTTTGTCCTTTTGCTGCTCTAGCTTAAGCAACGCAGCGACATCGCCCAGGCGGCCAGGCAGACCCAGCTGGGCGGCGTGAGCCATCGTACACCACCACTGCTTTACATCGAGCTGCATGCCCAGGTACTTACCGATGCACACTCGCTCAAATTGTGCGTTATACGCTTTTTTGAGAACTGTCTTATCCGTTAGAGCCTGCAAGACCTCCGCCGGCAACTCCTCACCGCATGCCAGATCGATCAGCTCGACAGGGCCATCATCGAACGCATAAGCGAACAATAATATTTGAAAATCAGGGGCGTCTACATATCTGTAAACGCCCAGTTTGATGTCAATACTGCTGTAGGTCTCAATGTCGATAGACAGCTGACGCATGGTGATCACCTCTAGTCAAAGAGGTCATCGTCATCTACTTCGATATCTGCAAAGGCCTCATCGGCTGATATTGAATTTGCTAGCTTTTCTCCATCTTCCCACTTCATAATTCCATTTAGGGAACAGCCAACACCTGTATTTCCGCTATTTTCATATGGGTAAAAAGTAACACTCGCCTGCACATAACACCCCGAATAAACTTTTTCTTCATCAGATATAGGAGCCTTGCGTTTATCGACCACAAAAGGTCTGTACTTAACTGATGATTTAGCGTTGATATACATAGCGCCAGCATAAGCTTCGTCTTCATCCCTATCAACATCGCCATCGCGTAATGCTAACTCTAATTTTTTCGGACGTTTTCCCCCACTGTAGCACGAATTGATCCCTTTTAGAATAGCTGCCTCCATCGCCTCCTTAACCTTTGCTAGATTTTCTTTATCACTCTTTTTTATAATCAAAGAAGCTGAGTATTTCGGTTCATCTCCTTCTTTGAAGGCGAACGGCTCCCAGATATGTTCATAACTTAATCTCACTGGTCCAATTGTTACTGTAGCTTTTTTTTCTTTTGCTGACATGGTTTTATTCCTCCTCAATTTCCATTTCATCAATTAGTCGTTGTTGCCAGTTATACTCTTTACGTTTGTCTGACTCCGGAGCCAACGTTGGTGCACCGGCTGGCTTAACGACCAGATCGCCGATCAGTTCATTAAATACTTTCTTGCCAAGTGCTTTTTCCATGGCAGTAATCCCAAGCAGTTTCTTTTCAAAGATAATTGCGTCTGCATAGTCTTCTGCCCGTAATTTATTAACCACCTTGTCCTCGTCGACATATTTGCGTATGCTGCGACCTTCAACGAGCTTCCAGCCTGGGATCTGCTCACCGCTCAATATTTGATCCGTGGCGTAGCTGGTGAGTGTATCCATCCAAGACTTAACCTGGCCAAGCTGCTGCAGAATTACGCCGAGCTCTTTTTTGTTGAGCGCCGCAGGATCTGGATGATCCTCGATCAGTTTTTGATTGACTGCCGCTCGGTGCTTGCAGTTTTTGACTGGGCAGAATCTACACCAATCGCCACATGCAAACTCACCCTTGCCCTCATACGCGATATCAGCTGTCGGTTTAACGACCTCGTTGCCCCACTGGATCAGATCCTCCACTGTCATAAAATCACAGCTGTAATGGTCTTTGCGTGGCTGTCGAATCTCGAGCATGATATGGGTGATGTCGTACAGATCCTCGTAGAGATGATAGGCACCCAAGCCGTATAGTCGAAGCTGTGGATTGCCTTGAGCGTTAACCTCAACACCCTGGCCAAACTTCAGATCAATAACGTACATCCGGCTGCCTGCCATAATGATCACGTCGGCTGTACCAAATCCATCCGGCACATATTGGCTAAAATCTACCTTAGATTCCAGGATCAGGGTCGTGTCTGGGTGGATCGCCAGCTCAGCGTTGTAGGTCTCGATAATCCCGTCTATATAAGCCTGCAGCTCTCCACGGATCCGCAAGTCATCGCCCTCATAAATGGGCTCTGGCTGTCCGTCTTTAAACGCCCGCAGACACTGCTCGGCAATTTCATGCGCCCGAGTACCCTCTGCAGCGTAACTGCTGGAAGTCTGTGGATACTGCTCTGCGAGTCTGGCCGAGGGTGGACAGTGCATCCACCGATCTGCCGCTGACGCGCTAAGGACAGCGTGTGCCCGTGCTATGTGATTGATTACCGCGGACATTACAACGCCTCAAGATCTCTTTTAAGAGCAGGAAGATCGATATCCTTAACACCCGACAACTTTTCGCCACCGTATTTTCTAATCAGCGTGTTTGGATCTTTACCTCCAGCACGCTTTTGCGCCGCTAGCGATCTGATCACGGCTCTCAGTTTGGTATAGTCAATCTCGACCAGCTCTTCATTGGTTGTCCATTGTTCTGCAGGCGCCTCTGTGGTTTCCAGCTCTGGTTCTGCTATCGGTTCCGGGGCCGAAGCCGGCTCTGGCTTAGGCTGCTTTTTTGTCTTCTTTTCAGTTGGTACGGACGTGATTGTCTGCCGAGATAAGCCCTGCAGCAGTGTGTTGACCAGGTCAATCAGCGACTGACCGGCTTCGAGTGTTACTTTTACTTCCATCTTCCATTCCTCCTATTTCTCGTAATCGAGCTGCTTTTGTAAGTGATCGATCTGCGATCTCAGCTCGTCATTTTCTTTTTGCAGTCTAATGTTGTGATCAATCAGATCTGCATTATTTAGAGACAGATCCTCGATGGTATCTTGCAGATCATCAATCTTTTCCATAAGTTCGGACAGGTGTTCGCTATCCATCTGGCAGCCTCCACCATAGAGATAGGTCTCATGCAGCGCCGATAAGATATTGGTCATACTTGCTCCTCCTGAATCTCGAGATGTTCCAACGCGTAGTCAATCATCCGGGTTACCAAATCACCCTTGACCATGTTGACCTCCTCAGCGAGACTGTTGATCCGCTCATAAGTCTCCGGTGGCACCAGCACTGGCTTCCAGGCCGTGCTGCTTTGTTTCTTCTTTGTTTTGACGATGATGAGTTTATCCATTGTTATCTCCTTCTGCCATCAGGTTGATACCCATTCTCAAGCCAGCTTCAAAAGCTATTTTCTCTATAACTGCAGCTATCTCTGTAGTCCCATCGCTTAACTTGGTTTTTGGCGATTCATCCTTGAAATAGGTATCCAATAACTTTTCGTACTTTTCCCAAGCTTGATCATATGCTTCATCACGATTCATATGTTCCAGGCTCCACATGCTGTACAGTTGACGCATAATTGCATTCATTTTTTATTTCCCTTCCGCCAGCTGGATCATCAGCTGGACAATTTGCTCTGTATCCTCAGTCTCAGACCACAGCGATCGCTGTTGCGCTACCGTAGTCAGGCCGTTTGTGTAGTAGTCAGCCATGATCTCCATCATGCGCCGCAGGCCATCCGTGGCCGTGCCGTATTTGCAGTATCGATCACCGCACCGGATGCCGGCTGGATTGTGATTATTGAGCCACGCCGATGAGCTGCCCCAGTCTGTCTCTAGCACAAACACCGCAGCCGCATAGACCGGGTTGATGTTGTACTCCTCTGCCAGATCCAAGAGTGCGACTGGGACCACCCCGGCTGCCTTACCGATCGGCTGCCACTCATGCCAGCTAACGTCCATATCGGATGTATAAGCTGGCTCATCAGGCTGATAAAGCTCGACCACTGTCACCGGCTGGAGTGCGGGTGCCTCGGCCTCAGCTGATGGCAAATTGAGCGTCACGCCGGCTGTCACCGCAGCCGTTAGGATGACCAGAGCAGGGCGTCTAATCTTGCGCATTATTCATGTACCTCGCTTTGAAGGAATCGTAATCTGATTCTGCAACTCCTATCAGTCGTTTTAATTCCCCAATCTTCATTTTTATCTCGCATGCTTTGTCTGCAGCTGGCTCCAGCTCTTTAAATATTTCAAGCTTGCCAATTCCCCAGAGATTTGCGACATCCTGCTTCTCTAAATCTGCAGGGTGCCACATATAAACATGATTTATCAGATTATACTGATCGCCAGTAACCGGTTGACCGATCAACGATTCTAGTTCTTCTTTAAGCATTATTTCTCCTTCCTTCACAAGCTCGATGGCCTGTGATAAAATAGAGATGATCTCAAACCAATGCGATCATCTCGAACTCTCGGTTGCCGCCAAGCTCGCCGAGGGTTCCTTTTTTTGTTCTTCCAGCTGGCATTGCCGAACTAGGAAGTTGTAGTCAATCTTCAGGCATTTCAGCACTTTTTTCAGCGCAACCTTGTTGTCGTGCGCTCGAAACTCTCCCAGCTCCTGATTCTCCATTTCACTAACCTTCTCATAGATCTTTTTGGCTTTCTTATGAGTCATCTGCAGGAGCTTCTGGATGTCTGTTTGCGTTACATAATACTGGGAGAGTATTTCCATGCGGGTCACTTTCTCACCTCACTTTCTAAACGGCTCGTTAATCCAACGTTCGTAAATTTCTACTTCATTTTCTTCTGGGATTGACATTTCAGCTCTAAGCACTTCAACTCGATCAGCCTGCACCACAATGCAGCACATTGGATCATAATTACTTGCCAGCCATTCTTGCAGTGGTACGGCAAGTTTTTTTAGTTCATCCATCTTCCCACCCTCCTTTCTTCTCTCGGTCATTCTTTTGCTACTTTTTAAAAAATGAACAAAAACAGTTTGTTTCGTAAAAAACCGCTTTCGTAAATAGATTCTCACCAGTCCGTCATGGACAGAACAGTAACTACTATTTAAAATTCCGTGAATTTCTAAAAGATCTTCACGTCGAACAGATGGAATTTTCAGATCGTAATAATAAGGCGATTCTTTCATACAGAGTTCTTCATTCGTAGCTTCTACCTCATTATTTGCAAGTAGATGATCAATAGACGATGTCCTTTTTACAAATTTAGGATAAAGTATGTATTCCTCCATCTATGTCTTCACAACCTTTCTTCCAAAAAATCAATCAGCCTTGAATAAATCATTTGGTGTTACATTAAGGACGACTGTATCAGATTTTCTTGATATAATTAAATCAAGAGGTGTAGTTATGAATCATGAGAAAAAATTAATGAAACAACTTATCAAACAACTAAAAGATGAGTCAAAGTCATCTCAAGAAATTGCGGATGCTTTGAATCTTAAAGAAGATCAACTTCACGCCGAATTGGATTACCTTGTTGATATTAAACTTTGTTACAAACAATTTACTAATGCAGTGACTATTGGAAATCAGTTCGTTGGAACAAATCCAGTTTACGGCCTTACTAGCTTTGGAAAAGATTACTTTTCAAATAAAAGAAATGAGTGGATAAAATTTTGGATCCCCGTTATTATTTCGATCATTGCCATGCTTATCTCAGCAATATCGCTGTATTTTACATTTTTTTAATAAATATGAAGATTAGCACGATCAATGAAAAGATTAACGAAATAAAGCTAAGGCTAAAGCTTATCTGAAACTGATAATCTGTAAAAAGCAAAGAGACAAAATTTTTCCAAAACAAACTAATTTCACTAAAGAACTTTTTTTTCCATTTTTTCATTTTCCCCCTCCTTTATGCTAGCCTCTTTTCATTTGAAGCGAATTCATCAGGACGCATGTTGTAGATTTCATTAGGTGAAGTCCCCATAGCATTACAGATAATTTCTAGTTCATCTGCGCTTATACTTCTTTTATCATTTAGCATTTGGCTCATTTGGTTCTCTGAGAAACCAGATTTCTCTGCAATAACCTTTTGTTTTAACCCACTTTTGTCGATATACAACTTTAATCTATCACAGACTTTCATAATATCTTTCCTTTCTAGTACAGTTTTTCTGTACACAAAAACATTAACACAGATATTCTGTTCAGTCAATGAAAAATACAGAATTTTTGTGATTAAAATATTTCAATCCAGTTATTTTTGTGATATTATCCAATTAGGAGGTGATTTTGTGTCACTGGCAAGCAATTTAAAAGAAGCTCGAATAAAAAAAGGATTTAAGCAAGAGGAACTTGCTACTTTAATTGGCAAAAGTAAGAATGTAGTTTCAAACTGGGAACGCGGTGATAACAAACCCGATGCAGATACACTTTTTGAATTATGTGATCTGCTGGATGTAGATGCCAATTATTTATTAGGCTGGGAAAGCAATAAACAAATTTCGTTGTCTATCTCAGAGCAGGAACACATAAAAAAACTCCGTACACTCGATAGGTACGGAAAGAAAGTAGTTAGCTCTGTGCTAGATATAGAATATGAGCGATGCAACTATGAGGCTGAAATTGCCGAGGAACCTATGGCTTATATTCCAAGAGTCTACTATTCTCAAGGTGCATCGGCAGGGTACGGTGAGTACCTGATTGACGGAATGGACGCGTCAGAAATCATGCTTCCTGACACACCTAAAAACCGTAAATCAGATTACGTGATAAATGTTGATGGTGATTCAATGGAGCCTACATTTTCCGACGGAGATAAACTACTTGTACAGCATACAGATTGTGTAAATATTAGTGAAATTGGGATTTTCGTTATCGACGGTCAGTCTTATGTTAAGGAATTTGGAGAAGATCGATTGATTTCGCACAATAAAAAATATTCAGATATCATCCCATCAGAATATAGTGACTTCCGCTGCGTCGGAAAAGTTATCGGTGTAATGAAATGAGATTTATTAAAGAAAATAAAACTTTTTGTCTAGAAGCATTATTCCTAGTATTAATAGTTCCTATAATCTTTTTATGGGATTGTCCTTTAATTCCAGGAATCATACCTATAAATATAGGAATTGCTATAGTTGGATATGGTGGATCAATAATTGGTGGTTTTTTAGCCATCTATGGTGTCTGGTGGACTATAAAAAAGCAAGAGGATGAGCGTGACATAAAAATGAAATTGGAATACAAACCTATCTTAACTCTTGAGATTGAGAATATTATCCCTAACGCAGTTCCAATTTCTATGTCGCCTATTAGAATTAATATATTGAGAAATTACATGTCATCCGCTATCGGACATATTCCTTATTGTGCAAAAATCAAGATTTCTAATGTTAGTAATTTTACTGCTATAAAGGTTCAAATATCTGGTATAGACTTTGGGTTTCAGAACAATGTATTCTCTGATCCAATTTTTAAGAAGGGATTAAATATTCCTGACATTCCTGCAAGATCAACATTGGATATACCTATTACGTCTTTATCATCCTATATGTTCTATAAAATACAAGCATTTGAAAATATACCCCCTTGCTTAATGACAGATATCCCAAAATCTTTTAATTTAACTTTTTCTCTGCATTATGAAAGTATATATGGCCATAAGCAAGATGATTCATATATTGTTTCATTTATAATAAATACTAAAATAGAAGAAGACACTCCAGAGTATAGATCATATAAATGCGAGTTTTTAGTTGAATCTATTAGACCAAAATAAAAAATCCCGGAGCTGGTAACTCCGAGAAATATAGAGCTGGTGCTGGTAACACCGCTCAGCATAGTAAAAATGACTTAGCCCGTCATGCCCTTTACTATGCGCTCATTATATCAAAATAGGAGGGCAAAAACAATGAGCGTTCACAAAGATAAAGAGCGCGGTACTTGGTTTGCACAGGTGCAGCTGCGCGATCCACTCACTGGCAAGCTAATCACAAAGAAAAAGCGAGGATTCGAGCTGAAAAGAGAAGCTCAAGCATGGGAAGCAGAAATCCGTGCAAACAATCAGGAAGTTCAGTCCTCGGCTACCTTTGGGATTATGATGGAGGAATATTTGAAAAGCAGAACATCTGCCAACGAAGAAACAAAACGAAGCAAGCGACATCTATCAAAAACTTACGCATCTGCTTTTATGGATATGCCATTGAACCAGATTAAGCCGAAAGACGTTTTAAAGTGGAGAAACGAGCTCGCAGAAAAAAAGTTAGCCACCCGCACAAAAAACAATGTCATTTCCTTTGTGCGTTCCGTGTCTACTTTCGGATATAAATATTACGACACACCAGATTTCGCAAAAATCATTGAGCCCTTCCGTGCGACTGCCGCAGACAAAAAAGAGATGCAGACCTGGACAATTGAAGAATTCAATCTCTTTGCATCTTACGTCAAAAATTATACCATTCGCGCTTACTTCACCTTTCTATTTTACACCGGCTGCCGCCGATCAGAAGGTAAGGCAGTCTTAAAATCAGATATCAAAAATGGATGGGTAACGATCGACAAAACCATTAAGCATAACAAACAGGGTATGAGAGCTCCTAAGACAGCGTCTAGCGTGCGAAAGATCAAGCTGGATAAATATACCCTTGAGATATTGAAACCGCTCATGTCTAAAGATGGGCCCTATTTATTCGGGGATTTTGAACCATTAGGAATTACTACAATACAGCGTGCCTTTGATAATGCCATTGCTGCAGCCAATGCTGATGGACACTCGCTCAAAAAAATCCGCATCCACGATCTCCGCCATAGCCATGCTACAATTCTGATCAATAATGACGTTAATATCGTTGCGGTATCCAAAAGACTCGGCCACAGTGACATCAATATGACATTAAAAGTTTACACTCACCTATTAGAAAAAAACGCCGACGAATTAGTGGATAAATTAGAAGAATTAAAAGAATCTGTGGCATGATCCGTGGCATGATTTTTCAAAATCTATATTTACGGAAAGTATCAAAAAGCCTTTAAACAAAGGGCTTTCCGATGATTCAAAACTCAAAAATCACGATCAAACGTTTCCGCTCATCTGCTCCATTGCGATTTAAGCCCTTAACAAAGGGCTTTTTTATTGCTCTTATTAAAAAAGACGAAAAAAAGACGAAAAGCGACGAACATATCCGTCGGCATTTCTGTCCTTACTCTGTCGTTGTTGATGAAGTCCTTATTGCAGAATTTTTTTATTTATCAGCTTCTTATCAGCCATTTCCAGAAATTAATGTTTCAGCATCAGCCCCCTTATTCAGTGTTTCCGCACAGGCTTTTTCCCTCAAACCAAGCCAGCTCTGAAAAGAAATGCATTGTTTTTCATTGAAAATGGAAACTTTCATTTTTGTTGCATGGAAATTTTCTTAAAACTCTTGACATTTCTCAAATAACAGATAGACTTATAACATACAACAAAAACATGTAGAGGTAGCGGTGCAGATGAGTAGAGAGAAGGAGCCGGCAGGCGATAATCTTTCCCGAAAGGCAACCACCGCCGAATAATCAGCTTTGGCAAAAGTTGATTATGGGGCTGCAGGGAATACCCGCAGCACTCCTTCATTCAATGAAGAGGCGCTATTGCATAGATAACGGTGAATTTACCGCGTATGTAATAGTACGCGGTTTTTGTTTGTCAGATTCATTTCTGAGGAGGAAAAAATGATGAAGAAAGTTCTTACCCTTCTGTGTGCCGTTATGCTGCTGCTTACCACAGCCTGTTCTACACAAAACTCAGCACAGGGAAACCATGATCCAAAAGATGGTCTGATCGTCGCCATCGGGGGGCAAATCACGACCTTAGATCCGGGATTGACCCAAGAAACTGTCAATGACTATGTTCTGCGGCATCTGACAGCCGGGTTGTTTCATCAAGATGATGACAACAATATCGTCTACGATTTATGTCAAGATTACACCGTATCTGAAGACGGCTTGACCTATACCTTCACCTTACGGGAGGGTGTTGTCTGGAGTGATGGTGAGCCGCTGACTTCTGGCGATTTCAAATATGGAATTCTGCGTAACTTAACCTATGGTGCAGACAATTCCTGGTCCATTTACTATCCGATGACCTATTTGGCAGGGGCTGAAGAAATTGCCAGCAATATGGATCTGGATCCGACGCAGATTGAAATTGAAGGTGTCAGCACACCGGATGATCAGACGCTGATTCTTACTTTGATCAAACCCTGTGCCTGGTTCCCACAAATGCTGACCAACTATGTCTGGCGTCCGCTGCGTTCGGATGTTGCTGATGCACATGAATCGTTATGGGCCTTTAAGCCAGGTTATCCAACAGTCGGTCCATATACTTTGGAAGAATGCAACGAAAATGAAAAAGCCGTTGTGGTTAAGAATGAGAACTACTATAATGCTGAAAGCATCACCATGCCGCGCATTACATTCTTAGTGATGTCTGATTCAGACGCTCAGTCCCTGGCCTTTAAAAACAAGGAAATTGATATGGCGCTCAACATTACCGCAACGATTGCTGAGGGTTATCCAAATGCAGATGAAATCTGGCAGATTCCGCAAATTTCCAGTTACTTCATTGCCCTGAATTCTGGATCTACTGGTCCTGATTATCTGAAAAATGTTGATGTTCGCCGAGCTTTAGCTCTGAGTATTGATAAGGAAGCCCTGGTCAGCGCGGTTGGCAGTGAAGAGTACTATCGTGTATTGCATGGCTATGTCCCTGTGGGCTTAGCCGGGGCAGAAGACGACTTCCGTTTGGAACAGGACGCAAGAGAAAAATATCTGGAATACAACCTTGAAGAAGCTAAGGCATTATTAGCCAAGGCTGGATATGATGAAAACAACCCGCTAAAAATTGTTTACAAATATTCGCAGAGCCAGTTGCATGCTGATGTAGCGCAAATTCTGCAGCAGATGTGGGGGAGTATCGGCATCGACTGCGAACTGCAGGTTGTTGAATCCGGTGTCTTCTACAATCAGGTTGACAATGGTGATTTTGAAACATCACGCTATGGCTACAGTGCCGGCGATGACCCTTCGCAGTTCCTCAATCTGTGGACAACTGGTCAGCAGATCATCGCTTCCGTTGATGATCCAGTTTATGACAAGATGGTCGATGAAGCCGGCTATCTTGCTGATCATGCAGAATACATGAATGCCCTGCATGCAGCGGAACGCTATCTGATTGAAGAAAATGTTTATTTAATTCCATTGTTCAATTACAACACGCCGGCGCTGAAGAGTACGGCTATCCAAGGCGTTGAAATGTGGGGCCTAACACCATTCTACGGTCACTGTACAGTTCAATCAGAGACTGCATAAACAAGCTTATTCTAAAAAAGGCTGAAAGAGTTATTCATCGTAATGCTTTCAGCTTTTTCTTTGTTTTTCTTTTAAGCGTTTTTTTTCATCGTCTTTAAATTGATCTTAGCCTTCTTTATCCACTTTTAATGTTATAATGAACATGGAATCCAAAGGGAGGAAATACTCATGAAAGTATTGGCGATCGATCTCGATCAAACTCTGCTTCATACAGACAAAACAATTTCTACGGCAACGCAGGATGTATTCCACCAGCTGAAAACAAAGACCGACCACAAAGTCATCATTGCAACTGGCCGAGCTTTGTCGCGGGCCCAAGAATATATGGAAGCGATTGAGGCAGATGGCATTATTTCATTAAATGGAGCGAAAACAATATATCACAATCAGACTCTCAGTGAATACGGTGTAGATCCGGATAACGCTGAACGATTAATCCGTCTATTATTAGCTCTGCCTGACACTTATGTTAACGTCACATATCCGGATGTTATTCTGACCAATAACCGTAGTTTAGTTACCGGTGATCATGTCCATGAGTATACTGATTATGCTGCCATTGAACCCTTTGAAATTGCCAAAATTTCAGTTGTCAGTCAGCATCCAGAATTAATGCGAAAATTAGACCTTGAAGCTTATCATTGCAAACTGGTTGACAATGCCAAGGATCCGAATTATTTTGCGATTTTAAACAATAAAGTTTCCAAACTGACCGGACTTCATGACCTGTGCCGCCATTTGGACGTTTCCTTATCTGAAGTCATCGCTTTTGGCGATGATTACAACGATCTGGATATTCTTAAAGCTGCCGGCTGGGCAGTTGTGATGGATAATGCCTCGGATGATTTAAAAACCTATGCCGACGATCTTGCCCTTTCCAATGATAAAGATGGGGTTGCGGATTGGATTGTCAATCATCTTTTGATTTCTGACTAAAAACCAGCCATGCTGCCGAGGGGGAATAGAATTAAAGGTTCGCTTGATCTGATTCTCTGGTCAAGGTTATTTCTGCCCGAATTCATCGAAAACACTTAAATCAACATGAAGAAAACTCTTCCCGACTGATCTGCTTTTTTGATCAGATTTTAAGGAAGAGTTTTTTCATGAACCACTCGATCTGCAGGTTAACCGTATCCTAAAACACTAGAAATCTGACACTGCTTGCAAACTTTCTAATTTCTTATTCCTATATTATTTCTTACTTGACGAATGTCAGGGCAAATCCATCATAGCCCTTGATGCCTACCGTTTGGATAGCTGTGGAATCTAAATGTTCAGACACCCCTAAATCCTGAATGTATTGTCTGACTCCCATCACTTTCGGATCTTTGTTTTCTGTATTGCAAAGTTCTCCGTCGCGGATAACATTATCTCCAAAAATAACAGTACCCGGATGGCTCAACTGCAGGCACAACCGTAAATAAAGTGGATTATTCGGCTTATCCGCATCAATAAAGATGAAATCAAAGGGCTCGGCTTCGGCATCAATTAGTTTCTGCAAGGATTGTACAGCCGGCCCACAAATCAAATCTACACGATCCTGCAAACCTGCACAGAGAATATTCTTAGAAGCTAATTCGTATTTATCCAGTTCGCTCTCCAAACTGACAACAACTCCATCATCAGGAATCGCCTTCGCCATCCAGATTGTGCTGTATCCCGCAAGCATCCCTAATTCCAAAACTCGTTTTGACTTACTCATTCTAATCAGAATAGATAAAAGCATTCCTTGAGTTTTTGACACTTCATGTTCCGGAAACTGATTCTTATGACTTTGTTCTAAAGCATTTTCCAAATCGGCATCCTCCTGAATCAGATGCTGGAAAAGAAACAAATCATTCTCGGTCCATTTTGCTTGCATAACCTGCCTCCTGTATTCTTATCTTTTCTTTAAGAATACGCCTGATTAGAACAATCGTCAAATTCATAGATCTGCCAGCCGGTATTATAAAAGGGTAATGTTGGTCTATTCATAAAAAAAAGTATCCGTAATCACGGTTTCCCGATCAGCGGATATCCTTATTTTTTCAAATGGTGGAGCTGATCGGGCTCGAACCGACTACCTCTACACTGCCAGTGTAGCGCTCTCCCAGGTGAGCTACAACCCCATTGCTTATAAATATTAACAAATTGAAAGAAAGATTTCAAGTCCTAATCATAAAAAGAATACGATCCAGCGAATTTTATTACTCCCACTTTTTGCGGTTTTCCACGAACACCGATTCCAGTTTAAATACTTTTCTGTGAAACCAAAGCTCTAATCTTATAAACTTAAAGTCTTAAAACCGATAAGCTTTATTTTTTTATTTCAACTTCGACGTACCATAAGCGTTCACAAATATTTTTATTACTCGATACCTTCCACGCTCGACTCTCACCCTATTTTTCCTGTCCTTGTTGGCGGGTTTCCTCACCAGCCGCGAGGCTTTAAAAAATGCTTTTCCATATATTCCGCAAAACCGTCTTCATCATTTGTCAATTCGGTTATATCATCCGCAATGGCTTTCGTATCTTCACTGCCATTGGCCATACATACGCCCCAGCCGCTGCATTCCAACATTTCGTTGTCATTACTCATATCGCCAAATGAAATTACTTGTTCTAACGGCAGCTTGTTCATTTCACAGAAGGCTTTCAATGCCACAGCTTTAGAAACACGCTGATCTGTGAATTCCAACATGGTCGTCTGAGTTTTAAATGCCTTGAAATGAGGAGAAGGGTGCTGCCTAACATAATCCTCGATGCCTTCCATTTCTTCCTCAGTCGTCCGAAACATAATCTTTGCATTTTCTTCTGCATAAAACTCAGAAAGATCATCAACAACAAGAATATCAGTGCGATTTTTCTTAGATGAACGCTCTGTAGCCTCATCCACGCGCAGACACATCATTTTATCTTTTACGTACATAAACGGATTCAAGTTAAACGGAGCCATCAATTCCAAGATTTCCCGAATCCATTCTTTTTTCAGCTTATAATAATCAAAACGCTTCTGATGAATCCCATCCCACAATTCAGATCCATTCATCCCAATCAGCACTTCAAAATCAAAATCAAAGCCCCAATCTCTCGCCTGCTTATGCAGCTGCTGATCAATGGAACGTCCCGAGGCAATTCCAAAATAAACACCATGGGCATGAAATCGGCGAATGACATCCATCGCATGTTCTGTTAAAATTCGATTCGAAGTAATCAAGGTGCTGTCGATGTCACAAATCACCAGATGAAAATCCTGTATCATTCAATGCCCCCCTAACTCTCATAAAAAAACAACTTCTTTAACATTCTAGCAGAATTTTATGAAAAATGTACAGGAATGACATCTTTCATGTTAATTCCTGTCTTTTTTCTAATTCAAGGTCACATAACTGACCCTTGTCTTTTATAAAATTTCGGATCCTGTGACAAATCTGATCCTCAACTTTCCAAATAAGCTCAGACTGTCCGCATCCGCAGCTTATTCCATGCGGTGTTCTTCTTTCACTGATGGCGCAGATTTCATGCCAAAACATTCATTTAGAATCAAATCTTCAGCCAGAATCATTGCATCGATCTGTTTCTGTAATTGCTGATAGATCTTTGTGCTGACCTCATGCTTTTTCTGTCCAGCTTGGCATTTATGCTGAATGGATCGGATAGGCGCCAAGGTCTTTTCTAATTCCTCACAGATAGGCCTGTCCGATGTCTTGATTTGCAGAAAATCTCTACAAGCCGCTTCCTTTTCGCTTGAAGCGGCCGGTTCCCCATACAACTTCCGCTCCATCAGATACTCCGCAATCCTCAAAGCCTGAATTCGATTCTTTAATAAACTATGCTGTGAAGTTCCTTCGGCAAACTTCGGCTTAATTTTTTCACACCTTCGGACAGCTGAAGTTACTTCCTTCAGTGCGGCCTCCAATTTTATGTTTTCTGACTCAGAACTCATTTTGAATTTCCTCCAACGCTATAAGATCCTGCTTTTCATAACGATGAAGTCCAGGCTGTTCCTTCTTCCATTTCCAGCAGCAAATAGCTTCCTTCAGAGTTCGGCCGGAATTATCCGCAAAAAAATCTCGAATATAAGTGTTATACTCAAATTGTTGATCAATCGCGGTCTTCTTTGTTTTTTTCTCAATCAGGATCTGTGCATACGCCTGAAGGGCGTCGCCATAAGTCTGTCCTGAATGGGTTTTCAGCCATTTTTGAAACGCAACATTAAATGAGAATGACGAACCGATCTTCGATTTAAAAAATGCTCGGTGCTTTTCTGAGCAGACAAATGGCGATTCAATCAGCGTAGTTTCAGTCAATTCTTCGAAATTTTTCTTTGCAGCGGACTTACTCGTGGTCAGAGCAGGAAGCGGTTTTCCTTCCAGGAAATGAGCAATTCTTTCAGTTATTTCGAGTTTACCGCCGGTTGCCGGCAAGCCATGATCACGGCAAAATTGGACTAATTCATCTTTCAAATAATAAAAACTTCTGAACGTTTCTACATCTAACGATCGTGTCAAAGCTGGTCTTTCCATCTTCATTTCATCTCTTTCCCTTTACATACAGGCACTAAAAAAAATCATCCTGCCAAGATTTGATAACCATGCCAGGATGTCTGTCAGCAGGTTTTATCCCAATTTCTTTTTTAAAATACGATAAATCATAATTAACAGAACAATGACAACGATATCCAAGGCATACTTTAAAATTATTTGGATCACTGCTGCAAACGATATCAAAAACTCCGTTAAGCCCATATTACGATAATCCCCACTTTCTCTTTTATTCTTACTTTGTTAACATTATAACGAATAAAACGAAGTCCTACAAGCAAAGACGGCTGGATTTTTCAATTCTTCTTTTCTTTCAAACGATGGGCTGTAATAATCGTATAGCTGGAAGCATTAATCGTGATCAAACAGCCTGCAGCTGCCGCATACCAGTTCTTCCCTTTCCGTGTGATCGTGGCCTGCACCGACTCGATATTAGTCCGGCACCAAGCTACAACATCCTGATCCTGAATTTGGCAATTGCGGCGAATTCGTTCATTCCCAAGCTCTGTAGTATGCAGGCGATCCAGATTCTTCAATAGCTCATTGACATCCATTTTCACGATTCTTCTCCTCCTATTTTGATATCCTTAAGACGTTCCATTTTAGTACAATTGTTCTTTTTCCCATTCGATTACGCTGGAATGATTTGAAATATATAGAACTTAAGATAAGATGTTTCTTCCATCGTCCACAGAATCGGATGATCATGATTTTGCTGCGTAACGGAAACTTGTTTCAAAACGACATTGGCTTCACAGGCGGCTTCTCGCAGCATCTTTTCAAAAAGATCAATCTCCATGAATCGGGAACAGCTGCATGTGATCAAATATCCGCCATTTCGCAGCAGTTTCATTGCCTGATAATTAATCCGTTTATAACCGTTATACGCTTGGTGAATGGTCTTGCGGGATTTCGTAAAGGCGGGTGGATCAAGGACGATGATATCATACTGCCCGGCTTCACATTGATCCAGATAAGCAAAAACATCCGCCTGGACGAACTGTATTCTCTCTTCCAGATGATTAAGTACAGCATTCGCTTTGCCTTGATCCAGAGCTGTCTGTGATACATCGACAGCCACCACGGTTTGCGCATTCCCATAAGCAGCATTTAAGGCAAAGCCCCCGGTATGACTGAAACAGTCAAGTACCCGTTTACCATGCGCCATCTGACGCAGCAGAACACGGTTGGATTTCTGATCCAAAAAATATCCGGTCTTTTGACCATTTTCAATGTCAACATTCAGCTTCAGTCCATTTTCATCAATGACCGTGGTCGTCGGCAGGAAAATCCCGCCCCAAAATCCTTTTTCCATCGGCAGCCCTTCCTTTAACCGAACCTGAATGTCATTCCGTTCATAAATTCCTTGAATGTTTTGCCCATCTTCACGCAGAATTTCCAACAGCAGCTCGTAAATCATCGCCTTAAGCTTTTCCATGCCAAAGGTGCTGATCTGAGTGACTAGGATCTCATTGTAGCGATCTACGGTTAATCCCGGCAGCTGATCTGCTTCTCCAAAAATTAAACGACAATTGGTTAAATTCTCAGCTTCCACCGTTTTTCTGAAATCATAAGCAAACTGAATTCGTTGTTTAAAAAATTCCCGATCAATACAAATGTGCGGATTTTTAGTGATGAGCCGTACTACAATATGGCTGCACTCCGAATAAAAACCCGTTCCCAGATACCGCTTATTTTCGGTTTCAATATCCACAGGATCGCCATTTTCAGGCTGCCCTTCAATTCGGACCAGGTTATTGCGGTACATCCACATCTGACCTTTATCCAGCCATTTTTCGCCCTCTTCAGTAATAATCACTTTTGCATAATTCCGTTTCATCTTTTAACCTCATCTTCTTTCTGCCAGAATAACCGATCTTTACTGCTTGTAAGAAACTTCTATTCTCAACCGCTTTGTTTCATTCCATTCTTCATAGAAAAAAACAAACAAAAAAATTTGGATTTTTTGATTCCTTTACAGCGAGTATGACTCACTTCAGGTTCAACATCCAAATTTATTTAAAAAAAATGGTGCGCCCAACAGGACTCGAACCTGCAACCTTTTGAATCGGAATCAAATGCGCTATCCAATTGCGCCATGGGCACGTAACGTTATTATTTTACAATGGGAAGCGCATTTCGTCAAGCGTTTATTGGGGCGCAGGCAGCGTTTTCCCGCAGGTTTGCACTTAGCCTTTCCACAATTCACCGCTCGCACCGCACTTAAACATCCCAAAAAAATTTGCTCTCTGGAGAAGATTCTGTTTTCAGTTTGCGCTTAAGTTAAAAAGAACCATTCTGAAATCATGATCCGCAAGGACTCAAGAATTGCGCAAGTTCAATTTTCATATTTCTGAACGCTTTTCCTTGTCAGTCATCTCTCCTCGATTTATGATAAAGACAGAGTCAGAATCCTGCTTTTCCAATTGCGGAGGTTTATTTATGAGTGAATCCCAGATTAAAGAGAAATACACCAGCAGCAAATCCCTAATCAATGATCTGATCCGGCTTACCCGCAGTGATCAGTATATTTTTCGCGGTATCAGCCGCAGAGCTGAGCTGAAGCCTTCCATCTGCCGCAAATATGACCGCTCAACGCAAACTCTTATCAATTTAAAAGAACAGGAATTCGCCCTGCTTCATCAGTTTCGTCAGCAAGCTTCCAATCTGTTATCCGGCACGATGGAAACTCTGGATTACGTTGCCTGCGCTCAGCATTACGGCATCCCAACACGCTTGATCGACTGGACTTATAACCCCTTTACAGCACTATACTTTGCGCTGGCTGAAAACAAACAGCCGGAGGAAGGGTATTATGAGTTGTTTGTTCTCCCCCTAAAGGAACAGATTGTCATTCATCGCAGCTACAATCAAAGCAAATGGAATCCGATTTCCAACGAATTCGTAGAAGACTATGCCGATTTTCTTGACCTCATTCGTGACAAAAGTCGATTTCTCACTGTAGTTCAGGAACGAAATGCCGCGCTGAATAAGCTGAATATCGTATCCAACACCCCTAATCCCAAAGGCTTAATTATCTATAACGGCAGCTCCAGCAATTCCCGCCTGATCGCCCAGGCTGGTCTGTTTTCCATTCCTTCTTCGATTGAAGCGGAAGACTCAGTTCGGGAAATCCGCGGTACGGCCAGCTGCATTCAAATTGAGCTGACTGCCAGAGAACGGTTGGAAACACTCGGCTTTCTGGATAACATGGGTTACAATAAACAGCGTCTGTTCCCTGATTTGCAGAACCTCTGCGATTCAATCGTTTCTCAAGCCCTGCAGGATCAGAGCGTTTCTAAATAAAGAGAAGCGCTATCAAAAAACATCGCAATAACCTGATTCCAATGAATCGGTCCGCGATGTTTTTTTTCCTTTTATTTCATCTTCAATATCCGCTTTCTTTATTGGCTGGATCCACGCTGCAGGAAAACTATTCTACCGCTGGAGAACAACCCTGTACTGACTTATAATTCGTCTTCGCCGGCTTCTGTGTAAGCTTCCATAGAATGGGGATCAAATAAGCCGACCTGCTGCTGACCAACTTCCGCTAAGCCCTCGGTTAACGATTCGTCTGCCTGAAACATCCGTCGGGAGATAAGCTCCATTAACATGCCCAGATTTAATCCGTAATACAATTTCAGCGCAGGCTGTTCCGTCACCTTTTCCATGGCAACATTGAACGGTGTACCGCTGAACAGATCCGTAAGAATGAGGATCTGATCATTTCCCTTCAGCCGTTTCAGCGCCTGCTCCATCCGTAGGCTAAGTTCAACCTTATCTGAATCCGCTGGAAAATCGACGGCTTCATAGTCTGTTTGTCGGCCCATGATCAGCTCCAGTGCCGAGGTTATCCCACTTGCGAAATGACCATGACCCATCACTAGAATTCCTGTACTCATCTCAATCTGCCTTACGCTTCCGGCAGATGCGCCAGTTCTTCCTTAAACGGATTTTCATTGGTATCAATGTTGGTGTCCTTAGCACCTTTGGCGGCAACAAACTGGAAAGGAACCGTCAGCATGATCGGAGCCAAGTATTTATTGGCCTTCACACTGAATACCAAATCCCGATGATCGGCCGGAGCTTCTTTCGCGGTAATCAGGTGGACACGCTCCGTATACCGGCGGAAAGCATCGCGGAACTGCAGACAGCGGTTCCATTCCGCTTCATCCGATCCCAACATCAGAATCGTCTGTTTCGGGGAGATTGCCATCGTCGGTCCATGCGAATACTCTTCGATTTCATAACCGATCGTCGGCAGCCTCAGCATTTCGCCGATTTTTAACATACCTTCCAACGCTGATCCATAATCAATGCCATAGCCCAGCACATAGATACGGTCACTGTTGACAATCGTTGTCGCATTGCGGTCATACCAGACTTCACTCTCCGCAATGACCTGATCAAACTGATTCAGGAAAGCTTCCGTTTCCGCCAGGGCCTGTTCAACTTCCTTTTCTGTCAGCTTGCCGCGCACCTCTGCCGCGCTGAGCGCCCACAAATACAACTGCAGCAGTGTTACCGTGTACCCGCGGGTTTCCGGCGGTGTTTCTTCCTTGCCGCACAGCAGATGGATAACATGATCAACATGGTGAGTAATCTCACTATCCAGATTTTCTGTCAGTGCCACAGTAGGATAGCCTTCACTGCGGGCCTTTTCCATCACTTCAATGGTAGAAATCGAGGTCCCTGACTGGCTGATGCCGACAAACAGAATTTCTTCTTTTTTTAACAGCCCGGTCCAATCCGCCTTTTCATAGTGCGCAAATACCGTTGGATAATGTCCCTGAGCCTCCAGTCCGCAGAGCTGTTTGAATTCATAAGCCGCGATCTGCGAGGCGTTATAGGAAGTTCCGGAACCAAAAAACAGGACTTTTTTGATCGGCAGCTGCTCAAACAACTTCCGGAAAGGATCAACGAATTCCGCACGGCGGCGGAAGGTTTCCCGCAGCGCCCGCGGCTGATCTTTCATATAGCCTAATACTGTTGGTTTTTCCATAATTTCTTCAGATGTCCTTTCTACAGTTTGCGAACAATTTCAGCCAGATCCTCCGGCACATCATCCGGCACCATCTGGACCTTAAGCTTGACGCCATGATCGGCCAGCCGCTTAAAGTTATCAACGTCCGCGTCCGACAGATACAACGTCTTTTTTACATGTTGATAGCCCGGCTTCCCAGACAGGTTGCCGACGGTAATCTGTTCAATTTGATAACCGTCCTCCACCATTTTTAACAAAGGTTCAGGACCTGCCGCTAAAAGCATCACCCGGCTGCCCTTATCCAGATTGCGCTTCAGCTTATCTGAAGCCGTCAGCGCATCCAGAATCGACAGCTTGACCTTTGCCGGACAGCCGAATTTCAGCGCCGTTTTCCGCATTTCATCTTTTGCGATCTTATCGTCGATCACAACGATCTTTTCCACACTATGATGCGGCACCCAATAACCGCAGACCTGCCCATGAATCAGCCGGTCATCAATTCTGACTTCAACAATCGCCATACTTCTATCCTCCTACGCCAAGATTCCGAACACACCGCAGACAAAGGAAACAGCGACGATGATCAGAATCAGTTTCATGATGCTGATTTTCTTTTTTAACAATCGATAGATCAATAACGTTGCGCCCAGCGAAAGCAGCTGCGGGCAGATCTCATCAAGATATTGCTGAACGACGACTTCACTGCCGGCAATCGAGAATGCAATCGGACATTCCAAACCGATCCAGGCGGCGATCATACAGCCGATAGCCGCAACCCCAACGATTCCGGCGCAATAGGTAAACAGCTGCATCTTGCCGGACTGCTGTAAGTTTTCCAACAGTTTGCTGCCATTGTTATAACCGATTTTCAGGCAGTAATACCGGGTTAGGAAGTTCGGAATATTAAAGGCTAAAAGCAGCACGATCGGACCGAGAACACTGCCCTGACTGGCGAAGCTGACGCCTAAGGAACAGGCGATGACTTTGAAGATTCCCCAGAAGAAGGTATCCCCGATCCCCGACAGAGGTCCCATCAGGGAAACCTTGACAGCATTGATGGACTCTACATCAAAGTTTTCATCGTCATGGGCCAGCTCTTCCATGGCCACTGCGATGCCCATAACAAACGGGGATGGAGCAACGGTCATGTTGAAGGCCGCAATATGCCGGTGCAGCGCGGCTTTATAGCCTTCCGGATCATCCTTCCAAATCCGCCTTAAGCTCGGCATCATCGCATACAGAAAACCCAGACCTTCCATGCGTTCATAATTGAAGGAACCCAACAGTGTGAAGGAACGCCAGTAGATTTGATTGAATTCTTTTTTAGACAGCTTGCGCGCATTGTCCTGCGTCGTGATTGGCATACTCATTTACAGTTCCTCCTCTTCTGATGGGTTAGCTGTATTCAGCTGGTCGCGTTTAAGCAGATAGATGATCCAGGCCAGCGCGACAGAAACAGCCGCTACGCCGATCATCGACATGCCTAACCAGGCAGTCAGGGCGAAGCCAATAATCAGATAAGGAACCAAATCCTGTTCCAATAACAAATTCATCAGCAAAGCAAAGCCCAAGGCCGGCAATACCTTCGCCACTGCGTTCAGACCATTGGTCATCCACGCCGGGAGGTTGTTGACAATAACGTTGATCGCTTCATTTCCGAAGTATAAAGCGACAAAGGTCAGACTAAGATAGATCAGGAATGTCAGAATACCGCAAAGCCAGTGAATCCAGATAATCTGCTTATCCTTACCGCCTTCATCGATCAGTTTATCGACGGTATGCATGGGTCCGGAATAAGCCGTATCCACCAGCGTCTGCAGAAATTGCATCAAAATTGAAACAGGTACGCCAAAAGCCATCGCAACTTCAATTCCCGATCCCGTTGACAAGGCAATCGCAGTTCCGATCGTACCGCCGGTGCCAATGCTCAAACCTGCAGTCGGGCCTATCGAAGCTGTCCCCATCCAGATCAGTTCCAGCTGTGCACCGATAATTAAGCCTTCCTTGACATTCCCCAAAATCAAACCAACCAGAAAACCAGTCACAACTGGTTCGCGAAGTTTGCATTCTCCCAGCCATCCGCCTTCTAAGACGGACAAGGCTGCGACAACGCCGATCAAAGCAGCTTGCAATGCAGACATATCATTTTCCTCCTTCTCACAAGACTGTTGTAACTATACCAGTTTATTCATCTGGTATAGTCACTATACCACTTAATTATTTTATACACCTTCACGCATGAGATTGCAATAAAAAAAGTGTGAAATTCACACTATTTCTTTGTTACGTATTTGAAAGATGTAAATTCAGGCATGTAATAAGCCTTCGTAAACTCTACCAGGCGATGCTGTTCGTCAAAACCAAAATATTCGTAAGCGAAGATCAGCTTCTTCGGTCCGGCTTCCATCACCTGCCGATAAGCCGCCGGAACCTCCTGAACCTCCATGTCGGAAATGATCGTCTTCGGCATATGTCCCTGCAGTTCCATGTATGTGTATAATGAGCCCTCCCCGAAATTAAACCGTTCCGGCTGCTTAAATAGGGATGCGGGGAAATAACAGATCTGTAAAGCATACGGCTGACCATCGATCCGCGACAGCCGGATCAGCTCATACAACTGCGGACTGTCAGGAAAATAATCCCGCGTTTCCCCCTGATTTTCAATTTTCTTAAACGAAAGCACTGTTCGGCTGGACTGAAAGCCGCTTTGAACCAGACTTTGACTTAGGCTCACATTCTCATTGTCGCCGAAAACCACTTTTTTTTCATTTTTCGGCAGGCGGCTGACAAAGGTTCCCTTGCCTTGGATCGACACCAGTGTCCCTTCCTCGACCAGCTTTTTGATCGCGTTGCGTACAGTCAGGCGATTGATGCCATATTGCTGCGCCATCTGCCGTTCTGACATAATTTTCTCACCGACGCGATACTCACCGGTCCGGATCTTCTCCAAAATATTTTCCATCAGCTGCACATAGACCGCTTTTTCCGTACTCATACCGTCGTCACACTCCTGAATTTAAAGAAGCTTGGAATGGCCACGATCTGAAAATATTCAAAGGGTTTGACAGAATCCAAATACGTCAGTCCCGTGCTCATCAGGATTTCCGCATCCTCTTCCACATGCAGCAGCCGTGCCTCTTCTTCACTGGCATGCACAATTCTGATTTCCTCTTCGTTGCGGCGGATATCATAGCCAAACTGCAGGCGCAGCACACGGTAAAGCGATTGGTTTTCCAGAGAAAGAGTCTCAATCCCGCGGACTTTTTCATATTCGATATAGACCTGTTCGATTGACCGTGGTTTATCCTCTACGATTCGCAGCTTGCGATAGCTGAAAACGCGGGTGGCGATCGGAATCTGAAGCTGTTCGCTGATCAGCTTATTGGCTTCCATGACTGACTGGTTCAGAATCGGATACGCATAATGAAAACCTCGGGCTTCCAAAGCCTGAGTGATTGATTCAAATTGGTCCAGCTGACGTGTTACATAGACTTCATCATTCATAAGTTCACCGTTTTCTAGTGGTTTAGTATAGTATACCACTTCTGAAAAATAAGCTCAAGCTGTCAGTTTATGCGATATTGCCGCGTATTTTTTTATCTTTGATCCTCATCGGTGGGGATCTGTCCCCTGCCCAACAGCCACAAAAAAACCGAACGCAAGCGCTCGGCTGTTCGACTTTTGGTGGAGCTGCGGGGAATCGAACCCCGGTCCAGGAATAGTCCCCATTCAGACATCTACAGTTTATTCCGTTTGCTTATAAAACAGAGTTGTTAACGGACAAAACACTCTGAGTTTGTCTGTGAATTGTCGAGAAATCCGTCCAGACTCCAAATTTCCTTATCCTTCATTTCTGATACTGTTCAACAACCTGAAGAAAGAATCATTGACAGCAGCTGCAAACTCGTTGTTGAGTAATTAAGCAGCGAAAGCAACCTGACGGTTTCCACCGAACAGATTAGCTAAAAAAGATTTTCCAGTTATTTTTTGTTGGCTGTTAGGCAGCCGCCCCACTGCAGTCTGAATCCAACTTAGACCTGTCGAAACCATGACAACCCCAGTTGTTATGCTATAACAGTATATAGCATAATCCGGTTTGCGTCAAATTATTCTTTGTTATTGGAGATGCGGTAGCCGCTCTTTCGATCCACACAATACTTCAGCGGTTTCTGTTTGAGATAACGCTGAAGGTTTTCCAGAGCCATCGCAATCACCGTATCATAAGTACTCTGCTGATTGTAATTGCCGGAAACATGCGGCGTCAAAATCACCCGATCGATCCCCCACAGAGGATTGTTCATCGGCAGCGGTTCCGGATCTACGACATCGAGAACCAGACCGCCGAAATGTCCTTGATCCAGCAGGGCGCACAAAGCAGAAGTATCCACCGTAATCCCGCGGCCCACATTGACAAGCACACAATCCCTGCGAGTTAAAGCCAGCCGGCGCTGATCAAAGAAGTGTCGGGTTTCCGGCGTACTTGGCAAGCACAGAGCGACGATGTCCGCCTGCGGCAGTTCCTCCTCAATCTGATCCATCAGCACCAGCCGATCGACAAAATCAGGACAAGCCCCCGGTGTTCGTTTTACACCGGTCACCGTGCATCCCAAAGCTTTCATCCGCCAGCCAAATTCCCGGCCAATATCGCCCAAGCCCACAATCAGGACAGAGGAACCTTTCAGCGAACGAACCTTGCCCTCATTTTTCCATACCCGCAGTTTTTGATTTTCACGATAAAGATTCAGCTTCTTATAAACCGACAGCACCCCGGCCAGCATATGTTCGGCGATGGCTGGTCCATAAGCTCCCGTCGAATTGGTCAGCAGGACATCCTGAGCTAATTTCTCTTCCTGAGCATACTGTTCAGCCCCGGCACTTTCCAAATGCAGCCAGCGCAGCGCCTTCGCCTCGCTCAGCCAGCGTTTCGGCAGATTTCCGATCACGACTTCCGCTTCCGCAATCCGCTGTTCATTGAGCTCAGCCCGTTCACAGAAATCGATCTGCGCCTGCGGACACGCCGCCTGTATGGAGGCGCGCAGTGAAGGCTCCGTCGGAATCAGCCAGCATACTTTAATTTGTTCCATGCAAATTCCTTCTTTCTGGCTTCATTGTACCTGAGCCTGCCTTATGCGTCAATCACCAGACTTCATGATTGAGTTGTTTTCCGGCTGTATGCTGATCCTCTGTTCCGCCAGCTTGATTCCCTTTTTACAAATCGATCTGGGCGCTTTGTCCACGGGCAAAAAACATCCAGGTCCATCAATGCTTTTCCGGTGTTTCCATTCCTGTTGATTCCACCGCACAGCGGGCGATGTTGCAGGTATGATCCGCCATTCGTTCCAGATTCCCCAGAATATCGCAGAATACCGAACCGGCTACGGCCGAGCTGCACTCCTGCCGGCTCATCCGTTCAAAATGATTCTGGCGAGCTTTATACTCTAGCAAATCCATATAGTTTTCATCTTCCAGCAGGGCCGAATACAGCGTGTAATCCTGCGATTCATAGACTTTTACCGACTGGGCCAGCATATGATCGAACAGATCAAACATCTGCATGACTTCCTCTTTTGCGCCGGCGGAAAACGCGGACTGATCCTCATTGACCATCTCAAAGAACTCGACAAGATTCACCGTCAAGTCACCGATGCGTTCCAAATTCTTAATCACCTGCAGGTTGAGATTCAGATCGGCCACTTCCCTGTCTGACAAGTTTTCCTTTGAGATCTGCATCAGATACTGCGTAATCTTGGTATCAAAACTATTGATCAGCGCCTCAGACTGCAGAATCATCTCATGGTCTTCCTCGTCCGTACCTTTGATAAAGTATTGCTGGGCTTCCCGTACCGTCTTGCTGACAACATCAACCATCTTAAATATAGATTTGTGGACAAGCTCCAGTGCTGAAGCAGGCAGCTCATGAATAATATTCTCATCCAGATCATCAATTTTGATATCCAGCCGCTCCGGTTCCTGTCCAGGAATCAGTTTTTTAACAAGCTGGCACATCTGTTTTAAGAATGGGAAGAACAGAATCGTCGCTCCGACATTGAACAAGATATGCGCGACCGCGATCTGCATCATCGGCGCAATGTTCAGCAGTTTTGATAATTCTGTAATCAGCAGAATGTAGGGCTGCAGAAGGAGCATGCCGATCAGCGTCCCAATCACATTAAACAGCGTATGTAAACCAGCCGTTCGTTTGGCTGCCAAGCTGCCGCCAATTGCTGCGAACACCCCGGTAATCGTCGTGCCGATATTGGAGCCGAAAACAAACGGCAATGCTGCCGACAGCGACATCGCCCCCGCTTCCACCAGCTTCTGAACCACGCCGATCGTTGCCGCTGAACCCTGAATCAAAGCGGTCAGCACCGTACCGGCCAACAAGGCCAGGATTGGCTGACGGCCCATCATCTCGGCAAAAGCAATGAATTCCGGCATATCCTTAAGCATGGATAACGAATCACCCATAATCCGCAGTCCATAGAACAACAAGCCGAAGCCCATCACAATTTCGCCGATCGTCCGGCTCTTTTTCCGCTTGGCAAAAGAAATCACCACACCGCCCGCAAATACAAAGAACAACGCAAACTGCTCCACTTTCAAACCGATTAAAAAAGCGGTGACCGTCGTTCCGATGTTAGCCCCCATTACGATCCCGGCCGCCTGTTCCAGCCGCATTAAGCCGGCTCGGACCAAACCAATCGTAATCGCGGTCGTTGCCGAACTAGACTGGATCATGATCGTAACTAAAGCCCCGATCAAAATCGCCATCAGCGGTTTGGATGTATATTTATCAATGTAATCCCGCAGCTTATCCCCTGCCAGACTTTTCAATCCATCCCCCATAAATTTAATGCCAAATAAGAACAGCCCAAAGCCGCCCAAGATCATATCCCACTGTATATCCTGCAATGTCATCCTTCCACTCCTCTCAAGGGTAAAGATACCAAGAAATAAAGAAAATGACTGTTAAGTTTCTGTTAAAATTCTGTTAATCTTACTCCGAATGCCGAAAATTCCTGAATTTTTCGCTTTATCGGGGGTCATTGGCCGCCCAATACTTACAGACTCACAAGGAAAGAAGAAACAAAACGTTTCAATTTCCTTGGTAAATCAGTCCATGCAATCAGCCTTATCCCTGCATCAGCGCTGTTTAGAGTCTGAGCTGAATCCTTCTGGTTTAATCTGACTGCCGCAAAACTTTGGAATCAACAATCCTTCTCCACTTTATTTCCCGTTTCATTCATAATCAGCACAGCGGTTCCGACTTCTTTCAGAATTCTTAAAACGCAGTCCTGACAGGAATGTTCTTCCGCAAGCTATGCTATAATAAGATCAAGCCCTCATGGGACAACAGAGGAGGAATTGACACATGATGTGGATTATTTTACTGGTCGTACTCGCGGTGCTGATCATCTGGTTTATCGCGACCTACAACGGGTTTGTTTCATTAAAGAATAAAGTAGAAGAAGCCTTTTCTACCATGGACGTGTATCTGGTCAAGCGCTATGATCTGATTCCAAACTTAGTGGAAACGGTCAAAGGCTATGCTGCACATGAAAAAGAAACACTGGAAAAAGTTGTTTCCGCACGCAGTCTGGCTATGAACGCTCATTCCATGGATGAAAAAATTGCCCAGGAACAGAACCTTTCCGGCTTATTGGGAAGGTTATTGGCCATTTCAGAAAGCTATCCGGATCTGAAAGCCAACACCAACTTCATCGACTTACAGCGTCAGCTCAAAGATATGGAAGGGGAAATTGCCAACGCCCGCAAGTATTACAACGGCGTGGTCAAAGCCTTCAATACCCGCACTGAAACCATTCCAAGCAATTTGATCGCTGGGATCTGCGGTTTTAAGAAAATGCCGCTGTTTGTCGTCAAAGATGAAGCTCAGCGCGAAAACGTCAAAGTTTCTTTCTGAAATATCGCTCGCTGCGATATTTTTTTCACCAAAAATGCAATGACAAAAGTTACGTCTGTGCCCTTGGCATAGAAATCAAGGAGTAAACTTATGAAAAAACGAATTTTGTTCAGCGTCCTGACGTTGTTTCTGCTTTTTGTGGGCTTACAGCCCGTTCACGCTCAGGAAAGCTTTACGATCGAGCATTACGACATTCAAATTGAGGTGAGCGAAGACGGCGTCTATACCGTAACTGAAACCTTGGACGTTCAATTTCAGCAGTCCAGCCACGGCTTAAATCTCACCCTTCCCAAGCGTTACCGCAGTGTCACATGGGCCATTGGCGATAAGGTTGTCAGCCGCAGTTACGTTTATCCGATCGATCACATCGAGGTGTTGTCCGGTCATGAAGTTAAGATCAGTGATGAGGATGATTACTATAATCTCCGTTTAGGCAGCGCGGATACCTATGCCCAGTCTTCAGAAAGCTATAAGATCCGCTATCAGGTGCATACCCGGGATTTGAAACTGGGCGGGATCCAAAGTTTCTACTGGAACCTGATTTCAGTAAACTGGGATACGACGATTGAAAAAGTAACCTTCCGGGTGACAATGCCGAAACCCTTCGATGCCGATCAGCTGTACTTCTATTCCGATCTGCCGCAGGATCAGTTTCAATTTCAGCAGGAAGGGACGACCTTCAGCGGTGAAACCTTATCCACCCTGCAGCCCTTTGAAGGGATAACCGTGAAGCTGGATCTGCCGGATCAGTATTTCACCTTTCCCAAAGCTGCCAATTATGCTTTGCCTTTAGCTCTGCTTGGCGGTTTTACCACCCTGCTCAGCATTCTGTGTCTGTTGAAATGGGGAAAAGATGAGACGCTGATCATTCCGGTGGAATTCAGTGCTCCGGAAGGAATTTCCAGTACAGAAGTCGGATTCATCTTAAATGGAACGATTCAGAACCGGGAAGTTTTGTCCTTGATCCTGGACTGGGCCAACCGCGGTTACTTATCGATTGAAGATCAGGATAAGACATTAAAGCTCAATAAGCTTCAATCCCTGCCGGAAACAGCTCCGGTTGCGCAACTGCGGTTGTTCAATGCATTATTTAAGAATCGTGACAGCGTCACGACCAAAGAACTGGAAGAGAAATTCTACACGCATCTCAATCAGGCGATTCAGGATTTCTCAGCGTATTACAATCTGCCGGAGAAACGATTATTTACCCGGATATCTTCCACCTTGCAGGTTGTTGTTGCATTCCTGGCTCCGCTGCCGGCCGCGGTTCTGGCTGCCCTGCAGGTCTATGCTGTCGAATTCAGCGGGGCTGCGATTGTTTTTCTGATCATCCCCTATTTACTGATGATCGCGGCGATTGTAATGGGATGCCTGCTTCAGCGGCGCTGGCACAGCTGCAGCGGCGGCTTCAAGTTTGGGATGCTTTTGGGGATGAGCCTCTTCACCCTTTTCTGGGCAGGAATGCTGACAGTGGCCTTTATCTGGGCAAATCAGGGATGGATCGTTCCAATATTCCTGATTCTCTGCACCTTAATCAGTGCCGGCTGTGCTGTCTTCATGAAGAAACGGACTGAGCGCGGCCAGCGTTTAACCGGTAAGGTTTTAGGTCTGCGGAATTTCATTCTGTATGCAGAAAAGGACCGTCTGGCCATGTTGGTTCAGGACGATCCGACTTACTTTTATTCCATTCTGCCCTATGCCTATGCGATGGGATTAACCGATATCTGGTCAAAACATTTCCGCGGTTTGACAATCGAACCACCGACCTGGTATTATGGCCCGGATGGCTGGACAACATGGTATATGATCAGCCGGCTGGATCGGACGATGAACTCCTTCCAGCAGGCTATGACTTCCGCACCGGTTTCTTCCAGCTCCGGTCCGCATGGCGGCAGCTTCGGCGGAGGCGGCGGGGGCGGCTTTACCGGCGGCGGCTTTGGCGGCACCTCCGGCAGCAGCTGGTAAAAACATCTTGGCTTAATCCAACGGTGAAATGATCTTTCTGTATAAACTTCGAGTCAAATTTTTAAAACAGAATGTCTTGATCATCCATTTTGCAGAAATGGGAAAACCGTGAATTTCCAAGCTGAGCCTGTTTTGTTTATAAACAACTTCATATGAAAAAAAGCTGTGGACCTTGGATATCAAATCTGTCCCACAGCTTTTTCATTTCTTATTCGCTTTAGAATAACAATCGAATCAGCAGACTCTCCGCCAGCATGATGCCCATTCCCAATGTCCAGCTAGCCAAATTAGCATCCACGGCAAGGGCTGTGCGATCCTCTTTTGTCTGTCCTTTCAGCCAACGGTGATAGATCCACACTTCGATCAGAACGATGGGCAATTCAATGATTCCCTGAAGGACGATCGCCAGCATTAAGTTCATATTGTTCATGCACACCAGCATCCACAATGTCATCAAGCCTTGAGTCAGTCCGTTAGTCAGCACAAATACCTTTGCATTTTCCCGCAGAGAAAATCCCTTTTTGATCAGGATCACGCCTTCAACAAGCAAGGTCAGCAACAAGGTAGACAAATATTGAAAAAAGTAGGCCTCAGCCTGAGGCGGTACTGTTAACTTTCCTGTCGCATAATCGACGGTCACTTTCAGCTGCATAGTCTGCTGAAAGATCGGATCGCTGATCCAGACCTGCCCGCTTTCCGTTACGATCATCAGCTTGTAAGGCTGCGTGATCGCCATATTCATGAAGCGATGCAGCCGGATTGGCCCGATCGCCTGTCCCTGAAGATCGCCGACAATCATTCGCGGTATTTTCTGACAGCTTACTTGGGTCACACTGTACCAGCCCGCATATTCCTGATCAAGCTGTTTTGCCATGACGGAAGTCAGCTCAGAAGCTGCCTTCTCCCGCATCGGCAGACATGCAGCATCCGTCTGAAACATCAGCGATACAATGTAATGTTCCTGCGGCGGATTTCTGACGACGACAACCAGTTCAGACTTCGGCCCCATATCCGCACTGGCTTTCATCCCTGCTGCCGCAAACAACAGCAGACCCAGCATCACGGCAAACCATCCAAAGCGCTTCCGCTTTCCTCGCATTTCTCCGCCTTCTTTCCTTCCAATTGCCTGACGCATCCAATGAATAAACATACCGCTTTCCAGCATCCTCAGCGCTGCTTTCAGACTGCCGCTGACTAGAAGATGGAACATCAAAGCCATACGAGTTTAATGTGAGTATGTTTGATCCTTAAAACCCTAAGCCTAAATCCAGGCTTCAATCACCAAGCTTAGAATGACCGCAGGCAGCCTGATGATCACCATCAGCGCCAGGGATTGCCGCAGACTTACAACATAGGACAAACCACATAGGAGTCCTTGTGTCAGCCCATTTGTTAAGATAAAGAGTTAAAGGTGCATCCCCTGAAAAAAATCTCAGCGGCTTCCAATCCCACCTCCTCGACAAAGCAAGCAAACAGTATGAACAGCAGCTGCAAGAACACAGCCTAAAGCACCGGCGATACATCGTTAACAATAAATCAGCCGGCTTAAAGGAACATAACGGAATTGGATGCGGTTCATTTTCTTATTCTTTTTAGAAGGGACACAATCCTTCCGCCTACGACCGATTTCACGCCATTGTTCTTAACTCCTTTTCCTGCTTTTATTATATCAAAAAAACACGGCTTACCACCGTGCTTTCATCGCTTTTTCCATCTCCCGCTTTGCATCTTTCAGCTTCGCGTCTTCGCGCTTGTCATACAACGCTTTGCCCTTGGCCAGAGCAATCTCCATTTTAGCCCGGCCATTTTTTAAATACAGCTTGACCGGAACGATTGTATAGCCTTTAAGCTTCACTTTCTGTTGAAGCTTGACGATCTCCATTTTATGCAGCAGCAGCTTTCGTTCCCGCGTTTCATCATGATTGAACTGGTTGCCATGATCATAGGCAGCAATATGCATTTCCTTAATCCAGGCTTCTCCGCTGATGATACTGATATAGGCATCTTTGAACTGAGCTTTGCCCTGTCGGATCGACTTGATTTCGGTGCCGGTCAGAACCAGTCCGGCTTCAAAGCGTTCCTCTAACGCATAGTCATGGGACGCCTTGCGGTTGACGGCAATGATTTTTTCACCGCTCATCGTGATTCCTCCTTATGCTTGGGTGGGTTTGGGTTTCCGCCGATGAGAACGGCGGCGTTTGTTTTTCACAGGAATGCTTTCGGCAGGCCGACTCGAATCTTTGCGATAACCGGTTTTCTTTGCGGCCGGTACCACGGCTTCCCGTTTTTCCTTACGCGGGCGAACCAGATCGAAGTCGATTTCCTGATGAAGCTTGCTGGCACCGGTGACTTTGATTTTTACGCGCTGTCCCAAGCGGTAGATCTTTTTCGTCCGTTCGCCCTTTAAGCTTAATGTATCCGGATCATAATGATAGTAATCATCGGTCAGCTTCTGCACGTGAACCAGACCTTCCACCGTGTTTTCCAGTTCAACAAAGAAACCAAACTTGGTTACGCCGCTGATCACGCCCTCGGCAATTTTTCCGACCTGATCCTCCATGTATTCCGCTTTCTTCATGTCTTCTACTTCACGTTCCGCTTCAATCGCGGCCCGTTCCCGTTCAGAGGTCTGTTTGCCGTATTCCTCCATCTTCAGCTCATCCTCTTTCATCACTTCCGGATCAAAGGCTAAGCCAAAGCAATACTTATGCAGCATCCGGTGTACGATTAAATCCGGATAACGGCGAATCGGGGATGTGAAGTGTGTGTATTCCTCTAACGCCAGACCAAAATGTCCCAGACAGCGCGGATCATATTTGGCCTTCTGCATACTGCGAAGCATCATGGTTGAGATCACCGGATATGCTGGATCCTCCTTAAAGGAGTCCAGAAGCTGCTGCAGCTGCAGCGGCCGGATTTGTTCCACGCTGCCTTTGAAGCGCTTGCCCATCAACAAGACAATCTTGGCGAAATCCCGCAGCTTTTTCGGCTCTGGGGCTTCGTGAACCCGATATAAAGCTGGTACTTCAAGCCACTTTAAATGCCGGGCTACGCATTCATTGGCGCAGACCATGAAGTCTTCGATCAACATTTCCGCTTCTTTTCGTTCGCGTACTTGAATTTCCTCAATCTTGCCTTGGGGATTTAGGATGATTTTCGCCTCCGGTGTTTCGAAATCAATCGCCCCGGCGGCATGGCGGCGCTGACGTATCGCCCGCGAACAATCCCGCATAAGACCGATCATATTAACCAGTTTTTTGTATTTCCGGCAGGTTTCTTCCTCGCCTTCCAGAATAGCATTCACCGCGGTATAAGTCATCCGTTCGGTTGTCTTAATATAGGAGGGAAAGATCTCATAGTTAAGAATCTCTCCACTTTCACTGATCTCCATTTCGCAGGACAGCGTTAGCCGCAGCACCTTCGGATTCAGCGAACAGATGCCGTTGGACAATAAATGCGGAAGCATCGGCACAACCCGGTCAACGACGTAGGTTGATGTTCCGCGCTTCAGCGCTTCCAGATCCAGCGGACTGTTTTCCGGCACATAATGAGAAACATCCGCAATGTGGACACCCAGCCGGTATCCTCCATCTATCTTTTCCACGCAAACCGCATCGTCAAGATCTTTGGAATCTTCACCATCGATCGTAATAATTGTTTTTGCGGTGCAGTCGCGCCGACCCTCTTTGTCCTTCGGCGTAACCCGTGCCGGAGTTTTCTGCGCCTGTTCCATGACTTCCTCTGGAAACTGCGGATCAATATCATATTCCAGCAGCACCGACAGGATATCGACGCCTGGATCATCAATATGTCCTAACAGCTGAACAATTTCCAGTTCCATCGGATCGCCGTAGCGCAGGACCTTTAATAAGGCCTTGGTACCGCTGACCATTTTAAACGCCTGCCAGTTCTTAACGATCAGCCGGGCTTTAATCCGTTCATCATCCAGTTTCAGCTGCAGGCCTTTGCCCACAGAACTGAAAAAGGTTCCCACCAGCGTATTGGTTTTATGCTGCAGAACGCGGATCACTTCACCTTCGTCACTGCCGTAAAAGGATGGTAATTTTTTTACAATCGCCAGATCCCCATTCATCGCACCATGCAGATTGGCCTCCGTGAGATGAATGCTGTTCTCATTTTCCAGATCCAGAAAGCCAAATCCCTTTCGATTCACAGACAGGACGCCGCGGTAATAGCCACCCATTTTCGCTGGCATCAGATTTCCTTTCTGGCTGAACACGATCACATATTGCTCGGCCAGTTCATTGACCGCTTTATTCATCGCAATGAATTCTTCAGTTGTTGATAAGCCCAGCGTTTCCTGCAGCTGAGCTAAACTTAACGGCCGATACTGCTCGTCCGCAATCATTGTTTCTATTTGTTGTTTTATGTCTGTTTGTTCCATAACTTCACCTCGAATTTCTTTAATTAATATGAAAAAAGGCCGCTGTTGACGGCCGTTAGTTCAGTACTCTAATCACAATGACCAGCACGAAGAACAAAATTCCGACAACCAGTGTGGCATTCGAAATGATCTTCTCCGGTCCTCTCTCTTTTACATTGGCAAACAGATTTAATCCGCCGCTCCCTGTAAAAGCACCGCTGATCCCGTCTGATTTTCCACTTTGTAACAGAGAAAGAAGTATTAAAATCACGGACACCACCATCAATAAGATATCAAGCATCTTAATCCTCCTTTCAGATTTATCGCTTTTCTATTATAACAAAGGAATAGTCAAATTGCAAACAGTTCCGCAGTCATCCTGATGAAATCCCTCAAATTCCAAAATTCACTCTTCGTTAACAGAGAATCTTTTTCGTTAGCCGCTCTTATTCTTGACCAGAATCAGACTTTCTAACCTAATTCATCCCTATGACAAATACGGTACTCTGTTTTCCACAGAATACCGTATTTGTTTTCCCTTCTTTTATTGACAGAATTTTTCTTATTCCAGACAAAATTGACGTACTACCTGATCTTTGTCTTCAAATACAGCCCGGCCTGCGACCACAGCGGCAATGGGTGAATGCGACAGCCGATGAATGATTTCAGCCGTAGCGCCGCCGTCAATCCATATTTTCCGTTCATGATTCTCGGCAAGCTGCAGTGCAAATTCTTCCATCACTTTCTGATATTTCTGTTTGGGATCCTCTGGAAAAGCTGTTGCTATGAGAAAATAATCGGTCAGATTCAGCAGTTCAGCTAAATGTTCGCTCTTTCTATCGACAGCATTCAGACTAATTCCGACACGCAATCCGGCTTTTTTGAAGGCATTAACTACCCTGTCAGGATGTTTCAGATGTGAAAGCTGAATAAATACGATCGTCGGCTGGCAGCTTTGAATCTCGGTCAGATAATCCATGGGATTCAATACTTCAAGATGAATTGATTTTACCGAGGAATGAGAGTATTCACAGATACGTCGGCACATCTTAGTGCCAAAGGTTATTCCTGAAACAACAACTCCATCCTCGATATCAAGATGAATTTCGTTAAAATAACGATCCGCAAACTCTATCTCCTCTGCCATATGCAGAAGATCCGCTGAGGCCAGCGACGGACTGATCCGCATTAGAGATCGCCCCGAACCGCTTTTGCTTTTCCCATCAGTTCTGCCACTCGCTTAGAGTCAACAGGATTATAGAACTTTCCTTCCTGCTTCATCCAGGTTCCGACAACGCAGCCGTCCGCAAGCGATAGAATATCCTCAATCGTATCAGCACGGACGCCATTGCTGGCAAAAATCGGGATCTCTGTGGCCGTTTTTGCCCGGCTGACTAATGAACCATCAATGGATGATCCCGCCGTTGAACCGTAGACCAGCAACGCACTTGGCGCTAAAGAGAAGGTAACTGTTTTGGCTACTTCCTCAATCGAACGTTCAGCAAGCTGACGTGCTCCTTCCGGAACCAACGTTGCCAAGGTTAGAATATCCCGGCACCCTACCTCGATGCGATGCCGTTCAATTTCACCCATGCGCACATCTGAAATTCCATCATTTCCAGCATAAGCTCCGCACAAGGTCTCCCGAATAAAGTCTGCGCCTACGGCCGCTGCCAGGTCATATGTTTTCATAGGATCGGCAGCAACATCCACACCGAAAGGCACATGAATTTCACTCATCAGTTCGCCAATGATCCGCGCCATGCAGGCAATGGTTACCGGATGAACGTCGCTTAAATAGGGAATCGAATATTCATTGCAGAACAGAATTGCATCAATTCCGCCTTCCTGCAAAGCCTGCAAATCAGTCCGTGCCCGATTCAACACTTTCTGTATTCCTCCCTGCGGATCATATTTCGGATCGGTAGGCAGAGCCATTAAATGCATCATGCCAATGACTGGTTTTGTCGTTTTGAACACTTCTTTTATTCCCATTCTTTTTCATTCCCTTCCTTTAGAAATTTTACATTTAAAAACTGACTTAAAGACTCCGCATCCAGAGCATCCATGGCTCCAATAAAATGTTTATCTTTAAGATTGCGGATGATCTGCGAAACAATGCGAATATGTTCCTGATCATCCTGAAGCGCTAAGTTCATGACATACCGAACCTCAACCTGCAGATCTACATTTTCCATACTGCGAAATTTTACTGGATGCTCTAACCGCAAAACACAGACAGCCTGCTGCAGCACATATTCCTTGCTTGTATGCGGGATTGCGATCGGACAGGATGCCGTCAGTCCCGTCGGGAAACTTTCTTCCCGGGCAGCACAGCTGGCATAAAAATCAGGTTTGACACAATTCATTTCCAATAGCTTCTGGGCTGTCTGCCGCAATGCTTCCTGCCATGTTTCAGCAGTTCCCTCAATTACAAATATCTGACTCATTTTACACGCTCACAATTTTCTGAAATTTGAATAGACTTCCCTGGCTTCTCAATACGCTCAATAAGAATCTGCTTCCGCTTTTTCCTGAGGGTCCGGAAAATTTCTTCCGTATCTTCACGGCTAAAGACGTTGGGAATTCGATATACGGTATCTTTGCGCTGCATGTAGATGCGAATGCGGATCTCCGGATTGTATTCGATTCTGAGGATTTTATTAAGTGGGATGTGCTTGGTATCTAACAGCCCATTGTAGAAATAGAGTTCCTCATCCTCAATGCGAAGCTTACAAGTCTTAGCTCGAAACAGATGCAGTCCACTCATCCCAATCGCTATTCCGTAAAACCACAGATTCAGAACCACTGAATGAAACAGGGTTGGATGCAGGATCAGTAATAATGATAATAACATTACACTCCCCACTCCGACGCCTAAGTAAATTTTTCTAACACTTTCTCTGACATAATAGGTTTTCATCGTTATCCCTCTAATTCTTAAAAAGCCGTTTAATTACTAATTCTCAAAATTCTTCCTTTTACCAAATCCCCAGGAGCTTGCTGATCAAGGCCAAAATCACACTATGAAATTCTTCAACGCTGGAGCCCGTTACTAATGTGGCAGCATTCGAGATATAGCCTGTATTGACAGCCAGCTTTGTTACCAACGGTGCCATCCAGCTTAGGATTTGATAAGAATAAATACAGTTTACCGTAGAAGCAATCACGGTTTTGAAGATATCCCCGCGTGCAAAGAGTGAACACATACAAGTCGTATAGACCATGGATCCCAGACTGGCGATGGGGAAGAAATTCACACCTGGCAGAAAGGCAACTGCCAAACCAATCGGAATCATGATGGCAGCGCATTGAATTCCGCTTTCATCCCCCAAGCAGAGAGCTTCGTCCATTCCAATGTAAATATCGTATTCAGCTCCCAGCTTCTGCTTGAACATTTTACGGGCTGCCGTGGAGATCGGATTCAGACCTTCCATCAGCAGACTGACCATCCGCGGCAGAATAACAATGGCAGCGGACAAAGTTACGCTCATCGTTAACATTGTGGATAAATCCTGACGAGTAATCAGGGAAATGAGGATTCCGACAAAGAAGGTTAAAACTGAGGTTTCACCTAAGGAACCAAACTTATCGCTGAACCATTTAGCATCCAGGTTAATTTTGTTAATTCCCGGAATCTTATCCAGAATCCAGCAAACTGCATAATCAATGGCCCAAATTTGAAAAGCATCATTATTACAGCAGGTTGTACCTGGCAAATTATAATGTTTCTGCCAGTGCGGCGCGATCCAGTCGGCCATTTTCAGGATTGCGACGAATGTGCCAATCGCGACCAACATCGCCAGTCCAATCGAAACCGCAGCGCTCATTCCACCTAGCTGAGCAATGTAGTACGCCATTGCCGCCCCCAGAATCACATGGAAATAATTCCAGATGTCCACATCCATTGTTTTCGTAAAGCGAATACGAATCAGGAAATAATTCAGAACAAGACAAATGGGTACGATGATCAAAGCAAACGGTGTAGACCAAGCAATAGCAGCAATGCCTTCCCAGCCAATATCAATGACCGTAAAACCGCTGCCCATGCCCGCATAGAACTCCACCGCCGGATTTAAACTGTTGCATAACATCTCCAAAATCACAGTAATTCCTAAAAATCCAGCTCCAATCCGCAAACCATTGCGGAATGAATCAAAGAATTTGATCTTGAAGAATAACCCTAGAATGGTAATCATAAACGGCAGGAAAATCGCTCCGCCTAAGTCCATGATAAATTGGATGACTGAATTAATGATCTGCATTTTTCCCTCCCTAACGATCGCTACTGATCGTTCAGTTTTTGGTTAACCTGAAGCAGTGCTGTCTGAATTTCCGCAGTGGTCGCTTCTTCATTGATGCCGGTGATCAGACCGTTAACCCGAACCAGCGGACAATCGATCACCTGGGAATATCCAGAAGTGACAAAGCAAATATCAAAATCTTTTGCCATCGCCGGAACATCCACGATCCGGGATTTGACAATTTCGATATCTACACCCAGTTCTTTCGCAATTCGTTTAATTTCTTCTGCGGCAAAGGTTGAGGTTGCAATTCCGCCTCCGCAGGCAATCAAGGCCTTTATTTTCAAATTCATCCACCTCCTATACGGATTTATGAAACTAAGCTTAGATCATGATTTCATCATAAACGACCTCAGCTTGTTTGAACAGTCCAAAATCCTGCTTTTTCTTCTTTCCCAAACAAAATGCTTCAACCTTTTCAGAAGCCTTTTGGATTCAGGTTTGTAAACATTTTATGGTATAATTAGAGCATGTTAAAATAAGAGAAAATTATGAATAAGCAAATTTATGCATTACTAAAAAAAATCATAACGACACCCGAAAGACCGCTCAGACTCACTGAGATCTCTGAAGCCTTCGGTGTTTCAAAGCGAACAATTTATAATTACAGTGAAGAGCTTTTTGATTATCTGACATCCCTTGGAGTCTGCGAGACACTTCTTTTTGACGGAAAGGAATTTCGATTTACAGGAACCTCAGCACAGCGCAGTTATATTATTGCTTCCATGAACTCGCTGACCTTCTACGAATATCGTCTGTCAGGCCGCGAACGGCAATTTATTCTACTCTGCCTTCTGATCTGTTCAGAAACGCCTGTTAAAAACGATACATTAAAAGAGCTGCTCTGTGTCAGCCGGAATACAATTATCAATGATCTGCAAGCGATTAAGCTTAAAAGCAAGACTTATCATACCCACTTTCTCAAAAGTACGCAGGACGGTCTCTGGTTCGTAGGTCCTGAAAATGATAAACGGACCTTTTTACTTGATTCTTTGCTTCCTGACTGGGATTATGAAGAATGTTTTGCCGCTCAGCCGATCAATCCCTGCACACTTTATATAACGAATATATTAAAGATCATCAAATATCGATCTCTGGCTGAGGCCTGTATTAAACAGACAGAAGTTATGCTGGATTTAGAAATCTCAGATGCGGATTTTTACCGCATTCTGTTCATCTTGATTTTCCAAATAGGCAGAATTCAGACCGGACATCAGGCTCAGGACATCCAGACCTCAGAATTTCCTTTATCCTTAGTTCGTTTTTCTCAAGCCGTCGGCGATACGCTGAAATCCAAGGTAAATTGGATTTCAGCTGAAACTGCGTTTTTTATCAAAACGCTGAAGGATATGGATATCGTACTGAAAATAAATTCAACTCCTCAGGATTCCGTTCTTTTTGCCATGATCATTAAAGAATTTCTGCAGAATGTTTCCTTCTCTTATAAAATGGATTTCCTCAGCGATTCTCTGCTGCTGGAATACTTGTGTGCTCACATTTCAGCGTGCTGTCACCGGCTTCAATCAGGAAAAAAGCTGGAGAATCCCTATCTTATGGAAACCCAGAACCGGTATGCGAAAGATTTCGCAATCATAAAACAAAATATTTATATTCTGGAAAACGGATTAAATATTTCGCTGAGTGACAACGAAACAGCTTATATCCTAATGCACATCTTAGCATCTATGGAACGCGGGAAGCTGAATCATTATGTTCCGAATATTTTGATTACCTGCAGCAGCGGCATGGCAACAGGAAATTTTCTAGCCATGCAGATCACAAAGTATTTCCATGTTCAGCTGGTGGATATTTGTCCGGCGCATAAAGCGGCTGAAATGATTAAGAATAAAAATATCGACTTGATTATTTCAACTGTACCGCTGGATTCACTTCCGGTTCCTTCGCTTACAGTCAGCGTCCTGCTTACAGAAACAGATCTGACTGAGATCCGAGCATTTTTAAACACGCTGGAAGGAAAACGAAAGATTTCCCTTTCTGATCAGTCCCGCCTCTCCGCCTTCTCTTTATCCATCACACTCAATGAAAAAACAATGTTTCTCAAGCTCTTTTCCAGCGAAAGAATACTGCTTGACAAAGAAATTACAGATTGGAAAGAGGGGATTATTGCAGCCGGTGAGTTGCTTCTCTGGCAGAAAAAAATCACCGTCAATTATCTGCAGCAGATGATTGATCTGGTGATAAAATATGGTCCTTATATTGTCATCGCTCCGGGAATTGCCTTAGCCCACGCCTCACCTCAAGATGGTGTCATTGAGCCTGCGATCTCACTGCTTCGTTTAAAACAGCCGGTTGCTTTCGGCAATCATCAATACAGTCCAGTCTCCATCATTCTTGCCTGTGCGGTTTATGACACACCGGAATATGCCAATATCTTGATTCGCTTAATGACGTTATTGCGCCGGCCAGATTTCAGCGTTATGATGAAATCTGCGGACTCCGAAGCAATTCTGACTTATTTTGAGAAACAGATTATGTACTCTTCAGAATAAGTTTTTCAGCTGCATAAGTTCAGCATAATCCCTGACTTCAACATCTGCCTGCGCTGTGTTCTGAACAATCTCGGAAGCCTTGAAGCCGATCGTGTAAAGACCGGCTTTTTTTGCCGCGGCAATTCCATTTTCAGAATCTTCAATAACGGCTAACTCACTGCCGGGCAGTCCTAATTCAGCCATAGCTTTATAATAAATATCTGGGGCTGGCTTTCCATTTTCCACCTGATCCCCAGCAACCACGACAGAAAACCGGTCTTTGATCTGAAACAAGTCCAACAGGTGCTGAATGTAGGCTGTACTGGAAGAAGTGGCGACCGCCAGCTGAATTCCTTGTTTTTGAAGAAAATCCAAAAACCCCATTAATCCCGGCATGGGAAACATCTGATCATCTTGAAAATAGCGGTCATAACAGCGCTGTTCATCTTCGATAAACTGATCAAGATCAAGCTGATCAATCTTGTATCGCTTCATCACTTCCTCGCAAGAGCGCCGCAGCGTCATGCCGCAAAATGTTTCCAAGTCCTGCGGATCCGCCTGAATCCCCAAGGCATGCAGATGATCCATCATCCCTTTCGTAAACTTAGGTTCCGTATCCGTTAATACGCCATCACAGTCAAAGATTATCCCTTTTATCATCTTTCTCCTCCGCTTTCATTCATTGTTTGCTTTCATTTAAACCTAAACTGGATCAGACTGTCAAGCGATGACAAACAAATTTTTAACAAGAAAAAAAGACAAACCCGAATTCAGGTCTGTCTTTCATGGTTTGTGCTTAGAACTTACTTCTTAACGTTGTAGAAGCAGTCCATGCCCTGGTACTCAGCGATTGGGCCCAGTTCATCTTCAATACGGATTAACTGATTGTACTTCGCAATCCGGTCTGTACGGCTCATCGAACCTGTCTTGATCTGACCTGCATTCAGGCCGACAGCGATATCCGCAATCGTTGTATCTTCTGTTTCACCGGAGCGGTGAGAAACAACACAGGTATAGCCTGCCTTCTTCGCCATTTCGATCGCGTCGAAGGTTTCAGTTAAGGAACCAATCTGGTTGACTTTGATCAGGATCGAGTTCGCGATGCCCTTTTCAATGCCTTCCTTCAGGATTGCCGGGTTGGTGACAAACAGATCGTCGCCGACCAGCTGAATCTTGCTGCCGAGCTTGTCTGTCAGTTTCTTCCAGCCGTCCCAGTCTCTTTCGCCTAAACCGTCTTCAATGGAAACGATCGGATATTTTTCTACCCATTCTTCATACATCGCGATCATTTCATCCGTTGTCTTTGTGCCCTGTCCGGATTTTTCCAGATCGTAGTTGCCTGTTTCTGTGTTGTAGAATTCAGAAGCCGCAACGTCCATAGCGATGCAGATATCCTTGCCCGGAACATAGCCAGCTGCTGTGATGGCTTCAACGATCAGCTTCAGCGGTTCTTCATTGCCTTCAACGCAGGAAGGAGCGAATCCGCCTTCATCACCAACATTGGTGTTGTAGCCTTTGCCCTTTAATACTTTACGCAGGTTGTGGAATGTTTCTGCACCCATTCTGACTGCTTCCTTGACAGAAGAAGCGCCAACCGGCATAATCATGAATTCCTGGAAATCGACGGTGGAATCCGCATGGCTTCCGCCGTTTAAGACGTTCATCATCGGAACTGGCAGAGTCTTGCCGTTGAATCCGCCGAAATATTTATACAGCGGCATATCATAGTAATCCGCAGCAGCACGGGCGCAAGCCATTGAAACACCCAGGATCGCATTCGCGCCCAGCTTCGACTTGTCATTTGTGCCGTCCAGTTCGATCATCACTTTGTCGATCGCATTCTGATCAGTAACATCCATGCCTAAAACAGCATCGGCAATGATATCGTTAACGTTGGCAACCGCCTTGGTAACGCCCTTGCCCATGAAACGGCTCTTATCACCATCACGCAGTTCCAGAGCTTCTCTTTCACCTGTGGATGCGCCGGATGGAACGATTGCGCGGCCAAACGCGCCGGATTCAGTTGTCACTTCGACTTCAACAGTTGGATTGCCGCGGGAGTCCAGGACTTCGCGTGCGTAAACATCAATAATACTAGGCATCTTCAATTTCCTCCTTGTGATTACCTGCTTCTATTTTCCTTTTTCCTTCTCATTAAAAACGTTGGGAAAAAGTCAAATGCTAACGGTGTGTTTTCTTTGTTTTTCGGCTGTCATTCTGCAGCGCCAGGCCCAGAACAATCAGCAGTACCGGCCAGTAGCTGACCAGCATCGTTTCCACGCCGGCCATCAGCTGTTGGACGTCCAGAGTCGGATTCAGCAACAAGATGGCGCCGGAAACAATCAGAATCCCGCCGATCCTCTTTTTCATAACGACGCCTCCTTTTGGCTTCATTATAGACAGAGGATCGATGGGAATTTTGTCAGTTTAGCTTATTTTGTAGCGTTGATGATTTCTTCAAAGGAATCCGTTTTCAGCGAAGCTCCGCCGATCAGAGCGCCGTCGATATCTTCCATGGCCATGTATTCCTTAATGTTGTTCGGTTTGACGGATCCGCCGTACTGAACACGAACGCTGTCGGCCGCTTCATCGCCGAACATGACGCGAACCTGGTCGCGGACAATGTGGCAGCAGTTCTGCGCAATTTCCTTCGTTGCGCTCTTGCCCGTACCGATTGCCCAGATCGGCTCATAAGCCAGAACCATCTTGGCAACGCATTTCGGGCACAGTCCATCCAGGCCGCCTTTGAGCTGAGCACGGATGACTTCTTCTGTCTGGCCGGCGTCAAACTGAGCTTCGGTTTCGCCGATGCACAGAATTGGAGTGATGCCTGCTTCCAGCAGCCGTTTTGCCTTTTTGTTGACCGTTTCATCGGTTTCATTGAACATCTGACGACGCTCAGAATGACCGATAATGCACCATTTCACGCCGATTTCTTCCAGCATTGGAACACTGACTTCACCGGTGAAAGCACCGTTGTCTTCAAAGTGGCAGTTTTCTGCGGCAACAAGCAAATTCTTAGCGGTGTTAACGCAGTCTTTCAGCGCCGTAAACGGAGCTGCGATGCCGTAATCTGCGCCGCCGTGCAGCTTCGGTTCAATTTCATTGATGAAGCTGACTGCTTCTGCGCAGGTCTTATTCATTTTCCAGTTTCCGACAATAATTGGTTTTCTCATTGATTTATTTCTCCTGAATGATTGCAATGCCCGGCAGTTCTTTGCCTTCCATGTATTCCAGGGAAGCGCCGCCGCCAGTGGAAATATGCGTGAACTTATCCTTGAAGCCCAGCTGGATCGCTGCTGCCGCAGAATCGCCGCCGCCGATGACCGTCATTGCTTCCGGCAGTTCAGAAATAGCCTTGCAGACTTCGATTGTACCGTTAGCATAAGCTGGATTTTCAAACACGCCCATCGGGCCGTTCCAGACTACCGTCTTGGCACCCTGCAGTTCCTGCTTGAACAGTTCAACCGACTTCGGACCGATATCCAGACCCATGAAGCCTGCCGGAATTTCATCATTGCTGACCGTTTTGACTTCCGTTGCGTTTTCAAACGCATTGGCAACGACAGAATCAACTGGAAGAATCAGCTTATCGCCGCCCTTAGCCAGGAATTCCTTCGCCATTTCAATGCGGTCTTCTTCCAACAGAGATGTACCGATTTCCTTACCCTGCGCCTTTAAGAAGGTATACGCCATACCACCGCCGACAATGACCTTGTCCGCGATGTTCAGCAGGTTCTCAATGACTGCGATCTTATCGGAAACTTTCGCGCCGCCCAGGATAGCGACTAACGGACGCTTCGGATTGTCGATGGCCGCGCTCAGATTTTCAATTTCTTTCTGAACCAGGAATCCGCAGGCGCTAGGCAGATGCGTTGCAATGCCTACGGTCGAAGCATGCGCTCTGTGAACTGATCCGAACGCATCGGAAACGAACAGATCACCTAAGCCTGCCCAATACGCCGCCAGATCCGGATCATTCTTGGATTCGCCCTTTTCATAACGGGTATTCTGCATCAGCACGATGTCGCCTTCGTTCATCGCTGCAATGGCATTTTCCAGTTCTTCGCCGCGGGTTACCGGAACGAAGGTTACCTTGCCGGAAACCAGTTCCTGCAGCCGTTCTGCTACCGGAGCCATGTTGTTCTTTTTCTTGCCAGCTTCGCACTTTTCAGGATCTTTATGATCGATCTTGCCCAGATGCGACATCAGGATAACCTTTGCACCGTGCTCTGTCAGATAGTTGATTGTCGGCAGAGCGGAAACGATACGGTTATCATTGGTAATTTTTCCATCTTTGATAGGTACGTTAAAGTCGACGCGAACCAGGACGCGTTTTCCTTTAACATCAAGGTCACGAACAGTTTGTTTTGCCATGTTAAGAATTCCTCCTTTTACATTTCAAATTATAACACCCGAAAGAAGTGAAGTAAACTAGGAAAAAGCCGCTTGTGATCATCTTATCAAGGTGATAGCGCTTTCTTTTGACAACCTTGCCCCATTGTCGCTTTCCCCTCTCTCTGAGCGTCTTTTTTTCTTGTTTTCGAGCCGAATTTCAACTCAAAAAGAAGAAAAAGAAAAGAAGCTTTTTTTCGCTTCTTTTACATTTCGTTATAGAGTTGAGTATACTGATCCGCCGACAGGTTCCAGCTGACATCCGTTCCCATCGCCTGCTGAACCAGCTGATCCCAATCCGCACGATTGAGATAATAGGTATCCGCGGCGCAGCGCAGCGTGTAAAGCATGTCATGGCTGTTGAAGGCGGTAAAGCTGAAGCCGTTGCCTTCCTTAGTATACTGGTTGTATGGGTGTACCGTATCACGCAGGCCGCCTGTTTCACGCACCAGCGGCAGCGCCCCGTAATGCATGGCAATCAGCTGACCGATTCCGCACGGCTCAAACAAGGACGGCATTAAGAACAGGTCGCAGCCGGCATAAATCCGATGCGCCAGTTCATCATTGTAACCGCAGTAATACACAGCCCGGCGGCGGTATTTGTCTTCCATCATCTTAAATTGATTTTCGATATGCGTTTCCCCGGTGCCCAAAACGACAAACTGAATATCCAGACCCATGATATCCGCCATCTTTTCAATGATCAGATACACGCCTTTCTGCCAGGTCAGACGGGAAACAATCCCGATCATCATCACATCGTCCGCTACCCGCAGCCCCAATTCTTTCTGAACCGCAGCTTTGTTGGCGCGCTTGCCTTCCAGCACGGATTCTGCATTGTAATGCGCCGGCAATGCCGGATCCTGCATCGGATCCCACATCTGGGTATCAATTCCGTTGACGATACCGTACAGATCGCTCTGTCTGAACCGCAGCACTTCATCCATCTGTTCGCCATACTGCGCGGTCAGAATTTCCTGAGAATAAGAAGGCGATACGGTCGTAATCTTATCCGAGAAAATAATTCCGGTTTTCATGAAGCTGATACCGTTATGGAAGCGCATTGAACCATCGTCAAAATAACGGCGGTCAATGCCCAGGCAGTCCGTCAGCACATCGGCTGGGAAATTCCCCTGGAAAGCCAGGTTATGAATCGTATACATGTGCTTGATCTGCTGATAGCGCTGATCATCCGGATACTGAATGTGGCACATCGCTGCAATCATCCCGGTGTGCCAATCATGGCAATGCATGATATCCGGGAAGAAATCCAATGCCCAAAGCATTTCCAGCACCGCTTTTTGATAGAATGCGAACCGTTCGCCGTCATCCGGATAGCCGTAAAGTCCATCTCTTTCAAAATAGCCGGCATGTTCGATAAAATAATAGGTGACATTTTCCCACTGCGACTGATAAATGGTCGCGACCGTGTCGATTACACCGACATGAATCGGGATTGTTTTCAGCTTGGTGAACTCACCGCGGTATTTTTCAGCAATTCGTTTATACAGCGGCAAAACAACTCGGGCATCCATGCCTTTTTCATTCAAGATTTTCGGCAGCGAGCCGATAACGTCTGCCAGTCCGCCGGTTTTGATATACGGCAAACCTTCCGCTGCGACAAACAATACTGATTTCATAAGACCCCTCCTTTAAATCCGATCTCTGCGTTTCACATAGATCGGGGAATCATCGGTCCCGACCAGCTTTTTAACATGGTTGACAATCGCCGCCTTATCGACGATAACATGATCCAGCTTCGCGCCCTCACCGATATACGCCCCCGGCAGAATCACACTGTTTTTCACGACAGCGCCGCGTTTGATAATGACATTTCGTCCGATGACGCAGTTTTCCACATGGCCTTCAATATGACAGCCATTGGCAATCGAACAGCCGCGGATTTTCGCTTCCGGCATATACTGCGACGGCGCAGAATCGTTGGTCCGGGTGTGAATCGGCCAATCTTCTTTAAACAGCTCCCGCGCCTTGGCATGCGTGCGCAGTTCAATGTTCGCCTTGAAATAGCTGCGCAGACTGTTGACACAGTAAACCATGCCCTTAAACGCATAGCCGTTGATCCGCAGATCTTCACAGCTGTCCGCCAAAATATCTTTGAACCAATACAGCGAGCTAGTGTTGGCAGCTTTGCGGACCAGTTCCAAAAACAGCTTTTTCGTCATGACATAAGCTTCCAGCGAAACATTGCGGGTTTTGTATTTGCCGCGGTTCTTTTCAAAGGCGACAATTCGCTTGTCCTTATCCATCGACAGCGTATCGCAGCCGATAAATTCTTCCTTGGCATTATCCGTCGATTTGTAAATCACGGTTACGTCTGAATTCTTTTCGGCATGATATTTCAGGACTTCATTGAAGTCGATCTGATAGATCATATAGCTCGGCGCGATGATGACGTAAGGCTTGTTGACCTCTTCAATGTACTGAATGTTGTCCATGAAGTTGGCAATATCGTGATTGTAAACCTCCGACATGATCCGGTTTTCACCATACAAAATACTCAGGCGTCCGCGCTTGGAGTTGATGTTGTACTGCCGGCCGTTGCCCAGATGTTCGATCAGGGAACGCGGCTTGTCTTTAATAAACACCTCAATCTGGGAAATCCCGGAATTGGTCATATTGGAAAGCATGAAGTCAATCAAACGGTAACGACCCAGAAAAGAGATCGCAGAAGCCGGGCGGTAATCCATCAGACCTGTGATGTCGACACAGGCGTCTTCAAAGTTAATAATTCCTAATGCGTCACACATACTTCCGTCCCCCTTATTTCACTCTCTTTTTTGCGATCAGTTCAATATGCTCGCTGTCCTTATGGCCGACAACGGCGCCCGGACTGATTTCGACATTGTCCGCGACGATGCAGCGGGTTACCTTGGCGCCCTCACCGATCACCGCATTCGGCATGATCACAGAATCCAGGACCTGAGCTCCGCTGCCGACTTCCACGTTGGTAAACAGCACGGAGTTCTTCACACTGCCGTTAACGATGCATCCCTGGTTGATATAACAGTTGTCCACCTCGGCTTCTTCGCCGATAAACTGCGGCGGCGTCGGTACATCCTCAGTATAAATCTTCCATTGCGAATCGCCCAGATCCAGCTCGTTGTCCGGATTGAGAAGATCCATGTTCGCTTCCCACAGGCTGTCGATCGTTCCGACATCTTTCCAATAGCCTTTAAAGCGGTAGGCCGTCAGAATCTTGTTGTCACGCAGGAAGGCCGGAATGATATCCTTGCCGAAATCATGTTCGGAATTCGGATCTTTTTCATCAGCCGTCAGATATTTGCGCAGCGTCTTGTAGTTGAAAATATAGATTCCCATCGAAGCCAGATTGCTCTTTGGCTTCGCCGGTTTTTCCTCGAATTCGATAATCCGATCGGTTTCATCCGTATTCATAATGCCAAACCGGCTGGCTTCCTTTAACGGAACCGCCAGAACTGCGATCGTCGCATCCGCATTGTTGGCTTTGTGATGCGCCAGCATTTTCGCATAATCCATTTTGTAAATGTGATCGCCGGAAAGAATCAGCACATATTCCGCTTCCATCTGATCCAGGAAGTCGATGTTCTGCGTGATTGCATCCGCCGTGCCGCGATACAGACCTAATCCGGTCTTATCTTTTTCCCGCGGCGGCAGAACGAAGACGCCGCTGTCGCGCGCATCCAATCCCCAGTGGTGATCCCGTGCCACATACGAGTTCAGCAGTACGGATTCATACTGCGTCAAAACGCCGACTACGGAAATTCCCGAGTTGGCACAATTGCTTAAAGGAAAGTCGATAATACGATACTTTCCGCCGAAGTAGACTGCCGGTTTAGCGACTTTTTTGGTAAGATCAAGAAGACGACTGCCGCGTCCTCCTGCTAAAATCATGGCAACCATATTATTTTGTTTCATATTTTTAGCCCCCATAGTTTCTTTATGATTTTATTATAGCGTGTTCCTGTCTGTTTTTCAAAGATTAAAAATCATATTTTTTCAGTTCACCAAAATTTAAAAACGTACATTTTCAGTTGATAATCAAAATTATTTGCGAAACTGTTGGAAAAATCCAGGTTTGAATGAATTTCGCCGATTTTTTAAACCATTTTCGCATAAAATTATGATGATTCTCGACATTTTCTCAATTTTATTAAAAAAGTAACCGGTTTCAATTTCGTTTTTGATATTTCGATTTTTTTCACATATCCGCGGATAAATCACATTCCCACCAAATCCTTTTATTTGCAACTAAAATTATTACCATTTCCGTAACCGTTTCCATTTTAAGATTATTACAAAAATAAAATAACGGTGAAGATTCCGTTATTTTTGTGTTTTCTCCGCGATTTCCGGCATTTTCACGGCTTCCCGGATGAGCTTGGCGCAGCGCTTTCCTTCCGCATCGCTGATCCCATCCAAGCGGCCGATTAAAGCTGGCATCGTCAGTTTGCTTTCCCGCACGGCCAAGAGAATCCGATCGTGCTGAATCCGAACTAACAGCTCATCCCAAGCAAAACCGCAGGCTGTCAAAATCTGCCGCAGCTGCGGACTGACCGCCTGAGCTTCCACGTCCTTATGGCAGGCGGCGAAATCGGGGAATGAGCTTCCGCAGTTCCATATCTTATCCTGCCGGATATGCTGCCAGCCGCTGTCAAAATCCCAGCTTCCCTTCAGCTGAATCCACAATCCGTTTTTTACGATCGGTTTTTTTACGCCTTCTTTAGACAGACTGAACGGGCCGATCTGAACTGGGACATACTGCGCTTTTCCTTGGTAGGCCCAATCCCATTCGCAACGCATTAACGCCGGATCCAAGCCAAGCTGGCGGTTCCAGTCAATATCCAGTCCTGTCGGATCGACGGCTTCCACCTGATCTAGCTTATGTTTCAGTTCCATCTCAAAACCGATGCGATGATAAGTTTCACGATAGCGCTGCAGCGTCGGAACAATCAGCGTGCTGCAGCCTAACCAAAGCAAAATTCCTCCAAACAAGCTCCGGCGATGATAGATGGGGAAGATGCGAAGTTCCACCGCAAACAACACAATCAAAGCGATGATCAACAGTGCAATTTCCAGCCAAAACAGAAACCGCCAGCGCCGCAACGTCCATCGATCCCTCTTTAGCTTCCTGAATTCAGCCATGCCCGAACCTCCGAAATGAAATACAGTGAACCGGTGATCACCACCGTACCCTCCGGCTGAGCCCTCTGCTTCGCGCTCAGGATCGCCGTTTTCCAGTCTTCGATCAGCTCGCTGCCCTCAATTGTCAGGGCCTTGCCCGTCTGGGCCCGAAAATAATCAAACTGCGTGATGATCAGTTGGTCGCAGTTCTGTTTCAATCGTTCAGCCATGCCTGTTGTTTCCTTATCCTTTAAAGCAGTAAACACAATGATCTGAGGATGCGGCAAATCTTTCATGGAAGCACACAGCGCTTCAATCCCGGGAACATTGTGGGCCCCGTCGATGATCATTAACGGATGATGTCCCATGATTTCAAACCGGCCTGCCCAGACCGCCTGCTTCAATCCCTGAACGAGGGCCTCCTCGCTGACATCAAACCACCCCCGCCGCCGGCCTTCATTCAAACAGGTGAGTGCTGCTGCGGCATTTTCGGCCTGATAACGGGCGGCCGTATTTAAAGTATACGATTTCCCCTCCCAAATGAATTGAACCGGATATCCGGGAAGGACTTTGACGGGGGAAACCGGGATCAGCCGAGCCGGCTTTTCCCTGCACACGTTTTCGATCACCAATTGACATTCCGGCTGTTTTACACCGCTGATCACAACCCCTCCGGACTTCACAATCCCCGCTTTCTGCAGAGCGATGGCTTCCTCGCTGTCGCCTAAGCGATCCATGTGATCCAAACCGATCGACACGATCACACTGCACAGCGGATGATGCAGCGTATTGGTCGAATCCCACAGGCCGCCTAACCCGACTTCAATCACAGCGATGTCCACCTTTCGTTCGATAAACCACAGACAGGCAAAAAAGAAATCAATTTCAAACATCGCCAGATCCCATTGTTCGATCAATTCCCGATAGATATCCGTGTAGCGGACAAAGGTTTCATCCTCAATCCAGCGATCCTGAATCCGAATGCGGTCCTGATGTGCTGTTAAATGCGGCGAGGTAAACGTGCCGACGGTATAGCCGGCGGCGCTGAGACAACTGGCCAGATAGCTGACCGTACTGCCCTTGCCGTTGGTGCCAGCAACGTGAATCGAGCGGAATTGATCCTGGGGATCGCCCTGCGACGCCATGAACCGCTGAAAATGATCGAAGCCATGATGAAAATTATGCCGGGCTGTGATCCACTCTACGGCTTCCTGGATCGTTGTCATGTTAATCCTCAATCTGCCAGTCAATCGGCGTGCGGCCATGATCGATCAGAAACTGATTGGCCTTGGAAAACGGATGTGTGCCGAAAAAGCCGTAGCTGGCTGAAAGTGGGGAAGGATGAGGCGATTTGAGGATCAGATGCTTCGGATTAGTAATCCAGCGCCCCTTATCCTGAGCATTGCGTCCCCACAGAATGAAAACCAGCGGATCTGGATGCTCGTTCAGTCTGCGCATGACTTCATCCGTAAATTCTTCCCAGCCCTTGCCGCGGTGCGACAGCGGTTTGGAATCTTCGACCGTCAGAACGGTGTTCATCAGAAACACCCCCTGCTGAGCCCATTTCATCAGATATCCATGATGCGGAATCGTACAGCCCAGATCGTCATGCAGCTCCTTATAAATGTTGACTAAGCTGGGCGGGACTTTAACCCCCTTGCGCACGGAGAAGCACATGCCATGCGCCTGATTGGGCTGATGATACGGATCTTGTCCCAGGATCACAACCTTGACATCGGAATAATTGGTAAATTCAAAGGCCGAAAAAACCTGAAGCCGCGGCGGATAGACTTTCGTTGTGGCATACTGCTGACGCAAAAATGCGGATAACTGCTGAAAATAAGGCTTCTGAAATTCTTCTTTGAGAAAAGGCGTCCATTCGTTCTGAAACATGCTGCTCCTCCTATAATGTAAAAAAACCGGATTTTCCGGTTTCATTATATCACTGATCGAGTTATTTCACCAATCCCTGCGCTTTCAGCTGATCGCGGCGTCGATGATAGATTGTCGCGTACACTGCCATAGCGATGGGAAAGGCGGAACAGAAGATCACGGCGACAGGCAGATACAGCGCGGAAGGAAAGATCCACGAACACAGGACGATCATCGCCATGCCCAGACATCGGCCGATCGACTGGTAGGTTTCCCGTACGATCACCCGGCCAACGATGTTTTCCTGACCGGCATAATCCGCAATCGCATTCATCACGATAATTTGATAAGGGTTGGCATACATCGGCGTTGACAGAGCGTTGACCACGCCATAGTAAACAGCGCCGCCCAGGGTTGGACAGAGCACCAGCACAACCGCGCTGGAGGCGATCAGCACGGCCCCGATCTGATAGAACCGCATGCGGTTATTTCGCCGCATCGTCCGCGATACAAACGCAAACGCCAGAATCGAGATCACGGCAAACAGAGCCAGCAGCCTGCCGTAGGTACTGCCGCTGCCGTTGGTCGCGTTATAAACCAGCAATCCCGCCAGCGTTAGCGAAAGGGAATTGTGCATCCCGTAGAAAAAGGTCGTGATCATGCAGTAGCGCCACTGCGGATCATCCAGCTTCATCCGTTTCAGCACCGAAAACGGCTGCGGAGCGCTGCGGGCTTTGACGCGCAGGGAGACCAGCGCGATCAGCGCATAAATTACCAGAACAAGCTTGAAGATTTCCACATACCCCGCCGTATCCGAAACCGCCATGTCGATGATCAGCGTGGAAACCAGCGGCGCGGCAATCGCGGAAATGTTGTTGCCGATTCCTACACCGGCCAGAAAACGTGAGCGAGACTGCGGCGAGGAAACGATTTGATTCAGACTGTTCAGACTGAGCCAGAACAGGCCTTCGCCAACCCCCGTTAACGCCGCCACAACATAGACAAGCTGAGGCGCCGCGGCAAACTGATCCTGCGCCGCCAGCACAAACAACAGGCTGAACATGATAAAAACCAAGCCGACCGACAAAGGCCCGGCAAAGCTGTGCTTCTGCGCCCACTTGCCGCCCAGTGTAAAGAAAAAGGGAAACAATCCGATCCGCACGATCGTGTAGACCGACATCACCACCAGCGAACCGGTATAGGCATATAAATAAACGTTCATGAACACGGCTGACATGGCATTGGCCAGGTTGTACAGACTGGCGATGACCATCGTCGTCATTTCATCACGCGTCAATTTCTGCATGCTTTTCATCTGTTGACTCCAGCCTTTCACCTAACGCACAATCCCCAGCTGCTTCTGATGATCCCGCTGCTTGTGATAGAATGTGGCGTACACGACCAGAATCACCGGAAACAGGGAGCACAGCACAACCGCTACGGGCAGATACAAGGATTCAGGCAGAACCCAGGAACACAAAACGATCATGACCATGCCCAAACAGCGGCCGATCGACAGATACGATTCCTTGGCGATCACGCGACCGACGATATTTTCAGTTTCCGCATAATCCTGAATCGCATTCATCATGATGATCTGATACGGATTGGCATACATCGGCGTAGCAATCGCATTGACAACTCCATAATAGACCGCCCCGGCCAAGGTTGGCCACAGAACCAGCACAATCGTACTCGAAGCGATCAGCACCGCGCCGATCTGATAGTACCGCATCCGGTTGCGCCGGCGCATCGTCCGCGACACCCAGGCATAAGCCAGAATCGTCAGCACTGCGAAAACCGCCAGCAGTTTGCCATAGGCACTGCCGCTGCCGTTGGTCGCATTGTAGACCAGCAACCCCGCCAGCGTTAAGATCAGCGAATCCCGCATGCCGTAAAGAAAGGTGGAGATCATACAGTAGCGCCACTGCGGATCATCCAGCTTCATGCGTTTTAACACGGAGAAACCGCGGTTGGCACTGCGGGCGCTGATGCGGGTGGAAAGCAGCGCGATCAGACCGTAAATCACCAGAACAATTTTAAAGATTTCAACGTAGCCGGCGGTATCGCTGCCCGCCAGTTCAATAATAAAGGTCGAGATCAGCGGAGCGATGATCGCCGACAGGTTGTTAAAAATCCCGATATCCGAGATAAACAGCGATCGCGTTTCAGCCGTGGAAACGATCTGGTTGAGGCTGTTGATGCTCAGCCAGTACAGACCTTCGCCGATCCCGACCAGCGCGGCGACGACGTAGACCAGCTGCGGAATTTGCTCAAATTCATCGCTGGCACCCAGCACAAATAACAGCGAAAACATGATGAAGATCAAACCAACGGTCAGCGTCTGCGAGAAGCGATGCTTCTGCGCCCACTTGCCGCCGATTGTAAAGAAAAACGGATACAGACCGATGCGCACGATCGTATAGATCGACATCACAACCAGCGATCCGGTATAAGCATACAGGTACACATTCATAAAGACGGCCGACATCGCGTTGGCGAGGTTGTAAAAACAGTTGATCAGGATCAGCAGACGTTCATTTCCGCTCAGAGCTTTCATAACAACAATCCCCCTGGAAACATCATTTCCTTTTTTGGTCTTGAGTATCATAGCACAACCAACCATAATGTCAAACAAAATGTTGAATAAAACAACCAGCGAAAGTGAACTTTTTTCCTTCTTGGAAAAGTCCTTCTTTCACTGGTTGTCCAGAACACTATAATGAGGATTTTACTGAATTATTCCAGGGGCTGACTGACGCCGCGACAGTAGACGTGTTTCAGCTGAAGATGCTCATCGCAGACGACCAGATCCGCGTCCTTGCCAACGGCAATGGAACCTTTGCGCGCCTCCACGCCCAAGTAGCGGGCCGGATTGATCGTAGCGGCGTTAATCGCCGTCTTTAGCGGCAGCCGGGCCTTGCGGTGCAGGTTGTCGATGCCCTGATTGACATACAGCGCAGAACCAAACAAAGTTCCGTCCGGCAGCCGGAAGGCTCCTTCTTTCCCAAACTCGGCATAATCCGGATCATCCTTGCATTCCGCCGAATCTGTGACGAGAATCAGCTTGTCTTCTCCCTTCATCGTTCCGATCAGATGCGCGGTTTCAAAATGCACATGGATGCCGTCGCCAATCACCTCGGCATACAGCTCATCCAGATTCAGCGCCGCTCCGAAAATTCCCGGATTGCGGTGATGGAACGGACGCATGCCGTTGCCGCAGTGAGTAATCCCGCTGGCTCCCCAACGCACAGCTTCCTTGATCTGATCAAAGCTGGCGCCGCTGTGCCCGCAGGAAACACGGATCTGATGTTCCGCTGCGGTCTTGACGAACGCATAGTCCTCGTCAAATTCAACGGCACAGGTCACCGTCAGAATATGTCCGCCGGCTAAATCCTGATAGTGAAGCAGAACTTCCGGATCGGGTTTGAAGATCGTATACAGATCCTGAGCGCCGTGAAACTGATGCGAGATGAAGTTGCCTTCCATGTTGATGCCCAGGATTTCCGCTCCTTCTGCCTTGGTTTCGATGGACTGCTTTAAAATCGGCAGCGCCTGTTCGTTTTTCTGAACACTTTGCGTCGCCGTCGTCGCCAGAAACGAAGTTACCCCTTCCTTCGGCATGTGCTTCTGCCAGCGCTGCATCGCTTCCAGCGTTGGAGCTCCCGCTTCACAGCGGTTCCAGCCATGGGTATGAATGTCGATAAATCCCGGCAGAATCCAGTGATCCGCGGCGTCGTAATCCGCTGGTTTTTCACCGTACGGCAGCAGCGCCTGAATCCTTCCGTCTTCGATTTCCAACTGCTGCGGTACAAACGTACCGTCGATCCAGACATGCGTGCTTTGAATGATCATATTATGCCTCCTTGATTTCCTTAAGCTCAGTATAGCACGGCGCTGCCGGTTGTCCAGCCCAAAGAAAAGCCACGCCGCAGCGTGGTTTTTAGGAAAAGCAGTATTGGAAGTAAGCTTCATATTCCGCCTGGGATATCGTCGTCGGCGTCGCCGGGTCAAATTCATATTTCTCCCGCAGCTGCAGCGTCGGGGCGTCGATCAGAAAGAAGTCGTACATCACCCGTCCGGGCTGATCCGGCACCGGGTCGTCAAACGTGGCGTCAAGATAGCGCATTTCGCCATCCAGACTGACCAGATTCCAGGCATGATCCATCGTGTTGCTGAAAACCTTGATCGAACCGATCCCGGCCGCTTCCAGAAGCAGATCCATCGCTTCCATGTAGCCGGAACACGTCGCCCTGCCTCTTTCAAACACGCCGGAGGCCCGAAAAGCCAGACTTTGTTTTCGTTCCGCCTCACTCAGCTTCGCCGCCTCCGTATCATATTGGGTGTGCAGCACCAGCCAGTCATGCAGCGTCTGAATGACCTCGCGCTGAGCCTGATTCGGATTGATGAGTTCTGAGACCAGCCGCTGAGCCTGAACCCGGCTGCGCTGCAGCTGCTGCTCATCTTCCATCGTGATCGTAAACTCTGTTCTTCGCGTGCCGTTCATCATCCGGCGCTGACTATACTGAGCTTCAAAGGTGGAAGGTGCAAGCGCCAGGGCATAGATGAAGATTTTATCGAGATCCAGATCCTCATCGGCGATCATGGCGGCTTTGCGCTGACCCGAGCGAACGAGATTGCCGATCAGCAGCCCGGCTTCCATTTCACTGCTCACAACATAACAGCCCTCGCTGACATCGCAGCTGATCTTCTCGAATTCCTGCTGCGGCCGGTACAGCGACTCGCTGAACGTCACGATCTCTCGTTTGCCGCCCAGCAGATCCGGCAGCTTCAGCGAAGTTTGGGAACAGGCTGACAGCCCTAAGCTCAAAACTAACAAAATTGCGAATCGTTTTTTCATAACCCTGTCCCCTTTCTTTTATCAGTATACCACGTCCGGCGGATTTCTTTCTTTCGTTTCCCCTTCTTTTTTTGTATAATGAGAACGCAAAGGAGGCGCATCTATGCTTCAAAGAACCATGTCATTAAAAGAAATGATGGATTATCGTCCGTTGGAGGATGATTTTATGCAATGTCCGGAAACCGTAACCGGATTCATGCGGCTGTGCATCGTGGCGCCGAACCGGGAAAAAGCTTATGATTTCCTGCGGCACATGATGAATCCGCCGTATCGCCAGCTGGCCCTTAACAGCTTTGAGGATTGTCTGAACACGATCCATTACGACTTTGACGGTGCCCAGGCCGCGAAGCCGACATTTATCTTAATGGCGGAATACCGCATAACCACCGATAAGCCGTCGCTGCAGGCGTTAATGGAAGCGGTGATCGAAAGCCGTCCAGACACCGATACCGATATCATCGCCGACTGCTTCATGAAAAGCGATGAGGGCGGCGGCTGTCTGCGGATCTATTCGCATGAAGGAAAAGTTCATGCCGCAATGCTGCAGTAATCCCTGGCGTTACCCAGCTTGAAAGGGAATTGGACTTCCTTCAAAAAAAGCGAACCGATTGGGTTTGTTCTGAGTGATCTGCCTTTGATGAGGTCATCGTTCAGAACGCCAAAGCTCCGTTCGCTTTTTTTATTTCATTTTTTAGGGAAATTACTCCGTTGGCGCTGGTTCTTCCCGCTTTTGTATGTGCAGCAGTGTCAGAACAGCCTGATCGGTAATGTTGGCCATCATGTTGGTAAACCGCTCAAAGCCTTCCTGACGATAGGCATCTTCCGGTTTAATCTGAGCATAGGAGCGCAGATAGATGCCCTCGCGCAGCCGATTCATCGAATCGACGTGATCATTCCACTGATGATCGATCACCGATAACAGAATCATCTTTTCCAGCTGAGCGATCTGCAGCGGCGCTTCCGCTTTTTTGCGCTGATGCTGCTTCTGGAATTCTTCTGTCAGAAGCGTCTTCAATGTCTTCTCATCCTTCGCTTGTTCCAGTTCAGGCCGGATCTCATCCAATAGCCAGGTCTTCTCGGCTTCCTGCAGGATAGCGTCTGCTTGTGCTGGATTAGCGTGTTTGGCGCGCAGCAGGGAAGCTGCCAGACTGGCCGCCGCCTGATCCATCAGGGAAGCCACCAGTTCGCTCAAGTCCTGCTGCATTAAAATCTGATCCCGCTGCCCAAAGATAATCCGGCGCTGTTCCATCAAAACGTCATCATATTCCAATACGCGTTTGCGGGAATCGTAATGCAGATCCTCCGCCCGTTTCTGAATCAAGTCGATGGTTCTGCGCAGCTTTTCCGCCGGGAGTTTATCCTCGCAGAATTTCGCTATGCTTTCCTTCTGCAAATCCGAAGCATACTGGATGATGAAATCATCCTGCATCGACACATAGAAACGCGAAAAGCCCGGATCGCCCTGACGGCCGGCACGGCCGCGCAGCTGATTGTCAATGCGCTTGGATTCATGCCGTTCCGTTCCCAAAACCGCCAGACCGCCCAGTTCAACGACACCCTCGCCCAGCTTGATATCGGTACCGCGGCCGGCCATGTTCGTCGCGATCGTCACAGCGCCCCGTTGCCCTGCCCGAGCGATGATCTCCGCTTCCTGGGCATGGTTTTTCGCGTTCAGAACGGGATGCGGAATTTTTTTCTGGCTTAAGCGCTGCGATAAAATTTCGCTGATCTCCACCGAAGGCGTGCCGACCAGAACCGGCTGGCCTTGGGCATGCAGACGGACGACTTCGTCAACGATCGCATCGTATTTCTCGCCTTTGGTTTTATACACTGCGTCTGGATAGTCGAGCCGAGCGATCGGTTTATTGGTTGGCACGACGATCGTGCGCATGTTATAGATGCTTAAAAATTCCTGTTCTTCTGTTTTCGCCGTTCCGGTCATGCCGGCCAGCTTGTCATACAGGCGGAAGAAGTTCTGATACGTGATCGTCGCCAGGGTTTTGGTTTCCTGCTTGATGCCGACCCCTTCCTTAGCCTGGATTGCCTGATGCAGACCATCGGAGAACTCCCGGCCTTCCATCTTCCGGCCGGTAAACTGATCCACGATGATGACCTCGCCGTCTTCCACGACATATTCGACGTCCCGCATCATGATGTAGTTGGCTTTCAGTGCCTGCTGAATATAATGCACCAAATCGGCATGGCTGTGATCGTAAAGATGGGCAACCTTGAAGAACCGTTCGGCATGAACGATGCCCTTTTCCGTCAGATAGACCTGCCGTTCCTGAGGATCAACTTCAACCTCGTCCTGGCGCAGCGCCTTGACAAACTGATCGGCCATTAAATACTGCTTATCCAGCATTTCCCCAGCGCCGGAAATGATCAGCGGTGTCCGGGCTTCATCGACCAGCACCGAGTCGACTTCATCGACCAATGCGAAATGCAGTCCGCGCAGCACTCGGCTTTCCAGATTCATGACCATGTTGTCCCGCAGATAATCAAAGCCTAGTTCGGAATTGGTCGTATAGGTAATATCGCAGGCAAACGCCGCCCGTTTCTGCACGGAAGTCAGCGTGCGGTCGTTGCAGCCGACCGTCAAACCCAGAAAGCGATAGATCTGTCCCATCCATTCCGCGTCACGGTGAGCCAAATATGGGTTCACCGTGACAACATGCACACCCTGACCAGCCAGAGCGTTGAGATAGACGGGCAAAATCGAGGTCAGCGTCTTGCCTTCCCCGGTTTTCATTTCCGCAATATCGCCCTGATGCAAAAGAATGCCGCCGATCAGCTGGACGGGATACGGACGTTCGCCGATCACCCGTTCCGCCGCCTCGCGGGCTGTGGCAAAGGCTTCCGGAAGCAGATCATCGAGGCTCTCGCCCTGACTTAAACGATTTCGGAACTGTTCGGTCTTGGCCTGCAGATCAGTGTCGGACAGCGCCTTATATGCGCTGCCCAGAGCTTCAATTTTTTTCGCCAGCTTTTCCGCTTTGGCCAATTGACGGCCATCGGGACTGAGTGATTGTAAAAAATTCATATTTTTCCTCCTGTATATTTCAATGCTTCATTCAAATCAAAGCTGAAAAGGAGGAGCCAGGCGTCCGACAGGCACAGCCAGAACTTTCGGTTTCGCAACCTGCGCGCACAGCTGTACGGTTAAGCGCTGATCAAAAAAACTTGCCGGCAGATCCACCCGCGGCGGCTGAGCCTTGCCCAGAGCCAGATCTGTGGAAAAAACGGCAGTCTTCTTTTTATTCAGACCTTCTGCCAGCTGCAGCTGGGCTTCTTTCTCCGTCTGTGCCTCATTCTGCACCGTTAACTGGGCAGGCAAAAGCAGCGGCGGCACCAGCAGCAGGCCGCAGGATAAAAGCAGGCAGAACGTCAGTGACAGTCCTCGTAATAACCAGGAAATCATCGTCAGTGCCTCCTTCCCTGCGCATTGTGAGTTTCAATATCCGTATAATCATACACTGTTTGGACCGCTTTGGCAATCCTGAGGACTATTTCACTTCACCGTCAGCTTCGGCGTGATCTCAATGCCCCACGCGGCAGCCATTTGTTCCGCCTGATGGACAGCGTCATCCACCAGACAGCGCGGATCATGGGCATCCGAGCTGATGATTGTGGTCAGCTTGTATTTTTTGCTTAACATCCAAATTTCACGATTCGGATAGCCGGTCGGCCGGCGCAGGCCGTTCGCATTGATCTCCACGGCGACTTTGAGCCTTTCACATTCCGCAAAAATCCGATCCATGCATTCCATCACCAGCGGCGTCGGCCGGTCATAGTTGACCAGAATGACATCCGGATGGGCAAGCAGCTGAAAAAAACCGGTGTTCAGCGCCGCGATGACATCCGCGGTGTATTGGCGGGTTTCCGCATCCCGATCCTGCATCGCGAAGTAGTCATAGCGATGATCGGCGCTTTCATGCTGGCCCAGAATCCACAGCGGCACGTCGTGATGATCGCGCAGCTGCACGAAGCGCTCCATAGCTTCGGGAAAATACTCGCATTCAAAGGCTTTAAACAGTTCAATTTGCGTCCCATAGCGCTCGATGACCGCATCGGCTTCCGCCAGATACGCCGGCATATCGCTCCAGGGCATCCGCGGCCCCATCGGCATTTCGCTGGCCACATGCTCGCACACCGCCATGCTCTGCAAGCCGCAGCGCAGACCTTCCTTCACATAATCTTCTAAGTTTCCCCGGCCATGACGGCACCAGTGGGAATGAGAATGAACATTGCTGATCATAAAATCCTCCTTGCGAAGTCATCGCTTCGCTCATTTAACAGAAAAAGCACGGTTGCCCGCGCTTGTTTTATTTGACGAGTACGACCATCGTAATCGGATTGACCGCCAGATTGCGGACCATCACCGGCGTGGTCAATAAGCCGGCTTCGTTGAAAATCAGCTGATAATCTTCTTCCAGCTCAACATACTGAACCGCATTGGACGGATTGAAGAACACCTTGATCGTCTGATAGCCGCCATACGCCTGCACATCATTGAGCTGATACAGAAGCATCTGCCCTTCCGTGACCTCAAAATGCACATGTTCCTCGATTTCCGCAGCGCTGGCAAAGCGGAATGCCCGGATCAGCCGGCGCAGCCGCACGCAGTCGCGGGTAAACTCAACGACCTCCTCATGCCGGTTTTTGCGTTCCCAATCGACCTGGTTAATGTTGTCGGGAGCATTGTACGTATTATGATGTCCGTATTTTGTCCGGCAGAATTCCTGCCCGCTCTGCAGAAACGGCACGCCCTGAGCGACCAGCGTCACTGCGATCATCAGCTTCTGCCGCTTAACGCGCAGCTCACGCACTTCATCTTTGCAGCAGTCCTTCATCTTATCCCAGCCCGTCGCATTGTCGTGGCATTCAATATAGTTGATGCTCTGCGTCGGCTGTTGGTAAATCTTATACATTTCCTTATTCAGCGTATTGGCGCACAAGGCCGACATCATATCATGCGCCTGATATAAATTGCCGGTCGCATAGCCTTTCGCCTGAACGTCAAATTCAGACGTTTTGCCTTTGACAACATCGCGGAAGTAATCGTTGAAATGCGCGACCTCCGGCATTTTCGCATTGTTGCGCTGGCAGGCCTTCAGATCATCGTTCAGCGCGGTCGGCAGATCCCAGCCCTCGCCATAAACCATCAGCTCGGGTTTCAGCCGGCGGCCTTCCTTGACGACACAGTTCATCGTATCGACATCATGCACGCCCATTAAATCGAAGCGGAAGCCGTCGACATCATAAACTTCAATCCAGCGGCAGACAATGTCCACGATATATTTGCGCACCATCCGTTTGATAGAATCGGTATCGTTGCCGCAGAAGGATCCGTTGGACAGAAAGCCGGAAGGGGTAGTCCGGAAATAATAGTGAGGAACGCATTGATCAAACGCTGAAAACTGAATATCGTAGTGATGGTTGAACACAACGTCCAGATTCACCCGCAGTCCATGCGCATGCAGCGTCGCAATCAGCTGCTTCAGCTCACGCACCCGGCAGCGCGGATCGTTGGGATCACTGGCATAGCTGCCCTCCGGACAGCCGTATTGGAGCGGATCATAGCCCCAATTATAAAACAGCTCCGGATGTTCCTCATCGACTGTCGCAAAATCCGCAACCGGAAGCAGCTGCACATGCGTCACGCCTAACGAAGTCAGATAATCCAGTCCCGTCGGTTTTCCCGCTAAGGCGGTTCCCGTTTCACACAGTGAACGATACTGGCTGTGCGTCGTGGTTCCGCATTCCTTCTGATGGGTAAAGTCGCGCACGCTCACTTCATAAATCACCGCATCGGTATAGCGAGCAAACGGCGGCAGCGCGGATTGAGGCATTTCCGTCATCCGCTTCCAATTGACCAATCCGCTGCGGCGGCCGTTGGCTGTCGAGGACAACGCATACGGATCAGGACTGCAGTGGATTTCCCCATTGACCTTGACCTGATAGAGATACGTTCCGCCATCCCAATCACCCGCAGCTTCCGTCCGCCAAACGCCTTTGTCCCCACGCGTCATCGCCAACAGCACCTGTTTCTCCCCTAAACGCAGATCCAGCTGTACTTCATTCGCAGTCGGCGCCCACAGCACAAACCGCGTCTGAGTTTCCTCACAAAACGCTCCCAATTCACCCGTATAAGCAAAATCTTCATCAAAACGGGAAGTTTGGACAATCCGGCGGAATTGCAGCACGGCCCGATGACCATGTTCCTCCACGATTTCCACGGCTTCCCCCATCCGGATATCGGCCGGGCCAGTCAACGTATATCGGGTATAGCTCTCATGCGATTCCAGTTCACGGATCTGACAGGCCGTCACTTCTCCCTGCGTCCGTTCCAGATAAAACCGATCGCTTTTCCCGTTGTAAAACCGCTGTGACAAATACACTACAATTTTTCCATAATCGTCCAGAAAAGCTTCCATGCTTGTATTTTCTTTCATTTGTTCCCTCTTTTCTGCTGCTGTCTTTTTCACATTCTCAAAATTCGCCTGTTCTTCTATTATAATGGACAAGCCGCACTCTCAACAAGCATTTCCCACTTACTTTTTCAAGAAAGACCAAAGAAAATCCCGCATCGTTTGAAAAATGCGGGATGTTTTGCTTATTTATCGTCGATCCGTACCGGAGAAATATGCCAAATCTCCTCGGCGTACTGCTGAATTGTACGGTCAGAACTGAAATATCCGGATTTGGCAATGTTGATCAGACAAGCCTTCGCCCATTGTCCCCGATCGGCATACCGGCGCTGAATTTCTTCATGGGCAGCCGTATAGCTGGCAAAGTCGGCCAGTAAGAGATACTCGTCGTTCTTATACATCAGCTCATCGAAAATCAACTTGAACTCGTCGTGATCCTCTGCCCAGGTTCCGTCAACCAACGAATCCACGGCTTTCTTAATCCGTTCATCCTCGTTGTAGTAATCCCAGGCATTGTAGTTCTTCTTCAGCTCGGTTACCTGATCGACAGTCAAGCCGAAGATCACATCGTTGTCACGGCCGACGCGTTCATCAATTTCAACGTTGGCTCCATCCAGCGTTCCCAGCGTCATCGCGCCGTTCATCATGAACTTCATGTTGCCGGTGCCGCTGGCTTCCTTGCCGGCTGTGGAAATCTGTTCGGAAACATCCGCCGCATTCATCAGCACTTCCGCAATTGAAACGCTGTAATTCGGGATAAATACCACTTTCAGCATTGAATTGACCGCCGGATCGTTGTTGATCACCTCGCCCAGACTGTTGATCAGCTTGATTACCTTCTTGGCGAAATAATAGGCCGGAGCGGCTTTGGCCGCGAAGATAAAGGTCGTCGGCGTGATCGTAAACGACGGATCTTCCTTCATCCGCTGATAGAGATAGATGATATGCAGGGCGTTGAGCAGCTGCCGCTTATAGGCATGCAGACGCTTGGCCTGAACATCGTAAATTGAATTCGGATCGATTTCAACCCCACAGCGTTCCTTGACCAGTTTCGCCAGGATTTCCTTGCGCTGATGCTTGATTTCCATAAACTGATTCTGAATTGCCGGATCATCCACATAATCCATCAGCTTTTCGATCTCATTGAGGTCATACTCAAAGCCTTCGCCGATCAGCTCGTCAAGCATCTTCCGCAGCTGCGGGTTGGAGTAAAGCAGCCAGCGGCGATGGGTGATGCCGTTGGTCTTGTTGTTAAACTTATCCGGATACAGCCGGACAAAGTCATGGAATAAGTCATTGATCAGAATATCGGTATGCAGCTGAGCGACACCGTTGACACTGTGCGAGCCGACGACCGCCAGCGACGCCATGTGCACCTGATCATCCTTCAAAATCGCAACGCGGTAAGCCATATCGCGTTCATATGGGAACTTCTCAGCGACTTCCTTTAAGAAGCGGCGGTTGATTTCCTCAATAATCATATAAATTCTTGGAAGCAGACGCTGAACAAAGGCAATCGGCCATTTTTCCAGCGCTTCCGACAGAATCGTATGATTGGTATAAGCCATGACGGTCGTAGTGATTTCCCAGGCATGATCCCAATCATAGTGATATTCATCCATCAAGACCCGCATCAGTTCCGGAATCGCCAATACCGGATGGGTATCATTGAGCTGGATCGCAATCTTTTCGCCCAGGTTATCCAGCGTCGGATAGACGCGCAGATGCGAGCGGATAATCGATTTGACGCCCGCGGAAACAAAGAAATACTGCTGCTTTAAGCGCAGGATTTTGCCGTCATCCGTGGAATCATCCGGGTACACATTCAGACAGATTTCCTGCAGCTCCTGCAAGTACAGACGGAAATCCTTGTTGGTCGGGATGATGTCGGAAGCCTCGGCCGACCACAGCCGCAGCGTGTTGGTTTCCTTGGTGCCATGACCGACGACCGGCATGTCATACGGTACGGCCCGGATATGTTCGGCATCGACATGCTCGAAAATCAGTTCACCGTTTTCATCCTTGCGCATCTCAACATGTCCCCAGAACTTCACATCCACCGCGCTTTTCGGCTTGCGGACTTCCCAGACATTGCCCAATGTCAGCCACTGATCCGGAACTTCCACCTGATAGCCGTTTTCAATCTTCTGACGGAACAGACCGTATTGATAACGGATGCAGTTGCCGTTGCCCGGCAGCTGCAGCGAAGCCAGCGAATCCAGGAAGCAGGCTGCCAGACGGCCTAAGCCGCCGTTGCCCAAACCGGCATCGGACTCCAGGTCTTCCAGCTCGTTAATGTCGATATCCAAATCCTGCAGGCCGTCGCGAACAAGCTCATAAATGCCTAAATTCATCAGATTATTGGTTAAAAGCCGGCCGATCAAGAACTCCATCGAGAAGTAATACATCTGCTTGGCTTCCTCTGCCGCAATCTTCTCTTTCGTTTCTTTCCAATGGATGCCCGCAAAATCACGAACCATCTCGCCCAGCACCATAAATCGTTCTGTCGGATGGGACTGTTCGACAGAGCGTCCGTAATTTTCCTCGATCCGTTTGGTGAATTCTTCTACGAATTCCTGTTTGTTATTGAACATAAAATTCCTCCCGCGTGTATTTTACCAGTTTTTCCCTAAAACGCAATCGCTTCCTGTTAATAAAAGCGGTTACTTCCTCATTTTTACCTAATTCAGCGTTACTATTCGTTTTTTTCCTTAATCCTGATTCCTGTTTAATCGAACTTTTTTCAAGAAAAGGGCCCCTGCAGCGAATTTTCCCCAATACGACCGTGTGCTGCAGGGGCGCTTCTTAATCCCTAATCCACTTGCTTACGGACGGCAGTTTTCTTCTTTTTCACCGCTTTGGCTTCCGGTAGCGCCTGCGGCTTTTCCGCCGGTTCGCTCTTAGTTTTTCCGGTTTTCTTCGGCGCTTTCTTCTTTGCGGTCTTCTTGCAGATAAGCAGGATGCCCGCAAACGGTGCGACGCGGATATCCAGCGACTGTTCAAAATGATGAGCCGGCACGGTTTCTGTCGCTACCGGTTTGAAGTTGCACATGTTGCAGCCCTCATAAATATCTTTTTCCGTATTGAGCAGTTCACTGTAAGCACCCGCCTGCGGTACGCCGATGCGGAAATGTTCATAGGACGCCGGCGTCATGTTGAGAACGACGACCATGATGTTCTGTTCATCTTCGCGATAGTAGCTGTACACGCTCTGATCGCCGTTGTCCGCGTCGATCCAGCGGAAATACTGATGATCATAATCATAACGGCTCAGCGCCCGGTGGTGCGAGTAAATCCGGCTGATATCCTGGAAATACCGCGCAAAGGCCGCATGCCGGGAATAGCCTAACAGGAACCAGTCCATTTCCCGGGCTTCATCCCATTCGCGGAACATCCCGATCTCATTGCCCATAAAGTTCAGCTTTTTGCCCGGATGGGTGAACTGATAGAGATAGAGATTTTTAGCCTGGGCAAATTTCTGATCATAGCTGCCCCACATCTTATCGACAATCGTATGCTTGCCATGCACGACCTCATCATGGCTTAACGGCAGGATGAACCGCTCAGAATAGAAATACGCCATGGAGAAGGTCAGCTCGTTGTGATGATATTTACGGTAGATCGGATCGCGGCCGTAATATTTCAGCGTATCGTTCATCCAGCCCAGATCCCACTTATAATCAAAGCCCAGTCCCAGCTCCAGCGTCGACTTGGTGACTTTCGGATAATCCGAGGAATCCTCCGCGATCAGCATCACTTCCGGATATTTCTTCGACAGGTAATAGTTCTGACGGCGGATAAACGCGAGCGCGCCCTCATTGGTGCCGCGGTTCTTGTTTCCGCCCCAGTAGATGATGTTGCTGACGGCGTCGATGCGGATGCCGTCGATATGGTACAGATCGCACCAGAACGAAGCCGACGACATTAAGAAGCTGCGGACTTCCTCTTTCCACAGATCGAAATTCATCGTTCCCCATTCACTGTGCGCGTCATTGACGCTTGGATACTCATACAAAGCTTCCCCATCGAAATACCGCAGACCATGGCTGTCCTTGACAAAATGCACCGGAACCATATCGAGAATCACCCCGATATGCTGACGATGGCATTCGTTGATGAATTCCATCAGATCCTTGCATTGCCCATAGCGGGAAGTACAGCTGAAATAGCCGCTGGCCTGATAACCCCAGCTGCCGTCAAACGGATGTTCATTCAGCGGCATCAGTTCAATGTGCGTAAAGCCGTGTTCCTTGACATACGGAATCAGCTCTTTCGTCAGTTCACGATAGCTCAGCCAATATGGCCCGTTCTTTTTCCAGCTGCCGGCATGCACTTCATAAATGTTCAGCGGTTCTGCGAAGTTCTTGGACCGCTCGCCCAGCCAGATTTGATCCTTCCATTGGAAGCCTTTTAAATTCACGATCACCGAAGCGCTGTTCGGCCGCATTTCACTGTAAAACGCATACGGATCGGACTTATCGAAAACATTCCCGGCTGAATCCTCAATCCGGTATTTATACAGCTGTCCTTCCTTCAAATCAGGAATAAACAGGCTCCAGATGCCCTGATCTTCCGGCAGGCGTTCCATCTTGGCATTTTCGCCGTTCCAGCCGTTAAAATCGCCGACGACCTGAACGCTGCGCGCATGCGGCGCATAGACCGTAAAACGCACACCGTTGACGCGCTCATAGGTGAAATGAGCGCCGAAAAGCTCGTAAGCATCAATGCAGTGCCCCTGGTGAAAACTTTCAATGAGTGTTGTCTGATTCATGGATTTCCTCCTGTTTCTCTCTCTTTCTTTTATGCCGAAAACCGCTGAACATGTCTATTCCTTCCAGCGTTTTTTCCAGCATCATGATCTCCATTCCTCCAGATTTCAATTCAAAAGAGAGCGGCTTCCGCCTTGTTCTATCTACTATCATATTACAACATTGACTCCCACAGTTCAATCTTTTCTTGTCATCTTTTGTAAGCCCTTTCTTAAAGAGCACTCTGAATTGAAGCCTGTCTTCAGCGGTGAATGTTGAATAAAATGAATCAGGAAATAATTACCTTCGCGGATAAAACAGGCACTTCGGACTAGCCTGGAAAATTGAAGCTGACTGAAATTCGGCTCATTGAGTGGGAATTGATTTTCTACTGCTTCGGACCCTTCGCAGAATTTCGGCTTTTTCAGTCCGGCCCATCAGTGTGTAGTATTGTTCCCAACAGGTCAGGGAATGCAGCGGAATAATTTCTCCTTCCAGCTGAATGTAGTCTTCTATTTCTTCCGGTTTCAAGGGAAAGGCATAAGCGTGTCCTTCACTTTCGATCACCAAGCCGCCGATGATGTCAATCTCGGCCCCGTCAACCGTCCATTCCATAAAGCAGCGGGAATGAAACTGCGCTGAGGAAGTTGCTGAATGCAAAGTACCGATTTTTGCCAATAAGTTTCTGACCTGTTTTTCAGCGTGTTCATCAATCATTAAATCCAAATCGTGAAAATCGGAAACGATTCCTTTCAGGTACAGCAGCGCGGAACCGCCCACAGCCCACAAAATTTCTTCTTCGTTCAGCAGCCTGGCTATACGAGCTAAAACCTGCAGCTTCGCTTCTTTTGTCATGATGTCCGCACCGCTCAATCCATGCGCAGATATAACCTGCGGAAAAAAGCGGGATAGATCCGCTGATAGAGCTCCGCAATTCGTTTACGTTTCTGCTTCGGATCCAAGCTGGCTGCTAGATCCAGCGTCAGCACGGCATAATCAACATGGTAGAGATGAAGCTGAATATCCGTCAGCTGCGCTCCGGCCCGCAGGTAAAAGGCAATCCGTTTCTGCGCCTGTTCCGTCTTGGCCGCTTCCGCTTCGATCACAATCATTTCCTTTTGGGCAAACAAAATTTTCAGTTCATTCAAAAACTGCGTCCCCTGTCCCTGCGCGCGATAAGCTTTCAAAATCGCGAAATAATCCAGAAGCAGACATTGCTGGCGGACATCCTGTTCGAGGACGGCATAGCCGATCAGCTTGTCTTGTTGGTAATAGCCCAAACACAACGCGATTTCTTTACGCTTCTGAGCGAGAATCCGGTTCAGCGGCTTCAGCTCATCGCTGGGAAAATCCTGCTTCATCGCCTGGTTGTAGATCGCTTTCATCGTTGCTTCACTTAACGGTTTAATCATACATGCTCCTTCATCGAATCAGATAAGGCTTATAAACTGGAAAAAATAAAAGAGGCCGATAGGCCTCAAAGCAGATTGGTTTGATTAAAGAACGGTAACGTTGACTGCGCGAGTCTTGCCGCTTCTTTCGTCGTTTTCAACGTCGTAAGAAACTTTCTGTCCTTCTTCCAGGGACTTGTAGCCGCTTCCGTTGATGCCAGAGAAATGAACGAAGATATCACCCTGTCCGTTGTCGTCAGAGATAAATCCATAGCCCTTCTCAGCGTTAAACCATTTTACTTTTCCAGTATTCATTATGAAATACCCTCCTTATTGAATTTAGAACTTAATGGGTCAATAAGCTAAAACGCGCTTGAAATCACCTCTTGAAGCATGATCTCACAGCGCGTTATCATATCATCCAACGGTCTAAATCTGTTAATATTATATGCTCAAACAAAAAAGTTGTCAACTACTTCCAGACATCGTTTATGCCAAATTTCAAACCCACGGCCGCCTCGGCTCAGCGCTCATCCGAGGTAAGAAATAACCTTGCCTAAATGATCGCAATTGAGCTGAAATACAGGCGCCTTTCCTGCTTAATTTTAGGGTTCTGCCCGCTTCCTATCGCATAGCGTTAGCGGATAAATCAAAGCCTGCTGCAAAGCATAGATCAACCAAGCCAAACTTCAAAATCAAACAAAAAGAATGAAGCTGACAGCTTGCTGAGGCCTGTCTGCTTCATCCTGTTTTTCTATATGTGATTTTTTTGTTTCAAGGCCGCCGCGATCAGGCCGACAAACAACAAATGCGCCTTATTGGGCCGGCTTTTGAATTCCGGATGATACTGCACCGCAACAAAATACGGATGATCCTTCAGTTCAATCGCTTCGACCAGCTGTCCATCCGGCGAGGTTCCGCTGATCCGCATTCCCTTGGCCTCAAATTCATCGCGGTAGGCATTGTTGAATTCATAGCGATGGCGGTGACGTTCCTGGATTTGCTGAAGGCCGTAGATGGAAGCCAGCCGTGATCCAGGCTGAATGACGCAGGGATAAGCTCCCAGGCGCATGGTTCCGCCCTTTTCAATCTCATCGGATTGATCGGCCATAAAGTCAATGACCTTATGCGGACTGGCCGGATCAAATTCCCGCGAATGCGCATCGGCATAACCTAGGGCATGACGGGCGAATTCAATCGCTGCCGTCTGCATCCCCAGACAGATGCCTAAATATGGAATTCCTTGCTTACGGGCATAATGCGCCGCCGCAATCTTACCTTCAATTCCCCGGTCTCCGAAGCCGCCGGGAACTAAAATTCCATCACATTCCCCAAGTATCGCTTCCGCCGTTTCTTCCGTCACGGTTTCCGCTTCAATCCAGCGAATATCCACATCAGTGCCGTTGGCATATCCGCCATGCCGCAGTGCTTCAGCGACCGACAGATAGGCATCACGCAGCTTCACATATTTGCCGACCAGACCGATCGTCACCTGACCTTGGCTTTGACGGATCCCCTCCAGCATGTTGTTCCATTCCGTTAAATCACAATCAGCGCAGTCCAGCTGCAGCAGTTCGCATACCTTGTCTGACAGATGCTGCTCCTGCAGCATGATCGGCGCTTCATACAATACCGGAACGGTGCGGTTTTCAATTACGCAGTCCGGCTGCACATTGCAGAACAAGCTGATCTTTTCTTTTAAAGAGGCCGGCAGCGGCTGATCACAGCGGCAGACAATGATGTCCGGCGTGATCCCATTCGCCCGCAGTTCACGGACAGAATGCTGCGTAGGTTTTGATTTCAGCTCCCCGCTGCCCTCAATATACGGAATCAGGGTCACGTGCATGAACAGACAGTTTTCCTTTTTGACTTCCAGTGAAATCTGACGGATGGCTTCGATGAATGGCTGGCTTTCAATATCGCCGATCGTGCCGCCGATTTCCGTAATCACGACGTCAGCGTTGGACGATTCGCCTACTGAATAGATAAACTTTTTAATTTCATTGGTAATGTGCGGAATCACCTGCACGGTTTCGCCCAGGTACTCACCTCGGCGTTCCTTATTCAGGACATTCCAGTAAACCTTGCCGGTTGTCAGATTGGAAAAACGGTTCAGGTCTTCATCAATAAAGCGTTCATAGTGCCCTAAGTCCAGATCGGTTTCCGCGCCGTCTTCGGTTACGAACACCTCTCCATGCTGATAGGGACTCATCGTTCCCGGATCCACATTGATATACGGATCCAGCTTTTGGGAGGCTACCTTCAATCCCCGACTTTTTAAGAGCCGTCCTAAGGAAGCAGCGGTAATTCCCTTGCCCAAACCGGACACAACTCCGCCCGTGACAAATATATATTTCATATTCTTTTTCTCCTCATTCCTGTTGATATGTTTTTATAACCTGCAGCGCGGCTTCGCAGCGGCTGATCCGCTGATTCATCGCCATTTTTTCCAAAGTATGATGAGCCTCATCCTCACTCATGCCGCTTTCGATTAAAACACGCTTGGCCTGAGCGATTTGCCGGATCTGTTCAGCCAAGTTTTTCAATTTCGGGCTTCGCTGCAGCAATTCCGGCGCCTGCTCGCTGATCTGCTTTAAAACACCGTCAAGCCGCAGCGGGCGGAGACAAACGATCACATTGCGTGCAGAAAGCTCCGCATTCGGCTTCTTAGAAACCCAAAACAAAAAGTATGTATCGGGGAATTCCGCGGCCATCTCAGCCAGCTGATTCAGGGCCGTTTCCTCTTGGGATGGGATATCTACCAAGACCAGCTCCGCTCCTGCCTGGTTTAATTGGACACAGGCTGCCGAAAGCGTGCTGACCTGTTGGGACAACTGCCAGCCGCAGCGATGAATCAGACTGATTAAACGAGCTTGAGCGCTCAGCGCATTATTCACTAATAAGACTCTCAGCATTTGCTTTCGCCTGTCTTTCCTCTGTTAGTGTGGACATGACGGGCTGGTTCCATTCCCGCGCAAGAGCCCGATTTGTATTTCCATCCGGCAACCCGCAGAAGATCAGACGGTTAAAACGGACATCATGATCCTGATCGATACGGAAGGAAAAACGCTTGTTTTCTTGCATAGGCTTCACCTCATTTTCAACAAAGAAAAAGGGGATATGAAAAGCTGACTTTTCATGAACCCCTTTGTTCAACGGGAATTATTATACAGGACTCAGTTTTTCGTTTCAAGAATTTTTTAAAATTTTTCAGCTGTTCTTCCTTCCAGTTTCAGGAGTGATGGAAGAAAGCACGAACTAGACTTTTCTTCAAAGCAGAAAATCAAAACCTTTTTTGCAAAACAGCTGCGAACTGGATCATTGTGTTGATAAAAGATTACATCCAGAATACTGCGGAACCAGCGGTTCGCGCTTTTCTGTTTTCGGACACCCATGAATTCTCTTGCTGAATCCCGCTTGACAGTTTTGTATTAATGTATTATTGTATTAATCAGATAACACATTAACTGATTTACATTCACATGGGGAGGATGAAATGATGAAAATCTTATTGTATTTTGAAGGCATGAAGTTTATTTCCAAATCCGGCATCGGCAAGGCATTGAGTCATCAGAAAGCGGCGCTGACTTATGAAGGAATTGAATTTACTTTGGATCCCGGCGATGATTTTGACTTAGCTCACATCAATACGATTGGTCCAGGCAGTCTGGCACTGATCCGAAAATGCCGCAGGCTTGGCAAAAAGGTAGTGATCCATGCCCACAGCACTGAGGAAGACTTCCGAAATTCCTTTCTGTTTTCCAATCAGCTGGCTCCGCTGTTTAAAAAACGGCTGATCAAAGTGTACTCCAAGGCGGATCGGATTATCACACCTACCCCTTATTCAAAGAGGCTGATTGAAAGCTACGGTCTTCAGCCGCCGGTACATGCCATCAGCAATGGCATCGATCTAAAGCAGTTCACCTACAGTGAAGAAAAAATCCGACAATTCCGAACCTATTTTGGACTGCGGCCAGATGAAAAAGTCATTCTGTCAGTCGGCTTGTTTTTTGAACGGAAGGGGCTGCTGGATTTCATCGAGGTGGCGCGGCGATTGCCGGAAGTCCGATTCATCTGGTTCGGTCATGTCCCGCTGTATTCAGTGCCCCGGTCTATCCGCAGAATTGTGACTCAGGAACATCCGGACAATGTCCTCTTTCCCGGCTACATCACAGGGCCGGTCCTGGAAGGCGCTTATTGCGGGGCGGATGCTTTCTTTTTTCCAAGCAAGGAAGAAACCGAAGGCATTGTCGTACTGGAAGCGCTGGCCTCCTATCAACAGGTCATCCTGAGGGATATTCCGGTCTTTGATCCCTGGCTGATAGATCAAGTCAATTGTTATAAGGGAAAAAACGTTGATGACTTTGTCCGGCTGGTTCAGGCGGCGGCCGAACACCGGCTGCCGGATCTGCGGGAAGCCGGGCGGAAAACGGCGGAACAAAGAAGCCTGCCGCTCGTTGGCAAACAGCTCCGTCAGGTTTATGAAGCCGCGCTTTATGATGAATCCGAAAAAGAACAATTTGAATAAACGTTATGGAAAGTGAAGGGAGAATATCCAATGAAAGTGCTTATTTTATCCGTTACGGCAGGCTATGGACATCACGCCGCTGCTCGGGCCGTCAGCGATCAGCTCCTTGCCCGCGGCGCTGAGGTGAAAACCATCGATGTCTATCAGGTGCTCAGCCCGGCCGTTAAGCAGACGATTGACAAGGGCTACCGGCTGACCGCCAGGCGAACCCCAGCGCTGTACCGCAAGGTTTATGGATTGGCGGAACATCCGCATTCCGGCTGGATCGACACTTCCAGCATCAATATGATTCAGCTGTTTAATAAACTGAATGCCGCTAAGTTTCAGCGGGTTCTGCGTGATTTCCCAGCGGATCTTCTTCTCTGTACCCACGTCTTTGCGGCACAGTTAGTCAATGAGATGAAGAAGCGCGGCCTTCTGACGATTCCGGCGCTGGGCATCGTTACGGATTACACGCTGCATCCGTATTGGGAGGATGTTCCTCACATTGAATGGATCGTCACGGCCAGCGAACTGCTGAACCTTGCGGCTGTAAAACGCGGTCTTAACCCATCCCGGCTGCTTCCCCTGGGCATTCCGATTCAGGCGAAGTTCAGCCAGCCCCTTAACCGCAAAGAAGCCGCGGCTCTGCTGCGGCTGGATCCTAAGCTGCCAACCGTTTTGATCATGGGCGGCAGTCTGGGCTATGCTGACAGCCGTAAGATCATTCTTCAGCTTGCCCGCAGTCCTCAACCCCTGCAGATTCTGGCTGTCTGCGGACGGAATCAAAAACAGTATAGTCAGCTGATGAAGCTCAAAGCTCAGCTTAAGGACAGCTGTACGCTTTATCCTTATGGTTTCACAGATTATGTAGACATTATGATGAGCGCTGCAGATTGTCTGATCACCAAACCCGGCGGATTAACCGTAACGGAAGCCCTGGCGAAAAAGCTGCCGATGCTGCTGGTCAATCCGCTCCCCGGCCATGAGGAACGCAATGCTGAATTTCTCGTCAACAATGGAGTCGCCGTACGGATTACGCGGACCTTCCCTGTGGATGAGGCGCTCCATTCATTATTTCTAAATCCCCAACGGCTGGACATGATGCGGGCTATGATGCACTCACTCAGCCATCCGGACGCCGCCGAAAAGCTCGCGGATTTTGTGATTGAGCTTGGCTGTCAAACCAGCAGTGAAGCAAAAGAACTGAATGAAGGGGATTAAAATCATCAGCTGACAGTGATGAACAAAAATCAGATCCACTGTGTATGCTGAATCATAGGCTTTTCAAAATGCAAAAAGGCCGTTCGCATGGAACAGCCTTTTTCCTTTTTATTTCAGCATCCAGACAATGCTCAGCCTTTTCGATCGGACCGAAGCCCAATGCAGGACAAGGGTTAAGCAACCAGTTGGGCAATCGCCTTCTGCATGACTTCCGTCTTTGTTTCGGCATCCTCAGCACTGGTTCCCTTAATGCAGTAGTAGAACTTGCATTTCGGCTCTGTGCCGCTTGGCCGAATCGCAATCCAAGAACCATCCGCCAGATAGTATTTCAGGACATTGCTGCGGGAGAATCCTTCCAAAGGCGAGACAGCCCCCTGTTCTTCGCGTGTGGCTTCCTGATAATCCTCAATCGCAGTAACCGCCACCGATCCAATCTGGGTTGGTTTGTCTTGGCGCAGGGTATTCAATATTTCCTGGATCCGTATAGCACCTTCCTGACCTTTTAAGGTCAGCGAGGTCTGGCTTTCCTTGTAATAACCTAGTTCATCATACAGTCCGTTCAGCACATCGACTAACGTCTTGCCCTGGGCCTTATAGAAGCAGGCGGCTTCCGCCAGCATCAGACAGGCCTGCGGCGCATCTTTATCGCGGACAAACGGCTTGATCAGCGAACCATAGCTTTCTTCATAACCGAAAACATAGTTCTTCGCCTGCGTCTTTTCATACTTGGCTACTTTTTCACCGATGAATTTGAAGCCAGTCAGCGTCTTCTCTGTTTCCACACCGTATTTCGATGCGATCTTTTCTCCCAGATCACTGGTTACGATCGTATTGAACATGACAGGATTCTGCGGCATCTGACCTTTGGCTTTCAGCTGCGACAGGATGTATTCAATCAGTACCGAGCCGCTCTGATTGCCGCTGAGCAGAACATACTCGCCCGCATGCAGCACACCGACGCCCATGCGGTCCGCATCCGGATCGCAGACTAAAATGATATCCGCCTGTTTTTCTTCAGCCAGCTTCAAGGCCAGCTCATAAGCACCTTTTTCTTCCGGATTCGGAGTCTTGGTGCAGGAGAAATCCGGATCCGGCGTGCATTGTTCCTCAACCGGCGTAAAATGATATCCAGCGCGCGTAAAGACTTCCCGAACCGGGATGTTGGCCGTACCGTGTTCCGGTGAGAAGACGATTTCAACGTTATCCCGATTGACATCCGGATTCAGCTGAATCGACAGTACGTTTTCATAATAAGCTTCATCGACTTCAGCGCTGATCATGTGGATCAAATTCTGCTGCTCGGAAGTCAGCTGCGGATCAATCGCCAGTTCATCCTCAACGGCATTGACCTGGTCAATAACCTGCTGAGCTAAATCCGGCACGAGCTGACAGCCGGTTTCATCATACAGCTTATAACCATTATATTCCCGCGGATTGTGCGAGGCGGTGATCATGATGCCGCCAAAGCAGTTCAAATACCGAACAGCGAACGACAGCTCCGGCGTTGGCCGCAGCGTTTCAAACACATAACTGGTAATTCCGTGACTCGCTAAGACTGCCGCCGATTCACGGGCGAACTCGCTGGACATGTGACGATTGTCATAACCGATTGCCACGCCCCGCTGCATCGCTTCCTGTCCACAGCCTACAATATATCGGGCAAAGCCTTCATTGGCCTTGCGGATCGTATGAATGTTAATCCGATTCGTGCCTGCTCCAAGCAAGCCGCGCATGCCGGCTGTGCCAAATTCAATGTTCGTATAGAATGCGTCCTGCTTTTCTTTCTCGCTCATACCGGCCAGCTCTTTTTTCAGCTGCGGGTCAATGTGCGGATGATTCAGCCACCGCTGATACAATTCTTCGATCATAGTTTTTCCTCCTCAATGATCCATTTCGACAATGTTTGCGCTTACATAACCCTTGGAAAAAAAAGAAGATGCCGCGCATCTTCTTATTCAATCCAACTTATGCAATTACTTTCTGTGCACGCAGAACTTCTTCGATTGTTGTGATCGCGACTTCTTCGTCTTCGCCTTCACAGGTGACCGTTACTTCGGACTGTGTTGGAATGCCCAAGGACATAACACCCATGATGGATTTCATGTTGACTGAACGTCCTTTATAAGCAACCTTCACTTCGCTCTTAAATTTGCTAGCAGCGTTAACAGCGACCGTTGCCGGACGTGCATGTAAGCCAACTGGATCAATAACCAATACAGAAATCTGTTTCATTTTGTTTTTACCTCCTGCTCTACCTGAATTCATTTTAACTCATTTTTGAACCTGTTACAAGAAGAAAGTGAAGAAACGATAGGGCTTTCAGTCACCGCTTTCATTTGTGGTAAGGTTCATGATTTAAAATCCTGAAACTTCGATAAATTTGTTCAAGAACCAACAAACGGCACAGCTGATGAGGGAAGGTCAGATCTGATAGCTTCCAGCGCAGATCGGCGCGTTGGATCACCTCCGGACTGACGCCCAGCGAACCGCCGATGACAAAGACAAGCTGACTGCCCTGGTAACTGAAAATCTGCTGGAGCTGATCCGCCAGCTGCTCTGAGGTATAGGATTTGCCTTTCAGATCGAGCAGCACCACGATTTCATCGCGGCGGATTTTAGCCAGAATGCGTTCGCCTTCCTTTTGTTTTACCTGTTCATTTTGAGCCGGGGAATTGGATTGGGGGGCTGCGATATCCTCCACTTCCACAATCTCGGTCTTACAATAGGGCTGCAGCCGTTTCAAATACTCCTGAATGCACTGCTGCATTGGTTTTTCTTTGATTCGGCCGACGGCAATCACGCGGATCATTCAATCGTCACGCTCAGCTTTACTTCCTGATTGCTGCGCAAAACAACCAATTCCGCCGGATCGCCGATCGTCTTGCCGTAAAGCAGCTTGCGGAAGGTTTTGTAGCTGTCCACCGGCGAACCGTCGAAGCGGATCAGGATATCGTTGACATGCACCCCGGCTTTTTCAGCCGGACAATCCTCAGCAACTTTGGTGACCAGCAGCCCCTCAGTCTGATCCAGACTGATTCCCATATAGCTTTTCTGATAGCTGGTCAGAGCGCTGACATCCTTGCCGCTGATGCCGACAAACGGACGGTTGACTTTTCCACTGGCCTTGAGCTGTTCCACAATCGTGGTCACCTCATTGATTGGAATTGCGAAACTGATGCCTTCGGTGGAATTGCCCTGCAGCTTCATCGTCGTAATCCCGATCAGCTCGCCGTTCATATTGATCAGCGGACCGCCGCTGTTGCCGGCATTGATCGCCGCATCCGTCTGCAGTACCAGCATATCCCAATCGTCGGTTCCGTCCTTATCCACATCCATTGAAATCGTGCGGTCCTTGGAGGAAATTACGCCGACAGTGACACTGCCGTCCGCCTCGGCGCCCATCGAATGGCCGATCGCCATGACCCACTCGCCTTTTTTGCACAAGGAAGAATCGCCCAGATCAAAGGCTTCCGCACGGAAATCCGGAATCACTTTCAACAAGGCCAAATCAGTATATCCATCCGCACCGACCAGTTCCGCCGGCAGCTGTTCGCCGTTGGCAAACGAAACATGAATGGAACCGCCGGAGGCGATCACATGCTGATTGGTAATAATATAGACCGCGTCGCTGGTCATGCTGTAAATCGTGCCGCTGCCGCTGGCGATCAGATCTTCGCCGGTTTCATCAAGCACCGACACGCCCGTCACCTTCGCTTCGCTGCGCTCTACAATCTTGGTGATATCCGAAGTCACGACTGACACCGGACGCGTCGACTGCTGCGGATCCTGTGTCGGCTGCTGCTGTGATTTCTCTTTTTTTACCTGTCCCAGTTCAACGGTCAGAACTAAGTTCCAGCACACCAACAGGGCGGTAAGCAGAATCAAGCCTTTCTTCATATCGGCATCCTCCCATGAGTATTTCGTACTGTCCCGCGGCTTTCAGCACCAGATCCTGACGGCAGGCGCATTGTTTCAAAGCATCGGCACTGACCTGCCAGGCCAGCTGCGGATTGTTCGCTTCCTCGCTGAGATGCGCCAGAAAGATCGAACGGGTGCGCGGCGTAACCAGACGCGTCAGCAGGTGGGCACAGTCCTCGTTGCACAGATGGCCGCTGTCGGAAAGAATCCGCATTTTGATCGGATACGGCCGCCGGGTCTGCATCAGCATCCCCACATCATGATTGCTTTCCATAACATAATAATCCGCATCGGCAATCAACGGCACGCATTCCTCACGGACATAACCGGTATCGGTAATATAGACCAGCTTCTCCTGTGCCGTTTCCAGCACATAGCCGACAGTATTTTCGGCGTCATGCGACAACGGCAGCGGCGTCACCCTGAGATCGCCTACCTGAAAAGGAGCATAGGGCGCAATCCAGTGCTGATCCGCTCGGTTTTCCAGCTTGAACGCAGCATAGGCCTGCACATCGGAAAACATCTTAAGCTGGCTGGTATGGTCGCGGTGACCATGCGTGACCAACAGCGCTTCTGTATTCTGATAGTCTACACCGATCATGTGAAAACTGCGTGTTAAGTATGTTTTGGTCGTTCCGCAGTCAATCACGATCTGCGTGGCGGCAGTTTTCAACACAAAGCAGTTGCCCTTGGAACCGCTCGCCAACAGATAAAATTCCATCGTTTTTAACATGGCAAGAACCCATCGCATGGATTGCGGCGCCGGCTTCCTTCATAGATGAAGAAATGAACATGCGGACCAGTCGCGCGGCCAGTCATGCCGATCTGACCGATAATCTCACCTTTTTCAACATTCTGTCCAACCTTGTTGAAGGCCGGCCGATTCATATGACCATAATACGTCTTGTAGCCATTGTTGTGGTCAATGATCTGATAGTAGCCGTTAATCGAGCTGTAGCTGGCTTCGACGACGGTGCCGCGGTCAGCCGCATACAAATTGCCGTAACGGTTGTAGGAGTTCTTGATATCAATCGCCTGATGGCCGGCATAACAGCCCCAGCGGCAGGTGATCGACGGATTGTCCACCGGCCAGCGGAACGTTCCAGTTCCAACGCCAGGAATAACCTTGGTGCCCACGCGGGTTTCTTCGCGGATTGGCTGACGCGTGATAATCGAGGACACCAGCGTACCGCCGGTATTTTCACCATTGATCCAGACTTCTTCATAGAAGGCATTGCGGGAACCATTCTGAGCATTGATATCCGTGACATAGGAGCCTTCTTTCATATTCGGATCTTCCTTATAAATCGGATCTTCCGGATAAACTTCTTCCTTCGCTACCCGTTCTTTGGTAACCCGAACGGTAATCGGGGACTGGAAATTGGTCACATTGAGCACCATCCCCGGCTGAATCAGCTGATCCACACTCTCCAGCTGATCGCTGTTGATCGACACAACCTGCTGGGCAGAAAGACCGTTCTTCGTTCCGACACCGTCGATCATATCGCCCTCAACGACGGTGTAATACTTCATTTCCAGATTCGGCTCGGCGCCGTAGCTTAAATAGTGCAGGATTTCCTGCTTGTCTTTGAGGATATTGGAGGAGGATGCACGATCGGTAGTCACAGTCATTTTCTCCAGGACATCAATATTAACTTCCCGGGTTCCGTACGTTTTCAATTCCGGCGTGGATTGTCCCATCCGCACTGTATCCAGCGTTTCTTTGGACACGAAGTTCAGCAGATACTGATCGCGGGCATCATAAAAATCCTGAAGATTTTTAACATAGATCGTCGCATAGACATCGTTTTCATCCGAAAAGTCGATCCGGTTAGTTTCTACAGAAAACAGATCGCCTTCCCGTAAATATGCACAGAGAGCCTCATCAATATTCTCATAACGATAATAGCTCAGCTCCTCGGTGACGATCATATCTTCCCCCAGTTCCAAGCGGGTATTGGGAAAGTCCGTTTCATATACGCTATGGTAAACCTCATCCAGCAGCGCCTCAATCTTCGCATAATCGCTGACAACGCCGACCAGTTTTCCGGCATTGTAGATTTTCTTCACCGTCAGCGGCTGCGCGGAAAGGGTTTCAATCTGCTGCGGAAGCAGGCTTTCTTCCACTTTTCCCTGCGCCTGTACAACCTGATTGGCTCGGGAAAGAGCCGGCCACAGCCCGGCAATCAGCGCGCTTAAAACCAAGGCCGCGGCAATCGGTATCCATTTTTTCATTTCATCCTCCCTTTCGGGGTATTACCCATTTTGATTCTCATAGTTGTAAAAAGCGTTGATGTTGCGTTCAAACGCCAGCTCGATCTGACGGGTCGGCCCGTTACGATGCTTGGCGATATTAATTTCGGTTTTTTCCGTGCCTTCTTCGCTCTTTTCCCGCTGATAGTATTCATCACGGTACAAAAACATAACGATATCGGCATCCTGTTCCAGGGCTCCGGATTCACGCAGGTCAGACAGCATCGGCCGTTTGTCCTCACGTTTTTCAACGGAACGGGACAGCTGCGACAATGCGATGACCGGCACCTGCAGCTCACGCGCCAGGCCTTTTAAGCCACGGGAAATTTCTGAAACTTCCTGCTGACGGTTATCAGGATTGCGGCCGCTGCCGGTAATCAGCTGAATGTAGTCGATCAGGATGACTGCCAAGCCGTGTTCAGCCTGGAGTTTGCGGCATTTGGAATAGATCTCCGATACCCGCACATTCGGGGAATCATCGATGAAGATCTTCGTTGCTTTTAAATCCGCCGCCGCTTCATTCAGCTGGTTCCATTCGTTGTTATTAAGGAAGCCAGTTCTTAACTGACCGCCCGGAACCCGGCTTTTCGCGGAAAGCATACGGGAAATCAGCTGTTCGGCAGGCATTTCCAACGAGAAAATCGCCGCGGCCTGATGATTCAGCTGAGCGATCTGCATCGCCACGTTTAACGCGAAAGCCGTTTTTCCCATTGACGGACGCGCTGCCAGGATGATCAAGTCGCCGCGCTGGAAACCATTGGTCGTGTTGTCCAGATCCCGATAGCCGGTCGCCACGCCGGTCACCCCGGATTTCTGCGCGCTCATCTTGTGGATATTTTCAATGACGTTGTTGACCACTTCATTGCTGGACTTGAAATCCGTTGTCTTGCGCCGCCGGGTTACGTCGAGGATCTGCTTTTCCGCCATGTCCATCATCGTTTCCATGTCGTTGGCGTTCTGCATTCCTTCCTCGGCAATCGTCTGCGCCGTTTCAATCAGACTGCGCAGTAAGGCTTTGGACTGAATCAGCTCGATATAGTATTTCGTACTGGCGGAAGTGACTGAGCTGTCCGCCAGCTGCATGATGTATTCCAAACCGCCCACGGACGCCAGCTGGCCCTGATCGGTCAAAAGACTGGCGACGGACACGGCGTCCACCGGCTTGCCTTCGCTGTTTAAAGCATCGACAGCGGCATAGATCTTACGGTGAGCCTCCAGGAAAAATTCCTCGCTGCGCAGGCCTTCTTCGGATGCGATGCGGACGCTGTTGGGATAGATGAAAAGCGAACCCAACAACGACTGTTCGGCATCAATACTGCTGGGCATCTGTCGCATAAACGCTTACTCTTTTCCGGTAACCTGAACGCGGATCGTGCCGATGACGTCTTTGAACAGCTCAATCCGGACGTTGGTCACGCCCAAGCTCTGAATCGGCGCGGTGTCGAGAATCTTGCGCTTGTCAATATGAATGCCATGCTTGCGCTGTAGTTCCTGAGCAATCTGTTTGGTGGATACAGAGCCGAAGACCCGGCCTTCCTTACCGCTCTTGACCGAGAACTGAAGCATGATTTTTTCCAGCTGAGAGGCCGTTTCGCGGGCCTTCGCTTCCATTTCTTTTTCATTCAGCTTCTGCTGAACCTTCTGTTCGTCCAGGATTTCCAGACTTTTCGCCGTCGCCTGAACGGCCAGGCGGTTGCGGATCAGAAAGTTGCGGGCATAGCCGTCGGCGACCTCCACGATCGCCCCTTTCTTTCCAACCTTGCTGACATCGCTTAATAAAATGACTTTCATCGTTTATTCCTCCTTCATGACTTCATCTAAGGTGGCGATCAGCTCTGTGCGCAGATCCTCCACCTTTGTATTTTCCCGCTGCAGTGCGGCGGCGCTTAAATGACCTCCGCCATGCATCCGTTCCATAATCACCTGAACGTTAATGCGGCCGCGGCTGCGCGCACTGATCGCTGTCTGGGAATCACTGATCTTGGCAATGACAAAGGCCGCTTCTACGCCTTTGATGGTCAAAATGGAATCCGCAACCTGCGACAACATCGAACGGGAAAGAATCTCATTATCCGTAACTGCGGAAATGACAATACCATTATCTCTTTTTTCACAGAATTTTAAAACCTTTGTTTTCGTTTCAAATTCAGAATATTCATCCTTTAATAAATTATCGGCTTCCTGCGGATCCGCTCCCCAGCGCCGGATCATCGCCGCAGCTTCAAAGGTTCGGGTACCGGTGCGGACTTTAAAGCGGTTGGTATCAATCATCATGCCGGTCAGCATAATCGTGGCTTCCTCACTGATAAAGTCAACCTTGCCGGTCTGATACGGAACAAACTCCGAGATCAGTTCGCAAGCGCTGGAAGCGCTGGGTTCAATATACACTAAGATCGGGTTGATATCGAGATCTGTCCGGCGGCGGTGATGATCGAAAATCGCGATCTTCTTGGCTTTTTCCAGAACCTGCGGACCATTGGACTGACTTGGATGGTGGTGATCCGCCATGATGACCAAGGTTCCATCCCGCAGCTGATTCAAGGCTTCATTTTCCGTGACAAACTTATGCCGTGGTTCCAATTCTTTCTTATACAGCGTCATTGCCCCGCTGAGCTTTTCCTCCATCCCGCCGGATTTGGAAATAATGCAGCATGGCTTATCGTACGCCTGGACGATCCGGCTTAAGCACATCAGGGAACCGAGGCAATCAAAATCCGCTTCTTTGTGTCCCAAGAGAATGACGTTCGTACTTTTCTTAATCAGGTCGCGGAGCGTATGCGCCATGATCCGCACGCGAACGCGGCTGCGCTTTTCCTGAGCCTCGCTGCTTCCGCCGAAATATTTGACATCCTCGCCCTGACGGCGGATCGCGACCTGATCGCCGCCCCGGCTCTGGGCCAGTTCCAGCAGCTGGTTGACCATTTCATCGAGCTGAGCCACATCACTGCTGCCGCGTGCAAATCCCATTGACAGGGTGATCGCCACATCGAGCTGCTGAGAGGCTTTGCGGGTCTGCGCCAAAATGCTGAAGCGTTCATCGACGATCTGTTTAAAAATCCGCTCGTTTAAGACGACGAAGAACCGATCCGATTTCAAACGCCGCAATAACATGCCCTGATTTTTCGCCCATTCGACGACCGGCTGGCGGATATTGTTGTTGATCATCGCGATTTCCTGTTCTTCTTCATACTGTGTGGATTCCTCATAGTTATCCAGATGGATCAGACCCACGACAATCTGTTCTTCCTGATAAGCCTTTTCCAGCTGATGCTGTTCGGTTACATCCTGGAAAAACAAAATCCGGGCATCTTCCTTACGGGCAATTTCATAGGTTCGATCATCGATCTGAACCTGGACTTTTTCCACATCCCCTTGAATTAAATCATTCACTTCCGGCAGCCACATCGTCAGCTTTTTGGAGATGCGGTTGATGCCCCGCTCTGCAAACAATTCGCTCATCCAGGTGATCGTGTAGTTTTCATCATAAGTAACAATTCCGATCTGACCGAACTGAAAAGCATCCTTCGCTTCACTGCCCAGAATTCGCGAAACGCCAAACATTCGATTCTGACTGTCCTCCTGATAATACTGCACGAGGAAATATAACGTCAGAGTATTAATGATAAAGTACAAAGCAGCGATCTTGATATCCAGATCAAACAGGAAATACAGGCAGACTAAGCCCAGCACTTCAACGACGATCAGAATCAGCAGCAGCGTTTTGATCCTTCCGATTTTTTCAGACACAGCATTACCTCCCTAAGATTTTCTGGCGCATATCGGTTGTGACATACAGGAAGCCGACAATCGCCAACAACGGCAGCATGATCGGCAAAAGCAAAAATGTCAGAAGAATGATATACAGCGCAACGTTCTTATGATAGCGGACAGCCCCGTAGACAAGACAGCAGAGATATCCGAAGAAGACCAGCACCAGCGCTCCCAGCACGCCTCCGACCAGGATCAGTTCCGTGACCAGCGGCGGCAGCGTTGTGAACTGTCCGACAAAATTACTGCCGATAAACAGAAAGAAGCAGACATACGCCAGCCACTTCGGAATCATGATTTCACTGAGCGGTTTCGGCGGAGCTACCTTGATCTTCATCCGTTTCAGCATAAAATTAGAAAGCAGATGGACGATGATGCCTTCCATAACCCCGGTCAGAACCGCGGATAAGACAAAAATCATCTTGAGAAATCCCGTCATGTCCAATCCCGACGGCAGCTGCAGATTGAAATTATCCGACATCTGCGTCATCATTTTGCCTATTTCGGAAATTTCCATAGCTATATCATAACCGAAAAAGGAAGCAAATAAAACCGTTGTGATTAAATTTGAGAGAATCGTAAAGATCATCGTCGTCAGCATCAGACGCAGATTATTCCATCCGCTTTTCACGCCCTGCCCATAAACCACACCGCAGACGCAGGCGGTAATCACATAAAACCAGGTCTGCGGCCCAGCGATAATGAATGAAAGAAAAATAACGGAAACAAACGGAACCAACGCGCTTTTCCATCCGTATTTTACCGCGTACATGACCATCGGCAGCGGCACCAGCCATGCGGCATAGAGATCTAAAAGTCCAGCCAGCTGGCGGTTTAAAAACAGAAACAGGCCGATCAGAGCGACCATCATCGCGCCGTCAGTTATTTTTCTTACACTATTATTCATGTTATCCCTCCTGTGAATGGCAAAAACCTCCACCAGATCACTGATGGAGGCTTTTTCATAACTTAGTCGTTAACGTAAGGCAGCAAAGCCATCTGGCGTGCGCGTTTAATCGCTGTTGCCAGCATGCGCTGATACTTAGCACGTGTGCCGGTAACCCGCCGTGGAATGATCTTGCCGTTGGCAGAAACAAACCGCTTCAGCAGTTCAACATCTTTATAGTCGATCGAAGTGATATTGTTTTTTGTGAAATAGCAGACCTTTTTGCGTCCCATACGCTGTTTTTTGAATGCCATAGTCGATCTCCTTTCAATTAAAATGGTAAGTCATCACTGGAAATATCCAGTGTCGGTCCAGCGCTGAAATCATCGAATCCATCGTTCGCCGGTGCATCCCCAAAGGGATTGGCCTGGGCAAAGCCCGCATTCTGCGGCTGATAGCCCATCGCAGCGGAACGATTCTCGGATGCCGATTTCGACTCCAACAGCTGTACGCTGTCACAGACAACCTCTGTGACGTACACTTTCTGACCGGAAGCGTTGTCGTAATTGCGTGTCTGAATCCGTCCGTCAACGCCAACCAACGCGCCTTTGTGCGCATATTGGCCAAGGAAATCCGCAGATTGCCGCCAGGCCACGCAGCTGATGAAATCAGTCTGACGGTCCTGCCCATTGCCGCCGGAGAACCGACGGTCGCAGGCGACGGTGAAGGTAGCGACAGAAAGTCCGCTCTGGGTCTTTCTGAGCATTGGATCGCGGGTTAAACGCCCGACTAAAATGACACGATTAATCATGACAGCTCCTCCTTCAGTTCTTTATCCTTATTTTTCTTCCTGTTTGATGATCATGTAGCGAACAACGTTGGCATTGATCCGCGCCAGACGGTCAAATTCCTTGACTGTCGCATTGTCAGCTTCAAAAGTTACAACCATGTAGTAACCTTTGGTCATGTCTTCGATACGGTACGCAAACTCTTTGACTCCCCAGTCATCAGCCTTCAGGATTTTTCCTCCATTGTCGGTGATGATAGCGTGCAGTCCGTCGATAACCTGCTGACGTGCTGCATCATCCAGGGATGCGTTTACGATATACATGACTTCATACTTCTTCATGAAACACACCTCCTTATGGTCTATTGGCTTATCGCTTGGCGGATAAGCAAGGAGTAAATATTCTTTATATCTACCCGTTTATCTAGTATAGCAAACTCGGGAGTGAAAGTAAACCTCTTTTTTCGCAATTTCACGTTTTGGGAAAAACTCGCCGAAAACCCTGCGCAGTCCGCTTTTTTCACAATTTCCAACCCATTCATTTCCGCGTATCAGGCTATCGTTTTTCTTCCTCTTTTCGTATAATAGAAGCAGAACAAAGGAGGCATCATGATGCGTTTCATCCGTTGGTTATCCCCCGTCTTAGCGGTTCTGCTTTTTTTAACTGCCTGTCAGCATCAGCCTGAAGAAATCGGACTGACTACCGTTTCTTCAGCGTATCAGAAACAGCACGCTCAGCACCAGAATGATCCGCATTTTGCCGAGCAGAATGCGGAAGCTGCCGCCGCCTTAATCAAGGAAGTTGCCAAACTGCGCTTTTTCCGTGCGGGCGAACAGCTTGCCCAGCATTTGACGCCGGAGTGCCGTGCCCGGATGATCGAAGCCAATCAGAAACAAAGCGGAACCAATTACGGTATGAGCCGGCTGGGCACCCTTGAAACATGTGAAGTCCTGAGCCTGAGTGATAATGACGCTCTGGTACAAATCGATTGTGCTTACGGCGATACGCCGACGTCCTACACGCTGGCTCTGCGCTTAGCTTCAGCTGATGAAACCTGGCTTATTGACCAGATGCTGTGGTCAGATAACCCGCCGAAGCCGCGCGGCAGGGTTGAAAGTGCTGATCAGCTTGTTCAAGCCTATCAGGAAGCCATCCTTGCCCACGACTACACCCGGCTAGCTTATCTTTATCAGGTTTCCTGGGATCCGGAAGGCCTTCTGTTCTGGAGCACCGTTGAGATCGCAGACAGCGAAATCATCACACAGAAGATTCAGACAGATCAGGCATGTTATCAGCTGAAAATTACCGTGGAGGATCCAGGCATGTCACAGCTGTCAAAAGGAACCTCCAACGTCTGGCTGTGGTGCCGTCGGATTCGCCAGGGAGAAGAAATTCAAAGTCCAGGCTGGACGATCGAAGGTCTGATGAATCAGCAGCCGCCTCAATCCTGGTGGCAGGAATAAGTCATACAAGCTTTGATTCCTCATCTTATTCCAGCCTTGCATTTAACATAGGCATCCATAAAACAAACTAAAACTCTGAACTTTCCTATCCAGAGTTTTTAGATTCGCTATAATTTAACTGTTTTCAAGAAAACGGCTGATCCGCTCCAGCGCTGCCTTGATTTCATCAATGCTGTAAGCGTAAGAGATACGTACAAATCCCTCGCCGCTGGCGCCAAAGGCATTGCCGGGTACGACAGCGACCTTTTCTTTTTCCAGCAGTTTTTCACAGAATTCTTCCGAGGTCATCCCGGTATGTCGGATCGACGGGAACACATAGAATGCTCCCTGCGGCATCGGACATTTCAATCCCATCCGGTTTAAGCCGTTGACAATAAAGTTGCGCCGGCGTTCAAATGAATCTTTCATCATTTCCACATCGCCGTCACCCTTCGCCATCGCTTCAATTCCGGCGTACTGACTGATTGTCGGAGCGCACATAATCGCATACTGATGGACTTTGTTCATCGCCGCAATCAGATCCTGATGGGCGGCAATATAACCCAAACGCCAGCCTGTCATCGAATAGGCCTTTGAGAAACCGCTGATCAAAATGACCTGATCTTTGATTTCATTAAATGAAGCGATGGAACAATGCTTGCCGCTGTATGTCAGCTCGGCATAAATTTCATCCGTAACCACCGCGATGCCCGACTGCTGAATCAGCGGGACAATTTCACTGAAATCTTCCCGCGTCATAATTCCCCCGGTAGGATTTCCCGGGAAATTCATTAAGATTGCCTTTGTTTTCGGAGACAGCGCCTTCTGGAGCTGTTCCTTTTTCAGTTTAAATTCGTCTTCTTCTTTTAATTCTACGATCACCGGCACTCCGCCGGCCAGACGCACGCACGGCTCATAGGCGACATACCCCGGCGACAGCACAATCACTTCATCGCCTTGATTCAGCAGTGATCTAAAAGCGATGTCGATCGCTTCGCTTCCCCCGACCGTAACCAGAATATCCGTGTTCCATGCATATTCCAGCTGAAATTTCCGTTTCAGATAACGGCAGATTTCCTTGCGCAGCTCCGGCAGACCTGCATTCGCCGAATAAAAAGTCCGGCCCTTTTCGATGGCATAAATTGCTTCTTCCCGAATATGCCACGGCGTATCAAAATCAGGCTCGCCGACGCCCAGCGAAATAACCCCTTCCATTGAGCTGGCTAAATCAAAAAACTTTCGGATCCCAGAAGGCGGAATCGTCCCGATGACGTCATTTAATAACGTTTTAGGATTCATGGAGTCACCAGCAGCCGTTCCTGATCATCGCTTTGCTGATCAATGATCACACCTTCGACTTTATATTGTTTCAAAACAAAATACGTAGCCGTTCCCTTGACGCCTTCAATCGGCGCCAGCTTCTGTCCGACAAAATCCGCGACTTCGCGCATCGTCCGTCCCTTGACGATCACAATAAATTCCGAACGTCCTGAGATCAGATACATATTGCTGACCTCAGGGTAACGATAGATTTTTTCCGCAACCTTATCATAGCCGCAGTCCCGTTCCGGTGAAGCATTCACTTCGATCAGCGCCATGACATGATCCTGATTCGTTTTATCCCAGTTGATCACCGTGTGATAACCGCAGATGACTTTCTCTTCGGCCAGCTTTTTCATTTCGTTGTCCACTTGTTCCGGGCTTGAGTTTAAAATATCGGCAAGATCGACCACAGATATCCGCGCATCCTGTTCGATCGCTTTTAATAATTGAATCTCCTGCATGAGTATTCCTCGCTTTCTTTTTCCTTTGACCTGAACTTTATTGCCGTCAGGCCATCCAGGAAACGAGCTTTGACCTGTTCTGCCTTCTCATTTCCCAACTTCCCCCACTTTCTGTGCTTTGCGGCATGCGTTATCGGCATGCTGAATGATTATAGGATATCACAAAAACAGACATCGCGGGGAATGTTTTGTTCTTTGTTTCAGAAAATCATGACATTTCACTTTGTCCCTAATGAAAATTTTCATTAAAACAGGATCAGGCTGCCCTGATCCCATTTTTAACCCCTTTGATTTTTAAATCACTGCCGCGAAAGAAAGTCCTTTTCAGCTGATATCCTTCAGCTGACCTTCATTAAGATAAACACGGTGATCACTGAGCTCTGATACCACATTGGAATGGGTAACGACGATAACCGTTTTCCCAAATTCCTCCGTCAGCATCCGGAAGATCTTGATGATTTCCTGTTCTGTTGCCGTATCCAGGTTCCCTGTCGGTTCATCCGCGAAAATTAAGTCGACATTCGATGCGATTGCCCGCGCGATCGCTACGCGCTGCTGCTCACCGCCTGACAGCTTCGTCACCAATCGATCTGCCTTGGATTTCACAATCCCGAATTTCTCCAGCAGTGCATAGGCGACTTCCTTCTGATTCTTCGGTATGGAATTGTCCGTTTCCGTCATCGCCAGCTCTATGTTTTCCAATCCTGTCAGATAGCTGATCAGATTGTACTGCTGGAAGACGATCCCGATTTTATTGCGGCGATACTTATACAGCCCGATCTTATCCAGATCCTCGCCTTCATAATAGATCTTGCCGCTTTCCTGCTTGTCCAGTCCGGCAATGATTGACAACAGCGTCGTCTTGCCGCTGCCGGATGGGCCTAAGATCGTATAGAACTGTCCCTGCTCAAACTCATAGGACAGATCCTTCAAAATCTGACGCTTATATCCGCCATCTTCGTAACCGTAGTTCAGATTTTCTAATTTCAAAATCGTTGTCATTGTCTGCCCTCCTTAATTCTGATTCATCAGGATCTTCTTCGGATTAAACCGCATGATCATGAAGGATGGGATCAAAATGGAAATGAATACAACGCCGATGCCCAGAATATAGATTTCACCAATGATCATCGGATTGATCTGGACTTCATATTCCGCTAACAGATCGTCCTGACTGAGTTCGGTGAAGTAGTTTGTATCGCCCCAATAATAAGTTCCATTGTTCTGATCATCCAGATCACTGTACTGCTTTTCCGTGTCCACCTGATAATCCATAACCAGCTTGCCCACTTGTTTGGCGATTAAAGAACCACTGGCTACTGATAAAGTGAATCCAATCAGAGCCACGACAATCAGTTCAACGAAGAACTGGGCAACAACCTTCATCTTGGACACACCCATGGAAAGCAGCACGCCGATCTCATATTCCCGTGTTTTCAGCGTTAAAGCTGTGACCAGCGTAATGATCACGATCGCATTGATCGCCACAATCCAGACGATAATGTTGGAGAACAGCGACAGCGTATCCAATGGCCGTGCCAGTTTCTTAAACGTATCGTTGTTCGCGTCCATCAACATATATTCTTTCAGATCTGCCTGATGATCCGCCACAAACTCATCCACATGCAGCGGATCATCCAACAGGAAGACCGCTTCATTCACATACGTATAGCTTTCCGGAGTAGGTCTTTCAGCATCCACATACGCTTCCGGATTTTGTTCTTTGTAGTATTCCCACTGCTTAATTCCCATCTGATAATAGGCATTGCCATACGCTAAAGCCGGAGCCAGGATGATGTTGTCCGGTGAGTTATACCGGCTCATCCATCGATATTCATCAGAGTTTTCATCCAATTCCTCATTGTTATGGAAGATACCGATAATTTCCAGCGTCATCGTGATATCCTCTTCCGTGATCCCGCTCTGCTGGTAATACTGCAATTCACTGCGTCCAACCAAATCAATGGAGATCGTATCGCCGATCCGCAGATTATTTAGGTCCGCAAGTTTATCTGTAATCAGACAAACCATCGCTCCGTTATCCACTTCTTCCTGATTATAGAACCGGCCTTCAACCACTTCATACATTTTGTCTTCCAGCTCGATCATGTTCGGAAAGAAATTGGTCTGCAGCCGCAGATCCGGTTCGACATATTCAACGGTGGTTCCATCTTCATAGGTAATGCTGCCCCCGCCATTATTCTCCCGTTCATTGTTCAGCGGGACCGTTTCAAAACCATTGGAATACAACATGTTGCTGTTGACGATATTGACGGTTTTGACCCGTTCATCGGTCATCAGATTTTTAATATCCTCCATTTTGACCTGCGGATAATTTTTGTAAGCCTCCTGCTGTTCTTCTTCTGACAAGTTGTCAGCATAGTCCCAAAAAGCCTGATAATCAACTTCATAGGAAACAACTGCCCGCATCTTTCTGCGTGTTTCGACTTTTGCTTGCTCTGAAGCGTTGTTGATGCCTAAACCAATGATGACCAGATTCCCAATCAGGAAAAAGGTAATGGCCAGTAAAATTGACTTTGACATGCGGCGCGTTACATTTTTTAGCGCACGGGTGAAAAAATTCATTTTTCACTTCCCCCTTCATTATTGACGGTGTCAGCCGTCATGTTCTATGTTCTGATTTTATAGTACCATAGAAGTTTGAAATCTAAATAGCAAATTCCTTTCAATTTCATTACAGAAAAAGGCCGAGGATTCCTCCTCAGTCTTATTTACTGAATATCGGTCAGCTGACCTTCATTTAAAAGCACGCGGTGATCGCTCAGCCCCGATACCACATTAGAATGGGTAACAACGATAACCGTTTTCCCAAATTCCTCCGTCAGCATCCGGAAGATCTTGATGATTTCCTGTTCTGTTGCCGTATCCAGGTTTCCTGTCGGTTCATCCGCGAAAATTAAGTCGACATTCGATGCAATTGCCCGCGCGATCGCTACGCGCTGCTGCTCACCACCCGACAGCTTCGTCACCAATCGATCTGCCTTGGATTTCACAATCCCGAATTTCTCCAGCAGTGCATAAGCAACTTCCTTCTGATTCTTCGGTATGGAATTGTCCGTTTCCGTCATCGCCAGCTCAATGTTTTCCAATCCTGTCAGATAGCTGATCAGGTTGTACTGCTGGAAGACGATCCCGATTTTATTACGGCGATACTTATACAGCCCGATCTTATCCAGATCCTCGCCTTCATAATAGATCTTGCCGCTTTCCTGCTTGTCCAGCCCGGCAATGATCGACAACAGTGTCGTCTTGCCGCTGCCGGATGGGCCTAAGATCGTATAGAACTGTCCCTGCTCAAACTCATAGGACAGATCCTTCAAAATCTGACGCTTATATCCGCCGTCTTCGTAACCGTAGTTCAGATTTTCTAATTTCAAAATCGTTGTCATTGTCTGCCCTCCTTAATTCTGATTCATCAGGATCTTCTTCGGATTAAACCGCATGATCATGAAGGATGGGATCAAAATGGAAATGAATACAACGCCGATGCCCAGGATATAGATTTCACCAATGATCAGCGGATTGATTTGGACTTCATATTCCGCTAACAGATCGTCCTGACTGATTTCGGTGAAATAATTGGATTCACCCCAATAATAATTCGTGTTGTTCTGATCGTCCAGCTCTCCATACTGATTCTCCGTATCCACCTGATAATTCAGTACCGCGGCTCCGACTTGTTTGGCGATCAGCGAACCGCTGAGCACAGACAACGTAAAGCCGATCAACGCTACGACAATCAGTTCCACAAAGAACTGAGCGACGATTTTCATCTTGGATACGCCGATGGAAAGCAGCACGCCAATCTCATATTCGCGTGTTTTCAGTGTCAGTGCTGTGACTAAGGTGATAATAACAACCGCATTGATGACAACGATCCAGACGATGATATTGGAGAACAAAGATAACGTATCGAGCGGCCGCGCCAGCTTCTTGAACGTATCATTATTGGCATTCAGAACGATATAATCTCCGGTTTCATTTTCATGATCAGCCACGAACTGATCTACCTGCAGCGGATCATTTAACAGATAAACAGCCTTGGATGAGCTGTTGTAATCTTCCTTCGCCATCAGATCTTCTTCTTTATAGTATTCCGGCTGTGTCGTCATGTAATAACGATAGGACTTCACATAGGATTCATAGTATTTATCCGAGATCGTTGTGGCTGGGATCAGCAGCGTATTCTGCGGCGCTTCATATCGAGCCATCCACTTGTATTCATCGGAATTCTGATCAACTTGTTCATTGCTTTTATAAATTCCAATGACTTCCAAAGACAACTCATAATCAGCTTCCGTCAGATCGGAGCCTTCCATGTATTGAAGATCGTCAGGGTTATTGGTATTCACACTGATCGTATCGCCAACGCGGATATTGTTCAATTCAGCTAATTCCTGCGGAACGCAGACTACCGCAGCAGAATTGTTGAGGTCGTCCTGATTATAGAACCGGCCTTCCAGCATTTCGTATGTGCCATCCTCAAATTCAATCATTTCCGGATACCGGTTAGCCTGAACCCGAAGATCCGCAGGACGCCACGAGCGCATTGCCATGGAGCTGTCAACGGATCCGTCAACCGATGCTTCGCTGTCCTGATTATCGGTATATTGTTTATCAAAATCATTGTTCAGCGGAACGGATTCAAAACTTTTCGCGTATACCTGGTAAACAGAGATATTATTGACCGCCTTCACTCGCTCATCTATTTTCAGGTTTTCCACTTTCTCTGTGGTAAGCCGCGGTGAGTTTTTATAGAACGCCTCCCGTTCATCGTCATCCGTGATTTTATCTGCCTCGTTATAGAAGGCATTATAATCAATTTCCAGTGCGACTACCGCCCGCATTTTCTGACGGGTCAAAATTTTAGCATTGGATGCTGCATTATTGATCCCTAAACCAATGATGACCAGATTCCCGATCAGGAAAAAGGTCACAGCCAGAAGGATGGATTTCGACATCCTTCTGGTGACATTCTTCATCGCTCGATTGAAAAAATTCATTTTGACAGGCTCCCTTTCTGATTTAAAAACTCAAGAATTTGTTAACTAAGCAAAATCATTTTTTATTCGGAAGGTGTGTTTCCTGCATTCGTATTCTGAGTACCATCAGTTTTATCAGGGTTTTCCTCCGGTGTATTTAATTTGTTCGGATTGTAAAATACTTCAATATCCAAGGCTTCTCCAGCTTTAACTTTCGTATTAGGATCAACGGCAGTACCATTTTTAGTAACGACGATTGTTCCTTCTTTTGAAGCCTCAGTTGTTTCTGAATACTTAAAGCTGCATGCCAGTTTATTCGTATCGCAGAAATTCTTCATCGCTTCCTCACTGCCTAACGGCGTTAAGCCAATCTGAACTTCCTTCGGTTCTTCAACTTTCGGCGTACATCCGCCAGTCGATTTCTTATAGCCGATCTTAGCGTTTAACGGCAGCGGACGATCACAGCCGTGCGGCAGATCGCTGCCATCGTTGGCCATGCAGTGATAGCTGATGATCTGACCGGCGGTTGGATATTCATCGGAACATTCCTCGCCATCCCAGGCCCCAGCTGTAATGCTGGCACCACGGTAATTCACATCATCCACCCAAGCGTTCAGAGCCAGATAATCCTTGCCGTACCATTCGCGGCTGTTGGTCTGCAGCTGCGGCATATACAGTGAAATCGTCAGTTCCAGAACCGTTCCGGAATCAACCTGACTGCCGCCCTTGATCGACTGCGAAATAACACTGCCTGCCGGCGCATCGCTGTAAACTTCTTTCTTCACGATGGATACCGCGTTTTCTTTGTTGGCGGCCCAAGCTTCCAACTGATCCTTCGTGTAGCCCACCAATTGCGGAACCTTGACGGCTTTGCCCTTGGATACAGTCAGCGTCAGTGTATCGCCCTGCTTCATAGTTTTGCCGGATTCCACAGATTGTGAAACAACCAATCCGGTGTTGATCGTATCATGATAAACTTCAACGATTTCCAGTTCGATTTTTTTGCTCTTCGCCCAGGTTTCAGCGCTGGAGACTTCTTTCTTCACGAAATCTTCTACGGTCACCTCGCCAGCCGGCTGCGGTCCCTTAGACACGCTGATCGTCAGGTTGGTGCCGCGGGTAAAGTTATTTTCATTCACAGATTTCAGATCAAAGGAAATAACCTGATCCTTTTCCACCGTTTCACTGTACACGGTGTTGACCTTTACTTTTGACAGTTTATTCGTGCTGATCCAGTCATTAATCTCGTCCAGCGTCATGTTTTTGATATCCGGGAAGTCAATCTTCTCATCCGGATCCGCACCCTTGGACACCTCAAAGATCAATGTGGAATTCTTCTTGACCTTGCTGCCTTCCTTGCGGTTCTGGGAAATGATCTGATCGGCGTCATACTCCATTGAATAGACCTGATTCATAACGATATTCTTGGTGTCAATGCCGTTTTCCTTAGCCCAGATGCCAACGTCATTGGTTGTTTTGCCGACAAAGTTTTCAACCTTGATCTTCGGGGCAAAAAACAGGAAATACACGCCGATGAGGGCCACGATGACCGCTGCGGCCAGACCGATCATGATCTTCGGATCCAAGCTTCGCTTTGGCTTGACAATGCGTTCTACTTTTTCTTCTTTGAAGCTGTCCGGCTTCTTTTCAATTTCCGAGGCCAGAGAGCTTAAATAATCTTTTTTTGGTTCTGCCATTCCAGTTCTCCTCTCCTTTTTTCTTTCCATAATACGAACATAGTCTGATAACCTTATCTATTATAACATAGCGAATTTCGCATTTTCTTAAATCTTTATGACAACCGTAACGCCCATCAAAAAGAAAAACGCTGCGTCCTGACTTTTCATCGCCGACGCAGCGTACTTAGTTATTTTAGTTGAAGTAAACCTGATCCAGGAAAGCGTTCAAATCGGAACGCAGCTGTTCAATTTCTTCGCCATAGTTTTCCGATTCATTGCCTGGTGTACGGTCATTGACAAACCGGCCGTAGTTGTCTGTACCCCAGAAAGCTGAAGTATCATCATCAAAGACCTTGAAAGCGTTCATGTAAGTATCCCACTTTTCGTCTTCAATACCAACGCCGTCGCCGATATAACCGCGTCCGCCGCCCAGATAGCCACAGTTCATGATCGTGAAGTAGCTCTTGCCTTTCAGCAGGCCTTCCAGACCATTCGCACCATCCTGATAAGCGAACTTCTTCGCAAAGACTTTTTCTTTATAGCCTTTGACGATTGTGATTTCCGAATCATGCCAGTTCGGATAAACGAAGATCAGATGATCAGCCTGGCTGACCAGATCCTGTTCTGCCTTGATATCCGCTGTCGGTTCACCCTGACCGTCTTTCGCATAATAGAAATCAGCGGCGGAGAGAACCGGATTGAAGTTCATTGTATACAGATCGCGCATTTCAACTTCCATGCCCTGCTCTTCCATGTGCTTCATCGCAGTGCGGGCCATATCCCACAGCACGCTGTTGTGACGCGGATCACCGATGACAAACAAAGCTTTTTCCTTATCGCTGTCAGTAAACCCGGCAGGCGTATAATCCTGCAGATACGCTTCCTGTACAATTGAGGCAGAAGTTACGGAATCCACCGTAGGTCCGGTAAAGGAATCTGTCTTGGCCGCACTTTCCGGGGTCGCTGTCACTTCCGGAGTGGTTTCCGGAGTCGGGGTTGTTTCTGGTGTCTGAGCCGCACAGCCAGCCAACATCAGAACCGCAGTAAAAATGAGAATCAGTTTTTTCATGCTTTCCTCCTTGCGTATCCGAGTTTTTTGAGCAGGATCGACCAAAAGCTCAGTTTCCGAGTTTTACGAGCAGGAAAAACTAAAAGCTCAGTTTTCGAGTTTAGCGAGCAAGAAAGAACTAAAGCTCCGCCGGAATATCCGGCTGCCGGCATCTATTGTAGCACAATTTCCAGTAATGTCAAAGCGCTCACAAAGCAGAAAACCGGCATTTCTGCCGGTTTTGATCAAAATTCACAGTTTTACAGAGAAGCTCTGAGTTCCAAAAGCATGTCGCGCAGTTCGGCAGCCCGCTCGAAATCGAGCACCCGCGCCGCGTCCTTCATCTCCTTTTCGAGATTGTCGATCAGCTTCTGTTGTTCCTTCTTGCCCAGTTTGGACTTCTTCTTCATGTAGCGAGCCGCCATTTCCTGCGTTTCCTTGCCATGAATGGCCTCGCCAATCTCCTTGACAATCGTCGTCGGAGTGATGCCGTGTTCTTCATTGTAAGCGATCTGAATCGCGCGGCGGCGGTTGGTTTCCTCAATCGCCTTCTTCATGGAATCCGTCATCTTGTCCCCATACATGATGACCCGGCCATGGGCATTTCGGGCAGCTCGGCCGATCGTCTGGATCAGCGAACGTTCCGAACGCAGGAAGCCTTCCTTATCGGCATCCAGAATCGCAACCAGCGATACCTCTGGAATATCAATGCCTTCCCGCAGCAGGTTGATGCCGACCAGAACGTCATACTTGCCCCGGCGCAGATCGCGGATCGTTTCCGTCCGCTCCAGCGTCAGGGTTTCATGATGCAGATAGGCGACCTTCAGATCATTCTTCTTCAGATAATCTGTCAGATCCTCCGCCATCTTGACGGTCAAGGTAGTGATCAGAACACGCTCGTTGCTAGCGATGCACTGACGAATTTCATCCAACAGATCGTCGATCTGTCCGCGCGTCGGCCGCACGGTGATTTCCGGATCCAAAAGACCCGTCGGACGGATAATCTGTTCCACCACTTCGCCATGGACCTTATCCAGTTCGTAATTGCCCGGCGTCGCGGAAACATAAATTGCCTGATTGACCAGCGTTTCAAATTCTTCAAAACGCATCGGCCGGTTGTCCAGCGCACTTGGCAGGCGGAAGCCATATTCCACCAACGTTTCCTTACGTGCCCGGTCGCCGTTATACATTCCGCGGATCTGAGGCAGCGATACGTGCGATTCATCAACAACCAAAAGGAAATCCTTGGGGAAATAATCGAACAGATTCCACGGCCGCTGTCCTGCCGGACGGCCGTCGATATGCGAGGAATAATTTTCAATACCTGGACAGACGCCGAATTCCCGCAGGGCTTCCAGATCGTAGCGGCAGCGTTGTTCCAGACGCTGCTTTTCAACAAGCTTGCCCTGCCGGTCCAGTTCGGCCAGGCGCAGCTCCAGTTCTTCCTCAATTTCCTGACAGGCGCGTTCGATCTGATCCTTCGGCCGGGCATAACCGGAAGCCGGGAAAACATTATATACCGTATAGGCGTTCTGCAGCTTGCCGGTCAGCGGATCAACTTCACAGATCCGTTCAATCTCATCGTCAAACATTTCAATCCGAAGCATGAAGGTATCGGTATGCCCCATGCTGACTTCAATCGTATCGCCGCGTACACGGAACGTCCCGCGTGCCCGATCCATATCATTGCGTTTGTATTGCCGGTCGACCAGCTTGCGCAGAAGGTCGTTGCGGTCGATGTGCTCGCCGACGCGGATCGTAAAGAACATGTCGCGGTATTGGTTTGGATCGGAGGATGCATAAATGCAGGCGACCGAGGCGACGATGATCGTGTCGCGCCGTTCCAGCACGGAGTTGACCGCGGCCATCCGAAGCATGTCCAGCTCATCGTTGGTCATCGCATTCTTTTCAATATAGGTATCGGTCTTCGGCATGTAGGCTTCCGGCTGATAGTAATCAAAATTGGATACGAAATATTCCACGCGGTTATGCGGGAACAGTTCCTTGAATTCAGAATACAGCTGACCGGCCAGCGTCTTGTTGTGAGCAAAAACCAGCGTCGGACGATTCACCCGTTCGATCACATTGCCGATCGTAAACGTCTTGCCGGTACCCGTGGCCCCCAGCAATACCTGTTCCTTTTTGCCTTCCTGTAATCCAGCGACCAGCTTATCGATCGCTCCCGGCTGATCTCCGGTGGGCTTGTATTTGGAAACTAACTGAAAATGCTCATTCGCCATGGAGGATGCTCACCGCCTTCTGCAGCTGATTGTCAACGCTCTTATCCATCGACCAGCTGTACCGCACGCCGGAAACCAGCGACTGCAGCGTCGCGGCATCCAGCTCACCGCTGGCTTGTAAATTATGTTCAGATTGATACTGCCGCAGCGCCTGGGAGGTAGAGGCATCCAGATACCCATCCGTACGGTTTACCGCATAACCCAGAAAACTCAGCGCTTTCTGAGCCGAAGCGACATGCTCGCTGACCTGATCCTGGGTATAACGTTCTGTTTCCTCCAGCATGAATGAGGACGCGGTGGTCTGCATGACCAGCGGCAGTTCCACAATTTCATCCGGGGTAATGCCGGTGCCGTTAATCCATTCCTCATTCGGCGACAGCCAGCGGGAATTCGTGTATTTCAAAACTGAGCCGTCCGCAAACGGGCGCTGCACCTGCACGCTGCCCTTGCCGTAGCTCTGCGTGCCGACCAGCGTCACATCCTCACGCTGTTCCTTTAACGCCAGGGTCAGGACTTCTGAAGCACTGGCCGTATCGCCGTTGATCAGAATCACAATACCCTGAATATTTTCAAACTGACCGGTGGTCGTATGACTCTCCACGCGCCGGCCATCCTTGTATTCCTGCGTCATGATCAGCGTATCTTCCGGCAGAAATAAACTCGAAACACTGACCAAAGCATCCAGATATCCGCCGCCGTTATCACGCAGATCCAGAATCAGACGCTGCAGCCCCTGCTCGCTCATCATATTTAAATATCGTTCGCATTCCATGCCGGTCGTCGATCCGAAGGAGATGATTTCCAGATATCCCAGCGACGCATCCAGCATTTCGCCGTAAACCGTATTGTTGACTTCGCCGCGGATGATTTTCATCGTGACCGGTTCGTTATTGCGCAGAACCTCCAGCTCAACCTCCGTCCCGGCTTCCCCGCGGACTAAATCCGCCACCTCATCGCTGGGCAAATCGGTCAGTACCTGGCCGTCTGCCTTCAAAAGAATATCGCCGACCTGAACGCCGGCCTGATAGGCCGGGGAATCGACAAAGACGCGGGTCACAATTTTCGGCCCCGTAGCATTGTACTGAATTCCAATTCCGACGAAATTGTTGTCAATCGCGGTGGAAAACGCCAGCGTCTGTTCCGCCGACATGTACGTCGTATGCGGGTCCAGCACCGAACTGCTCATGCCATAGAGCGCACTGTCGATCAGATCCTGTTCAAGATTTTCATCATCCTTGCCGAAATACCACTCATTTTTCATAATGCTGTAAATGGAGTCCAGCTTGCCCTGGGCAAACTTGCCGGTATTGGCCGTACCGCCTACGCCGGAAGCGGAAGAAACGGGATGCAGCGTACCGCCTAACAAAAAGCCGACGATAAAAACGACCGCCAGCGAAGCGATCATCAACACGCTCACCTGCCGGCGGCGCTGACGCTCCCGCATCTCATCCGGCCACAGATGGCGTTCTAATTTAATTTTGACTGTTTTCTTTTCATTTTCACTCATTCGGGTCACCTCAGTTTTTTTATTTTACCACAGTTCTGCCTGCGGGCCTGACCTCTCTGTTATTTTGAACAGATTTTCATCTTCTAAGCACAAATCGGCTTTAACTTTTTTCAAGTTCTAGTATAGCATAAACCCCGCGGCTTGAAAAGCGCAAGGCTCAACCCCATCCCATTTAAGGAATAAGCTTCAGCGAAACCAGGCAAGAGTGCGGCAATGATCTTGCTGTTGGAAGAAAAGACGTGCCTGCCGCTTTGCCAAAAGTCCAGCTCCACCTGTAAAAAAGCGGAATCTCGAACGACTCCACTTTTTACTGATTCGCTTCCTCTGGCTCAGCCGGGATCAGACAGATTTGGTTCTTGCCTTTTTGCTTGGCTTGATACAGCGCCTGATCGGCTCGTTTCAGCACGGCTTCATAATCCCATTCCTGAGGTGAAACGATCACGATGCCCAGACTGATATGCACGGTTGTCTGCTGATCAATCCGCGTCAAAAACCGCTGTGCGATGTCCCGGGCTTCCTGTTCCTGTTTCAGATCATTCAGCCAGACCGTAAATTCATCGCCGCCGTAACGGCTGACGATATCATGACTGCGGACACTTTCGCGCAAAATCCGGCTGACGCTGATCAGCACGCGGTCGCCTTCATCATGTCCGTATTGATCGTTGATCGTCTTGAAATCGTCGATATCAATGAACAGACAGGCGCACAACGTATGCCGGTTCTCTTTTAAAATGCGGGATGCCTGGCGCTGCGCCATCAATCGGGTATAGACGCCGGTCAGCGGATCTTTCTGCGCTTCCTTGACCCGCTTCTGAAAATACAGAATTAAATAAACCCCGGTGACTGCCAATAGAATGACGATCAACAAGATCGCGGCAAACACACCGAAAGCGCTGGCGCTCATTTCCTGCAGAATTTTTTCATGGGCATCCATCACCACCAGCGAACAGATATACCAATCCTGAATCCCCACGGGTTCATAGTAAAGCAGCCGCAGCTGACCGCCATTGTAGTACGTCAGCGTCCCGCTGTTGCCAGCCAGAACTTCGCTCCGCATCTGTTCCACCAGGTCATCCGATTTCAGCTTCATCGTTTCGAGCATTTCATAAATGGTCTCATAGCGTTCCATCCCCGCATAAGAGGAGATGAGCTGTCCCTGCGGATTAAAGACCAGCGTCGCCTTGGCCTTGGGATTGGCGTAATCGTTGAGTGAAGCCCCCAAAGCGATCGTTGTAATCTCAGCGCAAACTGCCCCCTGCACTTCACCCTGGCGGATCATCGGCACGGTCAGTACGATGCTGTCCTCTCCCTCCGGCGTCGTCAGAGGCCCGGAAATTGTCGTTTTCCGCTGCATCGCTGCCTGAAAATATTCCCGATCACGGATATCCATGACCGCCTGCTTCGCATATGTCAAATTTCCCTGCGCATCCGCGACGCCAAAGCGCATTCCATCCACGCTCTCCCAATTCAGGATCTTCTGCCAGTTTTCCTGCCCATCCGCTTCCGGTACATCGCTGATTTCAGCGATGGTTTCCAGCCAATACAGCTGATTTTGAATGATTTGATCGAAATATAATTTATCGGACTGAGTGGTTACGACAAGATTGTTCACCGCCTGCGTAAATAATTTTTCCTGCAGGTTCTGATAAAAAATCCCCATGATTCCCAACAGTGCCGCGATGAGAAGCCCGGCCGCCAAGATGCCGGAACCCGGATATTCCTTCTTGTTCATGACTTTCCTCTTTTCCTGCCGCTGATATTGTCTTAATCTTACCATTTCCTCCCTGCGGATTCAATCCGTCTATGCAAGGATTGTGAATAACTGAACTTCTCAGCTATTTCCCGACTGCGGCAGGACAGGGATTGTATGCTATAATAAAAGAAAACGGGAGGAATATGATGTTTAAAAAATGTGTCATCCTGGAACCGATTGGGATGAATGAGAAAGCTCGGCTGCGAATTCATGATCTGGCTCAAACGGTTATTGAGTATCCGGATTCACCCACCGATGAGGCTGAGATCCTCCGCCGGATCGGCGATGCGGACTGTCTGTTGGTCAGCTGGAAAACGAATGTCGGCGCATCGGTATTGAAGGCCTGCAGCCAGCTTCGTTATGTGGGAATGTGCTGCAGTCTGTACTCGGAAGCCAGTGCCAATGTGGATATCGCGGCCGCGCGGGAACTGGGCATCACCGTTACCGGCATCCGTGATTATGGCGATGAAGGCGTCGTTGAATATGTCCTGTATGAGCTGATCGGCTTCCTCAATGGTTACCGCCAGCCTTCCTTCAAACCAATTCCGCTGGAGCTGACGGATTTGAAGGTTGGAATTCTTGGCATGGGAACGACCGGCCAGATCATTGCCCGCGGCCTGATGCACTTTGGCTCAAAGATCCAGTATTACAGCCGGACCCGCAAGCCTGAGCTGGAAGCTCAGGGCATGGTTTATCAGCCGCTGGACAGCCTGCTTGAGCACAACGATGTCATCTGCGAATGTCTGAATAAAAACGCTATCGTCATGGGACAGGAACAGTTTCAGCGGCTGGGCGACCACAAGATTGTCTTCAACACATCCATCGGTCCGGGACACGATCCCGAAGCCTTGAAGCAGTGGCTGGATTTGCCGGACACGCATTTCTTCTGCGACAGTGAGCGGGCCTTAGGTGATCTGTCGCTGCTCGATCATCCGCGGGTGCGGTGTTTAAGAACCTCTGCCGGCAATTCCGTACAGTGCATCGAACGGCTGGGTCAGAAGGTTTTGGCCAACATGGAGAATTTTCTTAAGGCTCAGTCCGATGAACATTCAATTGAATAACACGAAGTAAAGAAAAGTCCGGGAAGGCTGCAGTGCCGATCCCGGACACTTTTTGTTTTTATGCTTCCTAAGCTTGAATCAAGCCTTGATTCAAAGGCAAAAACTGAGCCTGTTTCGCCAAGAAAAAACGCTCTGTTTCTGACAGGAAATGATTTCCGTCCTACCGCAGCAGCGTTTTCTTTTTTCGCTTCGCTGGAAGTGGATTGCTTTTTGGCAAATCCATTTCCTGCTGGTTTATAATCTGCCGGTTGGGCTAGTATCCGAAAACGGTTTCCGGTTTTACCCGGCAAGGAGCTCCGACATTAGAGCACAGCCGGTTTAATCCTGCCGCGCCCCAGCCGGCGCCGAAGGCCAGATCGCCGCTCCAGCTGCTGGCATAGCTTTCCAAGGACATGGTTCCCAGCTTGAATACTTCCACATGCACGTGAGCGCCGGTCACGTTGCCGGATTTCCCGATCGTTCCGATCTGATCCCCAGCGTCGACCACTTTTCCAGTCTTAGCCGGACTTCCCGGACTCATATGCAGATATTTAACGGCATAGGTCACGTTGTTGATGCTGGTCAGAAGGTACACCTGGTTCCCGCCGCCGCGGCTGCCGCCCTGGGCTTCACCGCAGGAATTCCCGATGTAGCCGTCGTTGGAACAGCCGTCCGCGCTCGCCAATACAACGCCGTTACCGGCCGCAAAAATCGGTGTTCCGACCCCTGCCGCAATATCCATGCCCAGATGCACGCCGCCGTTGACATTCAGTCCATAATGCCAGGTTCCGGCAGACAGACGGCCGCTATTGGTCGGGCGGGTAAAGCCGCTGGACGTCAGAATCGAACCCAGTCCCAAAGAGCTGAGCATGCCTTTCAGCTCGCTCAGGCTGCCTGAAATCTGATTGCCCTGCGCTTCCAGTTCCGCTGCCTGTTCTTCATATTGCTTCTGCGCCAGCTCTGCCGTCGCTTTTAAGCTGACAACCTGACGCTTCTTGGCTTCGACATCCGTCTTAGTCACTTCCAGCTCTTCCTTTTCAATGTTGAGCTGTTCTTTGTCGGCGTTCAGCTGATCCATCAGCGTCTTTAGTTCTTCCAGCGACTTCTTATCATAATTCATGATGTCGTTGACGCCCTGAATCCGCCGCAAGAGTGAAGTGAAGTCCTCTGCCCCCATCAGAAAGTCCAGGAACTGATTGGTATGCAGCGTTTGCTGGGATCGCACCAGCCGTTGTTCCACCTTTTCCCGCAAAGCGTTAATTTCGTTTTCATTTTGCAGAATCTGTTCTTCCAAAGCGGCAATTGAAGCTTCCTTTTCCACAATTTGAGCATTTAAGGTATTGATCTGCGACTGCAGTGAGGAAATCTGTGAATCGTAGTTTCTGATTTCCTGTCCGACCTTCGCCAGATCTTCTTCAATTTCTTTGCGTTTCTTTTTGATTTCATTCAATTCGTTCTGCAGTTCATTGTTGCGCTTCGATGCGTAGTTCTGACATTCCGTCTTCTGCGCTTCGGACAAATTTGAACCGGAACACATCGTTAAGTAATAGACATCCTCGTCATCATCAGCCATGACCGGCAAGACCATGCCCAGAAGCAGGATGGCGCTCAATAAGATCAGTCCCAGTTTTTTCATCGTTTCCACCTCAGATATTTTGTTACCGACATGAAGCTGCCGATCAATCCAACTGCCATCCCGATCCCTAATAAGACTAACGACAGCTGCAGCACAAACGGATGCGGCGGCGTCAGCTTAAACATCTCCGAAAACAGCACTCCGCCCAGCTTATCATACAGAAAGATATAGCCGAACACGGTAAACAGGATCGGAATGATCGCGCCCAGCGCTCCGATGATCATCCCTTCCACCACAAACGGCGCCCGGATGAATCCATTCGTCGCTCCGACATCCCGCATGATCGCGATCTCATTGCTTCGGGCATAGATCGTCAGCTTGATCGTGTTCGCAATCAAAAAGATCGCCAAAGCACTCAGCCCCAGAACCAGAACGGCTCCGCCAACACGCACAGAATTCAGCGCTTCCACAAACATCAGCGCGCTGTCTCCGCCGTAGTTCACTGTTTCAATGCCCTCCATCGCCAGAATCTTCTCTGCCGTTTCCTTTAGGGCATCGCCATCATCCACTTCCACATAAAACGCGTCGTGCAGCGGATTATCCTCACGATAGGTTTCCAGCGCTTCCTTGGCGCTTTCATCCTCATACGTTTCCATCAGTTCATCGAACTCCTGATCCTTGCTTGAGTATTCCACTCCCACCACATGTTCCAGGTTCTTGATCGTCGCCTGAAGCATGTCCAGCTGGGATTGTTCCTCATGATCATAAGCCACAAACGCCGAGATCTTCACCGAACCTTCGATGTTCTTGGTGACCTCCTGCATATTGCCTGTCACAATCATAAAGATCGAGATAATCAATAAGGTAATCGTAACCGCCGAGGCGCTCGATACCGACATCGCCGCATGCCGTCCCACGCCATAAAAGCCCTCGCGGATATGCCGAAAGAATCGTCTAATCATGTTTGATATATCCTCCCTCGTTCATGTCCGCTACGATATGTCCTGCCTCTAAGGCGATCGTTCGTTTGCGGTGCTTGTTCACCAGTGTGATATCGTGCGTTACCATCAGGATCGTCGTTTTTTCTTCCCGGTTGATCTTTTCCAGCAGCGTCATGATTTCATCCGACTTCTGCGGATCCAGATTTCCTGTCGGTTCATCCGCAATCAGGATCTTCGGCTTGTTCGCAATCGCGCGGGCGATCGCTACACGCTGCTGCTGACCGCCGGAGAGTTCCTGCGGAAAAGAGCTGCCCTTATCATCCAAGCCGACTAGATTCATGACTTCCCGCACCCGTTTGCGGATTCTTTCCTTGGGCACGTTGATGACTTCCAAGGCAAAAGCGATGTTTTCAAACACTGTTTTGCGCTCTAACAGCCGGAAGTCCTGAAAGACAACGCCGATATTGCGGCGGTACAGCGGGACTTTGGAATGCTTCAGCTTTCCGACATTGATCCCGGTTACCTCCACCTTGCCTTTGGTTGGAATTTCTTCTCCATCCAGCAGCTTGATCAGTGTGGATTTTCCCGAACCCGTCGGTCCGATGATATAGACAAACTCTCCCTGATCAATCTTGAGATTGACGTCATACAGGGCGTTCACTCCGTTCTTATATGTTTTTGATACATGTTTTAAATCCAGCATCTTTTCACATCCAATCGCTAGTATTATAACATAGAATCAATTTCGGTCATGATGAAAATATTGGGTTATTTCTTACAATCTTTACCGAACAAAAGCACAGGCTGAAGCGCTCTTTTGAGGATTGATGACATGGATAAATTGAGTACAAAGCTGAAATCAGTCGCATCCATTCAGCCTTATCCACAAACATCGACTCCGCTCTGCATCTATCCTTTTATTTATCAAAGGCATAAAAAAGACCGGGATAGAGAGAAATTCCCGCTCATCCCCGGCCTTTTATCCACTTCCTGTTTTCTGCTTTCAGTTCTCCAATCGACTTTATTAATAGCCAAAGGCGGTTTCCGGCTTCACACGGCAAGGCGCCCCTTTCTTATCGCAGGTATTGCTTAAGGCACCGGAGCCCCAGCCAGCCCCAAAGGCCAAATCGCCGTTCCAGCTGTTGGCATAACTTTCAATCGACATCGTGCCTAGCTTGAATACTTCGATATGTGTATGCGGCGCACTGGCATTGCCGGATTGTCCGACCGCTCCGATCCGATCTCCGGCACTGACCACGGTGCCGGTTGCCACCGGCGTACCCGGACTCATATGCAGATACTTGATGGCATAGGTCACGCCGTCGATGTTGGTCAGCAGATACACCTGATTTCCGCCCCCGCGGCTGCCGCCGGAGCCGCCGCAGGTGTTGCCGATGGAGCCATTATTCGCGCAGCCATCCGCGCTGTTTAAGATGACGCCGTTGCCAGCTGCGGCTATGGACGTTCCGATTCCTGCCATGATATCCATTCCCAGATGGACGCCGCCGCTGCGGTAATACCAGGTTCCATTATTTAAATAGCCGCCGTTCGGCTTGGTAAAGCCGGTAGAACTGCCGATACTGCCGAAATCAATTGAACTCAGAATATTTTTGAAAGCGCCTAAGTTTTCAGTGATCTGATTGCCCTGTGCTTCCAGATCGGCGGCTTGTTGTTCATAGGCCACCTGCGCCAGCTGAGCGACGACGCGCAGCTCGGTCACTTCATTTTTCTTTGCTTCCAGATCTGTCTTGCTGATTTCGAGCGCCGCTTTTTCTTCCGCCATCTGCGCTTTATCCGCTTCCAGCTCATCCATCAGTCTTTTTAGTTCTTCCAGCGACTTCTTATCATAATTCATGATGTCGTTGACACCCTGAATCCGCCGCAAGAGTGAAGTGAAGTCCTCTGCCCCCATCAGAAAATCCAGGAACTGATTGGTATGCAGTGTCTGCTGGGATCGCACCAGCCGCTGTTCCACCTTTTCCCGCAAAGCGGCAATTTCCGCTTCTTTCTGCTCAATCTGCAATTCCAGCTGTGCGATCAGCGCTTCTTTTTCTTCGATCTGAGCCGTCAGCTCGTTGATCTGTGTCGTTAATGTGGCAATCTGAGCGTCATAGCCCTGAATTTCCTTCCCGATTTTCTCTAGGTTGGATTCGATTTCCTTGCGTTTTGCCTTGATGTCACTGAGCTGCTTCGTTAATTCACTGTTGCGGCGGGAGGCATAATCCCGGCACTCGTTCTTCTGTTCTTCGGACAAATCCGAACCGGAACACATCGTTAAGTAGTAGACATCCTCGTCATCATCAGCCATGACCGGCAAGACCATGCCCAGAAGCAGGATGGCGCTCAATAAGATCAGTCCCAGTTTTTTCATCGTTTCCACCTCAGATATTTTGTTACCGACATGAAGCTGCCGATCAATCCAACTGCCATCCCGATCCCTAATAAGACTAACGACAGCTGCAGCACAAATGGATGCGGCGGCGTCAGCTTAAACATCTCTGAAAACAGCACTCCGCCCAGCTTATCATACAGAAAGATATAGCCGAACACGGTAAACAGGATCGGAATGATCGCGCCCAGCGCTCCGATGATCATCCCTTCCACCACAAACGGCGCCCGGATGAATCCATTCGTCGCTCCGACATCCCGCATGATCGCGATCTCATTGCTTCGGGCATAGATCGTCAGCTTGATCGTGTTCGCAATCAAAAAGATCGCCAAAGCACTCAGCCCCAGAACCAAAACAGCTCCGCCAACACGCACCGAGTTCAACGTTTTTACAAACATCAGCGCGCTGTCTCCGCCATAGTTTACACTTTCAATGCCTTCCATCGCCAGAATCTTCTCTGCCGTTTCCTTTAGGGCATCGCCATCATCCACTTCCACATAAAACGCATCGTGCAGCGGATTATCCTCGCGATAGGTTTCCAAACCGGCTTTGGCATCTTCGTTTTCATAAGTTGCCAGCAACAGATCAAATTCCACTTCCTTGCTTGAGTATTCCACACCCACTACATGTTCCAGGTTCTTGATCGTCGCCTGAAGCATGTCCAGCTGGGATTGTTCCTCATGATCATAAGCCACAAACGCCGAGATCTTCACCGAACCTTCGATGTTCTTGGTGACCTCCTGCATATTGCCTGTCACAATCATAAAGATTGAGATAATCAATAAAGTAATCGTAACCGCTGAGGCGCTTGATACCGACATCGCCGCATGCCGCCCCACGCCATAAAAGCCCTCGCGGATATGCCGAAAGAATCGTCTAATCATGTTTGATATATCCTCCCTCGTTCATGTCCGCTACGATATGTCCTGCCTCTAAGGCGATCGTTCGTTTGCGGTGCTTGTTCACCAACGTGATATCGTGCGTTACCATCAGGATCGTCGTTTTTTCTTCCCGGTTGATCTTTTCCAGCAGCGTCATGATTTCATCCGACTTCTGCGGATCCAGATTTCCTGTCGGTTCATCCGCAATCAGGATCTTCGGCTTGTTCGCAATCGCGCGGGCAATGGCCACACGCTGCTGCTGACCGCCGGAGAGTTCCTGCGGAAAAGAGCTGCCCTTATCGTCCAAGCCGACCAGATTCATGACTTCCCGCACCCGTTTACGGATTCTTTCCTTGGGCACGTTGATGACTTCCAAGGCAAAAGCGATGTTTTCAAACACTGTTTTGCGCTCTAACAGCCGGAAGTCCTGAAAGACAACGCCGATATTGCGGCGGTACAGCGGGACTTTGGAATGCTTCAGCTTTCCGACATTGATCCCGGTTACCTCCACCTTGCCTTTGGTTGGAATTTCTTCTCCATCCAGCAGCTTGATCAGCGTGGATTTTCCCGAACCCGTCGGTCCGATGATATAGACAAACTCACCCTGATCGATCTTTAAATTGATATTGTAAAGGGCGTTTACACCATTTTTATATGTTTTCCCTACATGTTTTAATTCCAACATTTTCCGCACCTCATTTGTTCCTATTATAACATGGGTTAAACTTACAATATAGAACAAAAATAACAGGGATTCTCTCCTTTGAACCGAAGCTGTCCTTTTCTATTAACCGGACAGAGCCTAGACCTTTATCCACTTTGAACATCGCTAAACAAAAGGCATATGCGCACAACGTAAAACACAGAAATAAAACGACACATCCAAATGGGCACAGGGGCACACGCCCCTTTTTTGCATCGGCAGGGGATGAGAAAAAATACCCAGTGAGATGTGTAAATTGTGATGAAATGATGAAAAATGCGAAAAGGATAGGGAGTTTTATCGAAAAAGCGCAATAAGAATCATAGCGGATATTTATTACTGGGATTGAAGCGTGTATAAAAACAGAACTTGCTGATTCCATTCTGTGAAAGGGAACATTGGATTGAAAAATTGAGAAAGGAAGCGGAGAACATGAAAATTTTCAGAGAAAAACAGGCGCGAAGGCAGCGTGCCGGAAGTCACAAGGGGTTAATTCAGAATAAACGATCCTTATCCGAAAGTGACCCGTTTAAAAATAGCGTTTATTGTAATGGATTGGATATCGAAATAGATGGCTTGACTGACTGTTTGGAAGTTCGCTCTACTGGGGAAACTGTAGAAACTGAATTTGGACCGATCAAAATGACATCCGTCCTACAAAGAAAGCTTAAACGCGAAAGATGGCGCTTTGATTGGACTAAAGCGGAAGGTGAAAACTTATTCGCATTACATGTAAAAGGAGAGGACATCATTCAGGGATTGATTTCTTTTTCTCATGAACAAGGTTTTACGAGAGTCTTTTTAGTGGAACCGAATCCAATAAATGTGAGTCATGAAGGAAAATATAAAGGAATTGGAGGCCATCTCTTCGCAATAGCTTGTTACGAAAGTAAAAATCATGGCAATGATGGAATTGTAACGATGACGGCGAAAACAAAGCTGGTGGATCACTACGCAAAAACCCTTGGAGCTCATTCTCTCGGAGCTAAAGAAAACATGGCGATTGATGAACTAGCAGCTCAGAAACTGATAGATAAATACATCCGAAAGCAGTATAATATTTATAGATAGGAGGACAGCGGAATGACAAAAGAAGAGATGCAGGCATTCTATGAATTAGATATTGCGGCAGCGGAAGCTGGTGGATATGTACAGCCCCCTAAATTTAAGACGGAAAAAGAAAAACAGGCAGAAGATGAAAAAATTAGAGCTTGGATAAAAAAGCGTAAAGAGGAACAACGGCAGAAAAATCAAAATTAAAGAAAGAAACACAGTCTACTCGGTAAGGATATCGTTAAAGACAAGAATAAAAGGAACAGTAAGATTATGCGGTTCACTGCACGTATCATTTCACTGTTCCTCTTTTTTATTGTTTATGCTTCACCCAAATTCGAGTAAGAGCCTGATCCCTTCCTGCTCAAAAACAGGAAAGCTATACCTTAAATTCCAGGCTAAACCCCTCACCATGGACATCCGTGGCATCACTGGTGATCATAAAGGCATTTTTATCAAATTGATTGACCAATTCCAGCAGCTTTGGATATTCCTTCTTTTCCACAACGACCAGAATCACTTTCCGCGGGGCGCCGGTATAGCCGCCTGTCGCATCGGTCAGCGTTGTTCCCCGGTCAAGTTCGGACTGAATAGCCGCGTTGATCTGAACATAAGCCTCGGAAATAATCTGCACTGCCTTGGCGTTGCCGCCGCCCAGCGTCAGCATCTTATCAATCCCAAACGACGTGCCCCAGACGGAAATAAAGCCAACCAGCACCGCTTCCAGACCATAGGTAAATAACCCCAGCCCCACCGTCAGCGCATCCGTGATCAGAACCAGCGTGGAGATTTTGATGCCGGTATATTTATTGACGATCAGCGGCGGTATATCCATGCCTCCGGTACTCGCTCCGGTGCGCAGAACCATGCCGATGCCTAATCCCCCGATCAGGCCGCCGTACAGCGATGCCAGCATCGGATCCAGTTCAAGAATCGGAACAAAGCGCGTGATCACCGTCAGGTATACCGGATAGATCAAGGAACTGATTACCGTCTTGACCGCAAAGCTTTTCCCCAAAAACACGGTTCCCAGCACAAACATCCCTAAAACCAGCGCATTGACCATCATTGTCGGATCAATATGAAACAACGGCTCTAAGGCGACAGCGATACCCGCGACCCCACCGGAGAGAATATTATACGGCAGAATAAACATCGCTACCGCCAGCGCCAGCATAAAATTACCAATCAGAACCCAAGGCAGGTCCCGAATCATTTTCTTCATTTCCAAAACTGTTTCCTCCTTCACTTCACGCTCCATTATATCATGGTTCTTTCTTTACTGGAAAAGTTGGTTTATAATACAGGAAGTCAGAAAGGAGCAGAGGATGAAAAAGAAAAGTTGTTGGATTTTAGTCGGTTTGATGGTGATTTTTATTTTTTCCAATTCCGCTGCTTCCGCCTCAACGTCCAATGGCATGAGCTTAACGGTCAGCGAGTGGGTGCGGCCGGTCTTAAACACGGTCGGGCTGCATCCGGAAACGGATTTTTTAAATTTTGTCATCCGCAAGCTGGCGCATTTCAGTGAATATGCTTTATTGGGCGTTCTGATCGGCTTGGCTTATCGCCTCCAGCCCTGGTCATGGATGAAAGGCAAGGTTGCACTGCTGCCGTTTTTCATCATTCCGGTGCTGGACGAAAATCTGCAGCGGTTTTCTTCCGGGCGCAGCTGCGAGCTGCGGGATATGCTGATCGACAGCGCCGGAATGGCCGTCGGCATGATGTTGGTGATGGCCTTGCTGATGATTTTAAGCAACAGGAAGAAACAGGAGGATTAAAGGATGAACGAATGGAATTTAAACGACCTCTACACCGGTTATGACAGCGAAGCCTTCCAGCAGGATTTCGCGGCTTTAGACACCCGGATTGCCGAAATGAACACGCTGGCGGAAACGCTGGATTCAAAGGATCCAAAATCCACGTTGAAAGCGATCATTGAACAGCTGTCCGCCTATCAGACGCTGACTCGTCGGCTGGGCGCTTATTTATCGCTGCGTCAGTCCGCCAACACCGCCGATCAGGAAACGGTGTCGATGAATTCCCGCTTTCAGATCAAAGCCAGTCAGTCGGCTTTGGCGTCTACACGGTTTCAGAAGTGGATCGCGGCACAGGATCTGGATGCACTGATTTCCAGTGATCCGCTGTTTCAGCAGCACGCCTTCTGGCTGCAGGAAATCCGCAGTCACGGCGCTCATACGCTGAGCGATGAGGTCGAGGATGCGATTGGCAAGATGGAGCTGAACGGTTCCAACGCCTGGGCCCAGCTGCAGGAATATATGACCTCTACGGTGGCGGTAACGATGGACGGCCAGGATTACACGCTGTCTTCGATCCGCAATCTCGCCTACAGCACGGATCCAGAGGTTCGCAAAAAAGCCTATGAAGCGGAATTGCAGGCCTACGATAAAATCAAGGACGCGGTCTGCTTCGCACTCAACTCCATCAAGGGTGAAGCCAACACGGTCAGCGAACTACGCCATTTTGATTCCGTCCTGGATATGACACTGTTCAATTCCCGCATGAGCAAGGCCACTTTGGATGCCATGTTTACGGCGATTGATGAGGCGCTGCCGCATTTCCACGCCTATCTGCGCCATAAAGCCGAGGTGCTCGGCTATACCCACGGCCTGCCGTTTTATGAACTGTTCGCGCTGATGGGAGAAAGTACCCGAACCTTTACCGTTGAGGAAGCCAAGGCTTATTTAATTCAGAACTTCACGCCATTTTCCAAGGATGTCGCTGGAATTATCGAACGCGCCTTCGATGAGGAATGGATCGACTTCTTCCCGCGCAAGGGAAAGGTCGGCGGCGCCTTCTGCTGCAATCTGCCGATGTTAAAGCAGAGCCGGGTGCTGACCAACTTCGACGGCTCGCTGAGCGATGTCGTAACGTTGGCGCATGAATTAGGCCATGCCTACCATGGTCACCGGATCGAAAATCACAGCCCGCTGAACACCCGGTATTCGATGCCAGTGGCTGAAACGGCGTCTACCTTTAATGAAACGGTCATCATGAACGCCGCAATCCGTGATGCTGCCAGCGATGAAGAAAAGATGATGCTGATCGAAAGCACGCTGCAGGATGTCACGCAGGTCATCTGCGATATTTATTCCCGCTATCTGTTTGAAACGGAAGTGGTGGAAAAGCGGAAGGAAGGCTTCCTGTTCAGTGACGATCTGGAAGACATCATGCTCAGAGCTCAGAAGAAAGCTTACGGCACAGGTCTGGATCATGATCAGCTGCATCCGTATATGTGGATCTGCAAGAGTCACTATTACGATGCCGGCTTAAACTTCTACAATTTCCCTTATGCCTTCGGCTGCTTATTTGCCAAGGGCCTCTATGCTCAATATCAGAAGGAAGGCCCGGCTTTCGTTGACAAATACAACCGACTGCTGGAAGCCACAACGATCAGCAGCGTCGAGGAAGTTGCCGCGATGGCGGATATCGACATCACCAAGCCGGACTTCTGGCGTGATTCGCTGAAGATTGTGGAAAACATGATCGACGAATTCATCACCCTTTCCGCAAAATAAACTTCACCGAAATCGTTCCGATCAAAAAAACAAAAATCCGCTTCGTCTGCCGATCCTCAGATTAACAGATGAAACGGATTTTCTTTTCGGTTGACGACACCAAGTTTAAGCGTCATATAGCCCCCTTACAAGAAGGAAATGCTAAATACCGTAACCACGGAGGCGAAGACGGTGTCAAAAGAATACAATTGACATTTAATGGGAATCAGATCAGCATCAATACTACTTTGGATAGTGAATTGATTTCAAGAATCCTCAAGGCATTGAGTGTATGATGAGTTTTATAGAGATCAGTAAAATCTATATTGCACAAGTTATATTAACTTACGCAAAGGAATTGATGGGTATAACGCTATGATTCAAGATCAATTTAAGCTGAGTCCTTTTGATGCTGGCTCTTATTTTTTTTCTTTTTGTCACATCCCCTTTTGCGATTATCTTATTATGAATCTTATTAAATGAGTTTTTCGTACTCCCGCGCTCCATAGAAGAATCGCAAGATATAGACGATTTTTTCCGTCTCATCTACTCGATAGACCATGACATAGTGTCTAATCACAGCTCGATGATATCCCAGTACCCTGAGATGCGGATCTCGACACTCTTCAAACATGAAAGGTGATGCCTCCAGACCGCTGTAACATTCCTCAACAGCATCTAAAAAAGAAGAGGCAGCGCTGACATTTGCCAAAACCTCTTTAATATATGTCAGAATTTCCTCCAAGTCCTTATCGGCGTGAGACGTAACTTCTATCTTATAGGCCATGTCTTGCTCTCAATTCATGGAGCGCACTATGGGCATCTGTTGTTTTTTTTGCATGGATGTCATCCTCTGCTTCTGTCAACTTTTCATACACATCCTGCATGAGTATCCTCTCTTCATAGAACTTCATGCTCATGATGACCATCTCACCATATCCGTTTTTTGTGATAAAGATAGGTTCCTTGGACGAATTGCACAACTGTGCGATGGCTGCAGTATCTTTCAAGTCTCGGATGGGAATAATGTGTGGCATACGACCAGCCTCCTTTTGTGTTTTTATTATACCATAATTATGTCATCGTTTAAAGAAACTTCAGAAGTGTTCGTCAAAACATCTGAAAACAGTTAAATGATTAAACCAAGAATATAACCCATTCGATTAATTAACTTGTGATAAACTACATCATCTATTACGATTTTTCCTTTCTCTATCCTCTGTAGTGTAGATAGAGAACAAATCTGCGTTTGCTGAGTGTATGCAATTAATTCTTACTGTTTCAAAACATGTCTATCCAACTTGATCAGCAGCCTTAACATTTGATTTTTATCATTGCTTATTGGCGTAATTTTAAAAGATTGCATGGCAAGACCACCTCTCTAGTTTTACATTATCACAAATTGCACTTATTCATTTTACTTTCAAAAACTTTATCTTCTTCAGAAGTAGAAAAATATTATCAATCGCTAGAGATTTAAGGGAGCTATGTTACCACAAAAGAAAATTTCAGAGCTTAATTTTCTGTTTTATATCTATGCCGTTTTGTAATCATTTTGTTTCCAAGCGGACGAAAAAACTTTCATCCAGATCCCATCCAGGTTCGTAGAAAATGGCGTTTTTTTAGCTCAGGCGGCGGAGCGGTTGATGCCCCTGATCAGGAATCGCTCATCCGCCTTACGCTGCAACATTTCCCAATCCTGATCCTTGCCGCCCAAATAGTCAAGCAGCTCTGGATCCATTTTTTCTAACTGGAAAAGCCCCACCTTCATCAAGGAAGCGATTAAGGAACGCAGCTTAAGCCGACGAACTCGACCAGCATATTCCATGCCGTTAAAATCCCGAATCCATTTGCTGCGCCATTTTTTCTTATTGTGATTCCACTCCAGACAGTTCCAGCCCCGGAATGTCCGCGTCAGCACGATGTAAGCCTCGGTATTCCGCTTCATTATCACCCCAGGAACCCAGCGGATATGCAGCGTTTTTGCCTGACTGATGCAATAATCCGCATATTCAATTTCATGTGCTGCCGCCCGATGCACCAGTTCCAGTCGGGTTTTACCCTGAAGGATAACCGGATGGGCAAAATCGGTAAAGTAAGCCCGGCCACCACAGAAAAACAGATTCCAGCCGGCATCCTCCATATACGAACGGTATTTTCGATACAAACGGATTAAGCTCAGCTTTCCAGGGATAAACTCCTGCATATACCAAAGAACATGGTCAATTTCAAGAATATCACCTTTTTCCCAAAATAGACCCACCGCAAGATAGGGATGATAAATGTGATCCAGCTGAAAGACCAGCACTAGATGCTTCTGGATGCGCCGCAAGTTATGCCGCTCTACGGGAAGCGGTTTGTTTTGAAGCAGTTCCGCTGTCAAAGTATAATTATGCTTCAGATCGATATAAGTCTGCTTATTCAGCGGGTGATCTTTTTCCAGCATCACGGTCTGGTATTCGCGCAGATTGGCATAGGGTCGGGATGAACAGGCTTTAACAATCAGCTCGGTCGCGGTTTTTGCCAGGATCAGATACGGTCGGATCTGATGCGCAGGATCAATCTTTGCCAGTTCTTCCTCAGACAGCGGCATCCGCGCCCAGACCAAAAAGCCCGGTTCGCATTGTTCAAACCAGGTTTGACGGTAATCCGGTGTTCCTTGTTCTATTTCCGTATGAGACTTCGGTTGAAATAAAGTTAAAATCCATTTCCAAATTTTTTTTATCATCTTTGTTATTCCTGTTTCAAAACTGGTATGTTGTCTTTACTTAGACTTGTTTTCTTTTACTATATATAATTCTCAAGGGAAGCAGAAGTTGAAAATCAGCTATTCAGTATAGAATTTTCGCCTAGTGCTTCACCGTCCAACTTCTTAGGTCTTAATTCTGCTTCAGCTCTTCCAGACTGTTCAACTCAGCTAGTTCGATCAGATGTTCAATATCCAGACTGTCTTTTTTTACGAAAGTAGTGCGGTTACTTTTGCTTTAGGATTTGGTTTTGCCAGATTTGAATACTCAGGGGGGAGAGGATAAAATAAGGATCATATATAGTACCTATAAATTATATCGTACTCACGCTAAAATGTAAAGAAAGATGGGGTGTTTAAGTCATGATAGTTTTCGATCGTTTGTGGAAAACGCTGGCCGACAACAATATATCCCGATATAAGCTGATCAAGGATTACGGCATTAGTAAATCCCAGCTGGTTCGGATGAAGAAGAACGCCAACGTCACTGTGTTGACGATTGATCGCTTATGTCAAGTGCTGCATTGCCGCGTGGAAGATATTATGGAATATCAGCCGGATCTTCCCGAATCCCCAAACGGTCAAGAATCGCCATCCTCACAAAATGCTCATTCGGACGCCGAATTTTAATCGCCGTCCTTTTTTGTTTTCTTTTCTGAAAGGAATACTGGAAATCCCGTTGGGAATAGACTACAGTAAAGAGAGAAAAGAAAGGTGGGGATCTTCATGATCGAATTGGCGCAGCTTGCACGTTATCAGGAAAACAACCGGCTGGAAGCCAAGAAAGCCCAGGGTGGACTGCCGCATAGCTTATGGGAAACCTACTCCGCCTTTGCCAATACCGTCGGTGGTGTCCTGCTTTTAGGCGTCATTGAAACACCGGAGAAATATTTTCAGACCGTAGCGCTGAGTGATCCGCAGAAGCTGGCTGATCAGTTCTGGCAGATCGTAACCAATCCGGAATTAGTCAGTGTCAATCTGCTTCAGCGCGATCAGGTTCAGGTTGTCAAAGTTCAGGATCATTGGATCGTTGTGATTGAAGTTCCACAGGCATTGGCCTGTGAAAAGCCGGTCTATCTGGGCGCTTCACCGTTTTCCGGAACCTATCGGCGCGGTGGGGAAGGGGATTATCGCTGTCAGATCAGTGAAGTACAGACAATGATGGAAAATCGGTTCCGCGAACTGCCGGATGGAAGACCGGTGATTTCCGCCACGTTAAGCGATCTAAAAGCTTCTTCAATCCAGACCTATCGAGAGTGTTACCGTAAGATTCAGCCGGATTCGGTCTGGAACATGATTTCGGAGCTTAGTTTTCTGCTTCAGATCAACGCCGTTTATTTTGCGAATGACGGAAGTCTGCGGCCAACGCTGGCGGGATTGTTGATGTTTGGCAGCGAAGAAGTGCTGCATCGTATCTTTCCCGGTCTTTGCCTGAGCAATCAGCTAAGCGGCCATCAGCAGGAAGAAAACTGCTGCGACTTTTACTTCTCTGCCCGTCATCAGGTTCAATGTCAGCATCCTGAGGAAATCGCCTGGGGAATTAATGAAGCGTTGGTCAATGCATTGGCTCACGCTGATTATCAAGATCATCCGCAGATTGAGATCCGTGAAAACGATCAGGAAGTCCAGATCGTCAACAGCGGTCAGCTCACCCGCCGGACACTCCCCGCCAATCCGGTTTTGTATCAGATGTTTCACTTCATCAAAGCCGCTGATGGTCAGGGCACAGGTCTATTGCGGATTGAAGCGATCTGGAAGCAAAAGGGCTGGTCGGTCCCGCAGCTTACCGCTCATCAGCAGCGCCACGAAGTGCTGTTCCGCTTGCCGGTTTCACGCAGGCTTAAAAAGCGGCAGACACTCCAGCAGCGGGTATTGGATCTGATCACCACGGAAATTCAGGCAAGCCCGCAGTATATCCAAACCCAGCTTCATCTGACCTCCGGTCAAACTGAAACTTTACTCCAGGAATTAATGCAGCAGGATCTGATCGAACAAGACCCGGAAAGTCAAGACTTCCGGCTGAAAGCATAGAATCCTTTGCCGAAGCTTCTTTGGCTGATGAGAATCCCGGCAGCTTCCTTTCACTTTACTTTCTGATTGGGCTCCTCGCAAACCTTCCTCCTAAAAAAAGCGGAATGTCTTGTGTCTGATGGAAGTCAGGTTTAGTTTGTTTTTGTTGCGGAAGTTCCCCCTGCGGCGCTACAATAAAAAAGTTGAGGAGTGAAGTTATGAATAATCAAGAATTAAAAAGAGAAAATGCCCGCCTGCTGCAGCAGCTGAGTACAGTCTGCGCCAGCATGGAAGCAAATCGGATAGAAGCCGATCAGCTTGTCTTTCCCCGCTGGGATTTGCGCGTTCGTGCCCAGATTGACAGTTTAGATGAGCGGGTGATGGCGGTTTGTACGTTTGAACTCGACTGTCCGCGCTTTGACGAAACGCTGGTTGAGCGCTGCAGCGGAGCAGGGAAGGATCCGGATCAGGCAATCGGATCGGCTGCGGCCAGCTTCTTATTCGGCATGATGGCGGCCGTCATCACGTTAATGCGCGACGAATCAGTTCTGCAGCTGACAACCGAGTTCGGTGGAAAAGAACGCAAATGGAACTGCATTCAAAGTGAAGTCATCGGCATGGGTCAGCCCCTGAGCACCGATCATCGGCTGGATTACTGGAACGCGCTGAAAGGCTTGTTGCCGCAGGTTCTCGGCAGTCGGAAAGTCACAGTCATTCAAGTTTACGGTGCCCGCCAAGCGGATGGCAGCGTCAATGCGGAATGTCGGGTCAACGGTGTTGTCTGCCGCTTTTTGAGCGAAGCCATTACCGCGGTGGTTCAAACATGGGATAACAGCGAATTTGTTTCCCGCAGGCAGATTTTCCTGCTTGAACAGGACAGAACGCAGGCCGCTTTGTTTCCTTACACAAAAGCTCAGATCCACACCATGACAACCCAAGCCATGCGTCTGTTTCAGGCCTGCGATACTGAAGAAAAGCTCAATCGTTATACAGAAATTCTGAGCCGGGATCTCAATGATGTTTCCCTGGCTGAGCAGTTCCGTTTCTTTCTGCCGGAAATCTGTGCTGAAAATGCCTTTCCTGAGCTGCCGATCGACGAGCATCTTTCCTTACATACGTCCAATCAGACAACTTCGGTGACAATCTTCCAGCTGACTGCGGTGGAATGGATGAAGGAAGCGGTCTACGAAGGGTTTAAGAATGAAGACTTTGATAACGATCTGTTCCGGTTGCTGATCAGCCTCAGTTCGCTGTATGCCGAAGTTCATTCCCGGAAGCAGAAAGGGGAAGCGCTGAAAGATCACCCGGTTACTCTGCAGTTTCCTGTTTCAAACCGGTTTAAGTTATTCTGATTTGAGGCTTACAGTCTGCCATCGCTGGCAGACTTTTTAATCTTAAATCAGATTTAATCAAACTTTATTTTAATCCTTTCAACATGCAGCGCACTCAAGAATTTAATAATTTCTAAACCTCTTACCCCTTGATTTTCCACTCCACTCTAATTTCAGTAATTATCTTCAATAATGATTACATTCTTTTTAAATAAGGCAATGAATCATAATCTTTACAAAAATAATTGTTGCACTATTAAATTTACATCGTTGTTTAAAATGAATTATCCACTTACTTTTTACGCTTTTGGAAGCTCGTTGAAAAAGTCTTGTAAAAAAGCTTAAAAATTAAATATTAAATCTGTTATTTATTTACCCAGCTTATTACCTTTTTGTTCAATTCCCGCTACAATAATCGCGAAGGAAGTGAATATTTATGAATCACGTCAATTATGCCGCCTTAGGCAAGCGCATCCGCGCAATCCGCAGGCATCGGCAAATGACTCAGGAACAACTCGCCGAGGCTGCCGGCCTCTCCATCCCGCATCTGAGCAATGTGGAAAACGCCTCTACCAAGCTCAGTCTGCCCAAACTGACAGACATTGCCAATGCCTTGGAAGTTTCTTTAGACGAACTGGCCGGCGACAGCTTGAAGATCAAACACGTCCGTCCGGATATTGAAGAGCTTGATGACAAACCGTAAGAAATTCCTTACCGATCTCTCAGTTCCCGGATGAATTTCTGCCTTCGCGGCAGATCCGTCTGCTTCAGACAAAACGAGGAAGGGAACGACCTGCGCTCAGGCTTCATGAAAAAAACGGCTTTCTGCAAAGCCGTTTTTTCAGTTAATACTTTGTAATATCACGGAAGGAAATCAATTCAATTTCCTGTTGGGCAAACCAGGTTTTAACCTGCGGTGAAGTCGCGGCTTCCAGATCCTTGATACGCACTTCAGTAAAAGACGACATCTGATAAATTGAACGGTCAAGATAACCAGGATGCAGCGTGACTAACGACAGCGGCAAATCCGCAATCCCGCTGTGATTCTGCAAGAAATAATCAGCCGGCTCCACGCCCTGTTCATAAAAGGAATAGATGGCATTCGCGCGCTGCGGCCGCTGAATCAGCTTATGATCCTGATTTTCCAGGTAGGACAAATGCGGCAGATCATAACGTTTGGCCAGCTCAGCCATCGCTTCCAACAAGTTCCGCGAACGAATCGCATGCCCTTCCAGATACTCCGGCAGTCTGCCGGTCAGCGCGATAAACCGGCGAATCTGTGCTTCGACTTCGGCCAATGCCTGATCTTTACTCGGAACCGGATCCTGTCCGGCGGCCAGAGCGGCACGGCAGAACTTGGAACTGTGGAAAATCCCCTGTTCGTCGATTAATCCGGGAACTACAGCTGGATCGGCGGCAGGCCGGCCTACGACGATATTGATATGCAGTCCCAGACACAAACCTGGAACTTCCTTTATCCACTCCAAGGACGCAGGAGCTGCCGGCATGTTGACCATCACGGCTGTGCTGCGCACAATTCCATCGCGATAGGCCTTCAAAATTCCCAAGCTGATCGCTTCGGTGAAGCCGTAATCATCGGCTTTGATAATACAGCGTTTCATATTTCGTCCTGATTATGCGATCTTCCGCTTCATCGCTTCCGGATTGAAGACATCCTTGTCCTGATTGCGGTCATAGACAATCCGGCCTTCAACCATTGTCATCAAGCATTGATACTGATCGTCAATCACGGCCAGATCAGCCTGCTTGCCCTCCGTCAGAGAGCCCGTCCGCTGATCAATGCCCAAGAATTTCGCCGGATTGAGCGAAGCCATGCGCACCGCGTCTTCCAGCGATACGCCTACGACATTGACCAGCTGGCCGATGTTATACAGCACCCACTTGCCGCTGCCGCAGATCCGTCCATGCAGATCCAGGATCAGACCCTTTTCGTCCGCGATCATCTCTTTGTTATAGCGCATGTAATGCCCGGTCGGCAGCCCCGCGATATAATTGGAATCCGAGATCAGACAGAACTTCTCCACCGGCTGCATTTTCAGGCAGATCTGAATCATCTCTTTGCAGACATGGTTTAAATCCGTGATCAGCTCATAGCGCAGATTGTCTTCCAGCAAATATTGCCCTAATGCTCCGACATTGCGGTGATGAATGCCGCGCATGCCGTTGCACAGATGGGTAACGATATCCAATCCAACTTCCTGCATCGCTTTGTGGATATCCTCGGAATAAGCCTTGGTGTGAGCGGAAGCAACTTTAATCCCATTTTCATGAAGCAGACGGATGACGTCATAAGCTTTCGGCAGTTCCGGCGCAATTGCCATCATCACCATTTTGCCCTTAGCCTTGTCGATCAGCCGCTGGGCTTCCTCCACATCCGGCAGCGGGTAATCTTCACCCACGGTATTTTCTCCCCCGCGCGCCCAGAACGGACCTTCGGAATGAACGCCGTAAATCCAGGCTCCATCCAGCGGAATATCCGTACAGTCGGCAATCGCTTCGAAAGCTTCCTCTTTGGCTGTCGGCAGCACGCCGGTCACCCCGACCGAAGCCACGGCTTTGGCAAAACCCTGAACATCCCGACATGTGGCCGGATCAGTCATCGACCAGCCGCCGAAGCCATGATTGTGGATATCAATGATGCCCGGAATGATCCGCTGATCTTCAAAATCCCAATCAACGGGCCCCTCAGCCGGACCGATACGGACAATTCTACCCTCGTTAATTTCAATCACGCCGTCAACGATGCCGTTCTCCGTGACGATGCGGCGTGAGCGCAGAATGGTGCTCATGCCTGATCCTCCACTTTCATTTCTCGATAGAATTCAGGATTGAACAGGTCAGTGTCCTGCTCGCAGTCATAGACCTTGCGTCCGCGTACATACGTCGCAACGGCCTGATAATCGTCAGTAATGACAACGCAGTCGGCATCCTTGCCGATTTCCAGCGAACCCTTGCGGTCGGCCAGTCCGTATTTTTTAGCCGGATTGAGCGAAGCCATGCGGCTGACTGTACTCATCGGCATGCCCAGCTTTTCGACCAAATTGCCGATGCCGTAGAGCACCGGCTTGGAGCTGCCGCACAACCGTCCGGTATCACTAAGGCAGAAGCCTTCCGGCGTAATCGAAATGATCATGCCTGGATGCCAGCCCTTGTATTGCCCAATCGGCGCCCCGGCCATCCCGGAACAGTCCGAAATCATCATGAAGCGTGACGGATCTTTCAGCTTGAAATACAGCTTGAGCATTTCCAGGCTGATATGCAGGCCGTCACAGATCACTTCACATTCCACATTTTCATTATTCAGCGAAGCACCCAAGCCGCCGATATCGCGATGATGCAGCCCGGTCATGACATTGCCGGTATGCGTCGCTACGGTAATGCCCTTAGCATAAGCAGCCATGGCTTCTTCATATGTGCAGTCGCTGTGCGCATAAGCCAGTGTCACGCCTTGCGACAGGAAATACTCAATGATCGGATCAATCCCCGGAATTTCCGGTGCCAGCGCGACCAGCTTCAGCTTTCCCTGACCATCGGCAACCATCTGCTTCGCGGTATCCAGAGATACTTCCGGCCAGCCGGTTTTGATTCCCTTTTCCCCAACGCGGTTCAGCCATGGGCCTTCGCTGTGTATCCCCACGATATCCGCGCCTTCATTCTCTTCGTCCGCCACTTCGCTGACGCTGCGGATCATCCCCACCGCACAGGTTGGGAAAATGCTGGTGACACCCTGGGAAGCCAAGCCTTTAAGATAATGCCGAATGGTTGGTTTCTGAACCGCCGGATCCTCACTGACCTGTCCCGACAGCCCATATCCGTGTGTCCCATGGTTATGGGTATCGAAAATTCCCGGAATAATCCGCTGATTTCCATAATCCACGGCGCCGGCCAGCCGCTTAGGGTCGGTGGTAAACCCACTCAGCCGCCCATCCTCGATGATCATCGCCCCGGACTGCCACTGGCCGTTCCAGAGAATGCGTTCGCTTTTTAAAATTGTTTCCATCTGTTTCTCCTTTATTTTTCTATTATGTTGTACCAATCCTTGCTCGATCATGGAACAGAATACGCCCCCTCTTTCGATGCGGTGATTCACTTCATGTAGGGGATACCGATTTCTCTCCGTCCGCCACTGCCATTCATTTTATTTTTAGTGATTCCTCTTCCCATCGATAGAGGTGAAAGAATCCTCACTGATTCTTATCGAATCAGAGAAGCCTAAACCGCAAAGCAAAAGGGCTGCGCTGACAGCCCTTCCTTCTTGCTTAGAAGATTCCGAAGAACGCCAGCGCTACACTGAGAACGAGAATTCCCAGAACCAGCGTAACCGGACGAACGCCCTTTTTGATTAATGCAACGAGTCCGAAAACCAAACCGACGGACAGGATGCCCGGCATGATCGAGTTGACAACATCGAGCACGACGACCGAGGTCTGTCCGACCTGGATCGTCCAAGCCAGTTTGACATTGACCATGGAAGCAACCATCGCACCGACCATGCTTAAGCCCAAGATTGCCGCGGCCTTCGTCAGTGAAGTCATCAAACCGGAGGAGAAGATCGAGTCGATGAAGGAAGTTCCCATCGTGTAGCCGATTTTTAGCAGATACCAACGAGCGACAACCTGCGAACCGCCATAAAGCAGCACGAAGATCAAAACGCCTAACAGATTGCCTTCCGCGCATAAGCCGATGCCGATACCGGCTGCAATAACGCGCACGCAGTTGAAGAAGAAGGCGTCGCCGATGCCAGCCGTCGGGCCCATCAAAGCGACTTTGATATTTTCAATCGTATCATCATCGACGCTGCCCTTAGTTACTTTTTCACGTTCCAGCGCATACGCCAGACCCGCGATAAAGCTGAACAGTACAGCGTGCGTGTTGAAGAAGTTGTTGTGCCGAACCAAAGCAGCCTTGCGTTCTTCCGGATCGCTGTAAAGCTCATCAATCGCCGGAGCCATGGTGCAGGTGAACGCATTGCCTTCCATTTTTACCATATTGAAGCCGCAGAAGACCAGTCCGGAATTCCAGAACATGGATTTCAGCGTTTTCTTTTCCTGTTGGGACAATTCCATTTTTGCCATCAGAAGAAATCCTCCTCATTATTGCCTGCGCTGGCTGCGGCCGCGTTCGCCGTTTTCGCATCCAGCAGTTTTTTATCGTTATAGAAGTACATGATTGCAACAACCGCCATGATAATTGCGATTGGCAGCTGACCCAAGCCCAGATATTTGGACAGAACGAAGCCGACGAAGAAGAAACCGCCGATTTCCTTGTCCCAAATCATCGAGGTCAAAATCGCGAAGCCGACGCCGGTCATCATTCCGGAAGCTGCGGACAAACCGCTCATCACCCAAGCCGGCAGACCGCCGATGACACTCTGCAGGCCTTCAACGCCGAAGGCGACAGCCAGAAACAGAATGATCGTCTGCGGCAGACGGTCAACGAACAGACCGCACAGAATAGTCTGGATCCGGAAGCTCTTCATGTTGCCGGTCGCCGCTAAATGCTCCCAATACGGAGCCAGCGAAGCCAGCACTGGTTTATACATTTCACCGACCGTCGCCATCAGCGTGCCGATCGGCATCGCTAACGCCAAACCGGTTTCCGTATCCACGCCGGTCAGAATCGTCATCGCTACCGCAATGATCGAAGCCGAGCAGGCATCCGCCGGCACCGAACCGCCGATGGCCGAAATCCCCATGAAGATCGCTTCCAGCGAAGCGCCCATGATGACACCGGTTGTCAGATCCCCTAATACTAAGCCGGTAATCGCCGCCGTCACGATTGGACGGGCGAAGGTCTGCCACGACATCACGCGGTCGACGCCGTTGACGATCAGCCATGCAAGCATGACTAATAACGCACTTTGAATCATCCTTTTTTCCTCCTCTTATTTAAACAGGTTGGTAATGTCTTCTGCCGGTTCCTCCGGCGTTGTCTGGTAAATACATTTCAGGCCGGTTGCGATCAGATGTTTGAAGCTTTCCACTTCCACTTCGTCGCAATAGATGTTGTTGCCGTAACGCTTGCGCGGCATGCCCGGCTTCTCCGGCGCAATCCGCCCATAGTTGCCGATGTTGATGAATGGAATACCTGGGACTGCAGCCACAACCCGTTCAGCATCCTCCGGACTGTTGACCAGCATCAGAATCTTCATCGCTTCACAGCGCGGATCCTTCAGCAGGGCAATCGCGTCATCAACGCTGCGGATAGCGGTCTTGATTCCGGCCGGCGCCGCCATTTTCAAGCTCTTTTGGATAATTGGACTGTTGGCGGCCGCATCATTGCCAACGACGATGTGATCGACGCCGGTATGCCGTGACCATTTGATGGCGATCTGACCGTGAATCAGCCGCTCGTCGATACGAAACATTTTGATCATGAAACCCCTCCTCACGTCCTTTGAAAGTGGCGATCTTTGCCCGGACTGTTCTGTTGCGGAAATCCGGAAAAAGTCCTGTAGACTTTCTGCGGATTTGTTGAAATAAGCGCGCGTTTATCTTTACACTTGGATTATAAGCGCTTTCAGCGTGAATTACCTCATGGAAAATAAGGATAAAAAAAGGGCAATGTTCGTCATTTGCCCTTGATCAGAGGTAATTTTTTTCGCAGTGTTTAATTTTTATAAATGGATTACATCGCCGCCGGCCTGCAGACACAGCTTGACCGTATTGATTAACAAGCTCAGATCCTGTGTTTTCAACAGATCGTCAATATCCTGCTGATTGACCGCCAGCTGATGGGCAGCCTGTTCCAGAAACCGCAGGCTCTGCAGCCCTGAAGCAAAATCGGCCGTCACATAGATGAGATAGCGGATCTCTTTCTTTTCCCAGGCTCCAGGTTTGGCCAGACGGTAGATTTCAAAACTGTTGCGACGGGTGTATTGGCGGCTTTGGACGATGATGACCGTCTGATGCACAACGCGGAAATCCCGCACCCGTGTCAGTTCCTCCTCCATTTTCTGCACGGCGTAATAATCCCGGCCGTTTTTATAGCTGATCAAATGAATGAAGGCTTCCTTGCCGTCATAAAGAAATTCCGGATAAAAACTGGCGGTATCCCATCCAAACTGATCGAGAATCGGCTGCAGCTGATAGCCGTCCATCACCACCTGATTAAAAAACTGATTGAGCTCACCGGAATCCGGGATCTGATTGATCACCAGATAGGGAATCGTATAGCGGTAGCTGTAGGAAGGAAAGTTCAGCAGCAGGCAGTCATAGTCTTCCTGGTTGAGTCCGCGGACTTCATAGAATTCATAGATGTCGACCGTTTCAAACCAACGATCGCGAAACCGCCGGAAAAGCCGGTTGCGGATGATTTCCGAAGCCACCCGGCCATTGCGGCTGCAGATCAGAACCCGGCGTTTTTTATAGGGATAAGGAACACCGTCGATCAGGGCAAAGAAGCGCACCGCCAGCATGTTGATTTCCATATCGGGGATCGGAACGTCCAGCTGCTTTTCCAAAATCTGGGCAGCACTAACCGCCAGCGCTTCGCTCACTGGGGAATAACGGATTCCGTTGTTGTCGACATGGGAGCCGAGAATCGGATAACGGAAATTCAATGAATCACAGAATAACAGCGGAATCAAACCGGGAATCATCAGCCGGTCATAGTCAGGGAGCGCGGCAAAATCAACGCCCCAGCTTGTTTTCAGGCCTTCCGCAATCTTCCCAGCCAGCTCCTTTGCCAGTTCAAAGCAGCGGGGATAGCGCTGACTCAGCTGCGGACTGTCAAGCGGATCATTCCAGCAAAGCAGAATAGTTTCCAACGCCAGCACCTCGGCTTCGGGCAAATCAAAACCGGTATAGCTCGCCTGCAGCGCCGCGACGATATCCGCGGCAATCTGAGCTTCCTCAAAGGTGCGCAGATAGGCCATTTTCGCTTCTTCCATGGTGATCGTAAATCCCGCCTGAATGCGGTTGCGCACCAAAACCAGATACCAGGCAATGCGGTTAGTATAGGTATCGCTGAGGGCGATCCCGCTTTCCCGCAGCACACGCAGAAAAATATGCCGGATATCGTTGCGTTCGGTATCGTCAACATCAAAATACTGCACATATTCGTCATAGTTCAGAAAGGAGATCGCTTTGTAGTAATGGATCTCGTAGAGTTCCAGCATGCACAGCCGGCGCTGGAATTCATCGCCGATCACCTTGACGCCGTATTTCGGCCGGGAGCGCAGTGTTAGGCCAAAGGCCTCCAGACATTGCCGGACATCCCGCAGCTGACTTTGCAGCGTACGACGTGATAAAAACAACTGATCGGAGATCGCGTCAAAGGTCAGATAATTCTGCGCGACGATCAGCCGGCGGACAATATCGTTGGTCCGGGTAACCGTTTCACTCTTGGTGTAATTCATCGTGCTGAAACGGATTTGAAGCTGTTCCCGAACCGGCTCGTAAAGTTGCAGATCAAGCACCTGCAGCTGATAGCCCTTGCCTTTGCGGGTCAGAATTTCAACGCCGCTGGCCATCGCCAGTTCGCGCAGCTCGGCCATATCGTTTTTTACCGTCCGTTCGCTGACCCCCGCCATTGCGGCTAACTGCCGGGCCTTCAACGGCTGATCGCTGTTGTCCAGAAGATAGAGCATTAACAACAGCCGGTTCTTGGCTACCGCCATCGTATTTCCCCCTTTATTGGCAAACGTGCTGCCGTTGGTCAATCAGCCTTCTACGGCCGTTTGATCCGCCGCCGCTTCACGCTGTTTCACCGTCATCTCATGCAGCACGCTGAGCTGCAACGGGATCGCCAGGATGAAGCTGCACACATCGGCAATCGGCTGGGCAATTTCAACGCCTTGAATCCCGATCAAGGCCGGCAAAAGCAGCACCGCCGGAATAAAGAACAAGCCCTGCCGCGACATTGCCAATAACGAAGCCCTGAACGATTTCCCAATCGTCTGCAGCATCATGTTGCAGACCGTAATCCAGCCGCATAACGGGAAGGTCAGACATTGCCAGCGCAGAGCCTGCGTCCCAATCGCAATGACCTGCGGATCGTTTTTGGAAAACAGCTGAATCACCTGCGGGGCTAAAAGATATCCGGTGACCGACAACAGAATCAGGATCACTGTCGCGACTTTGACACAGAACCAGAAGCCTTCCTTCACCCGATCATACAAAAACGCACCGTAATTGAAGCCGCATACTGGCTGAAATCCCTGGCCGAATCCGGTCACCACCGAAGCCGCCAGATTCATCACGCGCCCAACCACCGACATCGCCGCAATCGCCGCGTCGCCATACGGCCCGGCCATCAGGTTCAGACAGATCGTCGCCACGCTGCCTAAGCCCTGCCGGCACAGCGACGGCATACCGCCGTTGATGATCTGTGAATAGTAATATTTGGAGAACGTGATGTTGCGCAGGCGTACCCGCAGATTGCCGCCCTGCGTCGTTCCTCTTAAAAGCAAAACAAAGCCGACCAGCTGGCTGATGATCGTCGCCAGCGCCGCCCCGCTGACGCCCATGTCAAAAACGAAGATGAACAGCGGATCCAGCGCGATGTTCAGCACTGCTCCGGAAGCGATCCCGATCATCGCATAGAAGGCGCTGCCCTGAAACCGCAGCTGATTGTTCAAGACCAGCGAAGCTGTCATATACGGTGCGCCGATCAGAATCAAGCGCAGGTACTGGCGAGCATACGGCAGAATGGTTTCCGTAGCGCCTAAAATCCGACACAGCGGATCGATGAAGATCTCACCCAGCACCAGAATGACTGTGCCTAGCATCAAGGCTGTGAAAAAGCCGGTGGCTGCCATCTGTTGGGCTTCGTCAAACCGATGCTGCCCCATCTTGCGGGAAATGAAATTCCCCGAACCATGACCGCAGAAAAAGCCGAACGCCTGGATGATCGCCATCAACGCAAAGGAAACGCCGACCGCCGCGGTTGCGCTGGTTCCGATCCGGGCGACGAAGAATGTATCCGCCATGTTGTAAAAGGAGGTTACTAACATACTGATAATCGTCGGCACCGCCAGGCGGCAAATCAGACTGGACACTGGTTTTTCCGTCATTGTTTTATATTTTTCTTCCTGTGATTCAAGTTTCCCCATACTTTTCTCCTCTTCTTGTAAGTTTTTCTGACTGTCTTATTGTATAATGGAATTCAGGATTCCACAAATTCATTCATTTCATAATGATTATTACTTGATGTAATAATTATAAAGCAAGCGAAAGGAACAAGCGCATGGATTTTAAAGAATTGACGTATGTCTTAGCCTTAGCCCGCAATGAAAGCATCACCAAGGCAGCTCAGGAATTGTATTTAACCCAGCCGGCTCTGACACGCTTTCTGCAGCGGTTGGAAAGCAGCGTCGGTCAGCCGTTGTTTTGTCGTCTGGGCAACCGGCTGGTTCCGACCTACGCGGGCGAAAAGTATATCGAACGAGCTCAGGAAATATTATTTATGAAAAAACAGCTGGATGAGGAAATGCAGGATATCGCTCAAAATCACCGTGGACAGCTGCGCATCGGTCTTTCAATCTTTCGCAGCTTCTCCCTGCTGCCCAAGGTTCTGCCGGCCTTTACTCAGCGGTATCCGCACGTCAAGCTGATCATAGAGGAAAAGGATCCGCCAAAGCTGGAGGAAAGCTTAATCCGGGGCGAGCTGGATCTGGCTTTCTTTTCCCTGCCGGTGCGCCGCCGCGAGCTGGTGACGGAAATCATCCGCATTGAAGAGCTGATGTTGCTGCTGCCGCCGCAGGATCCGCTGATCAATCTAGCCGAGCCCCGGCCTGGCTGCCGTTATCCCTGGCTAGATCTCAGCTTGCTAAAAGACCGGCTGTTTATCCTGCAGAAAAAGGATCAACGCACCCGTCAGATAACTGATCAGTTATTTCATGATTACAACATGACTCCCAACGTCATTTTGGAAATTCAGAATATCGACGTTTCCATGGCGCTCACCGCTGCCGGTTACGGTTGTTCCTTCACTCGGGATATTCACGCGGTAGAGCTGCAGGCTTACCAGCCTGCCCCGCGTTGTTTTTCTGTTGGCCGCGAGCGAACGTTGACGCACTATGCTGCAGCTTACCGCAAAGGGGTCTACCTGCCGGATTATGCCCGAGGCTTCATTGATTTAGTACGAGAACAGCTGAGCGAAAAGGAATGATGCCTGCTTATTTTTACGTCAGGCTTTTAAAATCAAAGTAAGTCAATGGTTTTTCGAGCCAGATATAGGGGAAGATTGATCATTTTTCCATCTTTTCTATATCCGCGCTTAGAGTAACGAATCGCATATTCAGGTTGATGTTCAGCAATGTACCTCTTAAACGAAGGTGCAGACTTGTCTTCTCCCCCTTTTACCTCAACAGGAATAATATCTGTTCCGTGATTTTTCCTTATTGCAGAGGAATTCTTCACTATACTTTACACTATTGTCGACCTGCCGTGCTCATTTCAATACCCTCAGTTTGCGCTCCTCACTCGCCTTCCAGTTTTTTAAATCTTGAATTGCATTTCTTTTCATACCGAGTCCCCATCCTTGCTTATGGTCTGCAATTAGTTCGACACATTTTTCTGGGATTTTAGTAACAAAATTGCACATTTTTCTTATGATTCAGATCTTAAAAAACACATTTTTCATTATTTGGCTATCATTATAAAAAGAACCCTCTTTCATTTGGCTGTACAAACTTCAAAGGTTCACTTTAATTCTACCGCGACAATAAAATTATAGGTATGTGTACATAAATTCTAATTATTGGACAATTTAAGGTTTCGGACATTTCAGGATGTTTATTCCTCTCATAGATAGATTTTGGATCCTCTTCCTCATTCGATCTAAAATAAGCATGACTTGATTAGGGTTGCTCATAAAAATCCGCTACTGTTCATTTTATATCCAAATCATAGATAGAAACGATGCAGTCAATTAAATCCTGGGTTATTTCGATATTATCATAATATCGAAAAACCACAGCTCTATTTCCAGAAAGCAAATATATCGTATTATTCGGATTCCCATAGGAGGATAGCTCAATGTCAAAAGTCAGACTGGAATAAGCCATTTCTGATTTCCACAGATCAGCATCTAATTCATTCATATCTTCAAGGTAATCTCTAAGATCCTTTAATCGAAAAGAATTTTGATTAACACTGATTCCCATCTCGCGAAGATATCCAATGACTGGATTAATCTCTTCTTGATAATCAACCACATTAATATTCAATCTGATATTGTAATTTGTATCCGGATCCACTCCCTGAAGAATACATTCATAACGTTGATTACCCAGTCCATCAATCCAATTACGTTTCTTTTCTACAATTTCATCCATCAAACCAAAATCTGAAAGAGGAATTACCTGCGGTGATTCTTTACTGAAAGACTGATTCTGGGTAACTGAAGTAAAACCGTATGTTGCTAGTATAAATAACAAAAAACACAGGGGAGCCACCGTCAGATTGCGAACTTGATAATAAGACCATCCATGATTATACAAGAATTCTCTAACTTTTTTCATACTTCATTCTCCCTGTTTGATTATGGATAATAATTCCCATCCTGTATTAAGGAAACCTCTAAACATTGTTTAAATTTACAAACTACCTTAAACTTATATCACATGAAGATAATTTTCAGAAAATTAACTCTTTAGTGATATATAATTTATCATTCTTTTCTAAACAATTGTAAATTGATTTCAACGCTTCTTTATGTTCACTAAATACTTTAAACCAATATAGGAAATTCAAGTTTATTAATTTCCATTCTACATATACAGTCCCACTGAAGTCCATGCAATTATAGTTAAGAGTTGATTCTAGCAACTTTAATTGCCTGTTAATGTTATCCTCCTTAAACCCTGATTTTCCATTTGGGCTGATTCCAGTATATTCAGTTCCATAATATGCTCGCTTTATTTGAATTCTTCCTAATATATTTTCGTTAAATTCAGGCATTTTTTCAGCAGGTATCCATAATTCTTTATGTATTTCACTACCCACACAATGACTTTCATATTTTTTTATATAATTATCATCAATCTCAAATTCTGTCACAAATCCTACAAATCCTGAATTATAATCTAATGTATTCTATTTTTGTGCAATTTGAATCGCATATGATTCGTTTAAAACAGGATAAAAAATAGGTTGATAAGAATATCTAGGCGGAAAAACCTTACCATCTTTATTCAAAATTTTCACCATTTCATATAATCCAACAGGTCTATATAATTTCATATTAGCCTCCTATTTTATAGATTTTATAACAGTATTTAAATAATCAATTTCCCCACTAAATGCCGATCCAATGTTATCAAGATTATTCCCAGAATAATAGAAACTATCTAGCGCAGATTCAGACACAGTGATTTCGACTATTTTAGGATTCTTATCAAAATCATACTATTAAGTCATTCTAGTGCATCTACGGAATTGGTTGTCATCCATTTTATTTCCATCGAACCCTGTTCATCAGATAACTTTCCAATAAACATTAAGCTTTTGTATTCTTCATCCCTCATGACTCTATATAATTTCGATGTCCTAAATCATCCAGTTCAAGAGTCACGTCATTATAACTACATTTTGGAAATACCCCTAAACTATTTGGTTACCTTATGATTTTTCCTATTCCTAAGTATTTTCTATTTTTTCTTTTGGTAAATTTCCAGTTTCCCATTTTCATGCCAAACTTTCAAAACCATTTTTGCATTAAACCCAAATATTCCGTTTTTGGGATCATCGCTTATTTCAATTAGTAAATTCTCAGCTGTATTTACCATAATATTAAGCGCTAAACAATAAGCTGCCGCCTTAGTTTTGACAACCACATTATTACTTTTCATTAATTCCGGAAGACAATTCATCGCTAACTTCGTATTGGCCTCAAATTGTTTAAATATTTCAGTTAGTTTTTTTCCTTCTTTATTATTTTTTTTATAATCTCCTTCCAAAGTTGCACGCATCATAACATCGCCACTTTTTTTAAATTGCTTTATAATATTCTCTTTACTCCAATCTTTAACTTTCATTTAATTACTCCATACTGTTTAAGAACATTTATACCAAATTCGTATTGAACATCATAACTCTACCCAGACGCGAATCCCAAACACTTAAGCCGTTTGTAAAATCAAAATTCTTTGTATTATAATATCTACTTATTTTAACATGAACTGCACTATCGATTTCTATTATATTGGAAGTATTATTAATTTGCTCGACAATATGATGTCAATGCTTTCCGTTACCGGCTGTGCCGATAACTTCTTTAAGTTCCTGAAATGAGTTATAACCTTGATTCTCCAGTGATCCAATTAAAGCAATCTCATCTACGGTTTTACCGAAGCTACTATCAAATTTAAGTTAAAGGCTCTGGTAGCTTAACGTCACCTAAGCCTTGGGCATTGTCTGGCAAAGCCGGGTGATAAATCTACTAAGGGGGATTTCAAACAATTCTATGACATTGGGTTTTAAAGTACTCGACCGACATGTTCATAAAATCTTGCCTACTTGGAGTTTGTTAGATTCTAAAATTATTGGAAGTTCATCCACCTTTCAAACCAAAAAAAGCTTATTTCAGGTATTTTTCAGGTTATCGTGCAAAAAACTCTAAAGGAGTTAATCAACCTTTTCTCTGCTTTAAGCTTTTGATCCAGCATCATTCTATTTAGTTATTATTAATTAAATTTATTTTTAAAACTTCATCAACTTCTATTTTTCCTTTTTTCTTATTTTCTTAAAATTTGTCACTGCAATAAACAGATATTCTAATTACTTTTCAAACGCTACCTACCTTGAATTAGTAAGACTTTTTCGTCTATACTCAAAAATCATTTACACAGTTAAGGAATAAATCATCCGAAACCTTATTTAAAAAACATTTTCGATTACCTTATCTACATTCTCATAACATCGCTCACTAAGCTTCACGTCAAGAAAATAATCAGCAAACCCTCCTTCTTTAATAGCTTCTAAACGATTAAACAATTATTAATTCTGAATATCTATACAAATTTCTTTACAAATAATTTTTCCAGCTAAAGGCCATGCAGAAATTTCAAACACATAAAATTCATCGTTTTTAATTATTCTAACATCTTGAATAAAATATTTATAACTCAAGCTATCATCTGAATTTCTTTCTTTTAAATAATTCCTATCATGTTTTAAGGAAACCTCAAAACATTGTTTAAATTTACAAACTACCTCCTTATCTTCATTTCCAAAAAAACCGATTGTGGCATTTTCAAACCATTCATCTATATGAATTCTTGTAATTTCCGTATCTATCCCTCCAAGTTTAATTATTTGTTCCACTAACTTATGCATAAATAACCTCCATATCATTTTGGTATGTGCCCATTCAAACTATGAATCTTTAATATCATAGCTTCTCTAATGTGCTTCCCTAAATTAGGAATATCGCTAATTGCGTCTTCACACATTCTGTTGAAGTCATCCCCAAACTCTGCTTTTTCATAATATATTCTTCCCGATCTTTTACATTCCTCTATTTTTTCACGTACGGATTTTAAAGTTAATATGTAATTATTATTTTTAATATAATGCGGATGGAATGTTGTCCATTTTTGTTTTCCTTTATAGCTTTCAACACAATTTAGCAACTTTTCTTGATAAATTAAATCACAATCATCCTTATAACGGTACAACAAATAAGGAATAGATCTATAGATATCCTCAGAAAAATACATTCTATAGCGCATCCACTCTATAGGAAATAATTCTTTAAAAAGATATGCTATCAACATCTCATTATTTTCCATTATACCACCTACTTTTTCGTAAAAGCATTAAAACCTTGAGGATTAATTTCTTTCAGCATATTGAAATAATCATCTTTTAGCACAGGAACATCTTTATAACTTGGATCATAAATGTATGTCTCATCTGTAAACACCTCATAATATTTTTCCGTCTGTCAGACACTTTATAAAAGTCAGCAAGTTGTAATTCCTCTAATTAATTAGCTTTACGAAAGCGCCTTAGATCATAAGTTATTTAAAAAAACATTTAAATTGATCTTATCTAACACTAGATCTGAATTCTCCAATCCTACCGCTATTAGAAAACGATATTATGCATCAAAATCACGTTTGTTTTATTGTGATTCTGCCTTTTCTTATATCACGAAATGCTTCACTGAAACATTTTTGTTTCTAGTGCCATATACCATTACTTCACATTAATAGTTTTTTTGCTGTATCAGCTGTTCCAGGCTTCAATACACCTGCCAACAGATTAATGAAGTTATGCTGGAAAGTGCATAACCTCTAGGGATATCACACTACAAAATTATATACCACTCATTAGAACTTGGTATTTTTTTAATTTTTAAAAGTTCCTCTTTAAAATTTTCAAGAAAAACATTTATTTCATCCTTATTCGTTTCCCATCTCACTCCCTCGTCAAAACCTGAAATCTTTCCCATTGTTTGATTTTCTAAATTTATCTACAATTCAATTTCAACAGCATTATCTTCATGAATTCCTTCTAGCTTTAGTTCAAATAAGCATTCACTGCTATTAACCTTATAAATACAGTTTCCTGATTATCCAAATGAACAAGCACATTTTCAATACCATGAATCAAATTTTTTATTTCAAATATCGTCATTGTAGCTTTAACATTCTCACCAATTATGCTGCATCTATCAGGTAAATTTAAATACAGAGTAAATGGAATCCAATTTTCATAATCACTTCTTTGCGGATTATAATCAAGCATATCATTTCTTTTCAGGCATATCTTAAACTCCAAATTGCCTTCTATGTTTGCTATTTTTACCAATAATTTTCTCCTATCTTACTTCATATGGTAATGAACTATATCCTCTATTATTACTGAGCATTTTAGTAACCTCTTTCCACGTTTTAAAGATTTAGTATTTCCTCCAACAGCAGTAATGATTTCACCATCAGTATTTGTAATTATTACATCATAATACTTGCCATTTTTCTTTGCGTATACTATCCTGCCTCCTTCTTGATACACTTTTCGAGAGTAATTCTCCATAATATCCGCTACCTTTTCGTCAGTAAGCTTTTCTTTAAACGTTGCTCCCCATGCTTTGTATTATCAGTATTCCTTTACCATCACTCCTGACACTACTCCGTTCTCCAGAAGATCCTCCGCCATTCGCAATCACAGCCTGTGTAATGCCTAAAGCCCTCACTGACTGCTGGATTAGAAGCCACTGCTGCATCCCAACTAATTCTTCCTTTGCTTTTTCCAGCATGCTTTGTTTCTCTGTGATGTTTTCTTAATCCAATAATGAACCATATCAGTCTGCGCCGCTCAGAAAGGCACATCAGCTGACGGAATATTTAGCTTGTTGACTTGATTTGGAAACAGATTTTTCAGTCCAAAAAGTATTAACAATCAAAATGTATTCAGGTTAAACGCTGTGTGGCATCAAACCAGCGAGCAAGAGCATCACTCGGCAAAGCTACACAAAAACAATATACCAAACTAACAAAAAATATTGATTAATTTTTTATACATAAATTCACATGCTTCATCCTCAGAATTAAATTTTCGTAATTGTGTTTTTTTACCTCTTTCACTATAATATACCTCCCATTGTTTTTCCTCTGCTAAGCAAAAACACTCATTTGGCAATCCCCCAAACAATGAGTATGCATCTTGAGGAATTTTCTTTTTTAAAAGCTCTTTAGATAATTCTTCCCGATTCATTTATTGTCCTACTTTCCTTAATATTCCTTGTTTTAGTAATTTCGAAATGGACTCACTAAATTCATATTGGATGAGGCCTACTTCTTCAAACCAAGGAGCAATCTTCCTCGCTTGTACTTCATCAACAGTAAGGAATTGGTAGAAATTAATTACCTTCTCGTTAAAAGTAATTATATACCAACTCCAGTCTTTTGCTCAAATGTACCGCTTGCTAACGACCCAGCTACTCCAGCTGCTTCGATCAACATGTTTACTACTGAGTGATCCAAGACATCATATGTGAATGTTGCGCCCGGCTTGGAAAACAGGAATTGATTGAGATCATAGGTATAGGTGATGATAGTTCTGTCTTTTACATTATATACGAATATCAAAGACCAATTTGTAACATTTTTAATAGAATTTTTTATTTTTCTATTTGGATCTATTTTGCAACAAAAAACTATGCAGTTATAAATCGACTAAAAAGCCTTTCATAGAGCCAGTTTCCTGTGCTTATTTCCGTAATTCGTAGAGCTGCGTTACAATGTGTCCTGTAAGGTTCGCCGCTAATACTCCAATCCAAGCCACTTCCCAAGCTTACACTTTAATTGATATTCTCACAAAGCAGAGTATCTTTAAATTTAATCCTACTTTGATATGCTTTCCAAATAATTTATTGTTCCCTGAATATTGGCTATAACTCTTTCTCTCGATAAATACTCTGGCAGCTCCCCCTCCTCTCTATAATCGTCTGAAATTTTAACATCTTGATTTAGAACTTCCTTTAGACATGTTATACATTTTATAATCACTTCATTTTATGATCTTTTATAATACTAGCAGATGACAAAATAGCGTTAATATTTCTGAAAATGGTGTTTGTATCCCAATCACATTTACGTTCAAATACATATCTAATCATAAAGTCAAACATATCGCCATCTTTAAGTAACACAGCATAATGTCCATACTCAGCTAATGCTTCAGCTATCTTTTTATAATTAGGACATTTAGTAAGCATTTTAACAAGATTGGTTATTTTTTCTTCTATCCATTGTAATTCGAGCTCTCTTGGAATCGCACATTTTTTATACTCTTGATATACACCATCCCTTTCCATCTGAAAAAGTCTCCATTATATTTATAAAATATTTCTTTTCCACTACTAAAATCTTGTGATTGCATAGCAGTTCTCCTAATGTACACCCGTTTTCCAAAAATCTCCAGAGTTTAAAAATTTGTATCCATTTTCAAAAATTAAACTTCCTGTGCATAAATCCCCATTGTACTATAGGGATTATACGACAAAATAATTTTTTATTTTGTTGTATCAAAACAGTTCATTTGCTTTCCAAATATTTGTTTCATCAACAGCACCAACTATTTCTTCCCAGTTATCTAGTTGAAAATACGTTACTGCTCTCCATTCTGCTATATTTACATATGAAATACCAAACTGTATGTATTTTCCTAGTACTACCTCTAAGGATCTTAGATTTTTCGTAGCATTTTCAGCATAGTCCGTATATGTGGTTGAATTATGTCCCACCTCACTTACCGTTCAGACAACACTACTATTCATATGATGTTTGAACTATTCTCGAAAATAGAAGTTAACCTTACGGAAATTCATCGACAGCTTTTAAAAATGTTAATAATCATATATTATTCTTCTCCTATATCTTGATTAAATATATTTTCCCCCCTATCTGATTCACCTCATTTTTTAATAATTAAGATTGGTTCTTGAACAGCTTACAGATCTTTATTCATTTAACAATTTATATTGTTCTATTCTTTTAACTAAATCTTTTCGATACGGTAATTTTCTTGCGACATCTATGGGTGACATTCCCCAAACATTCTTTTGTTCAACATCAACACCTTTTCTATTAAACCTATAATTATATAAAGGCTCCAATTCAAAATCTGTGTATTTCAAATTTATTAAATATTGTAATGCCAATCTACACTTATTATCTAGCACATTGACATCAACTCCAGCATCTATAAGACGTTGACACAAATTTATAGTCTTATTTAAATCATGTTTTACTTGTGACAACAATACATGTAGCAATGTTTCATGTTCTTCATTTATTACAATAGGATTTATCCCTTGATCCAGAAGGAAATTCGTAATGTCGTATCTATCATCCAAGTTATTATTAGAAATTGAATAAAATAATATTGATTCTATTTTATCATTTTCTGCAATACATTGCGAGGAATAATTTTTGAAAAATTCTTCTTTTCCTTTTAACTTCGCAACCCACTTAATATCCACTCTATTCTCCTCCCAGCATTCATACATATGATTCTCATTATTGCTTGGTAATTTTGATCTATAGTTGCTAGGATCATTATACCATTCTAAGAGTTTTTGTTTACTTATAATTTCTTTCACACTCGCATCAGACATTATAGAATATTTTTGTTCTAAAACGTGACACATACACCAATATTTTGATCTATTTTACAACACAAAATTTGCGGTCATAAATCGACTGTAAAGCCTTATGTAGAGCGTGTTTTCTGCGTTTTAGCCTAAATATGCAGACAACATTACTTATTCTTATAAAATTTATTGCTAATGCTTCCATTTAACAAGTCCTTTCTTCACAAGATTTCAAGCATCATTAAATATAGAAGAAGAACATTTCCTACAATGGGAATGCCCTTTTATCATATCGCTAGAATTTAATAAACTTCAAAATACAAATTCCCTTTATCAAAGGTTGAAAACACTTTTTGTATTTCCGCCTTAAGTTCTTTGGAGCTTTGCAAATATGATATATACTCTTGCAAGGCTCGTTTAGGTAGCTTTTTACCATCAGTGATTTCTAAGTAGCAATTTTTATGCAATTCAATAATTTCATCAGCAATTTCTTCTATTCGTGCTTTTCCAGTTATTTTTTTTAAATAACTTTCAAAATCAGTTTTATCAACAAATCGTACATTTAATTCATAAGCATATAATTCATATACTTTATTATTGACAATATAGTAAGGTGTAAGAATAATATCGTCACTTTCAAATATATCGAAACACACACTCTGCAAAATTTCTTCTAACTCGCTTAATTTATACAATTTTTCATTTGATATTGTATAAACTTTCAATTTTTTTAATTCTTCTTTTATGCTTATTGTCATTTTGACTCCTTTCTTACTTAGGGATATATAGATTACTATGTGTGAATCAGGAATCCATGTAGTAGGATTTATATTGTCTCCTACTTGTACTACTGCTTTAGTAATGTCATCTACTATTACATATGATCCTTGCTTTGTATAATAGACAGTTGCCTGATTTCCGGTAGCCTTGTTAATACTTGTACGTATCGTATATGGATTATTGTGTCCATAACCAACTCTTTCGTCCAACCGCGCTTTGAAATTTGATTAGCTAATTTTTCGGCAGATTTAATCTCACTTCCAAAAATCACATCTTTATTCGGTTTAGCTCCAGTATCTCCCTCATTCCCACTCTGAATAATGCTACTATTCGGATGCAGTTTAGAGTTAATGTAGGCTTGGGTGCCAGCTGCATCGTACTATACTGGATAGAGCCAAGATCATCTGTCATCGTCACAATTCGGTTCAGAGCGTCATAGTGAAGGTGACGTCCGATTTGGAAAGCAGGTTCTGATTGGCATTATAGGTATATGTAATGAGGGTTCCATCTTTTTGTTTTAACGTTGTCAGATTCCCATTGAGATCATACGTGTACTCTTCCGACTTTTTATCCTCATCCGTTGCCCTTGATCAGTATACAACACTTCAATCACCAAAGAGCCAAAAAAAACTTAGGAGCGAAAAGTGTGCAAATCAAAAGAAGCTGTAATGCTTTCGGCTATTTTTCCTTTTGCATTACAGTCCCTTTTTTGTTTCGCTGGCTTCACCTGTTCAACCAACTTAAGTCTTCCTGAGATCCGCCTTCTGTGGATTTCTCCTTATTGTCAAAGAGGTTATGCTAAAAAGTGCATAACCTTTGGAGACATCGCCCAACAAAGCTGGGCAAATGTGTTCAGTTTACATACGTGTCCAAGTCAAATCTTGCCCCTATTTTAGCAGCAAATTCAATAAATGATGCATCAAAGTATATTGCTGGAACGTCTTCGTTTTCTATTATTATCACAAAGTCAACACTAACATCCAGATTATACTTTTTTTTCAATGTAGCAATTTTTTCACCTTTAGGGGAAAATACCTTTTCAATTTTTTTTGCTTGCTCGCATACATCCAATGTTTCAATTGCATCTAAACTATAAATCCAGGCTGTATATGTACGCTTCTTCCCAGAATTTCTAATAGGCTCTCCTTTATTCCATGATTCAGAAGGAATGATATTTAGAGTATCTGTTATCTCCTGAATATCATAATCCTCCCCTATAAATCTTAGACTTACTTTTACATTTGTTCTTTCCATAACTTATTTTATGAATTCACCTATGGGAATTCCAACCCCCTTTCCACCTTTCTTGAAAATAAATAATTCTCCTGTGTCCTTATCTACATAAATATCATATTCTGCAATTGGTGCTTTTCTTCCCAAAAAATCCTTTTTCAATTCATGGGCATCAATACCATTTTTCTTTAAGTAATTATCCTTTACTTTATTATAATTACCTTTTTCAAAATCACTGTCTCCCTTATCATCACTCTTGACACCACTCTGCTCTCCAAAAGATCCTCCACCATTCGCAATCGCTGCTTGTGTAATTCCCAATGCTGCACTTACTGCAGGATCCGAAGCTACTGCTGCATCTAAACTTAGCGTATAACCTATAAGCTTCTCGCCACTTAGTGCCGCACTTCCATCACCCTGTATTCCTATGCTTGGAGTTCCTCCAGCATTAATGCTGCCTGTGCTTCCCAGAACCTCGAGACTGCCTACTGTGGATAAAGCAACTTTCGTTAAATCTTGTGTCCCTTTTTCCTTGTCTACATATTTGTATTCATAAATACTGTAAACTGTAGCTCCTGCATATCCAGCTACTGCGGCATGGCCTAAGATTCCTGCCAGTACTGGTAAAGTTTCATAAGATTTTAAATACTGATAACACTTTACTTTATTATCTACCAAAGGATAATATTTTTAGAAAATTATTCTTAAAAATCCATTTTCGAGAATTTTCTACCGGACTAAACAAATTCGAGCAAAGAAAGCGCTAATTTATAATTAGTTTTCAATTTTTGCCATTTAGTCAACATATAAATCTAAACTAAACTCTGCATTTATCTTTGATAAAAAAATTATATTATCCTTTGATAAAGTTAATTCAGGACCCTCACCAGCTTTCATCTCAACAGTTATTACTACTGACACTTCTAAGGTATATTGTTCAATACATGCTTTTAGACATTCTATTTTGGGCAAAATTATGTTCTGCAGCTTATTTAGCGGTTCAGAGATAGAAAAACATTCTTTCTTATCTATTTGAAATTGCCAAACATCCTGTGCTAACCCCGCATTAATTGATCCCTGTGGCCATTCATTTTTTTTTTCGAGTTCTTGTTGGAGTTAATTTAAGCTTTTCTGATATATCATTTAAATCTATTGTATCTCCTGACAAGTAAAAATACACTTTAATTTTTGGTATCATGCTTTTTCTCCCTATCTAAATAATCCTGTGCGCACTTGAATTTTACTATCTTTAATAGATACTAAAACTATTTCTCCTGTCTCAGTATCGATCATCATGTTAAATTTTGCGCCGTCTTTAAAAACATAATCTTGTTTTAATTCTTCCGCACCTTCATATCCAAATTCATTAGCCACTTTATTAGCTTCTTTATTATTTTTAACTTTCTTTAAACTACTTGTTATGTCATTATTTGGTTTTTGATCTTTAGATTGTTCTCCAAAAGATACTTCGCCATTCGTAATCGTTGCTTGTGTAATTCCCAATGCTGCACTTACTGCAGGATCTGAAGCTACTGCTGCATCTAAGCTTAGTGTATAACCGATTAGCTTCCCTCCACTTAGTGCCGCACTTCCATCACCCTGTATTCCTATGCTTGGAGTTCCTCCAGCATTAATATTGCCTGTGCTTCCCAGAACCCCGAGACTGCCTACTGTGGATAAAGCAACTTTCGTTAAATCTTGTGCCCCTTTTTCCTTGTCTACATAGTTGTACTCATAAATACTGTAGACTGTGGCGCCTGCATATCCAGCTACTGCGGTATGACCTAAGATTCCTGCTAACACTGGTAAAGTTCCAAAGGATGCAGCTGTTAAGTACAGAACCGCTGCGCCTCCTGCCGCGATCAACATATTTTCTACTGGGTGATCCAGGAAACTCTGAATGGTATTCTTGGTCATGCTCTTTGCTGCATCCCAAGCTTCTCCAGCTTTCTCTCCTGCCCATTCAATTCCTTTGCTGATCGTTTCCTTCGTACTTTCACACCAGCCAGTGAATCGACTTGCCAACGATCCGATTTTATCCTTCACATCTTTGAAATCAATCCCCTTAAAGCCTTTCTGCGTTACTTTTATATTCCGCTGATCTTTTTCAGCTAATCCTGCCGACGCTTTTTGTACCGACCGGATTAATGTTCCGTGCTGTTCTTCTATTCGCTGCCGAAGCAGTTCAGCCGCTTTTTGCGCATCCGCCTGGCTTTGAGCTGTAGTGTTTTTTCCACTGCTCTTACTTCCTGAACCGCCGCCGGATCCACCGTTAGAACTTCCGTTGTTATTGTAATTATTGTTATTGTTCGACGGTGCTGTATACTGAATCGCCTTATCATACTTGGAATAGATTGGTGGTGCTGTTCGGGCTCCGGTTGGATTGGTTACATTCTGAGTCGGTGTCGATTTCTTTGGTGGATTGAAGGTGTTCTTCACGGTATTAACAACGTTATTCACAGTTTTGGTCACTGTCTTAACTACGTTGTTCACTGTCTTTTTCACGGTGTTCACAACTTTATTCACCGTATTCTTAATCGCTCCCCAGACACTCCATTTTCCGGTTGGGTCAAAGTATTTGTTCGGATTGTTGCGACCATAGTTGTATCGGTTCTGGCTTAACGGATCCTGCCAGTCCCCACGATAGCCATCCGCACTGATAAACAATTCTGTGACAGTATCATAATACCGGGCTCTTAAGTACTGCGTTTCATCGCTGTTATGCGCTTCTGAGCGATATCCGTATTCATCACTGCTGACAAATGGATTATACTTCTTATCTCTCCTTCCATAATCACTGTAGCTGTAGGTCGACAGCACCTTATTGGATCCGCTTAACAGAATTGTAACGCTTCCTTGTCCATCATACAAATAGAAATCGTCATTGGTACACAACCGTTCATTGCCATAACAATACTTCGTCTTCGCATTGTACTGAGTCTTGACCAGAACCACTGGATTTTCTGCCAGCTCATCGTTTAAATATGTGATTGTGATAATCAACTGTATCACATTTATGTTAGGTCATACTGTGATCATCCGTTATCGGAATCATGCGATCCAAAACATCATGAGTGAATGTAGAGTCTAGTTTGGAAAGCAGGTTCCGATTGACATCATAGGTATAGGTGATGAAAGTTCCGTCTTTTACATCATATACGAATATCAAAGATCGGTTTGTAACATTTTCAATAAAATTTCTTATTTTTCTATTTTGATCTATTTTACAACAAAAAACTTTGCAGTCATAAATCGACTGCAAAGCCTTTCGAGAGTCAGTATTCTGCTCTTAGTTCTGTATTTGTAAAGTAGTGCTAAATGTGTATTGTCAGGATTGTCGTTAGCGCTCCAATCCAGGCCACTTCCAAGACTTACACTTCGTACGCTGGAAGTGGATGAATTAGAATTGTTATACTTCTGATACAATACTTACTGAGCTATCAATGCTTTCTTTTACTTCTTTCCACTCCCCATCTGAAAAATCTTCAAAAACAAATCCAGATATATTATTTTGTTTATCTAAAAGCAGACTTACAAACTTCATTTTTAATTGCTTGCAAACAGCGATAGATTCTTGCAATATATATATCTTTTTATCATGTATATAAATATTAAAATTCACATTATCCGTTATAATATGATCTTCGCTAAAAATACTCATATCAATTATCGGATTTCCATCTTCCTTAGGAATATTTAAACATGAACGTTCTATCTCTTTAAAATTATTTACAGATACTAATGTTATATTCACTATTTTACTTGTAACTGAATTGATGGAAACCTCAACAAATGATGATTTAGGATTGAACATTCTATAATAAAATAGTTCCTTATTTTTTTCATCATTTTCCTTGAAATCGATTTTCACAGGAACATAAAAGTCAACCTCTTTTTCGCCTATAGTATTCTGTAATAACACTTGTTTTACTTTCATCTATTATCCTCCTATGGTATATAAAGTGCATGCTTTATAACTGGTAATTGACCTACTTGTCTCTCTGGACTAAAAATCAATTCCCAATTTCCCACACGTATCGGAACATTGTATGTGAACCCTTTAGTTGTTGCTTCACTTACTGCTGCTTTAAAACTTGACAATAACTGTTGTTCTGTAATTTTTTGTCCATGTGATAGGGTTCTCGTCGAATACTCTGCCATATGTTTAGTAGCGTTAGGATTTACCCAATAATCTTTTCCCCCTGCACTCAACTCAAACGATTTTGGTATATCTGTTCCTTCAATATTTGGCTGTGTTGCCTTAATGTCATCCCATACGGTTCCCGTCTCAGCTCTACTAGCTCCCTCATTCCCACTCTGAACAACACTTCCTTCAGGATGCAGTTTAGAGTCAACGTAGGCTTGGGTGCCGGCTGTAACGCCACCCGCAATCGAACCATGTACCATGGAATTTCCAGCTTGTTCTAGGTAATTATGCGCCAGCTCTGCCCAGTCTTTGGCATTATACTTCTTCAACAGCTCATCTTGACTGTTTGCCTGCACCGCATCCACAATCTCAAATGTGCTACTTGCTAATGATCCTGCGGCTCCTGCGGCTCCTCCGGCTACAAATCCGTTAATCACTGCTCCGACTACTCCGCCTCCCGGCACGAAGATTGCCGCAAACGTTAGTCCAGCAGCGATAGTTGTGACCGTTGCTTTCCCCACGTCTTTCCATGTCAGCTTCGAAATCGCTTCAGAGACTGAACCAATTGTATCGCTCACATGCTGTAAGCCTCCCAACAAGGCCTCGTTGAGCTGGTCTCCTAATTCCTTAGCTCCCTTCTTAAAATTATCGCCAACTTCTTTGATTTCTTTCCCACGCTCTTTACACCAGCCGCTGACTCGATTGTATAAACTTCCCATTTTATTGAGGAATTCCAAATTGAACCGCGGTTCTTGTATCGATGCCATAATCGCTTCGACTTTCCGCTTTTCCTGTTCTTTTTCAGCTAATCCTGCCTTTGCTTTTTGTAACGACTTCATAATCGTTCCCTGTTGTTCCTCAATTCGCTGCCGAAGCAGTTCAGCCGCTTTTTGCGCTTCCGCCTGGCTTCGAGCTGTGGTGTTTTTTCCACTACCATTGCTTCCTGAACCACCGCCGGATCCACCGATAGAGCTTCCGTTGTTATTGTAGTTATTGTTATTGTTCAACGGTGCTGTATACTGAATCGCCTTATCATACTTGGAATAGATCGGTGGCGCTGTTCGGGCTCCGGTTGGATTGGTTACATTCTGAGTCGGTGTCGATTTCTTTGGTGGTGTATAGCTGTTTTTAGGCTGTGGTGATTTTTTCGGCGGAGTAAACGCATTCTTGACGGTCTGCACCACTTTGTTCACAGCCTTTGCGGCACTGTTCACAGCCCCTTTAATCGCTCCCCAGACACTCCATTTTCCGGTTGGGTCAAAGTATTTGTTCGGGTTATTGCGACCATAGTTGTATCGGTTCTGGCTTAACGGATCCTGCCAGTCCCCACGATAGCCATCTGCGCTGATAAATAATTCTGTGACCGTATCATAGTAGCGAGCTCTTAAGTACTGTGTTTCATCACTGTTATGCGCTTCTGAGCGATATCCGTATTCATCGCTGCTGCTAACAAACGGATTACACTTCTTATCTCTCCTTCCATAATCGCTGTAGCTGTAGGTCGACAGCACCTGATTGGATCCGCTTAACAGAATTGTAACGCTTCCTTGGCCATCATACAAATAGAAATCGTCATTGGTACACAGCCGTTCATTACCATACCGATACTGGGTTGTTGTTGTGGAACCTTGGGTCTTCATCAACACATTAGCATTCTTAGCGTTTAGATCATTAGATTTTCACATTATAACAGAGAGTATTTTTTAACACTTTAAGCTCTGGCAACACGCGTATAGCAGTAGTCTCCTCTTGGTATAAAAAAATCACTGATTTCTTTGCAAAGATTTCAGTGATTTTTTAATTTTGTTTTTGAAAAAAACCAACTTACAAAATTACAATTATTAACGGCGTGATCAATAACCCTCCTTTAAACTTATATCACATGAAGATAATTTTCAGAAAATTAACTCTTTAGTGATATATAATTTATCATTCTTTTCTAAACAATTGTAAATTGATTTCAACGCTTTTTTATGTTCACTAAATACTTTAAACCAATATAGGAAATTCAAGTTTATTAATTTCCATTCTACATATACAGTCCCACTGAAGTCCATGCAATTATAGTTAAGAGTTGATTCTAGCAACTTTAATTGCCTGTTAATGTTATCCTCCTTAAACCCTGATTTTCCATTTGGGCTGATTCCAGTATATTCAGTTCCATAATATGCTCGCTTTATTTGAATTCTCCCTAATATATTTTCGTTAAATTCAGACATTTTTTCAGCAGGTATCCATAATTCTTTATGTATTTCACTACCCACACAATGACTTTCATAATTTTTTATATAATTATCATCAATCTCAAATTCTGTCACAAATCCTACAAATCCTGAATTATAATCTAATGTATTCCATTTTTGTGCAATTTGAATCGCATATGATTCGTTTAAAACAGGATAAAAAATAGGTTGATAAGAATATCTAGGCGGAAAACCCTTACCATCTTTATTCAAAATTTTCACCATTTCATATAATCCAACAGGTCTATATAATTTCATATTAGCCTCCTATTTTATAGATTTTATAACAGTATTTAAATAATCAATTTCCCCACTAAATGCCGGTCCAATGTTATCAAGATTATTCCCAGGATAATAGAAATTATCTAGTGCAGATTTTGGTACGGTGATTTCGACTATTTTAGGATTCTTACCAAAATCCATACTATTAAGCCATTTTTGTGCATCTACGGATTTGGTTGTCATCCATTTTATTTCCATCGAACCCTGTTCATCAGAAAACTTTCTAATAAACATTAAGCTTTTGTATTTTTCATCCCTCATGACTCTATATAATTTCGATGTCCTAAATCATCCAGTTCAAGAGTCACGTCTTTATAACTATATTTTGGATATACCCCTAAATTATTTGGTTACCCTATGATTTTTCCTATTCCTAAGTATTTTCTATTTTTTCTTTTGGTAAATTTCCAGTTTTCCGTTTTCATGCCAAACTTTCAAAACCATTTTTACATTAAACCCAAATATCCCGTCTTTGTGATCATTACTTATTTCAAATAGTAAATTCTCAGCTGTATTTACCTTAATATTAAGTGCAAAACAATAAGCTGCCCCTTTAGTTTTGACAACTGCATTATTGCTTTTCAATAAAACTGGAAAACAACTCATCGCTAACTTCGTATCGGCCTCAAATTGTTTAAATATTTCAGTTAGTTTTTTCCCTTCTTTATTATTTTTTTATAATCTCCTTCCAAAGTTGCATGCATTATAACGTCGCCACTTTTTTCATATTGTTTTATAATATTCTCTTTACTCAACTCTTTAACTTTCATTTAATTACCCCACACTACCTAAGAAGCTTTTTTGTCTTAATTTATAATCATCTGATTATATGTGCATAAACACGTCGGTAAAACGCTTAATGATTCAGGCTAAGAATTTATTAAATTTTTAATTTCATCTATTTTTTTTAAATTTTTCTTACTTTCTAAAATTATCTGTTCATTATCACACTTTTTTAGAATTCCAAAGAAAGATTTCGCATTTTCTAACATTGCATCAAAAAATTCTTTTCTATAAATTTGATATTTGTTTTTTTTGATACTAACTAGCAGAAAATCATCAGAAATAATATCAAAATACATTTCTACTGGTTGATCTGGAAATAAAATTTTTTCATTTTTACTTCCATTAGCTATATGATTAAACGCTTCAAGTATATATGACCATAGTTGATCTACTATATCCCAATATTGAAAACTTAATAATACTTCTTCATCATTATAAATTACTATCGCTCCCTCTATATAGTCAAAATCTTCAATATATTGCAAACAATTTTCATCTTCGCATTTCACAAAATATTCCTCACAATTTTCGTTTGCAGCCTTTAATGATGTTATAACTTTTTCTTTTTTTATGTAAGTTTCTACTTTTATCATATCTATCTCCATTATACTATAATTTATCTTACATTAAATTTAGAGCGTATTTTTTAAATACGCTCTAAATCTCCACTGAAGTCTATAAGTGCTTATTCTATTTTTTATAAAACTGTCCAATCCTACCGTTATTAAATCCTATTACATATTTATTTCCATCAACCTCTCCTTCTATTTGATACATTCCAGTAGTTCCTTTCTTTTCAATTACGTCTCGATTTTGATTAATAATTCTATCAGCTATATTTTGAATATCTGTGATTGTCATATCTTTATCAAAGAAGGATTGTGTTTCTTTAACAGATCCATCCCAGTATTCAGGATGGTGTCTTTCTAAAACATGCTTCATTCCCTTTTTATCAAATGCAATTTCATTTCCACCAATGTCCCACTTCTTAGTCTGATAATTCTTTAAATCATTAATCACTTTTTCCGGTTTTGCAGGTTTTAAATTTTCAATTTGTGAATCACTATTAACAATTTCATCCCACGGAATCTCTTCCACAAAGGTTTGCTCATCCCGGATTTTTATTTTTTCTAAGTAATCTTGGTTTCCTTTGATATTCAGTGGGAGGTCAATAACTAAATCTTTTCTGACACTGACCCCCGGCAGCTTCTCTAAATACTTTAGTTCCTTATCCAACGGAATCTTTTCTGCTAGTTTTCCTTCATCTCCAGCATTTAATGGAATTTTTTCAGTTAAGTTTGTCGCTATTCCAAAGAGTGAAATTGCCTCTAAAATACCCTTGATTGGTACATATCTATCAATTACTTTATCAAACGTCATGGATATCGCAATCGAAACTGTACTTGTTGATTGAATAATATCAGAAACAAAAATACCAGCACTCTTTATACCATTGTTAATCGTTTGCAGAATTCCTTTTTTATTCTCAGAATCTTGCTTCTTTTCTTCCTTCGGTTTTCCACAATACGCCTGCACACGGTCTTCTAACGATCCAATTACCTCTGGATACTTTTTATTAAGACTTGTGGTTTCCTGCGTTAAGTTATTAATAATTACATTCTTAACTGCTGCAGTTATACTCTCTGTAACATTCTTCATCGCTTCCACAAGCGTTTTCTGTTTTTCCTCCGTTTGCTTCTTCAGCAACTCGGCAGCTTGTTTCATAGCTTCCTGATTACTTGGAGTGCTTTTTTTCCCGGGATTATTACTTGGTGTAGAGCTCTCTGTATTTCTTCCTGCTCCCGCTCCACTATTGGCAGTATCTCCGCCACTTGATGTATTCCCGCCTTTAGCCTGAGGCTCTCTCTTTTTTTCCGGTTGATACTTTTCAAACTTGTTTTTGTTTGCCGGTGGATTGATGATACCTCCTCCTATAGGCACCCTACTCATAAATCCCGTTGGGTCAAAGTACTTGTTCGGATTGTTGCGGCCATAGTTGTATCGGTTCTGGCTTAACGGATCCTGCCAATCCCCACGATAGCCATCTGCACTGATAAACAATTCTGTGACAGTATCATAATACCGGGCTCTTAAGAACTGCGTTTCATCGCTGTTATGCGCCTCTGAGCGATATCCGTATTCATCACTGCTGCTGACAAATGGATTATACTTCTTATCTCTCCTTCCATAATCACTATAGCTGTAGGTCGACAGCACCTGATTGGATCCGCTTAACAAGATTGTAACGCTTCCTTGTCCATCATACAAATAGAAATCGTCATTGGTACACAACCGTTCATTGCCATACCAATACTTCGTCTTCGCATTGTCCTGAGTCTTGACCAGAACCACTGGATTTTCTGCCAGTTCATCGTTTAAATACGTGATTGTGGTCGTATTGCCGGTAGCGGCTCGGGTTACTGCTGAAATCTCTGTCTGATGCGTTTCTGTGGCTTCTGACGAGGTTTCTTTCAGCTGTTGGATCAAGGCTGTCTGAAATCGTTGCAGGCGAGGTCGTATAGACCGTATTCGTCCGATCCGCTGTCTGTTGGATCCGGTTGCATGCTCCGTCATACGCATATGTGGTTACATAGCAGTAGCCACAAACTAAACCTTCGTTGAAGTGTCCATAAAATTTAAAAGCTTTGTGATTGCTAAATATCACAAAGCTTTTAAATTAAATAAATTGATAAATATTAAGACCCAAATCTGAAATGATCTTGTAAATACTTTCTAATGGTATTGATGTATGGACTCCCATCATATAATCATCACCAATAAATATTTTCAATCGATAAGGGACATACAACAGACCTCCAATATCTTCTCTCAATTCCAACCGTACTAAGTCACAGAGCTCCTCTTTGTTTACTATTGTTTCATTTGTCATTTCTTCATAAACTTTCAACATGGATTGAGGATATAGCTCTTTAAAGACCGCATTTTCATTGATATCTTTCCTTAAATCTTTCCAACGGAATACATCCTTAATTCTAAAATACTCTATTCCCATATATGATGCTATTTCTAGCACAGCTCTCACATATGAATCTTCAATTTTTTTATATTCTTTAGCATCTAAAATACATCCGTTATATATTTTCCCAATATCACTTATTGATGTCCATTCCTCCTTTATACTGTTATTTCTAGAATATTTCGTAATAGAATATTTTTTCATTTAATCTCCAATCCTATTTAAATTTGCATCATACGTGCCCATTCTTGTCTTTTTGCTATTTAATTCTTCTGGAGATTTCGCTTGCTTCCACACACCGCCATTGTGAGGTCCACTCCCATCACCACTGCCAACATCCTGGCTTATATATGTTTTCGTTTTTCTGTTATAATAAACAGGTTCTCCAGTTTTAGTTCTATAATTAGTCTTCTCAAATCCTAACTTTTTTGCAGCATCAGCAGATTCTTTAGCTGTCATTCTATGCCATTCATTTTTAGTGTTTTCCTCAATCACTTGATCCCACGGAATCTCTTCCACAAAGGTCTGCTCATTCCGGATTTTAATCTTCTCAAGATAATCTTGGTTTCCTTTGATATTCAGCGGGAGATCAATAACTAAATCTTTTCTGACACTGATCCCCGGCAGCTTCTCTAAATACTTTAGTTCCTTATCCAACGGAATCTTTTCTGCTAGTTTTCCTTCATCTCCAGCATTTAACGGAATTTTCTCAGTTAAGTTTGTCGCTATTCCAAAGAGTGAAATTGCCTCTAAAATACCCTTGATTGGTACATATCGATCAATTACTTTTCCAAATGTAATTGATATTGCAATTGAAACTGTATTTGTTGACTGAATAATATCAGAAACAAAAATACCCGCACTCTTTATACCATTGTTTACTGTTTGCAGAATTCCTTCTTTATTCTCAGAATCTTGCTTCTTTTCTTCCTTTGGTTTTCCGCAATATGCCTGCACACGGTCTTCTAACGATCCGACTACCTCTGGATACTTTTTATTAAGACTTGTGGTTTTCTGAGTTAAGTTATTAATAATTACATTCTTAACCGCTGTGGTTATATTCTTCATAATATCCTTCATCGCGGCCACAAGCGTTTTCTGTTTTTCTTCCGTTTGCTTCTTCAGCAACTCGGCAGCTTGCTTCATAGCTTCCTGATTATTAGGAGTGCTTTTTTTCCCTGAATCGCTATTTCCGGAACTGCTGCTTGTTCCGCCTTTGTAATTATTATTGTTCGTAGTCGGCGTTGAATATTGAATCGCCTTATCATACTTGGCATAGGTCGCTGGTGTTGTTCGAGCGTCAGTCGGGTTGGTTATCTTCTGTGTTGATGCTGGCTTTGGTGGGGTAAAGCTGTTCTTAGGCTGCGTTGTTTTCTTTGGCGGAGTAAACGCATTCTTGACGGTCTGCACCACTTTGTTCACAGCCTTTGCGGCACTGTTCACAGCGCCTTTAATCGCTCCCCAGACACTCCATTTTCCCGTTGGGTCAAAGTATTTGTTCGGGTTATTGCGGCCATAGTTGTACCGGTTCTGGCTTAACGGATCCTGCCAGTCCCCACGATAGCCATCCGCACTGATAAACAATTCTGTGACAGTATCATAATACCGGGCTCTTAAGTACTGTGTTTCATCGCTGTTATGCGCTTCTGAGCGATATCCGTATTCATCACTGCTGCTGACAAACGGATTATACTTCTTATCTCTCCTTCCATAATCACTGTAGCTGTAGGTCGACAGCACTTGATTGGATCCGCTTAACAAGATTGTAACGCTTCCTTGTCCATCATACAAATAGAAATCGTCATTCGTACACAGCCGTTCATTGCCATACCAATACTTCGTCTTCGCATTGTCCTGAGTCTTGACCAGAACCACTGGATTTTCTGCCAGCTCATCATTCAAATACGTGATTGTGGTTGTATTGCCGGTAGCGGCTCGGGTTACTGCTGAAATCTCTGTCTGATGCGTTTCTGTGGCTTCTGACGAGGTTTCTTTCAGCTGTTGGATCAAGGTGTCTATGCTGTCTGTAATCGCTGCTGGTGATGTCGTATAGACCGTATTCGTCCGATCCGCTGTCTGCTGGATGCGGTTGCCTGCTCCATCATACGCATAGGTTGTCACAGTTCCGTCAAAATCCTTCACTCGAATCAGCTGATTGAGATCGTTATACGTATATTCTCTGACCGCGTTGTCATCCCGGCCTTCGCGAATCCGGTTGCCGCGCTGATCATAGCTGTAAGTGAAGTGCGACGTTCCATCATAGTAGGTCTTGATTCGGTTGAAGTCGTCATAGGTTGCCCGATAGGTCACCTGACCCTCTGTCACTTCCGTTTTGTTGCCAGTCAGGGTGATGATAGTCTGGGTTGTCGTTGTTGTTGAACCTTGGGTCTTCACTGTCTTGATTAATTCATCATTTTCATTGTAGCTGTAATCCTTCACCGTGGTTGTTCCGTTGAGCACTTCGGTTTGCTTGCTGACACTGTTAACTGCGTTATACACATACGTATAAGAGCTTAACGTTTTGCTTCCCAGCTTGGTCAGTTGGGTTAACAGATTACCGTTATTGTCATAACTCTTGGTGATCACGACATTGTTGCACATTGATTCCTTGATCAATCGACCCAAGGCGTCATATTCATAATTGGAATAGTGAGAAGCATTGACCGTCTTCGTCATTCGGCCTGCCAGATCGTATTGATAGGTGATGGATGTATTATCCGGATAGGTGATCTTGGTACGGTTGCCATAGGCGTCATACTGATACTGAATCGTCTGGTTATCCCGAGCCACCTTGATCGTATTGCCTGCGGCATCGTAGGTATACTGGGTTGAACCGTGATCATCCGTCATCGAAGCCACGCGATCCAAAGCGTCATACGTGAAGGTGGCGTCCGGTTTGGAAAGCAGGTTCTGATTGGCATCATAGGTATAAGTGATGAGGGTTCCGTCTTTCTGCTTTAACGTTGTCAGATTCCCATTGAGATCATACGTGTACTCTTCCGACTTTTTATCCTCATCCGTCGCCTTGATCAGTTCGCCTGCGGTATTGTAGACATACAGCACTTCAACCTGGTCATAGTATCGGCGGATAACCTTGCCCATTTTATTCAAAGTATAATTGAGCTTAAAGCCGCGGGCATCCTGAACCGAAGTCATGTTACCGGCTGCATCGTAGGTATAGGTGACAAGATGATTGAGCGGATCTTTTTCCTGAATCAGATTATAAACTTCATCATAGACCTTTTCATACCGCTTGCCGTTGGCGTCCACCGTGGCCGTTTCATAGCCGGAAGCATTGTATTCCGTCGTTGTCGTATGATTCAGCGCGTCTGTCGTCTTGATCCGCTGCTGATTCAAATCGTACTCATACAGCGTTGTATTCCCGGTTGGATCTGTTTCACTGAGCACCTGGTTAAAGGCGTTATACGTCCGCGTTGTTGTTTTGGCGTTGTTGACCTTTTCCACCAGGACATTCTGAGCAGCGTCATAGATGTAGCTGGTGGTGATGCCTGCCTCATCTGTCTGCGTGAGCATCCGGTCTTCCGCATCATAAGTATACGTCTGCGTCTGATTCAATGCGTTCTTCCGCAAAATGACGCGGCCGCTCTTATCATACTGCCAGCTTGTCTTATGCCGCAAAGCGTCATAGGTTTCGATTTTATTGCCGATTGAATCGTAAACGTTCTCTTCAATTAAAACATCATTCTGCCATGTTTTTAACAATTGATTATAAGCGTTGTAGCTGTATTTCAGAACAGCGCCGTTCAATTTGGTTTCACTGATCTTCTGATTTTTTGCGTTGTAAACCACGGTTTCAATTCCGCCGTCAGGATAGGTCGTTTTCTTGACATTTCCGAAAACATCGTATTCATAAGCCGTAACGCCGCCAATTTTTGAGGTTTCCTTTACGCATTGATTCAGTGCATTGTACTGCCGCTGAAGCGTATTGCCCTTCGCATCTTTTGTGATTGTCAGATTATCATGGTCATCATAGGTATACTCTGTAGCATAGCCCATCGGATCCACCATCTTGGAAATCAGACCGGCTGGGTTATACACCGTCTGCGTGATGCCGCCTAAACCGTCGGTTTCCTTGATCAGACGGCCGTCGGCATCGTAGGCCCATTGATGAATGGTCTGGTTGTCGACTTTTTCTGTCGTCTTTTGATTCACCGCATTATAAACAGATGCTGTTGTATGGCCATTGGCCGTTACCGACAGAAGGTTGTTTTCACCATCATAAACTGAAGTTGTCGTGTTGCCGTTGCGGTCTGTCAACTGTGTTAAGTTCCCGCGCAGATCGTACGCATAAGTAAGCTTACTGCCATTGATCGTCTCGGTGATGACGCGGTTTAAGGCATCGTAGGCATAAGCCTTAGTATTCTGTAAACTGTCGGTCTGCACAGTCACATTGCCGGATGCATCATAGGTATATTGAGTCGTCACTCCGTGATCCGTCTTCTTTGTGATCTGACCTAAGCTATTAATTGTATAGGTTGTCGTGCTGCCATAGGCATCCGTTTCACTGATAACCTGATCATAAACATCATAGGTATAGGTCTTTTGGATTTCACCGTTGACCTTAACCTGAGTCAGCCGGTGCAGATTGTCCAGAATGTTTTCTGTAACCAATCCGGTCGGCTCAGTAGTCTTAACCAGCTGATCGTAGGCATCATAGGCAAAAGTTGTCGTCAATCCCAGAATCGTCTGTGAAGTCAGATTGCCGTACTGATCATAAACATAACTTTCGATGACTTTCCCATTGCGTGTTTTCTGCGTCAGGCGGCCATGGATATCATACTGAAAGCCGGTCTTGTTGCCTAACGGAGTCGTGATTAAAGTCGTCCGTCCGCGGCTGTCTGTCGTTGTTGTTGTACGGTTGTTCAGCGCATCCTTTTGTTCAATGACCTGATGATTGCCATTGTAGACAAACGTTGTAGTGTGTCCGTTGGTATCCGTTGCTGTAAGGATATTCCCCTGGTGATCATAGGTCCACGTGCGGACTTTCTGATCTGCGCTGGTTTCACTGATGACCCGTCCCATCGCATCGTAGGCATACAGCGTTTCCTGACCTAAGGCATCTGTCATTTTCGTTTTCAGACCCTTGTCATAGGCATATGACGTCGTATGACCTAACGGATCTTTTATGCTGGTCAAGTTGCCCATCGCATCATAGGTTTTTTCCGTCACGCGAATCGTATCGCCGCTGGTCAGCGTCTGTTTGATTTCATGGCCAAGGGCATCATAAGCGTAGACCGTTGTCTGCCGTGCTGTTTCTACGCTGATTCTCTGTCCTTTTGCATCATAAGTATAAGCTATAACATTTCCGGCTTTGTCCGTTGTGGTTAAAACGCGGCCTAAGGCATCATAAGTGGACTGCGTTTCCAAGCCGTCAAAATCCTGGGTTTTAATCACATTCCCCAAAGCATCATAAGTCAGTGTCTTGGTTTGATTGTGAGCGTTGGTTTCCGTCGCCACCCCAAACTGATTATAAGTATAGGTGGTGGTCAGTCCGTTGACCGTCTCAGAAAGGGTTCTTCCGCGGCTGTCTACCGTGCGGGAAGTCACAACTCCGTCAGGATAAGTTGTTTTGATTAAATTCTGATTTTTATCATACGTATAAGCTGTAACATTCCCCAGCGGATCCGTCATTTTTACAACGTTTCCGTATAAGTCGTATTCATAGGATGTCACATTGCCGTTAAAATCGCTTTCTGTCAGCTTATTGCCGGCCGCATCATAGGTCATTGACTGCGTTCCGCCGTCCGGATTGATAATCTGAACGATCTCATTGCGGGCATTCAGCACATGCGTTGTGGTCCGGTTATCCTGATCTGTCGTTGTCAGCAAATAGCCTGCATCATTGTACGTGAAGGTTGAGAAAGTCCCGTCAGGATAAGTGACTTTGCTTACCCGGCCCTGATCGTTGTATTGATAGCTGACTGTGTGATTCAATGGATCAGTTTCGCTGATCAGCTGCTGCTGATCATTGTAAGCATAGGTTGTTGTATGACCTAAAGCATCAGTATAACTGGTCTTATTGTTGGATGCGTCATACGTCCAAGCTTCACTCTGACCCGCTGTATTGCTGAGGGTCAGCAGGTTATTACTGGCATCATAGGTGCGGGTTTCCTTGAAGCCGTCGCTGCGCGTTGCGGTCAGCTGATTGCCTCGCTCGTCATAGGTATAGGCCCAATGAATGCCGTTTTCCAGCGTTTCTTCCGTTAACAGTCCCTTGACAAAAGTCTTTAAAACCTGCCGGCTGTCCGCGTATTCGACCTTGGTCGTCTGTCCGTTGGCATCAAACCAGGTAACTTCTACATTGCCCTTGGCATCGGTGGTCTTTGTTCGGCCTTCAAGATATTCCAAGGTCATGACATTGCCCTGACCATCCACCTGCTTGGTAACGCGATGCTGATCATCATAAGTATTGGTAACGACGAGAGCTTCATTTTGATTGGTCCATGAAATCATGTTGTGAGCTTCATCGTAGGCATACCGGATGACAGCACCGGTCTGATCGGTAAACGATACCAGATTCAGGTTGTCATCATAAGTATAGCTGACATGATCATTTTCCCCTAACTGAATCTGATCGACAAGATGATCCGCATTGTAATGGAACGTCATCGTTTTTCCATCTTTCAGCGTAATCGTATTCGGCAAGCCTTGGTTGTAGGTATACATTGTACTGCGGCCTTGTTTGTCAACAGTCCGACTCAGCAGCCCTGACGAATCGTAAATCCAGGTTGAATCCTGATTGGATAAGATGAAGTGATCGGTATCCCACCTCAGCTGATAAACGGCCGTCAGCGTATTGGTATAAGTTCCGTCATTCTGCTTGGCAAAGTAATATTTTGTTCCATCTTCAAGAATGACGGTCGCTCCGGCATCATCACTGGCGATGCGGGAGAAGCCGCTGAAGGCCCAACCCATGCCAAAAATACTGTAAACCTGGGCAGCACTGCTGTTGTAAGCGCGGGAGAAGGTAAAGTTGTCTTCCAGCACATTCATCGCGAAATCCTGACTTTCCAGAATGAAATTACCGGTATTCAGATTGATTGGCTCAAAGCCGAATTCACATTGCAGATCACGGCCGCGCAAAGCTGCGTCCACCTGCTTTTTCTGGTCTGTTGATAAATCCTCTTCCACATAATCGACATCCTTGTTCTTCTGCGGTTCGCGAATGAACAGGATATTCCCCTGAGTAATCAATTCATCCTGAAGATTGTTATCAGCCATGAGTGTTTCTTTTGAAATTCCGTAGAACGAAGCAATCGAACTGACTAAATCGAAGCCCTTCACCTCATAGGTGCGGAAATATGTTTCCTTGACAGCACTCTTCGCTGTACCTTTGACCGACTGAAACTGCACAGTATAGAGTTTTCCTGGCTCAAAGCTGTCAAAAAACTTCCCGGTCTGATAATTGCTGACTTTCGTTTCATTATAGCTCTGCGCTTTTTCAATTTCCGGGTAGTCCGGATAGCAGTAGAAGTTGTCGATCGCTTCCATCGTTTCAGTAAATTTCACGGTCTCGCCGTCTTTAATCGTCACCGTTGTCTGGGCATGATAAGGAGCCGCCCCGTCAAAACCAACAGCGACCAGATAGGCCAGTCCTTCCTTGAAATCGTACTTAACGAACGGCCGGACATTCCAGGTAAACTGATTGACATCTGTCATTGTCACATCCGGACTGTCATAATACTCCGCTTCAACATACGGTGTATTCTCCCCAGTACCTGTAATGTAATAATATTCGGAAGCATACATTTCCAGATAGCTGGATTCCGGATCCTCCAGGGTCAACAGCACGCCGTTGTTCGGCTTATTGTTTTCCGCTACGTCTTTCACATAAGGCGTGATATCGAGCGAATGCATCCAGCAGCCTTCCCATGTCCAATCACCGGTAAAGCATTCAAAATTCGACGGCATGTTTAAATAGGTTGCTTTGGAAATGTCATAGGTTCCCGGAATACTGCAGGCCAGCAGTTTATTTTCGGTTCCCGGTTTGGTCTTTCCCTGAATGATATTCAGCGTTGCATTTTTGATGTATTTGCCTTTTAAGACTTCATTCATGCGGTCATTGTTGATCTTATAGAAACTGAAAGAATGTGAATACCGCGGATGATTGCCGACGAACAAAAAAGCGTCGTCATAGTTTTTCAAAACCCAGCCATCCGCTTCCATATTCGGATTGCCTAAGGTTTTCGTCGGCCGGCTTTGCGAAACGCTGACGTCGGTTCCATTATGGGCATAGCCAAAATAGTTTGGATCCATGACAATCGGATAGACTCGTTCCTCGCTCATCAGCCAGCTTTCATCTACGCTGTAATGAACTAGTCCGTCTTCCAGAACGACGGTGATTTCAGCGTCGCTGCCCGCGGCGTCTTTCGCTTTGGGAGCGCGGATCAGCATGGATAGCTGTTCGTTCTGATCCACCACGACCAAACCATGTTCATCCCCCTGCATGACCGTGCCGTTTTCCACACTGATCTGACTAGTAAAGATATTGGATTCTGGCTTTTCATAGAGTACGAGTTCTTCTTCCACCCAAGCCGGCATCACGGTATAGCGCAGATTGATTTGATTCTCCATTGGATAAATCAGCTGCGCACCCTCAGCCGTGGGTTCGCCAATTTGCTTCAGCTGCGGGATAACAGTCACACGGACTTCGTCTTTTTCCAGAACGATGCCGGTTTTGGAATCCGCCGGATAGTAGCTGCGGACTACATTGGTTCCATTCTGAACAAAATAACCAGTGCTGTCCTCACTGAGCAGGTTGACGGCCGGAGTCAGCTGCGTGTCAATCGGCGCAAAACCATCAGCAGTTTTATAATTGCGGATGACGCCCATGACCATTTTCTTCAGATTCTGGTCTTCTTTACTGGTATAAATCACCGTGCGTTCATCCACAATTTCCGGATCCGCATACTCGCTTTGCTCGGCCTCGCTGATATTGGTATCCGTCTGTGTAAATTCCAGCGGCGCTGCAGACTCTGTTGCTTCGCCCGCGGTTGGTGTCGGCATCAGCGTCGGCTGAGGTGTTTGTACAGGAATCTGCGTTGGTTCTGCCGAGGGTTCAGCCGTTGGCTGCGCAGTCGGCTCCTCCGTTACTTCCGGTGTTTCAGTCGGCTGGGGTTCAGCGGTTGCTACCGCACTGGGAGTGGGCTGAAGTTCTTCACCTTCTGACGACTCATTTTGATTTTCTGATTCTTCCGAATCTTCGTTGTTGACGGGATCATTTTCGGTAATATCAACGTTGTAGTAAGGTCCTGTCTGGTTGTATTTTTCAATGATTCTGCGCTCATTGACTGCCCGGATCATATCCGTGTTCTGTATCAGCATACAGAAACTGAACAGACAGATCATAAGCTTTTTAATTCCACCGCTGAACGATTTCATTTAATTTTTCCCCATTCTTTCCTGCTTCAGATTTTAGTTTTTCCAGTTCATCAATCGCTTTTTCTGTGTCTTGATGTTGTAAGGCCTTAGCGATCACACAGACTTGCTTTCCCATTGTTTCATAGGCCTGTGCTAAGCCTGCGACTTCCTCGTCGCTGCCATGGTAAGTCTCCTCTGGTTCACTCCATTGCTCGCCGATTGCACTAAGCTGTGCCAGCCAGTCCGGCGACTGCGGCTGACCATTTTCAAATAAGGCGGTCAGCTCAGCCTGGCTTTTCTGCAGCGTCTGCAGATATTGCTGCTCCGCGCTCATTTGCGTTTTTGACTGGCAGCCGGCAAGCAGACAGAGTATCAAAATCAGAAGTAATCCTCGTTTTCCCTGCATATCGGTCTCCTTTTGGGCATAATAAAAGCGCCTATGAGAAAATCATAGGCAGAAAGAGAAATGAATTGTTCTGACCTTCAGTGAATGAGAGCGGACTTTTGCGCATCTGCACCGATGATCAATTCCCTGTTCTTTCCCCTGTTGTTGAAAATTCCCTGATTAGTCTTCTTCCGGTTGGTACCAGCCCCATTGTGAAATTGTCAGCTTGCTGATTGCAGCCATTGCTAAAACGAGCATCGCCGCAGTTTTCCAGAAACGCTGTCTCATGCTTTTCTCCCCTTTCTTTCCATTTGATAATTTTATTATAGAAAATTTTACGGAAATGTCTTTAGTTTGGGAACCAATAGGCAGTTTTTGGGAGCGAATAGACATATTTCGACAAATTTAAGGCTTAGCAGAAAAAAAGACAGTTTCACTGCACTGTCTTCTGAGCCAAAGCTAAAGATATGGCGCTGGCAGTTAGGGAGCAGGCAATAATCCGCCCCATTCCCTGATTGATTGCCAGCAGTTCAATCACTGAGAAAATACCGCAGATACTGGTTAATATCCGACTTAACCGCCGTGCTCGCTGACGATCCTGTTCGGTTTTACGGCGTTTGTAGCGCATGTCCGGAGCCCATTTCCAAATGATGCCCAGGGATAAGAGATCAAGCAGGACATAAAATCCAGGATTAGGGATGAACTGTGTGAGGGCAATGCATCCGAAACAAACGCTGTGGGTCACAAGCAGACAATGGGAAAAGCGGTGCAGATGGATTCCGCCGGTAAAGGAACGGACTGCCACCAGACTGAACATAAAAACCAGCATTTCTTGAACACAGTTGAAGACCAAGGCAATGCCGGTCATGCACAGGATCAGAATTCCTTGAATTAATAAATTCTCGATGCCAAAGCGCAGATCATTCTCATTCACAGGTTCGTTCAGCTGTCCGTTGAGCCAGCGGGCCAGCTTTAAAGAAAAATTACGCATGTTTTTCCTCCTTCGGCAGTAAAATCCGGACTTCAAAACGGTCTGAAGCCAAGTGAAAATCAAGCTCGCCTTCAGCCTGCTTCACAATCGTGCGGATACTCTCAATTCCATAACCATGTTCTTTCCAATCCGACTTTGAACTTCGTTTTAGATTGATGCGTAGATTCGGTTTAACCGAATTGATTAACGTCAGATAAATTGTCGTTTCATCTTCTTTAAGATAGAGTTTAATTTCTTTCTGCTGTGACAGCTTTGCGGCTTCCACAGCATTGCTCAGCAGATTGGAAATTAAAATACAGGTATCGACTTCCTTTAACGGCCATTGTACGCGGCCGGTTTCCAGATGAAACTGAAGATGGGGCTCACTCTCTATCGTTCGATTTAAGAGACTGTCAATGATTGGATCTCCGGTATGTTCCTTCCTTGAGATATCCTCTACCGTTTTCATGGTTGATCGAATGTATTCAAGAGCTTCCAGGCTGCGTTCCTGTGATAAATATAATTCAAGCAGCCCCAGCAAATGTTTCAGATCATGACGCTGCTTACGGTACTTCTCCTGATTTTCCAAGGTCTCCGCAAGCCATACTGCTTTCAGCGTATTGCAGTTATGTTCAATCTCAAGCCGTTTCTTACTTTCCCGCATTTGACGATATTGCAAAAACACCCAATTCATCAGCACAAAGAATCCAAATAAAGCTGCGCTGAGCGCGGCCGAGAGAATCCGAATTCGCCGGTCATTGAAGGTGCAGCAGATCAGATAATTAAAGAACACGCAGAGAAACAATAAAAGACAGCTAAACCGAAACATCCAGCTTAAATTTTCATATCGGAGCAATTCCGGTTTTTTCTTCATCAGGACAATCGGCGTCAAAATCGCCAGTTTATTAAAATAACCACCCAGCGTTCGCAGCCAGTTCTCCTGCATCAAGACTTCGATCGGGATTTTGGCACTCAGCGTTAAAACCTGAAACGAAATCACTGAGAGGATTCCTTCTGCGATGTAAAACAACAAAACTAAAATTCCTAGGTTCACGGTTTTCCCTGTGAAGGCTAAACGAATCATGATCATCATATTCAAAAACATCAGAAGAACCAGTAAAGTTGGATCAGCCATCCAAAATTCCATCGAATATTCAACAGCGGCAAATCCCAGCAGGGACAAAAGCAGGACTGGAAGGGAAACCCGCAGGGCAAAGAATTTCTGCACCAATAGGGTGACGCTGAGCATTTCAAGCAGGCAAAAACTGAATTCGATCACAAATGCATTCATACCATCACCTTATAATCTGAAAAGCGCCGAAGAACCTCCGCCTTCTGATACTTGCTGATCATTAAAGGCTGACTTAGTCCGCGGATAAACAAGGTATTGGCTTTGATTTTTTCCACATTCATTAAGTTCACGACTTCCGATCGGTTAATCTGAACCAAGTGTTCACGCATTGCCAGCGCACAGACCGCATCGTTTAAAACGCGTCCGCGCAATTCATATTTTATCCCGCCCTGCAATGTCAGTGTTACCTTGCGGTTAAAACAGCTGAGCATTAAAATCTGATCGCGGCGAATTGAGATTTTGCCTTGTGTCGTTTCCACTGTCACCTGACGATAGGCAATTTCCTCGTTGATCTTAGTGATCATTCCCGCCAGCTGTTCCTGGAGTTTTGACTTGACAAGAAAGCCGATCACATGAAAACCGAACGCTTCCGCCATATAGTGTTCCTCGGCTGTAACATAAACAATCAAGGGGGAAACGGGCTGTTCCCGCAAAGCTTTCGCCACAGAAAAACCATCAATATTCGGCATTTCAATGTCCAAGAATAAAACATCAGAAGCAATTTGACCGAGTGTGGCGATTAATTTCTGCGGATCATTATACGTCTTAATTTCACCAAATAGCTGAGTCTTTTCCAGTTCGCCTGACATCATTTCAAGAAATTCCAAATCATCATCTACAATTGCTGCTTTTATCATGATCAACGCCTCCCTTAGGTCGTCATTATCCTTCCTTATTTATAACACAAACGCTGAGCGACTACAAAAAAAGCTGGGCTGTCAGAGTATGAAATCCCACAGCCCAGCCTAAGCCTTCATCCTATTTTATTCTTCTACAGTAATTAACAAAGATGACTCCACCCGCAGTTCACTGTCGCTGCACAATCCAATATAGGCCTTGCCCGGCTTCATCGCGGTGACCTGACCTTGTTCATCAACAACTGCGACCCGTTCATCCGAGGAAAACCAGTGCAGTGTGACATCGCTCGCCGCCTCCGGCAATCTCTCACCCGTCACCATTGTCTTATCTCCGACTTTCAAAGCTGCGGCTTCCGTATTCAGGAAAATGTTTTCTGTCGGCACCGCTTCCCGAATCTGAACGTCATCCAGCCACAATGTTCCTTCAGCACCGCTCAGCCTGAAGCTGAGATCCAATGAGTCCGCAGAATAGGCTGTAACAAAGTTCAAACTGTAAACCGCCCACTCCTCGCTCATGCACAGATTATCGTTCAGTGTAACCTGATGCGTTGAGATGGATTCACCGTTAGCCGTCTTCTGCGTCATTTCAATCGTAAAGTCAGTGCTGTTCAGCTGCTGCGCTTTGTGATCGAAAACAAGCTGATACGTTGTATTCCGCTTCACCGCGGCAGAGGTGCTCAGAACTCCATCAATGCCTGATCTGATTCCTGATTGGGTGAGCATCAGGGATGAACTGCCCGCTGTTTTTGCAGCAGTGTCCGCACCTAAAACAAATGCAGCCGTTCCGCTGTGTTCTTCCGCCTGCTCTACCGTCCAGTTCCAGCCTTCCGGCTGATTCCCATTCCAAACTTCAAAACTGCCCTGCGGCAAACGATTGGCAGAATCAATCTGCGGTGACAATGGATCCCCAAAAATCTGAATTTCAGTGATTTCATAACCTTGGTTCGCGGCCTTTTTCCCCGACAGCTCCAAGCGGACAAACTTGACTGGCTGGTTATTCACCGCAATGGCATCGCTGTCTTTCACATCCTGAATTTCAGCAAGAGTTTGATAGTTTTCGCCGTCCAGAGAACCGGAAACTAGATACTGTTTGGCTTTCACCGTATCCCACAGCACATTGATCTGATCAACTACGTACACCCGATCCAATTCAATCGTAATGAATTGCTGATCTGCAGCATCGGACACCCACGGTGTTTTCGTGTCATAGTCCACAAGCAAATACGGAGAGATTTCTTCATTCAAAGAAGAAACGATGACATTTTGCCCCAGCGCCCGATTGTCAGAATTGGCAAGGCCTTCCACTTCACCCAGCAATTCAAATTCCGCATAGAACAGATCATGATCAGACAGATCACTTTCAACCCGCTGAATATCTGTGATCCGCATATTCTTTGTACATAAGACATTGTCTATCGTAAAAACATTCATGGACGGATCATCCGCTTCTCGATAGGTATCATACCACATGGACTTATATCCGTTCGCTACGTTGAAGTTATCCAGAAACATCGAATATTCATATTCATGCTGATCGGTATTGAAATCTCCGGTAATCACTTTGTACTCCATCGGATCAGCATTGACCCGCTGAATAACCTGTGCAATCTGACGGCGGCGCAGATCAAGATTTTCCCAGCTTAGATGCGTATTGTATAACGCGATCTGAACTCCGTCTTTCTCGATGACCACCCGTTCCAACGTCTTTGTTGCCCGACTGCCGGTACTTTCTAACGGAATGGAACTAACCTGCAGCAGCTCGTGCTGACTCACGATGCCAATTCCAAAGGCCCCATCCGCAAAATCCCGGCCTTTGGCAAAATGAACGTAAGGAAAGTCATCATTCACAAAAGTCTGAGCCAGATCCTGTGAATTCCGGTTGTTCTGCACATCCACTTCCTGAATTCCAACAGCGTCAAGACGGTGCTTGGCCAGCATAGCCGCCATTGCCTGCGGATCCGGATGTTTTTGGGAAGCGATGTTCCATGTTCCAATCCGCAGCGTTACAGGACCGCTGCCCGAAGATGATTCCGGTACCGGGCTGCAGCCTGTGATCATGCCAAGGACAGCAAAGCTGATTAGTATTTTCTTAAACTTATTCATACATTCCTCCGGGTATTCTTTTCTATTCTGATTTCATTTTTCTTAACTATAGTGTACCCATGTTCTGCGGACTTGTCCATGTATGATTTCTTTCTATAAGTTGATTTTGATGATTCATAAATTCATCTTATGATATAATAAAATCAGAATCGAGGGATAGTATGCTGGATTATCGCCTAAAGACCTTTCTGCTTCTCAGCAAAACGCTGAATTACACGAAAACAGCCCAGCAGCTGCATATGAGCCAACCCGCCGTTTCGCAGCATATCCGCTACCTGGAACAAACCTACAACATCAAGCTGTTTGAGTATTATAATCGCCGGCTGCGGCTGACGGAAATGGGACAGCGGTTTTATCAGCAGGTTCTGGCGTTGGAGGTACAGAGTCAGGATATCATCGAACGGCTGCGGCAGGAACAGGAAAACCGTCGTTTACTGCGGTTTGACTGTACCTTCACTTTCGGCGAGTACATCATGCCGCCACTGATCTGCCGGTGGATGAAAGAAAATCCAAACACCGAGCTGTGCATGCGGATTCTGGGAACTGCCGCCTGCCTGGAAGCGCTGGATCAGGGAGAAATTGATTTCGCTTTGGTTGAGGGATTCTTTGACAAAGCGGTCTATGAAAGCCGGCTGGTGAAAATGACCCACATGGGTCTGGTTGTTCCCGTAGGCCATCCGCTGACGCAGAAAAAAGAGGTTATGCTGAACGACCTGATCGCTTATCCGCTGGTTGTGCGCCAGAAAGAATCGCGGATGCGCGGAATTCTGCCGACTGGATTGGCTGAACACAATTTATCCTATGAGAGCTTTGCCGGAATGGTTCAGTGCGGAAGCATGAATGTCATGAAGACGTTGATCAAAAATGGATGTGGCATCGGTTTTCTGCATGAAGATATCATCCACGCTGATCTGGTTGAAGGAACCCTGGTGGAGATTCCGGTTATCGATTTTGTTTTGAAGCGGGAGCTGAATATGGTTTATCTGCCGCATCATCAAGATCCGGGTCTGTTAGATCAGATCTTTCAGGATCTGAGTGAACATCTGCGGCAGCTGGGAACAAATTAACAGCCTTTCCAAAAGCGGAAATCATAAAAGACTGGGGATGGAGTAATGATGTGTAAAATTCTATTTCTGTTCTTATCCCTGTTGTTATTCGGCGGATGTTCTTTTCAGTCGGACGAGTTGCCATTGCCTTCGCCTGACTCCAACCTCATCAGCAGCAGCCCATCCACTTTGATCCCTGAACAGGAAGAACACGTTTTTTCAGATTATCCCGAAACAAAGAGTTTTCTTTATGTGTGTCATAACTGGAAGGAAAAGGACATTGATCCTCGGTTGGATTTGCCGGAAGGAGAATCTGATTTTTTAAGAGACAGCCTCGTTTTCGTTTTGTATCCTCAAAAAAAGGGCACCGCACGACTCTATATTACCAGTCGTTTAGAAACAGAATATAGTGAATGGATCGATGGTGAATATATCGCCTTGGGGAATCATGCCTATTCCTTTGCCGTACAATATGCCCGATGTACAGAGTACGGATTCGATGGTTGTTCTACTGAACCCTTCGCTACAGAAGGAGATATACTTCCAGGTTATTTTGTTATTGAAGAAGACACACTTTACTATTTAGGCCAATCTGATGATTTCTCAAACTATGATGATTATCCTGCTTGTGAATTTTACTTTGCGGATGAACTGCCTACAAGCTAAGGACTGACCTCGCTGAGGGTGTTGATCTTGCGAAAGTATGAGCAGTTTGCAGTCTCAATGAAACAAGGGTTGAGTGCAAGTGTAGGGGTTCGATACAGACCAACTTAAAATCTAGGATTTCCAAGCCTTATGCCTAATTGGAACGGAAAGTTTTATGTCTATAATTAGGATATTACAACATTCCAGGCTCTGAGGTACTGAAAAAAGTGCCGCTTGGTAAAAAAAGCTTATTTTGATCACACGATTTAGAACTTAACTTGCAATCCAGAAAGAGGGTGAAGTAATGAGAATGGTTTGTTTCCACAATCCAGAGGAATGTAATGGATATTTAAGCAATTGGTATTCTTCTTTTTTTACAGTAGATGATATCACGTTCTCCTCCATGGAACAATATATGATGTACCGCAAAGCTGTTTGTTTTCAAGATAAACAAACAGCGGCCAAGATTCTCAATACGAACGATGTTGCTCGTATCAAGGCTCTTGGCCGGCTTGTTTCCAATTACGATGACATTCATTGGAATGGTATTCGCCAAATTGTGGTTTACGAGGGATTAATTGCAAAGTTTTCCCAAAACGAAGACTTAAAAGAACAACTTAAGGCAACCGGAAATGCTGTTTTAGCAGAATGTGCAGTTAAAGACCGCATTTGGGGTATAGGCCTTTCGATGAATGATCCCGACAGACTCGACAAATCCAAATGGAAAGGTCAAAATCTGCTTGGATATACGCTGATGATGGTTCGCGAAAGATTGTAAAGCATGCTTCTTGTCAACAGCGGAAGTACAGGGGATATGATCGTGACAAAAAATCGATGAATGACAAAAACTACGTCATTGAATTGAATCAACGTCGCCTTCAACAATCAGCCATAGAAATTCGTACGCTTTAAGACCTAATGTTTTCTGACTGCCGCTGATCCGGCGGCCTGTCAGCAGTTCCCGTGCCTGTTCACCCTCATTAAATAAGGATGTCAGCGGACAGTATTGCGGAGATTCCGTAAAGTTGAACAAAAACAGCAGCCGCTGATTTTCACAGAATCGGCTCCACACCAACAATGCATCGTTGGCGGTATCCAGAATCTGCTCCTGTCCCCAGTTCCAGTTCGGATAATCCGATCGGACCCGAAGCATGGCTTTTAAACTTTGGAATATTCGGTATTCCAAGCTCAACGGTGAAAAGCGCTGTTGGGCTTTTTCTTCGATATAAACCGGTCTTTGCAGCCATCGTCGATCTTGTTCTTTGCCTGGATCCAAACGGAAGCTGACATCATTCAGCGCGCCCAGTTCATCGCCATCTGACAACAGCGGCATGCCTCTCATTGCCAGACTTAATCCCTGAAGCAGCAGAACACGCCGGCAGCTGTTTTCCAATTCATAAGGTTCATGATTATCCATCGCCCGGCCGCATCCAGCCCAGCTTGCCAAAGTTCCATAACAGCGTCCGCTCCCCGGATCGCTCTCCCCTTCGGCAAAACTGCCCAAAGCCTGTCCGGTATAGAAATCTGTCAAAAACTGCCGATGAGATTCAGGATTCCACCCGCGCATCATTGCCGCTTCCACGTTAAAATTCCAGCAGATGCCCTGATCACAGCCAACAGGATGAATCGCTATCGTTGACGGATTCAGCGCATGAAAAATCATATCCGCTCGCTGCATTTTCGTATCGCGGGTTGCCAGAGAATTCCAACCATTGATCATGGCTGCCTGATCGATGATGGCTGTGGCCCGCGGAGCACGCTGAGCCAGGATCTGTAAATCATGGGCTGCCGCTTCGCTGTGTCCGATCACCAGCACAGACGGACATACCAGCTTTCCAGCGGCGGCAAAAAGCGCAAACAAATCGGGAACCTGAGGATAAAGTAGCTGAGTTTTGCATTCTTTCCACATATGATCCAGCTGCCGCAGTTCAATCGCATCCACACCTAAATCAGCAAGAGAACAAAAGCGTTCCAGCACTGCGGTTAACACCTGGGGATTTTTATAATCCAGCAGCCAGCACTGAGTCTGTGGGTTGCGGTAAACATATTGATGAATTTTTTCCAGCTTATAAAACACACCGGTTTCATTTTCTTTGGAAAACGGACTGTAAAGAGATGCGAGTTTGGCATCAGCGATCATCCAATACCGCTGCTGCATCGCAGGATCCCCTTTTAGCGCCTGTCTTGCCCAAGGGTCATCAGCAGCGGTTCCGGACACGTCAAAATCCACTCCCACTGCGAAGCCTTCTGCATGCCAAGCGTCAATCAAAGTTTGAAGCAATTGCCGTGAATTTTGCGTATGTGGAAAAGGAACCTCGCTGAGCTGTACCCAGCCGATCCCTAACTCACGCAATTCCCTGGCCCGCATTGATATCTGTGCCGCAGACTGCACTGCGGAATAATCCAGCCGCATGCCTGCCGGTTCCATACTGAACCAGGATGTGCTGCGGTCCTTTTCACGATGAAGCGAGCTGCGGTTGTGCATCTGTTCATCCAGCATCGCCAAAAGCGCATCAAAAGTTTCTTCCTGAACATGAAACGGCTGATAGACCCGGAAGAAAGCCGCTTCCATTTCTGCCTTAAGCGGCTGCAGCCGCTGCAGGAATTCACCGGCGCCCATCGCTCAGCCCTCCGGCTGCTGATCCAGCAAAGCCTGTGCTTCTTCGGTTGTAACCAGGGACGGCATTCCGCCCTTACGGGTTACGGACAAAGCCCCGGAAGCATTCGCCAGCCGCAGCATCTGATAGACATCCTCGCCGCTGAGCTGTTCCAGCGTTTTTCCTGATTTCAGGAAACTGGCCAAAAAACAGCCTAAGAAGCCATCGCCGGCGCCTGTCGTATCCACGACAGATACCGGGAAAGCCGGGGCGTTGATATAGTAATCGTGAATTAAGGCATGACTGCCCTGACTGCCCTCGGTGATGAGGATCAGCGGTGTTTTATATTTTTTTGCGATCTGCCGTGCTCCTTCTTCCAGCGTCTCACAGCCGGTTAGAAAAATCAATTCTTCTTCCGCCACTTTCAGGATATCACAGAACTGCAGACCATGACGGATTTCATGCCGAGCTTCTTCTTCACTGTTCCACAGAGGCATCCTGAGATTCGGATCAAATGAAAGCAGCTTGCCTTTCTGCTGGGCATATTTGATGAGTTCAAAGGTCGTAATCCGCGCCGGATTATGCGTCATCGACACTGATCCATAATGAAAAATATCACATTCATCGATCGCCCGCAGATTGACTGCCTGACTTTCAATCATTGTATCTGCACCCGGATTGCGGTAAAAGCAAAAGGACCGCTCCCCTTTTTCATCGAGCTGAACGAAGGCCAGCGTTGTTTTATAGCGGGAATTGATCACCATATATTCCGTATCAACGCCCTCACCCTTGAGCTTTTCATTCAAAAACTGACCGAAGATATCGTCGCCGACCTCACCGATAAAGCTTGCCTGTACGCCATGCTTTACCGCAGCCACCGCCAAATTTGCGGGAGCTCCACCTGGGTTGCGTTCAAATATGATATTTCCATTTTCACTGACGCCGACCGGCGTAAAATCAATCAAGGTTTCACCAAATGAGCATATTTTCATCTTTAGTTCCTCCTGCCTAAGATCATGAGTCTCTCCTATCTTATTCTATCACGAACCGAACTTTTCCCAAACACTAATCGCAAGCGTTTTCATTGTCTTTTTCTTTTCCGCTCGCAAGAGCATTCACTTACGCTTTTCCCAAGACTGATTCCTTTTCTGCCTTAATCAAAAGAGTGAATGAATCGCTCTTTTACGTAAAATAGGGTATATTTTGAATTTCCATTTTTACAATAAAAGCCGTTCCCTGAAAGAATCGAAAACGACTTTTATAATAAACTGATTACATTTAAGGAAGCAAGCAGAAATCAGGCCCTTATCTTAAGAATAAATATTTATTCAGGTCATCAAATTTCAACTAGTTGGAATTCAATGCTGCTTAATCCAAATCTTCTCCATTGGATTCAATACATTTCTTATACCAGTAAAAACTGTCTTTGCGGAAACGATCTAATGTTCCCTGACCTTGATCATTCAAGTCGACATAGATCATGCCATAGCGCTTCCGCATTTCGCCGGTTGAAGCACTGACTAAATCAATGCAGCCCCATGGCGTATAAGCGATCAGATCTACGCCATCATCAATCGCTTGAGCCATTGCTTGAACATGTGCACGCATATAATCAATACGATATGGATCATGAACTTGTCCATTTTCCAGTTTATCAACAGCACCTAAACCATTTTCCACGACCATGATTGGAACTTGATAACGATCATAAATTTCGTTTAAACTGATGCGTAAACCGTCCGGATCCATCCCCCAGCCCCATTCAGAATAAGGAATGTATTCATTATAATACCCTAAAGATAAATTTCCTCCTCCGTCTTTTTTCGCTCCTTCATGTGTCGTATGACATGAGGTGGAATAATAACTGTAACTGAAGAAATCAACACGTCCAGCTTTCAAAATATCAGTATCCTGTTGGAAGAAAGCTTCATCCAATCCCAGCTGTCGCCACATTTTTTTGGCAAATGCCGGATAAGTCCCGCGAACCATCACATCCCCAGCATAATAGAAATAATTCTGCATTTTCTGCTGATTGGCGAGTACATCTTTAGGATCGCATGTCAGAGGGTAGGAAAACAAACCGGCAATCATGCATCCAATCTTAAGCTTTGGATAATGTGTATGTGCGTACTGCGTTACTTTCGCACTGGCTACAAATTTGTTATGAAGTACACGATAGCCTGCCCTATCCAATTCCTTAGGATAATCCGGAATAAAGGAAGATATCATTGTTGCACTGTTGATTTCATTAAAAGTCAGCCAATATTGAACATCATCTTGGTATTCCTTGAACAACGTCTGACAATATCTTTCATAATACTCGATTGTCCTGCGATTTTCCCATCCGCCCAATTCTTCCTCCAGCGTCAGCGGATCATCATAATGAGAAATCGTGACCAACGGTTCAATCTTGTATTTGCGCAATTCATCGAACACTTTATGATAAAAAGCAATCCCCTCTGGATTAGGTTCAGGATCGTTGCCATGTGGATAAATCCGCGGCCAAGCAATGGACATGCGAAACATCTTAAAACCCATCTCAGCAAAAAGGGCAATATCCTCCTGATAATGATGGTAGAAATCCGTGCCTGTATGATTTGGATAATAATAACCATCCAAGATTGCGGATCGAGCCTGTTCAGGAATTCGTTCTCCGACTTTACTTGTCGCTCCGGTTGTCCCATCAGGCAGAATGTAGGTTCGCCGACGCGGTGAATCTTTCGTTGCCCCGGTCGTAACATCTGTAGCCGCTAAGCCTCTTCCGCCTTCATTGTAGCCACCTTCATATTGATTGGCTGCGGTCGCTCCACCCCAAAAAAAGTTTTCTGGAAATTTTGTCATCTTGACCTCCTTATAGAATCGCCAGCATGTCATCACCATGGGCATGGTTTTCATGTCCCACTAACACGATGTCTAAATATTGATTGCTGTTGGTAATAATTACTGGAATTTCGCATGAAAAGCCCGCAGCTTCAATCACAGCTCGATCAAATTCTAATAAAAGCTGCCCTTTCTTGACAACATCGCCCTGGCTGATTTGTGTTTGAAAGCCCTGACCTCTTAAGTTTACAGTATTGATGCCGATATGAATTAAGACTTCTACCCCTTCTTCACTGGTAATGCCAATTGCATGTTTAGTTGGAAACAGAGTCGTAATCGTTCCGCTGATCGGAGCGTAGACTCGATTATCATCAGGAAAAATCAGACAGCCTTTCCCTAACGTTTCCGCTGCGAAGACTTCGTCACTCGAATCCGTCAGGGCCTGAATTTGCCCGTCAACCGGCGAAACAATCATGATTTTTTTATTATCCGCCGGCTTTTCTTCTGAAGGAAACGGATCTTCTTCTGTTTTGTAGGTCAACAAGGATAAAGCAAAGGCAACGGCGAACGGAACAGCGACAATCAGGGGCAAGATAAAGACATTGGGAGCCGCAGGATTCAAAAAGCCTAATAAACCAAGCAGGCCCATCCCCGTATAAGCATACATTTTAATCCCCATTAAGCCGCAGATCAGACCACCGGCAGCACCGCCGACACAGGTCATTACCAATAATATTTTACGTGGAATGATAATGCCGTACATTGCGGGTTCTGTGACTCCCAAAATGGCTGAAACCAATGCACTGGCACTTTGTGAACGTGTTTTTTCTGACCGACTTTTTAAGACAATTGCCAATAAAGTACCGCAGACGGCATAAGTAGCTCCCGTTGTCATCGCCAGCATTGCACTTGGATTGCCTGCTATCAAATCATAGAAAGCAAACATACTGATGATGCCATGCATTCCAAACATGACCAGAATTTGCCAGAGACCGCCAATGATCATGCCTCCCAAGATTGGCGAAAATTCAAAAACAAAGCTTAAGATATAATTTAAACCCACACCAGCAAGATTTGCGATTGGACCAATGATGACAAAAGTAATCGGGAAACAGATGATTAAGGTCAGCATCGGTGTCAGAAAACCTTTTAACAATCGATGAATATGTTTATCCAGAAATTTATATACAGGAATGGCAAGCACTAAACCGAACATTACTGGTAAGAAACTTGAAGTATAGGTGGCATTGACAATAATGCCAAAGAAGCTTAAATCTGTTCCCTGGATTGTCGGATAGGTTAAAGCCGCCCCAAAAAGCAACCCAAAATAAGGATCAATATCAAACTTTTTCGCAACATTAAAACCTAAAACTAAAGGTAAAGAATAGAAGATACAATCCCCTGCAGCGTTCATGAGTTGATAAATACCAGAATCTGCTGAAATTCCAACAAATCCTGCAAGAACCAACAAACCTTTGATGATACCACAAGCGCATAATAGGTTTAACGTCGGTCCCATTCCAGCCATAATTACACCCAAAAACAGATCAATCAGCGATTTTTTTTCCTTCTCTGTTTTCTTCACAGCCTTGGTTTCACGATTTCCAAGTTGAGTACAGACTTCATCATAAACTTCAGTAACATGTTCACCGATTACTACCATGTACTGCCCGGCTGCTTTGACAACGGTGATGACCCCTTCCATGTTTTTTAAAACTTCGTCCTTGGCTAACGACTCATCTGCTAAAGTAAAACGCAGGCGGGTAACGCAGTGTCTTAAATCCTGTACATTTTCTTTTCCTCCAACATTTTTCAAAATATCAGAAGCTAAATTCGTATACTTTCCCATCTAAATTTTCCTCCTTTTCAAATTTTTTCAGGTTTGAAAAATGAGGTAAAGCCAACTTAATGTAACCATCCTTCCTTTTCCAAGTATATCTCAATTTCCGCTCAGCGTTCTGAATGTCCCTCCTTTCTTTGAATAGCGCTTTTTGTAACTGCGGAATGAATATGGATTGTAAGATACATCTTCTCCTCATCTGAAATCCGATAATCAAATTTATCTAAGAGAAATTGTTCGATTTTCTCTGAACAAGCATAAGCACTTTTATATTTCTCAAAAATGAGCTTGGAAAGTTCACTGTTATCCTGCTCACCGACTTCCTCATTCCTTAGAATTCTTCTAGCAAAGTATTTTAAATGAGTAATAAAGCGGTAATAATAACCCGAACTCTCATCAAGTTCCACTTTGAAGAACATTCGGATGATCTTGATGATATCCTGAATCAGTTTCGTGATTCTCATTGTTTCATCCAAGGTTGAATCTTTGGTTTCAGCATTGACGATATGCATAGCAATATAAGCCGCTTCATCCAAAGGAAGCTCAATTTGAAATTTCTTTTCAATCATTTCTTTTGCAAGTAGACCGATTTCATATTCTTTCTCATAGAAACGCTGAATTTCCCACATCAAACCATTAGAAATGCTGAAACCTTCTCGATAACGACGCATTGTTCCGTAGATATGATCAGCTAGAGAAATGATCAAGCTGTCGCTTAATTTGAGTCCCATACTGACCCGTGCCATCTTGACAATTTCATGGCTTAAAATCACATAATCTAAAGGGATATCGGTTAACAGCTGTTCTAATTGGCTGAACAGCTTACTGTCCGGCATCATCACAAACATCTGTGTGACTAATGTGGGATCAATCTCTTCACCGCATTTCTTTTTATAAGCGATACCTTTTCCACAGACAATTTGATCATTGCCATTTTCATTGATAACAACAGCGGCATTGTTGGTTAAGATCCGATGAATTTTCATTTTTTTCCCCTTTCTATCAGTTTTATACAAATTAGTGTTTCCTGCATAGCCTGCTCAAGCAGCTTTATTTCTCTGTTTTCAAACAAGTCTGCGAGTCTGCATAATTCATCATTGTAATCAGCTGTGCCGCAGACCTCCGTCGGTTTTTTCTGATTAAGAACCAGTTGCGCCTTTTCACAATACATCGGCGCGCTGTTGCAGTAAAGATAACCCTTCTCCCCTTGTATAAGACAATAAGGCTGTCCGTTAGAACATTTTGACAGAGTATTGACGGCTGTGAACTGTGGATATTTCAGCAGCAATACTCCGCTCAAATCTACTCCGTTAAATCCTGACAGAGCGTGATACTGCAGTGTCTGCGGCTCGCCAAACAGGCCAATGAGAAAGTGCAGTGTATAAATACCGAAATCTCTCAGTGCTCCGCCAAATTGAGCATCAAAAACCGGCGAAATCTGACCTTTTAGATAAGCGTCATACTGTCGTGAATAATGCGATAAATTAGTGGAAACCAGTCTAACTTCCCCAATTTCCGATAACTGGGCTTTTATTTTTCCAAAGTTGCTTGTCATCACGCTTCTGGATATTTCAGCCATCATCAACCCTTGCTTTCTAGCCAACTCGATTAATTCTATGGCCTCTGTGAATGATGTGGTAAACGGCTTTTCACACAGGACATGTTTATTGGCCAAAAGACATTTTTTTACATATTCATAATGATATTGATTCGCAACAGCAACATAGACGGTATCAAAACGATCATCCCTTAAAAATTCATCCGGATCAGTACAGAGAGTATCGATATGATTTTTCTGCACAATTGCCTTTCCTCTTTCAGCACTGACGCTGCGGCAGTACAATGCTGGACAATGATAGCGGTTTGTTGCTTGAAACATTGTAATCATGGCTGACACAATATTGCCCGACCCCATAATCCCAAGATTCATGTCCTATTCCTCCTCTGCAAACAAAAAACCCGCTCAAAAAACAAATGTTTTTCAAACGGGTTAAGCTTGTATCCACAATGACCATCCCTAAAACTATTTTCATGATATCACAGCAGATTTTAGAATGCAACCGGTTACACAAAATAATCTTACTTTTTTGTTTTTTCCACTGCCGTAATAAAGCTTGCCGGGTTGGCAATCCGACTGCCATCTTTTCCTACTTCTGCGGTATCTGAAAGCAGTCGAAGCATTTCTTCTCCGCTTAATACGGGATTGACCTGCCAGCCCAAGGCCAGAATTCCGACAGCATACGGAATTCCCAGACTGAGTCCTCCATTACCCATGTAGGCATAACTGAAGGAACCTTCAATATACTCTTCAGCCACAGTCCGACGGGCAGCCGGAACCCCAACAAAACCTGGTGCAAGTGGTTGGGAATGGGATAGAAAACCGCCGGAGCACCAAGCCGCTTCTTCGGGGTGGTTTGGATCACAAACCGCTGCACTAATCAATGAATCAGGATCGCAATCCAGAACAAGAATTCCTTCTGCCTGGGCGGAATGCACGGTTTCTTCCCACAATTCTGTATTTAATGAAAAATCTGATCCTTTCCCGGAAGGAGCTGCGGAAACGGAAACAACGCGAATTTTATCCTCGGCCGGAAGCATTTTATTCATATCCATAATCCATTGCAATCCCTTGGCATAATATCCGCTGTCCTGATTCCAACTGGGCACTGCGGCATAAAATACCTGAGCATCAGGAGCGACACCAATGTTTTTGCCGGCAAGAATGCTGAGTACTGCCGGACCATGCATTGAACTCATGGCTTGCGGACCGCAGCCTGTATCATAATACGCTGCTATGGTATCTGAATATTCCGGATGGTCCAGAAAAAGCGGTTGATCTAGGATCGCAACACGCACGCCTTTTCCAGTAATTCCCTGCTTATGCAGTGATCGGATCCCCAATCCCGGATTTTTTCCATTCTCCAGGATCTGCTTCTGAAGCTCTTCTGCACCAACCAGAATTGTGCCTTCGTTAAACGTGTAGGTACTGATATCTTCAAGCACGTATTCCATAGGTTGATAAATACGGCGGTTTTTAGCTTTTTCAAAATAACGAACATCAGAAAATGGCTCAAGCTGATTATTCATCGTAGAATTTCCGCCGCATCCGGAAAACAGAAGAAGCAGCATCATACTCCAAATTGATAGTTTCAGCAATTTCATCCCTATTCTCCTTTTTGCAATCGGCTTCAAACAAAAGCAGTTCACTCAGATTTTGCTTAAATACTCCGATTCATTCCCTAATTGTTTTTTCTTTATTGCCCTTTAACTACAAGATCTCCAACGCCAATCCGGATCTTATCTAAATGCTGAAGCTGCTCTTCATTCAGCATAATAATGAGATCGACGTCGCACTGTTGTTGAGATTCACAAGTTTTAGTAGTATCAAAATCATTTCCAGAGGGAATCAGAACCCACCCGTACTCCGTCTCAGCTCTTTCCTGCCATAGAATTCCCAAGCGCTGCTCGACTTGCACAGAATCGGAGCCCAGATTTTCATAAGTTCCTTCAATCGAATACAACTTCATATCCGGATCAGCTTTCAGATAAGTATAATTACCAGTAGTTGATGGAGGATTCAGTTGAAATACCGTGCTGATTTTTTTGATCGACAGGCGATCCTGCGGTGTTTCGATCACATCGCCTTCCTGATATACGGGATAACGATCCAGCTCTTCTCCCAGGGTATAATCCATTCCGAAACAATAACCATTAACCGCAAGTTTTAAACGGCCTGTTGACTGAGTGTTGGTATCCACTTTAATCATAAACCTCATGATCTCTTCCGTCTGCGGTGCAATTTCCGAAAGAACCTCAAATCCTTCTGCCCTTTCTGCCGCTACCACTTCCCGTCCTAACTTCTCCGCATCTGTTTCATAAACCGCACTGAAAGCAAGTATAGACAAATCATAATTTTCCTGATTATTTATTTTTACACGCAGGCCAATCGCCTGTTCACCCTCATTCATTTGATAACCAGCATCCCACCGATACAGCATCACACTCGAACTGGTCTTGATTTCTTCTACGATGAGTTCGACATCGCCTGCCATGAAGGGTTCCCCAACCTTTAACTCACCGTCTTCTTTCAAGACCTCGGATTGAGGTTCTGGAATTTCCATTACAATCTGTTTCTCTGCCTCATTTTTATCTGAATAAAACAGATTCATTAAAGTTGGTTCCGTTTCCTGTGAGATCAGCACCCATCCCTGTCCGCTTTCATTCACGCTTAATGGTTTTATACTGTTCAGCCAGCCCCCCGGATAGATCCGCAAAGATTCGTGTTCTGCTTCTGCCTCTTCTGCCGCCTTCTGAAATGAAGCTTCCCAAACTTCTGCCAAATCTAAAGTATCCCTACCTTCCAGTCTGTTCAGCTCAGCTTCAATCTGGACCGCTCCGACTGCCTGTTCTTCAATCGTCAGGCCATATTCATACAGTTCCTGAAGCTGTTCCTGATTCAAATAGCGGATTAACTTCACATTGGCTTCATAGGTTGTTCCATCACTTAATTTTCCCGCGATCACGGCCGATTCCCCTGGAGCTGTCGGAGTTGTCTGCGCAGAACAACCAGAAATCAAGGTTATGACTAACAAAAAACTGACAATTTTCCATCCTAACTTCATAAAGCTTTTCCTCCACTTTGTTAATTTGATTATAACATTCGCTCGTTCCGTTGTTAATTTAAGAAAATAAATTTGCTTGAAATGTTTACAATTGGGCGAATAGGTTAGGTTATATTTTAAACACAAAAATGTTAAGTTTATCTCTGAAAGAATCTGGATGCCAAAGAAAATAAAATTATGGCATCCAACCTAAATGACTTTTTGTCTTTCTTTCCGCTGATTTCAAGTGCATCCAATCAAAAAGGTGCTTCGCTTTGAAACACCTTTTTAAATTACTGAATCTGACTTTTGAGATAGCTGAAGATAAAGCCGTCCAGATCGCCGTCCATGACATTCTGAACACTGCCCATTTCATAGCCGGTACGATGATCCTTGACCATGGTATAAGGACAGAAGACATAGGAACGGATCTGCGATCCCCATTCAATGTTTTTCTGTTCGCCGCGGATCGCTGCCAGCTTGGCTTCTTGTTCTTCGATCATCCGCTGATACAGCTTGGATTTCAGCATGTTCATGCAGCGTTCCCGGTTCTGAATCTGACTGCGCTCAGTCTGGCAGGATACCACAATGCCGGTCGGCTTGTGCGTCATGCGCACAGCGCTGTCGGTCTTGTTGATATGCTGTCCGCCGGCTCCGCTGGCCCGCATCGTTACGACGTCCAGGTCTTTTTCATCAATCGTAATTTCAATTTCATCCGCGAACTGCGGCATCACATCCAGGGAAGCAAACGAGGTGTGCCGACGGCCGGAGGAATCAAACGGAGAAATCCGCACCAGCCGGTGCACGCCCTTTTCCGCTTTCAGATAACCGTAGGCCATATCACCCTCGATCAGAATGCTCGCCGATTTAATTCCGGCTTCTTCGCCTTCCTGGTAGTCCAGCAAGGTAACCTTATAGCCCTTCCGTTCAGCCCAGCGGCAGTACATCCGATAAAGCATGCTTGCCCAGTCCTGACTTTCCGTTCCCCCGGCTCCCGGATGCAGCTCCAGAATCGCATTGTTTTTGTCATAAGGATGCGAAAGCAGCACCATGACTTCAAACTCTTCAAACTGACTGAGCGTATCCTGATATTCCATATCCAACAGCTCTTTCAGTTCCTCATCAAAATTCTGGTTCAGCTCATCTACGGTTTCCTGCAGTGAGGCTAAAGCCTGTTCCATCTGATGATATTTAGCTTCCAACTCTTTCATGCCGTTGCATTGGCGAATGACATTCTGGGCTGCTTTGGGATCGCCCCAGAAATGCTCCTCGTTCATCTTGGCTTCCAGTTCTTCAATTTGTTTTTGCTTTGCAGCTAAGTCAAAGAGAGTCGCCTAACTGCTTTAACTTCGTTACCGAAGCGGTTAGGCCTTGTCGAATCTCATAAAGTTCCATCGTTATTTCTTACGCTCCTCTATTACAATTCTTACATTCAGGCAGAAAGTGACAACTTCCTGCGCAATTCGCGCCATCATGTCTTCAAACAGCTGATAGCCTTCGGAAACATACGCCTGCAGCGGGTTGGACTGGGCATATGAACGCAGATGAATACCGTCGCGCAGCTTACTCATGGTATCAATATGATCCACCCAGTTGCGGTCGATAACTTTTAACACCATCGTCTTTTCAATCGGCAGGACATGCACCTTGATCGGCTCAATCTTGCCTTCATAGACATCCCAAGCCGCTTTGCAGCACAGCTCGCTGATCTCCGGAATACTCTTGCCTTCCAGATCGGATTCCGTCAGACTTTCATGGAAGCCCATCTTGCCTAACGATTCCAGCAGTTCCGCGGTATTGACATGTTCTTCCTTCCCATCGTGTTCCGTATGGGCTGCGACCAGATTGCTGACAACGCGGTCAAACATATCCTTCACGATGCTATGGACATCGTCGTGATCAAGAATGAAGTTGCGCTGTTCATAGATGATTTCACGCTGCTGCCGCAGAACATCATCATATTCCAGCAAGGTTTTACGCACGTCGAAGTTCACGCCTTCCACGCGCTTCTGCGCGCTGCCGATCGACTTGGTCACGACCTTGGATTCAATCGGAACATCGCCGAGCTGAGAGAACAGGCTTTCCATCTTCTCCGAACCGAACCGCACCATCAGATCATCCTGAACCGAGACATAGAAACGGGAATAGCCCGGATCTCCCTGACGGCCGGAACGACCGCGCAGCTGGTTATCAATACGGCGGGATTCATGCCGTTCTGAACCGATGACCGCCAGACCGCCAAGTTCCCGGACCCCTTCGCCCAGCTTGATATCGGTACCACGGCCGGCCATGTTGGTCGCAATCGTTACCGAACCCTTCTGACCTGCCTTTTTGATGATTTCCGCTTCTCTGGCATGGTTTTTCGCATTCAGGACTTCATGTGGAATCTTGCGTTCTTTTAACATCTTCGCAATGAATTCACTGGTTTCCACGGCGATCGTGCCAACCAGAACAGGCTGACCTTTTTCATGACATTCTTTGACCTCATTGACCAAAGCTTCAAATTTAGCCTTCTTGGTGCCGAAGATCGCATCCGGATAGTCGATACGGGCAACCGGCCGATTGGTCGGGATTTCCATGACGCGCATGTTGTAAATGCTTAAGAATTCCTCTTCTTCCGTCTTTGCCGTACCGGTCATGCCGGCCAGCTTGTTGTATAGGCGGAAGAAATTCTGATAGGTGATCGTGGCCAGCGTTGTCGTTTCCTGTTTAATGGATACGCCTTCCTTGGCTTCAATCGCCTGATGCAGACCATCGGAATAAGCACGGCCCTTCATCAAACGGCCGGTGAACTGGTCAACGATGACGATCTCATCGTTATCCACGACATATTCCACATCCTTCATCATGATGTAGTTGGCCTTTAAGGCCTGGGAAATATGGTGCACCAGCTGCGTATGATCAAGCTCGTACAGGTTTTTTACCCGGAACGCTTTTTCCGCTTTGGTGACGCCGGAATCGGTCAGCTGTACGGTCTTGCTTTTGACGTCGATCTCATAGTCTTCGTCAATTTTCAGTGATTTCACAAAACGATCTGCCTGAATATACAGGTTAGCCGTCTGTTTCTGGCCGCCGGAAATAATCAGCGGCGTCCGCGATTCATCGACCAAGATCGAGTCGACTTCATCGACCAGCGCAAAATTCAGCGGACGCAGAACGCGATCCTCAACGCGCGTCACCATGTTGTCACGCAGATAATCAAAACCGACTTCCGCATTGGTCGTATAGGTGATATCGCAGTTGTAAGCCGCCCGTTTCTGAGCGGGGGTCAGCTGACGCAGATTTAAGCCGACCGTTAAGCCTAAGAAGCGGTGAATCTGTCCCATCCATTCGGCGTCACGGCCTGCCAGGTATTCATTGACCGTGACGACATGCACGCCGCGGCCATCCAAGGCGTTCAGATAGACCGGCAAAACCGAGGTCAGCGTTTTACCTTCACCGGTTTTCATTTCCGCGATATCGCCGCCATGCAGAACAATGCCGCCCATCAGCTGAACAAGATACGGATATTCGCCAATCACTCGCTTGGCCGCCTCGCGGACAACCGCGAAGGCTTCCGGAAGTAAGTCATCCAGAGTCTCACCGTTCTTTAACCGCTCCTGAAACTGCGGGGTTTTGGCTTTCAGTTCCGCATCGCTCAGACCTGCCATCTGAGATGCCAGCGCATCGACTTCATGAGCGCGTTTCTCGACTTCTTTCAGTCGTTTTTTATCGTAATTAAAAAGTTTATCCAAAAAAGTTGCCATTATGGTCCCTCCATCGTTCCTATTGTATCGTAATTGAGCGAAAAACACAAAGAAAAAGGCCGTCAAACCCGGCCTTTGATCGCTGTTTTACAGTTTTTTGACGTTGTGGGCCTGGTATCCCCGGTCGCCCTCGATCAGATCGAATTCCACCTCGGCGTTTTCTTCGATCGTCTTGAAGCCGTCCATGACCAGCTGGGAATAATGGAAAAAGACATCGCGGCCATCGTTAAGCTTAATAAAGCCATAGCCCTTTTCCTTATTGAACATCTTTACTTTACCTTGCATCTGCCTCTAAACCTAACCCTTTCTTCATTTTCTCTGCAGCGCTGAATCACGCTGTTTTGCCGTTCGGATCAAAACTGAACTTCGTTCCTTTTCCCTGAAGTTCATCGTGCCGCCTCATCCCTTTGTGTGCTGATAGCGAAGAATCCAAAAGTGATGCTGCGGACTTTTGTTGCCTCCTGCAGCCGGAATTCCTCCTTTCCCGTCTACTTTGAGTATAGAGAGGAATGACCGCAAACTCAAATCTTTTCCTTCGCCTTATTTCGAGCTTTTTTGAAAAAGGATGGGAAAGCGCGGGAAGAATCCGACGGCAGAAAACGTTGATTTACAGCCAGAACCAGAGCTTCGCGGGTCTGGGGCAGCAGCACCTGCGCCGCCCTAAGCGTGCTGCCGGTCGTGAGCACATCGTCGATCAGAACCAGCGGGCCCGAAGGAATAGAAACCCCTGGAATCAAGCGGATATGGTCTGCGGCTCTTTGACGCTGCTTAGCATTGCCCTGCTGCTCAAAGTCGTCTGTTTTTTCCAATAGAGGAACAATCGGCAGCCGCAAACCGGAAAACAGCTGCGGGATCGTGTCAAAACCACGTTTCTCCCGTTTGGTTCGGGAGGAGGGCATCGGGATCAGCGTGGCGCGGCGATAACGCCGGCGCAGCGAGTCCTGCCACGGTTTTAAGAAAATCGCCTGCAGCGCTTCATCCATGCATTCCTTATACTGCACAAGCATTTTCATAAAGGCCTCGTCATAGACATATAAGCCCTGAACTACCAGATCTTCAAGGATGACGTGAGACGAAATCGGCGTCAGCAGACTGCGGCATTTTCCGCACAATTCGTCTTCAACAAACATCAATTCGCTGATCGTGCGGCCGCTTGCCAGCGGACCGCCGCACCACAGACACCGCTCAGCCAGCGGCATTGGCTTCCCTCAGCCGTTTCACACAGCGCTCAACGGCCTCGCTGCGCTGCCGGCATAAAAACAATCCATCTCCTTGCGGACATACAAAACTGCGTCCAACCCGTCCGATCATTTGAATTAATGAGGCTTCATCAAAAACACTGTGATCCGCCAGCATGACGCACACATCGACGCCGCTGATCGTCACCCCTCTTTCCAGCACCGTCGTTGCAAAACAGAACGGCAGTTCCTTGGCCCGCAGCTTCCGCAGCGTTTCATCCTGATCCTCGGATTTGCTGGTCAGCGCCTCACAGGCAAAACACAGCGAAAACAAGGCTTTCAGACGATAGCACGTTCGAATCGTCGGCACAAAAATCAGGGCTTGTTTGCCGGCTTTCTGCTTGCTTTTCAGCCAGCGGTACAGCTGAATCAGAAGCCAGATCCCAGGTCCGATCACAACGTGCGGCACGGGCAGATCATAACCATGCGGACGGCGGCTGAGCTTAAGCTGCGCCAACGTTCCAGCCTGGATCCGAGCCTGCAGCTCAGCATCCGGTGTCGCTGTAGTATAGATGATTTGGCCGCGGCAGCTGACGCGGGCAATCCCATGCAGCACCGGATCGCCCTTGTAGGGAAAGGCATCGGGTTCATCCAGCACCAACAGATCAAACCGCCGAGGATAGCGGTACAGCTGATGCGTGGTGCAGACGATCAGATCCGCTTCAGTCTTTTGCGTATAGCCCTGGCAGACCGGAATGACCGATAAATCCGGAAACGCCGCAGCCAGCCGCTTCGCACACCAGCATCCGGGAAAAGCCGATGCAGCGGCGGCAGTACCATCCTTTGCTGCCAAGATAAAACCAGCTTGGATCTTCGTTAAAGCATCGCGGGCATCGCATCTTGTCACCTCCCACTTATAATATTGCGGAAAAATGGAAAAAGCCCCGCAAAAAATTATAAAAATTTTATTTTCGGGTAAGATTTTTTCTCCGCAAACAAAAATCGTATCTGTCATCACCAGCTTTCTAGCTAGGTTATGCTTATTTTGCTGCTTACTGATTTCATGAAATGCTAGATTGCTTCAACAATTTTATGTCCCTAAAGCGCAGTGTGAATAACGATCAGAATCACGGACATTTTAGTTTGAAAATTCAAAGACAGAAAAAGCAGAAATTGGAATTCTGTCCTTTTTCTGCTCCTCTTTTACTTCTGCTCTCAGTTTACAAGACTTCCCCATTGGTTTTTATGACTCGCTTATACCAATAAAAAGAATCTTTTCTGCTTCTTTTCAATGACCCACTGCCATCATCATTTTTATCGACATAAATGAAACCATAGCGTTTTGCCATTTCCCCAGTTCCACCGCTGACGATATCAAGGGCACTCCAAACGGTATATCCGATCAGCTCAACCCCATCCAGATTAATGGCTTCTTTCATCGCCTGAATATGAGCTTTGAGATATTCGATACGATAATCATCGTGAACAGAACCATCAGATTCTACTTGATCAAGTGCTCCCAGACCATTTTCCACGACCATAATTGGAATTTGATAACGATCATAAATTAAATTCAGGCAGTATCGCAGTCCATCAGGATCCAGAGCCCAGCCCCAATCACTGTAGGTGAGGTATGGATTATGAACTCCAACCTGGAAGTCAGCCTTCCCCTCCGCCTCCTTTTGGGCGCTGATGTTATTGGTATAATAATAAGAAAAGGTATAAAGATCTACCGTTCCTTCACGGAGTATCGCCTTATCTTCTTCTGTGATGTTCACTTCTACGCCTGCCTTTTTCCAGATTCTTTCGGCATAGCTAGGATAAGCGCCGCGAATCATCACGTCAGAACAATAAAAGTTTTCCTGAATCTTTTCCATCGCCGCCAAAATATCCTTAGGATGACAAGTATCTGGATAAACACTGGGACCGCAGGCAATCATGCAACCCATTTTAAACTGCGGATACTTTTGATGCGCAATCTTCACCACTTTTGCAGAGGCCACCAGTTTGTGATGGATCTGCTGAAACAATTGTTCTTTATAGAGCTGAAGTTCTTCTCTGCCCACAGCTAACCCAAAGGAATCGGCAAGAAGCATCATCTCGTTAATTTGATTAAATGTCAGCCAGTACTTGACATCTTCTTTAAAGTTCTCAAACAGCGTACTGCAGTATTTATCGTAGAAGTCAATGCAGTCCCGATTAAACCATCCTCCATAATTGGCTGCTATAAAAGCAGGATCGTCATCATGCGTAATCGTAACAATCGGTTCTATTCCATACTTATGACATTCCTGGAATACCCTTTTATAAAACTGAATTCCTTCGGGATTGGGTTCTGCTTCATCACCCTTGGGATAGATCCGCGGCCAGTTGATCGACAAACGAAATGCTTTGAATCCCATTTCAGCAAACAATGCAATATCTTCTGCATAGTGATGATAGAAATCGACGGCTTCATGTGAAGGATATATCTCATCCTCAAAAATATAGGGCTGGCATCCCTCTGGATTATTCCCCAGCATCATCCCTTTTACTTTATTTCCACATGCATCAATATAGGTGTTATATCGTATTTTATCTTTACTTCCGGCTACCGCTATATCACAAATAGCTACACCTTTTCCCTGCGCTTTCCAGCCGCCTTCGCATTGAAAGGCTGAGGTAGCGCCGCCCCATAAAAAATTTTCTGGAAAACTCAAGTCATCGTCCCTCCTTTAATGCCCAAATCTTTTTATAGATATTCACAAGATGTTCTGCGTTGATTAATTCGGTGTTTTTTGTCATATAGATATCCTGGGCATGATTGAACAACAGTAAAGTAACTTCTTCGTCTTGATCAATGCTTGTCTGGATAATGTGAGATTGAGCCATGTGTGCCTGATTCAGATATTCTTTAGCCGTCTTCAATAATTCGTCGATTCCAGCAAAATCTTCCTGATCGGCTCTCTTTAAAGCTTCGTGGATTCGCTGATCGGCTTCACCGCAATAGGAAATCATCTGCATGGAAACATGAATCATTTCATTTTTTCTGTCTGTATATTTATTTTTCATAGCCTTCCTCATTCATTATTTTCTTCCTCTAAACACTGTCGATCATACATTTTAAAGAATGGATACCATACTGCTACAGTAATCGCAAACAGAATCAGCCAAAGAACGACATCCATGAAATTGCCGTTGAGTGTGAAAGCACCGATGCAGGCCGGAAGAACACGCGACAACACCGCATTCTGACTAACAGGATTGGCAAAAATCCGCAGACCTACAAGCAGGAAATAAGTACAATCTACTAAGAACTGTGCGATAAACATCGGAATCATTAAAATAACGTTCATCGCTACCGGAAAGCCATAGATAACAGGTTCATTGATATTGAACAAAGAGGGAATCAGCGTCACGCGCCCAATCGCTTTCAGTTTCTTTGATTTTGCAATAGTCGAAGCCAGGATCGGCAAAGCCAATGTACAGCCGGTTCCCCCAATGGCATTGAAACAGAACATTTCCAAGGTATACAAGGCCGTTGGAACCTGCCCGGCCGCCACAGCCATCAGATTCATATCATAAGCATTGTACCAGATGGAATACATAATCGGCGCAATACACCACGGCGAGATGCCAAAAGCGTAAAGCAGCACATAAGAGAAAGACAAAACAATACCGCCGAAAGGACCGCTGCCCAAAGCATACAACGGGGCAAAGACTTCGCTCATCATCTCAAAGAAGTCAATGTGAAACACATTGGTAATTAAGATTGCCGGTACGATCGCAATAAATCCCACCAACAGATTAATTCCCCAATCATAAAGGAAATCCGGAAGTGATGTTTTATTCTCCGTTATTCCTGTTTTGATAATAACAGAATAAATATTTACGATCCAAACCATAATCAGGATCGAATTGATCAAGCCCGAAGCTCCAAAGCGTGAATAGTCAAAGAGGGCTCCTTCGGCTGTCATTTCCGGATTGACAAGAACAATATATACCGCTAAAGCCAAGACGCCCGCCATCAACTTTTTGCTGTTATATCCTTTTTTCTCCATCACTTTATAGACCATAACGGCAGAAGCCAAAAGACCAAACAATCCCATCGTAAACGTATTTAAAATGGATAGATCGGGAACAGCTGGGATAACCATGTGCATCATACCAAACAAAGCCCCTACACTGCCTGTTAAAAGCAGGGGCATGATGAGCATAAATGTTCCCTGTACGCCTTGTATCCAGGCATTCTTTTCAATTTTCTTTGAAAACGGAACCAGTTTCTTTTCGATAAGACTAAACATGATGTTTTTCCTCCATCTTCACTAATAATTTTTTACAGACGCTTTCGCCATCCATCATGGCATAATCTTTGGAATCAATGGCCATAAAAACCACGCCGTGTTCTTCAACCGCTTTTCGCAGGGCTGCATCCTCTAAGGCATGCGCAAAGTGCGGACTTACTAACAAGGCATCCACATCCTGGATCAAGGACATGACCTCGCCTTCTCCCCGTGCAATGACATCCATCGCTATCCGGTTTTTCTTTGCGTATTTCCGCATCGCTGAAGCCACAAAGCCGGAAGAGCATCCACCACCGCAAAATAATAAAACTTTCATTCTCTTACCTCCTGTCTGCCTGAACTCTATCACAGATCATTTTTAAAAAAAGCACCTAAGATTTTCCATCTGCAGGAAAAAAGAAGAATGATATCCGATGTTCTTTTTGTGTATGATAAGTACAGAGATCATAAGCTTATTTCTGTGAAGGGAGCGTGCAAAATGGCAAAGAACAAGAAAGAAGAGTTATTTTATTTACTCAAGGAGTCCAATACACCATTACCCTCATCTTTTTTAGCCATTAAACTGAACGTGACAGAACGTTCCATTCGCAATTATGTGAAAGAAATGAATCAGATGTTTCAAAGCAACGTCATTCAATCCAACTCAAAGGGTTATTATTTAGAGAACAATGCGATCCGGCTGTCGGATGTCATGCAGCCCCGACATCTGGAATACTCACAAACACAGCGATGCCGGCTGATTTTGAGAGAATTATTATTCCATGACGTCTTTCATTATGTTAAATTTGCTGATTCATTGTTTATCAGTGATGTTACTGTACAAAATGATATCAACAAATATGTTCGTCCACTGCTGGCGCATTATCCTTTAACCCTCAAAAAACAGGGCGGAACTTATGCCTTATACGGAAAAGAGCTTGATAAAAGAAATCTTTTAAGCAATCTCATTAAAGAAGAGTTAAAGGATTTTTCATATTTTTATTTCGATGAGCTTAATCGCAAATATGGTTATCGTGAGCTTAAATCGGCAATTGAAAACATTCTGATCCGGCATCAATGGCATGTGAACACCTATATGCTTCAAAACATAACTACCCATTTGATCGTCAGTATCAGTCGGCTCGAAAATCATTATTTTATTAGCGAAGAAACTGGAAGCATGCCTGCACTCAACAAAAAAATTGAAAATGTCAGTGAAGAAATAACTGCCTTCTTGCATCAAAAATATCATATCGAACTGCCGCTGTCAGAAATGAATTACATCTCTTATGTTTTATCCTCAAAAACATATCAGATCATTAAACCCCAAGAAGGAATTTCCAGTATCAACGAATATATCGAAGATGAATATATACAAATCTGCAAAGAAATTGTGGAAAAACTGAAAGCTTACTATTACATCGAATTTGATCAGAACAGTTTTATCCGATTTGCCTTTCATATCAAGGCCTTGGCAAACCGTTCTTCGCTCAATCAATATATCAGCAATCCGCATACGAAAATCACGCGAGCAGCCAATCCGTTTTTATTTGAAATCGGGGTTTTCATTTCGGATATATTAAAAGAACATCATATTTATTTAATTGATGATGAAATTGCTTTTTTGGCCTTTCATATTGGAGCTTTTTACGATGAATCAAGGGATAATCGATCAGCTTTGCAAGTACTGGTATCCTTGCCAAAATATATTAATTGTATTGAAAAATTTCAAATTAAAGTCCAACCTTTGTCCACTTTTGCCGAGTTTATCTATACCGACCAGTATGAATCATCCCAGCAACGATACGATTTAATTATCACCTCTGATCCTATTGACTCAAATATTCCTGCCTTTTATATTTCACCCTTAATTACTGATCTTGAAATAGAATCATTAAAAGCTTTAATTTATGATTTGTCAAAAAGAAAAAACAATTCGATATTCTCAAAAGACGAAGTGCCGATCGGGCTATTCAAAAAAAACTTTTACGCCTGGACTGAGTATAAAGACTTAATCAGGTATCTGACTGATGAACTATGTCAATTAAACTATGTTGGGGATTCTTTTTATAAGGATGTTATGGAAAGAGAAAAGCTGTCCAGCACTGTATTTGTAGAAGGCATTGCCTTGCCTCATTCTCTGCAGATGAATGCAAAGCAAAATTGCTTTTCCATTGTGATTAATGATATGCCTATAAACTGGAACGGCAATGATGTCTATATCGTGATTTTAATTGCCTTCAGCAACGAAACTCGTCTGATGTTCCGTGATTTTGTTGATTCCTTAATCAACAAGCTTTATGAAAGTAAGGACAATATTCTGTCAATGCAGAAAATTTCTTCTTATGAAGAATTTATTCAATGGATCAAAAATGAATAAACTTCAATTCTGTACAACAGACTTTCAGGTACTTTTTACTTGCCGGCCGCTTTACGATGATCGAAGAAAACAAGTTCGGTTCTGTCTTTTTATTACTAGATGGATTCGCCTGGCCTTGATTTATTTTAACTGACTCTTTCATCTGTAACTGACCTTCTTCATGCTTGCTTCTATAAAATTCTATACTCGCTCAGACAATTTCAAAAATTCAAACAAAACTCAAGAAATTCTTTATTTTTTCCAATTTCTTTTCTACAATGAAGGAAAGAGAAAGATGAGGAACAGATCATGACTACCTTTGCGATTCACGATGATTTTATCCTTGACGGTCAGCCGATCAAGCTGATCAGCGGAGCGCTGCATTACTTCCGAATCGTTCCGGAGTACTGGCAGGATCGATTGGAAAAACTGAAAAACATGGGCTGCAACTGCGTTGAAACCTATATTCCATGGAACTACCATGAACCCAAGAAGGGACAGTTTGATTTTACCGGACGTAAAGATGTCGCCCGGTTTGTCCGATTGGCCCAGGCACTGGGCTTATGGGTCATTTTGCGGCCTACGCCTTATATCTGCGCGGAGTGGGAATTCGGCGGTTTGCCAGCCTGGCTGTTAGCCGATGATTCAATGCGGGTACGCTCGACGTATCAGCCGTATCTGGATGCGATTGATGCCTACTATGCGGAATTATTCCCAGTCATCCGGCCGTTGTTTTTCACCCACGGCGGACCGGTGCTGATGTGCCAAATTGAAAATGAATATGGCTCCTTCGGCAACGATAAGAATTATTTGAAAGCGGTCAAACGCTTGATGGAAAAGCATGGCTGCGATGTTCCGATGTTTACCTCGGATGGCGGCTGGCGCGAAGTGCTGGATGCCGGTACGCTCCTCAATGAAGGCGTGCTGCCGACTGCTAATTTCGGTTCCCGCACGGATGAGCAAATCGGAGCGCTGCGGCAGTTCATGAATGACAATCAGATTCAAGGCCCTTTGATGTGCATGGAATTTTGGATCGGCTGGTTCAACAACTGGGGCTCACCATTAAAAACCCGGGATGCCCAAGAAGCCGCTGGCGAACTGGAAGCGATGCTGAAACAAGGCAGTGTCAACATTTACATGTTCCATGGCGGCACCAATCCGGAATTTTACAATGGCTGCAGCTATCACAACGGGATGGATCCGCAGATCACTTCTTACGACTACGCCGCGCCGTTAACGGAATGGGGCACAGAAGCAGACAAATATGCGGCCTTCCGCGAAGTGATCGCCAAGTTCCATGCTTTCACACCGGTGCCGCTGTCTACGCCGATTCAGTTTCAAGGCATCGGCGAATTAACCTGTACGAATCAGGTTTCTCTGTTCAATACGCTTTCTACATTGACTCAGCCGATCGCAGCCGATATTCCTCAGCCGATGGAAAAACTGGGGCAGAGTTATGGCTATATTCTCTACCGTGCCCATGTCGGCAAAGCCCGCGAGCTGGCCAAAGCAAAGCTGGCGGACTGTGATGACCGCGCCCAGATCTTCGTCAACCAGAAACTCGTCGCCACGCAATACAAGGAAACGATGGGAAGCAATATCCCATTGACACTGGATCATCCTGAGGACAACGTCATTGATATTCTGGTGGAAAACCTCGGACGCATCAATTACGGTGCCAGTCTGGTTTCCCCGCATCAGCGCAAGGGAATCAAGGGCGGCTTTATGCTTGATCTGCACTTCCATACCGGCTGGCAGCAGTATTGTCTGGAGCTGAACAACGTGGAACAGGTCGATTTTACGCAGGACTATCAATCCGGCGTCCCGGCCTTCTATGAATATGCCTTTGAGCTCGACGAACCCGCGGACATGTTTTTGAATCTGAAGGGCTGGGGCAAAGGCTGCGCCTTTATCAATGGCGAAAACCTCGGCCGCTTCTGGGATATCGGACCGACACATTATCTTTACATCCCTGCCCCTTTATTTAAAAAGGGAAAAAATACAGTGATCTTATTTGAAACCGAAGGCCGGACAGGATCGGTGTCGCTGGACGATCATCCGTTCATTGATCAGCCAGCCGCGGCTTAGCTTCCATTGCACGATTGACTCTGAACAGAAACGATTCGTGATCCAACTGTACTCACCGATCTGTTCACGAAAGAAAGAGGAAGATTGCAGATTAAGTATTTGCAGCCTTCCTCTTTTATTGTTTTTTAATTATCCGTTTTAGTTTATAGATCAACTGCCCATTATGGACAACCCTTCCCCTCAAACTTCAAATATCTATCTGTGCTGCCTGCGGGTATTCTCCTCGCACATCCGATGCAGCGGCGTTGCCGGCGCCACAATGGAATTCGCTTGGCGTTCAGTCAGACTGTCAGTACAGTACACCAGCGACAGCCCCTGATCACTAAATCGGCGGTAGTGGGCACATGGATAAGGAAAATGGGTATCCCACAGCGAATAGCTGGCAGAGCTGCAGTCTTCGCTGCCAACTTCTCCATCCAGAATACGCTGGCATAGGCTGATCATCTGATCCAAAATCTGCGGCTTCAACGGAGATCCGTTATGTCCGGTACAAATTCGGTCAAATTCCGAGCGCCGTCCAGCGATCCGCTTCAACATTCGCTGATAATCCCCAACTGTTGCTGCCGGTTCACTGTGAAACTGACCCGGTTTCTCGGAAAATCCCGGCAGCAGCAGAACCTGATCCTGATCCAGTTCGTCCCCGGCAAACAGTGTCCGCTCTTCATGATCAAGGATCATGATGTTGCCCGGAGCATGACAATCACACATCAGAATTTCTAAACGCCGCGAACCCAATTCAAGAATTTCCTGATCTTGGACAAAGGTTAACTGATACTTGAGATGCAGCTGAAACCGATCTTCATCCATCCAGTTTTTGCTGGATGCCGCTGTTCTTTCCGTCATCCAGACCTGTTTGAACAAGCCGCAGTGCCCGGTATGGTCAATATGGGCGTGCGTACAGATCACAGCTTCCACCGATTTATGAATCAAGGCTTCACAAAATTTCTGAATGTTTTCCTGGCCGCAGCCGCAGTCGATCAAAACGGGCTGACTGCCGTCCAGCAAGTAACAATCACAGCCGCCGCCGATCAGTCTCCAGGTCGCTTCCGTAATTCGTTCTGCCTGCATTTTTCATCATCCGTCCTTTCTTTTCCTCGTTTTCTTAATAAATGATTTGACTTTTACTGATGCGTTTTGAAATAGGCGTTCATCCGGCTGTTGTCATGATGTGCCCCCAGATCACGGCCCTGATCCTCAGCCAGTTTAAACGCAATCGTCTGAACGACTGCCGCAAAATCAATGACGCATAAATCCGGTGAAACCACCGGCAGCTCCAGGTCTTCCTCATCAATCGGATGGACACCGATCAAAAAGCCGTTATTCCAGACTTCCTTCATATATCGGGCTAAGCCTCGGCATTTCTGATCTTCCCGGCCGCCGTCATTCAGTACGATCACACAGTGACGGCTGTTATAGCCATAGTTCGGTCCATGAATGCCTTCTTCAATCTCATATCCAACCGAAGCAATCTGCGGAGTCTCCCATACCTTCATCGCGCCTTCTAATGAAACGCCAACTAAGGCATCCGCGCCCGTAAACACGATCAGATCCGACCGCAGCATTTTCCGCTTGGCCTGCTTCATCCATTCCAGCGTCCGCTCAATGACCTGCGGCAGCCGTTTGGAACAAGCTCGAATTTCCTCCGTCAGCTCGGCTGCTTCTGTCTCTGTGATCCGGCCGTAATGCTGCGCGATGCTGATCGCCATGGCCATGTGCGTCATGACCGTCGCGCTGTAGCCGGTAGTCCGCATCGGATATTCCTCAATACCGCAGTCCATTGTCAAAAAGCAATCGGCAGCCTGAGCCATCGGCGTTTGCGCGGATTCCGAAATGACCAGGGACGGATAGCCCCATTGTTGAACCTGTTTCATTGCTTCAAAGCAGACTTTTGAGGTTCCCGTCTGCGAAGTAAAGACATGCAGGGCATGCGGATTTCTGACGGTGCAGTTGTAGAGGAAATCATTGGGATAAACGACATGCGTTGCGATCCCTGTTACCCGTTCAATAAAACAGCGGGATGTGATCGCCGTCGTACTGCTCGTGCCGGAGCCGATCAATAAAATTTCATTGATCGGTTCGGACAAGCTGCAAAGCAGCGTGATCAGAGCCGCACAGTTGATTTCGCGGTGATCCGCGATATTGACCGCTGCCTGAGCGGTATTGCGGATGCAGTCGAGCATGGAGCCTTGAAAACGTCCGGTCATTTCTTTGTTCCTTTGCCAGTCTGCTCTGTCTTGGCCAACAGCCAGACCGGCTCCTTTCTATTTAAAATAAACAAATGAATCGTTCAGCTAATTGAACCTGAGCGAAGTCAATCGCTTCGGGCTTGGCTTCCTGTCTTTAGCATAACACAGGTCGTCATCCTGCTGAATGTTTTTTAGCTGCAGAATTGAAGTCCAGCGGTATGCGAACAGCTTCAGGATAATTGCTGCAGCCATTTCTCTTTTTTAACAAAGAAGCTGCCTAACAGCGACTTGATCACATTGCAGAATTCAACCGCAAAATACAAGCCGAGAAAACTCACTGGCAGTACCCGGCTGAACAGAAGACTGAGCAGCATCGGGAAGCAGCAGCTGAAGAACCCATCGAGGAAGAAGACACTGCGGGTATCTCCGCCAATGCGCAGCGTGTTGTAAAAAACCATCGTGATCCCGCCGCCCAGAGCGCTGCAGAACGCCTTGACCAACAACATTTTGACCGCCATCTCGTACACGTCCCCCTGCAGAGAGAAAAGCTTGGGAATCCAAGGCGAACATAACGCGATCAAGGTACAGCCCAGGATGATGATCAAATAACAGGTTTTCCTGATTTTTTGCATGTTTTCCCTGGCTTCTTCCAGCCGTCCGCGGCCCAGCTGACCGCCGACCATCACCCCGATGACCGAACCCGCTCCCGTCGAAGGGACAAAGACCAGTTTTGTAATTAACGTTACGACGGGAATGCAAGCTAAATATTGTTCTCCAACATAGCTGTAATTCATAAAGACAATCATGAAGGCGAAGGCAAACAAGCATTCATTCATGATCAGCGGAGCCGAGGTGCGCAAAATCCGCATCAGTTCATTTTCTTTCAGCGGCGGATATTTCAGCCGGAAACGGAATTCCGAGTTTTTGCGGTTCACCACAAAATACAGGAAAACCGTTTCCGCTAGTCGGGCAATGACCAAAGACAAAGCCGCGCCTTCCGAACCCATCTGCGGAAAAAAGCCGACGCCGTAGACCAGAAGGTAACAGAACAACAGATTGACGCCGCAGTTCAGCGCTCCGGCATACAAGGTGATCCTAGCTTTGCCAATGATGGAATACGCACCGCTGACAACCAGATTCACCGCGTACGGAATAAAAGTCAAACTGAAAATCCTCAGATACGGAATCGCATAGGCTAACGTTTCCGGATCTTTCAGAAACAGCCGGGAAAACGGATCGGCGAAAAACAGAAACGCTGCGGTGCATAAGAATCCGACAGCCAGCGCTAATTTTAAACCATAACGCAAAACCTGATTGTACTTTTCCTGATTCTGACTTCCATAATATTGGGCGATATAAACGTGAAAACCCCCGGTCAGTCCCAGAATGACCATCGAATAAATATCAAACGCCTGATTGGAAACACTGAACCCGCTGATGGCTTTTTCTGACAACGTCCCCAACATCGCCGTCGATGCATTGTTGGCAATCAACAGGACAACCTCGGAAATAATCACCGGGATTGACAGCTGGAAAAAGATCTTCAGAAATTCTTTATCCAATTTTTTAGACATGCTCCCTCACCTCACTGTTCACACAGTCCAGCACAGCTTTCAAACTGCTAATTCGCTGCTGAGCCGCACTTTGATCCAAATCAATTTCCGGATTGATCCGCGCCATCACCTCCAGCCCGGCCGCTTTCGCCGCCGCGATACCGATCGGTGAATCCTCCACGGCCAGACAGGCATCGGATGAAAGCTGGAAAAAATCAAGGCAGTACAGATAAATATCCGGTGCCGGTTTGCTTCGCTGGAAATTGTCGCTGCTCACGATCAGATCAAACTGCTCGCGAATTCCACATTCTGTCAGAGCCTTCTCAATATAATCAGGACTGCTGCTGGATACGCAGGCGGTCCGGATTCCCCGTGTCCGCAATTGCCGCAGCACCTCCGGCACCTCAGGAAACATAATTTCTCGCTTATTCAGCGCCAGAAAACGATTGCGCCGATGCCCGAACAACTGAGCTGCCAGTTCCTCACGGCTGAGCTTGAGTTCATACTTTGCGATGATCTCATCCCAGGGATTGAGACTCTTGTGTGAACCGATCAGCGCAATGAACGCTTCAGCCGGAACACCCAGTTTCAATTCATCAATCGTTTCCTTCAAATACCGGTGCTGGATCGTTTCAGAATCGATCAGCACCCCATCTAAATCAAAAAATACCGCCTTGATCATAAGCTTCCCTCCTTCATCTTTGTCCCCTAGGGCAGAGTCGTCTTTGCCCGCCGTTTCAGCATGTTTGCCCAGGTATCAGGAAAGGGGCTTTCGCCCCTTCTTTCGTCCTGCTTATTTGCTTAAGCTTTGATGTGTGCTGAAATAGTCGCGTTCTTTATGAATCGATTTATCCAACAGATCAATCCCGGCGTCCACTGCCAGCCGATAAGCCAACACTTCAACCATTGGTGCAAATTCAATACTGATGAATTCCTGACTGATCGGATCAAAAGCCAAATCGGAATCATCCAGGGTGTCCTTGCCAAAGACAAAGCCGTTGTGCATGATCTCTTTCGCCCACTTTGCCAGCTGAACCCCTTTTTCACTGTCCAGACCGCCGTCATTGAGCGCGATCACACAGTTATCCGGTGTAAAGCCCATCGTCGGTCCATGCATGCCGTCGTCCGCTTCATAACCGACAGCCATTTTCCGCTTAGAAATTTCCAGAATTTTTAAGGCCCCTTCCAAGGCAACACCCCACAGCGAACCGCCGCCGTAGATTGTAAACGAAGTTGAATTCATCAGCTGTTGGCGGTTGCGGTCAAACCAGGCCATCGACGCATCAGAAATCTGCCGATGGTTCTTGCTGATCAGACGAGCATGATTCAGCAGTTCTGCATATTCGCCTTCCGTGATCCGGCCTAAGGTATGTCCGATTTCTAGTCCCAGAAGCATCAAGGTCAGAATGGAAGCACAGTAGCCGATCGTGCGCATGCCGTATTCTTCCTTGCCGCAGCCCATGTCCACATGCACATGAACCTGCGAAGCCAGCGGCGTATCTTTGTTTTCCGTTACCCCTACGGTCCAGTAACCCATCTGCCGCATTTTGAACACCGCCTGCTGCGTCAGCGTTGAGGTCCCTGATTGGGAGGTAAAGATATACAGGGCCCTCGAACGGTAAACGCCGCTGTTATTCAGGAATTCATTCGGCAGCACACAGATTGTCTGAATCTGCGTTACCTTTTCAATAAATCCCCGCGCTGTCACGGCAGCCGTATTGGATGTACCGGAACCAACCAGCACGATTTGATCCATCGTATCCAGATGGCCTTCCAAAACGCTGAAGAATGTCGCAAAGTTCTCATTTCGGTTCGCGATGATCCGGTCAGTGATCTCCGGTACCCGATTAATGCAGTCTAACAACGTAACCATAGATTTCCTCCTTTAAAATATTTAAGTACATGGATGAAAGCTTAGACGATGCCGAAGAATCGGCCGATGATCGCAACGATGATCAAACCAAAGATCAGCGTATTGGACTTCATGCCCTTGTTTAATAGGGTGAAGCACAGGAACGTCAGACCTAACGGCAGGGCTGCCGGTAAAATCTGATCGATCATGGACTGCAGCGACATCTCCGCGCCGTTCATCGTGAAGACATAGGATGTGGACAGACTGACCATCGAACTGGTCATCGCCCCCACTGTCATCAAACCGACGATGCTTGCGGCTTTAGTCAAGAATTCCATCAAACCGGATTCCGATGCGGTCGTCATAAACTTGCTGCCCATGCCATAGCCGATCATCGGACCGTAGTAACGGGCAAAATGCGCCGGGATGTTGAAGATCAAAAGGGTCAGAATGGGACCGAGAATGCTGCCAGCCAGGGCAAAGGACAGGCCGATGCCGGTTGCGACAATCCGCCAGGATCCCCAGAAGATCGAATCACCGATCCCGGCAAACGGACCCATCAATGATACTTTTACGGCGTTGATGGATGTCCGGTCCATCGTCGGATCTTCCGAAGCCTGCTTTTCCATCGCTGCCGACAGCCCGGTAATAAAGCCGGCGACTGTCGGTGTCGTGTTGAACAGTTCCCAATGCCGTTTATAGGCTTCCTTGCGGTCCTCCTCGTCGTCATAGAAACGATTGATCGCCGGAATCATGGCCCGCAGATAGCTCAGAGCCTGCATTTTTTCGTAATCATACGAAGCCGACAGAGATAAAGTGCGGTAGTAGATCGAACGGCACATCTTGATATCTTCATCCGTTAAATTAAATTTTTCCTTAATCATTGAACAGGTCCTCCCCTTCATCGTTGGCAGCAGTTACCGGTGTATTGCCTTTGCTGAAGCTGCCTTCAAAGTACAGAATAACGCTCAGAATAATGCCCAGGAATGCGATCGCCATGATCGGCAGACCCATGTAAGCGGCTAAGACAAAACCGAAGAAGAAATAAACACACATCTTTTTCGACCACATCATGCGCAGCAGCATCGCAAATCCGACGGCTGCCATCATTCCGCCAGCCACACTCATGCCGCCGGTGATAAAGGCCGGAATCTTATCCAGCAGTCCGTTCAGGGAATTGGCGCCTAGGGCAACCGCAAACATGATAATGATGGCCTTCGGAACAATTCCGATCCAGGATTTGATCGCGACCATGCGTTCGATCATCTTATAATCACCTTTTTCAATCAGCTTGTCGATATACGGATTGATTACGGTTTTGATGCTCATAAAAATTGGATTGATGGCGGAAGTCAGTAAGGCGATCGGTACGGCCAGCGCCAGGGCCATTTCCATGTCCGCGCCCATCATGATCGCAAACGCCGTGCCGACAGCGGTGCCGACGGTGGCATCCGGCGGATTCGTTCCGCCAATCCCGACAACGCCCATGAAGACTAATTCCATGTTGGCCCCCATCACGATGCCTGCCTGCAGATCCCCCATGACCAATCCGATCAGTGGTCCGACCATCATTGGCCGGGAGCACATCGGATAGGCAAGCCATGATTCAAGGAAACAAAGAACGGCATAAATCACAGCGACTAAAAAGCCTTGCATTAAGTTCATAATAAATGTTCTCCTTCTCTACTTATCTTTCTTTGATCAGTTTCTTGACGTCGACCTTCTGATCCGAAGGCACCATCCTGATTTCAATTTCCTCAACCAGATCGCTGAGTGCCTTCAAGTTATCGATATCTTCATCATTCAGGAACGTCGTTTTGGAAATCTGCTTGGCCCCCTCTCGTTTTTTAACGCCCCCGATATTGACCTTGTGAATTTCGCTGGTCTGTTTTGCCAGACGCAGCGTATCTGCGATCGTCCGTGTGATCACAAAAATCTTGATTTCCTTGGATTTCGGATTGTTGAGCAGCACCGCCGCCTCGTCAATCGATTTGATCGCCAGCTTCACCCCGGCCGGTTTGGCCATTTTGAACGCCATCTTCGACATCTCATTGGACGCCGCGTCATCATTGGCGATTAAGATGGCATTGGGTGAAACGGCGCTGACCCAGGTCATCGCGACCTGTCCATGCAGCATCCGCTCGTCGACTCGCACTAGATTTACCATAATTCCTCCTCCTGAGTATCCGTCATGGTCTTTGCGCAGCAGCCCAGCATATTCTCCGCTGACGTTTTGCAGATCCGCTCCATCATGACTTCCAAGGCTTCCCCCTCCGGAGTCAGAATCGTTTCCAGCACCATCGACAGACACATCCCGGTTTGAACGTAGACATTCGGATAATTACACAGATGAAGCATCTGATTCTGGACGCTGCCGCCGTTGATATCCGTCATCACAATAAACTGTGTATCGGGTTCCGCTTGAACCTGTGCTTCAATGATCGCGTAAATTTGTTCCGGCTCATGGTAAGTATCCAATCCGTACGCCTCGCACCCTTTCGTTCTCAGAATCATGTCCACGGCGCTCTGCATGCCTTCAGCGAGACTACCGTGAGAAGCCAATATAATTTTCCTCATCTTTGTTCTTCCGTCCTTTCACCCTTTAACAGCAAAAAATGTGCCAAGTCTATTTCTCAGCACATTTTTTTCATAAATATCGTTTTTCACAGGATAATTTTTAACTTTTTTTTGACATTTATTCGGAAAAACCGATTTCTTCCATCAAAATTTTCAATTTTTCCTGCTCTTCTTCAACACTTTTTTTCTTTTCTTCAACACTTTCCTTAGGATAGATATAATCATGAATATATTCTATTTCCTCCACCGGCAGCGTTAAGTTATAGATTTTGATCACGGGGTCAAAGATTTTGCGGATCAGCGCGATAAACGGCTGATGCGTTGCCTCAAACTGTGGATTGCGGGTTTCATAAGCCAGCGGCCGCCCCAAAATCAGCCGTTCAATCATACAGCAGATATGCAGATACAGTCCCACCAGCTGACTGCTTGTAAACTCACTGTCCAATTGCTTCTGCATTTGACTGAGGACCTCCTCAACCATTGTGATTACCTTTTCCGGATTGAGAATCGTCAGATAATTCAGCAGGTTGTCCAGTGAAAAATTCTTAATCATGTTCTGACCGAATATCCGCAGTTCCTCCTGGTTCATCAAACCGTCAAACAGCCGTGCCAGCTTCTCGCCGTTGGCCTGATTGATGATTTCCTCAACGGAAATAAAGGGAATGTTCGGATTTTCTGATTCCAGCGTGCCGATCATCATCAGAACATCATAGTTATCCAGCACCCCGGTACCGTTTTTAAAATCCAGACTTTCCGCTGCTACCGGGATAATATCCAAATCCAGCTTCTTTGGAAAACTGTTTTCCAACAGTGTGGCAAACTTACAGGCGATGCCATAGCCGGAAACACAGGCCGTTAAAATTGCCTGACGGCGTTTGCGGCGGCGCAGAAACACAAAATTGGGCTCACTGCGGCGCTTGGCTTCTTCCAAAATTTTCATCATCGGCACTTCGTTCATGATCATTGAACCGACATCCAGCGCCAGTTTGGTCGTTACATTGTTGATAATGCCGACATCCGTATCGCTGAAGTTCTCTATGTAGTTATGAAATTCCTCCAGCGATCCCATATCCACCATGACAATCACTTCCTTGACGCCCTGCATTTTCTGAATAACCTCTTTTAATTTCGCGGTCATCATCTCAAAATGAGATTCAATCGGCATATCAATCGCTGTGAAAATATTGTGGTGCAGCAGCTGATTGGCCAGTTCGGCAATTCCACTGGCGATGTTGTAGCCGTGCGCCAGAATGATGACCGGAATGCGGCCGCCCTGCATTTCCAAATGAAAATGCCGCAGGAAGAAATACAGGACAATCGTTTCAAAACGCCCGAAGCTGCTGGTATTCAGACTATTTTCAATCAAGACTGCCAGATCCTGTGCAATTGCATATTCTTTGGCGTCTTCGGTACGAAGTTTATCCTCCAGCTGATAAAACAGCTCCTGGTTCCGCCGCAGCTCGGCCGGCGGGATTGTTCCATTTTCCAGCAGACTGACGATATACTTTGTCAGGATCGCAATTTCATTGTTGGACAATCCGTCACGTTGATATTTCCGGAAGAACAAGGTATTGACATTCCCCAGAATACTGGAAGCAATATCCTCGCGGATCGAGGTCTTCTGCTGCTTATCATAAAACAAAAAGCCGATAAACTGTTCGATCATCAGATCCACGCAGTTATAAAATACGTCGTTATCAATTTTCCCCTGATGCAGCTGCTGAACATAGTTAAGGATGGACTTAAACAACATCAGATACTGTGAATCGGGGTTCCAATGGGGTTCAATGGTTTCAAGATCGAGCATTTTGCGCTGCGCATCCATAATCGCCTGCGGATCGGAATAGCTCTTAATGATCTCCGCCGGCAGATCACTCAGATGCAGCTCGATGACCGCTTTCTGCTGCGGTGTTTTTAAATGAGCCTTGGCAACGCTGATCTGCAGGCAGTTTTTCAGCTCCCCAATATTTCCGGTAAACTCAAAGTTATCCAAATATTGATAAGCGCTGCTGCTGATCTGGATAGGTTTGCCCAATTTTTCTGATTCCTGTTTCAGAATTTTCTGTATCAGCTGCTTTTTTTCATAGGCCGGCCGTTCTTTCAGTGCCGGCAGACGCACAGTAATCGGAATTCGCCGAAGCAAGGTTTTCAGCAGCGACTGGTCTGGATTCTCTGTCGTCGCAAACACAAACCGTGCATGGCTGGAATAATATTGATGATTATCCCCAACCATATGATAGATACCCTGATCCATAAACAGAAATAGTTTTTCCTGACATTCCGGCGCCAGACTGTGAATTTCATCAAAAAACAACATGCCTTCATCCGCCAATGCCAACAGACCGGCATGATCCTTATCGGCCCCGGTATAAGAGCCTTTTTTATAGCCGAACAGATTCGTCAGGAAAAATTCTGAATTGTTGGCGTATTCAGCGCAGTTCACCGTTACCAGCTTGCGTTCATGACTGATCAGCCCTTTCTGCTGACAGTATTCAAAAAGCAGGTTGGCGATGTAGCTTTTCCCCGTACCGGTAGCGCCGACCAACAGCACCGGCAGACCGCTGCCCGGATAACTGACAGCGGCTTTGCATTGTTCGATCTCATAGCTGAGGCTTTCGTGAACCCCGATCAGATCCTGAAAAATCTGATCCGCGCCGGACTCCAGCTTTTTCTCTGAATTTAATTCTGCCAAAGAATTATAGGCCGCAGCCAACCCGGCAAAACCTTGCTTCTCCAATTCATGTTTTAACAGATAGGAGGTGGGCCGCAATCCTACCTTGATCAGCCGGCCCTCGTTAAACAGTTCATTCAGATATAAAGAGATAACGCTGCGGCTCAGCTGCAGGTCCTCCCCCAGGCTGCCCGCACAGCAGCCGCGCAGCAATTCCTCATTGAGCGGCATTTCTTCCATCTTCCGCGAAAGCAGCATTAAGATCTCTTCTTTCGTTTTATTTTCCGCCATTCATTTTCCTCTTTTCTCCACCTTTTACTCAATCTGATTATATTTTCTTTTCTTAAATTCGCAACTAAAATCAAATTTTTTTGCATGAACAATCCCTTATCAGGGCGAAATCCGTACCTTACAAAAAAATAGTATTGGAATTTGTGCTATCAAGAAGTGCGAAATACTCAGAAACCGCACGGATACTGACTTAAATGGCTTTGCTTGTGCAGATATTAATAGATTAGGAATGTAGTTTAACGCGATTGGACGCCCAATTCAACGAGAGCTTAAAAAAACAAATAAGAAGATACGGCTAATTAGCTTTTCAGAGTGCGATTGTCTATATCAGTTTAACGAATATGACTTATTCGCGTCCGTTTTTTTCCTTTCCTGTTTTTATGGCAAGGTCATTGAAGCGCAAGCATAGGAAGAGGGCACCCTCTTCCAGAAATGGGTATCCGTAATGTTGTGTGGAAATATTGATAGGAATGCGGTATGATCAAAGTGATATAAAAGTTATTCCCGTGTGACAATAATCGACATTTTATGGAAGAGTGATAAATGGGAATTGGTAATTTACAGGAGATGAATTTAGATGGAAAAGAAAATTTCAGCATGGGAACCCTGGTTTTTCATAGTCTTTGGTTTATTTCATTTGCATAGAATATGGGGCTTGATCGATAGAAATTCATATGCTGAATTTTGGATGAAGTTATTAGAAAATAAAGGATTACTTTATTTTATATTAATGGGAGTATTAGCTGTGCTTTGTGTTATTGGGGTTATTACTTTTTTTAAAAATCGGAATAACAACTATTGGTGGCGATGGATATATCTATTGGGTGGCTTCTATGTACTATTTGATTTATTTGCTATTGCTGTTGGATTAGAATTTTGGAACAAATTATTATTGTGGATGTTTGATGTTAATTCAATCTATTGGAATGTTATATGGTCATTTTTTGTGTTACTCGGCGGTTTCGTATTTGTATTAGGCTTTAAACTATGGATACAAAGAAAACGATAAACGATCATGGGTAGGGGAGAGTGTGAGCATAGAACAAACGGAAAGCAGCAGAGCCAGCTGCCCTTGTCACCGATAAAGTAAACGGCTTTACCGTCATTGACAAGCCCGTCTGTCTCTACTTGTGTGGCAATCAAGAAGCAACAGCAAGCTGTGCTTTCGCCCTCGATAATTATTGGGCATACTTCGAGCTGTTGACAAAGTCCTTTTTCAAAAAACAGCCTAATTTCTAGTTGCAGATTGTCATCCATTATTGGGGTGGCATAGGGGATTTAAACAGTTTATAAGGAGGTGCTTTTTTAGAAACCGACCTTGTCAACAGCCCCAAACTTGTTAGGCAGTAGGAGCAGAAGCCGCCTTGCTGCAAGCGGCCTTCGGAGTATATTTTAATTTGAGCAGTATACTATCTGCATAATCGCTTGATATGTGTTTTGACAGCGTAACACAACACCTTTATTTGACGCTTTTTTGACCCGGGCTTGCAAAAAAGATTTATACAGGATTTAAGCAGAAACGGCGAAAAGCCTTGATTCACAAGGGTTTTACTGTTTCCCTATAAAGACTTATAAGAAGTTATAAAACGATTTTCGTCTATAAAATCAATAAAAATAGTGTTGTTACCATCTGGTAAAGACAGTCTAAACAGTACAAGTACGCATGGTTATTAAGCGCATGAAAAACGGACTATGGACTGAATGGAACAAGGGTGCCCTATTTAGTGCCCAAAGGAAAATAGTGTCTTGCAAGAACTGCTAAAGCAATATAAGTTTTGATTTGACAGATACGCGCTGAAACATTAGAATTGAAAAAACGACGGCGTGAATACGTCTTAGGCGGATAATGCGAACGAAGGTGGTATTATAATGGCAGAGCTATTTGAAACATTTCCCTACCTGAGAAATGACCATATTATCATCAGGAAAATAGTTGAAGATGATGTGGATGACCTTATGGAAATTACGAATAATCCTAACGTCTATCAATATGTACCTCCATTCCTGTATAAAAAGAGCAGGGGCAATTTGCTTGCTGCAATTAGAAACTTAGGCGGGCGAGATTTTGATAAAAAGAAACTGATTATTGCAGGCATTTATCTGTGCGATGAACCCAATAAGCTCATAGGACTTGCAGAACTGTTTGACTATAAAAAAAGAATGAACCAAATAACGATTGGCTACCGCATAAACGAATCGTATTGGCATAGAGGGATTGCGACTGATGCAGTAAGGCTTATAATGGATTACCTTTGCAATGATTTGGGCATTCAAAAGTTGAAAGCATTTGTTATGCCTGAAAATGTATTTTCTGAGAAAGCACTAACAAAAAATGGTTTTCTAAAAGAACCCCATACTGTTCAAAAGAAAAACTGGGGTGGTAAAGAAATCGTAGATTTAAATGTATTTACCTATGCAGTTTTATAGGGTTTAGTTCCATTACGTCTAATTGGTAAAATGCGCATTAGCAAAAATGGGAGTACATAATAGTGGCAAGCAGTGTTTGAGTGAACACACATCACTCCAACCGCTTGCTGGGGATTTTCCCAGTTTTCCATGAACTCCCGAGAGGCTACGCTCCTTACGGAGCATACAAAAGGCGGCCCTTACATGAAGCCTCAATGCCAATAATTAGGCCTCAGAAATGGAGTGTATAGCCCGGCTTTTAAGGTTAAAAGATATCCGGTAGGGCAGCAACTCCATCACCCACCAAAAACGTACCTCTATCGTTCCGTGCATACAAGCCTTAAATGGTGCCGAACTTGCCCAAATGTCTGGTGAAAAGATATTAGGGCTTGACAGCCCTTTATAAAGAAAACCTGTTTTCATGCGGTTTTGCAAGGGTTCTTATAAAGCAAGACGAGAGCTTTCAAGCTGTATTTTCGGCTTCAGACAATAAAAAAGAGAGGGAACTGGCAATGAAAAAACGGGCCTATCAGCTCAAACCGGCTTTGAAGCAAAAACAAACGTACAGCCGAAGTTATGATCAGACGCTGACGGTTTTAAAAATGTCCAATCAGCAGATCCGCAGGGAACTGCTTTCCCTGCTGCAGCCCAATCCCTGGTTTCCTTCAGGCAACGATGAAATTTTAAAACAGATCCATGCCGGGGCCGAGGGCGGCGTACGCGCTGATCTTTATTATCAGCTGCATACCTGCCGTCAAGCGTATGATCCTCAGGTTTGCAGCTATCTGATCGAATCGCTGGATCACCATGGATTCTTTCCTTATCATCAAGAACAGCCGTTCCCCTATCCGAAAGCCCAGGTGGATGCCGCGCTGCGCTTAATTCAAAGCTTTGAACCGGAAGGCATCGCAACGGAAAACAGCACCGATTTTCTTTGTTTTCAGCTGCGCCGAAGGAAACTGACCCTGCCGCTTAAAATCGTGACTGACTGTGCGGAAGAATTGATCAGCGGACATGGGGATGCAATTTTGCGCCAGCTCGATATCACCGCAGACCAGCTGGAGGCGGCACTGGCCACAATCCGGACATGCCGTCTGACTCCCTGTGAAATCGAACCACCCCTAACGGAATGGATAAAACCTGACGTCTACGTTACACGCAGTCAAAATGAACTGATTGTTACTCCCGCGATTGAGGAACTGCCGATTTTTCCAATCCCTGCCGATCAGCTCAGTCCCCAGGCGCAGAAATATCTTAAACAAAACAATCTCCTGTTGGATATGATCAATCAGCGCAATCTGACCTTACTGCAGATTTTCCATGCCCTGATTACCATTCAGCGCGATTATCTGCTTAAGGATCAGCCCTTGAAACCCTGCCGACTCGAAGATGTATCGGTATTATGCGGAGTCCACCCTTCCACAATCTCGCGCTGCTGCAAAAACAAGTATTATGAGTTTGAGGGACAGCTGGCGTGCTTTACAACGCTGCTGGCTTCCGGCAATATTCAGGGACACAGCCATGATGAAATCCATCAGCTCCTCAATGAAGAGTTAGCGATGGAAGATCCTGATCATCCTTACAGTGATGATCAGCTGCTGCAGCTGCTTGTCCGCAGCGGTATTCAGCTCAGCCGCCGTGAAATTACAAAACTTCGGAAAAAATGGAACATCCCCAATTCGTATCAACGCCGCCGGCGAATTTAAACAGGCAGAATCCAGAAGTCTTCAACTTTCCCGACTTCTGCGATGCTGCTTATAATCCAGTACAGTTTTTGACCATTTATATAACTCTATCGTCAAAAAAAACGTTGCCACAAGGCAACGCTTTCTCTATAAAATCACTTTTCAACGATTTTTCAGCTTTACTGATGCGCAGTTTCCGATTTACCCTGGCCTGCGAAACGCCGGCGTGCAGAGCGTTGGGAAGCAGCTGGTTTTTGTTCATTGCGGGCATGCGTACGGACTGCCTTTGAGGATTCCGGTCTTTTCGCTTCCGATTTTGTCTCAGATTTATTTCTGGCTTCCAGCTCGGCCAGCGTTATAACGGATTCCTGATTGATTTTCGGTGCTTTTCTGACCGGTATTGTATATCGAATCAATTTTTCAATGTCCTTGAGATAGGGCCGCTCATCGGTCTGGCAAAAGGAAATCGCAACGCCGGATTCTCCCGCCCGCGCGGTTCTTCCAATGCGGTGAACATAGGTCTCGCTGATATTGGGAATGTTGTAATTAACAACATGTGATAAGCGTTCAATATCAATGCCGCGGGCTGCAATATCCGTTGCCACCAGAACCCGGATCTGATGGTTCTTAAAGGCTGCCAAAGCATTTTGACGGGCATTCTGCGATTTGTTGCCGTGAATCGCCATGGCCTTCACATGACCTTTATTCAAGACCCGGACAACTTTATCCGCTTCATGCTTGGTACGGGTAAAAACCAGTGCTGAAGTCACGGACTTATCTTTCAACAATTCCATCAACAATTCGCTTTTATCCTTTTTCTCAACAAAATACACCGCCTGCTCGATCTTTTCAATCGGCGTTGATACCGGCGTCGCTTCCACGCGAACGGGATTTTTTAATAAAGAAGCGGCCAGGCCCGAAATTTCCTTTGGCATTGTAGCTGAGAATAACAAGGTCTGTTGCTTGTTGACTAGCATTGCGCTGATCTTCTTTACATCATGAATAAAGCCCATGTCGAGCATTCGATCCGCTTCATCCAAAACAAAGATTTCAACCTGTCCAAGATCCAATAATCCCTGTCCGACCAAATCCAATAGCCGGCCAGGCGTTGCGATGAGGATATCCGTACCTTTTTTCAGCTGTTCAACCTGAGCGCCCTGCTTCACCCCGCCGAAAATCACAGTTGTTTTTAACGGCAGACTTTCCCCATAGCGATGGAAGTTGTCAACGATCTGAATCGCCAGCTCACGCGTCGGCGTTAACACCAATGCCCGCACCGGTCGTTTGCCCTTCACGGGCGCCTTGGCTAAACGGTCCAGAATCGGCAGCGCAAAAGCTGCCGTCTTCCCAGTTCCGGTTTGCGCTAAGCCTAACAAATCACGTCCCTCCAAAACAGGCGGGATCGCTTTCTGTTGAATTTTAGTTGGGGTTGTATATCCCATTTTACGGCAATTTCTTAATATGCCGGGGTTGATTGATAATTCTTCAAATTTCATTTTTTACTCTTTCTATTCCGAATTCAAAAACAGTGCCGAAACGCACTGTCAGGATGGCATAACCAGATTATGCATCAAGAAATGGAACCTTTAGTTATTAGTATAGCTCAAGTTGTCCGATTTTACCAGAAAAAAGCACAAATACCTGCTTAATCGTGAATTCCAGAGGCCGGCCAAGGCAGAAAGCACAATGCAGTATTGAATTTCCTATCCCTAATTTTCCCCTAGCGGCAGTCGAATTGACGTTTGCATTGAAGACCTGATTTCCTGGAAGCTTCCAAGCTGGAGCTTTGTCCACAGCTGCGCTATAATAGAAACAATAAGTGCTGCCCGTCCCTTTACCGGCTGATCCATCAAAGAGGATCGATGCAGAAAAAACAAGATCTGCGGCTGTGCTTACACGATGAAGATCACGGGCAGCTTTCTTATTGAATCCGCAGTAAAAGCCTATTTTTTATTAATTCCGCAAATTAGCATCTAAAAAAATGTCACAATTTTCTCTTCCTTCCGTCTAATTATTGAAAGGAGAAATTCAGATGGACAAACAAATTTCCGAAGCTTTAATTGAAAAGGTGCTGGATCATCAGCCGCAGGCCGTCAATGAACTGATTGCTCAGCTGCAGCCCTCCATATTTAATTTGGCGCTGCGGATGCTGGGCAGCATCGCGGATGCCGAAGATGCCACACAGGAAATTCTGCTTCTCGTATTGGAAAAGCTGCCGACTTTCCGTGGCGAAAGCGCGCTGACAACCTGGGTTTACCGCGTTGCCGTCAATCGTCTGATTGATGAAAAACGATCGATGTTCGCTCAGCATCCGCTCAGTTTTGATGCTTATGCTCAGGATATCCAGGCTTATCAACGGGAATCGCAGCGCGAGGATAAACTCATTTTAGCCAGAGAGCTGAAGCTTTCCTGTACGAATGTGATGCTTCAATGTCTGAAACCGCAGGATCGCTGTATCTTCATCTTGGGAACGATGTTTAAAGCCGACAGCCGACAGGCTGCTGAAATTCTCGGCCTGACGCCGGAAAATTACCGGCAGCGTTTATCCCGTGCCAGACGGAAGATGGCAGACTTCATGTCGCAGTATTGTTATCTGGCATCCGGAGGCTGCCGCTGTACCTGCCGGATTGACTTTGCGATCGGAACCCAGCGGCTGGATCCGGAAAATTTAGAATATTCCAAACTGCCTTCCGCTGATCCGCAGATCCTGCATCAACACTTAGAAGCAATGGAAAAAATCGAAGACCACATGACGGTTTTCGATCAAATGGAAGCCCGCCTGCTGCCGGAAGAAAAGCAGCGCCATTTACAGGAAGTGGTTTCTTCCGTCTGGATGGAAAAAGTATGTCAGAATTAGATATGGATCTGGCTTTCACTCAACAGTTTCTCAGCGACCTTGCCCGCAACAACAATTTAGACTGGATGCATGCTCACCAAGCTGAATACAAACAGGCTCGGCGGCAGTTTGAAAAGCTTGCCCAAGCAGTCAACGACGTTTTGGCTCAAGAGGATCCGCGTCGCTTGGATATTGATATTTCCCGCCGCATCAGCCGACTGAACCGGGATACACGTTTCTCAAAAGATAAATCGCCTTACAGCCCGCTCTTCCGGATTCATTTATCCCCCAGCGGTCCGCAGCCCATTCCCTGCGACCTGTTTCTCTGCCTGACGGCTGAAACACTGTTGGTCGGAGGCGGATTATTTGCCTCAATGTTCAGTGAAGCCACAGCTTTAGTCAGACAGGCGATCCTGGATCAAGCCGATGAATTTGACAGACTCATTCACAATCAGGAATTCGCAGTCTGCCTGCCGATTCGGGGCGAGAGTTTAAAGCGCGTGCCGAAGCCGTTTCCGGCTGATCATCCGTTAGCGGATTACTTAAAAATGAAATCGTGGTACCTGGAACAGACCGTTGAGCTCAGCGAATCGAATTCTGAACTGATCGAACACATTATCGCACTCGCAAAAAGCATGCAGCCTTTCAATGATTTCTTAAACAAAGCCTTGGCTTCTTTTACCATGCCTCAGCGCTAATTCTATACGGAAAACGAAGCCGACAGACTTCGTTTTTTTCACAATTCGCAGATCTGATTTCTCCCTTACAATCTGCTTTTTTTCAGATCCGCTTAGCTCGATTCATGATGTCTTGCTAAAAAAGCCAAAAGGCCGTGATGATTTAGCCGTTTACGGTCAAACACTAAAATTAAATCCTATCCCCTGTTATTTTCTTCTTGCTGGAACGAATGTAAATTGAAAGCCTTCATCTAATTTGAAAAATGAGCATTCCGGAAAAATCTGACTTAAATATTTTACCAATCCGAGCATTCCTTCCATCTCATTTGTGGAATGATGGCAGAGGATACAAGGAATTTGAGCGTCCAGACACCATTGCAGGTCAATCCAGTTGGTGCAGCTGTCATCCGAAAGAATCATGCAGTCCACATTTTCCATCCGCATGATCTGAGAATCCATTTCAGCCCCGACCCCAACGCCTAATTTAGTCACTGACTGTTCAGGATTTCCCAAGATTTCAACGCCGCTGCAGCCATGCGGGGCTAACGCCTCCGCTAATTTTTCAGCCAGTTCCAACACAGTTTTATGCTGAAGACAGGCGTAATGATAAAAGGACTCGGTTGGACGAGGATTAAATGGAATTCCGGTTATTTGGGCCAGGCAATCCGCAACACCATATTCAGGAAAGCGATCCCAACCATCATGGCAGCGATAAATTGTAATCTGATGATCACGGCAAAGTTTGATTTTTTCATCCCGAAGCTCTTTCATGGATCGGTATGGAGCCGTTGTTTCCAGATAGAAGCAGTTTTCATGAGAGATGATAAAATGAATATCCCGCTTAATACATTCCTCAATCACCTTTTTTGTTGCAACCCAGCAAACCGCAGCCTGAGTGATCTCCGTGTGTGTTTCGCCGACCAGAACGATATCCCGGGTTTTGCGATAATCTACCCAAGGCGTATGTCGTTGGAGATGATCTAAAATTGTCTGTATTTGCATAAACAAACCTCCTGTCCATTCCATTATAAAACGAAAAAAGGCAGATATCCTGTAAATTTAATTCCCCGATCAACTTTCTCAGCCACTTTATTCATAAAGTTTGTTCAGATCAAGTTTTCTGATGCATTTCATGTATAATGAATCTATGCATCAATAGAAAATGAGGAATGAATATGCAAATGGATTTTGTAACTTTAACTTTGGATAATCTGGAAACAGAACATCTCAGCTGCATCATCCGCAGCAAAAAACCGCATCCAGGTGTGGAAGCGAAACGTCAGTGGCTGGCTGACCGTATTCCTGAAGGTCATATTTTTCGAAAACTGAATGTGAAGGAAGCGGTTTTCATCGAATATGCACCATTGGAAACGGCCTGGGTTCCAATTCTTGGTGATAATTATCTCTATTTGTACTGTCTATGGGTATCTGGATCTTATAAAGGTCAGGGGATCGGGCAGGCACTGCTGGAATCCTGTTTGGCAGACGCTGAAAGGCAGGGCAAATCCGGTGTCTGCATGCTTGGCTCTCAAAAACAAAAAGCCTGGCTTTCTGACCAATCCTTCGTGAAGAAGTTTAATTTTAAGATTGTTGATCAAACGGAGAATGGCTATGATCTATTAGCCTTGTCTTTTGATAAAACCTTGCCGCGGTTCGCTGCAAATGTGAAGCTTATGCAGATTGAAAATCAGGAATTAACACTTTTTTATGATTATCAATGTCCGTTTATTACTCAATATATAGAAACTATAAGGAAAGAATGTGAGGCCAATTCCATTCCGCTATCGCTCAATCCCATTGACTCTGTTGAAAAAGCGAAATCCCTTCCTTGTGTGTTCAATAACTGGGCCTGCTTCTATAAAGGACATTTTGAAACAGTCAATCTGCTTAACCTTGATGCCTTAAAACGTATCTTAAGGAAAGGCTGAATCGACATTATTTATATCGTTCCCCATTTGGGCGCTGATAAACAGCGTCTTTTTTTTATAATAATTATCAATTCTGATCTCAATAATTTCATTTTGATCGTCCAAACAGCGATCCTGTTTCTTGAATACAGACTGAAAATTATAGACCAAAAAAGAACAACGCCGTACAGTCTCGCAAAGATGACCGGCGTTGTTCTGTCCACCACTTCCCTCGTAAGAGGGAGTGAATGACGGGTATCGCTGTTACAAGCGATCCTACTTTTATATTATAGAACATTCTTGAGTTATTTCAAGTTTTCCCCTTTTAGAATCGACTGTTTCATAAATTTACATAATTTGAACAGAAAACCTGTGCTGTAACCTTACTTTTTTCAATTTTCGGCGGGGCTTTTTCCAATTTTCCGCAATATTAGAAATGTAGGATTTCTTGTTTACAGCGGCTGCCCGTCCGGATGGATCATTGTTTGATTCATTGTTTTCAAGCTCGATTTTCTGAGCTTAAAGAAAGGAGGGGCTTTTTATGAAGCAATTCATAAAACTTTTGAGCTCTATTTCTCTTTCTGAATTCATCCTGATCGTCCAAACAACGATCCTGTTTCTTGAATACAGACTGAAAATTATAGACCGAAAAAGAAAAAACGCCGTCAACTCTCCCAAAGATTCTCGGCGTTTATCTGTCCACCACTTCCCTCGTAAGAGGTAGTGAATGACGGGTATCGCTGTTACAAGCGATCCTACCTTTATATTATAGAACATTCCTGAGTTATTTCAAGGCTGTTTATTTATTTTCTAAGAATTAAAATGTAAAAATACTATGTTTTTATAAACTAATTATTATTTTTCATTAATTTACATCATGGGGTCAGAAAATCTTTGCAGTAACCTTACTTTTTTTAATTTTTGGCGGGGCTTTTTCCAATTTTCCGCAATATTAAACCTGTAGGGTCTTTTGTTTACAGCGGCTGCCCGTCCGGATGGATCATTGTTTGATTCATTGTTTTTCAAGCTTGTTTTTCTGAGCTTAGGAAAGGAGGGGCTTTTTATGAAGCTATTCATAAAACTTTTGAGCTCTATTTCTCTTTCTGAATTCATCTTGATCGTCCAAACAGCGATCATGCTTCTTGAATACAGATTGAAAATTATAGACCGAAAAAGAAAAAACGCCGTACAGTCTCCCAAAGATGACCGGCGTTTATCTGTCCACCACTTCCCTCGTAAGAGGTAGTGAATGACGGGTATCGCTGTTGCAAGCGATCCTACTTTTATATTATAGAACATTCCTGAGTTATTTCAAGGCAGTTCACTCATTTTTAATGCTTATCACGATTCAAAATGAGAGAAAAGCAGGTTATGAATGCCTGCTTAATCCTCTGACTATGATTAAGATTATTGAACAGTTATCAAAATCAACGACTCAGCTGCCAAATCACTGTCATTCCGTAAACCAACATAAGCCTGTCCAATACCTTTAGCACTGATCTTTCCCTCATCATCTACTGTGACAACGGAATCATCTGTACTGATCCAATGATATTTGAGATCCGTGTAATTATTCGGTAAGATATTAGCCCGAACGAATCCCGTTTCACCTTCGGTCAAAAGCGTTTTGTCTGCGGTCAAAAGAATAGCTTCCGTCGGAACTACTTGTTTCAAAGAAACATTATCCAGCCACAATGAACCTTCTCCAGCTGTTACATGAAACAGAATATCTACACTGGCAGCGTTCGGCGCGGTTGTAAAATTGTAATCATTACGCCGATAGGTCTGAGATAAGTTAAGATTGTCATTCAATGCAACATGGTACAAATCCAGGGCCTGTCCTTGATCATCATATTGAATAACCTCATAGCCAAAGGATGCACTGCCCAGCGTATCCGTTTTCTGCTCAAAACTCAGCTGATATTTTTTATTTGCCGTGATTTCAGCGTGCTGAACTAAAGAAGCTTTGCCGATTCCCTCTGCATGAGTTCGGGTAATTTTATAAGCCTGACTGCCTTCCGCAGCATCAGTATCAGCGCCCCCGCTCAGTTCACTTTTTACAGGATTTGTTTCTTTGCTGGTAAAGTCTGTTCTGAACTGCCAGCCTTCCAAATCTTCCATATCTCCATGGATCAGAACATTCTCAGTATGATCCGCGGTATAAGGAATGCGGTCGGCAAAAATTTGAAGTTCGCGAATCTGATATTTGTCCGCATTTCCCAATAATGTCAGCTTTAAATATTTGAATGTGCCGTTAAAATCAAGTGCTGTTTCAGCGGAAGTCAGTTCTCCCTTTGATGAATCTTCATACAGCACGCCGTCTGCTGACATTTGAATTTCAATTGATTCCGGTTTCAAATCTCCCCAGAATACAGTTAAGCTCTTGCCTTGATACAAACGGTCCATCTCGATGATCACCGACTGTTCGCCGCCTGTTTCTGACTCCCACAGCGTTTCCATATCACAATCATTGAGCCTCATCGGATCCGAATCCTTAGCTGTGCTGCTGGCATTAACCCCCTGCCCCAGGCCGACATTTCCAATTCCGGCTGACCCCTGAATTTGATCGTGCAGAGTCAAGTCACAATACAGCAGATCATGATCCGCCATGTCCGTGCGAACTTTATCAACATTGGAAATCGTAATGTTCTTAGTCGTAATGATGTTGTCCAACGGGTCAAAGGTTTCACTGCCGTTAAAGGTATCTAGCCAGTTTCCGTCCTTGCCGTTTGCAATATTGAATTCATCTTCAAACATGGCATACTCTGTCTTGCCCAATTCTGCATTCCAGTCTGCCACCATGATTTTATACTCGTTCGGATCCATTTGGACCCGTTCGATAATCTGCGCAATTTGCCGCCTTCTCAATTCAATATTTTCCCAGCTCGTATGCGTGACATAAAATGAAATCCGTTTTCCCTCTTTCTCAATTACAGCACGCTCCAATGTTTTGGTCGCTTTTGAGCTTGTGCTTTCAATCGGAATGGACGACAGCTCCAGCAGTTCATGTGCGCTGGTAATCCCGACGCCAAATCCCCCATTCGCAAAATCACGGCCCTTGGCAAAATGGACGTAGGGATAATTCTCATTGACAAATTCCTGGACCATATCACGGTTATTCCGTTCATTGTTCACATCAATTTCCTGGAAGCCCATGATTTCAATCCCTAAATCATGAATAATTTCCGACATCTTATTGATATCCGGATGCGCCTTGGAATCTACATTCCAGGTAGCCACTTTCAATGAAATCGTATCGGATGCCGAGGGTTCAGGAGACTTTGTTGGCTGTGCTGCAGGATTCGACGTACATCCTGTAAGCATTGCAGCCAATAAGAAGAGAGTAAGGACAAGTTTCTTTCCTTGCTGCATAGAAATCCTCCTCTATGATCTTAAGATTAGAAAGCGCTTTCACAGTTTCATTATAGGAGGTTGTGTTCTATATGTCCAATAATGAATAATTATCTATAAGCAATTATTACTTATAGATAATCATTACTTATGCTTTAATAAAAATCTTTTCCCCACCCTTTATAGTAACAATAATAAAATAGTAATACTTACATTCTCCACTTATTTTCGCTGAATTAAACAAAATAATTCTAACCTTTACCAACAAAAGGACAGCCCCGGGGCTGTCCTTTCAGCGCAGATCTTCCTGCGTTGTAATCTTAATGTTTTTATAAGAGCCCAAAACGGCATAAACCGCTTCGCCCGTCAACAGTTCCACAACCTGGGCGTCATCGGTAGCCTGCACCTTTTCCTGACGCGCTTTGCGGTATGCCCGCAGAATCAGCGATGTTTTAAATGCCTGCGGCGTCTGCGCCTGAACCAGCTGGCTGCGGTTAGGTGTTTCCTTAATTCTTCCCTCTTCAATGACCTTGATCGTATCCTTGCACGGCACGGTCAGAAGACAGGCATCATGCTCGCTTAAACATTGACAAAGTCGGTCCAGACAGGCCTGTTCAAGAAACGGCCGGGCTCCGTCATGGATCAGCACATAATCCTCGCTCACCGCCATCAGGCCGTTGAATACACTCTCCTGCCGAGTTGCTCCGCCTTCCACAAATACCACATTTCCCCGCTGTGTTCGATTGCGCATGCAGCGAACATAATCCTCCCGCTGCGTGACGATGACAATCTGACGGCAGCGTGGGTCTGCCTCAAAGATACTCATTGTTTTTTCCAATACATTTTTGCCGTCCGCAAAGGTGTAAAACACCTTGTTGTAGCCAAGATTCATCCGGCGGCCTTGTCCGGCAGCCACGATCAACGCTGAATATTCCATCCTTTTCCCTCTTTTTCGCCTTTTAGTAGTGTTTATTTTATCACACCCTGCAAAGCCAGGCAACCAACACAGCCGTTTTTCCCAGATCCCGGCCTGTTTTTACCTCATTCAGCCGGCCGATTTTTTAAAATGCCGCGTTAAATAGGAACGGATCTGCCGATCGATCTTTTCCGGATCTTCCCCTTCCACATCAAAAGGCGTATCTTCTCCCAGCTCCAGCGCCAGCTGCGGCATTTTGCGGGTAATTTCCTGATAACGCCGACGTGCCAAAGTTTCCATTTCCGCGCTGCCCAGCGTCTTAAAATCAAGAACCGCATCAGCCAGCGTTTCCCATCCTTCGCCATCACTTTGAACCGCGGATGCCTGAAAGCCTAATCCAGACAAACTGCGGCTCTGCTGGGTGTCCAGCAGAATCAGACAATGCCGCAGATCCACCTTGCGACCAGCTTCTTCTTCAATCATTCCCTGCTCGATGCCTTTGCGCAGAATCGCCTCGCATTCTGCCCGTGCCGCATCCAAGTTTCGGATCAATAACAGCGAATAAGGGGAACGCCGCAGCTTTTCCAGCCACAAGGAATACTGCTGATCGGTTCCGTGGACAAACCGATATCCCGCCTGACTATCCTGATAATCCATCATATCCACTTCAATCCGCCGATCATCCTGGCCAAAATACAGCTGCGCCAGCACTTTCGCCAATCGCTGCTTTAAGGAAAACTGTTTGCCGCAAAGTAACCATACGCCTAACGGTTTGTCTTCAACAACGCCCAGCTCCATCCATTGCAGCTGCTGATCAATCTGCGTCAGCATCGTCTGTTGACCGATCAATTCCTTGCGCAGCCGCTGCATCACCCGATCTTTGCGATTTCGATCCTGCAGCGGCACATCAGTCAGCTGCTGCAGAATCTGATCGATATCCTGACGGCTGACCTGATCGCGATGATCCATCCGTGCGCTGGCACAAGCCAGATCAATGACGTCCAGCGCTTTGTCCGGCAGTTTGCGCGAGGGCATGAAATACTGCGTGCTTTCCATCAGCGGTTCCACCAGATCCATTGGAAACTGAATCTGATGATGCTGTTCGTATTCGGGAATTTTGGCTTGAATCATCCGCCTGGCAGAATCAAGATCCGGCTCTTCAATCATCACCGGCTGGAAACGCCGCTGCAAGGCCCGGTCTTTTTCAATAAACTTAAGGTATTCGTCATACGTTGTTGCCCCAATGCAGCGGATTTCACCGCGTGCCAGCACCGGTTTCAGCACTCCCGCAACATCGATCGAGCCTTCTGCTTTACCAGCGCCGATGATCTGATGAATTTCATCAATAAAAAGAATGACCTGGGGAAACTGCTTCAGGGCATCCAGTATTTTCTGAATCTTTTCTTCAAACTCACCACGGTATTTCGTCCCGGCGACTAATCCATTGACGCTGAGTTCAAAGATCACGCTGTTACGCAGACAGTCTGGGACTTCCCCTTCCTGAATACTTTTCGCCAGCTGTTCAACAAGCGCCGTCTTGCCTACGCCCGGATCGCCTAACAACAGCGGATTCGCTTTTTCCTTGCGGCATAAAATTCGAATTACGGCTTTCATCTGTTCCTGGCGTTCAACGATATTGGAAGGCCGGTTTGTCATCCACTGATTCAGATTGCGCAGCTCCCGAATCGAGTTCAGACTTTCAATATCCTGCTGATTCAGTTCGCTGATTAACTGGGCAATATCAATATCATACCGGCGCAGCAGTTCGGAAGCCACATTATTCGGGGTTTCCAACAATGTCCGCGTCAACATTTTCAGCGTGATCACATGCGGTGTAGACCGCGCCGCTTCAATCAAACATTTCTCCAGGATTTCTTCGACGGTCTGCGTGTATTCCGTCTGCCGTGTTTCCTCCTCATTAAATCCGAACAGCACCTGAATATCTTCTTTTAACTGTTCCGCGGTAATTCCGCGATCATTCAGCAGTTTTTTCAATGCCGAATTTTCTGTCTGCAGAATACCGATCAACAAATGTTCCGTCCCGATAAAGGTATTTTTCATCTGCCGGGCTACCGTGCGGGCTGCCTGCAGCGCCTTTTGGGCCTGAGGATCAAAATTGGTTTTCATCCTCGCGATTCCTCCTTCCAAACCGTTGAACTTCCCAGTCCAAGTTCAGTGATAGTATTGCCCCGAGCCGTAACCACTACTCCGGAGCTGTCTGTTCCAATTTTAGGATTTGCCGCTGGCTGCTTCAACAAGCTTCATTTCAGTTTATCCGCTGACCTGAGAACTTATGCCCGATCTTGAATCAGCACTCTGTTTTCTCAATTCTGAGCTGTTTGAAAACAAAAATAAAGGCGGTAACATTACCTTCGCATTTTTATCATAAAAATGTAAATTGTTTCCAAAGCACTTTCTTTATGACATCTAGGCAAAAACATTTTATAATGGAAGCAATGGCTTGCAGAAAGCAGGAAAAAGCGAGGTGATGTCATGATCGTAACAACCAAAACGGGAGATCAGGGAACAACCGAAATTCAAAGCGGACGGATTTCCAAAGCCGATCCGTTATTGGAAGTGTTGGGCGATCTGGATGAACTGAGCGCCGAATGTCTTGTTTTCGCCAGTCTGACGCCTGCCTATCGGCTGGTCATGGAAGCTCTTGTTCAAGATCTCAGCGCTGGCTGCGCTGAACTGGCAGGGTATGGAGAAGGCCAGTTCGGCCAACGAAGGGAACGGCTTGAGCTTGAGATTCAAGAAATTCTGAAGGATCGGAGTGAGTTTCAGTTTCATTATCCGCTCACCTGTCCCTCCAGCGCCTTGTTAAACCGTTTAAGAGCCGTCAGCCGGCGGGCTGAACGGCATTGGTGGGGACTGCAGAACAGCCGCAAAACCAATCCGCAGCTGGGCATTTATCTGAATCGGCTCAGTGATTATTTCTTTGCTTTGCAGATTCAGGCTGCCGTCGAATCAAAATCCAGTTCATCCACGAATTCCACTGCGGATTCGGCCATGTAAAAGTATAGGAAAGGAAGCATTGCTATTATGGGATATCGTAAGGAAACGATCGCTAAACTCAATCAGGATATTCGGGAGTTTTTCCCGTATTTAACTGAAATCCAACCGGAGGATCATACAATTCATTCCGGTGTATCGCGGCTGGTCATGCTTGACCGTTATGCCCAAAAGGATCGGGAATTAAAGACGTTGGGCGTGGGGGATATCGTCCTGGCTGTCATTAAAGAGGACCCGAAGTATCCAGCCCGGGGTGTCGGTGCTGTCAAGACGATCGATTGGGAAAACGAAAGCGTCACGATTGAAATCGAAGAGGAATTCCGCGGTACGCTGGAAGACGAGCAGGAGTCGATCACCGGTTTAATCCGCCGGCCGTTTGCCGAAATCGACAAGCCGATGGAAATCTACTATGAACAGATTGCCCGGCGTGTCGGCAAAGCGCTGGCAGAACCGGAAAACAACGATGCTCAGCGGCAGAAATATGCCGATTTGTTTACCGATCAATTAAAGAAGTTAAATGTCATTCCGGCCGGCCGCGTTTTATTCGGAGCCGGCAGCGGAACTCAGGTCACCTATTTCAACTGCTTCGTTATGCCGTTTGTTGCGGATTCCCGCGGCGGTATTGCGGAACACCGCAAGGAAGTCATGGAAATCATGTCGCGCGGAGGCGGCGTCGGCACCAACGGCTCGACTTTGCGTCCGAAGCATGCCCCGGCCAAGGGCGTCGGCGGACGCAGCAGCGGCGCTGTCAGCTGGCTGAACGATATCGCTAACCTGACCAATCTGGTTGAACAGGGCGGTTCCCGGCGCGGAGCTCAGATGATTATGTTGGCCGACTGGCATCCGGATATCATTGAATTCATCATTTCTAAAATGCAGAATCCGCGCGTTTTAAAATGGCTGAGTGAGAACAACAAAGACGAGCAGGTTCGGGAACTGGCACAGCGCAAATTGAAATTTATTCCGCTGACGCGATTGGAACGGCAGATGCTGGAGACCTTGATCGACAATAAAAATACCCCGGCAGAAGTCATGGATTATGCCCAGCAGACCTTGCTGGAAGGGGGACGATTAGAAGTCGTCAATCCGGAATTCTTAAGCGGCGCCAACATTTCCGTCACCCTGACCGATGAATTTATGCACGCGGTGGAAACGGACGGCACTTTCGATCTGCGTTTCCCGGACATTGCCAATTATACGCCGCAGCAGAAGGAAGCCTACGATACGCATTGGCATAAGATCGGGGATGTGCGTGAGTGGGAAGCTTTGGGTTATCCAATCAAAACCTACCGCACGATCCGCGCCCGCGATTTGTGGGATCTGATCTGCTTCTGTGCTACCTATTCGGCAGAACCAGGAATTTTCTTCATTGACAACGCCAACAAAATGACCAATGCCAAAGCCTACGGACAGAAAGTTGTCGCGACCAATCCATGCGGAGAACAGCCGCTGGCCCCGTATTCTGTCTGCAATCTGGCAGCGGTCAACCTGGCCAACTTTGTAGATAAAAAGACCGGACGCATCCTGTTTGAGGAACTGGCAGAAACGGTTTCCCTGACTGTCAGAATGCAGGACAACGTCATCGACAGCACGCCGTATTTCCTCAAAGCCAATGAAGATCAGGCATTGGGTGAACGGCGCGTGGGTTTGGGCGTTATGGGACTGCATGACATGCTGATCTGGAACCGCAAGCGTTATGGCTCCGCCGCAGCGCTGGAAACGATTGATCAGGTGTTCCACTGCATCGCCCGCGCAGCCTATCAAACTTCAGTTGAACTGGCGAAGGAAAAAGGCAGCTTCCCGTTCTTTACCAGCGGCGAGGCATTCATCAATACTGGCTATATGAAACAGATGGATGAAGATCTCCGGCAGGATATCCTGAAATATGGAATCCGCAACTCCCACCTGCTGACGATTGCCCCAACCGGCTCAACTGGTACGATGGTCGGAGTTTCGACCGGACTGGAACCGTATTTCAGCTTCTCTTATTTCCGCTCTGGACGGCTGGGCAAATTCATTGAAGTCAACGCCGCGATCGTCGATCAGTGGCTGGCGCTGAATCCGGGCTATACCCGCGACACGCTGCCGGAATTCTTTGTCAGCGCGATGGAACTGACGCCGGAAGAACATGCGGATACACAGTGTGCAATTCAGCGCTGGATTGATTCTTCGATCTCCAAGACTGTCAATGCTCCGCGTGGGTTCTCTGTCCGCCAGGTGCAGGGTATTTATGAGCGGCTGTATGCCGGCGGTGCCAAAGGCGGCACGGTTTATGTCGATGGTTCCCGTGATTCCCAAGTGCTGACCTTAAGCAACGAGGAAGAAAATAGCTGGGATCAGATGGATATTGAACGTGATTTCGGGGTTCCGGTCAAAAAGACGCAGGAAGCGGAAAAGAAAACCGACCTGCGTGCGGATCGTCAGGACCGCAACATCGGCGTAGAAGTCGGCGATATCTGCCCGATCTGTCTGGAAGGCATCGTAGAGGAAATCGGCGGATGCAATACCTGCACCAACTGCAATGCTCAGCTGAAATGCGGATTGTAAACTGACGCTCGACTTCCTGTCTGAAATCACTTCTCTTTCTTAAACTAAATTGAAAAAGATAAAAGGATTGCCTTCGGCTTTGCGAATGACAATCCTTTTTCATGTTTATTTTTCTGACTTCTTTACAGCTTGGCTTTTTTAGAGCCCCCGCATCAAACTGCAGTCTGCTTGGCAGCAGCGCCGCAGCTGAATGGACCTGCATCCCATATCAAAGTGACATACGTTAATCGTTTAAAAATGGAAACAGCTGATTCATGACCCTTTCCCACGCTGGCTGATCCATGGCGGTCTCACCGCTCATTCCCGGCTCGCGATAGACCAGTTCGCCCAAGTAGAATAAATCGTTATGCTTAAACAGAAACTGACCTTTCAGCGAAACACCGACGTTGTGATATTCCAGGATCGCCGCAGTTGTACCCAGCCAGCCAAGCTGACGTTCTACGCCCAGCCACACACGATATTTTTGCAGCGGCATCACCTCGCTCAGATCTTTTTCACTGACATACAATTCCAAACGAAGGAAACGTCCGTCCGGAGAATCTGCCTGTCCGAGATAGCGAAGACCGATCGATTGGGGATCCGCGGTAAAGCTGCGGGCATAGTTAATTATAAAACACTCACCATGAAACTGCACTTCTGCCTGCGCAGGGGAAATTTCACGGTTGAGCTGATCGCGGAACAGTTCGTTAATCAGCGTGATATCCACCTGATATTGATCGTTCAGCGCTTCCGTGGTCATGGAAACAGGTGTAAAGGAATAGGGCTGATGACGGAAGCTCTTCCATGTCCAAAAGCCGGCGCCGTAGAGAATAACAAAAATCATCATGCCGATTTCGATTTTTTTCCGCACTCCTGAACCCTCCTTTTAAAGCCTTTCCTATCTCAAGAAGGAAATCCGCGGCTTACAGCTGCCAGCCGGAAAGATCCGGGCGTGTCATTGGCTTATCGGTACTAATCAGCAGTGTCAAGGTGAAGCTGATCCGCGTAGGTATCTCCTCTTCAATGGTGGAAATTGCCAGATTCAGTTCACCGCGGGTCATCTGGTACTCTTTGCTGATATCATAACTCAGCGTACAGGCCTCCAAAGTGACCGAATCATCCATACCCTGCCATTGCTCCCGCAGATTGTTCAGCGCTTCTTCATTCCCGGTTTCTTCAATCAGACTTTCCAGCATAACCTGAAGTTCCGAAAAAGAATTGGCTTGATAGCTCAGCCGGTAACCTTCACTTGTTTTCTCCACTGAGAATTTTTGAAACATCGATGCGATGGACTGGGTTTCGTCATTCTCTGAATCGGATGAAACAAACGGTTCGATACTTCTTTCCCCCATCATATCAGAATAGAACGTCTGATCCTGAACAAAAAAGCTGAACGTCATTGCCTGTCCCAAAAAGGTTGTCCCCATCTCAAAATAAATCGCAGGTTCGCCCACAGTGCTTAACGGCTGGGCCTGAATTACACCTGATAGCGGAAAATCCAAAGTCATGCCCTGGGCCGCCATACTCATTTTACCATCCAGTTCAATCGTCTGAACGGTCTCATTTTGGGCAGACCGGGCTTCTACCTGAGTCATGATTTCCTGGGCAGATTCCTGTTTCGCACAGCCGCCAAGGAGTAAGCAAGCCAATCCAATCAACCCGAATCTTGTTCTTTTCTTCATCTCACAATTCCCTTTCTTTGCTTGATTCATCAGGCCGCATGCCTGATTTATTTTTGCTTTAAGCCTTGTCACGTTAAGCATATCATAAACTAGAATGAATTCCGACAAAATCTGACCACGATTGAACTTCCGCTTTTCATTGCTGCAGCTTGTTTTTCCAATCGCTTAATTAAGATAAATACCGAAACAGCGGTTACCCTTTCAATTCACTCTTTGCTCTGACAGTTCAGATCAGCTAAAGCACTCGCCGGGAAAGCTGCGGGCAGTTCGCTTTCCTGAGCGCCGCAGTGCAAAACCAGAGAACGAGCTAGGGCGTAGGCCTGAAAGAATAACACCTGCGACAGTTCAATGAAAAGGTCTGTCTGCTGCCTATTCAGAGCCTGAATAAGCTGATTCAAAATCGCCGCAATCCGTTCCGGCTGCGTCAAATCCGGATAATCTGCATCCGGCGGCAGACGCTTGAGATAATACCCCCAGATCAGAAGATTTTTCAGCTGTTCCAGAAGACTTCGCTGACCTGGATAGACAACCTTTTCCCCCAGCTGCCAAAGCAGTTCGCTTAACAAGGAATCCGAGGTCAGTCCCAAGTCCGTTAAACGCTGCGCATATTGTTCGCATTCAGCCTTTGACAGAGAGGGATAAACCGTTTTAGCCAACGGTGACCAGCACAATGCCAGCAGCTGCAGCGCATCCAGAAAATAGACGATGTTTTCCCTGACCAGTGCGATTTCCAGTTTCATCGTCTGCGGCTGGGTTTGCCTGCGCAGAATGATTGAACCTTTCTTCGGTGCCGTTTGGATCAGTCCGATGTCATTAAGCAGCGCAACCGCACTGCGAATTGTCGCCAATGACGCATCATATTCCTGCATCAACTGCGGAATAGAGGGAATGTAGGGCTGAAAGGCAAACTCCTGACTGCGGATACGATCGGACAAAGACCGCGCAATCGCCGTATACTTCGGGGTGCGGCTGTTCAGCGCAGCTCAGGTATAGTCAGCCGGAGCTTTTACTTCTGTGCAATCCTCGGTCAAAGCCTTCAGAATTTTCTCCGCCCGAGTCCAGCCTTTATAATAAATCTGCCGCAGAACATCCTCACATTGCGAACACTGTCCGACTTCCATCGCTTTGAACAGCGCTTGGATCAGAGCTTGAAACTGTTCAAAAGGCAAGGCATAGCGGGCATCCAGCTGCAGTGTGGCATACAGCGGAATATAGGTGGAATGACTGACCTCCTGAGCCCAATCCATCAGAACCTGGTTGTGCATCGGGAGGAACAGCGAATCCAACAGTTGGGAATAGGCATGCAGCTGCCCGCGCTGTTCCTCGGATTTCGCAAATTGTTCCAAAAGCTGACGCAGTGCGTTCAGATCTTTCACCTGCATTGCTCCCCAAGCCTGAAGTCCAGGATACAAAGGCGCCAGACTGCAGAACATATCTAAAATGACAGCTTTGCGCATTACTGCCAGACCCGCGCTTTTCTCCTGCGGCAGATCACATTGAATGACGGCCTTCGTTCGGGCGCCGGAGGAAACAATGCCCTCTGCCTGAAGCATGCGGTAAACCCGGCGAACGGTAGTGATGCCGACATTGTACTGACGGCATAGCTCCGTTTGGGAAGGCAGCTGATCCCCGCAGCGCAGAGCCCCGCAGCGGATCTGCGTTAAGATTGATTGATAAAGATAATCGTACAATGTCGTTGCCGACTGCATTTTATACGCCTCCTCCGCTGTTTATTTCTTTATTTTATATTATATCATGCGCCGATTCGGATGGAAATGACACTTGCCAACCTTGCCTTGCAGGGGTACAATAAAGCCAGATAATCTGATAGCCTAATAGATAAAGATAAAGTGTCTGTCCTACCTCTTTTCTGTTGACTCATCAGGATTTTCAGTTTTGTCTTCAGCTGGATATCAGGGAGGAAATTACCATGAACGCCATCAATCCGCAGGCTGTACCGCGTCAGAATCAGGATTATACGCTTTTGATGAGCATGCTTCACGTCAGCGTCAGCAAGCATCTTCTGGACGAACATTTCACATTGATCTGGGCTAATGATTTTTATTATGATCTGATCGGTTACCCGCAGGCGGAATATGAAGCACTGTATCACAATCGTCCGGATCTGTATTATGCGCAGAACCTGGAGGATTGGCATGCGATTCAGCAGATTGTCATCGGGGCAATCTCAGCGGGGCAGCCCGGCTACACCACGGTCACCCGGATGCGCCGCAAGGACGGCAGCTATATTTGGGTTCAGCTGGCCGCTACCTTTGTCGATGAACAGCTCGACGGTGTTCAGGTCGCTTATACTGTCATGAACAACATTGACGAGGTGATGCAGATGCGGATGGAACAATCCGTTACGTATGATAATTTGCCTGGCTTTGTTGCCAAATATCAGATTGGTCCCGATCTGCAGCTGAAGCTTCTGGACGCGAATCGGAAGTTTCTTGATTTTTTTGGTGAAGACAGTTGGAAAAATGAGGATTATCCGCTGTTTGTTGAAAATGTTGCCCGCAGCGCCGAGCAGCTGGAGGCCAACCGGGAGCGGCTCAACACCGGCCTGCCGGTTCATTTTACAGCTCAGATGCGGGGACAGAGCGGCGCCGATGCATGGCTGCAGATTAACGCTGAACAGATCGGTGTGAAAGATGGCCTGCCGGTTTATCTGGTCATCTATCTCGATGTCACCAATGAAACAGAACTGCGGCAGATGCAGACCAAGCTGGAACATCAGGCGGTGGAACTGAAAGCGGCCCTGGAAACTGCCCGTAAAGCCAGCCGTGCCAAATCTGATTTTCTTTCCAGCATGTCGCATGATATCCGCACGCCGATGAACGCCATTATGGGGATGACGGATCTGGCCCTGCTGCATCTGGACGATCCGGACAAGCTTCGCAGCTGTCTGCGCAAAATCGCTCTGTCCAGTGAACATTTGCTGGGACTGATCAACGACGTCCTCGATATGAGCCGCATCGAAAGTGGCCGGATGACGCTGAACAATGAGCCGCTCACACTGCCGGAAACGCTGGAAAATATCGTGGCGATCATGCAGCCAATGCTCAAGGCCAAACACCAGAAATTTGCGATTCATCTGCGCCATGTGCGGCATGAACAGCTGTGGTCGGATCCGCTGCGGCTGCGCCAGATTCTGATCAACATCTTATCCAACGCTTCCAAGTTTACCCCACCCGAAGGTTCGATCACGTTTACGCTGGAAGAACAGTCGGAAATCAGCGGCGGATATGCTGAGTTCCGATTCATCGTACAGGACAGCGGAATCGGGATTCAGCCGGAGTTTCTAAGCCAGCTTTTCGAACCTTTTTCCCGTCAGATGGACAGTCGGGTCGACAAAACCGAAGGCAGCGGATTAGGCATGGCGATCACGCACCGGCTCGTCGATCTGATGCATGGAAAAATTGAAGTGGAAAGTCAGGTCGGACAGGGGAGCACCTTTACTGTCACGCTGCCATTGCGCATTCAGCAGAAAACAGATGAACTGACAACTCATTTTCCTGACCTGCATGTACTGGTTGTCGATGACGATCTCATCATGAGTGAAACGATGACAACCGCTCTGCAGCAGTTAGGCGTGCAGGTGACCTTGGCTGAGAGCGGACAGGAAGCCCTGCGGCAGGCAGCGCTAATCAAGGCGCAGGACAAGCAGTTTGACGCCGTTTTTCTCGATTGGAAAATGCCGGACATGGATGGTCCGGAAACCGCGCGGCAGCTCCGCCATCAGATTTCCGGCACTGTCCCAATTTTAATTGTTTCCGCCTATGATTGGGGCGATATCGAACTGGAAGCCCGGCAAGCAGGAATTGACGGCTTTATTTCCAAGCCGTTGTTTGCCTCGACGCTTTGCCGGGCGCTGCAAACCTATGTCATGGGAAGAACCGACGTTCCTGCTCCACCGGATCAGCCAGCGGAAATCTTTGCGGGAAGACGGTTTCTGTTAGTCGAAGACAATGCGTTAAATCGTGAAATCGCGGTTGAACTTTTGGAACAAGAAGGCGCCTGTGTGGAAACGGCTGAGAATGGTCAGGAGGGGGTCTGGAAAATGGAACACGCACCTTATCATTGGTATGACTTGATTCTGATGGACGTTCAGATGCCGATCCTCAACGGTTATGAGGCGGCCCGCCAGATCCGCCGCCTGCCGCGCCGGGATGCCCAGCAAATCCCGATTCTGGCGCTGACTGCCGATGCCTTTGCCGAAGATATTGCCTTAGCCAAAGAAGCTGGTATGAACGGGCATCTGGCCAAGCCGCTGAATATCAAAGCCCTGCGCAAGGAGATCCTGCAGCAGCTGAAAGGTGAAGCAAGGGAATAGACTTTTTAACAAAAATAAAACGAAGCTCAATCCTGCGATGACAGGAATTCAGTCTTCGTTTTTTAATATCTGGCTAGTTTAAAGCTCCGCTTACGAAAACGGAGCTTCACTGGGATGCGTTCTGTCTGACTTTAAACCTTAAGCATGAACCTGCTGCTTTTCTACCTTACGGAAGAAGCGGAAGAACAAAATCACGGTGGTCAGAACGGAAATTGTATCCGCAATCGGTTCCGCCACAAAGACCGCAAATACCTGATTTTCGAAGAAATTCGGCAGAATGTAAATCAGCGGAATCAACAGGATAATCTTCCGCAGCAAGGCTAAGAAGGTAGAAATCTTAGCATTGCCCAACGCGATGAAGGTCTGTTGGCAAGCCAGCTGCGCCCCCATCAGGAAGACCGCGGCAATATAAATTCTTAGCGCCCATACCGTAATCTGCGTCAAGGCTGGATCACTGGTAAAGATCGCCGCGAACATCTGCGGCGCCACCATGCACAGCAGCCACATCGTCGCTGAATAAACCAGACAGCAGACCAACAACAGACGGAACGCCTGCTTCACCCGATCAATCTTTCCCGCACCGTAATTGAAGCTGATGATCGGCTGCGCTCCCTGTGTCAGTCCCTGCAGCGGAAGCATCGAAAACTGCATCACGCTGGACAGGATCGTCATCGCCCCGACCGCCAGATCACCGCCGTATTTAAGCAGAGAAGAATTGAAGCATAAGACCAACAGACTTTCGGTTGACTGCATGATAAACGGTGCCACGCCAAGTGCCAGGGCGGGGAATAAGATCTTGGCATTGATATTGAAATATTTCGGATGCAGCCGCAGCTGACTTTTTTTGCCGCTTAAAAACTGCAGCACCCAGATCGTGGAAACCGCCTGTGACAGCACCGTCGCCAACGCGGCTCCGCGCACGCCCATGTTGAAGCCGAAGATCAGAATCGGATCGAGAACGATATTGGTAATCGCACCGATAATCACCGTGAGCATACTGATGCGAGAGAAACCCTGTGCTGAAATAAACGCGTTCATGCCCAGCGTCAATTGAACGAAAATCGTTCCGGCTGCATAGATCATCATGTAGGCTTTGGCATAGACAATCGTATTTTCACTGGCTCCAAACAACATCAATAACGGTTCGCAGAACAGCATCGTTACGGCGGTCAGCACCACAGATGTGATCACCAGCGCTGTAAAGCAGTTGCCTAAAATTTTATTGGCCTGTTCGTTATCGCCTTTGCCCATCATGATGGAAGCCCGCGGCGCACCGCCCATGCTGACAAGCGCGGCAAAGGCCGAAATGATCATGATCAGCGGAAAGGCCACGCCGACGCCGGTCAGCGCGGATGCCCCGCTGCCGGGAATGTGGCCGATATACATGCGGTCGACCATGTTGTAGAGTGCATTGACAACCTGAGAGGTAATCGCCGGGACTGCCAGTGCGAAAAACAGCCGGCCTACCCGATCCTCTCCTAAATTTGTTTCCTTGGATTGAAGCATAGTTTAATCCCCTTTCTGATTGGTCATCGCTTCGATATTCGCATAAATCTGATGCTGAACCCGGCTGTAAACAGCCAGATCTTCCTCGGTAATATTGCGTGTCAGGGCGTGGGAAAACTGATCCATGCTCAGACGCATCTGACCGATCACCGGCGCAGCTTTGGGCGTCAGCTTCAAGTGCAGAATTCGATGATCGTGGACATCTTCCTCACTGGTCAGATACCCCCGCCGCGTCAGAGCATCGACACTGCGGCAGACCAGTCCTTTGGAAACCGACAGCGTGACAGTCAGCTCCTTCGCCGTATTGATCGACGGATTGTTGAACAAAAAGATCAGAACATTCATCTCATTGGGGGAGAAGACTTCGCCTGCCACAGACCTTGCGCAGTAACGGCTGTAAGCCTCGCGCAGACGCGCATAGCCTTTCAGCATCTGTTCAACATTGAAGATGGGAATACGGATTTTATTCATCTGCCGGCCTCCTTGTCAATTAGTTTACTTGTATACGAACATGTCTAAGTATACTCCGGATCTGACGCAAGTCAAGCCGTCCTTCACCTTATTCCTATTCTTTCCTCCTCACACCGGTTATTCTTTTTTCTCTGAATCGGGACTGATTCAATCCTGCATCAAAAAAAACAACGATCTAAGAAGACCGTTGAATTCAGGCTGATCATTGAAAAACGAACTGAGAAGCAAGACTCCCAGTTCAATCCCTTTGCTTTAGACCAGCGTCCGGCAAGCTGAGAATGAAGCTGTTGTGGCGTTGACAGAAAGATCGAAGCTGGACCATCCGGCTACAAAAAGCGGGCTGTTGCACTGACGCCGGTGGATTTTAAAACCTGCGGCACGCCGGCAAACATCAGCTGGCCGCCCTGTTCCCCACCCTGCGGACCCAAATCAATCACCCAGTCGCAGGCACGGATCAGCTGCGGATTGTGTTCAACCACAATCAGGGTATGGCCGGCCTCCCGCAGCCGGTAAAGCAGCTGGATAAAGTGGGCAATGTCTTCCGGATGCAGACCCGTCGTCGGTTCATCCATTAAATAGAGCTGCCTCTTACCGTTTGGATTTTCAATCAGCTCTGCCGCCAGCTTTAAGCGCTGTGCTTCCCCGCCGGACAACGTCGTCAGCGGCTGACCTAACGGCAGATAACCCAAGCCGGTTTCTTCCAGCAGGGCAAGCGAAGCGTGAATTTTAGGCTGATCCGCAAAGAAATCCAGTGCTTCCTCGACCGTCAGATCCAGAACTTCCCGAATCGTCATGCCGTTGTATTGAACCGCCAGCACTGTTTCATTGAACCGCTGACCATGACATTGCGGACAGACGATCTCCGTATTGGCAAAAAACAACAGATTGCTTTCCACAACGCCCATGCCCTGACACCTTTCACAACGGCCGCCCGGGGTATTGAATGAGAAAGCCTTCGCGCTCAGTCCGGCTGCCCGGGCTTGATCGGTCTGTGCAAAAAGCTGGCGGATCAGCGTGTAGATTCCGGTATACGTCGCAGTATTGGAGCGCTTCATCCGGGTGATCGAAGTTTGTTCAATTCGAACGATCTGATCAAAGTTTTCCAAACCGCGGATCATCGCCTGAGGGCAGCGCCCGGATGCCAGCACCTCAAAGATCAGGGTTGACTTTCCGGAACCGGAAGGTCCGGTAACGGCGCTCAGACAGCCGATCGGAATTTTTACATCAAGATGATTGAGATTATAAAGACTGGCATTTTCAATCGTGAGCCAATGCTGAGCCGGTCTTGGATGCGGATTGAATTCATCCGGACGCCGCAGCCAGGTGCCGCTCAGGGAGGCTGGATCCGCCTGAAGCTGTTCTAAGGTACCGTAGCTGACAATTCGGCCGCCGTGGATTCCCGCTCCCGGGCCAAACTCTACCAACAGATCCGCCGCGGCCATGACCTGCTGATCATGTTCGATCACGATCACCGTATTACCCAGATCCCGCAGATGTCTAAGAATATCCATCAGGCCTTCGGTATCCTGCGGATGCAGACCGGCCGTCGGCTCGTCCAGCATGATCACCAGTCCCGACATTTCCAAATCCAATGCCGCCGCCAAGCGCAGCCGCTGCCGCTCACCGCCGGATAACGTCACAATCTGCCGATCCAGCGTCAGATACCCTAAGCCTAAGCGAATCAGCCGTCTGAGTTTGGTCTGAATATCGCGCAGATACGCTTCTGCCACAATTCTCGCATTGCCGGTTAAAATGGCATCCAGCTGTTCTATCCAGTTCTGCAGCGCCGTCAGTGAAAGCGCAGATAATTCCGGCAGTCGGGTCTTGTTGACTGTTACGGTACGGCTTAACTCAGTTAGCCGTTCACCATGACAGACCGGACACGGCGTCCGTTTAAAATAAGCATCCAAGGCCGAAGCCTGACCGCCTTTTTCAGCCCAGCGTCGTTTCAGATTGGCAACCACCCCTTCAAAATTTCCGGCTTTTTTTAAATCCGGCTTCTCCGACAACGAAGTCCTTCCTTCCAGCAGCAGCTTCCGCTGGGCAGCGGTGTATTGCGACAGCGGAACGTTGTGCGGAGCTTCAATTCCCAATGCTTTGCAGGCAGTATAATAAAGCTCGCTTTGATATTCGCCATATCGTTTTTCCCAAAAGCGCACTGCACCCTGTTCGAGCGATAACGAATCATCGAGAATCCGCGCTGAATCGATCACCGAAATCTGTCCCAAACCTTCGCAAGCCGGACACGCTCCCTCCATGGTATTGAAGGAAAAATAAGTCCGGGTCAGCTTATCCATGCGGAACCCGCAATGCGGACAATCCATAGTTACATGAAAGTCCCCGTTGATTTTCTCCGTCGTTTCCCGACATTCGGCTGCTTCAATCTCGCGATGACACTGGGGACAGGTACGGCGATGCAGCTTCTCATAGATCATCCGCAGATCAGTATAGATGTTGCTTTGTGTGCCGACCGTCGAGCGTGGATTTTTATTTTCCATCGTTTGGGTGATCACAATCGCCGGACTGGCGCCGCGGACTTTCCTGACTTTGGGTTTCGGTATTCCCTGCATTCCCATGGCTTCCAGATACTGCCGCTGACATTCATTAAACAGCACGTCGATCAGAAATGTGGATTTCCCGGAGCCGGATACCCCAGTCAAGACGATCAGCTTTTCTTTCGGCAGCATCAGAGAAACATCCTTCAGATTTCCTTCTCGGACATTCAGAATTTCTATTTTATCCATTGTCTTTGCCTTTCCTTTCTCACTTATTCCGTGCTGAACTGAAGATGCGGCGGAACTTCTGTATCGATTAACGGGCGAATCTTGGCGATGACTTTCGGATCCGTTAAATCCCAGGGAATACTTTGCGTGGGATCAGCGCCGACCTCTGTCTGATTGATCCGGCCGAACGAAAACAGCCGCATGCCGACTGTGCCAAGAATGACATTTTCCACCCGCATCAGCCGGTCAACCTGCCAGCTTTGAGCATCTAAAACTTCCACGAAATCCATGATATTCGCTTCTGTGATTTCTGTTTCATTGATCCGAACACAAGAATAGAAGCAGCCTGTTCTTTGATAAAACTGTGCCCAGCGCATCAATTCCTGTGTCAGCGCAGTCTCAAGCTTCTGCGCATCATCGAACTGTTCCACGGTTATTCCAAACTCCAGATAAGAACGTGTAGATTCTGAAAGTCCCTGAGCCTTGAGCAGTTGTTGTTCCCGGGTCATCTCCATATTCGAGCAATGGTATTCCAAATCCAGATACAGCCGGTCTTCACTTTGAGTCACAGTCATGCGGTTTACTTCATCCGATCGGCAGCCTTCTAAGAAAGGCGGCAGTTCCACAACCGCCTGCGGCAGCGGTTCCGGTTGATGGAAAAGGGGATAGAGGAAATCAAGATTCTGAATCAGCAGCCCGGATCCGATCAGGAAAATGAATGCGAAAACCAGCGTCCGGGTTGGAAGAAACCGATCGCTGGTCTGTGTCTTTATCTGCTTCGCCATGCTGGATATTCCCCCTTTTCCGTTCTGTCCGTCTTTTAATTTTTTCATATGGGGATGAAAAAATCATTGAGGAACTTCAAGATCGACTAACGGCCGGATTTTGGCTATGACTTGAGGATCGGTTACGTCAAGCACGTTGATCTCCTCCGTCGATTGGGCAGGCTCCAGAACTTCTGCGATCCCAAATGTAAACAAACGATCACCGACCGTTCCAAACACTACTTGGTCAATTCGATAAATTTGATCAACCTGCCAGGCTTGCTCATCCAAAACTTCTGCGTAGTTCATGATGTTATCTTCATTAATTTCGGTTGTACTCAGCCGCACGCAGTGATAGAAACAGCCTACATAATCCACCAGCTTCTGCCATTTGATCATTTCCTGAAGTAGCTGATCCTGCCGCTGCGTAGCGTTTTGAATAATCTGGATTTCCATGGAAAAACGGACTTCCTGTGTACTGATCGGAGTGATGCCCTGAGCTAAAAGCTGCTTGTCCGCTTCCGTCAGTTCGTTGACTTCACAGTGATATTTCTGAATCAGACTCACAATGCCATCCATTTCCGTGATGGTCAGCGTATTCTCTTCATTGCGCTGACAGCCATCCAAAAAGGAAGGCAGCGTCACCGTTTTCGAAATGGGCTGAGGCTTAGGGGTAGCAGAAGCGATCTCCGGGAAGATCTGATCGACATTCTGTACGGCAATGCCAAAACCGATCAGCGCAAGCAGAACGACGGTGACGACGACATTGGCTAGAGTGCGGTCTGAATTTTTCTTCATCCGCTCACCTCCGTCCAAGGCCGGCCGACAACTCTTAGATAATCCTCAGGATCAGTCGCCCCTTCCGTATTGAAAAGCAGGACAACCGAATTCTCATCAAAGCCTAAAGCCTGTTTCATCTGAGCATAACTAGAGTCCTGACACAGTTTCAACACCAATCCCAAGCCCACGGCTCCGGATTCACCCGCAACGATCGCTTGATCTCCGTCGGATGGATTGGCGTACTGGCGCATCCCTGCCTCAGTAATTTCATCGGCACAGGCAAAGTAGAACGAAGCATAATCACGCAGGACAGGGAAGATATCAGGATTGACTTCACCGCAGTTCAGCCCCGCCATGATGGTCGGCGTGATTCCTGCCTTCGATACCAGCTTTCCCTGTGGACAGGAAGCAAAAACACAGGCTGAATCCACCGCCTCAATGATCGAAGTGACTGGCAGCTGATCTTTCAGCGTATCCGCCAGCCAGCCTAAAACCGCCCCGGCCATCGACCCGACTCCGGCCTGCAAAAACACATGCGTCGGCTGAATTGAAGGCGGAAGCTGCTGATAAACCTCGCGGATCATGGTCGTATAGCCTAAGACAATATTCTGCGGAATTTTATGGTATCCGGGCAGCACGGTATCCTGAACTAGGATATATCCTTGCCGTTGGGCATATTCGCGTGTCCAGCGCACTGTTTCATCATATCCCCATTCTGTCACTGTGACTTTGGCATTGCCCAGGGCTTCAATCGCTTCAACCCGGCTGGCCACGGTGCCCTTTGGCATGAAAATTTCCGCCCGGCACCCTGCCTGCAGCGCTGCCCAGGCCACACCCTTGCCATGATTGCCATCCGTGGTCGTAACAAAAACCGGCTTTTGATCCGGCATTTCAGCCAGAATCTGATGAACCGCATAACTGGCCCCCAAAGCCTTAAAGGCTTTGAGCCCAAACCGCTGCGACTCGTCTTTAACCAGGATCGCCCTGATGCCCAGCTGCTTCGCCAAAGCTTCCAGATTGATCAGCGGCGTTGGCGCATAGTCAGCCAGTGATTGATGAAATGCCTTAACCTGTTCGTAATGACGGGCGCAGAACATTGCCGGCAGCGGCCCGCGCGCTAATTTTCCCTCAGCCATTTGAATTGGTTTCATAATTTATCTCCTTTTCCTGATTTCAGTTTATGCCTGCTCGCCCCGCAGCTTCATCAGCTGCCATTTTCCGCTTCGGTAACGCAGCCAGATCAGCAGAGTGCGCAAAAGCTGATCCGCAACCAATGCAATCCAGGCTCCATATAAGCCCCACTTCAGTTCGTAAACCGTTAAAATGGCCAACAATGGACGCACGATCAGGGTCGTGACAAAGATGACCACAGCCGTGGTCTTCGTATCTCCAGCGCCGCGCAGAACACCGGCCAGAATAAACTGCGTCGCCTGGAATGGCTGAATCAGTGCCAGAAACATCAGAATCCGCGTACCCTGTTCGATGACTTCTGCTTCATTGCTGTAAAGGGCGACAATCGGACCGCCGATCACAAAGAAGATCAAAGCCAGGATCAAAGAAAAACCAATTCCGATCTGCTGACTGACTTTTCCATAATGATGCGCCATATCCGTGCGTTTTTTTCCTAATGACTGGCCGACCAGCGACGTCGAGGAAACCGCGAAGCCCTGACCGATCATAAACGACAGAGCCTGAATGTTCATGCAGATATTATGCGTGGCAAACGCCACTGTGCCTAAGGAAGCTACAGTTTTAGAATAGAGGATGACGCCAAAGCGCATAAACAGCTGCTCCACCATCGCCGGCAGACCTATCGCAAAGATGTTGCCGAGTATTTCTTTATCGATATGATATTTCTCAAGCAGATGGAATTCAAGATATCCGCCCTTTTTCATCAAGGCCCAGGCCGCCATCAGAAAGGCTGCCGTCTGACCGATGACCGTGGCCAGCGAAGCTCCTGCCACACCCATTTTGGGAAATCCCAGATTGCCGTAAATCAAGATCCAGTTCAAAACAATATTGACGACATTCGCGGTCACATTGTATTTCATCGCGGTTTTGGAATCACCCACCCCACGCAGCAGCGCCGTAATCGTCGTAGTCAGCGCCATCAGTACAAAGCCTGCCATCTGAATCTGCAGATAAATCGTTCCGTTAGCCAAACTCAGCTCATCCGTCGCTCCCATAAACCGAACCATCGTTTCGGAAAAGAAGAAGCCGACCAACGAAGCAGCGATCGACATAATCAGCGTCAGCATCAAAGCCTGCCGTACTGTTTCATTGGCTTTTCCTGGCTGTTCTGCGCCTTTATAACGAGCGACAAGAGCGGTAGCCCCGACATTCATCGCCATAAACATCGTCATCATTAAAAACTTCGGCTGCGTTGTTAATCCGACGGCCGTAATCGCCCAGGCTCCCAGCTGTCCGACCATCATTAAATCGGCCATGGAGGTCAGCTGCGTCAGCGTCAGCTCCACAAAAGATGGCCCGGCAATCCGTAAGACATCCTTCATCAACATTCCCCTTGTAATTCCCTCCGGTAATGTTTTTCGTGTTTTTGTAATTTCTAAATTTTCCCCAGCTTCCACCCGATCCAAAGCCAGCTGTGCAGTTCCCCCCGCCATTCATCATCGTCCTTTCCCTGTTGTAAGATTTATTATATCATGAACAGCTCGGTCAGAAAACGCTTTCAGCTTTGTCCTTACTGCTTTGTTTATGATTTGATTCAATCCGGATTGGTCTGCCAATTTCCGCTTGTTCACAGTAAGTATGGCTGATGTTATAAAACAGAAATAAAAAAAAGATAAGCAGTATTTCCTTGATATACCACTTATCTCCATCTTTGATTTTATAATGATAATCGTTGATTATTAACTTTTGACTTACAATATTATCTGCTTAAACCCTTGTGAATCAACTTTATTCTTTTTCACTCTGCCTTTTCTTAACAATTCCATGGTCAGGGATTGATGATCTTTTTCGGTAAATTCAACAATCTCAATATAATCTTCTTCCCTGACTTCCACATAAATTAAATAATTCTTCTTTGCATAGTAATAAAACTTTAAACCATCTTTTTTCGCATATACAGGCTCCAATGTTTTTGCGTCCATCAAAAAGGAATATCTTCCTAAATAGTTATCCTTTTGATCAAAAAAATGAACTTCTCCACTTAAATATCGTCCTTCAATATCAACAAACTCAATATTCAATCGATCTAGTTTAGGATTATAAGCTTGTTTAGATGAAGTACTTGAATTTGACAAAATCAATTGACTTCCATCATTAACAAAATGAATTGTCTTCTCTTTATAATATTTGCTTACTTTTGGTGAAACAACACTCCGTTCATAAATGACTCCATTATCTATACAATAGTAATCAATATCAGGCTTAAGAAGATAGAGTTTACTTATATCCTCTTGAAACTCAGCTTCATATCGCACTGCTAAGTTAATCTCATCGTTAAATTCTATCAAATTAATTAAATGAATTTTCTTATCGGTTTGATATGTAATATCTATTTCATCTTTCCTGCAATTGAATAATTCTAAACTATTCTTTCTGCCAATTAGTATGTGGTCTGGATAATTCGAAAGTGGAAAAATAGTAGATTTAAAGACAGCGCTCGCTTCACCCTTCAAAGAGAAATTCAGATGTTTTAAATCTTCCTGCAAATTCATTAAATATACCTTATTGGAAGATGAAAAACCTTGACGGCATACAAGAACTGCATAGTCTTTACTTTCGCTAAATATAACAGCTTCTGGAATACCTGAAAATTTATATCTTTCTATTATTTCTAATGATTTTAGCGAGAAAAGAATTAATGCTTTCTCTATTTGGATGAATAATAGGTTATACTTTTCATTTATCCCCAATAAATGATTATTACTTTCTATTCCCAATGATAATTCCGCAATTTTTTTCATAAGAACCTCCTAATCACTTTATGCGATTGATCACTTAAATTTTCTAAGAAACTTCTTATATTCGCTAACTTATAAGTACAGAACCATCTTTAAAGCCTATATCATAAGAATTTGATAAATTCATGTTCAAAGCTTTCACTCAATTTATTCATGTCAACCACATATACTTTAGCCCATTGACTTCTGTGGGTTTCGAAAGCTCTGCATATTTTTTCATTTCCACTTTCACAATAATAGTGAATAAATAACAAACAGTATTTTTCCTTATATCCGAGTAGATATATAGCATAAACTTTATTGCCAAATTCTTTTGCTCTAAGAATAATATGCCTTTATTTTCAGCTGCTTGCCTATTCTTGTTTTAATCATACCACATAATTTAGCTGGAAATAAAAAAGATAAGTAGTATTTCATTGGTATACTGCTTATCTCAACATTTAGATTTTCTCATAAATTATTCTTATGAAATTATAATTCACCATAAAGTTGCAAATGCTTTCTAATTTCTTTTAACGAATAATTTCTGCACTTAGAATCATTGATATTCAACAAACTAAACCTTGGATTAGTCAAATGATCATAAGAATATTTCAATTTATCTTCAGGCTCTATCCTTATAAAATAACTAAATCCAATAATCTTTATCAAAAATTGCATATAATAGCTGCATTTTATCGGTTGTGTTTCAGAACAATTCCCTTTTTCCAATTTTGCTCCATTTAATCAAAAAGCATACCCTGCTTAATAAAGTAAGATATGCTTTTATCATTGAACTGAATATTAATATCCTTTAAATAAAATTGATTCACAAAACTGTTCTTTTGCCCCACTAGCCAGTTGAAGTTTTCTAAAATCCAGTTGATTTAACTTCTGATGGATATAATCTTTTTCCTCCAGTTGAAGGATTGATATACAGTATTGTTTTAATGACTCTTCCAGAAATATTAGCCCTGTTTTTTCATCAAATTCATATTTATCAACACCCCAAATCTCAAAAGTGTCATCTAATATATGAACTACTTCCTCTGTTCTTAAATCAAATAAGACAAAATACATTTTATTTCTTTTTAATTCTCCTGTTCCACTTGGATAATTTTCATATTTCTTCTCCCTTTGTACCGAACCTGCCCATGTAGGATCTTTGCATATTAATCCACTCTCTTCTCCAGATCTTTCTTCTGTTTCTATTCTTTCATAGGCTTCCGATATTAACTTTTTCTTTTCAACAAAATATGAAATAACTTCACTTTCATCTAGTTCTCGAATTACAAGTGTCCAAAAATAATTCCCAGACAGCGATACTTGCCCTTCACAAACAATGAGTTTTTCTCCCTCTAATATAACAGTTCGCTGATTCCTTTGATCCTCAATTTTAACTCCGCCAGAGGATGTACGTGATTGAAGAAGCTGCCGATCAAATCCATATCTCTTCCATGCTATATATTGCTTTTCATCTTGATCCATTCCCGGAATGATCTGGATAGAGTCTGACCGAATTTGATAATACTCATTTGTGTCGGTTCCAAGATAGGTTACTTCTAAAACATCCTCTTCTTCTTCCTCGCGTAAAGAAAGCAATTTATAATAGAAAAACTTATTCTCTGCTTCCATTATTACTTCTTTTGTTTTACAATCCATGATTTGTATTTTATTGGCTGTAGCCATAACCATGCCGCTTGAAAAGCGAGAAAGTTTCCAAACTCTGTTGCACGCTAACTTACCCAAATATTCATAATTTAAACCATCCTTTAGCTTACTCATCTCAATAAGGTAGGCGTCTGCTAGTTGATTACTTTTAGTTTTAAAACTTCTGCATATCGCATAGTCTAAATCAGCAGTAAAATCGATAGTTTCTACCCATTGCAAGTCTCTTGATTCAATGATTACTTTTTCCAACTCTAAAGAATAGACTATAAAGCGTGTGTTACAATTTAAAAACAAATAACAATATTTTTCATTATAGCCTATCAAGTGAGTTGTATAAATTTTACTTCCGAACTGTTTTATTCTATACATAATTGAACATCCTCATTATCTTATGTGTTTCATCACTTATTTTTTCTAAGAAATCTCTGATTGTTCTTGTTTTTGTTGTAATAACATTCTTTGATATCGGATCACAAGGTAATTTACTATTGGCAAGAGTATAATATGGACTATATTCTCTGTTCAACATCTTTAAATATTCGTCTTTTACAATTGGAGCACGATGAATTGTATAGTGTAGATACATATAAATTTCTGCAATATTAACTGTTAGATGCCTTTCTTTAGTTGTACTATTAATTTCCGCCCATTGTATTACTCTTCTATTCATTGGATTACCAGCATTTAGTGGTACGACATGATGCTTTTCTTTCTTATTAAATCTCTCATTATTAACATATCTCTTAATTTCAGATATGACCAATCCAAGCAAGACATCAAATATAGCCGCACCTGCTGTTCCAGACAATTGCTTACCCAAATCCCTTAAAGCCTCATCCAATCCTTTGTTATAATTGTTTGAAGGAGTATCTATTGTCCCTGCATTCGAGCTCGCACTTGATTGAGAAACCTTTGCTTCCTGTTCTTGCTGCTTCTCATACGTATTTACTGTTGCTTTTAACCCTTGCGCACATATAATCACAAGCACACCTATTGCAAACAATTTTATTGCTTCATGCAATAGTGCCTTACCAGACTTTATTAACCTATTCAAATCTTCTGCAGTTATAGATATTCCCCAATCCCATTCCCAAGGGAGTACCCCACCATCTAATGGCATAATCGGTTCGCCTTCATTTTGATTATAATCTTCAACTACTTGTGCCTTTACATAATCAATATCATAGCCAGTCTGATTTTGATTCGCTTGGGCGGTTGTTCTCACCTCTTCCGCGTTATTACCAGTTTTGTCATAGAATCGATATGGATTGTTGTTGGCAAACGTTCTTCGGTTTTGACTTGTTATGTTTTCTAAAGTCCCTGTGTAATCATCCAGTTGTAAGAACATTGCGTATTGTGATAAATAGGCTCTGTTTCTTAAATGTATTATACCACTAGAATCTTTATACTCGCCATTTAAACTGAATCCATATTTATTGGATACACCATAATCTTCATAATAATAATTATCCGATATGGAATAAATGTTTCCCAACGTGTCTGAATTTGTTGTAAATGCCACTGTCCCATTGAGTGAAGTATGATACAACGTGTTTCCAGAACCTAATCGTTCTAAGCCATAATAATAGAATGTATTCGATCCACCGTAACGCCAACTCTTAGAGATACTTTCTAACTGTTCTGTATTCGCCAATGAAACGTCATTAACAAAATAGTTATATGTTTCTACAATTTCTGGGCCATCTGCATAGGGAATAACCTCATTATAATTATTATAATTTACCTCATATGTTTCTTTTAATCCTGTCATATTATTGTTGGCATCATAACTATAATTATAGTAAAGACTTGAATCACCATGATCTACATAGGTTAAGTTCCCAAACAAATTATAAGAGAAATTATAAGTTGAGGAATTGGTAGAAGTAATTTGGGTTACTTCTCCATTTGCTGAATAATAGAATCGTTGTACGCCTTGTGCAGTTTCTATTCTTTCCAACAGATTATGATCATTATAAATGTAGACTTCATTTCCTTCTGGAGTTTGAGCAACCCGATCCCCTTTATAATTATAGAAGTAATTCGTTGTTGTCATGTTTCCCTGAATATCCTTTTTAGTACTGGATTTCAATTGATTCATTTTGTCATAAGTATAAACGTTATTGTATTCTTCTTTACATACTCCAGAATTTATATCGTATTTTGATTTAACTTTCTCTGTTAAAACATTTCCTTCTCCGTCATATGTATACTGTAAATCGTGGATCGTCTTCGCTTGGCTCTTTGTTGTTTTGGAAATCAACTGCCCATAAACATCATAATTTATAGTTACAGTTAATCCAAGTTCAGAAATCTGATTAACATGACCATTATCGTCATAAGTATATGTGGCTTTGGGTGTTGTTAACGATCCGACATCATCACTATAAACTTCAATAAGTTGATTCCAATCATTGTATTTTTTTAATTGAATGTTAACTTTTGGGCCTGTAGGCTCATCAGCGTAATAACTTGGACCACTATTGTCAGTAACAATAATTTTCGTCTGATTATCAAACACATCATATTCATATTCAACGACATTCCCATTAACATCTTTTACTCTGATTAACCGATCATAAATGTCATAAGATCTTGTTTCCGTACTATAATCTGAACTTGTCAAACGATTTCCATGAGCATCATAAGTAAATGTATGAATTAGATTTCCGCAGAATTCTTTTGTAAGATTGCCAAGTGAATCATATTCATAATTAATCTCTTTCTTATCAGCTTTAATGAGCTTCGTTTTATTGCCCAGCAAATCATATTGCATACTTAAATTAATCCCGTACTCATCATGAGAAGAGACCATTTGTCCCATTAAGTTATAAGCATACGTCGCTTCCTGCGTCACGCTATAACTTTTTTTAATAAGATTGTTTGCATTATCATAGGTATAATTCACGACACGATTTTCTGCATCTTCTACTTTCGTTAAATTGCCTTCACCATCATAGGCGAAACGTGTGCTGTTGCCATTCGTATCAATTTCTTCAATCTTATTATTGAAAGCATCATACGCAAAACTCTTTTCATGATTCTGATTATCTGTTTGCTTGATTATATTGCCTGACGAATCATACTCATAACGATATAAAACATTCTTTTGTTCGCCGCTAAGATAACCTTCCTCACTCACTTTTCCAATCGCATTGTATTCTGTATATTTTTCGACACCTTGGCTCAACTCCAATATAACCTGATTGTTACCGTTGTAATCCAACTGTTTAATCAACCGATCGTTCTGTTTTACAGAGGTTTGATTTCCGTTTTTGTCATAGGAATATTCAAAAACCTTTTCATTATTGATCGTTGACTTAATAAGCTGCTTGTTTAAATCATACTCATTAACCGTGATCTGATTTCCATTGGTTATTTTCGTAACATTGCCAAAAGCATCATATTCGTAGCTGATGGTATTATTTAAAGCATCTTTTTCGGTAACAACACGATTCATAGAATTAACCGTGTTCGTTTGGATCACATTGCCATTACGAATAAACTTGATTAAATTGCCGCGGCTGTCATATTCGTATTTTTCAATTAAGGTATTAGGAAATTTTTTCTCCGTCAATTGACCTTCTAGATCATAAGAGTAATTTGTTTCTCCACCATTTGCTGATTTTTCCTTAACCAAGTAACCCAACGAATTGTATTCTGTATAGCTAATATTTCCACGTGTATCCTTTACACTGATATTATTGCCTGCATTATCATAAGTCATATTCACTTGATAGTTATAAGGCAATTTTTTTGTAATAAGCTGCTGCTTTGCGTTATACACATATTCAGTCAAGAATCCTCGTGAGTCTACTTCTTTAACTGGCTGTGAGAAAGCATTATATTGGGTTGTCGTTTTATTGCCTGCTGGATCTTTTGATTCGATTTGATTTCCATCAGCGTCATAAACATAAGTAAACACATTACCTAAAGCATCCGTTGTTTTTATTTCCTGGCCTTTTTTATCATACTCGTGTTTAATTTTATTACCGTTTTTGTCAGTTTCCTCAAGCAGATTCCCTTCAGCATCATAAACAAAAGTAGTAAAATTACCTAAAGCATCCGTTGTTCTTATAACACGTGATAAAGCATCATATTGATTCGTTTCGACAATTATATCATTCTCCAACTTTTTTGTAGCATTGCCAAAAATATCATATTCATAGCTTGTCGTTACGTCGGATTCTTTTCTGGATAATAACTCACCCTTAGCTGTATAGCTCATTTCTGAGACAATGCCTTTGTTTGTTTCTTTAACGATATTATCGAAAACGTCATAATCGTAAGTCACAACTTGTGACAAGGAATTCGTCATTGTTTTTAAACGATTATACATATCATAAGTATAAAGCTTCTGCTGACCAGCAGTATTGGTTTCTTTGACTAGATTTCCATGAAGATCATATTCATAATTTGTTTCCAGTAATGTATTATGATCAACTTTTTTCAAAACGTTTCCAAATGCGTCTAAAGTATTTGTCGTATGATCTTTCAGCGTTTTCGTTTCTGTAACACGGCCATGATTATCATAATGATTTTCCTCAATGAGTACATTGTCAACATATTTCTTCGTTAAATTGCCGAAGCTGTCATATTCATAAGTCGTAATATAATCTCGCGGTGAAATCTCTTTTATAATCATGCCAAAATCATTATACTCAAAAGTTGTGACAAATCCCTCTTTATCTGTCGATTCAACTAATTGAGAAAGACCGTTATAAGTATAGATTGCAGTGTTTCCTAAATGGTCTGTCTCTTTTATTACGTTGCCGGCTGCATCGTATTCAATTGTTTTTATATGTCCTAGCTGATCTGTTTCTGAAATCATATTGCCATAGATGTCATAAATTCGGAAAACCTCGGTACCATCCTGATATAGAACGTAATTTTGATTGCCATTGACATCATAGCCATATTGTGTTTTAACACCTTTTTTATCAATTTCTTCGATAAGATTGCCGTCTGCATTATACACTTTAGACTCAGAAATACCATTGACAGTGACTTTCGTTTCTTTCCCTGTCGCATCATAAAAATATTCAGTAACAATACCTTTAGAATCTGTCGATTTTGAAATCAATCCTTGATCGTTATATTCGTTGATCACGGTCTGACCATTCCAATATTTTGTTTTAGTCAAACGCTTCAAACTATCATATTCATACGTTGTTTTTTCACCACGTCCATTCGTTTCCGTGGTTAATAATCCATTCGTATACGTATATAGGATGATATTACCCAAACTGTCCACCGTTTTGATTAAGTTAGACGCAGCATCATAGGTGTTTGTGGTTTTGTTTCCATATTTATCAGTTGTTTCAGTTAAGTTTCCTTTTATGTCATAGACATAAGTTTCTGTCTTTCCAAATTTATCAGTATAGGATGTTTTCCTTCCTTCTGCGTCATAAGTATAAGATTCCGTCAGATTTCCACGGGTTACCAAGATTGGTAAATCCATACTATTATATTCTGTCGTTGTAATTAAGCCGTTAGGATCTGTATACTTTGTGATATTCCCTCGGCCATCATATTCCCACTTTTCAGTTCTTCCCGTTGAATACCTTTTTTCTGTATTTCTTCCATAAGCGTCAACGACATAGTTAATAGAATATCCGTCATGATTTTCTTTCTTGAGATGATTCAGCTCGTCATATTCATAAATAACTACTTCCCCATTTGGTAAAACTGCTCGGGTTAAGTTGCTGCCTGTATACTCCATCTGCGTTTTCCCATTGTAAAAATCGACATGTTCGATGACCTGGCTCTTGTCATTATAAGCATAGCTCTCCGTCTTTCCATACTTGTTTCTATGCGTGAGTACATTCATTTGATTATCATAAGTAAACGCTTCATAGCTTCCGTCTGAGTAATTAATTCTAGTTGGAAATCCATACTCGTTCTTCTCATACGACTCAATTTTGCCGTCGAAATCTTTAGCTTGTTCGATATCCCCATATGAATTATAAGTAAATTCTGCCTTCGCACCGAGTTCATTTGTGGAATAAAGCAATTGATTTTCGACGTTGGAATAATCGTTAGTACGGCTCGTCCCATCGCTGAACTCAATTTTGGTAACACGTTCAAGAGAATCTATATAATAAGTAACCGCATTGGATCCTTTTGTAACAATCGTTTTCCCCGGCTGATACTCAAAGGTTGTCACATTATCTTCACCATCCATCTGACGAACTACGCGATTTTGATTATCATAAGTATTTCGTCCTAATGAATCTCCATTTTCATCGACAATCTCATTGATATGACCCGATTCATCATAAGAATAGGTTTCAGTATATCCTTGGGCATTTGTAAATTTCGTTAGCTGCCGGTTTTCATTATACTCATAAAATACTTTGGTAGCGTCCGGCAGAATAATCTCCTGAACCATATTCTGATTGTTGTAATTAAATATTACTTCACTGGCATCCGATAAGCTTAGTTTTCTGATCATTCCATATTCATCATAAACCGGCTTAATGAACTGTCCGCTTAACTCCTGTATTTTGTCAAGCAGCCCATATTCATTAAAATACATAACGTTGTGTGTGTTTTCATCAGTAATCACAATTTTGTTATCTTCAAAAGACAGTGTAAATGGATTGTCAATATCTGTTGTATAGTTTCCGTTATTATAAATATATTGATATATTCTTCCATTTTCAGTTAAATAGTAGAGATTATGATCTTTATCGTAAAAAGTAAACTGATCGAAGTTCGTTGTAAAATTATTTCCAAATAAAGAGGACATTATTTCACCCGAAGAATTATAAAACCTTTTTAATTCAATACTTTCATAACCTTTAAGCTTCAGATCAACATTACTATGATAATAATTACCGCTCCCTACATTTACTGGATCAGCAGTATAACAGGCAAAAAGGCAGACATCACCACGATATTTATAATCTGCAGTGTATTCGGTGATCGTTACAGGAGGTCTAAAACTATCTGCATTGGGTTTAAGCGTATCGGAAGGAATTCGGATAACAATATTCTGACCTTCAACCAGAACATTATCGGTTGTATTATTATCGAATTGAATCTGTTCAATTGAAACGCCGTAGTAAGCAGCTAAAGATGGCAAAGTTTCTCCCAATTTTACTTCATGAAATAAGAAACGATCTGTATATGACGAATACTCGCCGTATCTGCCGCTCGGATCTTCCATTATTGTAACTTCATACAAATAAACGGTTTCTCCTTCTGAAAAATCACTCGTTTCCATATAAGGTGTTGTAAAATTCGCCGGCTCTTTTTCAAAATGCTGTACGCCTTCAACTGGTGACGTTACAAATATAGGATCAATATAGGTAGTTCCTGGATTTTCATTTAATTCATAATAATGATCTTTTCCAACGCGAACAATTTCACCCTTGTCATTTAATTTACAAAGATAGAATACAACATAATATCGTGGTTTGAGGATGCCATCAATGCTAATTCCATAAAACTGATTAATGCCTTTAGAATAAATTCTTAAATTAGTAAGCATTAAATTGGGATCTAAACCAGAATCAACATCTTCATCTACACTATATGTTAATGAAATTACCGGTCGGTCCGTATTGCCTTCCGTCATAAAAACATTTGGACCTTTAGTTTTATCATATTCATCTTGAGAAATTAGAATCAAAGTCTTATCTGTTCCAGCATATAGATCCTTAGCGTGAGCTGTAATATCAAACTCTTTATACCCTGTCCCCATCAAGCTTTGTGCAGAGACATTACTTATTTTCTTTTTCTCAGGCAAATTATAATAATTAGCATTTGCAGGATCGAGATAAGCTGCTGTGGAATAAACATCAATTCCAGCATGATCCACATAACCATTAACTCGGAACAATTTCATTTTCGCATCAATAATTCTTTTTCCAGTTCCGATGTCTGGCATCTTGAAATGAATAATTGAGCGTGCCCATTCAATCGTTAACTCCGATGCCTGAGATCGGCTCTCATATCCTACTCGCATATTCTTTGACTGTATCGCCTTGCCATCTGTACTTCTAACATATGAAGAAGTAACATCCACTCCATCATAATCACTGTATGGAGTGATCACAGGATCAATAATAATTGGATAAACACGGCTTTCACTTTGAGTCCAAGCTTCATTCCATTGAATAATTAATTCAATTTTCGTATCATTAATTCTTTCATAGTCTACAGAAACGTCAAATGATGCTTCTTTTGCCGCATCCATAAGATAAGGTAATTCATAAATAAATTGAATTGTACCTTCACTGTCTTTGAAGTAAAGCATTCCTGTATCATCTTTTTCAGGATTTAAATTTCCAATATCTAACTGATACCGTAGTTCATTTCCAGTAAAACCTTCTTTTAAAAGAATATTTTCCTTCAATGCAGTTGTCATGATCCGATACTGAAAATCAATATTCGGATAAACATCAAAATACTGAATTGTATCTGATTCAGACAGATAAGTAGAGGTATTCCCTTGGGCGACTTCTGTCTGGATAAGTGCATCATTTTCATTTCTGATCTGTGATAAAATATTCCCGCCAGAATAGAATCTAGCATTATAATAAACATCATTATTTTGAGCTATAATTGTTTGGCCTTCTTCTGATAATAAAGAAATACCTGAATCTAAATTTGTATTGATCTCTACATACTGCCCATCAATTTTTCTATGTATAGGATTCATATAGACATCGGTTTTATAAATTCCTTCACCTAGATCATATGTCTTAGAGTTTTCTGTTCTTTCTTCAACTATTTCAGTTAGGTTTTGGCTTTCTTCCTGATCGTTTAATGAAAAAATCGTTTTATCTGTGGAAGGTGTTACGGATGGCGTTGTTGTAGGCGTAGCCGTCACTCCCGGAGTGCTGCTTGGCGAAACGGTTGGAATGAGAGTCGGTTCAATTGTTGGTGTTGGACTTGGCGTATCAGGTTCAATACTTTCCTGAGGCTCTAAGGTCGGCAAAATCTCCGGTGTTTCTGCCGGTTCAGGCTGCTGAGTTGGTTCTGCAGTTGGCTCTGGTGTCAGTTCTGGATTTTCAGGTTCTTGTGTAGGTTCAGGCGTTGTCTCAGAATCAGAAGGTTGGCCTGATATTGTATCATCAGGTACTTCTTCATTTGTTGTTAGCCTTGATTCTTTTCTTCCCTGGTTAACTTCTATTGTTTGATAACCTTGTGTCGGCTTTAAGCGAACGCGATTATTTTCAGCTTGAGCAACAATTGCAGCATCATTGATTTGGATTGTCAACAAACAGATGATTAAAATACATTCCAAAACTTTTTTTACTCTCTTAAACATTTTTTCTCCCCTTATTTCTTTTTATGGTCTTTTAATAAAAAACAAAAAATCATCTTCGCAGATAAAATTTAATATACTTAATAATATTAAACATTGTTATTCCCCCTGTAAGCCCTTACTAAGGTAAATTATTATAAAGTGAAACTCTTGTCAAACAAAATTTCATAAAGATATAGGGAATGTTCAGAATGTAATATTTAAAGAAATATATATAAATAGAAATAAGGGTGGATAAAACTAGAAATGTAATAATTTTATCACTGCTAAAAATGAATTATGAAATATATTTCACAATTCGTAAAACTAATTTTAATTGATAGTTTTGAAATCATGAATGAAACAATAAAAAAACAGACAGCACTGGGGGATGTGCTGTCTGCCTGGAACTCAATGTTATAGGAATGAAGGCTTAGTACATGCCGCCTTCAGGCATAGCTGGAGCTGCTGGAGCATTCTTTTCCGGCAATTCAGCGACCGCCGCTTCGGTGGTGATGAACAGGGCTGAAATCGAAGCTGCATTCAGCAGAGCGTTGCGAGTAACCTTTGTCGGATCCACAATACCAGCTTCAAACATATCGACCCATTCACCCTTCTTCGCGTCAAAGCCGATGTTCTTGCCTTCTGTCAGCTGACGGGAAACAATCTGATCCCCATCATAACCAGCGTTTTCCGCAATCTGGTACAACGGTTTAACGATGGCTTCAAAGACGGCACTGATACCCTTCTGTTCGTCGGATGTTTCACCCTTCAGCTCATCGCGGTATTCACGGTAGATGGAAGCCAGAGCTGCGCCGCCGCCGATGACGATGCCTTCCATGACTGCCGCTTTCGTTGCATTCAGAGCATCTTCAATTCTCAGCTTCTTTTCTTTCATTTCACTTTCTGTCGCAGCGCCAACCTTGACAATCGCAACACCGGTTGTCAGCTTCGCCAGACGTTCATTCAGACGCTTCTTGTCGTATTCCTGCGTTGTATTTTCAATCTGCTGCTTCAATTCTGCAATCCGATCGTCAATTTTTTCTTTCTCACCAGTTCCGCCGACAATCGTCGTGTCGTCTTTCTTAACGACAACCCGATTTGCGTGACCGAGATCTTCAATTTCGCCGTCTTTCAGCTCCATGGCCAGATCCTTGGCGAAATACTTCGCACCGGTAACAATTGCGATATCTTCCAGCATGGCCTTCTGATTGTCGCCGAAGCTTGGCGCCTTGGTGCAGACTACATTGAAGGTGCCTCTTAACTTATTCAGAACCAGCGTTGCAACGACTTCCTGATCAATATCATCAGCAATGATCAATAACGGCTTGTTGGTCTGAACGATCTTTTCCAGCAACGGCAGAACTTCCTGGATCGTGTTGATCTTCTGATCTGTTACTAAGATATATGGATTATCCAGCACGGCTTCGTTCTTTTCCCGGTTGGAAACCATGTATGGGCTGATGAAGCCTTTGTCATACTGAAGACCTTCAACCGTTTCCAGCTCCGTTTCAAAGCCATTGGATTCATCCACGGTAATTACGCCTTCACGGCCGACCTTTTCCATCGCTTTGGCAATGATTTCGCCGACTTCCGCATCCCCGGAAGAAATCGCCGCAACCTGGGCAATATCCTGGTTGGTTTCAACTTTATGCGTCTGTTCCAGCAGCTTGTCGGCAATGAACTTCGCGGCTTTTTCCATACCGCTTCTCATCAGAACCGGATTGGTTCCTTTTTCAACGCTGCTCATGCCTTTGTGGATCATCGACTGTGCCAAAAGCGTCGCGGTTGTTGTGCCGTCGCCAGCTGTATCGTTGGTCTTGGACGCTACTTCCAGAACCAGCTTGGCGCCCATGTTTTCAATTTTATCTTCACATTCGATTTCTTTTGCGATCGTAACACCGTCATTGGTAATCAGCGGTGAACCATAGCTTCTTTCCAGAACAACATTACGGCCTTTCGGACCCAATGTAATTTTGACCGTATCGGCCAGCGTGTCGACGCCCTTCATCATTGCAACGCGGGCATCTTTAGAAAAACGGACTTCCTTCGCCATATTCTCATTCCTCCTTATTTTTTATTTATTCAATTACAGCCATGATCTTGGATTCCTGGACTAACAGATATTCCACACCGTCGATCTTGACTTCTGTTCCGCCGTACTTTTCGTAGATAACACGGTCGTTGACTTTGACGCAGCAATCTACATGCTTGCCGTCAACTTCATGTCCGCCGTTGACTGCCAGCACCTTGCCGACGGTCGGTTTTTCTGTGTTTTTGTCAGTCAGGATAATCCCGCTGGCGGTTTTTTCTTCTGCCTTTTCTTTCTCTAAGAGCACAAAATCATTACATGGTCTAATCATCGTAATTCCTCCTTATCGCTCACCTTAGCACTCTTGCTTCATCAGTGCTAGCACTTATTATTATAGTCTGCCAAGCTTCTTTGTCAACACTTCTTCGCGACTTTCTGCAAGAAATTCTAAATTGACAGGCTGTGTTCTAAGTCTATCGTACAGAAACAGCGAAGCTTCGCCCTTTTTGACAGCTGAACAGATAATCAATCCTCAAGGAACCACGCCGAAGCAGGCCGTTTCAGTCACAGGTTTTAAAACTGAAGCTGCCTGATGAATTCCCTTTCCTTCGCTGACAATGATATAATGAGAAAAAGTCAGGAGGAAACATATGCTGAAAAGAAAACTAGGAAAAACAGGATTGGATGTTTCGGCGGTGGGCATGGGAACCTGGAACATTGGCAATCAATGGGGCGAGCTGGATGAAAAACAGGTTTACGATACAATTCAGACCGCTTACAACCAAGGTATTACCGTTTTTGATACAGCGGATGCATACGGCATCCCTGGAGGCTGTTCGGAGGAGCGGCTGGGACAAGCCTTAAAAGGCTTGCGTGAAAATGTCGTCTTCATCTCCAAATTCGGCAACTGGGCCAAACGTTTCGGCGGAGCGATGCAGTTTACCTGTGGCGATATCGTGATCGAAGCCTGCCACGCTTCGCTGTTTCGCTTACAGACAAATTACCTGGATGTTGCGCTGTGTCATCTCAATGATTTAAAACCGGAGGAAGTCGAGCCCTGGCTGGATGGACTGGATGAGCTGAAACGGCGGGGATTGATCCATCATTATGGAATCTCAACGGATGATCTGAATGTCCTGAAAGAATTTAACCGCCGCGGCAGCTGCGAGGTGGTTGAGCTGGATTATTCGCTGATCAACAAAGCCCCGGAAACCAACGGCATGCTGGACTACTGCCTGAATAACAACATCGGCGTGCTTGTCCGCGGCCCATTAGCCCAAGGCATTCTTTCTGGTCATTATACCCGTGAAACACACTTCACGGACACGATCCGAACTCCGTTCAATGAAGGCGGCAGTGCCCGTGAGGTTTATCTGCAGAAAATGGACCGCTTAGACCGGATCATCGCCGCTGTAGGCCGTGAAAATCTGATCGAAACCAGTCTGCGCTATATTCTTAACCATCCTTGCCAACCTGTCGTTATTCCCGGGGCCAAGTCGCCAAAGCAAGCCGCCGCTAACGCCGCTGCCGGCAGCGCTTTATTAGAAGACGAATTATACGCCAAACTGAAAGCCTGTTAAGACACTTCCATATTATTCTTTTAATTCCTGCCCATCGGCGAATTCCGATGGGCTTTTTTTATGCCCGAATTTTTAACAGATCATTGCAAAAATCGATCAGATACGATAACCTGAAATCAGGACATCGGACATTTCATCAGCTTGTATAGGATTGAGAAATGACAAAAAGAAAAAGGAGGTTCTTAATTATGCTTTCCCGAAAACTAATCTGCTTTATGCTTAGCCTGCTTCTGCTTTCTGCCTGTGGATCCAAGAAAAGTGCGCTGGGAGCTGAAATTTCAAAAACACCTGAACCTCTGGTTATTGACGAAACGCAGCTGGAGCGTTTGAGTGAGATGGAAGATGACTACTATCTGTTATTCTGCGATGAAAAGGATACCGTTCACGGCTGTTCGATCCTCTTAAAAGAAATCGCTAATTGCACACTGAACAATCCAAGCGCACTCTATGTCTTTTATATGGAACCCATCCTTTGGTTTACCCGGCTTCCTGACACCACTGAAGACTATGAGAAAATCTTTGAGGAGGGCATGGAATCTTTCAGTGCGTTCTTTTCCAAACAGCGATTGAGAAGTATCCCTGCTCTGCAGCATCGTTCACAGAAGAAAATTACAGATTCCTTTTATCTGTTAAATACCGAGAATACGCTGCAGGATCTTCCCGCATGGCTTGAAGCTCAATAAAAGCAGACATTCATTTCTGCGAGAATCTAACTCTGGCTCAGCCCCTGTGAATCCTGAAGAAAATGCAAATCATTGTTAGCTTAATTTAACTTTTTGATTGACAAACTGGTTAATCAGTGTTAAATTTCATCATGTTGAAGATAAAAAGAACGCGGGTACATTATCCGCATTCTTTTTAAGCTTAATGTTATCTTAAGTTAACATTTTGATGGGAGGAGTTTTCTCAATGATGATCAATAAACGACTGATTCAGGCCGTGCCCGAATCCAAACAGGCTATCCGGGATCAGGTTTTGCTGCAATGGGGCAGTTTGATCGCCAACATGATCATTTTATTTACCTTCGCTTTTGTGTTGGAAGCCTTATGGAAAAATCAGCTGAACGCTCTGCAGCTAAGCTTAGCGGCCGTACTTATCTTCGGCAGTTTGGTGGTCCGATGGTTCTGTACAAGCGCCGCCAGCCGCAAAAGCTTCGAGGCTTCGCGCTCTGTCAAGCAGATTTTGCGCCGGCAGATCCTGGAAAAATTACTGCGTCTGGGCGTGAGTTATCGGGAACAGACTGCGACAGCGGAGATCGTACAAATTGCGGTTGAAGGCGTTGATCAGCTGGAAACCTACTTTGGAGCTTATCTGCCGCAGTTTTTTTACAGTATGCTGGCACCGCTGACACTGTTTGCTGCGCTTTCCTGGATCAGCCTGCCTTCGGCATTAGCCCTTCTGTTCTGCGTTCCACTGATTCCCATTGCGATTTCGGCTGTACAGACCTTTGCGAAGAAACTGCTGTCTCGCTATTGGGGTCAATACGCTTCTTTGGGCGACAGCTTTTTAGAAAATCTGCAGGGTTTAACAACCTTAAAAATTTATCAGGCGGATGAAGCGATGGCCAAGAAAATGGACGTTGAAGCTGAGCATTTCCGCAAGATCACCATGCGGGTGCTGACGATGCAGCTCAATTCGATTATCATCATGGATTGGGTTGCTTATGGCGGGGCGGCCTTGGGTGTGTTTCTGGCTGCGGCGCAGCTGCAGGCGGGATCGATTACACTGATGCAGGCGTTGGCCATTATTTTCTTATCCGCTGAATTTTTCATTCCGATGCGGCAGCTGGGCAGTTTCTTCCACATTGCAATGAACGGCATGGCTGCCAGCGACAAGATTTTTCAGCTGCTCGATCTGCCCGAACCTTCCGAAAAAACAGAAATCATCACCGAAACCCATCCGACGATTGAGATTCAAAACTTAGGCTACCAATACCAGCCTGATCAAACGGTATTGAAGAACATCAACGCTTCCTTGCCTTACGGCAGCTTGATTGCGATCGTCGGGGAAAGCGGCAGCGGCAAATCAACACTGGCCAAGATTCTGACCGGACAAAATCAAAACTACAGCGGCAATGTCCGGCTTGGATCCCTGGAATTAAACCAGATCCGTGAGACCAGTCTGATGAAAAATGTGACTTATATCGGTCACAGCAGCATTCTGTTTAAAGGCACCGTTCGCGAAAACCTGTTAATCGGCAATCCGCACGCCGATGATTCGCAGCTCTGGGCCGTTCTTGAACAAACTCGGCTAGCTGATTTTCTGCGCAGTGAACAAGGCCTGGACACTGTCCTGCTGGAAAAAGCCGCCAATCTGTCAGGCGGTCAGATCCAACGGCTAGCTTTAGCCCGCGCATTGCTGCATGATACGCCAATCTACATCTTTGACGAAGCAACTTCCAATATTGATGTCGAAAGTGAAATTGATATTCTCAACCAGATTCACCAGCTGACCCACCGGCATTTGGTCATCCTGATTTCCCATCATTTAACTCAGGTTCAGCATGCGGATCAGATTCTGGTTCTGGAACAGGGTCAGCTGAAAGAAGTTGGAACGCATGATGATTTATTGAAAAACAACGGTGTCTATGCTGATCTATGGCACACCCAGAAGCAGCTGGAGACCGGCTGCGAGGAGGTAAACGCATGAAAACTCGGAATACTTATACGCTGTGCCGACAAATGATCGGTCTGGTTAAACCGTTGAGCGGCTGGATGGTGATGGCTGTAACCTTTGGTTTTCTTGGTCATCTTGGAGCTGCTTTCATTACTATTGAAGGCGCGGGTGTGCTGCTCAGCATTATTTTTCCAGGCACCGCCGCATATCTGGGCAGCTTGTGGCTGATCGTTGTCCTAGCTTTGCTGCGTGGTATCTTACGGTATGGTGAACAGGCTTGTAATCATACGATAGCCTTTCGCTTGCTGGCGCTGATCCGTTCCCAGGTCTTCAGCGCCCTGCGGAAATTGGCACCGGCAAAACTAGAAGGAGCGGACAAGGGGAATTTGATCACATTGATCACTTCTGATATTGAATTGCTTGAAGTCTTTTATGCTCATACGATTTCTCCCATTCTGATCGCCTTGTTCATGAGCCTGTTTATGACGCTTTGGATCGGACGCTTCCACCCGCTGTTAGGGGCCATAGCGCTGACTGCTTATGTCACTGTCGGAATCCTCGTTCCGCTCTATATCCACCGAAAATCGCAGGGTTTAGGCGCACAGCTTCGCCGGCAATCGGGAGCTTTGAGCAGTTCGGTTCTGGAAACGATGCGTGGACTTTCGGAGATCCTGCAGTTTGATGTTGGCAAACAGCGTCTGGCTGATCTGGATCAGCGCACGGAAAGCCTGGCCAAGCATGAATTGACGATGAAAATTCTCAATGGAAAAAACATGGCCCTGACGCAGACGCTGGTTTTGCTTTTTGACAGTCTGCTGCTGATCGCTGCCGGATTGCTCATCCATACAGGTCAGTTGGATTTCAGCAGTGCGGTGCTGGCCTTTGTCGGTCTGATGAGCTCCTTCGGACCGGTCATCGCTCTGGCCAATCTGGGCAGTACGCTGCAGAATACACTGGCCAGCGGCAACCGTGTGCTGGACCTGCTGGAAGAAACGCCGGTTGTCGATGAAATCACCGGTCGGCCGCAGATTAACTTCACCGGCGCCAAGGCCGAGAATCTGAGTTTCAGTTATGGAGAAGAAGAAATTCTTTCCGATCTGTCGCTCGATATCCCGCAGGGACAAATCACCGGCATCGTCGGACGCAGCGGCAGCGGCAAATCAACCCTTCTCAAACTCTTGATGCGCTTCTGGGAAGTCCGGCAAGGCAGATGTACACTGTCCGGCACATCGATTTCCGACATCAACACGGCCAATCTGCGGGAACTGGAAAGCTATGTTACCCAGGAAACCCATTTGTTCCATGATACAATTGCCAACAATCTGCGGATTGCCAAACAAGACGCAACCCTGGAAGAAATCCAGGAAGCCTGCCGCAAAGCTTCCATTCATGACTGGATTCTCACGCTTCCCCAAGGCTATGATACCCCAGTAGGTGAGCTGGGCGATACCTTATCCGGCGGAGAACGGCAGCGGCTGGGTCTGGCTCGGGCATTTCTGCATTCAGCGCCTTTGATTCTTCTGGATGAACCCACTTCCAATCTGGACAGCCTGAACGAAGCTATCATTCTGCATGCGCTGCAGAAAGAAACCCAGGATCGAACCGTCGTCCTGGTTTCCCACCGCGCCTCAACGATGCGGATTGCCGATCAGGTCATCCCCGTTGAAAACGGAAGACGCAGCTGATGAGACATCGATATAAGGAAAAAGGAGAAAAATAATATGAAACGAACTCTCTTGATCTTGCTGGGTACTGTCAGTCTGATCCTCGGCGCTCTGGGTGCTGTCCTGCCGCTGCTTCCGACCGTTCCCTTTCTGTTATTCACGGTCTGCTGCTATGCAAAAAGTTCCCAGCGGCTGCATGCCTGGCTTCTCAATACCGCGCTTTATAAGCAGAATCTGGAAAGCTATGTTCAGGGAAAAGGCATGACTGCAAGGACAAAATTACGGATTATGACGGCAGTTACACTGATGATGGCCTTGGGATGGATCATGATGTCCCGTGTTCCTGTCGGCCGGTTTATTCTGTTGGGCGTCTGGCTTTTTCATGTCCTGTACTTTATTTTTGGAATCCGCACGCTTCCGGAAAATGGGGGCAAAGTCCCCATCACTGAAACTAAAGAAGAATACTGAGCGAAGATCCTCCTCCGCGACCTGCCCTTGCCTCTTTGAAAAGTTCGGCCAACAGAAAAGACGCTTCCTCTCAGCTTGAAGGAAGCGTCCTATTTTTTTGATTAAGACCTGCAAGTGTCCGCTGCGGTTTATTTGGCCGCGGCTGCCGTACCGGCAATCCGGCCGGTTGTAGCATACAGACCTAAAGAAGCTGCCAGAACATAGTTCTCGTTATAGAAATAACGATTGCTCATCTCACCAGCCGCAAACAGCCCCGGGATCGCTTCACCGGTCTGATTCAGGACCTGACCGGTTTCACTGGTCAGAACTCCGCCCTGAGATCCGAAAGTCGTCGGATAGAAGATCACGGCATAGTAAGGAGCCTGATCCAAAACCACTAAATTTTCAGGCGCTTTCCCGAAATCTTCGTCTTTTCCGGCTTCTGCCTGCTGGTTGTAGCGGTCAAAGCTGGCCTTCAGCGCGGCGGCGTCGACCTTCATGCCTTCCGCCAAAGCTTCAATCGTATCCGCTTTGACTACGGCACCGGCGGCTGCTCCTTTTTCCAGAATTGCAGCTATATCCGCATCACTGGAATCATAAATATAGTAGAATGGGGCATTGCCGTCCTGAATCATATCTGAACCTAAAGCATCATAATAGACTGCACTTTCGCTGGCAAAACGTTCTCCTTTTGCGTTAACTCCCAACTGTTTGTCGGTCGTCAAGGCTGCCGCTTCAGAAACGCTTTTGGCAAGAACCGGATCCACGGTAGTTGCACAAATCGAAGTAAAGAAACTCTCAAATGGAACAGCTCCGGCTTCCAATGCCATGGTCATGCCGTCCCCTGTTGAACCTGCCGCCGCAACCGAGATCGTCTGCGCCTGGGCAACCTTCGGTGAATACTGCTTAACCATTTCATCATTCGCAGAAATCCCGCCTGTCGCTAAAACGACGCTGGAGGCATTAAAGGTAATCACTTTATCTGCCGTTTCCGCAACGATTCCGACAACAGCACCCTGATCATCTATAACCAGCTTCTCGCCCTTGCATTCTGTGATCACTTCGATTCCCTGGCTCTCTGCGATCTTGACCATTTCATCAATCAAGCCGCGTCCGCCGGCCGGATTATGCGCTGTCGGATACGGTCCAAACCCGGTAAAAGCTTCCCAGGTCACACCTTTTTCCTGCAGCCAATCGACCGTATCTCCGGTTTTGGCAACAATCTCTTCCCATCGTGTCTCATCCGGATAGCCGGACTTTTGACCAGAATAACTCATCCGTTCATCCCAATACTTACGGAACGTATCCAGAGAATCATCAAAATCAGTTTCGTCATACAATTTGGAATCAATGCTGATCAAATAGCCGCCTGCGATCGCCGTCGTGCCGCCGGTCACCGCCTGTTTTTCAATGACGACAACATCAGCACCCGCTTCTTTGGCGCTTAAGGCAGCGCTCATTCCGGTAATTCCAGAGCCGACCACGACAACATCGGTACTGCGGCTTTCTTCTGTCTTGGCTTTCGCCGTCTGATCGACAGCTTTCTTAAGCTGTTCTACATCGCCGCCTGCCTGCTTAACGCAGTCTTCAATCGCAGTCAGGATCCCCTTGCTCGTGTTGGTTGCCCCTGCAACCGTATCCACAGCCAGGCTCTGGCTGCTCATCACGCTCTGTGGAATCTTTTCGAATGCCGGATCACTGATCCCCGCCGTTTCTTTATGTTCTTTAATCGTGATTGACGCGATTTCCGTTTCGGTAAAGGTTACCTCTACCGTAATCGGATCGTTGTTGCCATCGCCGCTTCCGATATACGTTCCGGCTTTGAACAAACTGTCTCCGTCCGAAGTTGGTGTTTTCGGACTGCTGGAGCATCCTGCTAAGCATAATAGAGATGCTAAGCACAGACAAATCAGCTTTTTCATGACTTTCCCTCCTTGACATGCATCAATGCATGTTTTCTTTATCACAATTATACATCCATGCATAAAATAGTGCAAGGGTAAGAAAGGGACTGTGACAAATCAATAAAAAAGAGAAAACCTGAGCGCTCCAGCCTAGACTCTGAGTTTTCCCCAATTTCATAGTAAAACGCTAAAAGGAAAGCGTTCTGAAAACAACTTAATCTGTTCAAGTCTGTTTTTCGGTCTGCTTTTTCCTTTCCTGTCTCTTGTGGATAACTTACCGCTTATTTTATCCTTTCAGAACTTTTAACCAAACCAGTGACCGTGTGCAGCTAACAGCGCTGGAAAGACTACTTCTTTCAATTCTAAACGAATCCTCCTCCGTGCAGACTCGGCCTGTTTCTCATTCCAGAGATACGTCCTCAGCTTGAATTTCCGATTTTAAAACCGGACGGAGAATCCCGATCGGCGTACTCTGATCACTCTGCCCCAACGGATTATCCCTGAGGATTTCTGCCAGTTTCCGGCGATTGACAGACGCCGGCCAGACGCCCAGGATTTCGGCTCCGTAATCATTGATATCCACAATTGCGGCCGGATGGCCCAGCAATAAAGCACAGTGCTCCGCCGTCCGCTGAGGATCCTGCGGCCCCAGCACTACATATTGATGATATGGGTGCAGGGTGTAATCACAGGGTCCATCAATCACCGCCGCTTTCCTTCCGGCCACACGATAAAACCAGCCTTTCCGGCCTAAAAGCTTACCGAGCATGCCGACTGCGGCAGCCAGCAGGATTCTCAGAACACCGCATTCCTCGATCGCCATCTGCATGGTTTCCGGCATTCCCAAACCAATTCCGCGAGGTGTTTTGGTTACAAAACGACTGAGCAGCCGCGCCAGACGGCCCGGCACAATCGCTAACAGCGGAAAGGCCCGGCCCTGGGTGCAGGCCACCATTTTTTCACTCATGAATACAAGATCTCCTTTTTCCAGCTGCGGCGCCACGACCTGCCGAAGCAGCTCGTCCAGATCATCCTGATCTGTGATGACCGGCGTCTTCAGAGCGTAGCGGTCATAGCTGTATCCAAAGACCTCGATTCTTTTCTGTTTGTTTTCATTCACCTTTAACATCACGACGTCCTCTTTTCATGAGAACAGCTTAGACGGGTGTTGTTGGCAGAGTGTATGCAAATTGTTATGAAGTTGTAAAAACTGAAGACATTGAAATTATTCGTCAGCGGCCTGAAAACTTGCGTCCTCTATGGATATCAGCAGATTCTCCGCAAATGATCCGGTGCCGAAAGCCATCGGCCGCCCATCCGCCAGGTTTGTATAGAGATAGCCTTTATGTCCCTGAGAATCGGCAAAGACCGACAGCGCGATCTGGTTTTTCATCTGCACGGCGTAAATACTGGTCAGCGACGACATGTCAAATTCCGGCCGGTTGATTTCAAGCCAGGCTTTTGCCTGACTCTGAATCTGCTGCTCAGTTTCCGATGAAATTTCCAGGGGCCGGGCAGTCTCAAAATTCACCTGGGCAGCCAGCACCTCCTGTGTTTTTTCGTCCAGACAGACTCCATAACTGATCTCATCTGCATTTCTCTGATGCAGAAACAAGATCAGCATCGTCTCTGTTTCTTCAATCATGGCATATTCCTGAGTCTCTGTTTTGATCGCGGAACTGTAATTGAAATCCCACAGCCAGCCCTCAACCGTCAGTTCCAGCCCAAAATAACGGTTCAGGGTATCCACTGCCAGCTGTTTCAGACGTTCCTCTTCACTGGACATGACAGCCGGCCCGCTGTTAGAGGGATAATCACGGACTATCAGCGATTCCGATTGAGCGGAACAGCCGGTCAGGATGTTCATCAGCATCAGGCTGACCAAAAGCCGCGGCCAGCGTACGCCGCTTTGAGAAGGAACAAGAAAAAGTCGAGGGCATATCATTTCAACAGAAAAGCGAAGCCCGTCTTTCAACTGTGTTCCGGTCTTTTTTGTCTTACACTTCAGGATCATAGACAGCCTTCCTTTCCCGCTTTCGTTTCCGCAGCCGCTGGTTTATTTCCGAGCTGATTTTTTTCCGATGCCGCTGGGTGTTCTGAAGGCAGCGGAAAGACAAAGCGAATCTCTGTCCCGGAATGAAGCTTGCTTTTCAGTTCCACTCGGCCGCCATGCGCCGCTACAATCCGCTGGGTCAATGCCAGTCCCAGACCGGCTCCATTATGCTTCCGCGTCCGGGCTTTATCCTCCATGACAAAGGGCTCCAGCATCCGTTCCGGATGCGGGTCCTGGATCCCGCAGCCTTCATCCCGCACAGCGATGATTATTGATGTATTCAGACGGAAGGCACTCAGCCAGAGGCGGCCGCCGGCAGAACTGGCTTTGACGGCATTATCCAGCACATTGCGCAGGGCCGCCTGCATCAGTTCTTCGTCCATTTCCAGCTCCAGCGGTTCACTTTCCACGATCAGCTTCAGCTGTGCCGCCTGAAGCACAGGTTCCAGCCGGACAGCGGCCTGCTTCAGCAGTAATTCCACGGAATGTGATTTCAGCTGCGGCAGGGGCTGAGCAGCCATGATCAGCTGCATCAGCCGGGATGACAGCTGTTCCATTCGCCGAGCTTCGGATTCGATGACATCCAGAGCCTGTTCAGCATCTTCCGGTTTCATCGCTGTCCGCCTGAGCAGCTGCGTATAGCCTAATATCGACGTCAGCGGCGTCTTCATTTCATGGGATAAATTATGTATGAAAATTTCCTTTTCCTGGTTGCCGGTTTCCAGCTCCGCGACCTTTTGTTCAACGGTTTCAGCCATGTGGTTAAAATTCACGGCCAGCGCCTTCAGTTCCTGGCTGCCGCTGAGGTCTAAGCGCTGGTGCCAGTTCCCCGAAGCAATCTGCCGTTCCCGCTCTGCCAGCAGCTCCACCGGCCGAGTCAGCCGCCGGCTGATCACAATCATGGCGCCAAGATAGGCTGCAGAAGCCACAATGTTGATGATCAGAAAAAGCCACCGCTGATGCTCCTGATCCGAGCGAAGTTCTGTAATCTCCGTACTGGTCTGCACGATCAGGGTTCGAGAACTCAGCGCCACCTGATGAGCGGAAATCAGATATTCCCGATCTCCAGACGTCTTTGTTTTCAGCCAGATCTGATCCGGCTGCGGAAGTGTCAGCTGATCATCAGCTATCTCCGGAAACTGATTCTCAGCGATGCAGACGCCGTGGTCATCTAAAATCCGAACGCCGTTTTCCAGCGCGTTTTCCTTCAGCATCTTTTCCAGCTGATTCCTCAGCTGTTCATCCAGGGATTGGACTGACGGATAAAACTGAAGCAGTGAAACCGTCGTCGTCAAAAGACCGTCGAGCGCCCGATTCTGCCCGATCATCGCGTCAAGCTGGTCCTGAAAGCGCTGATGGGCACTGATTTCAATCAGTGTCAGACCGGCTCCGTTAAAAATCAGGGCAAACAGCGCAAAAGCACTGAGCGCCAGCTGATAGCGCAGTTTCATGGCCGGTCCTCAAGCCGATAGCCGATCTTATACACGGATACAATCTGCCGGCTCAGGCCCAGCTTCCGCCGCAGGGAGGCAACGTGCATGTCCACAGTCCGAGTCGTGCCTTCATAATCATCGTGCCAGACTTTTTCCAGTATTTCCTCACGGTAAAGAGCAATATTCCGGTTGCGGACAAAAAAGACAAGCAGATCAAATTCCTTAGGCGTCAGCTCTAAACTATGGCCCGAAGAATCTCTGACCTGGCGCTGATCCTCATCGATGCAGAGATGCTGAAATGTGAGAATGCCGTTTTTTCTTCCGGTCCGCCGCAGGACACTTTCCACTCGGGCAAGCAGTTCCATCATTTCAAACGGCTTGGTGATGTAATCATCCGCTCCGGCCTGCAGCCCCTGCACCTTGTCTGCCAGCTGAGTGCGGGCACTGACAAAGATCACCGGCACCTGATAGCGGCGGATCTTTTTCAGAATTGAAAATCCGTCCTCCTCGGGAAGCATAACATCCAGAAGGATCAGATCCAGTCCGCCCTGTTCCAGAGTTTCTAGGATTTGTTTTCCATCGGGCAGCTCCGCTGTCTGATACCCGGCTGTTGTTAAAGCCAGGCGCATCAATGTCCGGATTGCCTCTTCATCTTCAATCAGCAGTATTTTTCCCATAGTTCCCCTCTCTGATTCTCTGACCCCGCAAAAGTCCCACGTCCGTCCTGATCATTGCAGAACAGGCGCACAAAACCGAAGCTAGCTGCCCTTCCTCAGATCCATTTCAGCGGATCTATCAGGAAGTCTCTTCATGGCTGACAATAAGCATCCTTTATTTTTTGACATCCAGCCTGAACCGGAGTTTTCAGCATCATTTCCTTGAATGACTCTATTATAACAGCCTGTGCCTTGAAGCAATGTTTACAAATTACGGAAGATCATGAAGAAAAAGAGTCGAATCTAACTTTTTGGGGAAAGGAATTGAAAAAAGCAGGCAGAGAAACAGACTTGAAGAGAGCCTATGTTTCCAGAATGCTTTTCATTGGATCATTTCACGATAAAATTGGGGAAAACTCAGAGTCTAGGCTGGAGCTCTGTGGTTTTCACTTTTTTACTGATTTGTCACAGTCCCGCTTTTCCGATGTTCATTTTAAGATCATCCCTTCAAGCACCGTAACGGGCAGAAAAAAGCTCGACAAACATTTGGGCATCCTGAATCAGCGTTCGCTGTTTCAGAACAAGTTCCGAATTCTCAGTTTTTCGCAATTCAGTCATACCATAAACAAAGATATACAAAAACTGAAGCATTTCTTCAATCTTGGCATCCGCTCTTAACTCCCCCTTATCCACAGCCTTCTGCATCGCTTCTTCCTTGATCTGATACACTTTCTGTGAATAATCCTGCATGGGAATTTCCGGTTCGCCCTGACCGCCGACTCCAATCTGGCGAAGCAGGGATTGGCTGGATGAACAGTAAATGATATCCTTCTCTAATTTTTCATAGATCGAACACGCCTGTTCAAAGATCTGCTTGTACTGATCGACAACATGAATTTTTTCCTGTTCAATCACTGCCGCATACAGTTCTTTTTTATTCTTGAAATAGTAATACAAGGGTCCGCGAGTGACTCCCGCTTCCTTTCCAATGGCTTCTAAATTCGTTCCGGCATACCCATAACGGGAGAAATGTTCTTTCGCGATTTCCATAATTTTCTGTTTGGTCTGTTTCTCTGCGTTTCCCATATTGATTCCCCTTTAATTCTTTCTATTATATCACTATTTGATCGTTCTTCGGCGCCGGGATCACAGAACTGACCACTTATTTTGCAATCAATTTGTATCCCGGTATCGAAGAGTAGGAACAATGGAAAAAGGAGATTGACCTTTCCCCTTTATTTTTTAGACTGTAAAAAGCTTACTCGTTCGTTTATAATATGAGTAACAGACTTTCGCCGCCGATTCTCATCAGGGAAGTATTGATCGTCGGCATGAATAACTGTGATACTGCGGTAATTCCGCCATGGAGGAAAAATGAAAAAAATCTTAACTCTCGTCTTAGCCTGCCTGATGATTGCGGGTTGTTCCAGTGCGCCAAAAAAGCAAACGACTTCCTGCAGCTACACTCAGGAAGGATTCATGACTGCAACGTACAACCTGACAGCAGAAGAAAATCAGATCACGGTCATGTCAATGAAGATGACTTATGACAAAGCGATGTTCGGAAACATGGACTTTTCAGCGCTTTCTGAGGAAGAGAAAACGCAAATGACCGACGCCATTCTGGCGCAGTCTGGTTTTTCAGCGGAAATCAAGGGGATTAAAACGACGGTTGACATTCAGGATACCATCAGCGCTACAATTGAAATCGATCTGAAAGAAGTAGATCCGACGATGTTAAGCAATCTTGGAATTGATCTTTCCAATGCCGAAATGAAAATGGATACGATTGTTCAGCAGATGAAAGATCAAGGCTTTCAGTGTAAATAAGCACGGCTGCACCGAAGGTATAACTGAGCTGCCGGATAAAAACAGGTCTATGGAGGACAGCGATATCAGTCTGGGATAACATCCCAGCTCTGACGGCAGTCCAATTCAGCTCTGTCCCCTGCTCACCCAAGCGGTTCTGGGTTATTCATCAGCTATTTTTAATCTAGGTTTTCTTTGATTTCACAAATAAAAAATCAGGGGTATCCCCAGCCTGAACCCGTTTAACGAAAGTTCATTCTGCCCCCTAATTGGATGAAATCTATGCCTTGCAGCAACTCATCTGTTCTCTGGATGAGTTTTCTTTTGCTTTTCAGTCAGCGACAGAATTGTTTAAACCGCTTGGGATACGCTATTATCCATGCAGACCGACTGAATAAAATCAACAGAAAAACGACCGAAAGAAAAACTTCCTGTGTGGGAATGAAGCGTAATCAGAAAAAGAGGAACAGACATGCATGGGGCAGCTGCACCAATCTTGTCTGTTCCTTTTAAACCCTTTTCAAATAATCCATCGAAGGAATCTTAAAGAAAAGCATTCCTTGTTCGGATACAATTCTGATTTCGCATCAAAGCGCAGGGCTTATCCGCGTTTGACCCAGATCGGAGAACACCAGGCGCAGTGATCATCAGCCTGTTCCACCCGCAGATAGTAATAATCTTCTTCGCCGCGTTCACTGTCTTCCACCGTGAAGTCCATCGCCTGACCGCAGCCTTCCATTTCAACAAGAACTTCGTTATTCTTGATGATCTGGACTGTACGGATATCGTTGACGGCCAGCACGCTGACATCCAGCTTAACGCTTTCCCCCGCTGGGATCATAATTTCTTCACCCATATGATGGCTGCCGATTTTAAGCGATGCCAGAATCCGAGCACCGCTGGTACCATAGGTGAAACGGTTATAAATCGCAGACCAGACGTTTTCACTGGTCAGTGTCGGTACGAAAGCACCTAAGATTCCGCCTTCTACGCCATGTTCCATCTGATGCGAATCCGAACCGGCAATAAAGCCTAAATGATATCCGCGAGCCAGGGCATCCTGAGCGCAGTGCCGTTCAAATTTCATGATGTTTTTGGTATATTTTGACTGATTTTCAAATTTTTCGTAATCCGCATGACGCGAGAAAATTTCAACGACGCGCTGGACTTCTGGATCATGGTAATCCCAGTCTGTGGCCGCGGAAACTAATCCCCAGTTGGCTGCCGGATGATGCGGAATACACTGTCCGCCGTCTTTCTTGATGCTCGCAAACAGAACCGTCGGATTATTGCCTTCCGGATCGGTGCTGCGGTACAGTCCGCCGGTGCTGGATGGATAGTAAACATTTTTATGTCCGAAGTCATGCTTGTATTCATTTGACGTCCATTCATAAGCCAACAGAACCGCAAAGTTCTTTTCGCCATTGAACAGATTACGGGTTGTACGATTCCATTCCCATTCCGAATCCGTTGCGATGTCTGGATAATCATCATGATCGGTTAAGGCGCAGAAATCCATCTTAGCGTCTTTGATTGCATAATGATAATACTGATCAATCTCGCCTAAGGCATCCGACAAATTGGACTGTCCGTGAATATCACCGAAGGTTAAAGACAGGTTTTCATAGCCGTTTTTCTTCAGCCATGCCGCAACTTCTTCCTCACTGCGGCTGTCCAAGGCTTTTTCGGCCGGAATTGGCTGCACGAACTGATCAATCTTCTTTTCAATTTCCAGATCATAGAACTGCGGCAATACCTCCAGAGCTACTTCGTTGTAGACAATGGATGCATAACGATGCATATGGCCGTTCTTGTTGCCAAACTGCCAGATATAATGCAGAACATTCTTTTCATCTAAGGCGATATGCGGACGAACAGCGCACTGGCTGTCATTGTAGGTAATGACGACCGGTTCCGACCAAACGCCTTCCAGATCACGGACGCGGATGATCGCATTGTATTTTCCCCAGGTATATGTTACGACCGTATAGCCTTGAGAATTCGCAGTGATATCAATGTTATTGTACCAGTTGCGGTTTTCTGTCAGCACCGTATAGTTGGAAACGACCGCCTGACCCGCTTTCACTTCAACGTCAGCGACGTTATTGCTGAAATAGCAATGCTTGCCATTCTCATACCAAGCCACGGTTACTTTGTTTCCAACCCTTGTCATCACTGGATGCGTGCTGTAAATCGCCGTCTGATTCAGCTTGATTTCTTCGCCCCACTCGCCGTCGATTTTAGCCCGGACAACGACATCATAATTGACGCCGTTATACAAATCATAGGCCACAAAGCAATGTCCCTGACCATCATGATCAAAGCATGGGCGATAGCTCTTCACGGCGGTGTTCACCTTTTCCAGGGTCACTGTTTCACCCAGGGTGGCAACAATCGTATCGCTGAAACCGACGCCCTGACGGTTATAAACAACAACCGGATGCGTTCCGTCATCCTTGACCGACGGATAGAATAAGGCTTCGCCTTCATCGATCACCTGAACAGCCCCAAATACCCCGTCTTTGTATTCGCGGACACACAGCTTCCAAACTTCGTTTTCAAATTCAGACCAAGCCGTGATGATCCGATCCTTGAAAGTATGTATACTTGGCCGCAGCGCCAGGCCGGAGCCGGAAATCTGAACTTCGTTATGCGGATGATTGTCGATCATCTGGGCAAACTGAATCACCTCTGTGTGATCGAGATACTTTTCCCAAACCACAAAGGTTTCGTTCTGGCTGTTGACCGTGACATCAGGATACTGGCAGCTGCTCTGCCAGATATCGGTAATCGCAACGGACGTACTCTTGAAATGTTCCATAGTTCCTCCTTTATTCATCTTCATATTTACCCACACCGGCAGGCGGCTGAATGTTCTTGACGCCAAAGGCCAGAACCAGCAGCGTGACGATATATGGAATCATTTGAACCAGCTGCGAAGGAATTCCGTAGCCTTGAACATAAATCTGAACGGCATCGCACAAAGCAAACAGCGAGCCGCAAAGCAAAACGCTGAGCGGATTGTAGCGCGACAGGATCGCAATGGCGATCGCAATGTATCCGCGGCTGGCCGACATATCCCGAACAAACATGTTCAGACTGTCGATCGACAGATAGGCACCGGCTAAACCAGCCAAGGCACCGCAGACCAAAACACCGATATATTTCATCCGGCGAACCGGGATGCCCATGCTGCTGGCCGCTTTCGGATTCTCACCGACCATGCGCAGCCGCAGGCCAAACGGCGTTTTAAATAAGATAAACCAGCTGAGAATACAGGCTGCAATCGCAAAGATCAGAAGCACCGACTGACGGCTGAAAATATCGCCCAAAACCGGAATATCTTTCAGGAATGTCAGTTTGGTATTGACCGAAGCTACAGCTTCAGAGTTGCCTTTATTGCCCCAGATAATCTGCATCAACAAGGTCGATGCCGCCGTTGCCAATAAGTTTAAGCCGATACCGCTGATGACCTGATTGACTTTGTAGCGGATACACAGCACGCCATGGCATAAGCCAAAAATCATTCCGCCTAGGATTCCGCATAACAAGCCGATCCAGGCATTGCCGGAATAAAAGGAACCTACGGCCGCGGTGAACGCGCCGGTCAGGATCATGCTTTCCAAGCCGAGCGCCATAATTCCGCTGCGCACGGAATACACACCGCCCAAGGCCGCTAAAATCAGCGGAATTGACATCGAGAACATCGTGCTTAAAATGCCTGTCACATTATTCAGCATGACTCTGTCCCCCCTTCTTCTTCCGATCTGCGCCGATCAGCGCCCGGATCAACAACGGCGCTGAAACAAAGATAACGACCAACGCCTGAATGACGCTGACAAATTCCGTTGGAATCTGGCTCATCATATTCAGATACATCGCTCCAGTTTTCAAGGCGCCGAAGATGATGCCGGCCAGAATGATTCCAAGTGGCGAATCACTGGCCAGCGCGGCCACGGAGATGCCGCTGAATCCATATCCTGGTGAAAAGCCGCTGATAAAGCGCTTGCCGACACTGGTTACATGCACGGCTCCGCACAAACCAGCCAGCGCACCGCTGAACAGCATCGCCTTCATCATGACGCCGCCGACTTTGATGCCTGCCGTTTCCGCAGCCTTCATATTCAAACCCACGGCCCGGATTTCATAACCGAAACGTGTTTTTTCAAGGATGAATTTAACTACAAGCGCCGCAATCACAGCGATGACAATCGCCCAGGTCAGCTGATAGCCAGGAATCATCTTCCCTAACAGCGCACCTTCAACAATTTTGTTGGTCTGGGCAACCGCACCTTCTGCTTTCAATGGATAATTGACCAGATAATCACAGAAATTGATGATAATAAAGTTTAACATTGTTGTCGTAATGACTTCATTGGACCCAAACTTAACCTTCAGAAAGCCGATCAGGGCTCCGGACAAGCCACCGCCGATCACACCGCAGAGGATGGCCAGAAACAGATGAACCACACCGGGCAGCGGCAGCGGCGTCATGCCGACTAGGGCCGCAACCATCGCCCCGGTATACATCTGACCTTCAATTCCCAGGTTGGTTAACGTCGCTTTTTTGGCAATCATAAACGCCAGGCCGGTAAAGATCAGCGGTGTTGCCTGAATCAGCGTGTTGGTAAAGGAACGCACCGATCCCAATGATCCTTCAATGATCACAGAATACGCAAAGATCGGATCATAGCCGCATAATAACATGATGATGCAGCTGACCAGAATTGCCAACGCGAAGGAAACGATGGAAATCAAGATGGGACTGGTCCGGATCAGGCGGTTAGACAGCTTGCTCATGACGCTCCTCCTTTCCGCCGGTCATCAACAATCCTAATGACAGCTCATCGGTGTCTTCTGCTTTCTGCACACTGACGATTCGGCCATCATAAATGACCGCAATCCGGTCCGACAGCGATCGAACTTCATCGAGATCCGCTGAAATTAACAGAATGGCTTTGCCTTCATCGCGCAGCTGCAGCAGCTGATGATGAATATATTCCATCGCGCCGACATCGACGCCGCGGGTTGGCTGAGCTACGATCAGAACATCCGGATTCTGCTTGAAGACCCGGGCAATGACGACCTTCTGTTGGTTTCCGCCGGACAGCGAGGAGACCAGTTCACGGGCATTCGGCGTTTTAATCATATAGTCATTGACCGCTTCATCCGCATAGCTTTGAATATTTTTCTTTTGCAGCATACCCTGCTTCAGAAACTGCGGTTCATCATGGTAGCCTAAGATCAGATTATCTTCAATCGACATTTCACTGACTAAACCGCGGGTCAGCCGATCTTCCGGAATATGCCCGATTTTATGTTTCAAAAAAGTATGCGCATCGCCATGGATCGGCTCGGATCCCATCGTAATGGTTCCGGAATCCGCCTTGCGCAGTCCGGTCAGCACTTCAATCAATTCCGTCTGACCATTGCCCTCAATCCCGGCAATCCCGAGAATTTCGCCTTTGCGGATCGTCAGCGATATTCCGCTGAGTATCTGAACACCGCGTTCGCTCAGCTTAAGATCCTGAATTCGGAAATAGTCTTCTCCCAGATTGGTATTTTCCCGGCGCACGTTCAATTCCACTTCCCGGCCAACCATCATTTTAGCCAGATCGTTTGTCGTGACATTGCCTAACGGCAGACCGGATTCCACCATTTTCCCATCGCGCAGAACCGAAATGCGGTCGGCAATCGCCAGCGTTTCCTTCAGTTTGTGCGTAATGATGATAATGGATTTCTTATCATTCTTTAAATTCCGCATGATAACAAACAGCTCTTCCACTTCCTGCGGTGTTAAAACCGCAGTCGGTTCGTCCAGAATCAAAATATTAGCGCCGCGGTAGATCGCTTTGAGAATCTCTACGCGCTGCTGCTCACCCACCGACAGCTCCTGAACCTTGGCCCGCGCATCAATGTTGAAATGAAACCGGTCGATCAGCTCCTGAATCTGCTGTTCGGCCTTTTTTTCATCAATCAGCCAGCCTTTGCGCGGCTCATGATTGACGATGATATTTTCCGTTACGCTCATGACTGGGGAAAGCATGAAATGCTGATGCACCATGCCGATTCCCAGCTGAATTGCGTCTTTGGGGCTCTTGATCTTAACCGGCTTGCCGTCGATGCGGATTTCTCCTTCATCCGGCGATGTCATCCCGTAGAGGATTTTCATCAGCGTTGATTTGCCGGCTCCATTTTCTCCCAGCAGGGAATGAATCTCTCCCTCACCTAAAGAAAAGGAAACATGATCAACAGCTCGTACTAATGGATATTGCTTAACAATATCGATCATTTCTACACTGTTCATTGTTTCCTCCTTTTTCTTTTACAAAATCAACTTGGTTGTCAGCTTATTTTGTATACTGATTGGAAGATACCCAGCTTTCCAGTTCATCTTCAGTTTCGCAGATGACCAGTTCGCCGTTTTGAATCTTAGCTTTGATATCCGCAATCGCTGCCGCAATATCTTCAGGAACTTCAACATTGGAGAACTCATTGGAATATCCGACGGCTTCTTCCTTCAAGCCGCTGATCTTCACGCCTTCCGTCCATGTGCCTTCAACTAAAGCCTTGACTTCGTTGTAAACCATTTCGTTGACGTTGCGGATGGAAGTCGCTGCGATATAATCTGGTTCGATAGCATTCTGATTTCCGCCGACACCGAAGGCATAACGATCTGCTTCCTTCGCCGCGGTAAAGACACCCTGTCCAGCTGCCCCGGCAATGTGCTGAATGAAGTCAGCGCCCTTGTTATACATCGACAAAGCAATGTTTTTACCTTTATCGGAATCCTTGAAATCACCGACTGTCGCTGTTAACACTTCACATTCCGGATTCACATACTTAACGCCTGCTTCAAAGCCGACGACGCCGGAACGCAGATTCGGATTGTCCATGCCTAAGATAACCCCGACAACATTATCGGCATTGGCTTTCGGCATCTCTGACAACGTGCCCAAGCCAGCATAAACGCCGCACAGGAATGTCTGTTCCTGCCATTTTGTAGAAACAGCGCTGACATTTGGCAGCTCGATTGAAGAATCAATGATGGAGAATTTCTGATCTGGATAATCTGCCTGAGCTGCGGTCAGAGCATCATTCTGGTCAGTAGCCAGACCAATGATCAAATCATAAACGCCTGCGTCAGCAAACTGACGGTAAGCCGCTTCAAAATCACTGGCAGAAGCTGGTTCAACATACTGAAAATCAATGCCAAAGTCTGCTTTGGCTTGGCTCAGTCCATCATAGGACATGTCGTTGAAGTTCTTATCGCCCAGTCCCCCGGTGGACAGAACGATCGCTACTTTAATCGGCTGATCACCGTTGTTGTCTGTGCCGCCTTGTTTACCGTTGTTGCCTGAGCAGGCAGCCAGCGATAAAGTAAGCAGTGCGGCGGTACAGAGAAGTCCTAACTTTTTCATCTTTTCCCTCCTGGTAAGCTTAGCGCTTACAAATACAGTAGATTTATATCATGGAAAAGCTTACAAAAAAAGTGACAAATGTCACTTTTACTATATTTCCTGTGATTCTTTCAATTTCTTTTGTAAGCGTTTTCCACACTGCGGTTAAATCGTCATTTCTATGCATATTCACAGACACGCTTGATCCTGTTCTCTACTTTTTATTGAAAATTTCTTCTATATACATAGGACCCGCTTGACCACAGCAAACGCGAATTTTTGTAATATCAGTCAAACCTTCAAAATAGGATACTTCCACACCGATACCGTAAACATCAATTCCATAACCAAATCCATCATCCGTTTTTACATTTAAGAAATAATGTCCGTCTTCTATGCACATTACATCCAGCAGTCTTCTTTCAATATCGGCTTCATCAAGAAGCATTATCGTTCCTTCTGAATTGACATATTCACCAGCAAAGGAAGCAAAATTCCCAGCCATAATTTCTTCGTGATTAAGCCCCGAATCGACTATATTCTCCCCATTCTCCACCGGATCATGATTAAACTGAGGATTTTCATCCGGGCTTGGCTTGATCCCCACTTCTTGGTTTAATTCAGAATCTTCCTTGTGATTTTCCTTCTCGTTTATGTAAGAACAACCCATCAACAAAAATGCAGCACTTAGACCGATTACTATTTTTTTCATCATTTTCACCTTATTTCCAGCTTCCTTTCTTACCATAAAAACAAATCGCTTTCGTCAGTCCATCTGCTCATGTGTTGAAAGCTTTTAAATAATCCGAAAATCGCTTCACCGATTCATTCGCGGCTACATCTTTGCGGATTAATACATGAACCTCAACCTCGACCTCCAAGTCCGCTAAAGGCAAAGCAACAATTCCCGGATATTCCGTATATTGCCAGCCTGCATTAAAGCTCACCGCAAGTCCGCTTTGAACAAGCTTCATAATCAGATTCCGATCTGTGAACTTAGACGCTAATGGCGGGGCTCCGGCGGGCACACCAATTCCCAACGCGCATGAAGTCATGGAAGCTGCCATAAAAGCGGGATTTGTTTTCAAAGCGGATACGGTAGAGGCTTGTCCTTTCCTGAATCTTTTATGCTTTGACTTTCCTGCTGCTTCTAACCAAACAGCCGCTACACATCAGTTTTCTGGTTATCTGCCGATGTGAGAATTTTTTAATTTCGTTTACTCTTCCCGCTTTTTAACCAATTTCTTTCTTTGTTCAGAGGTAATGGTTAAGGTATTTCCTTCTTTTCCAATCAGCCCTTCATTTTTAAACTGGCTGAGTAGTCGGTAAACCGTCCGTCGGGAACAGCCCATAAATGCTGCCAGCTCTTCCCTCTTGATCTTGATTCGAATAAGATCCCCGCTTGGTTTCAGCGCATCACATAACCGCAGCAGATAATCAATCAGCTTGATATCCATCGAATTAGTAGGATAACGGGATTCGTTAATCGAAGATTCATAAAACTGATTAGCCCAGTAACAAATCAAGTATTCCTTAAATGGATCACAGTCCGACAACAGGATATACAGATCTTCCTTACTGATCCGATAACCGCAGCAGCGTTTATCAACTTTCAGCGAGCAGCAGTAACGATGATGATCCGAGAAGATTTCCATCAATCCGACAAAACGGGCTTCATAATTGGTCACATAGGTATAGGCAATGCCGCGGGTGTTAACGCTCTGCACATCCAGTACGCCTTCGGTGAATATATAGCCGCAGGTAACGGGCGCACCTTTTTCAATGATCGTATCCCCTGGTTCAAAGGTGACCGGAATCAGCCGCATCCGCACACGTTCGGGAATGGATTCTAAAACTTTCTCAAAACTCTGCATTCGTACTCACCTCTTGTTTCTCTGGTAAAGATTATAGCTTATTTTAATAGGGGTGAAAATGCTTTCCTGTAAAAAGTCTCAGATCTTCCGCAAAGCCCTTAAGCAAACACTCCTTGGATCAAATTTCTACTCTATCAAGCTGTTTTAATTGGCTTTAGCTTCGCTTGATTCCTGCAGGCATAATTTTTCTTTAGTTACGGGATGAATCAGAAACTGTTGAATTTGCCCGTTTTCCATCTGAACCTGCACTAATAAATATCCTCCCAGGGGTGAAATTTCGGCTGAAACTCCGCCTTGAAACTCACTGATGACCACTGTTTCAGCCCCCTGTTTTCGCATTAACAGAAGTCCGGGCGCTCTCGTACCCGACTGCGCTGAAAGCACAGTTCCATAATAATAACCGGTTTCAGAAATACATACCTGGCTATTAGCGAGCGAGCCTAACTCCTGGGTCTGACCGATTCCATTAGCTCCGGCTTGGAAAACAAGCGTACCCGTTTCATTCTGTGTTTGGAAAAATAACTCATTGTCCCGGTTTCCGATATATTCCACAGATGCCCTCTCTGCCCCAAAATCAGGGATAAACGAAATTTCAATCCATTGATCCGGCAAACGTGATGCAAAATTCCAGATCCAGTATCGCTGCTCAGAAGAATTCGTTTCCTTCTCTGAGTTTCCCGCTACCTGCAAAATTAAGCGCTTGTCAACCGCAGACACAACTTTCACTTTTTCACAGCCTTCAACTCGATCCCAGAATGAATTTTCATTGATTGCAAAGCCCTGACTTAACACGATTCGCCGCAAAATATTGTCCGTGATGACATAGGCATTTATCCCGTGAACCGCGGCTTCCAGAGGGACTTTCAAGATATCTCTGATTTCCCCTGCTGAACGATCCCAAATGACAACCGCTGCGGGAATGAAGGATTCATCTTCAAGAAAATAAAATTCTTTTGCCGCAATGGGCAGCGTTGAATCCGATGATGCGGTCAGCCATATTGCAAGATAGCGCTCATTAACCACTGTGATGCGCCGGATTTTTATTTCACCCAACGCTTGTTCTGATGCAAAATCCCAGATTTCGGATTCTCCGGTTATCGTATTCATGCGTAAAATAGCGTGATGATCCAACGTAGGTGTCCATAAAACTCCATCCATCAATATTGAATCGGAATTTTGATCTGTATACCAGTATTCATGACTTTCTGAAATCACCGGAACTTTTTCCGCTGCACAGGCACTGACAAGCAGTGCGGACAGGATCAGCCCAATACCTATTTTTCTGCCTTTTCCTTTTTTCATTGCATCTTCCTTCATTCTTTCCTGTATTTCAGCGTATCTAAGATTCAGAAATCCAGCAGGATCACAAAAGCTGAATACATCCACTTCTGATCAATCCAATCGGAGATTCACTCATAAATGTTGAAGGTTTCTTCGTTGATTGTACGCAGTTCACCGGAATTGAGATCGTAGAGATAACTGATCCAGGTTTCCTGCGGATATTCTGACTGTTTATCCTGCGCCCTCAGCCATAACAGATCAACCGATGGAAGATAGGCTAATTCCACTTCCATACTGTCTAATTGAAATAGTTCATCCTTGCGCTCCCCGCTGCGATAATAAATCGTTGAATAAGGACGATAGCTTGGTGAATTATAGTCCTGAAACGGCTGCGCGTAATCCCCGTCTGAGAGCTCCGCGGTAAATGCACCCCGCTGCGTAAGAACGGCACTTCCCATCATCGATATATCTTTGATTAGTAAGTCTGCCTGATTTCCTTCCAGGAAATAATAGTCTACATTATCCCCAATCAAATCTTCCGCCTGCCATAAACCCAAAAGCAATTTTGGCCGCGCTGATGGAGTTAACAAAAAACTCTGTTCATTGTAGGTATCAATTTGTTCCGGACGGGCTTTTAAAGTTAAGGTTTGATTCGTCAGATCATACTGATAAAGATCTCCACCGCGGAAACCACCCTGAATCAGCCATAAACAATGATGGACATCATCATAGGTTATCCCGCTCAGCGATGAACCATAAGACTCGTTATTAAACAATCTTTCATCCAGAAGGAGCACATCCTCTCCGCTGGAAAGGTCAAGACAGCGCACCTCGGCTGCTTCAGTCCCATTTCGATTTCGGATATAATATACCTTCCCCTGAGCCGCGGAAACAAGTCTGACATTTTCCAGAGTATAAACTGGAGTGAATTCCTGATTATCCAAGATCAGTAAACACTCCATACCTCCAGGCTGATCCATCGTTGCCTTAATGAACAGCCAATCTTCAACCGGGATCATCGAACGCATTCTTCCTCGTGGATATTTCGCCTGCGATATAAAGTAGCGTTCTTCATAGGTACCCGTTTCTGGATTCAACTGCTGTAAAGTCTTCCCATTAGCACTGAGAACCAAAATCTTGTCTTCAACTTCCACCACTTTCCCTTCTAAGGTAAGCAGTTCTCCGGGATCCAGGGCACTGCCTTGAGCAGCCGGTACTTCCTGATCGAATTGCATCGGCTGATCAATGCCATCCAGCGCTTGGTCTTCCCGCTCTTGATAAAATGCGTTTTTATTCTGCACCACCTCATAAGTCTTGCCTGTTTCAGGCTGAATTAATGAAATCCGATGCATTCCATTGCCGGACAAAGTCGCTGTTTTCAGCCATCCGCCCACCCTTGTCAGCCGTGTTTCCAGATCGCAGTCCACAGTTGTGATGGGTGTTTTATCATAATTCTGTTGGCGAATCACCTGACATTGCCTCGGATTGTCAAAATTACCAATTTTACGATTGGATACAACTGAATAAATACCTTTTTCCGATAAACAGGGCTGATTGCTCAGTGAATCCTGAAGCGTAATCAACTCAGCCTTTTTCCCTTCCAGATCTGTTGAAAAGTAAACAACCTGCTTTGCACCGTAAATCTGAAAATACAGCTTTTCATCATCCGCACCAATCAAATAAGCCACTGAATAATAAGGGGCACCCCAGTTTTCAGGTTGCACGGCAAAGGAAGAAACCGTCTGTTCGCTGCGATCTATTCTAAAATAAGTCCGCACACTTTCCGGGGAATACTGTTCGGCAGAAACGATCACATACAAATCTTGGACGGTTTCCACTTTAACCTGCTGCATATCACCGACGAGGGTACTCAGATCTGCGACCATCTCAGCCTCGTCTTGATTTACGGACTGATGCCACAGCTGATTCTGAACGATCCAGTATAAGTCCTCACCCCGCATCTGCCCCGAACCGTTTGCCTGAATCTGTCTTTCCAGGCGGTTCTCTTCCAAATTCCACAGGTTTATTGTCAACGGATTCATCTCATAAAGTCCAGTCGCTTCTTCCTTAGTTTGAGTCCAAATTGCCAAATGCTGATCATCGAAAGATGTGATCCTAAGAATCTTACTGGGTTCCAGATTGGCCTCCTGTACAAAATCCCAGGTCGACAAAGACTGATCCTGAAAATGCCAGACATAGATCTGATTTTGATCGAAATCCGGCATATAATAAGTCCCTTTTACAATCACTGCCTGTGAATCAGCCTGACTCAGCCATTTCTCGTTTGAGCCCTTTGCCGCATCGGCAGACTTGCAGCTGCCCAGTCCTAACAATCCCAGGATCAGACATATCCCGATTCCAATCTGTTTTCTTCGTTTGATCTTCATCCTATTTCCTCCACATTCCTGTAAATATACTCGCAAATTCTTTTTCTACCCACTTCAATATTGATCTGATTTCATTATAGCACCAGCCAAGGTTTACAACAATAGACCTCAAAAAAGAAAACCTCTGCGATACATAAAAAACATTCAAAGAAAACCCTGAAGTCAAGGCCTTTGAATGTTCTGTAGTTGAACATTTTTATTGGAGAAATAAACTAAAAAATGTGTTCTAAAGATACTCTACGGTTTGATCCAGCGGCTTGCGCTGATCATGTTGGCAGGATGGGTGACAATCTGCCGCCGGATACCCGAAAGGAAGCAGACAATACGGTTCAACCGCTTCCGGCAGGTTTAAAGCTTGTTTCACCTGGGCTGTATCAAACCAGCAAACCCAGGTGCTGCCGATCCCCAGCTGCTGCATTTGCAGCATCATGTGGACGGCGACAATGGAAGCATCCATTTCCGCAGAACTGTGCTGATTAAATGGATTGATCCAGGCTTCCTGCTCATCCCCGCAGATGACCATGACCTGCGGCGCGTTGAACGTCATCGGTGTGATCGCGGCTAATTTAGCTAACATCGCTTCACTTTGGATGACATAAATGCGCTGTGGCTGCAGGTTTTTCGCCGTGGGCGCCAGCCGTCCGGCTTCTAAAATCTGATTTACAAGCAATGAATCGACCCTTCGGCTGTCGAAACGTCTGACGGAATACCGCTGAGCTGCCAAATCCAAAAATTCCATAGTTTTTCCTTTCTCCTTGATTTATTGACACTATCCTTGCCTGTCTTGTTTTTATACCAGCTGTTCTAAAAGCTGAGCCACACCATCCTGGGCGTTCGTGCCGGTAATGATATCGGCCTTCGTCTTTAGCATTGAGGAAGCGTTGCCCATCGCTGCCTTGACGCCGCAGACTTCCAGCATTTCAATATCATTCAGACTGTCACCCACGCCTAAAACTTGATTCAGCGGAATTGACAGCTGTTTTGCTGCACAGCGAATGGCTGTTCCTTTATCATGCTGATCCGACGTGATTTCCAGATTGGTCTTCGCATAACTGTATACCTTGATGCCTGGCAGTGATGATAGCTGCTGAGTCAATTTTTTCACCTTTAATCCACCCAACGCAATAATTTTATAAACCGGATCTGACGATTCCTGTATTTTTCGCAGCGGATCAGTCCAGCTGTGAACTTCAATTCGTTCCTGAGCTGGATTGTTTCGGGTGACCTTCTGATAATCCGGACGAATCAAATTCAATGCGTTGCCATAGATGTGATGAAACGTCTTGGCCTGCATCCACACATGTTCGTGTTGAAGCAGCCGCAGAATTTCCAAGGCGGTTTCCCGTGCAATCGGCGTTCCTTCCGCCTGAGATCGAATACTGCGGTAGTTTCCGACATAGCCGATAACATCCACGCGCGGATCAATGGACAACGCGACACCGCGGGCAAACAAATACGGCCGACCGGTAACGAGAATCACCTCAATGCCCCGATCCAGGCAGGCCACAATCGCTTTACGGCTGCGTTCGCTGACCTTCTTTTGAGGCGTAAACAACGTACCGTCCAGATCCAGACAAACCATACGGATTTTGCATTGCGCTAAATTGACCATGAAATTCCTCCTGAAGTACCTTTATTATAACTGAATAGAGAAGCATTCTGAAAGTTTTATTGAAATAGAAACCATCTCAGTTCAGCTAGAATAAAACTCTGGCTTTGCTGTTCTGAAGATGGGAAACTTATTTTTGGTTTTTCGTGTTAAATAATGTTAATTTATTAAATTATTCCATTGAATTTTACACGAATATGCAATAAAATAAACACAGGAGGTTTGTTATGCAGAGAAAAATGATGATGTTTTTAAAATCATGGAAATCAAATCCATATCGTAAGCCCTTAATTCTGCAAGGAGCGAGGCAGGTCGGAAAAACATATACATTACTTGAATTTGGACGAATCCATTATGAGAATGTTGCTTATTTTAATTTTGAAACCAATCCCAAACTAGCTGAAACATTTGCCGAGAACATCCAGCCAGATTATTTAATTCCGATCTTGTCCCATCTTGCCAATCAATCCATCATCAAAGAGAAAACGTTGATTATTTTTGATGAAATACAATTATGCGAACGAGCCTTGACGAGTTTGAAATATTTTTGTGAAAGTGCTCCGGAATATCATGTTGCTGCTGCTGGAAGTCTATTGGGAGTTGCAGTCAATCGAGCCGAATTTTCATTTCCTGCTGGTAAAGTTGATATTCAAAAAATGTACCCAATGGATTTGGAAGAGTTCATGCTTGCTATGGGAGAGAGCGAACTCGTCCTGCAAATTAAACAAAGTTTTAATACAAACAGACCGCTGCCGGCCGTTTATCACGACGCTGCAATGCAGTTGTATCGACAATATCTCATCGTGGGGGGAATGCCTGAATGTGTCATGCATTTTACCCAAACACAGGACTATCTTCTCGTACGTCATACTCAAGACATGATTTTGACTGGTTATCTGAATGATATGAGTAAATACAATCATTCCAACGAAATTAAGAAAACCCGGTTGGTTTATGATAACATAACCGTTCAGCTTTCTAAAAAGAACACGCATTTCCAGTATAAACTTGTAAAAAAAGGAGGCCGTGCCGCTGAATTTGAAAATGCCATCGAATGGCTTTGCCTTTCGGGAATTACCTCGCGGATTTACCGAGCAGAGCAGATCAGGAAACCACTAGAGAATTATCGAGATATTGATGCCTTTAAGATTTATGTTTCTGATTCAGGTCTGCTTTGTGCAAAAAAAGAATTATCCGCAACAGATATTCTTTATATGGTGGATGAAATCAATGATTTTAAAGGTGGAATGACAGAAAATTATGTGAATAATCAACTTATTGTGAATGGATATTCCCCTTACTATTGGGAGTCAGAACGAGGTGCTGAAATTGATTTTATTATTCAGCGCGAAAACCAGATCATCCCGATTGAAGTCAAAGCTGCAGATAATACGAAAGCAAAGAGACTCAAGCGATATATGGAGCTATATAAACCGGCTTATGCCATTAAATGTTCGGCTAAGAACTTTGGCTGGGAAGAAAATAAGAAAATCGTACCACTTTACGCCATATTTTGTATCTGAATATCAATGTTTTAAAAATCCCCATCTCCGTTTCAAATCAGAGATGGGGATTTTCTCATGGGTTACAAAGGGCAGGTATAGCGTGGTAATCCCACGCTGTGCGTACCGTATTCAATCGCTTCTTTCGGACAGCGGCAAATACAGGCCATGCAATGAGTGCAGTTCTTTCCCCATTGAGGCTGACCTTGACGAAGCTGGATATTGTTCAAAGGACAAACCTTCGCGCATAACCCACAGTGAATACACGCGTCGGTTACCGTAAACTTTTTCGCGGATACCATCATGGGATAAAACAAAACATTGACGATCCCGCTGTTCAGCTTGTCTTTTGCTTCTGCCTGAATGGGTGAAAACGGAACTTCCTGACGAATTTTCTGAGCGGCCTGATCAATCAAAGGCTCGCTTTTGCGGATGCATTCCAACGCTTCATCTCGGGTTGGAGTGGTAAACAAAGCAAGATAGTTTTCCGGCATCACAATCGGGAAACAACCGCAAAAATTCATCTGTTTCTGCTGACAGAGCTTTTTCAAATAAGCTTCTGCGTTCCCGATGCTGCCGCCGCAGGTCATGACAAAATACAAATCCCGGCTGCCGGTCAGCGGAGTCTGTTTGAGCCATTCGCTGAGAATCCGCGGTATCCGCCAGGCGTAGGTCGGACAGACAATGACCCACGGTTTTTCAGAATGCAGCGCCGTGTGATCCTGACTGCGGATCTTTTCAAATAGATCGAGGACCTCCTGTTCAGTCTGATCGGCAATTCTGGAGGCGACATAAGCGCTGTTGCCGGTTCCTGTAAAATAACAAATCATCTTTATCCCTCCCTGCGTAGTTCCGCGGCACTGATATGCTCGACGCTCGCATAAATCAGATTGACTAAATCCGCAATCGCTTTCCACTGCGTCTGCTTCAGGCTCAGGTAGTAATAATTCTTTGTCCCTTCCTGGCGCATCGCGACGATTCCGGCTGCCTTCAATATCTGAAGATGATGGGAAACTGAAGGCCGGGTCAGATGGGTTTTTGCCGCAATCTCCCCAACCCGGATGCCATTGAGATCACTTTCCAGCAAAACCTGCAGAATCACCTGCCGCGTTTCATCACCGATCGCCGTAAAAGCACTGCGGCATTGTTGGAAGCCTTCAGCGATGAGCCGAACCCGTTCTTTACATTCCCACTTATCTGGTTTCACAGCCGAATCACCTCCGGTTCATCCCGCGGAACCGAGCGCTGATACTGGACCGCCGGATAGCCCAGCACCAGCGTCATCGCGATCTTTTGTCCGCGCTGAAGCTTTAAGGCCTTTCGGATTTGGCCGGATGCCTGCGCCGCCATCGTGAAATAACCACTGTATAAAACGCCAAGGCCGCATGCTTCAGCTACATATTCCATATTCTGCGCCGCAAGCAGACCGTTGGTTTTATCCTCGGCTAAAATGACAATCGCCACCGGAGCTTCAAAAAAGAAGAAATGATCATCAATTGGATGTTCCCGCACCAGAGAATTGACCAGCCCTGCCACCGGCTGAATCCTGCGAAACAATTGGACCGCCATCTGTTCAATGCGGTCTTTCTGCTGATCCAAAACAACAAAGGAAACATCCCGTTTATTTTTTGCCGTATGCGTCAGCCATCCGGCTTCGATAATCTGATCAACAATTTCCGGCGCTATCTCGCGTTTCTGAAACTGCCGGATCGTACGGCGAAACCGCAGCGTATCTAATAAAGTCTGTGGATCTAAGCGTTCCAGCTTTGGTTTTTCAACCGGCGCGCAGGCATAACCAGAAAGACTGATCGCTTGTTTCGGACATACTGCCGCGCAATGTCCGCACTGAATGCAATGATCTGACACCGTTTCCGCCTTCTGCTGACGTAGTTCCAGATGGTTGACAGGACAATCCCGCACACATAAGCCGCAGCCGATGCACTTGCTTTTGTCCACAAGAACCTGATGTTTTTCCATGGTGGATCTCCTTTCGTTCATGTTCGTTAACCATTATAACCATTCTGAACGGAAGGCTGCAACATCGGTAAAGAAAGTGATTACCATTCCCCTGTCCTTTCCCAGCTAAAACGTTCCGCTTTCCTAAAAACTCAGCACCGGCCGACTCTTTGCCAATTATATCTTTTCCTTATTCATCTTATCGAGGATATAGTCGAATGTGGTCTCCTTGGCCTTCAATGTCGCCTTCTGATCGATCATCCCGGTCCGCGTCGAAAGCAGATCGGCAATGTAGAGCTGCGTGATCTGCCCGATCATACTGCCTCCGCCAAGCGGCCCAGACCAGCGCTTCATTAAAATGCAGTAATCACAAAGCGATGCCAGAGAAGAAACAATCGATGAAGTCACGCAAACCGTCGTCACTTTCCGCTGTTTCAGAATTTCGGCACAATGCAGCGTATCAATGGATTCACCGGAAGCACTGAACAAAATCGCAATATCACCACGTTTCAGCTCATTGAGATAAATCGACTGAAAATGGCTGTCTTTAAAATAGACGCCATTTTTTCCATTGCGCACCAAACGCATCGCACAAGCCTCGGCTGGAATTCCGGAATTGCCGACACCGGCGCAGAAAATGATCCCCGCCTTATTCATTCGGCCGGCTATCTCATCAAGCTGATTCAAATCCAGATTCTGAATTGTGTATTCGATGGAAGTCTGAATATTGTGATAAATCTGGGTGACAAACGAATCGTTTTCACTTTTGCGGTGTTCCCGCGTTTCCTCCGCCAGCTCCTCTTTGAAATCATGATAGCTTTCACAACGGATCTTTTTGCAGAAGCGAACGACCGTGGCTTCCCCGCAGTTCGCTTTTTCAGCCAGCTGCGAAAGCGTATGCGTACTGACCTCCATATAATTGTCAAGACAATACTTGGCAACCCGCTGTTCACTCTTCGTGAAGGAAGCGTAATTATCTTTGATTTTCGTATAAATGGACACAAGGATTCCTACCTTTCTTTTCAGAGGATTTCATGGTTAAACTCTTTTTCAATCATATCATAAATTTTAAGCCAACAAGTCTCTTTCGTTCGGAAAAAGAAAGAAATCCAAAGGGACAGCTCCCCTGTCAAACCAATCCTTGGCTTCGTTTAAATTGTAAACTTTTAAAAAGCTATTGCTTATCTGTGCAAACGGGTGTATTCTGTGTTTGGAGTAAAATACTCCAATTTATGATATTTTGGAGTTTATATAAAAAGAGAGGTGAGTCCTTATGCTTTAGTTAGATCCGTCAGCGTACGATCACGGTTTCAGAGAGGAGGAAAAGCATGATCAATCTCATTCGCTGCGACGACCGTCTGATTCACGGCCAATGTATGACCCGTCTGGTTCAGCACTACTTCATCAAACATATCATCGTCATTGATGAATTCACCGCGACCAATTCCACGATGAAATATGTTGTGGAAAAAATCGCGATGCCGGGGATGAAAAACGACGTCTACACAGCAGAGGAAGCTATCGGACCGATTCGTGAGGCGATCACGGACAAAGTCGGAACGATGATTGTCTTCCGCTTCCCCACCATTGCCAGAACCTTGTTTGAACAAATAGAAGAACTGCCGAAAAGCCTGATGATCGGTCCGGTTCAAAAACGGGACGATACGATTACAGTCCAGGACGGCACTTATCTCACAGCTCAGGAAATTGCCGATCTGGATGTCCTGGATGCGAAAGGAATTGAGATTTTCTTCCAAGTCGTTCCGGACATGAAGCGAATCGAATACAAAGAATTTAAAAATAAAATGAAATAAGGAGGGATCGTGATGAATTTACTTCAGGTCATACTCATTTCTCTGCTTGGTTATCTGACCTTCATTCACACGCCGTTTTTAGGCGGCGGGTTAATCGGATGGTACTGCCTTGGCCGGCCGTTAGTTTCGGCTCTGTTCATCGGTCTGATTCTGGGCGATGTCAAAACCGCAATGATCTTAGGCACCTATGTGCAGCTGATCTTCATCGGTTTAGTTACGCCGGGAGGATCGATTACGCCGGATATGAATTTGGCTACCTTCATCGCGATACCGCTGGGCGTCGTCGCCCATCTGGATTCCGGAACGACAGTAGCCCTGGCCGTCACGGCTTCCGCGGTCGGTCAGATCATGTCGACGCCATGCTTTGCCGCAACACTGCTTCCGGTCAATTATCAGAAGAAGTTAGTGGAACAGGGGAAATTGGAAGCCGCAGCCTGGGTTCCGGTCTGGGGCAACGTCGTCAAGTTCCTGTTCCGCTTCATTCCTACTTTCATCTGTCTGTATTGGGGACAGAGTGCAATTGAAATGCTCGTAGCGAATTCGCCGCAGTGGCTGATCGACATCATGACGATCTTCGGCAATCCGATGCCGTTGGTAGGTTTTGCGATTCTAATGAAATTGTTGGTGAAAAATCCGACCGATCTCATTTTCTTCACCGTTGGTTTTGCCTTTGTCGGCGTTTTGGGCGTCGACATGCTGACAGTTTTGGTCTTTGCCATTCTGTTCGCGTTATTTGAATTCAAAATTAGCCGCAGTCGGAAAGGGGTGCAGAACTGATGACTTCCATCAATCAAGAAAAGAAAGACAGCGTGCTTTCTAAAAAACTGATCCGCAAATGTTATATCAACTGGATGTGCTTCAATCTTTCCCTGTATCAGCCGGAAACGATGCAGGCTCCGGCCTTAGTCAAGATGTTCGGCGATATCCGTGAAGATCTCTACCCTGGCGACAAACAAAAGCAGCAGGAACTGATGGCCCGTCATCTGCCGTTTTTCAATACCGAACCGTTCATCGGCTGTCTGATTCCGGGCATCACCTTGGGCATGTAAGCGGAAAAAGCCCGCGGCGAGGATATTCCTGAAGATCTGATCACATCGATCAAATCAGCCTTGATGGGACCGTTTGCCGGCATTGGCGATGCGCTGCTGCCGGGAACCTTCATTCCGATTCTGTTGGCGATTGCCTGCGGACTCAGTGCGGATGGGCAGATTACCGGAGCGATCTTCTACATCGTCGCCTTCTTAGCGGTGATGGTGCCGCTGACATGGTTCTTATTTAACCGCGGCGTTGCCTTCGGAGCGAAGGCCGCTGAGCTGATCCTTGGCAATGATTTAAAGGATGACATCATCAGCGCTTTAAACATTGTTGGTTTGATGGTCGTCGGCTGTATCGCCTGTGCCTATGCCAACATTAATCTGGGCTTCCAATATGTCAAGGACGGTGTTGTCATCGTTGATCTGCAGTCATTGATCAATGGCGTCTGGCCGAAGCTGCCGGTTTTCTTAGCCGCTTTGGGCACCTATTATCTGATGGCCAAGAAGAACTGGAGCGCAACTAAAATGATCCTGCTGTATCTGGTCATTGCGATCCTCGGATACTTCTCAGGAATTTTGACAGTCTGATGAAAACCTGTGTAAACGCCTGCCTGGGCCAGCTGATCGTTTCGTGCCAGGCCTACGAGGATACGCCGCTCTACGGTGCGGAAAACATGAAAAGAATGGTGCAGAGCGCAATGCTGGGCGGAGCAAAGGTCGTTCGCTGCTGCTGGCCGCAGGACATCCAGGCTGCCCGTTCGTTGAGTCCGGATCTGATCATCATCGGCATCAATAAAGTCATGCCGCAGGCAGGAGACAGTCTCGATGACGTCTTCATTACGCCGACCTTTGAAAAAGCCCGTGAAGTAGTTGAAGCAGGAGCGGATCTGCTTGCGCTTGATGCCCGCATTACGAAAAAGCGCGGCAAAACTGAGCTGCTGGAGCTGCTTCATCAAATCCACGAAGCTTTTCCGGATATCGGCATCATGGCAGACTGTGCGACTTATGAAGAATGTCAGATCTGCGCTCAAAGCGGAGCTGTCGATATTCTCTCCACAACCTTGTCCGGTTTAGTCAAGCCGATTGAAGGACCGGATACAGAACTGATCCGGCAGTTAAAAGCTGATTTCACCCTGCCGGTCAATGCGGAAGGACGCATCTGGGAGCTGAAAGACATCGACGCCGTAACCGAAGCCGGGGCCGATATGATTACGATCGGCACCGCCATCACCCGCCCGCATCTGATTACTGAACGGTTCCTGAACCATTACCTGCAGCTGCAAAATCATGCCGGATAAACCAAGTGGCATGAACAGATCGCTCACCTTTACCCTGCATGACACAGAGTTGACAGAAGCTTATCAGTTTCTGGCTTCCCTGCTGCCGCGCAATAAAATGCGGCATCTGGCAATCGAGCTAAGTGTTCCGGTTCTGGTTCTTTTCACCCTGATCTATTTCCACGGCGCTTCCACGCTTTTCGGCTGGATCCTCGTGCTTGGTCTCAGTGTTTTGTGGATCTGGAAAATCAGCCGCTGGCTTTGGACAATCTATCTAACCAAATCAGCGGACTGTTCAAAGAAACGCTGACCCACGCCCGATACACTCCGGTGACTGCGATCTTCGGTGAAGACATTCGGATTGCCGAACAGACGCTGACCTATTCGGATATCCAACGCATCGTTCCCTTAGCTCATACGTTGTTGTTCTTCCATGCTCCTCATCAGATGTTTATCATCCCATTGCGGGTATTGGGGGAAGCTCAGGAAGTTAAGGCTTTCTGCAGCGAAATTCTGAAGCGGCAGGCATTGGAAACAGCTGAAAAAGAAAGAAAGGAGGAATGCTGAATGATTCAAATTCTGATCGTCACCCATGGGCCGCTGGCCGAAGCACTTAAAGTCAGTGCCGGGATGTTCTTTCCCCAGGCATCCAGCATAGCCGCGCTCAGCTTAAATCCGCAGGATAATCCGCTGGAGCTGAAAGACCGGATTGTCACGGAAGTCCGCCGCATTGATGAAGGCGACGGTGTGCTGATCTTTGTCGATCTGTTTGCAGGAACTCCCTGCAACATGACAGCCTTGGCGCTCGCTGAACTCTCTGACATTCCGGTTCAATGTTTGGTGGGCGTCAATCTGCCGTTGGTGATGGAAGCGCTGGGGTCTTTAAATTCAATGGAGCTCCCTGCGCTTACCGCTTATTTAACCGGGATGGCCGCCGATACGATATTGGATCTGCGGGCAAAACTGGAGCTATAATTCAGGCTCCTGTCTGAAAATCAGACAGGGGCTTTTCTATCCTTTCCCATAAGAAAACGGCATAGCTCAAACAAGCGAACTATACCGTTGTATTAAAACATAATCTCTGCAGCCTGCGCCTTCAACTCCAGCTCAGCCGATCCCTCCGTTTTCCTTCTGATCAGGGATGACATTCGTCGTTGCGTTCATAGGCAGCGATTTTATAATTCAAGCGTTCTAACGTCTTGTTCATTTCGTCCAGTCTTTCAATCAGCTGTTCCCGCTGTTCGATCAACAGCTGCTTGCGGGCCTGAATCGTTTCATCCCCCTTTTGGAACAAGGCGACATATTCGATCAGCACTTCAATCGGCAGTCCTGCCTGACGCATGCATTTGATAAACTCTACCCAACGGCAGTCTTCCTCCGTATAATCGCGAATGCCGCTGGCTGTGCGGTTGACTTTAGGAAGCAGTCCTACCCGCTCGTAATAACGCAGGGTGTCCTGCGTGAGATTGTATTTTTTACTGACTTCAGCAATATTCATGATTTATTCCCTCCTGTTCCTTTTGCCTAAGCTTCAACGCAAGCTGATTATTTGCCGAATATTGCCGCAGCCTGACGCATGTTCTCCGTGACTTCCACATCAAACGGGCAGCGTTTTTCACAGGCATGACAACCGATGCATTCAGAGGCAGTGTGTTCCAGAACCGCATAGTGCTCCCGAACGGTTTCCGGCATTTCGCCCTGGGCTTTTACCAGATTCAAGAATTTCGTCACCGTGGCGATGTCGATCTCCATCGGACATGGAGCGCAGTGACCGCAATACATGCAATGCCCTTTCCAGCTGATTTTCGGGAAGGATGCCAGCGCCGCAGCATAATCCCGTTCTTCATCCCGGGCTGTTTCATAAGCGATGCTTTGGCGCAGCTCTTCAACCGTATGCGCGCCCGGCAGCACGGTGGCAACACCAGGACGGGTCAGAGCATAATGCAGACATTGAACCGGAGTCAGGGCTTTGCCTGCCGGCGACAGGCTTTCATCTAATAAATCGCCGCCGCCAAAAGGCTTCATGACGGTGATGCCAACCCCCTTGCGCTGACATAATTCATACAGCGCCTCGCGCTGCGGGTCCATATTCACCAACGGCTTCGCATAGCTTTCATCCGCCCATAAGGCTTCGATATCCTCACTGCCCGGCTGCAGGTCATAGCAGGGATTCACGCTGAACATCAGCACTTCGATCAAGCCGCTTTCCACCGCTTTGATCGCCGCTTCGGGATTGTGGCTGCTTAAACCGATATGTTCGATCCGGCCTTCTTTTTTCAGCTGCAGCGCATACTGCATCACCGGCCCCTCGGCAATTTCCTGCCAGTCCTTCAAAGAATCTACATAATGAATCATGCCGACTTCCACGTGATCGGTATGCAGCTGAGTCAATAAATCCTCAAATCCAGCCTGAACCTCTTCGACCTTCCGCGTGCGCTTATACTGACCCTCGATCCAGACAGAACACAGATGAGCCTGGATAATAAACTGATCCCGACGGCCTTTCAGGGCTTCGCCGAGGTGATGACGCAGGTTCGGATCCGGAGAATACAAATCAAAATAATTGATTCCCGCCTCCGCTGCCGCATCAACCAAAGCATAGGTGCCCCGGCCTTCATCTTCCGTAAAACCTTCACAGCCCAAACCAATCTCGCTGACGTTCAGACCTGTGCTGCCTAATGTTCGATAGATCATCTTTGCTTCCTCCTGTTTTTCTAACGATTTCCTGCTTTTATCGTAACTCTTAGAGCTGGCTCCAGGTCAAGCTTTTTTATTGTAAAATGATAAAAGAATATTTTTTCTTTATTTTGATCGAATGGATTAGAGCATCCCTGGCCTGATTAATTTTAAATCTGCAGCGCTGTTATTGATCCTTCACTGGTTTATTTTACCTCAGCCCGCAGGTTCCGCATTTCATTCAGCGCCGATTTCCTCAGACCGACCTCTTTACTTGTAAACACTTGAAATCCGCTACGCTGTGCATTTCAATTCCAGCATCTTCTGAACATCGTGAAACTGAGCTTCATTGGTAACCCGATAATGCAGCCAACCGCCGTCCCCACAAGGATATTTCTTGTCAATGCAGGCTTGCGTTTCCTGTTCAACCTGATCATAGATCTGCGCAAATTGTTCATTCGATAAGCGTAGCATCACCGTCAACGAATCTGTTTCCGCAAAGACATTGCAGATTAGTTTTTTCTTCTTTTTATGAGCGACTGCCCAGCCGTAGTGATTCCCATAGGGAAAACAGATTGTCTGTGCCGTACCGCAGACGGCAGACAGCCATTCATTGATTTGAATAAACAACGCACGGCTTTTACCGCAGGTTTCTGCCATTTCCTCAAACGTCGGTGTATTCAGCTTGTCGAGCATTCTTTCACCCATCATGATTCCTCCATTTCATGGTTTCCTCAGCTTAATATATTGGATTAGGTTTAAGACCCATCTGAGCTTATCTTAGCTGAGGGAACCGAATTGGTCAAGGACGATCATGAAAGTCTATGTTGAAAAAGCTATTCATTCGGCTGCTAACAGAAAAACAGCGTTCCATCTTAAACTACCGCTGTTTTTCCTTTATTCTATTTGATTGGAAGCGGCAAAGACTTCAGTCCAGGCAACAGCCGGGAATAGATTTGAAGTCTTTGCCAGATTTTCTGAATTTTCCTAGCGTGTTATTTTGCCTGAGTCGCTAAATTCTGTCCCAGCAGACGGCCAACTGTGGAGTACATGGTCAAAGAAGCGCAGGCCATATAGGCTTCATTGTAATATTCGCGGTTTGACATTTCGCCCAGCGCATACAGACCTTCAATGGGATTGCCGTCCTTATCCAGAACGTGCGAATCAAAATCGGTCTTCACGCCGCCGTAAGTTCCGATAATATCGGCAACGCATTGAACTGCATAATACGGACCTTCGCCATAAGCGATCAGGCTGTCTGCCGGCTTTTCAAATTCTTCATCAACACCCGCTGCGGCAGAAGCATTGTAGCGGTCAAAGGTTTCCTGCAGCGCCACCGCGTCAATTTCCGCTGCCTTTGCGAGTTCTTCAATCGTATCGGCCTTGAACACAGCGCCGCTTGTTAAACCCTGTTCAAGAATTTTAACAGTTTCCGGATCACTGCTGTCGCACAGGACAAAGCTCTTGCTTTCGCGTTTTGCCAAAGCATTCGGAACAACCGAAAGATCACTTACTTCACTGACATACCGTTTGCCAGTCTGATCGACCATTGCTTTGTTCGCCAGATTGATCGTTGCCGCTTCCGCAGCAGCGCCCAAGAAGGCCGGACTGACCGTAATGCCTGTGACCAAAGCCCAGCAGTGATCATAAACGACACCGCCGACGGCTTCAGCCATCGCCAGGCCGTCGCCGACGTTTCCGACCGCCGTCTGTAAATGCGAACCATTGAACTGCGGAATCAATTCATCCATCAGTTCCAGATTATTGCCGAAACCGCCGGTTGCCAAAACAACGCTCGGAGCCTTGATCGTAAGATTCTGCGTCGTCGATGCGGCTTTCAGTCCGACAACTTTGCCCTCTTCTGTAATCAGTTCGAGCGCCGGTGTATCTGTCAGAATCTGAACCCCCGCTGCTTTCGCCGCCGCTTCCAGTTTTTCGGCAACGGCTGCGCCGTTATCCGTCGTGATCATCACCGGATGAGTTCCGACACTAGGAATGACGTTGTTAAACTGTACGCCATGATCCTGCAGCCAGCTCAGCTGCGGACCGGTTTCATCCAGAATATAGCTGATCCGGTCAAAATTCGGATATTGATCCGGAGCATCCGGGCCATATTCCGCAATCTGATGCCAGATATCCATCATATGTTCCTTACTGTCTTCAACCCCAGCTGCTTTTGCGATCTCGCTGTTGACGCTGAAGAAAGAGCCCATGGCCAGAGCCAGGCTTCCGCCGACCCGCGGCATCTTCTCAACAACGATAACATCCAATCCATTTTCAGCAGCGGAAACCGCGGTTGTCAGACCTGCCAGTCCCGCGCCGGCAATAACCACGTCAGCTTCCATCGTCACTTCTTCCTGTTTCGCTGTCTGATCTGCCGCGGTATTGAAATCTTCCACTTTTCCGCCGGCTTCCTCGATTGCTTTTTTGACGCCGTCAAGAATACCGTTGGAAGTCATGGTGGCCCCGGCAACCGCATCGACATTCACGCTGTTATTCGTTACGATCATTTCCGGCATCCGTTCAATCGCCGGATCACTGACGCCAGCCGTTTCGTTATGCGAAACGACTTTGACCTCGGCAATTTTCCCTTCCGCGAAGGTGACGTCCAGCGTCAGTCCCTCGTCCATCCCTTTGGTGACAACAGTGTATGTTCCATCTTTTAATCCAGTGGAACTTGCTGGCTGAGAACAGGCCGTCATACTGAAAAACAACATTCCTGCCAAAACAATTTGAATCAACTTTTTCATCTTTTCCTCCCTATCCATGCTCAGCATAATCTTTTTTTCACAATTATACGCCGTGCATGTTTATATAGATAATTATACATATGCGTATAATTAATGCAAGACACATTTAGAGATTTTACCAAATCGTTTTTAATAAAGCTGATTCGTATTAAGAATCCACGATTCTTTCAGGCACTCCTAGAAATCAGCCTGTGATTCTAAGCTTCCTGCCCAAGCTGTATAAAAGTTTCTCTGGAATCAAAGAAGACTTTGATCCGATTGATTGTAAAATGAATGACTTTGAAATCACCGCCGAACATTCCCTCTGGTTACCACTCGTTCAGCTCACTTCGCCATGATTTTCTAATATACGCTTCCCGCTGCTCAAACTCCGCCTGCCCCTGCAGCATCACTCCGCAGACCGATTCCTCATCAAAAATAAAACCGGTCACTTGCTTGTTCGACTTTAAATACTGACAGAATTCCGCGCTTTCATCGGTATTTATCCAGATTTCCTTCCCATTTTCAACAAAGTTGATATACACCGCTTTGGAAATAATCATTCCCGATTGGGAAGGATAGGAACAGACCATCGTCTTTTTGCGCTGCAACAAATCTGTAAAAACATCCATTATTTTTCTTAGTTCTGAATCTGAACATTCCTGATTCTTAATCCATTTTCCCTGAATCCATTTTTTATCTTCCAATACCTTCATTGTTTTCCCCTCTCTTCCTTCTTATCAAACCTTTGTCCATGAGAACTCAGGCTCATCTGGTACTCGAATTCCATTATACCGTTCCTTTTCAGTTCTGTCCTGACAATTCAAAACAGGTTCAGCGATGTTATCCGCTGAACCTGTTTCTCTTTGAATTCCGATTGACAAAGCTCCTAGGAAAAGAATAGACCTGTTATTTTACAAACGGGCTAAATCGATTGCGTAAGCTTGTAAAATCACTCTGTATGCCGGATGTTCCTGACGCCGATAAATGTCGGAATGATGTACTGATCCGCCTGGATAATTCGTTAGCCAAGCTTTCCATGTCCGTTCATCAAACGGCATTTTTCCTAATTGTGTCAAGCTCTCCAATTCTTTCAGCTTCATTTGAAATGAAACTTCACGGCCTTGATGCAGCTGAGCCGTCTGCTGCATAGCGTCAAAAATGGCTTCGGCCTGAATCGGTTTTAATCCGGCTAAATGCAACCGCACCAGACCGCTACCAAGTTCATCCCATGGCCGCCCGCGGTGACGATCCGAATTCGCCTCGATCTCCTGCTTGAGAAATTCCAGCATTCCCTGTGAATCGCCAATCAGATGTTCGCAGCCGAATTCATTCTGATAAATCAGCTTGACCGCATCCTGCGGCTGCATGGAGGGATAATGCGCGGCATGCCAAAGCAGGATGTCCGTCAGCTCACTCACGCCAGCTTCGCCTTCTGCAGGGCATAAACCACAGCCGGCAAAATCAGCAGCTGCAGAAGAATACCCGGCAGCGCCGTTACGAAGGACGCCGTCATCCACATTTGAATGGAATACGCCCCAGCTCTGAAAATCAGAGCGTTCATCAATCCATAAACGATTCGTCCGCCAATCATCGCGGTGACAAGCGCGGCATACAGATTGATCATTGGTTTTTCCGTCTTCATCAGTTTGATCATGATTCCGGCAAGCAAGCCATAAACTGCCAGCTCACAGATCATGCTTGGCAGATACGCCGGACCTGGCATCCCGGTGATTAAGGACGACAGCACCGGAGTAAAAATTCCGCAGATCAAGCCTAGGATCGGACCGCAGATCAGACCGCAAAGCAAAACCGGAATGTGCATCGGCAGCATTACGCTGCCAGCATTGGGAATGACGTGAAAGGCCATCGGAAGAACAACGCCTAAAGCCATACATAAAGCCGTAATAATCAAGTGTCTTGTGTTTTTCATCTTTGTTTTCTCCTACTCAAAAACAACAGTGCTCTGCCGCATGGAAACCTTCGTGATTTCCGCATTCGCTTTTTGTTTCTGGTTGGAACGACATTTCAGCTTCTGCCAAAAACATCAAACAGCAATCGTTTCCAAGATCAGGCCGACAGCCTTTTCAATCAGCTCGTCGACGGAACAATCCTGAACCCCAGCAATCAGAATTCCGCAGCGGTTTAAAGGGATTAAGACCTTCTCCGCATCGCTCTGTCCGATCCCCGCTGCCATCTTCGGGGTGATTTCACCCAGCATGGAATCAGCCACAACAATGGAAGCCGGACCAGCAATCACCGCCGCCCGCCGGGCAGCGACTAACACCGGGTTCTCTCCGGTTGCGCCCTGCCGCGCTTTCCCTTTCAGCATCGTTGAAGTCGCAGTGCTGTTTGTGCCCAGTGCCAACAGATTCAGCTCAGGATTGCACTCCAACAGCCGATCACACAATTTTCGGCCGATCATCCCGCCTTGTCCGTCGATCACCACGATCAGCGGTGTTTTTTCTTTCATTGCAATCCCCCTTCTTCTGTTCTCTATTAGATTAACACCTGAAGCTGGCTCCAGGTCAAGCTTTTTTTAGGAAAAACAATAAATTTGATAGTGTTATGCTGGGTCAAATGTCCATTGGCTTTTTCATTTGAATATAAAGGAAAAAATCGGATCTCAGTTCAGGAATTTCCCGCTGCCTCCGATTTCTGATTTTCTGGATTCTGATTTAAAGCTGATTCTTGCTTTCCTCACATTGATCCGCGGACTTCGCCTTCTTTTTATACACAAGCTCATAGCGGGTATTGTAGTACAGCCCCAGATCCTCGCATATCCGCTGATTCACACGATCCAGCGCTTCATGATAGGTCTTGTAGGCAGGCGACAGGGCAATCATGCTGGGAATGAAAATATCATTGTAGCCGCAGTCCTGCAGCTGTTTCATAAATTTACGCTGAGCGATAAAGGCAGGATGATATTTCATCGGAAAGCTTGTTTTCAGTTTGACTCCCTGCATAACTTGTTTTTTCAGTTTCTCGTAATCCTGATCGCTGAGCTCGATCATCTGCTTCATCTGATTGTCCATCTGTTCAGCCTGACTGAACGCTTTTTCCCCGCTCAGCTTGTATTGCACAAATGAGGTCAGACGCATAAACAGCGGAATTTTAATCGAGACGGAATCCCAAAAAGCCAGAATCCGCTGATAGGCGGCCTGCTGCTGGGGCGTTGTGATCTGGATCTGCAGATACGGCATGAAGTGGTGCATGAAATAGTAACCAGTAAAGCCCGGAAACATATCCTGCATCGCCTGCGCAATCGTTTCATAATCAATCGTCTGCAGCGCCTCATCCAGATCTCCTTCACTGAGATATTTTTCCAAAGCCTGCATCTGCATGTGATCCTGATGCAGCTGATTTTGTTTTTGGATCAGAATCTCCCGCAGACGCGAAGAATCTTCGCTTTTTAACAAATTTTCGATATCCTTCACGCCAATCCCCAGTCTGCGGTACAGTGAGATTTTTTTCAGTTGATCCAAATCCTGTTGGGAGTAATTGCGATAGCCGTTTTCATCGCGTCCGACTTTCAGCAAACCCTCCTTTTCGTAATATTTTATTGCCCGCTGGCTCAGACCCAGCTGTTCCGCTGCTTCATTAATTCGCATTTTCTTCACCTCGCAGCTTCAGTATAAACCCGGACGCCGCGTCTGACTCAAGCTGATTTTATCAATCAAAGATAAATATTTTCTCAATCGGCTGTTCCACAACCCGCGAAATATCAATCGCCAATTTCAGCGAGGGATTATACTGCGCTTTTTCTAAACGCATGATCGTTTCCCGGCGGACATGCACTAAATCAGCCAGCTGCTGCTGCGTCAACCCTTTCGCAGCACGGTATTGCTTTAGCTGACAAATAAATTCCGGCATGATCCTACTCCTGGTGTTCGTAGCGGTACAACAGGTACTCGCTTAAAAACAACGTGACGGCATACGCCAGTGAAATCCCGATCGTCAGGTAAATCGCTACATAATCTAACTGCCGGTTAAACAAACCGAAGCCGACCAGCCACAGGATCACAAAGATCAGACTCATTCCCACCTTATAGGCTTTCAGCTGCGCTTTTATGCGATGCTCCTCAAACATTTCATCCGCCAGTGTTCCCGACATTTTTCCTTCGTAGTAGAAACCGAAAAAACCAAAGAATACAAAGAAGAAAAATGGGAAGATCACACGTTGGCTTGCATAGCTCCAGAAACCGAGAAAACCGAGAAAACCAAAGAAACCGAACAATCCGAACCGCTGATCCACGCGGCGCGTATACCCCGGCTGATCCTGCAGACGCTGTTGCTTTAAAGCAAGAAACAGCCGCACGACCAATGCCAGAATGTAAACGATAAGCAGAGGAATTGAGATTAACATCGGTAAATCTTTTACCCGAAATTGGTAGGTGGAAAAATCCATGGGCGCTACCAAGCGGCTTTCATTTTCAAAGACGGAATAAGCACAGGAAAGCAAGACGATCAACAGGATAACACCGCCGGCCATCAGCCAGCGAAACATCGATTTTTTATTCATCAAAGTTCCTCCACGAGATATATTTATCTCTTAATAAGACAAATATATCACTTATTATAGGAATGTCAATCATTGAATAAGATAAATACATCACATCCTTGCATTTTTTGTTTAACAGAGAAGTGACGCAGTTTCCCAAGCGCTGCCCAGAGATGAAAAGGAACATAAAAATTCCTCTGATTCGTATTCCGTTGAAAGTCTTGTGGATTGGGTTCTCCTCAACGCAATACCAGCGTGATTTTGTTCTGATTCGGCTGGGCTTCCTTCACCATCGCCTGCAGATATTGACTGAAGAATAAGCTTCCGGCTTGATTTTTCCACAGCCGCCAAGCTGGATCCTGCAGGATGGCTGCGAAATTGTCAGCCAGCGTTCCATCAAAGATTTCATTATTCATCCTGACCGCCAATTCGATCATGGCGGCTTGTTCCTGCGGGAACAGGGATGAGTCAGCCAGACCACGCTGAACTTGCCTATGGGTTGTCTGCTCGAAGCATTGTTTGGCTTTCGCTTTTAACTCAGGATGAGCCAGCCTCTGCGTTTGATAATGCAGCGTGCGGTCTTCATCCAATGTGATTAAGCCGTACTGCAGCGGCGATACGGAAAGCGAGGAGGTTGCGATATCCGTTATTCCCTCCTGCTTCTGAATGTGCTGGATGTGCATGTGGCCGCTGAAATGAACGCGAACATCCGCAGCTTTCAGCAGTACTCTGACTTCATCGGCATTTTGTATCGTAAAGCCAGAGGAAAACAGCGTCGTATGCTCTGCCAGATTCTGATGACTGACCGAGATGACGGTTTGCTTTTCAGCCTGGACTTGTTCAAGCTGAGCTTGAATCCACTGCTGAGTCGATTCGCTGATCACTCCCGGTGCGGCTTCACTGTTGGCATCCAGCAGCAACAGTGTCAGATCTTCGGCAATTGGAACAAGGCAGCTCAGCGAATTCGGATCCTGACTGATCACTTTCCGGTTCGTCAGATTCTGATAGATTGCGGAAAACTCTGCGGCACTGACCGACTCCACGCGCCGGACCTGATCCTGACTGAATGAAGCCGCCGAGGTATTGTTTAAATCGTGATTGCCGGGAATGACCCAGACATCGATCCCGGCTTCGGTTAATCGCTGAAGCTTCTGCGCCAGTTTTTGATGGCTGAGCTTTTCCCCATTGAATGTCAGATCGCCGCTTAAAATTACGGCCTGAGGTTTCTTCAGCAGCATCTTCTGGATAAATTGATCTACGATGGATTCACTCTCGGCTGTCAGCTTCCCGTCACTTTCCTCGATTAATCGCTGAAAGCGTTCGCCCTGATCATGCAGCTCAGGTGCCAGATAATGCAGATCCGTCGCAATGACGAGCGTCAGCGGCGAGGCAGCGGACGGCAAAGTTGATTTTGCACATCCGCTGACTAACAACAGGCTGACAATCAATCCAATCTTCCATTTCCATCTCATCGTCTGCCTTCTTTCCTTCGATGATCCCGCATCTTGCCTTAATTCGACTTTCAGTTTTGAAAACCGGACTGGCTTATATCTGTTAATCCAGTTCCCATTTGTTTCTTTAATCTGCCCTTACCGTTCCATCCGCCTCAATCCATCCGCGCTGCAGGATGACGGTTACTGTGCCTGAAGCAAATTCGACGGTCACTTTCTTTTCAGAGGAAAGCAAAACATGAACCTGATCAACCAGTGCTTCGCGCGGCCGGATCACAAGACCTTCCGCGGTATTTTCTGCCGTGCAGTGAAAAGCATCCCAGCTGTCTATTTCTTCATGCACATAAGCTTTCGTTAAAATGACTTCCTCCGCACATTTAAAAATCTCATGCACGTCATTGTCGCAGCAGCCGCCCTGATCGGTAGAAACATCCGGCCAGCTGCCCAGATAACCGAACACCGCGGTCTCTTCCGGAGCACGGTACCAGCGGCTGATCATCGCCACGCGTTCTTCAGCAATCGTCTGCTTTACAAATTTGCCTTTTCCCGGCTGCTGCGGATCGCTGACAAAGGCCATGACTTCCCGATGCGGATCCGGCACAAACGCCCAGTTCAGCGTTTTCTTTTCCACATCGAGCAGGCTGACACAGCTCATCAGCGTATTCATCGCGTCGATCAGATATTCCCGTTTCCCCGTTAGCAGATACAGATCCAGGATCCCGTAAACTTTCCACGCGCTCCAGCCATGCGGAGAATTGATCATATTGCCCATGATGAGAACATCGTACTGAGCTTCCCAGAATCTGAGTGTCGTCTGAGTGCAGCGGCTGTCCGCTACCGCGGTTCGTTCTAAACAGCGGTGTTTTTCAACCAAAGCCTCGGCCGCTTCGATATACGGTTGACGTTGATCCGGATCCAGCAGTCTTGCCAGCATTGTCAGCTGAGCCACGGAACATGTCAGCATGCCATCTTCCAGCGTGGCCTGGCCTTCGGTTTCAATGTTATCACGGTGCAGCGCCAGCTCATCAATCGCCCGTTTCGCAGCTTCAAAATGGCGCTGAGCACACTGCTGCCAGAAGGCTTCGGGCTGTTTGCGTTCTTCCAGAACTAGCTCCAGGATACTTTTGGCAATATAGATCACACTGGTGTAATGCTTGCCCTTGCCATTGCAGAAAGCACCATCAGCACGCTGGCTGTGTTCAATCAGCCAATCCGCCAGCTTGGCTCCCAGCACCAGCGGTCTGCGGTCCTGAGCTGCCATGCTCAGATCCGCTAACAAACCGATCATGCAGGCCGTGTTCTGAATCCGTCCGGGATGAACGATCGGACACCCTTTTTCCACATCAAAGCCCAGCGGAATGAGTTCGCGGACTTTCTGATAATAAGCCTCACGGTCAAAGTTTAAATCATGCACAATCGCCAGCGCGCCGGTAAACAAACCATACCAGCTTTCGCAATGAGTTCCCATTTTCTGCGGTTGGAGCAGCACCTGATTGGCGGCTTCCTCCATGATCGTTTGCCAAGGGTGAATAAACTGAACCCAGGCTTCACTCTGATGCTGCCCATTCTCGGCGATCAGACGAATTTCCCGCGGCTGATCTGACTGCAGCGTCACGGCATAGACGCCCGGCTCTTGTAGCTGGCAATTCACCAGCACACCTTCCGCCATGAGTGTGGGTTCCGTTGCAGACAACAGCTGAAATATCAATGAACTTCCGCATTCTGCACTCCATCGTTCACCCGCAAATACCGGCACGCCTTTTTCCGCCAGCCAACATTTCAGGGTTTGCTCGCCGCTTAGTTCCGTCAGCTCAACCCGCCAGCGCCGAATTTCTCCCGGCTCTAACGGCAACGACTGCGGATGCCGCGGCGGCAGCTTTCCGCTCTGCATAAAATCCAGACAGAAGGTCAGGATGCGGTGACCACCATCGGCGAAAAAGCGGTTGTAATCCAAATGCCAGCTGGCAATCGGATCAGGACTGTACACTGCGATCTGACGCCCGCGCGGACTTTTTAACAGACCCCAGAAATACGTCTTCTCGCAACGCAGCACTGTCGGCGCAAATACCGTATCCCATTGTGGATAACTTTCCATGCTGCAGTCCAATCCGATTCTTAAACCCAGCTGATCCAGCGGCATTGTCTGTGAGCTTTGATTCTCTGCTTCGGCTTCGATGATCAGACACTCCCCTTCCATCTTGATCCGATGCCGCAGCTCAACGCCAAAAAAGGCTTCTTTAAACCAGCCGTCTTTATACCGCGGCGAGGTGGAAGTCCGCAGCTCCTCCCCCAGGCGGCACTGCCAGGCAGGCCCGCCATATTCATCCAAACGGAAGTGTACTGCTTCTCCCTGGTGAAAAACACATTTTGTAATTTTACCGGTTTCCGTCCATTCCAAATTCATCTTTTCTGCTCCTATCCACGGGATTGAATTTCCTGATTAGAATTCATTCCATCTTCCTGATGTTAGTTTCTAATAGATTGCGATCAGATTCAAGTTCTTTCTGATTTTTTTGTGATTGTTCGTCTTACTTATCCATTTAATAGGATTAGTCCAATATGGGCAAACGGTTCTTTAAGAATTGTATTAGAACAAACAAATAAAAAGTACCTCCTGGTGATTTTATAATCATCCTGCTCGGTACTTTTCTTTCTCTTTTCTAAATTAGTATTAATCGTTGCGGTTTTTCATGTGCGGGAACAACAAGACTTCGCGAATCGACTCCTGACCTGTCAAAAGCATGACGAAGCGGTCAATGCCGATTCCAATGCCGCCGGTTGGCGGAAGACCATATTCCAGCGCCTCTACGTAATCAACATCCATTTCGCTGGCTTCCGCATCGCCCATTTCTTTCAGTTTCAGCTGTTCTTCAAAACGCTGACGCTGATCAATCGGATCATTCAGTTCGCTGAACGCATTGGAATATTCCGTGCCGTAGATCAACAGCTCAAAGCGATCGGTAAAACGCGGATCTTTCGCATTCTTGCGAGCCAGCGGTGAGATTTCAACCGGATGACCATAAACGAAGGTCGGCTGGGTAATCTTTTCCTCACAGAACTGTTCAAAAAACAGGTTGATGATATGACCGACAGTACGTTCATGCGGCTGAACTTCAACACCATGTTCTTTCGCCAGTGCCAGCGCTTCATCAACACTCATTTCCTTCCAGAAATCCACACCGGTGACTTCTTTGACCGCATCCACCATATGCCAGCGCTTGTACGGAGCCTTTAAGGAAATCGGCTTATCGCCCAATGTGAAATCGGTCTTGCCGAAGACTTCCATGGCAACACTTTCAAACAGACCTTCATTCAGCGCCATCATGCCTTCAATATCACTGTAGGCAACATACGCTTCCACCGTCGTAAATTCCGGATTGTGTTTCGGATCCATGCCTTCGTTGCGGAACAGACGGCCAATTTCATAGACGCCTTCCAGCCCGCCGACAATCAAACGCTTTAACGGCAGCTCTGTTGCAATGCGCAGATAGAAATCCATATCCAGCGTGTTGTGATGAGTGACAAACGGACGGGCCGCGGCGCCGCCTAAAATCGGCTGCAGCACCGGCGTTTCGACTTCCATCAATCCCTGACCATCCAGATAATGCTGGACAGCGCGGATGATTCTTGGCCGCAGCATCGCGATCTTGCGGCTGTCTTCATTCATAATTAAATCGACATACCGTCTTCTGAAGCGTTCTTCAACATCCTGTAAACCGTGGAACTTCTCCGGCAGCGGGCGCAGTGCCTTGGTCAGATGCTCAAATTTCTCAGCTTTAACGGATAATTCACCGGTATTCGTCTTGCAGACATAGCCTTCAATCCCGACGATATCGCCCAGATCCGCTGCTTTAAACAGCTCATAGACTTCCTCACCGACAATCCCCTTATTGACGACAACCTGAATCTGGCCATCGCGATCCTGCAAATGCATAAATCCCAGCTTGCCCATCCGGCGCTTGGTCATGATGCGGCCAGCAATCGCACATGGGATTTTTTTCTCTTCCAGATCCTCCTGGCTTAATTCTCCATATTCACTCCGCAGCTGTGCGGAACGATGTGTCCGCGCAAACGCATGTCCAAACGGATCAATGCCTTTTGCCCGAAGTTCTTCCATCTTCTGACGGCGAACCAGTTCTTGTTCGGATAACTTCTGTTCCATTTTCTTTTCCTCCTTTGTTCCATAAAAAAACTCTCAAACCCGATAGGGACGAGAGTTATCATCGTGGTACCACCCTAATTCATGATTAAATCACTTTAATCATCTTAGTAACTGATTCATCAGTCTGCCCATAACGCAGGTCTGCGTTGCCGCTCCCAGTCTTTATTCATCCGCACTTGGCACATTCCTTTTCACCAGCCAGGAACTCTCTGTCTGCTTCGTCTCGGATTACTCCTCTGTTCATCGCGCAAATAATCGTTTAGATTATAGCATTTCCAAGCCGTTTGTCAACGGGGAAGCTGTATTTCAGTGCTTAACGATCAGCTTTTCTGGCATGCCTTCATCACGGTTCTATTTGTTTTTCCGCAAAGTTTAAAGCATAGGCCAGCATCGTATCGATTCCTTCCCTATAATCTTCCAGCGTTTGTTTCACTTCGAAATCCGGTTGAATCCCTTGATTAAGAAAATCTTGTCCGCAAGGCGAAACTACACGCACTGTGGAAAACATCATTTTCGCCCCGTCAGCCAGGCTGAGAATTGCGACCTGACCGGTAGCCCCTGCAGTATGCCCACCAATTAAAGAAATGCCAATCGCCTGGGCATAAGCTGCCATATCTTCGGCAGCAGATCCTGTGCGATTTCCAATCAGAATTGCCACATTGGGTAAAGGAGAAACGGTATTGATATCGACAGATGTTTCTGAAGCCGTGTAATATTGATTTTCAGCCATCAATTCACCTCGGCGCCGATCATAATCCAACTCAGAGGACTCCCCAATTTCTTCCGATGAAAGATTCATTGCCTGAAGCGAAGAGAACACGCCCACATCATAACTGTCCGTTTCCTGATGATACATGATTAGATCCGGAATTTCATCAGGATAAAAATAATTTAAAATCGTTTTCGCCACCGTCCCGCTTCCGCCGGCATTCATTCGGATATCCAGAACATAAAAATCCAAATCCTTGATTACCTTGGTCATGACTTCTCCAAATTCTTCTGCGATGTCGATTGTTTTCAGAGACTGAATACAAATATATCCGATACGGTCTTGATAAATCGCCGCAATCATCGTTGGGGAAGTGTGATAGGTCAGAAATTTGTTCTTTGACTTATCCAGCGATAGTTGAGCAGCGTTTGTCCACAAAATCAGATCATCCTTATCGAGATAGGACAGAGTTTCATGCAGGGTTTCTCCTTGAGGCGTGACCAAATCCAAAGTGATCTCTTTCGCTTCTTCTTTTGTATAGGAGAGCAGCTGAGCCAGGATTAGCTGACGTGTTTCCGGCGTTTGGATACCGGTTTCTTTTCCGATTGTTTCTTCGGCATAGGTTAACCAATCCTGACCGTTAATTTGATTCACAGTACTTGAAACCGGAATCTTGGTATAAAAAGAATCTGCGGCACTCACAATTAAATTTCCTTCGATAACGGTAAACTGCAGCGGTATTCCTTTTTCTTCCGGTTCATTTTCCCAGGTTAAATTAAAATGACCATCCTGAAGCAGGGTACCGAACTGCCGCATCACAGACCGGTATTCTGAATCCGTCTTGCTGGTACGCACCTTTTCCAAGGTTTCATAATAAGCGTCATCCCAATCAGCTTGAGAAATCAGCTGCCAGTTGCCATAATAACTTTTTGCATAATGCCACATTTCTGAAACACTTTGAATACGCGTTTCCAGGGGAATTTGACAATCCTCAGTCTTCACCGCACAGCCTGATAATAAGCAGAGAAATAAAACGATCCATATTTTCTTTTTCATAAGTACCCCCATAAGAAGCAGTAAAGCTTGATGATTCCTTTAGAAAATCTGAACATTAAGACTATCAATTTCGAAAGAATGATTCTGATATGGATTTTCTGTTCTAATCATTGTATTGACCTCTGTTCCCTGTGCATTTAATTCTTCCAGCAGCGGTTCAATCAGATCTGAATAATAAGGAATGATCAGTCCAACCTGATCCTCCTGCAGCCGATAAACGATCTGGATAAATCCAGTACTTCCTTTTAGCCCCTGCCTGCGATATCGCTGTTCTGCCTCCTGCTGAACCTCGACGAGGATGCTCTTGCTTTCTGCACTCATCGTCGCTGTTTTCTTAACAGAGAATTCCAGATAATAAGGTTCTCTTTCTCCGATTCCAAAGTAACGATTAATAAAGAAAATCGAACCTTCTTCAATCGCATGCGTCATACCCCAGCCGCCAGTATACCGCCATGACCAGGTCACTCCCTGGATCAGCAGAAATTCCAGAAGCAAAATACCGATCATTCTTCGGTTAAACTGGATTTTTGCCGTTGAAATAAATTGGATCAACAAATACAAGACAATGCTTAGTGATATAAAAATGAGCGCATTACGCAGCTTAGCCACGGTCATCGCACTGACGATCAATAAGGGGGCCGCCGTCAGTGCCGGCATGAGTTTGAACAAAGAGGTCTGCGTCAATGTTCGATGCTCATTCTGACTATTATTTTCTGTAATCCTCAATAAAATCCAAAGACTAAAAATGACAGCCAAACCGTCCAAACTCAGGCATACTGGAAAAGCCGGAATCTTTCCGTCCAGAATCAAGATCTTGGCCGCCTGGGTAAAGAAGCCAGTCAGCGTTCCGAAGTCATGCAGCATATTAAAAAACAAATTACACTGCTGCCAATAAATCGCTGTCGCTCTCATTACGGCTACCAAGGCTGAAACAATGAATACCGGGGCCAGCGTCCAGACTAAGATTGTAAACAGCGCCTGGAAATGATTGCGGCTGCGGTAAAAAACAAAACTGCAGAAACTTAAATCAACGATCATGGCACCAATCAATAGAATCAGGGATTGAAGAATACTGATTCCCGTCGCATCCTGACTGAATACAAATGAAATTCCCATACCCACCCAGGCGATCAGAAAAGGCACAAGATAGATCAGCACGCCCGCGCACAAACGAGTAAAGATTAAGCTTCTTTTTGTCATCGGCAATTGACCTAAGCTGACTTTTTCCGCTCGATTCGTTACAAACCCCAGCTGACGCTGCACCAGAATGACGATGATCATCAACAAATAAGTAAAGATCAAATTAAAGAAGCCACTGGCATCGGGATTAAGCAGGCTGGGAAAATTGATCGCCAATAACGGCATCATCATGCCGTCAAAAAGCAACAGACACAGGGCTAAGCGAAAATCACGTTTCAATAAGTACATTAAATATTTTTTGTTGATCATGCCAGTTCCTCCTGCTTTTGCAGCTGAGCCAGAAAAATTTCTTCCAAAGAACAGTCAAACAGTTCAAGCAGTACCGGATGGAATTTCTGCAGCCGCTTTTCCGTTTCTTCCCGCTTTCCCCGCAGAATCACCTGCGCCATCCGTGAATGGATTTCCAGTTTCAGCACCTCAAAATCCTGAAACAAACCAGGATCAATCGGATGGTCAAAAGCAAGTTGGACTTTGATCATTTCCTGCTGGATTTGAAGCAGTGAATTCTGATGGAGAATCTTCCCCTGATCCAACAGGGCATATTCATCACAGAAATTCTCCAGATCCTGCAGACGATGGGAAGTTAAAATCGAGGTCATGCCTTCATCAATCGTCTGCGCCGCCAGCTGTCCCTGCAGAATTCGCCGGGCAACGGGATCCAGTCCGTCAAACACCTCGTCGATCAAAATCAGCTGCGGATGCATCGCCAGTCCTGCGGCCATTAACAGCTGACGCTTCATTCCCTTACTCAATGTGGAAAACGGCTGGGTTGAATCCAGTTTTAATTCTTTTAACAGTTCGTCGAACAATCTTGAATCGGCGTTTGGATAAAACAAAGACAGATAAGCGATCAGCTCCCGGCCGTTTTCAGCTGAGGGAAAGACCGGCTCATCCTGAACTAAGAAAAGCTTCTGTTTCACCTGCGGATTATCAAGAATCGTCTGATCCTGCCATGTGATCGTTCCTTCATCGATCACAGCCGCACCGCTGATGCAATGCAGCAGCGTTGACTTCCCCGCTCCGTTTATCCCGATTAACCCAAGAATCGTTCCCGCAGACAGCTCTAAGCTGCAATGCTCCAATACCGTTTGCTGATCATATCTTTTGCAGCAATTCTCCACCCTTAACATGATTGATCCCCCTCATTGTAAATTTCATGAATCCATCTTTGTACTTCAACTTCGGAAATTCCGCTTTCCTGACAACTTTGCACCGCTTCCTGCAGCTGCAGTTTCAGCTTCTGCTGCAGCACCTTATGAACTTCCCTTCCGCTGACGAAGAAGCCCCGTTTTGGTTCAGTGACCAAAATTCCTTCTTCTTCCAGTTCCTGATAGGTTTTTACAACCGTATTGGGATTGATTCCCAGATCGCGGGCCAACATCCGCACTGAAGGCATTCGATCCCCCGGCTGCAGAACATTCAGGCTGATATACCGCACGATCTGTTCCTTTAGCTGTTCATAGATCGGCTGACGGCTGCGCGGGTCCAATGTAAACAGGCTCATCTTGCGGTTCGCTCCTGAATCTGACGCTGCAGGGTTTCCATCGCGGCGATTAAAACCGTATCTTTTTCCTCAAGCAGATCCTCCAGCGTCATTTTCACTTCAATATCCGGCTGCACGCCCTGATTCCAAAACAGTTGCTTATCCGGAGTAAAACAAAGATCGACCGTTAATGAATAGAAGCTTCCATCCGATAAGTTGACCCGATTGTTATTCCCCGATATTCCATAGGTTCTTAGCCCTATTAAGGTAAAATTGTCCATCAATTTCGCCGTCGCCGCAAAGCTTTCCGCCGACGAAGCTGTAAACTGAGAGGTCAGTACGACAACAGGCTTATCCATAAACGCAGTAGTCAGGATCGGATAGGGTTCAGGTTCCTGTTGTTCCAGCAAGGTTTCAATATCGGCATCCGCACCATAATATTGATGCTTCATCATGCGCGCTGCCTTACGGTTAAGCTCGCTTCCTGAGTAAAAAACAGGATCAGATTCCGATCCATACGGAACCAACGAAGAATGGAATTCGGAGTCAAAGTAATAGCCATTAGGCACTGGTTGATCAGAAAACGATTGCAGAATAGTCAGCGCATTCGTAAAATTGCCGCCGTGATTGTTTCTTACATCCAGGATCACGCCCTGATAGTTTTCCAGAATTGGAATCACCTGATTTTCATAGAGCTGAAAGCTTTGTCCTAAAAAAGTGGATATTTCCACATAGACAAGTTCCTCACTGATTTCATAAACCATATATGGGCTGGCGCTGAGCAGCAGCTTTTTATCAGACAGCGTTGGACTCAGCTGATTGAAGTATTGCATTCCAGAGGCTTCATAGGTGGACTGAACTTCCAAGGTTTCAGCCTGAGGCGTAAGCCATTTCAGCGTAATCCCGGTTCCCTTCTCACCTTTCAAAAACTGCTTTATCATTTCGCTCTGACGGGCGGGTTCTGTCAAAACCGGAACATATTTCGCAAACTGTTCTTCAATATAATCCCATGCCGGCTGACCCTCCACTTCCATCAATTCACTGCCTAAAGGAACATCATAATTTCTTGAGGATCCGTCCAGAATCAGCTGGCCATCCAGATCCACCAGCGAAAACGGCAGAAAAGCAGAATCCAGCTGTAAATCGGAAGCCGGCACGAAATCTGTATGTCCATCCTGAAGCAGCGCGACAAACTCCCGCAGGCAGTTCACATAATCCGTATCATTTTCTGCCTGAATGATGCGGGGTAAGAATTCATGGTATTTTGCATCCCAGTCAAAATCATCCGGCATTACAATCCAGTTGCCATAGTAATACTGCGCCGTTGACCAGATTTCAGATAAAACCGCAACCCGCTCCTCCACTGTCCGGGAGCATGGATTCTTCGGGTTTTCGGTATTCGGCGTTTCCTTTGCCGAACAGCCTGTCAGCATCAGCACCAGAACACAGGCTAAGTATAGAATTTTCTTTTTCATCGTCTGTCCTTTCCTGATCTCCATTCAGCTCTCTGCTTTACGCAGCGTTTCCTGCAATACTTCTACTGCGGTATTCAGCACGGTATCTTCCCGGTTCTTTAAATCCTCGATCGTCTGCCAGACTTCAATATCCGGAATTGCCCCATGGTTCCAGATACAATAGCCTTCGGGACTGTAAACATTATCCACTGACAAAGAATAAGAACTGCCGTCCGGAAGCTTCACAGAATGATTATTCCCGGTTGCGCCATGCGTTGTTAATCCCATCACCGTAAAATTCTCCATTACCTTGGCTTTAGCCGCAAACGTATCCGCCGCGGAGCCAGTTTGATCTGAGGTCAAAACAATGACCGGCATAGATAAGGTCATCGGCACGTCAAGCGTATTCCAATAATCCGCTCGATTCAGGGCATATTCAGAACAATCTTGGTCAATTCCATAGTAGGCATGCTTCATCATTTTCTGAGCCATAGATTTTGTCCGATCATCCGCCTGATAATTTGAATTATCCGAACCATAAGGAACCATCATGGAATAAAATGTTGAGTTGAAGACGGTGGTTGGCGGTACGCCCGCGTTGGATAAGGTCTGCAGGATTACATCTCCATGATAAGAATTTCCGCCGGGGTTTTGCCGTACATCAAGAATACAGCCGCGGTATTCGGCCAGCTGCGGCAGGATGATATTCGTGAAGGTATCGTCCATGCCGCTGCTCGCAAACGATCGGATTTCAATGTAGAGAATATCCTCATTTATCGGTGCGACGGTATAAGTATTCGAGTTATACAATCGTGTATCAAAGTCTGTCTTCGTTGAAAGTTCATCCGTGATCCCATGATTATGTTTATCATATTCCAGCTGAATTGCCTTCACAGAATGATCTTCCATTTGAAATTCAAGCGTGACGCTCTTTCCGATCTGATCATTCCTGAATTGTTCCACGGTTTCGCGCGTATGCGCGGGTTCGGTCAGAACGGGAACATATTTGCCATAATGAGCCAGGATATAATCTAAGGCCGGTTCTTCATCGATGCGCAGCAGTTCACTGCCCAATTCCAGATCCACACTGGCGTTTTTTCCAACGAGATAAAGACTTCCGTTAAGATATTCCAGCTTGATCGGCAAACTTCCCTTATTGGCGGCATAGCCCGGAAACGGGCGGTAATGCGTATGTCCATCATGCAGCAAAGCGGTAAACTCACGCATTAAGTCAACATATTCATCATCATTTTTTGCGTTCATCACAAGCGGCAGACATTGCTCAAAAGCAGCGTCCCAATCCACTATTTCAGATAATTGTTCCCAATAACCGTAATCGTATTTCGCCGTGGACCAGACCTCGGCCAGCGTCCGCACCCGCAGCTCCTCCCCAATCGTACATGACTCCGCAGAATTTTCTGCCGATCTGCTGGAATTGGATGTGCACCCGCAGAAAAGCAGCAGAACGATCAGCAGCGCGATTCTCTTTTTTACCATACTTCTCCCCCTTTACGATCATCATCAAAATTTCAATCTGTATCATTTCTAATAATACAGTATAATACATTCTTGCTTTTGTCAATTTGTGAACGAAGAAAAAAACCACTTCCGCTTCAATCCGGAAATGGTCTTCCTTGTCGTTCTTCTTATTGTGTAGGAAACAGCCAGTCAAAGTTTCCGCTGACTAACGCTTCTTCATACTGGCGAAGCAGTGTTTCCAATTCAGCATACGCTGTCATCTGGTTGATCCGATCCTTCATCCGATTGGAATAGGGAATTCCCTGAATATACCAGCAGGCATGTCCGCGCATTTCCTTCATGCCGACCCGTTCACCTTTTAAGACACACAAGCGCCGCGCATGTTCCAAAGCGATTTCAAATTTCTCATGATCGCTGACCGGCGTGATTTCCCCTGTTTTCGTAAAGGCATGAACCAGATCGCGAATCAGCCAGGGATTGCCCAGTACGCCCCGGCCGATCATAATCGCATCGACATGGGTTTCCTCCATCCGGGCCATTGCCTCTTCGACTGAACGGATATCTCCGTTGCCGATAACCGGTATCGAAACTTTTTCTTTAACCTGTTTAATCCAGCTCCAGTCTGCCTGACCTTCGTAAAGCTGACTGCGGGTCCGGCCATGGACAGCCAGAGCGCTGACCCCAGCCGCTTCCAAGCCCTGCGCCATTTCCAGCACATTGATCGAGGAATGATCCCAGCCCAAACGAATTTTCGCTGTTACCGGCTTTTGCACAGCAGCGATGATTTTCCGCATCAGCTGATAGGTCGCCTCCGGGTCTTTCATCATGGCGCTGCCGGAACCGGAATTGACCACCTTCGGCACCGGACATCCCATATTGATGTCGATCACATCACAATCCGTTTTATCCAGAACCTGCGCGGCCTGAATCATCGAAGCTTCCTCATGACCGAACAGCTGCATCGCAATCGGATGTTCATTCGGCGCTAGCTGCGTCATCTCCATCGTCTTTTTGTTGGAGTAACAAATCGCCTTATCGCTGATCATTTCAGTATAGATCAATCCGGCGCCGAATTCATGGGCGATCGTGCGAAACGCCGCGTTGGAAATACCCGCCATCGGTGCGATGACAACCGGGTTGGCAATTTCCAGATCCCTTATTTTCCACATGCCGCTTTGAACTCCAGAATCGTGCGGAGATCTTCTTCCGTGAACTGATATTTACTGTTGCAGTATTCACACTTCACTTCGCAGCCATGATCCTCTTCCAGCATTTTTTCCAGTTCTCCCCGATCCAGCGTCGTTAAAGCTGCTTTAAACCGCTGCTTGCTGCAGTCGCAATGCCATTGAACCGGTTTTTCTTCCAGAATTTCAAGATCCTCAAACAACATCATGGCCAGAGCCTTTGCGTCATGACCTTCCTTGACCATCTCAGAAACCGGCTTCAGCTTAGCTACTGCGGCTTCGGCCAGCTTAATATCTTCCTCTGTCGCTTCCGGCATCATCTGAATTAAAATCCCGCCGGCAGCCATAACGGAATTATCCGTATCAACCAGCACGCCGAGCGAAACGGCCGAAGGGGTTTGTTCAGAAATCGTAAAGTAATATGCGAAATCCTCACCGATCTCACCGCTGACCAGGGCCACCTGTCCGGTGAAGTCATTCTTCATGTTCATCCGTTTGATGACCTTCAAATAGCCGTCCTTGCCCACAGCGGTGCCGACGGCCAGTTTGCCGGTATCATTGTATTTCAGATAGATTTCCGGATCGCCGACAAATCCCCGTACATCGCCATTGGCCCAACCGTCTGCCATGATCGTACCAATCGGACCGCCGCCGTTGATCTGCACGGTGACCTTCTCTTTTTCAGTCTTTAACATGCTGCCTAAAATCGCGGTAATGGTTAAGACCCGTCCCAAAGCGGCCGCGCTGGTCGGCCACAGATCATGCTGCTTCCGCGCCTGCTCCGCCAACTGCGTTGAGGTACAGGTCAGAACCCGAATATGTCCATTCGCACTGATTGCATGAATTAATGTATCTTTCATATAAGAAACCTCTTTTCTGTATTTCGTTTTTAGCACCCTAAGTTTATTATTAATGCCTGAGCTTGTCAAATCCCCTGCCTAGTTTAAATTATTGGGAAGTAAATATGTCAGGCATATTATTTTTCGCGTTTTTATTTTGTTGAATCATTCCTGTCAGTATTTTATACTAATTGTAAATATAACAGGAACCTATTGGGAGGCATTATGCTCATTGAAGATCGTTTAAAAAACGAAGATTTTTCATATAATGAAGAACTCATCATTCAGTATATTCTTGACCAAAAAAGTGCAATTCGTACAATGACTATGCGTGATATCGCAAATGCGACTTTTACTTCACCAGCAACGATGAGCCGAATTGCTCATAAGCTTAATTATTCTGGTTGGGAAACATTAAAAGCGGATTATTTAAAAGAACTCGAGTACTTAGAATCACAAGTTTCTGAGATTGATGCAAACCAGCCTTTTAATAAAGAAGACAGTCTGCTTACCATCGCGACTAAGATCTCAGTATTAAAAAAGGAATCCATTGACGACACACTCTCATTAATCAAACAGGATGATCTTAGAAAATCAGTAAACATTTTGGAAAAAGCCGATCTCATTCATATTTTTGGTGTTCGTCAAAATGCATTGATTGCGCAAAGTTTTAAACACAATTTAATGCAAATTCAAAAACATGCTGAAATCCATTCGATTCAGGGACAGATGATGTTTGATGCTTATCAGGCCCGATCCTCTTCTTGTGCAATTATTCTTTCCTATTCCGGCGAAACACGAACATTGGTTCAGTGTGCAAAATATCTTAAAGAACACCAGGTTCCGATTATTTCCATCACCAGTATAGGCAACAGCACAATTTCCAGTCTTTCATCCTGTAATCTTCGTATTTGCACAAGAGAAAAACAGTTCTCCAAAATAGCCTCTTTCAGTACAGATGTATCCATTATTTATCTGCTGGAAGTTCTGTATTCTTGTTTATTTACACAAAATTATGATAAAAACTGGAAATCCAAGGTATCTCCTTCTTTTGACATTGAGCAAGATAAAACAACGCGGATCACGTTAGGCATTATAAAGGAAAAAGACTGAACGACCGTTGTATCAAAAAAATCCTCCTTTATCAGTTCATTGATTTTGAACTCGCTGACAAAGAAGGATTTTATATTTTTATAATCCCTGATTCGTTAATTCACGGGCAATTTCATCTTTAATGATCGTGTTTTTACTTTCTAATTCCGCAATTTTCTCAGCAAATTGCGGAAGATATTTTTTATGCGCAATCAGTAATTCATTTAAGACTTTGACTGCATTTTCCCCTGAAGGAATTAGTGGATTCAGGAAGAAAGCTTGCATTGCTTTGCCATAATCTCCTGTCACAGCCGCTTCTTCCACACAGAGTTCCATGTTTTTCATGCATTGCAGCCAGCCCCGCTCTGCAGCATTTAACCTGCCAAAAGCCAGCGGTCTTGCGCCAAGGTTGCCGATTAAGGAAGAAACCTCAACCGCAACATCAGCAGGAAGATCCGGAATTGCCCCGCGATTCATGGTCGTTACAACCATATGGAGATTAGAATTTGAGTAAACAGCAGCAATCGTTTCACAAGCTGCATCACTATAATGAGAACCGCCGCGTTTTGCCAACTGTTCCGGTTTCTCATTTAACGCCGGGTTTTTGTAAAGTTCAAATAATTCTTCTTCTGTTTTCTTAACCTGCTGCGCGCGCGTTCCGATCCCCTTATATTCTTCCAGTCCATGCTCCAGCTGTTCCTGCTGACGATAATAATAACGATGATAACCGCAAGGAATCATTCTCATTTCTTCAAGCTGCTCTCTGTAAAAGGGTACCTGATAAATATTGGTTGGAATTCCTGTATCTTTCCCTTCAAACATCGCTGCAATAATCTGCATCGTAACCTCATTTCCGGTTTCATCAAAAACCTTATGCCAGTGGAAATGATTTAAACCCGCATATTGATAAGTTAACTGATTCAATGTTTTATTGATTGTTGCAGGTTCCTTCATCATCGCATTAACGGGAACATTACATAAGCCGATGACCTTTTTCCATTTTCCATATTTCATTACAGCTTCTGTAATCATTCCGCTTGGATTTGTAAAATTAATTAACCATGCATCAGGACATAACTCTTTCATATCTTTGACAATGTCCAGAATAACTGGAATAGTCCTGAATGCTTTGAATATTCCGCCAGCCCCATTGGTTTCCTGGCCCAGCATTCCATAAGAAAATGGAATTCTTTCATCTTTGATTCGAGCATTTAACAAACCGACGCGAAATTGTGTTGTAACAAAGTCAGCATCCCGAAGTGCTTCCTTACGATCCAACGTTAAATGAACTTGAACGTCATAAGGAGAGGCATCCCACATTCGCTGTGCCATTGCACCGACGATTTCCAATTTTTCCTTTCCTTCTTCGATATCAACCAGCCAGATTTCTCGGATTGGAAGCTTTTCATAGCGCTGAATAAATCCTTCCATCAGTTCCGGTGTATAACTGCTTCCACCGCCAATTGTAACGATCTTCACTCCTTTATTCGACATTGTCTTCCTCCTTAGATATTTTCAAATATTTTAATTGTTTATAAAGACTGATAAATTCTTCAGCTAAAATACCAAAGCCTTCGGCACTCATTAATTGGTCTTCCGCATGCATTAAAAGTAAGGAAAACTCTGTTTTTTCACCTTCAGCCTCTTTCTGGATTAATTCCATATGGGCATGATGACCTTCGATAAATACTTTCTGGCCTTCTGCCAGAAGATTTTCAGCTTCTTCAAACTTTTCTTCTTTTGCACAGTGGATAGCCTCAATGTAACAGGATCTCGCGGTCCCAACCGCGCTGATAATATTAAAACTGACCAATTCAATTCCATTCATTTTTTAATCTCCTAAAATTTTTTTCACTTGCTTAATAACAGCGTCACCATCCATCATTCCATACGCCCGCATATCAATCGCTTCCACAGGACAAGGAACTTGTTGTTTTACCTTATTCAAATTGAATTTTACTTGCGGTCCCAGCAGAATCACATTCGCAGTTTGTCCATGAATTGAAGCCTCCGCGACAGGATGAGCTTCCACTTCACATTCATATCCAATTTTTGAAGCGCTCTGTTTGATTTTATTTACAAGCAGACTTGTAGACATTCCGGCTGCACACAACAATACAATCTTTCTCATATTTACCTCCATTATTGTAGTAGTTACTTTTATCTGCTTTGTATGAAAACAATTGATCCTTATTTCCATACCTGCCTTCCCAATCTCTCTAATTATTCAGGATATTCTTAACCCCTTCCTTCGCACGGATCGTTGAATCATCAAGTTCTAATGATACATCGCAACCGTGTCGCCTTTAGGCATTCTGGACTTTAACGTAATGCCGAAAGCCAGGCACGATACGATGAATAAGAAACAATAAAACAGCTGGCTGCCGCCATGATCAATTAAATGGCTGGATATCACCTGGAAACCTATCGTGACAAAATTTTTAGCGGTCATGACAATCGATAAGGCGGTCATTTGATAGCGAACATCAACAATTGTCCGAATCACCTTCATATTGATCATGATGTAAGCCATGGTGGCCACTGATTTTGTGCATAGAATGACCACAATTTTGATTGGCAGCCACGGAATAAACGCCATAGTTGCGAATTGCAGGATCAATAGAATAAATTCGATAAGCAGCAAAGTTTTATTCGGTATATGATTAATAAATTTACTCCCTGCAAAAATGACAAGCAGCTCTAAGAGTGTTCCCAACGAAACAACGGTAGCCGCTCCATTGACAGACATTCCATTTTCCTGCAGTATAACAGGAAGATAGGTAGAATGGACAGTGGTTGCACCATAGAACAGAACCGCAATGATCAAATAAATGAGGTACTGCTTGTTGAAAACGTCACGCAGACTATATGGAAGCTCGGCACTGGATTTCACATCAGACTCATCAAATTTTTGTACTCCCAGAAATCCAAAAGCACAAATGAGAATCGCCAGGGAAAAGAAATAATAGACACTTTCTCCTGAAAGATATTGAAAAATCAGACCGCTGACCTGAATTCCAGTTGCATAGCCGATTGAGCCCCAAATACGAATCGAAGCATACGAATACCGTGCAAGCGTTGCTGTTTTCTCGATTACTGGATTGCAGCCGTTCATACACCCCAGAGCTAAACTGTAAAAAACTGCCATCCAATATATTTTTTGACTGTGTACAAACAGGATTCCTAAGACACTTCCGGATAGAAGCAAACAAATACTTACCTTCTGTTTATTAAACCGATCTGTCAAATTTCCAATAAACGGCTGAATCACCATGGAGACAATCAGAGCGCTGGAAGTGACTAAACTCACATGTCCGGCAGAATATCCCTTGTTCATGAGATAAACAGAGATTAAGCCGGAGAAGAGCGCCATTGACAGATAATAGAATAAATACATGAAGAAATAGCTGAGATAAGAACCTTTATAGCGAATCGATATAAAACCACCCCCAATTTCAATATACCGTGAATGCCGATGCAGCTAAGCTAGCTTGGCAGTGAGGAATCCTTCGTTAATTGATGATTTAGAAATCGCCGGAAATTCATTGCATTGCAGCCGACCGTTATCCAGTCTGAGATAGGTTCCGCAAGAACGACAGCGAATACACCAAACGGAAGAAAAGCGGGTAACAAATATAAAAGCGGAATGAGCAGAATGACTTTTCTGAGAAAGGCGAAGAAGAATGAATATTTTCCAGCCCCCAAAGAATTATAAGTCTGCTGAAAGGTAGAATTTGCCCCCATCAGCATGCAGCCAAAAATGTAAATTCTAAGCATCGGTACTCCAATCGCGATTAAATCTGGATCCGAATTAAAGATGCGGATAAACAAATCCGGTTTGATCAGCATACACAACGTTGCCGCCACGCTGATAACGATCGTTGTTTTTAATGCAAGACTCAGCGTTTCTTTTACCCGAGAAAATTGATGAGCCCCGTAATTGTAGCTGATAATGGGTTGTGAGCCTGATGCGACACCTTCAATCGGCAGCAGAATGAACTGATACATCGAAAACAGAATAGTCATGGCTGCGACAGCCAGATCTCCGCCATATTTCAAGATCTGCATATTGAAGCAAATATGAAGGATCCCCTCTGATGCACTCATAAAGAAGGGGGAAGCGCCCAACGTTAATATATCTTTCATAACATGTGGGTCAATCTTCATCTTCGCAAAGGAAATTTTTAATTTTGTGCGCTTGCCAAAAAGAAACTTCAAAGCCCACATACAGGAAAGCATCTGCGCTAAAACGCTGGCCAGGGCCGCCCCCTTTACCCCCAGATGAAGGGTGAAGATAAATATAGGATCAAGAATGATATTCAGAATTCCGCCCATGATCGTTGTCATCATCGCGGTCTTTGCAAATCCCTGCGTGGTGATATAATAGTTCATTCCGACTGTCAGTTGAATGAACAGGGTCCCCAGACAATATACGCCCAGGTAATCCAAAGCATAAGGAAGCGTTACAGGACTGGCTCCAAAAGCTAACAGCAGTGGTTTCTTCAATAAAGAGACAATGATTGTGATAAGAATCGAGAAAAAAACCAAGCATGCAAAACTGTTTCCAAGGTATCGTTCAGCTTTGTCATAATCCTCACGACCCATGTTGATCGCCGCATAGGGGGCTCCGCCTCTTCCAAACAATCCGGTCAACGCATTAAATACGGTGGTGATGGGAACACACAGACCAATTGCGGCAATGGCCATTGCTCCGTCCGGCATTCTGCCGATAAACATCCGATCTACCATGTTGTAGAGCAGTGTAATGATCTGCGCACAAATGGCTGGAATTGCCAAAGATAATAATAATTTTTTAGGATTTTCCGTTCTTAACCGCATTTCATTTGAACTCAATATTTCCACCTTCTTTTAAGATTAACTTCATCATCTTCAGCATTCTTTACTTCCTGTAAATTAAAATTGCACACGGCCCGCTTAGAGTTCTTCGCCATTGGTTTTTATAACGTTCTGATACCAGTAAAACGATTGCTTTTTCAATCTTGCCTGCGTTCCTGTTCCATCATCGTGCTGGTCAACGTAAATAAAACCATAACGTTTTCTCAATTCACCGGTGCCGGCGGATACCAAATCAATGCATCCCCAGGAAGTATATCCGATAACATCAACACCATCCTTTTCGACCGCATCCTTCATGGCCTGAATGTGTTCTTTTAAGTAACTAATTCGATAATCATCCTCAATCGTACCCTCAGCCGTCACTTCATCCCGCGCACCCAAACCGTTTTCAACAATGAATAAAGGAATTTGATAACGATCATACAGGTCATTCAAGGCTAAACGAAGTCCCAGCGGATCAATCTGCCATCCCCAATCCGTCGCCTTCAAATAAGGATTAACTCCTGCTTTTGACATATTGCCATCCGTTTGTTCAATCGGTCCCGTACCGACAACCGAAGAAAAATAATAGCTGAATGAAATAAAATCAACAGTTCCCTGCCGCAGAATATTTTCGTCTAGCGGCTTCATCACGGGTTGGCTGTGATTGCGGTCCCAATAGGCTGTGCATGTATTGGAATAATACCCGCGAACCTGGACATCAGCGCAATAATACAATGGCAGCATCTTCTCCCTGACCATCAGCTGATCTTCAGGATTACACGTTTGCGCATAGGTTTTCGGATAGAGCAGCATGCAGCCAAATTGAAACTCAGGATTAATTTTTCTGCCTTCAATAATCGTTAAAGCACTTGCTAATAACTGATGATGCATAACGTTGAGCTTTGTCTGAGCCTGATCTTCCCCTTCAGCATAGATTATTCCAGCCTGATGCCAAGGCCGGGGATTGGTTAGAGCGTTATTGATCTCATTGAAAGTCAGCCAATATTTAACTCGGTGCTGATATCGCCTGAGGATGACTTTCGCATATCTAAGCGCAAAATCAACTAGCTCACGATTGCGCCATGAACCATATTTTTTGACCAAATGGTACGGCATTTCATAGTGATGAATTGTGACTAAAGGTTCAATGTTATATTTTTCTAATTCGTCTAATACGCGGTCATAAAACGCGAGTCCTTCTTCGTTCGGTTCGGTTTCATCACCGTTTGGGAAAATTCGTGTCCATGCGATGCTAAAGCGGTAGACCTTAAATCCCATCTCGGCGAATAAGGCAATATCTTCTTTATAATGATGATAAAAATCGGTAGCGGAATGGCTGGGATAGAATACATCCGGCAATATTTCCTGATCAATGACGCGTTTTACCCCATGGACGGAACCTCGTTCAATATCAATGATGCTTATTCCTTTTCCGCCTTCCTGCCAGCCGCCTTCCACTTGATTCGCAGCTGTGGCTCCGCCCCATAAAAAGTCTTTTCTCAAACTCATCAATAACAACCTTCTTTCTTTTAACAGACTGCGGAAATTAACCGCAGTCTGAAGTATCAATCACGTTTTAATTCGTATCGTTTGCTTCTGCGTTCTCGGCAAGTTCCTCTTTGTATGCCTGATTATCCATTTTTTTAAAGAATGGCAGATAGATAAAGAATGATTCCAGAATAACGATGATCTGAATGACCATCAAACGCCAGCCGCCGATGAGAAAGCCAGATAATAATGGCGGAGTCGTCCAAGGAACAGTGAAATTTGTAAACAGCGGCATAAATCCGATAAGGGCAAAGAAATAACCGGTCAGCACTGCGACAATCGGAGTCAGGATAAAGGGAATAAACATCGTTACGTTGTAGGCGATCGGAAAACCGAACAATACAGGTTCATTGATCTGGAAAATGGTAGGAACGATAGCCAGTTTCCCAAGAGCTTTATAGCGTTTTGACTTTGCCAGGTACAGCATAGCCAAGACCAGTCCAATCGTAATCCCGCTCCCCGACATACACATAATCTGCCGATTCCAGTTAGTACTAAATAAATAAGCACCATTTTCCAGTGTTAAAGCCATGCCCGCATCCACAATTGCCTGATTGCTGATCGCATTGGCTTTTAGGAAAGGATTGAAGACGCTGCCGACTACGCTGCTGTGGATACCGAAGAACCAGAAGAAATTCTGCAGCAATGTAAAGATCAGATATCCCCCCAGTGAACCGGTCAAGCCCTGCAGCGGAATTTGGATAATTCCATAAATCATTTCCGCAAAGGACTTATTCGCAAGAACCTCTGCACCGATATTTAAAAGGAATGCTAAAATAATACAGAACGCCGCAGGAATCAAAGCCGTAAAGGAATTAGCGACATTGGACGGTACAGAATCAGGAAGCTTAATCGTTATATTTCGATTAAGGACTGCGCTGTAAAGCGCTCCGACCACTAATCCGACAAAGATGGCGCAAACAGTTCCCGCGCCTCCAAACCAGGATTTGGAGATGGCGCTGGCCACCATCATATCGCCGCTGGCGGCATATCCCGGAATCAAAATAACAAAGCAGGAGATCGCGACTGCAGCGCAGCAAAGCGGATCTTTGACTTTGATCTTGCCATATTCATAAGCAATGCTGAATACGACAATCAATCCGATCATGTCTGATGTAGCCGACTGCACCTGAGCGATTGGAGTTTTCCAGTCTGCCCCAAAGATGCTGCTCATTAAAGGTGCCCAACCCGACCATGGGAAATTCCCCAAGAGGATAAAAATACTGCCGACAATGGTGAATGGAACCAAGCGAATCATTCCATTTTTGAGTGCGACTAATGGAGTAAGTGAGAAAAACCAATTGATTTTCTCAACAAAATAATCCATTTTCTGTGAGTTCATAAAAATTCTCCCTTCTTTTGACTGACAATTTAATTCTGACAAAAATTTTTAGATCGGAATTCTCGGTTACTCTATAGATCACCTTCCCCTGTTTTTTCTTCCTTCAAAAACATTACTTCAGAAGCTGAATACCCTTCTCCAGAATTTCAATCTGCGCCAGCGTTTCTTCCGGTTTAACCAGCTGAGGAGCGCCATGCATAATCGTTTCATAGAGTGCATCATAATAATAACCATAGTCCCCAGGCTCCGTGATCACCTTTTCCTCATGATATATCTGATTTTCATCATAATAGATCAACGTTCCATATTCCGAGGGCTTATCTTTCCCAAAGCCTTCCTGACCTGGCATATAAAACATTTTGAGATGTTCTTCCTGCTTATCTTTGACCGCTTTAACAAACATGCCTTTGCGGCCGTAGACAGTAAAAGGCGGACGGGCTTTGACGCGGAAATAGCTGGACTTAACTGAGGCTTTCATATTGCCGTAAAACAGATCAACATCGAAATAATCATTCATTCGCCCCTCCCCCAACAGCTGACGGACATCATACTGTACATGGTCAGGAATACCCCAGTAGGAAATAACCTGATCCAGTGTATGGCAGGCATGGCCATATAAGAAACCGCTGTATGGACGGTATACATGGGCAGGATCTGACGGAACTTCCGGCCGATAGTAATCGAAACTAACCTCTACTTCAGTTATTTCTCCCAGCTTTCCACTTTCAATGACTTTTTGTGCAGTAAGGAAATCACTGTCGAAGCGCCGATTTTGATAACATTGCAGCATAAGCCCTTTGCTTTTGGCCAAGTTAAAAATCTCTTCAGCTTCCTTGCGTGTCGGTGTGAACGGTTTTTCAGAAACACAGTGTTTACCGGCTTCCAACACCTGCTTTGCCAGTGCATAGTGCGTACTGCTCGGTGTCGACAGAACAACAACCTGAATTTCAGGGTCGCTTAAGACGACCTGGATATCCTCAGTGTAAATGACGCCGGGAATCTTTTTCCAAGGATCGTGCGCTGACTTCGGGGCGCAGATCGTTTTAATTCTGATCTTCTCTTCCCTTGTTCTCACAAATGGAATGTGATAGCGATTCGCACTTCTTCCATTGCCGATAAAGGCAATAACCATTTTCTCACTCATGCTTTGTCCTCCTTATTAAAATGAACATCAATTCCATTCTGACGCCGTGCTTGTTCCAGAATTTCACTGACGGCCAGACTGATCTCCAACATTTTATTTTGACATGGCCAATCCTGCTGCTTCAGCATCCTGTCAAATTCCATAAATTCATGATATAAGCGATGCCGGCCGGATTGATCACAAAATTCCTCTTGTTCACCATTGTTTTTCAACAGCTGCCAGCTGTCCATCTGATTTACCGCCTTAGGAATAACAATGCAGCCCTGCGTCCCCTGAATGGTACTTCGTACCGGAGCTTTGCAATCTTTAGCGCCAATTGCGGAAACTTTGAAATCACCGTAATCGAGAATTAAGACGCCGCTGGTATCAATATTGCGTTCCAGGTTGGCAAAGTATTGAACGGCTTTGGGTTTGCCGAACAATCCGACCACCGCATGCAGATTGTATACGTTCAGATCCATTGCCGCACCGCCGGCCCGCTGCGGATCAAAGGCGGCCAGCACTTCACCTCTTTGAAATGCGTCATAGCGCGAAGAATATTGACTGTAATTGAAATTGATGATTTTAGGCTTGCCGATCTTTTGAATAGAACTTTGCAGAGCTGCATAAGCCGGCAGATAATGAATATTCATGGCTTCAAAGATCATCTTGTGATGCTGCTCCGCAATTTCGATCAGTTCCTTTAGCTGCGAGGTATTCGCTGTAATCGGTTTTTCAATAATGACATGTTTGTCCCGCTCCAGCGCCTTTTTAGCGAAAGCCGCATGCAAGTGATTAGGAAGCGCAACATAAACAGTATCAACATCACTTTTAAGAAGTTCCTCATAATCAAGAACGTAATCGGTCAAGTGATTTTCATGGCATAGCCGCTGCGTTTCCTCTTCAGTTTCCTTCGTTCCTAATATAATTACTTTTTCAAAAGGTAAATCTTTGATCGTTTTCATTAAAGCTTTAACGATCATTCCTGTCCCCAGAATGCCCAGCTTCATCAGCGCACCTCCTTATGCTTGTGATTTCTTAAGGCCTCAATGATCAAATCGTGGTCTTCGTGATGAACTAATCCAGAGACCGATATGCTGCCGCGAACCTGTCCTTCCATACGGATTGGAAATCCACCTCCGCAGATTGCCAAAGTTTTGTCTTCTTTAAACGCCTCATACTGCTTTGTCCTGTCGTTCACAGCTCGGATGTAGAGAGAGCTGTGACTGAACTTCATTACTGTATTCTCTTTCCGGATCAGCCAGGAGTCATCTTTTTTGCCATCCATCAAATATTGAAACAGAACGAGGTTCTGCAGGGAAATACGGATTCCAATTCCCTTATCCCCGTTGGCTTTACTTCGCTCCCCGCAATACAATCGTAAAATTTCATTCCCGATCAGCCAGGCATCATGATGATTGAATTGATTAAAAAACAACTCATTTTCTTCCTGAAGAATTTCCTGTTCATTTTTTTCCAAAAGCTTCACAATCCTTTCTCTATTTCTTTGGATGATCTTACTTTACCGCAGTCAATTCTTTTTTTAAATCGAATGTAAGCGCTTTTAAACACTGTATACATTTTTGCTTTTTTTATTGAATTATTTTGTTAACAAGTTTTCGATTGTTATCACAATTTAATATTTCACAAGATAACTGATGCCTGTTTAAGTGAACAATGAGTTCCCTTTTCCTTAAGTGTCTCCAGCCAAAATTCATTTCAGCGTGGCCGAAGCATAACAAAAAAAGCAGGAAACCACTATTTCTGAAGGGTCCTCCTTCATCCGCAGTCTTCTCTGCTTTCTTCCTTCTTTTTTCCATCCTCAGTCTGCGATCGGAAAATCAATAAATCCTATATGCATTTTAATGCTGTTCCTTAACTTTCTTTAAATACTTCCCCGTTACACTTTGGGGATTGTCCATCACGGTTTCCGGGGTGCCGACAGCGACAATCCGTCCCCCGGCATTCCCGCCGCCCGGTCCCATATCAATAAGATAATCAGCGTTGGAAATCATATCCAGATCATGTTCGATGACAAGAACCGTCGCGCCAAACTCCACCAGCCGGTCAAAGACTTGCAGCAAAGTGCGGACATCCAGCGGATGCAGTCCGATTGTCGGCTCATCAAAAACAAATACGGTTCCGGTCTGCTTTCGTCCCATTTCTGAAGCTAGCTTAAGCCGCTGCGCTTCCCCGCCGGATAAACTCGGCGTTTCTTCCCCCAGCGTCAGATAGCCCAGACCTAAATCCTGCAGAACCTGCAGCCGCTGTGCAACTGTTTTTAAGTCCTCACACGCTGCTAACGCCTGCTTTACATCCATCGCCATGATTTCCGGCAGAGAATAGGCGTTTCCGGCTTTGCCTTTACGCTTAATCAGATCAGCTTTTCTGGCATATCGGGTTCCCCGACACTCAGGACAAGGGATTTCGATATCGGGAAGAAACTGAACGTCAAGACTGATCGTTCCCGTTCCGTCGCAGGTTGGGCAGCGCAGTTGTCCGGTATTGTAGGAAAAATCTCCGGCTTTGTATTGCAAAGCCCGGCTTTCCGGAGTTCTTGCATAGATTTTCCGCAGTTCATCATGAACATTGGCATACGTCGCTACGGTTGAGCGCACATTCACTCCAATCGGAGTCGCGTCGATCAGCTTCACCTGCTGTATTGATTCCGCTGAAATGGCTTTAATATGAGAGGGAAGCTGCTTCCCGGTGATTTGGGCTTCAAGCGCGGGAATCAGACTTTCCAGAATAAGCGTGGTTTTCCCTGATCCGGACACGCCTGTCACCACCGTAAGCCGTCCCTGCGGAATGTCCACCTCCAAGGGTTTTACGGTATGAATCTCGCCGGTTGATAAGTGAATTCTACCCCGATCAAACACTTGGTCAGGCCCAATGGGTTTCCTTTGCCGCCGGCTGCCTTGTCCCAACAGAAAGGGGCCGATCTGCGATTGGGGATTTTTGACAACCGACTGCAGCGGACCCTGGGCAAGAATGCGGCCGCCCTCTGCCCCCGCTTCCGGTCCCAATTCCACAATCCAGTCTGCTTCGGATAAGATCTGCGTGTCATGATCGACCAGCACTACGGAGTTCCCATCGGCAATCAGATCCTGCATTACTCCGGTCAAACCGGTGATATTCGACGGATGCAGTCCGATCGACGGTTCATCCAAGACATACAATACCCCCGTTGTGCGGTTGCGGACTGCCCGGGCCAGCTGCATGCGCTGCCGCTCACCGGTCGAAAGGGTTGCGGCCGCCCGATCCAGACTCAGATAACCCAAGCCTAAATCCATCAGCCGTTTGGCCACCAGTTGGAAGGATTCGCAGATTGCCTCTGCCATCGGACGCATTTCGGCAGGCAGGGAATCCGGTACCTGACTCACCCATTCGACTAACTGATCCAGCGTCATCGCACAGGCTTCATCGAGCGAAATTCCCTGCAGCTTCGGCTTTCTTGCCTCGGCTGAAAGCCGGGTTCCGCCGCATTCCGGACAAACATCCTGCTTCAAAAACTTTTCAACCCGCTTCATGCCCTTTTCATCTTTGACCTTTGCCAGCGCATTTTCCACCGTGTAATTGGCGTTGAAATAAGTGAAATCCAATTCCCCAGCCTGATTGCCATTTTTCGGTTTATAGAAAATATGCTTCTTCTCTGCGGGTCCATGAAAGACAATATCCCGTTCCTGTTTACTCAATTGTGAGAACGGAACATCTGTGCGCACCCCCATCGCCCGGCATACATCTGTCATTAACGACCACATCAGCGTATTCCAAGGAGCTACCGCGCCTTCATCAATCGTCAGGGATTCATCAGGAACCAAAGCCGCCTGATCCACAGTGCGGACAACACCCGTTCCGCCGCAGACAGGACAGGCTCCCTGACTGTTAAAGGCAAGCTCTTCCGCGGAAAGGGCGGAGAAATGCACCTGACATTGAGGACAAACTAGTTTTTGACCGGCGGCCACGGCAAGCGAAGGTTTGACATAGTGTCCATGCGGGCAGCAATGACTGGCAAGCCGGGAATACATTAACCGCAGGCTGTTCAAAAGCTCTGTGCCGGTTCCAAACGTACTGCGGATGCCGGGCACGCTGGGACGCTGATGCAGCGCCAGCGCCGCGGGAATAAAATTCACCTCATCCACCTGCGCCTTAGCCGCCTGGGTCATGCGGCGGCGCGTATACGTGGAGAGCGCATCGAGATAACGTCTTGAACCTTCCGCATACAAAACGCCCAAAGCCAGCGAGGATTTTCCGGAACCGGAAACACCGGCGATGCCGACGATCTGATTCAATGGAATATCCACATCTATATTTTTCAGATTATGTACCCGGGCATTGCGTACTTCAATCTTATCGGGAATCCTTTTTTCCTGCTTTTTTCTCTGATCTGCCTCCATCTTCTGTTCCCCCATCCTTTCGTTTCCTATTTTTCATTTTGTTCTATTATATCATTTTCAAGGCTGCGAATCACTTTAGCCGGAACTCCGCCGACCAGGCAATTATTTGGAACATCCTTTGTTACAACTGCTCCTGCAGCAACGATCACATTATTCCCCACCGTAACGCCGGGTAAAATAGTAACATTTCCGCCAATCCACACATCATCTCCAATCGTGACCGACTTGCTAACGGCAAGGTGCTGCCGCCGTCCTAATGGGGAAATTGGATGATTCACCGTAGTAATCAATGTCCCTGGTCCGATCATGACATGATTTCCAATCCATACTGGCGCAATGTCAAGAATCGTAACATTATAATTGGTTAAAAAGTGATTGCCGACATGAATGTTCCTGCCATAATCACAATTAAAAACCGGCAGAACAACAACATCTTCCCCAACAGAACCAAAAAAGGACTGCAGCATTTGTGTTCGCTGCTCCGTGTTTTGGATGGGGATTGCATTGAGCTTCTGACAATTTTCCAAAGCCTGAATCTTTCGTGCATTTACCTCTTCATCCCAAAAATCATAAGTTAATCCTGCGTCTAATTTTTCAATTTCTTTCATTTACTCTTTACCTCATTTTCATTCAGGGGATTTTGAATCAAAAAAACGACAGCCAAGAAAACGGTGCAGGTTATCCAGATAAGCGGTTCGCTCACGCAGACGCACAGATAACCAAGCCACGGAATCAACCATAATCCCGCGATCAGTTTAACCCCAAATTCAAAACTGCTGGATAAGATCGGAATGATCTTTTGTCCCATTGCCTGCAATGCCGTCCGAAGAGCCAGAAGCAGTCCAAGCGCGGGAAAACAAATCAAATGAAACCGCAGACTCTGGACTGATTTTTCAATGATATATACATCTGTTGTACCGGTTAAAAGACGTACCATCATGGTTCCAAATCCAATACTAATGCAGGCAGAAATGAGTCCCCAGCCAATTTCCATGAACATCGTATTCTTTAACGAGTGCCTCACACGCTGTTTTTTGCCAGCTCCCCAATTTTGACTGACAAACGTGGAATACGCCGTGGCAATGGATGCCAGCGGCATCATAAAAATACCGATCAGTCTGCGGGCAGCCGTATGGGCTGCAATTAAGCTTTCACCTAAGCCATTGATTGCACGCTGATAAATAATGGAACCGAAATCGACAACACACATCATCGCTGCCATTGCCATACCTGAAGTGACCACATCTTTGTATACACCTGCTTCAATAACAAAGTGCCGTCTTTCCGGAAGGATTTGCCGATATTTTAATCCCAGATAGACGCCGGAGAAAACTGCTGCACAGCTTTGTGCAATAACCGTTGCCATGGCCGCCCCCTGCACACCCCAGCCCAGGTTTACGATAAACAGCGTATCTAAGCTTAGGTTAATGAAACATGATAGAATTAAAAACATCAAGGGTGCCTGACTGTTTCCGATTGCACGAAGAATTCCTGCATGCATATTGTATAAATTGGTAGACGCCATCCCGCCTAAAATAATCACAATATAGAGATAGGCATCCTCAAATATACGATCGGGAACATTCATCCCCTGCATAAACGGCCGTATTGCAAATAGCGATAAAACAGTTAAAACTAACGTTATCAATCCGTTTAAAACGATTGCGGCAGCAATGGACTTCTTCATCCCTTCCCTGTCTTTTGCCCCATACATTCGTGAAATTACGATCCCATAGCCGCTGTTCATCCCGGAGGCAAAGTCAATTAACAGGGAATAAATTGAACTTGTCGCACCAATTGCGGCGATTGCCCTGTCGCCCAGATTATATCCTGCAATCATCGTATCGGCGATCGTATATACCTGCTGAAAGATATTGCCGATAAATAAAGGAATGGCGAATCGCAGAATCAGCCGGATTGGACTTCCTGTTGTCATATCGCCGTTTTCAGCCTTTGTATTCCTGATTTTTCTATTCATTTTCATTCCTGTTCCGTAAAAAGGCAGCTGCGTTAACCTGAGCTCCCCTTTGCGGATAAAATCCTCCTCTTCATCCAATTTTTCATTAAATCTTACCTGCCGTTATTAAGCTTGAGTAAAACTAAAATGGAACTTCACTCAGAAAAAGCGGAGGGTGAAGTTCCGGTTTTATGCAAGCCGCACACTGATGCTTTTTGATAACCCTATCTTGTCATTCATGACCGATTCAACGCTTGGCTGTTTATCAATCATCGGTTCTTACTTGTAGGATTTCTTATAAATTTCCAGATAATCCTGATCAGAGAGCGGCAGCGGATCAGCTGTGATATCGCCGCCCAAGACTTCATGGATTTTCTGCGGATACAGTTTTAATTCCGCTTGCGTAATTCCGACTTCACTCATTTTCAGATCTGCGCATCCCACTTCAGCAATCAGATGATCCAGCGCATGGATAAAGTCTTTTCCTGAAGATGCATCTTCAACGCCCATTGCTTTTGCCATCTTAATCATCGGTTCTTCTGCCGCTTTACGCTCTGCAAAGAAATCATAATAAGCATGCGCTGTCATGATCAGACCAGCCCCATGAATCAGATCAGGATGAAAACTTCCCATGACATGTTCCATCGTATGGGCAGAGGTGCACAGCATATAATAGGCTGCTAGCGAATTGGCCAGCGCCATGTTCTCCCGTGCTTCTTTATTGGAACCATCCTTATAAGCAGCAGGCAGATATTTCGCTGTCAGTTCTATCGCCTTGAGGGCAAACATCTCACCCATCGGATGTTCATTTTTGTTGATCATGCTTTCAGATGCGTGAAAGAATGTATCCATTCCCTGATAAGCCGTCAGCGCTGCAGGCACACTCAGCATGAGATCAGCATCAACAACAGAGAGCGTCGGAAACATTGAAGGGAAGAATATCCCTGTTTTTTCTCTGGCTTCGTCATCGGAGATGACTGCGGCAATGTCCACTTCGCTGCCGGTGCCAGCCGAGGTTGTGATGCAGACAATCGGTATGGCATTGTGTTCGGCATTTTTCTTTCCGCCCGCTTGACTCAGGCTGTAATCCCAAATTTCTCCTGGATTGGCTGCCATCAGCGCAATACATTTACTGCAGTCCATAACCGAACCGCCGCCCAGCGCGATGACGAAATCACAGTGCTCTTTCTTGACGGCTGCTGCTCCATCCATCACATTTTTCCTTGTTGGGTTCGGACGGACTTCATCGAAGAGCGCATATTCAACTCCGGCAGATTCCAGTTCCTTTTGCAGCCGGGATAAATAACCGTATTGCTTAACAGACTGTCCGCTCGAAGTGACAATCATCGCTTTTTTACCTGGAAGCTTTTCGTTATGCAGCTGGCTGAGCTGACCGGCACCGAAGAGCACACGGGTCGGCATGTGGAAAATAAAGTTATTCATGAATCATACCTCCTGAAATTGATTGTTTTTCCTTCTCTGTTCAGCATAAGGGTTTCTTACTTTCCTGACAGCGCTAAATCTTAATTTCTTCAGCGGCGAATCTTAATATCCTATTGCTGCCGCGGAGCTTTCTGTCTCTCTAGTGATATTCTTCAGCCAGCCATATTGTTTATAATGCCAGATCGCTGCTGGAACTTTAACCACCTCGTCTAAATTGATTAGGAAAAAGACAGCGACAACCGGCAGGTGGAAATAAAACGCTGCCAGAAAGCCGACAGGCACGGCAAATCCCCACATGGTCACCGTATCACAGATCAAGCCAAAGCGGGAGTCGCCCCCAGCCGGAAACACGCCTGCAATCGTCATCATATTGATTGATTTCGCTGCCATGTAGCAGGCACAAAGAATCAGCATTCCTTTCAAATACTGGGTGGCTTGCGGACTTAAAACCGTAACATTCAGAATAAGCGGAGTAAGGATGATTAAAAGCAGTCCGGAAGCCATTCCGCTGAACAATGCCAATTTCCAAAGAATTTCCCCAACGGTCCGGGCTCTTGATAGGTTCCCCATGCCAAGTTCATTTCCAACAAGAATCCCTCCGCCGTTGGCAAGTCCTGTGCAAAAACTGACAATGAGATTTTTTACAATATTGGCTATGGAATTAGCCGCAACCGCGTCATTTCCCAAATGTCCCATGATCACTGAATACATCGTAAAGCCCAGCCCCCATACAAGATAATCCCCTAGCATCGGCAGACTGTATCGCCAATAATCTTTTTTCAGTTGGGGTTGAACGGAAAAGCAAAGTTTGAGATGAAACCGTGCATGATTTTTACGCATTGATTCAGCTTGTGCCCAGCCCATTTCAAGCAGTTTGGAAACAGAGGTTGCCAGAGCCGCTCCCGCAATCCCAAGCTTGGGAAAAAAGAACAATCCAAAAATAAGACTGAAGTTCAAAAGAATATTCACGATCACTGCCATTGAACCGATGATCATACTTTTTACAGCGAATCCTGTGTTCTTTAATATACAGAGATAAATCTGCGAGATCCCCGTAAATAAATAGGAAACAGCCACAATCCTAAGATATACAATACCGCCTGTAATTAATTGAGGTTCTTGAGTAAAAAACTGCATTAATTTTTCTGGAACTAAAAACGAAGCCAGAAAGAAAACCGCGGAGATCAAAAAAGAGATTTTCATGACATAGGCAAAAATTCGCTCAATCGAATCCATATCCCCTTTGCCGTAGTACTGCGCTGCCAAAATACTTGTCCCCATTGTCAATCCGCCCATAAAGAGATTAAACACAAATGTGATCTGTCCCGCCAGGGATGCTGCTGAAAGCGCATCCTGATTCACAAATCCCAGCATCAGTGCATCCGATGCACTGACGGCCGCTAACATGAACTGCTGAAAAGCGATTGGCAAAACAAGCGAGAACAGCTTTCGATAAAAGGCTGCATTCTCTTTATTCCAATTAAATTTCATACCCTGCCTCCTGAATTCATTCTGCAATGAACTGATTATGCAAAAAAAAGCAGAATAAAACAGCGCTGAATCTTAATGAATCCACTGGCTTTTTCTAAGATCAATGATATAATGAATCCCATTAAAGAGAGGAGAACGCTTATGTTTAAAGATAAAGTTGTGGTGGTGACCGGTGGTGCCCAGGGAATTGGTAAATGCATCTGCGATGAGTTCCAAAAGGAAGGCGCGATCATCTGCGATATTGACAAGTAGCCTGGCGGATACTTTACCGGCGATCTTGCGGAAGAGAAAACACTTACCCTTTTTGCCGAAAAAGTCCTTACCGATTATGGACATGTGGACTATTTAATTAACAACGCTCTGCCTTTGATGAAGGGAATAGACGAATGTTCCTATCAAGAGTTTAACTATGCGCTGCGGGTAGGCGTTACTGCTCCATTTTATCTGACTAAATTATTTTCCAGACATTTTGCCCCAGGCGCTGTCATCATCAATATTGCCTCCTCCCGGGATCGAATGAGTCAGCCGCAAACTGAAAGCTATACGGCAGCCAAAGGCGGCATCGCTGCGCTGACGCATGCTCTAGCTGTCAGTTTTTCCGGACGGGTACGAGTCAATTCAATATCCCCGGGATGGATTGATACCCATTTTTATGAATATCCAGGAGCCGACAGTCTGCAGCATCCTGCCGGCCGTGTCGGTGATCCGCTTGACATCGCCAACATGGTGCTCTTTTTATGCTCAGATAAGGCTTCTTTTATCACCGGCGAGAATATCTGTATCGACGGCGGAATGACCCGTCAGATGATCTACCACGGTGATTTTAACTGGCACTTCGATCCTGACAAAACACAATAACATGGAAAGAAACGAATTATGCGCTGCCATTGCCAAGCTCCGCAGCCAATTTTTAACATTAGACTGGACCTATCACGATTTTCCAGTCGGCAACGAATCAGAAAAAATGTTTTACTGGCCAGGATCCTTGGATGAGGAAATCTTAATCTGCGTCCATCAAAGCCGAGGACGGCAGGAGCTTTTCCATCGGCATAACTTTTTTTACTTTAATTTTACTTATCAAGGGGAATATGATTCGATCAGTTTTAAATATGATCATCGAATTACCATTCATGAAGGAGAGCTTTACGCAGGACAGCCATTTGCAGGACATGCCCTGTGTGTGCATGATGACACAGAAACGACGATCATCGGCCTGCTCATCCAAAGGGAAACCTTTTTTAGAACATTTTTGCCTTTATTATCTTCCAACACCAGACTCTTCCATTTTTTACTCGATCCGTCAACCAATCAGTTTTCTGATGAATTTCTGCATTTTAAAATTGAACATGACTGTAATATTCGTACACTGCTGGAAATGATGGTTATTGAATATGCTAACAAGCAGGAAGATACACAGGCCGTCCTCAAATCACTGGCCCTTTCTTTCCTGCTGCAGGTAGCGCGGCAGTTTGTGCAGACAAACAAAGAATCTTCCAGCAGCAGTCTGTCTGAAAAAATTGTACAGTATATGAGTGAGCACTTTGATACAGTGACATTAAAAGAGATTGCTGATCATTTTTCCTATCATCCTAACTACATATCAACGCTGCTTCATCGCGAACTAGGCAAATCCTTTTCTGAAATCCTGCTTACGCAGCGAATGGAAAGGGCAGTGATTCTGATGAAAGGAACTGATCTATCGATCAATGAGATCGCCTTGATGCTGGGCTACAGCAACAACAGTAATTTCTATAAAGCCTTCAAAGATTTTTATGGGACTTCCCCACGAGAATATATTGGATAGCAGCGATTCAATATCAAAGTTGTTTTAACCCATTGAATCTGAGATGTGGATTCCATAACAGAAAAGCGGCATCGTTTACTAACCATGCCGCTTTTCTGTTTATTCCAATTGTAAGGTTATTGTGCTGAGGCCTGATTCAGGCAGTCGGTCACCGCATCCAGGATTCTGCCGCTGGACAGCGTGCAGCCGGAAATGGTATCCACATTGACTGAGTTTTCCACGACGATGGACGCAGGCAGATCGCTGATCGCCTTGTCGGAAACACCGGCGGTTTCATGCTGCTCGGTGATTTCCACCGCACTGATCTTGCCGTCCGCGATCGTCGTCTTGACGCTCATCGGACCTTCCTGTCCATCGACAGTCGCTGTGTATTCGCCGTCTTTGAGCGGCTTGCTCATATCGAAACGATCGGCAGATGCTGTTTCCTTTTCAAACAGGGATGTGTCAAACAGGTTGGAGGCCGCTTTGACGGTATAGCCTTCTGCCAGGGTGTCGTTCATCGCTGCGCGTCCGGCAATCCGTCCGAAGGTGATCGGACCCATGACGCCGGTGCCGCCGGATACGAACTTACCCCAGATGCCGCCGGTGCATTCGCCTGCCGCATACAGACCTGGAATGACATTGCCGCTCTCATCGAGAACATGCGATTCTGTATCAATCGAAACGCCGCCCAGTGTCATAACGACCAGCGCCTTTAACGGAATGGCATAATACTTGTCGCCTTCAATCTTGTTGACGGCAACGCTGTAAGCGGACGGCGTCGGATCAAAGCTGCGTCCGAATTCATCTTCAGCATCTCCATCCACGGCCTTGTTGTAAGCTTCAACCGTAGTCTTCAGCGCTTCCGCCGGCACATTGATCATCGCTGCCAGCTCATCCAATGTCGCTGCGGACTTGACCAGATTCTTGGCCCGTCCGGTTTCCGGATTGAAATACATCTGATACATCATATCGCCGCCGGCTGCCGAGAGATCGGCTACGATCTTATCGGTAAAGATATCATACTGAACCGCGCCCGGCTGTTCTTCCAGGGCGACTTCACGGACATCCACGCGGGCTTCCTGTTCGTTGACAAACCGCTTGCCTTCCTGATTGACGCAGATGCCGCCGGCTTTCCAGGTATAGGTCGAACCGATCGTTCCGCTTTGCGGACCCGTCTGAACCCCCATTGGGAATGTCGGAATATAGCTCATCGCGGTTTCATCCACGTTGCCGCCAACTTCCTGCATCATCCGGATTCCCTCACCCATTGAGGTTGTAGAGCTGAGATAATCAGCGCCATGCTCGGCGTATTTGCCCATCAGCTTAAAGTTTCCGGAATAGCCGCCGGTCGCCATGATCACGCCCTTGGATGCGGTATATTTGACAGTCTTGCCGTCTTCCGTGACCGCTTCAACGCTTAAAACCTGGCCCTTGTCATTCGCCAGCAGCTTCACGCCGTCGGTATTGAAGTCAATCGCAACGTTATCCAAAGTCTTGATGTACTGATCCAGCACCTCATGCGCCGCGCTGGAATAATGTTCAGGATCATCCGCCTTGGCTTTATACGTCCGCTGGATGGAATACAACTGGTGTTCCGGCGCGAAAACAGCCTTGCCGCCGGTCGCCTTATCAATATTGAATTGATTGTCAGCCAAACCATGCTCCAGCATCCATTCAAACATGTCGGTATCTTCGTTGACAAACGCTTCTACCAGTTCCCGGTTGCCCAGCTGCGCTCCGTTCTTCATAATGTCTTCGACAAAGGAAGCTTTCGTGTCTTCCAGTCCGGCTTCCTTCTGCAGTGAGGTTTCCGCAGCGGACATCGAACCGGATGTCAGATTCAGATTGCCTCCGGTACGGTTGGTCTTCTCAATAATGATGACGTTCTGAGCTCCGTTGTCAACAGCTGAAATTGCAGCGGACAACCCCGCTCCGCCGGCGCCGACAACAATCACATCGGCATTTTTCTCCTCATCATACGCCGTGGCCGGAGAAGCCGACGGCTGATCGGCTGGTTTTCCATTTGATGTTGAGCATCCGCTCAAAGCGGAAACCATCAACAAGAAGGCCGAACATAAAGCTAGTGTTTTCTTCATTTCTTTCCTTCCCTTCTTGATCCCATTTTAGCATTTAAGAATGTTTTCACAATATCAAATTCGCTCATGATTTTAAGAATTTCAGAACCTTCATTTTCAGGACTGAACAAGTTATGATATACTTAAGTTCAGAGAAAATGAGGTGAATCGGAATGAATTCGATCTATATCCCGATCGGAAAAGATACTTTTTCCAAAATCGAAGAAGAATTTGATTATGAAATTCTTAAAATTGGTAAGTTTTCCAAACAACCACCGCTGATCAACCACAGTATTTTCATGAACCACTTCAAAATTTTGTTCTTCCAGCATGGGTACTGCCGGGTGATTGTGGAAGATCAGGAATATCGGGTCGGGCCGGGAGATTTGATGATCATTCCGATTAACGCCTTTTACACTGTCAGCTCCCTGGGAGAGGACACGATCGAGTTTTTCTTTCTGCATTTCACCGTTCAGCCGGTGCATAAAGTCGCGCGGTTCATCGAATCGCTGGAGCTGACGCAGATTCTCGTGCTGCATGATACGATCAATGAAGTGCTGATTCATCAGCTGCAGCATACGATCCAGCAGGTCAGCGAACAGAAGCCGGGGTATTATCTGGAAGCCGTGCTGCTTTTGAAGAGTCTGCTTCTGCGGCTGAGAATTCTGCGGCATGAAGGTGATCACCAACAATCCGCCTCTCCGCATGTGCGTTCCAGTGAGGAAACGGTATTCAATCAATGTGTCCGCTATCTGCAGGAGCATCTAAGCGAGAATGTGACGGTTGAACAGCTTTGTGAAATCGCCCACGTTTCCCAAAGTTATTTATACCGCTGCTTTAAAAAGCTGCTTCAGCAGTCGCCCAGCCAGTTTATCCTGCAGTTTAAGCTGCAGAAAAGTCAGGAGCTGTTAAAAACCACGGATGAGGCGATCACCGCGATTGCGGAAGCGACCGGCTTTTCTTCCATTTATTTATTCTGCAGCACCTTTAAATCAGCGGTGGGCCTAACGCCGACGCAATTCCGAAAACATTTTAAAAATCAGGGCACGGCTGATGAATAGGATCGGCCAGACCCTGATTTTCTTCTTTTATAATTGTTTCAGCACGCTTTCGGTCAACAGGCTCTCGGTAACTTCCGGCGAATGGCGCACCGTGATCGTAATCCGCCGTTCCAATAACCTCCGGCAGATCGCGATATCCTCGCTGGTCAGCGCTGTCCGCTCATTGAGAATCTTCCCGTTGGGCCGCATTCGCAAGCCGCCCAGATTCAGCGTCTTGAGCTGGTGAAAATGTTCCAGCACCTGATTGGCGTCAAACAAACTGCCGACGATGATCAGCACGTTTTCCTGCGATTCCAGCTGCTTCTGCACGATTTCAAAGCCAGCCTCCACCTCCGCAATCTGCAAGCGCACCTCGCGCGGCTTGGCCAGTCCCAGAATCATCTTCGTGAATTCATCGTTGGCCGCTTCATCGTTTAAAACGAGAATGGTATCCAAATTATAATAGCTGGTCCAGTAGAACGCCACCTGCCCATGAAGCAGACGGTCATCTACGCTGACCTGCCGGATCATTCAGACTGCGCTCCCATCATCGCGTTGACATAGACCATCTGATCCCGGGCGGCATGCACAATCTCCTCAATCTGCGCCCCTTCCGTCACCTCAGAAAACAACATTTCCAAAAGCAGCGAGATATTCGCTCCGCTGATCAGATAAAAATTCCGCTTGCGCAGCTGCCGCATCGCTTCCAGATTGACGCTGCCGCCGACCAGATCCGTGACCATGCACAACGGTTCAGCAGGATCCTGCCGCTCTAAATACATCTGCAGCTGTTCCTCAAAATCCGAGGTATACGGAAGCAGATCGACGTTGTTCAGATCATCCTTAAAGAATTTCAGTGTGTTGACTACACCCTGGGCATAGTCGCCATGGCCGGCAATCAAATATTTCATAAGCTTGCTCCTCTCAATTTTTACTCAGCACTTCGATCATACTGTCATAATCCGTCATTTTCCCTGAAAACGGCTCGCGCGGATCATTGATCATCTCGCTGATAAAATCATAGCCCAGACGCAGCGAATCGAGATCATCGTTGATATTGACAAAAATCACGGTCTGCGCCCACAGCTTGTTCCAGATGATCGGTTTCTTCAAAAAGCCAATATAGATAAAGCTTTCCGGCAGCGGCTTGAGTGTATGCAGAAAGACGACGCCTTTGGTCGTTTCATGGGACAGAATGTGTTCCGCCTCCCAGAACATTGCCAGGATTTCTTTCCAGTTGTCAAACCCCTTGGCCACCTCACGGAACACCTCATCGCGCACGCTGCCCTTCAGACTGCCGTTGAAATAGCGCGGGGAAAAATACTGCCGCAGCTTGCGGAAGGACAGCCGGTTATGCTTGATCGACTGCTGGATCTGTTCGCCATACGACAGCCGGCCATCCATGTAAATATACGGCACCGCATAGGAGGCTTCCAAAGGAACCGTGCTGAGAATCAGTTCAGCCTGATGCAGATCGTGGTTTTCCAGCTCGCTGACGTCGCAGATTTCAATACTGCCGGCCAGCGCCGCATGATTTTCATTGATTTCATTGATCAGCGTGATCGTTTCCGGCCGCCCCCGGCCGCAGACAACCAAGATCTTTCCATTGTGCGTCCGGCTTTCCGTCGAAAACAACAGGTTGGTATACAGCACCAGATAGGCAAATTCATTTTTGTTCATGCGGACGCTGAAATTCTGTTCCAAAATATCGCTGATCATCATCGTGATGTGCGTGGAAAACAGATATTTGTTGAGAAAATCGTAGATCATCGGATTGCGCATCACCAGTCCGCTGCGCAGTCGCGCCACCATCGCCGGAATATGCATCCGCAGATATTCCTCATACCGATCCTTGTTGATCGCAATCACGCCGAAGCGTTTCTGCAGCATGCGGTAAATATCGTACAGCGTCTTTTCTACCTGTTCGATTTCCTCACTGGTAATCTCGTCCAGCTGCGTGATGTGCTTGGATTTGAAATGCAGGGCAAAATAGAGGATTTCCTCCTGGGGAAGCAGGATTTCCAGCTTTGTCTGAAGCCGCTCCACCAGCTCCCGCGCCGCCGGCCATTCACGGATCAGGCTCTGTTGGCGAACCTTCCCGTTTTCATCTTCGACTTTGACATAGTTATAGAATTTCCAGCGTCGGATCGCGATGATGATGTGAATGACAAAGTTCTGCAGCGACTGATCGGACATGTGAATGCTGTATTTCTCCATGATTTCTTCCAACAGATCGCGCACAAAGCGAATTTCATCCTGATTGGTGCTGCTGACAAACATCGCGTTGTCGGCCGCGAAATAGCCGGTTGAAATGTTGGCATGGAAAAAATATTCGGCAATGCACAGCCGCTTGGCGATTTCCTCACCGACCAACAGGATTCCATAATTCGGCCGGGAAGTCAGCTCCAGATTGTAGTCCTTGAAGATTTCCCGGACTTCCTTTAAATCCGCAGTCAGCGTCGAACGGCTGATATACAGCTCGTCGACCAAGTCCTCAATCGTCAGATAATAATCCACCGTCAGCAGCTTCTTTACGATATAATTCACGCGTTCATAACGATACTTCGGAACGGTCTGGGCGGTCCGCAGCTCGCGCCGTTTCAGCTCCGTCAGAAACTGATTGTAAAGAAATTCATCGTTGACAGAGAGCTTGTAGCCGACGCCGGTACGGGCATGGATGACCGCGTCATAATCCTTGAGAATCGCATTGAGTTCACTGACATCCTTTTTGATCGTGCGCGCCGACACCTTGACCTTTTCAGCCAGCTGGGCACTGGTCAGCGGTTCACTGGCTTCTCCCAGTGTGATCAGGATCTGTTCCAGGCGATCGCTGATGTATTCCACCCGCATCCTCTCCTTCCTTTAAAAGAATGCAGGGTTGCCCCTGCATCCTGCGCTACTGTAGCTTATAGTCCTTAAAGTAGGTCTTCTTCCCGTCCGGAATCAAACGCAGCTCAACTTCAAAGCCGTCGCTGACCAGCTTGTTGCACAGATCAATGTCGTTCTGCGATACCGCAATCGCTCCGATCAGATTTTCTTTGGTTTCGGCGTTCTTGCGGATTCCGCCCAGATTCAATGAACCGATTTCCGGAATATCCGTTAAGATCTGGTAAGCGTCAGGAATGTTGTTGGTAATGATCATGACATTCGTGCTGCTTTTTAAGTGCGTGCGAATTAAGGCCTTGGCTTTCTCCACGCTTTCGCAGACCAGCTTCGTGCCCCGCGGCTTGGCGATGTCCAGCGTCATCTTCTGAAAGTCATCTTTAGCAATCGCGTCATTCGCTAAAATAATCATATTGATCGAAAGCTGTTTCGTCCAGGAAAATCCGACAGCGCCGTGAATCAGACGGTCGTCGACACGCAGTAATTTTATCATTGTGGTTGCCTCCCTTGCTTATAAACCGATTTCATTGCCGGTCTTCGGTGCTTTGGATCCCATGATATCATTCATCCGCTTGCGGGCTTCATCCAGCGGATTCACCCATTTGTCGCGTCCCATCGCGGAAATGACCTGGAATGGGATGACGTTGAACAGCACGCTGAAATGTTCATCAAGCTGATGGTCGATCGTCAGCACCTTCGGATCCTCGATTGTGCGGTTGGTAATCAGGTACACCCGTGAGGTCAGCTCATGGACGCTTTCGTACATCCGGATCGCGCGATCGCTTGGCTCGCCCAGCGAATCCACAATGATCACCGTGCGGTCGGCATTGGTTTCAATCGACGGGCCGTGCAGGAATTCTTCCATTTCATAAGCGGTCGCGGCATGGCCGGTGGTTTCCGCGATCTTGAGCGCCCCTTCCAGAGCGACGGCGTGATTCGGCCCATAGCCCAGAATCTGCACCCGCTTCAAATCGGTTAATTCTTCTTCGTTGGCTGCATACCAGACTTTAGTCTTGGCCACCGTCTGATCCATTGTATCGCAGGCCTGTCTGAGCTGATCATAATAGCTTTCGGCCTCCGCCGCACTGAGAAGGCCTTTGGCTTTGCCAGCTTCAATCGCAAACAACATGTAGTACAGTCCCAATGTAACAACACCCTTGGTTACAAAGCCGATCTTCTCAATCCCCATGCCCCAGTTCAGGCACAGATCGCAATGATCCTTCATCACGCTTTCCACATTGCCGGTTAAGCCGATTGCGGTCAAGCCATGATCGCGGGCTTTCTGCAGGGCGTCGTTGGTGTTGGTGGAACGGCCGCTCTGACCGGCGCCGAACACAAACGTCTGTTCATCAAAAATCGTTTCATAATGATTAAATGTAAACGAGGTGACGACTTCAGTTCTGACCTTCAGGATTTTCTCAACGAAGTATTTCGCCAGGCACGAACCGTTATAGGAAGAGCCGGAAGCGATGATCAGAATCCGATTGTACGCTTTCTGCGTATACAGATCCACCGCCGGTCTGACCAGCTCTGAAGCATGTTCAATGTTGTAACGGCACTGCGCCGCGCTTTCTTCAATATAACCCATCATGGTTTCCATTCGACAATTCCTCCTTTAGTGATGTTGATGGAAAAGAGGAAGCAAGGCTGAAAGACACCGCCTTGTTCCTCTATCGTAAAATACAGCTTGGCTTTGTGCTTACAGAATGCCGATTACATTGCAGACAATGCCCAGGATGAACATGCCGATCATGATGTGCAGCATGTTGACCTGCTTCTTTAATAACCAGGCTGTCGCCCAGGTGATGCACAGCGGCAGCAAGCCCGGCAGAATTTCGTCAAACAGCGACTGCAGCGCCAGCGGTTCCATCTGACCGAACTGAATGACTAACGGCGTGGAAACGGAAACCATCGACATCGTCATCGCGCCGATGACCATTAAGCCCAGGATTCCGAAGCACAGCGTCAGCTTATCCATAATGTTCGATTTGTAGATCTTGTTGATAAACTTGCTTCCGAAATCATACGATTTCCACATCAGATACCAGCGGGCCAAGAAATGCGGCGCGTTGTACAGAACGATGAAGACAAACGGTGCCAGAACATTGCCCTGTAAGCCTAACTGAGCCGCGACACCGGCTGCAATAATCCGGAACGTGCCCTGGAACAGCGAATCGCCGATGCCGGCCAGCGGGCCCATCAGCGCGGCTTTGACGGCGTTGACCGAAGCCGGAGCCAGATCCGGATTGCTGGAGATTTCTTCTTCCATCGCGCAGGAGATGCCGAAGATCAACGTCGATACCTGCGGCGTAGTGTTGAAGAATTCATAATGGCGGCTTAATGCCATCGCCAGATCCTTCTGATCCGGATATAATTCACGCAGCGCCGGAATCATCGCATAGCAATAGCCTGATCCCTGATAGTTCTGATAGTTAAACGAAGCTTCCAGCGTATGCGCACGCCAGTAGACGCCCATCAAGGCCTTGCGGCTGAGCCGTTTGGTCTGTCGGTTTTCCTCGCTGACTTCTTCCTCTGCCCCCTCTGTATCTTCCGATTTGATGAAGAAGAAGGCGATGACCGCAAAGGCGGCACCCAAAATCGCTACTCCGGTATTGGTCATGCCCAAGAAGGCCGACAGCACGAAGCCGATGAAGTAGAACGCGCCGATTTCGCGGGTCCAGATCATGTTCAGCAGCATCGCGAAGCCCAAAGCCGGCAGGATCGAAGTTCCGACCTTTAAGCCGTTGTAGATCCACTGCGGGATGAAGTCGACCACGGCCTGAACTGCGCCGGTTCCTAAATAGATCGAACCGAATACCAGCACCATCATGATAATGCTGTAAAGCCACCAGGTCAGCCAGTGATACCGTTCAACCTTCTTGTAGTCGCCGACTTCGCAGGCTTTCTGCATTTCGACGATCCAGTACTGCATGACGACGCGGATGAAGGTTTTTAACATGTTGAACAGAATTCCGACCGGAATCGCAATCGTCAAAGCGAAGGCCGCGTCCTGACCGGAGAGAATCGCCAGCCCGCCGCCGACGATCGTCGCGATGGAAACGTCCATGGATACGGAAATTCCGATATTCATGACGCCGATGAAGGCCAATTCCAGTGTGGCGCCGATCAGAATACCGGCTTGCAGATCCCCCAAAACCAGGCCGACCAGCGGACCGAGAACGATCGGTTTGGTCAGCATCATGTAACCGTTGATCATATCGGTTCGGGATACGAGATAGATCAGCGACAGAAGCAGTGCGTTTAGTAACATAAGTGTTTACCCCTTTCTTAACCTTGGTTTGTGAAACGGCAGGATTCAGTTTTTTTCAGCTCTCGCTTCCTTTCTTTTGCAGCATCGAATTAACATAACAGATCCGGGTTTGCGCTTGATCAATGCAGCGCTGCAGATCGGCCGCCAGATCGTCTGTTTCTTCCAGTTTCAGCACGTCGAGAATCAATTCCAGGTTGACCCCAGCGAGAATGTGGCAGTTGGGCTTCAGCAGATGACGCATCATATATTGATTGACGCTGCCGCCCAGCAAGTCGGTAAAGATAATCCAGGTTTCTTCTTCATGGCCCGCCATGATCGTTTGCATTTGAGTTTCCAGGGGAAGCTCATCGGTGTAGGCACATAAGGGAATCACATCGGCGTTTTCTCCGCTTAACCGACGCAGCGCACTGGCCAGACCGGCGGCGTATTCGCCATGACTCGCGATCAGATATTTCACATTATTCCTCTTTCCATTTCGTCCTTTGTCAATGCCATTATAGAAAGCTTTGTAAGCATTAACTACTCAATTAATTGCACTATTTTTAGTGCAGTGAATCAAAGACAGCCGTCTGCAGCAGGCCCGGAATTTCCATCAGATCGTCAAAGAACTGATGCGCCGGAGATTGATCAAAGCCATACCGCTCGTCGCGTTTGGCCAGCACCCGCATCCCTGCGCGCACAGCCGCCAGAATGCCATACGTGGAATCTTCAATCACATGACATTGTTGGGGCAAAACATGCAGTCGGGAAGCCACATGCAGATAGATCTCAGGGTTGGGCTTGCTTTCCTTAAAATCATCACCGCTGGCGATCACTTCAAACAAGGGCAGGATCTCGAGCTCCTGAAGCACCTGTTCGATATTGCTCCGCGGTGAACTGGATGCCAGCGCTAAGCGCCAGCCTGTGTCTTTCAGCTGATTCAGCGTTTGATGTAAATGAGGATTCGCCAGTTCGCGGTAAGCGATCCGATGGTGGCGATGAAAGGCGCGCATATCGCGGCGATAGGTTTCCTCACTATCATAAAATGCTGGATCAGCCTGTTTTAGAATCGAAAATGTTTTGCGGCTGCTTTCTCCGACAAGCGAATCGAGCACAGTGCGGGAAAAGTGATAGCCGCGGCTGATCAGAAATTCTTCGAGCCGTCGGTAATATACAGGTTCCGTATCGACAAGCACACCGTCCATATCAAAGATCACAACTTTTTCCATTCTCTGCCTCCTTTCTGGTTCACTGTGAGTTCATTATAAGGAAACTCTTCTCCTGAACAAAAACGGAAAAAGATCACTAACCTTAGTGCAGAACACTTCGCCAGCTAGCCTGGATTTCCGGTATAATAGAAGCAGAAGGAAGGGATCGTATGCTTTTATTTTCAAATCCTGGCTGCTGCAATACAGCCGCGGCAGCCCATGAAGCCATCCGCAAAGCCAAACAGATGAAGACCGATGTCGTCTTTGCCTCCTCCACAGGCAAAACCGCCCGCGCGGTGATCGACGAAGCGCAGAAACAGGATTATCCGGGCAAGCTGATCTGCGTCAGATCGGTTTCCGACGCGAAAAACCACGGTCAGAACCGCATGCCGGCACAGATCCAGAAGGAGCTGCTGGATCATGGAGTTGTGATTGTCACAGCCGCCCACGCGCTCAGCGGCGGTGAACGGGGCTTAAGCAGCCAACAGGGCGGAATTTATCCGCTGGAAATCATGGCTGCCACCCTTCGGACATTCGGCCAAGGCGTCAAGGTTTGTTTTGAATGCGCGGTGATGGCGCTGGATGCGGATGTCATCGAGTGGGGAAAAGCAATCGTTGCTTTAGGCGGCACATCGGAAGGCGCTGATACGGCCATGGTTCTGACGCCAGGATACTCCGCTTCGATTTTAAGTACCCGGATCCATGAAATTCTTTGCAAGTCGGCCCTCATGTCCTCGGAATAAAGACCGCTTTTATCCCTTGGCATTCGCTTGCTTCAAGTTATTCTCAACGGCTTTCCATAGACTAAAAAAGAATTCATTTCGTATCGGTACGGATGAATTCTTTTTTTCTGCTTACTCCGCGGCATTGCTTTCTTCTGTGTTTTCCATTTCTGTCAAATTATGCAGCCAGCGTTCCTTTTTCAGCAAGCCCACCGCCAACAGGCATTTTAAAAGATAGCTGACTTCTACCCAGAAATAAACCGCGGTGATCGGCAAGGAGGTTCTCTGTGTCAGGATCATCAACAGCGGAATCGGGACAACCCACATAAACAGCGAATCAATCAGGAAGATCGACTGGCTGTCGCCGCCGCTGCGGAAGACAAAATAGACGAGGAAATGCACGGTCGCCAACGGAAACAAAAGCGCCATGATCTGCATCAGCTGATCCGCGGTCGCCAAGGATACGGCCGACCCGCTGTAAAGCAGCGGAATTGTCCAGCGGCACAAATAGATCAGGATGCCAAACAGCACCGAAAGGGTCAGTGCCAGCTTGAACACCCGGCTGACAACCTGTTTGGCGTCATCCTTTTTCCCCTGACCCAAAACCGGCCCGACCAGAATCGTCAAGACGGTCCCCGCCGCTGGAAAGAGGACGCGGAACAGCTCATAATAGGTCATCGCGATCGAATAGCCGGCGGTCGTTGCCGTATTGAAAGACGTATAGCCTTTAAACAGCACCGCCAGCCCTAAGCCGTAGAACAATTCGTTCAATCCGATCGGAAGCATGGTCTTACTGATTTGAAATGCCAGCACCCGTGGTATTCTTGGCGTGGCCTTCCACGCCTGTGCAAACACGCATTGTGAACGTTTCATAAGCGCAACCATGATCAGGGCTTCAAGACTGCGGCAGATCAGCATCGCGATCCCAGCGCCTGCCATCCCGGCCCTCATCCCGTCCAACAGAATGCCATTGGCAACGATCTTCACGATCACCGCCGCACAGCTGCCGTATAAGGGCAGCCTCACCTGACCGATTGAGCGCAGAGCGTTGGCAATTGCCTGGGACAGCACATACGGAATCATCGACAAAGCCAGAAACCGCAGGTAAATGGTTGCCGGCTCCAATAAGGCCGGATCGGAGGAAAACAAGCGGACTAACGATTGGGGAAAAGCGATCCCGGCGAGAATAAAGGGAAGCATCATCGCTGCGGAAACGAGAATGGAAAACCGGAAGGTCTGACGCATGCGCTGCGGCTGATCCACCCCTGCATACTGCGCCAGGTAGACAACACCGGCCGCCAGAATACCGTTGAGAAAACTGCTGGGTACCGTAAACAGACGGTTAACGATGGCTGCGGAAGAAACAAACAAATCACCGAATCGGCCGACCATAACATTATCAATAATCGTGATCAGATTGAGAATCAGCTGCTGGGCTATCATAGCCAGACACAAATTCAGCGCCTGACGGTAAAATGTTTTGGTGGATTGCCGAGGCATCGTTATCCCCCCTTTCCTTTCTTCTTCCTTCAGTATAGAGAACTTAGCCCTGCTTCAGAAGCAGAAAAAAATCACCATTTCTGGTGAAATTTTCTTTTAACCGCAAAGGGATGAACTCTAAAGTTGAGTGTTGCCGTGATCCTCAAAGTTCAGAATTGGCTTACGCTTTAGATTCGCCTTTGTTTTATCTAGTTCAGATTTGGGGAAAGCGGCTGCGGATGGCTTCCATGAAAGCCAGAACTTCGCGGGTTTTCGCCTGCGGATACAGCGGGCTCTGCAGCCAGCCATTGCCGACACAGCGGCATACCTCGGCAATCTCCCCACCCAAGTCTGTATAATGAAGCGTTGGACGAATTGTCTGAATGCCCTGCGCATTTTCCAGAATGATTTCCTCCGCCCGATAGTAATAAGGGATGCGCAGTGTTCCCTTTGTGCCGCGGATCAGCGCTTCCCGCGGGCGTTCACGGTCGATCGCCCCTTCGGTCAAAATCCGAACCCCGCTTCGGGTATTCAGTTCACACGTGAAATGAACATCAATCTGATTACGAAGCTCTGCCTGAACCTGAAGTTCCTCGCAACAATCCGGAAATAAATCCAACACAAAATAGTAAAGGTAACTGCCGATATCATACAGCGCACCACCCTGTTTCGCATCGTGAATATACCAACCGGGTTTGGTTTGATCTTTTAAATCGTAACAGTAATTGACATCCGCTTCATAGACCTGACCGATCGCTCCATCCTCGATCAGATTTTTAACAATCTCACTGCTTGGATAAAACGGAGTTTTTAACGCTTCCATCAGAAAGCAGTCTTGGCGCTTTGCTTCTTCGCACAGCTGATCCCAATCCGCGGTGGTTAACGTTCCTGGCTTTTCCACCAGCACATGCTTATGCTGAGCCAAAGCTGCCATGGCCATTTCTTTATGCATCAAATGCGGTAAAGCGATGTAAACACAGTCCACATTCGGGCTGCTCAGACAGGCGTCATACTGGTCCACAATCTGCGCTGTTTTAACCGCTGAGGCGGCCGCTTTTTGCTTGGCTTCCGTTCGGGAAGCGATCACGGTAATCTCAGCCTCTCTGACCTGAGCGCTGTCACCCACAAAGCGCTGCGCGATTCCGCCGTAACCTAAGATTCCAAATCGCATCATTTCTCACTCCTTTACTATCACTATACGCCGACCTGGGTGAAAGAAAAAGGACGAAATTGTGAACTTTCATAACAGTTTTCTTACGATTTTACAGAATTCGATCTTCATTGCAGAAATCCCTGCGGAAATATTGTCTTGTTGAGTGCTTATCCAACTTATGATGATTAGACTTTTTTGATAGCCGAACCAACTAATACCTCAGAAAAGTCCATAAACAAAGGCTATTTCCGAGGTTTTATCGATTTAAAGAAGGGAGTTATCCTTGGCTGCGTCAGAACATAGCCTGGGCTATCCAAAATACAAACCGACATGCCTATTAAATCAACATCCATTACATTTTTTAGCTGAATGTAGCCATTTTCGGTAATCGCTTTCCAAATTTGCTTTTTCCAATTCATAGGAACAGCCGGTGAATATTAGCATTATCATAAAAAGATGACCTTGCAGCAGCCATCTTTTTACAATATTTCATTCATTCTGTTATTTTACCAAAGGCTCTGAAACATGATCATGGACTGCCGACGGTTCCGGCTGTGACATGATCTTGTCTTGAGTAATCGTGAATTTATCGCCGACAAAATAATGCATTGTCAGCTCAAAAGGTTCATCATTCACATTCCACATGATCGTCTGGCGAAGCAGCGGCACATGATTCGATCCGATCAGTTTCGCCTGTTCCGGGCTGGGCAGACAAGCTCCCAGTTCCATATACCCATAGGAGCGCTCAATTCCCAATTCCTCAATATACTGGTTCAGCGAACCTTCCAACCGCTTAATATCCATTGTCGGCAGAATATTCTGCGAGATATAAGAGTAAGAAATACAGATTAAGCTGCCGCTGCCATAACGTGTCCGAATGAAGTAATGCAGAAAATCATCTTCCGCAACATGCAGCACTGATGCAATTTCAGGAGCTTCCTTGCCTTTAATAATTCCATATTTAATCAGCTCAGCCGACGGTTTTAATCCGGCATTGCGGATCATATCGGTAATGCTTTCTGTCCGCACCGAGTTTTTCTTGATTTTCGTCTGGAAACGATGATCCGCAAAGGTTCCTTTTCCTTTAATCCGCTTGATGTAGCCATGCACGGCCAACTCGTTCATCGCCCGGGAAACCGTCATATGGCTGGTGGAAAACTTCGCGCAGATCTCACTTTCCGGAGGAAGCGGCTGATCGGCCTGCAGTTCTCCGCTTTCGATTTTTGTCTTAAAATAATTCTCGATTTCCACATACTTTGGAAGTTTCGGCATGGTCTACCTCCTGCTTTGCAAACTGACGGCAACCCCCAACAGGATTGCCGGATACTGAATATGAATTTACTGGGGATCCTGACTCAGATTTTTGTGTCTTGAGCTTGGATAATGGGATGAAACATAACGTTTTTTGATCGGACTGACCTTGGTATCAATGCCCGTATCTTCGCAGATCAAGGCGGAAAGCACCTGAAAAGGAATCACATAAAGAATGGGGGAAAGCAGATCGGATGTTCTGACTGAAAACTTCAAATCCCGGTCAGTGCTTGCGACCCCTTCTTCACAGGTGATGACAAACACATGCTCGGTAAAGACATCTTTATAATAAGGCACTAACTCTTTTAACCGGTTCAGCTCTTTCTGACCTTCGGAAGCGATCATAAAGATATAGTTGTCCTGATTGTAAGCACGCATCGGACCGTGCATCTGTTCTTCCATTTCATAACCGGTACACGGACGGGAATAAGTTTCAAAGAATTTCAAACGCGATTCCAGCGCTGTCGGATAGTTATAGCCATAGCCGGCAATCGAGGATTTTGTCATTTGATAAAACTCTTGTTTATTACGATTATACCAGTCGACCGACTCCTTGACAACAATTTCCAAATTGTCAGCGAGTGCTTTGGCTTCTTCATCCAGCCGCTGGAATTCTACTTCGCTGATCAGCTTTTTACGGCGGGCAATTTCGATCGCCTGAATATAAAATTGATAAATTGTTTCTGTATAACCGCGGGTCTCTGGTCCGATTTCTTCTTCTTCACAGACGAGATGACAATAAACATCTGCCAGCTCCTGCAGCACACTGTCTAACTGTTCAGTAACGGCGATTGTAAAGTAACCGCCATCCGACGCCTTTTTGACAGCTTCGCATGTCGATATACTGTCACCATGCTGGGAGAAGCCGATAACACAGATCTGTTCTTTCTTAAAAACACCCGAAGGATTCGGATTTTCATGATTCGTGAAAATCGTCGGCGCACAGGCAACGCCTTCCACGTGCAGAAGATCGACAAAGAGATTCTTAATCACCATGGATACATGATTGGACGTACCGGAACCCAAAAAGTACACCTTTTTAAAGTCATGACTGACAAAGGCGTCGACAAAGTCGTTCATGTATTCATCGCGAAGAGTATAAGCCTTTTTCAAAACCCGCGGCGTATCTTGAATGTGACCGATCATTGATAGTTTTTCTTTTTCCATGCTTCTCATTTATTCTCCTTTTATTTGAAATCATCTGGCATCACACCACAAATATACCATTCGCCGCAAAAAAATCAAGAGTAAATATATATTTGTTTTGATTACTGAGATGGAATTCCTCTGAATTCATCAATCCATAATCAAAAAGACCGGGGAAATAACTCAGAATTTTGTAGATTCTGTATTTTTTTCTTATCTAATGGAGTTGAATCCTTAACGCCCCGCCTTTTAATATATATTTTCGTGAATTTTATATTTACAAATATATATTTATAGATTATACTGAGGTTAAATCTGGCAGCACTCACACTACAGAATTCGTTGAAAGGGGGAAATTAAGAACCGAATGAATCAGATCATCCTCGCCTCCCATGGCAAGCTTGCCTCCGGCATGAAGGCAACCCTGGAGTTTTTCGGGGCACAGAACATCATCATCCTGGAACAAACTGTCCAGGAAACAGGCTTTGAAGCCAAAGCCGAAGCTGTACTGCAACAATATGCCAAACAAAACTGCATCGTCTTTACCGATTTGTACGGAGGTTCGGTGAATCAGATCTTCTTTAAGAACCTTCAGCACTATGCTTTCCATCTGATCACCGGCATGAATTTAGCCATGATCTTGGAATGCGCCTTCACCGAAGCGGATCTGACCGGTCCGCAGCTGAAAGAAATCGTTGAAAATGCCTGCCGTCAAACTTGCTACATGAATGATCTGTTAACATGCCGCGAGGAAGATGACGACTAGAAAGGAGAATCGTTATGATCAGTTTATTGCGCGTCGACGGACGGTTAGTTCACGGCATGGTCGCTGTGACCTGGGTGGGCGAACTGAAACCGAATGTCCTGGTGGTTGCCAATGACGCCGCGGCCAATGACAGTTTCCACACCATGACGCTCAAACTTGCCAAACCGGCCAATGTTGATATGTATGTTTGGACGCTGGCCAAAGCTGTAGATCGGCTCAACGGCCCTAAGTACAAAGCCAAGAAAATCTTCATCACCGTTGGGACGATTGCCGATGCCGAAACACTTGTCAGCCAATGTCCGGAAATCCGCCGCGTCAATGTCGGCCCGGAAGTGGACGGCACTAAAGGCCGGGTCACTGAAGGCAAAATCGAAATCAGCGACGGTGTCTTTGCTTCCCCAGAGGAATTTATCTGTCTGAAGCATATCCACGATCAGGGTGTCGAAGTCTTTGCCCAGATCACCCCGCAGATGCCGGCCGTGGATTTTGCGGAATTCGCCAAAAAATTTGAATAAAAAGGAGAAAAGGGTATGATTTTACAAGCGATTTTAGTCGGCCTTGTTGCCGGCTACGGCCGGATCGAACAATCATGGTTCGGTCAGCAGATGATCGCACGGCCAATCTGGCTGTGCACGCTCGTCGGTCTTTTATTAGGGGACTTGAAACAAGGTGTAATCATCGGCGGGACGTTGGAATTGATCTGGGCGGGGGTCGTTCAGATCGGCGCGGCCCCAACCGAAGTTGTCAGCGGCAGCGTATTGGCTTCCGCACTGGTCATTACCAGCGGTCTGACTGTGGAAGAAGGCGTCGCGCTGGCGATTCCAGTAGCTTTATTAGCCAGCGTCATGAATACGTTTATTTCCTCCGTCAACTCGGCGGTGCTGTCTTCCTTAACCAACAAAGCGGTGGAAAATTGTGATACCAAAATGATCTGGTGGACAGGCATCGGCGGCGGCATCATCTATTTTGTTGTCTACTTCATTGTTATCGCCTTGGGATTTATGGCCGGATCCGTTGCGATTCAGGCCGTCATTGATTCAATTCCAGGGGTTGTCCGCTACGGTTTGACCAACGCCAGCAAGCTCCTGCCGGCAATCGGTATCGGCATATTATTAAAATTCACATTCGATTGGAAATATGCCGGCTTCTTTGCGCTGGGATTCCTCTTGCCGACTTACCTGGGCATGGGCACGATGGGCGTTGCATTGACAGGCCTGGTCTGTGCTTATATCTATTATCAATTTAAACCCAAAGCTGAGGAGGAGGACTAATCATGACAACGCCGGTTGAATTATCAAAAAAAGAACTGAACAAAGTGTTCTGGCGCTCCTATCAAGCGCTGGGCTGTTATACCTATGATAAGCAGCAGGGAATTTCCTACATGCGCGCGCTGCTTCCGGCGCTGCAGAAACTATATCCGGATCCGGAAGACCTGAAAGAAGCACTAATCCGCCACAATGTGATGTTTAATACGACCTGCGCTTTTGTTCCCTTCTGTCTGGGCATCACCTGTGCGATGGAAGAAGAATATGCCAATGCTCCGGAAGGTTCGTTTGATCCGCAGTCGATCAGCTCGGTCAAGATTGCCTTGATGGGCCCGTTAGCGGGAATCGGCGACAGCTTCTTCTGGGGAACCTTCCGCGTCATCGCCTGCGGCATCGGCGCCCCGTTGGCCGCGGCTGGAAATCTGTTAGGGGTCGTCCTGTACTTATTGTTGAATTTGATTCCGTCCACATTGACCCGTGTTTATGGATTTAAACTAGGTTATCAAGGCGGCCGGGAATTCCTGGCGAAAATTCAGGCAGACGGAACACTGGAAAAAGTAACGGAAGCCGCAAAGATTCTGGGCTTAGTCGTTATCGGTGGTTTGGTGCCGACGATCGTCGCGGTTCCGGTTTCCCTGCAGCTCAACATGGGCGGCGGATCCTTTATTCTGGCGGATGTACTCAACAGCATCATGCCGAACTTACTGCCGTTAGTGCTTTCCGTCATCGTCTATCACTACATTCAAAAAGGCGTCAGCGTCAACAAGCTGTTGTTCATCTTGTTGGGCTTAGGCATCCTGCTGACAGCCGTCGGCTTCTTCCCGATGGGCTAAGCTAAAAAAGTATAGCTAAAGGGTTGTGACAAATCAGGAGAAAATCTGAGTGTCTCACACTGTTCTCTGAATTTTCCACAACTACATAGTAAAATGATTTAAAGAAGAGCACTCTGAAAACACCTTGATCTCTTCAAGGCTGATTTTCAGTCTGCTTTTCTTTACTTTCTCACGCGGATCACTGTTCATTGCGTCTGCGGTCTTTTTTTCTTTCCTTTTTCGTCAAGCCTTTTTTTAAATATCGGACTATCCGTCCTGCAGGCTTCTGGAACCCTTTAAAAACATGACGCTGAGAATCAGCTGATGGTCTCTGATTTCTGCCCAGCAGCTTCCACCCTGACGCTCGGTCAGCTGACGGACAATCGCCAGTCCTAATCCTGAACTTCGCTGACGGGCACTGTCCCCGGTATAAAATCGGTCAAATATCCGTTCAGCGTCCAGGTGTTGGTCCTCTGCCAATGCGTTCTGTACGGTTAAAATAACGACATCAGCCTTTTCAGCAAAGGCAATTTCAATCCTGCCAGCAGCATGCGCGAGACAATTTTGAAGTAAATTCTCAATGATGCGCCGGCAGAAATCGGCATCCGCCCAGATCCTTGCCACAGGGCTTTCCCGCAGAAGCACGGTTTGTCCCCGGCTTTCAAACTGCGGAATATGATCGGCAGCGCATTGAATAACCAAAGTCTGCAGATCCACACTCTCAAAACAGACCTTCTGATCCTCAGCCGCGGCACACGAATACTCCCAGAACTTTCTGATCAGAACTTCCAAAGCTTCAGCATGACGACTGATAACGCTCAGACGTTGGTTCTGTTCCTCATTCAGCTTTGTTCTCGCTAGCAGCTGCAGATTCCCTTTTATCGCGGTCAGCGGCGTCCGCAGGTCATGCGAAAGGCTCTCAATTATCTGCTGGAACTCCTTTTCCTTCCGATATCCCGCAATCTCAAGCCGTTCCTGCTGCTCAAGACGCTCGTTCATCAGGGCGGCAAGTTCGCTCAGGTCGTCGTCGATCAGCTCCAGCGACAAACGCTCACGCGATTTTTCGTCGATACCGGCGCGCAGCTGTCCGGCAAGTTTTCTCAGCTGCCTGTGAATTTGAAATAACCGCAGGCCAAAAGCGGTGGCAATCATCCCCAAGGCGGCGATCACAGCCGCAGTCAACGGATATCCTCATGCCGGAAACAGAGATGGCTGAAAAGCAAGGTCAAAACAAGAACCGCCAGATCCATCCCAGCAGCCCGTCCCAGCAATGCCGGAGTATAATTTCCCAGAGCCAGCTCTCGGAAGAAACCGATCGGCGTATATGCCAGCAGACTGCCCAGCTGCGGAAGCGAGTATGTGAATGACATCAGCGCCGTCGTCCCCAATACCGCGATGACAAAGCCCGCCCCAACGACCAGAATCGAGCGCCGAACGGTAAAGGCCAGCCAGAAGACAACGCTGTTCACCGCCATCCCGCTCAGCAGAATGACAATCAGGCTCGCTGCCATTTTGAAGATCAACGCCGCACTCACCGGCGCACCAAACCCCATCAGCATTCCCTGAACCACCGCCCGGATTAATGGATACGGCAGATAAACGGCGAGATAACCGACCGCAAACGCCAGCATCTTGCTGATCAGAATCGCCGCACGGCTGTGACCGGCACAGATTGCCGCCTGGATCGTGCGGTTTTCAAAATCATTCGTGACGACAAACACCAGGACCAGAACGCCGATCATCACAATCGTCGGCATGTCCCGCAGTGAAGAAAAGAACGCATCGCAGCCATGCAGGGCAATTTCCAGCTCCTGCTGAACCGGTGAATTGACATAACTGAGGCTGGACATCGATGATACCAGTCCTAGGGCGAGCATCAGCAGAAACAGAATGCGCAGCGGAACCGATTTGCGCAGCTTCATCATTTCACATTGAATTAAATTACTCATCGCGCTGTCCTCCGATCGTTTCCAGATAAACCTTTTCCAGCGTACTGCCTTCCGTGGTCAGCTGGGTGATCAATAGATCATGCCGGCGGAACAGCTGGGCTGTCTCTTCCACCTGACCAACACCGTCATAAAACCGAATGGACTGATCCGGCATCACCAGATAATTCTGACTGTTCATCTCTTCTTCAATCAAACTGACGGCGAGTCCCGGATTGTCTGTGCGGATCAGCAGATATTGACGGCACTGCGCTTCCAGCTCCGACAGCGTCAGTTCTTTTTTGATCATGCCTTGGTCGATCATAATATAATCTGTCGCCGTCTGATACAGCTCCGGCAAATTGTGGCTGGACAAAAGAATCGTCATTCCCCGTTCCTCGCACAGGCGGCAAAGCAGCTTCCGGATTTCCACAACGCCGATTGGATCCAGACCGTTGATCGGCTCATCCAAAACTAAGAACTCCGGACTGCTGATCAGGGCAATCGCGATCCCCAGCCGCTGTTTCATTCCCAATGAAAAATGTCCGGCTTTTTTCGTTCCCGTTTCCTTCAAGCCGACAAGATGCAGAAGCTCATCCTCCAGAGCACGGTTAGGAATTCCGCGCAGCGTCCGGTGCAGCGTCAGATTTTCTTTGGCGGTCATTGAACTGCAGATCCCCGGCGCCTCAATCATAAATCCAATCCGTTTCCTCAACCTCTGCAAATCTTTCTGTTTTTCTTTTCCAAACAACCGAAGTTCGCCGCTGTCGGCAAAATGCAGGCCGGCAATAATCCGCATCAGCGTTGTTTTCCCGGCACCGTTGCGGCCGATCAGCCCATAGATTCGGCCGCGCTTTAAACTCAAACTGACATCTTTCAGCGCTGCAGAGCCCCGATATGTTTTACACAGATTCTGTGTTTCCAAGATCATTTCATTCATAACCATCCTCCTGTTTTTCGCTGTGCTTACAGCATACACGGCAAAGGTTAAGAAAACGTCAGGAAACTCAGCTTCATCGTTAAGATTTCGATAAGTCTGACAGTTTCAGACCTATCCGGATTCGCAGACAATTCTGTACTTCTTTATGTATTTTTTTAAGGCTGTGTCCCGTAAAGGCCAGATTTGATTTCTAAATATGCGTTTTTATCAAGAAGGCCGTGCTGTGTTCTCAGTCCATATTTTATCGTTCAGCATTCACGAATTATAAACTCGTTTTGATCTTTTTAACCTGCCGATCTTCAAAAACAGAAATATCCTTATGGAATAGATAAATGACAGGAGCTTAAAACAGGCTCTTTGTCAGGACAAGAACACGGCCTGAGATTTTTTCTCAGACCTTCGTTGTCTCTTATAAAAGCTTCGTCAGGACTTCGGATTTTCCGGCTGTTTCACTAGGTCTTCCGAAAAGATCACTCTTTAGAAAGCCGATAGCCCAAACCCCAGACCGTTTCGATATACTCCGAATCGCTTCCGGCAGCTTTCAGCTTTGCCCGAAGATTGCTGATATGCGTTTTCACAGCATTGTCATCTCCGATCTCTGTTTCATTCCACAGCGTTTCATAGAGATTGGCTTTTGTGAACACTTTGTTCGGATATTCCATCAACAGCTTCAACAGCTGAGTTTCCCTGGCAGTTAAGGCAATCTCCTGCTGTCCCAAAGTCACCCGCAGATCCTGACAGTTCAGCGATATATCTTTAAAAGTTAAAACAGTACATCCATTCATCCCTGATCTGCGGCGCAGCTGAGCTTCAATCCGAGCCAGTATCTCATCAAGATCAAACGGTTTAGTCACATAATCATCCGCACCTGCTTTCAGCAGATCCACTTTGACAGAAGTAAGGTCTTTGGCCGAAAGCACAATGACCGGTATATCTGACAGTTCCCGAATTTCCCGCAGAACCTCATCACCGCTTTTATAGGGAAGCATAATATCAAGCAGCACGAGATCAAAGTGATGTTCACGAAAATATTGAAGGCCGTCCAATCCAGTCAGCGCGGCCTGCATTGCATATCCGGCATCGTTCAGGGCCGTCTGAAGAACCTGACAGATATCCGGATTATCTTCAATGACTAATATTCTTTTCATCGGCAATCTCCCTTTATCGTTGACATAAAATCCGTTTTGTTGAAAGAAATCCCGGCATCCGATCAGGACTTTGAACCTGGACACCGCTGACAATCAGCTCTGTGATCCTGCGGATCAGCGAAGACCGCAAAGATCAGATCTCCTCAGATTAAGAACGGATCCCTATCCAAGGACAGACAAAATAACACCGAAGATTTTCAGCAGAAAATGAAGCATCTATTCCATACCAGACTTCTTAAGTTAAGTATCCTGCCTGCAGGATCGCCTTCGGCTGATTCAGCATCGCACAGTCATGGATGGGTTGGCTGACAGTGAGCCAGTCATCTCAAAGAGGCTGCCGGCATGGTCGCTGAACTCTGGATAGAGAACATTGATAGTCAGGAAATAAGTAGTTCAGATCAGACCCTGAAACAGACAGAAGAGCTGTCTCAAGGTCAGGGCTTGCCCTTTGATTTTCCACATTCTCCGGCTAAGCTTCATCTGTCGTGGGATGGCCTGCTTCTGACACTGGAACATCTACGAAGTGCCTAATGTTCTGCAGCGATTCCGTTCTAAGGTCAGGACTGAAATTTCGACGCGTTCCCACACAATGCCTTCCGGTTCGAAATAGAATAACTCTGATTCTCAGTGTAACCGAAGTGTTCTGATCCGTCAAATCTGATTTTCTGGTTTTTCAGTCTAACTTCTGTTAGCTGACTATTTTCCAAGCGGCGAAAGACGCAGGCAGATCTAGGCGTGCTGCAGAATCAACGCCTTACCGACTTAATCCCTTCCGTATTCATTGTGGAAAACTGATGTTTCCTTTATCGGCATTCTTTTTCTGTTTATTTTAGAAGCATAAGTTTAGAGCGAAAAAAAACGCTGCCGCCAAGGACAACGCTTTCTCATTTGGGCTTTGCCAAAAGTCATTTTGGCAAACGCAGCGATCACTTACAATATGATTTGAGGAAAGGGAGGAAACCAATCTAGTAAGTGTAGCTGCCCATCTTTTTGTGGAAATCCGGATCACTGGCGATGTTGCAGTCAATGCCCAGATCCAGCGATAACTTTCTCGCCAGCACCTGCAGCGGGACAATGTATTCCATCGTTGCGAAATACGGATCGTTGACAAACGGATAAACAAAGTTATGCGGATCCTCAGCCTGGGTAGGATCAGAGGTGATGACATAATTCGGATTGTGCCGTTCCCTTGCGAAATAATCGCGCATCCGCAGGCAACGTTCAAAATACTGTCCCGGACAAGCCAGGTAAATCATCGTCGTATCCTCATGGATGGAGTGATAGACGCCATGCATGAATTCTTCCTGCTCATACCCGACAACGCTGTAGCGGACAGCTTCCAGCACTTTCAGCGTGCCTTCCATCATCGCGGAAATACAGCTTTCATATCCCACCAGAATCATCCGGCGGCACGGTAGCAGATCTTCCTTGTTGCGCAGATACCATTGGCTCGCCTGTTCGGCAATTTCCGGAATGTTGTCGCAGGTCTTGACCATCTGAGCGCTCAGCCGTTCTTTTTCATCTTCGCTGATCCGGCCTAAGCGCACGGCCAGCTTCATGCCCAGAAGCATGATCGTCGCCATCGTGCCGATATACCCTTTGGTTTTCGGACCGGCATATTCCATGCCGATTGCCAGAAGGATCGTGATGTCGGCATGCTCGCTGACCGGTTTTCCGGCTTCGCCGGTTACCACAATCGTCTTTAATCCCAGCTTCCGCGCTTTATCCAGTGCGGCAATCGTCGAGGAACTGCGGCCGGCTTGGGAAATGCCGATGACCAACGTATGTTTGTTCAAAATCAGCTCGTTATCCTTAAACTGCATCGGATAGCTGGCAAAGACTTTGACCTTCAGCACATCTTCCAGCAGTTTCTTGCAGGCCAGCGCACCGTGATATGAGGTTCCTGAACCAACGACGTAAATCTGTTCGATCTCGCCCTCAGCACAGTAATTTAATGCTTCTTCAAAGATTTCATCCTGATGCTCGACGATATTTCTCACCGCCGGCTTGGACTCCAGGATATACTGGTACATATCCCAGTTTTTTTCCGTCATGAATGACCCTCCTTATTGATTGACTGTACGGTAGTAATAGTTATAACGGGAGCCGATATACAGCATTTCCGTGTATTCGATCAGATCGTCATCCTGGTCGTACATCCAGGTAATATTGCGCAAGAGCGCCACATCCTTGATTTTCAGCAGCCGTTTTTCGTCTTCTGTCGGCATCATCGCCGTCATCTCACCGTCGCTGTACTTGAACTGTGCGCCATTTTCCTGCATGATCTGATAAACTGAACCTTCAATTTTCCGCAGATCCACACTGGACATGTATTTCTGCGAAAGATAGGTGTAGCTGATCGCGATCGGGGTTTCATCCGCTGTGCGGATACGCACGATATAATGAATCGCATCATCCGGCCCCAGCTTCATTTTCTCCATCAGATTCGGCAGTTTATCGGCCCGTTCAATCCGGTATTCAACCAGAATCGCACCTGGCTTCTGCCCCATCTTCGTGATGTCATCGGTAAAACTCGTTAAGTTGCCGATCGCTTTGACGATCTGTTGGTTGTCGACAAAGCTTCCCTGACCTTTCACCCGGCGGATACAACCCTCCTGGGCTAAAATATTCAGGGCCTTGTTTGCGGTCATGCGCGAGACCTGAAACGTCTGCGCAATTTCGATTTCGTTGGGTAATTGATCGCCCGGCTTCAGTACCTTATCGACGATCTGTTGGCGGTAGTAATTAATTATTTGTTCATATTTATTCATCTAATCCAGCTCCGAGGGATCGCTGATCATCGCCATCAGCGACTTTCTATTCTTATCATTATTAGTATACCTCATTGCTCGGTTCAGGTAAATCTCTACCTGCTGCGGCTCGTTGAGATAATGATAAAGTTTTGCGATGCGGAAGGCGATCAGTGATTTGATTTCATCGTTTTCGCATTCCGGCAGCGCTTCGATCAGCTCCTGGATCAGACTGGTGTCTTTCTGGATGTAAATGCGGTCAAGCTGCTCAACCTCACCGCGGATCAGTTCCGCTTTCTCACCCTTTTTCCCGCTTAGCAGCGGTGTCAGCTGGTCACGGCAGGCTTCAGCTAAAGCTCGGTTGCTGAACTGCAGTGCATACCCGAACATCCGGGAATAGAGTGCGATTTTTTCATCCGCATTCATCTTCAGGGAAGCAAATTGATCATAGGTTTTCTGCACCTGCGGATGATCCTGCAGATCGATGAAGTAATTCAGCTTCATCATCTGCAGCGACACTTTGGAAAAATTGAACTTGCAATAGGGGGAATCGATCATCTTAAGAAAATTGTCGGTATCCTGCTTCATTTTGAAGACATACAGCTTGCGCAGGGCTTTTTCACTGACCCATTTTTTATAGACCACGCTGCCAAATAAGCACAGCAGCGTGATCCAGATCATCGGATTAGTCATGGAATCGGTTGAGAGCCCGGGCAAAGCGCTTCGCCGTAATGTGCGGCCGGGTTATCGCATTGCCGACGACGACCGCATAAGCGCCCATATACAGGCATTGAACGGCAATTTCCGGCGTCGCGACTTTGCCTTCCATAATCACCCGCGCGTTTGTGCCCTGGACAGCGTCCACAATATCCCGAAGCAGAATGTAATCCGGAGCGTCTTTGATTTCCAGTTTATCAAAGGCTCCGGCTTGGGTATAACCGGCTAAGGTCGGCGCGACGAAATCCGCACCCATTTCAGCGGCGATCCGAGCATCTTGAGCATTGCTGACATCGGCAAAGATTAGGGCTTCCGGAATATTTTCCTTGATTTCACGAATCGTTTCATAGGCCAGCTTCCCGTCATCCCGGTAATGATGCGTCGCCTGAACGGCGATGATCTCCGCTCCCGCTTCCCAGACGGCTCTGGCCGCCTCCAGATTCGGTGTTAAATAAACGTCCTTGATATTGCGGTTAATTTTCCAGATCCCGATGATCGGAAGGTCGACTTTCGCCTTGATCGCCCGAATATCTTCCGGTGAATTGGCACGAATGCCTTTGGCTCCGGCCCAGGCCGCGCACTCTGCGAACTTGACCGTGATGCCTTCCATATAATGTGGTTCCTCCGGCACTGCCTGACAGGAAACGATTAAGCCGTCTTTCAGACTTTCCAGCACTGCTTCTTTATTCATCCGATTTCACCCCTGATTTCTAATTTTACAACAGACCTAATGCGACAGCCAAAACGCCTAAGACCAGCAACGCGATCATGATCATCGTTCCGGAGTAGCGCTTCTGCAGGCCCCAGTAACAAGCGAAGGTCAGACCTAAAGGCAGAATTTTCGGGCAGATCGCGTCAAAGATTTCCTGCAGGACAACCTGCGCGCCGTTGATATTCAGTACCGTGACCAGATTGACATTGACCATCGAAGCCATCATCGCGCCGATGACGACCAGACCCATGATTCGAGCCGCTTCGGTCAGCTTATTCAGCGTGCCGTCTTCCGAGATCCGGGTTAAGAATTCGCTTCCGCCTTCATAGCCGATCTTGAAACCGACGCGGCGGACGATCTCAGAAGGAATGAAGTTGATCAGGAAATACAGAATCGGGCCGAGAATATTGCCGGCAACCGCCAGCGGTGCGCCGACGCCGACGCCGATAACACGGAACGTTCCCCAGAAGAAGCTGTCGCCGATTCCGGCTAACGGTCCCATCAGCGCTGCTTTGACGGAGTTGATCGAAGCGACGTCGAATTCGCCTTCCGGCACACTGGCGCATTGTTCTTCCATCGCGCAGGTAATGCCGATGATAAACGGACTTGGCGTTGTCGCGCAGTTGAAGAATTCCAAGTGACGCTTAACGCCGGCTTTCATCCGGACTTCATCATCCCCGTACAGCTCGCGGATCGCCGGCATCATCGTCCAGGCATAGCCGGTCGACATCTGGCGTTCGTAGTTGAAGCATCCCAATAATTGATAGTGACGATTATAGACTTTCTTTAATGTCTTCGAGCTTAATTTTTTCATTCCGATCGTCATCTTACAGTTCCTCACTTTCATCACTGCCGCTCACAGCGCCGCTTTTGCCGCTTGGAGCGAACTGATAGTAAACATAGGCACAGATTACGCCGATTACGGCGGCCGCAATCGTGCTGACATTGAAGAAGGCCACTAACGCAAAGCCTAAGAATAAGAAGGCTGCGAATTTCTTGTCAAAGGTCAGCTGGATCAGCATCGCGATACCTAAAGCCGGAAGCAGGTTGCCGGACTGCGCCAAACCGGACTGAATGACTGGCGGAATGTTGTTGACAATCGCCGTAATGACGTCGCCGCCGATGATGAAGCCCAGGAAAATCATGCTGAATTTGAAGACGAAATACAGCGCGCTGCCCATCCAGTTGGACATTTCAACGCCTTTCCAGTCCCCCTTATCCGCACATTTATCCGCGCGGTGAGCGAAGGTCGTGTTCAGAATGCAGACGCCGATCGAGCCGACCTGCGCCAGTAAAGCGATCGGGATTGCCAACGCTAATGTAGTTTCGTAGGAAGCCCCGGTTTTGATGGCTAACGCTGTCGCTAAGGCACTGCCGACAACGACATCCGGCGGTGTTGAGGTTCCGATTCCGACTAAGCCCATCCAGACTAATTCCAGATTGCCGCCGATGATTAAGCCCATTGTGAAGTCACCCATGATCAAACCGACGATCGGGCCGATGAGAATTGGTCGATCCAGCATGTGCTGACCGCCGATGCGGCTTTCCATGTAGATCAAGGTTGCGACAAGCGCGACTAAGAATCCCTGAAGCATAAGTTTTTGCCCTCCTTATAATTTTCTATTTGGCAAATATTTTTTCGATTTCTTTGAAGTTCATGCGGTCCTGGGACGGTGTGATCTGCGCGAATACTTCTACACCGGCATCCGCCATCTTCTTGGCGCAGGCAAATTCTTTCTGCGTCATGAAGACCTGCGGCAGCGTTGGGATGTATTCTTCGCCCGGCTTTTTATTGACGCCGGCCGTGCCGATGTTGAGCTTGGCGATCCCCTTGACGCGTTCCCAGATATAGCAGGCATCTTCCACCGTTTCCGTAACCAGAAATATTTTCTTTCGGTCGTTGATCGGATTGTTCAGAGCCTTGATGGAATCGTCTTTTGTCTTGATGATCAGTTTGACGCCGGCTGGTTTGGCCAGCTTCATCGTAGCGGCTTTAAAGCTGTCCCCTGCCGCCTCATCATTGGCTACCAGAATCGTTTCCGGTTTAATTGCGGAAGTCCAGGACACAGCCACCATGCCGTGAATTAGCCGGTCATCCGCTCTGACTAAAATAATCATAAAATCCTCCTTTCCTTCTATAACGCCTGATTCAGTTCAGGTCATTACCTCACTTTGGAATTTACAGCTCGTCGTCTTCGTCGGCTTCCTCACTGGTTTCTGAGCTCAACGTGTTCATGCACAGCATTTCGGTCTTTGCCCGTTCGACGATCTCCGCTGCCAAATCGGCCGTGATGTCCTCACTTTGATAGATCATCTCCAGAACCAGCGGGAAGTTGATGCCGGTGACCAGAATAAACGGTTTTTCCTGCATCAGTCGGGCAGCGATCTGATTGACGCTGCCTCCGGCCAGATCGGTCAGAACAACAAGGTTGCCGTCAGGAATTTCATCCAGCTTGGCGCGCAGTGCTTTCTCAAATTCATTGTCCTCAACATAGGCGTTGAGATAATGGACGTTGGTTGCTTCACTGTTGAAGAAGTGAATCGCATGAACTAACCCTTCAGCCAGGGTGGAATGGGTTGCAATGAGAAATTGATTCATCGTTATTCCTCCGTTTTCTTATGCGCGAACGCCCGGCGCTTCGGCGGGTAGACGCTGGTATCGTAGCCGATCGCCTCGCAGTTGCGGGCCGCCATCAGCTGGAAGGGAACAACGAAGGCCAGCGGACTTAAATCATGCGCGATCGGACTGTGGAAATGCAGATCTTTAGGGTTTGTGGTCTGTTGGTCATGATAGAAAACAAAGACGTGTTCGGTCACTTCATTTTCCTTGATCCAATCGAGAAACAGCGGGATCCGGCTGCGTTCAAATTCATTGCTGGCAATAAAATACAAATAGGTCTTCTCATCAAACGCCATCTGCGGACCGTGGATCAGTTCCTCCAGTTCGTAGGCGCTTAACGGTTTGTGGAAGGTTTCATACATTTTCAGCACGCCTTCCAGCGCGGTTGGATAATGCGTTCCATACGCTGCGATATGGCCTCTTTCCATGTTCAACAGCTCCGGCTGATTGCGGTCGATCCACTGCTGGACTTCCGCCGTCAGTTCATCAAAATGCGCAAGCATCGTCTGAGCATCATCGAGCTTTTGTTGTAACTGGATTGGATTCAATCGGCCCAGGGCTCCGGCAATTTCCACCGCCCACAGATAACCGGTCAGCAGCGTGATGATGTAGCCGCGGGTTTCAATTGGAATTTCTTCCTTGCCGCAGGTCAAGGGTACGACGACATCGACTTCACGAGTGATCAAGCTGCTTAGAGCTTCGGTCAGCGCGACTGTCAGATAACCCTCGCTTTTCGCTTTGCGCATTGCTTCGACAGTGGAAACACTGGTTCCCGACTGGCTGATGCCAACCACCAAAATCTGTTCCGGCATGTATATTTGATTGTTGTTGATCTGCGTATAATGGGTAAAAACGGTAGGGATGACCACTTCAGCTTCAACAGGAAGAAATTGCTCAAACCAGTTTTTAAAGCTCAGCGAGGCATGATAGCTTGTTCCGGAACCTAAGAAATAAATTTTCCGAATGTCGTGCTGCTGAAACAACTCCACCATCGGATTGACAAAGCATGCCCGCTGGGCAAAGGATTGGCGCAAGGCCCGCCCCTGATCTAAAATGTATCCAACCATCGTTGGTTTTTCCATATTTTTCCTCCTGTATAATCATAATTTCATTTCTTGTATATACATAATATATTCTATGAATACGCTTACGTCAAGGATAATTTGTAGATTTTTGTATATTTTTCCAATTCGTCTCTTCAGATTTCCTTGACACACATGCCTTTGTAACCATTAATCCCTGATTTTTTTCTGATTTACGCTGATATTATCCCACTATCTCATACATCTTTTTCCCTTTCCGTCAGCATTGTATATGTATAATCATTCATTAATATTCCTATATTTTTAAATTTTTTATTTCCGGAGAATTCTCTGCGGAGCAGGAACGCTTGTTTATTCAAGGTGTTCCTGTTCAGCCCGCCAGATCTTGATCGACAAAAAAAGCCAGCTGCTCAATCGGCAGCTGACTTCATTTTGAAATCAACAAGATTTTAAATCGATCTGACTCTCGTCAACATCTGGGACAGACTACACTGTCATAAATTCGTACATGTCGCCGGACTGAATATACCGGCATGGAATTACGGTGCCCAGGGCTTCCGGGATGTAACGGACCATATATTCCATTCCCGGTTCTTCTGTATTGAAATGCCCGACTGCCAGAATCGCTTTCGGTCTTTGCAGCATCGCGCTGTCACGGATATATTCGCTGACGGTAAAGTCAACCAGTTCCATGGCAATCACAAGCTCTATTTCTTCCTGTTCAATCCAGGTAATTGTATCATTGTCACCACCCAGGATATGTCCGACAATCGCAACCTTCCGTACTTTTGCCTCGGTATTTCCCAGCATTTTCAATCCTGTCAGATGGAACTTTTCCATAATCTGACGGCCGATTTCCTTCACCGGTGTTTCCGGCAATTCAAAAACCATGGGCCGAGCCGGATCACAGCTAAGATATTTTTCCCAGCCCAAAGTCACCATCACCCCATGGAAAATCCCATCAACGTATCCGCCGTTCATCGGTATTCCTGAGTGGATATAATCATGATCACGCCAGACAACCATGCCGGTTTCCTCCAGCAGCTGCTTCTTAGCCAGGAAAGTCTTGTTCTGCGCAGCTTCCAGCCAGTCCGTATGATCACCATGATTCCAAAACAGTGCTTCATGCGAGATGATCAGATTGGCTCCACTGGCGTGAGCCTTGCGGATCACGTCAACCGAAGCATAACAAGTCGTCACAATCCCCGTGCATTCCTGATCCGGATTTCCATACAGAATCTGATCCCGAGTTGTCGCTTCGTCGATTGGTTCCCCTCTGACCGTTCCGCGATGGTACTGCTTCATTTTTTGAATAACTTCACTTATTTTCATAACGAACCTCCTGCCTGTATTGTAATCCCTTTCCCAGTGATTTTCTATGCCTGAATCTCAGGATTCCAGCTCTTGATCGTCGGCTTGTGAAGTAGGTGATGATCCTGAATTGGAAAATTCGACTTCATTGATCTCCGGAAAATCCAAAAACTCGGCCAATGTCATATCCAACGCATAGGCAATACGAAAAATCGTCGCCATCCCGGGATTTTTATAAAGACCTTTGACAAGTCTCCTTAATGTTCGTTCGCTGATCTTTGCCTTCTGACTTAATACTTCCAATGAAATATTTTTGAGTTCGCACAATTCTTGAATCCGTCTTGCTAATATTTGATTGTAATCCATATTTGTTCCTGCCTTATTTTTTATGATTATTATAAAAATTGAATCTCTTTTCTGCGGTTGATCAATTACGGCTGTCCCTTGCTTTCATTCTTGTTCCTCTTTATTATAATCGATATTTCATATAACTAAAAAGCAGATTTCAATTATATTTTAAAATATTGCTTTTTTTTGGGTTTTTAGCAAATAAAATCAAAGCCTATGAAAAAAAGATGGCCGAATAGACCATCTTTCTGCTCGCTTATTCAGCTTCTGTTTCTGTTTGAGAATTCTCAGTGATCTCTGTTACGATCGTTTCGGTTTCAACCGTTTCTTCCGATTCCGATTTCACTTCAGGGGCTGCTGGCAAATCCAGGAAAGGTTCCCCTTTAATAATCTTATCGATCTGTTCTGCGGTCAGCGTTTCGTTTTCAATCAGAGCCTCCGCAATTTTGATCAATTCTTCTTTATGTTCCAGGATAATTTTCTTGGCTTCATCATGGCACTGGTCGATGATCTTCCGAATTTCCTGATCGATCTCAAAGGCAACCTGTCCGGACACATTGCTTGCCGAGTTGTAATCCCGGCCCAGGAAGACATTCTGCTGACCATGGTCATACTGCACCGGACCGAGATCACTCATTCCATACAGCGTAACCATATCCCGCGCCAGTTTGGTCGCCTGTTCGATATCATTGACCGCCCCAGTGGTAATATCATCAAAGAAGACTTCTTCAGCAACCCGACCGCCCATGTAGCCGGTAATTGCCGACATCAGGTCGTTCTTAGTATTCATGATCTTTTCTTCCTTCGGCGTCATCAGGTTATAACCCCCGGCTGTGCCACGCGGAATAATCGTCACTTTCTGAACAATATTGGAGTTTTCCAGATTCAGGCCGACAATCGCATGGCCGGACTCATGGTAAGCTACTAACTTCTTGGATTTTTCATCGTACTTTCTGGATTTCTTCGCCGGTCCCATCATAACGCGGTCAATCGCTTCATCCAGATTGTGCATATGGATCAGATCACTGTTTTCACGCACAGCCAAAATGGCCGCTTCGTTCAGCACATTTTCCAGATCTGCCCCGGAAAATCCCGGCGTCCGCTTGGCTAACGCATCCAGATCAATTTCCGGCGCCAGCTTCTTATTGCGGGCATGGACTTCCAAAATCGCTTTTCTTCCTCTGCGATCCGGCAGAGATACGGTGATCTGTCGGTCAAACCGGCCTGGACGCAGCAAAGCCGGATCCAGAACATCAGGACGGTTAGTCGCCGCAATAACAACAATTCCGGCGTTGTCCGTAATTCCATCCATTTCAACCAACAGCTGGTTTAAGGTCTGTTCCCGTTCATCATGACCGCCGCCTAAGCCGGCACCACGCTGCCGGCCAACCGCATCGATTTCATCGATAAAGATCATGCACGGCGCTGTCTGCTGCGCTTTCTTAAACATATCTCGGACACGGCTGGCGCCGACGCCGACAAACATTTCAACGAAATCTGAACCGGAAATCGAATAGAACGGAACATCCGCTTCCCCAGCCACCGCTTTCGCCAGCAAAGTTTTACCGGTACCCGGTGAGCCGACCATCAGGATGCCCTTCGGAATCCGGGCGCCCATCTTGGCGAATTTTTTCGGTGATTTCAGGTAGTCGATAATTTCGGCCATTTCCTGTTTTTCCTCGTCACAGCCGGCGACATCCTCAAAGCGGACTTTGATGTTGCCTTCCAGCCGGGCCCGGGATTTGGAGAATTCAAACGCCTTGTTGTTGCCGCCGCCGTTCATCTTGGAGATTAAGAAGAACGCCATCGCGCCGAAAATCACAAACGGAATCAAAGACATGATCGTATCCAAGAACAAATTGGATTCATTCATGTCGCTGACCTTGACATCGGCCGCTTTCAAGGCGCTCATCAGCGCGTCAACTTCAGTTTCCGAACGCGGCACGGAAGCGGTAAAACCCACCTTCTTGCCATCCTGCTCGAAAACACCTTTGATCTTAATGACATTGTCACCGACGGTTAAAGCACTTTCGGTGACTTTCTGTTCTTCCACTAATTTTTGAAACTCGTTGTAGGTCAGGTTCTGTGTCGCAGTCCCGGTATTCATGTTCATTAAGCTGAACAGCGCCAGGATCACAATCAGATACGGAACAAAATTGATCCAACGATTATTACGCATTGTATCACTCCTTCGCTAGCGTTACTTGTAGCATTCTTCTTTCAAAACTCCGACAAATGGGAAATTGCGGTACTTCTGATTGAAGTCCAGTCCAAATCCGACTACGAATTCATTGGGAATTTCAAAGCCGGTATAATCTGCTTCAATATCGACAACCCGACGGTCCGGTTTATCCAGCAGCGTGACGACACGCACGGTTTTTGCGCCTTTGTTTTTCAGCATGGTCTTGACCGTTTTCAGCGTTCTGCCGGTATCCACAATATCCTCGACCAACAGAATGTCCAGGTTTTTAACCGAGCAGTCTAAGTCCTTGATAATCTTAATATCGCCAATAGATTCCGTGCCTTCATAGCTGGAAACATCCATAAAATCAAATTGAATGTCCAGATCGATATGCTTGATCAATTCTGCCAAAAAAGGAACAGATCCCTTTAACAACGCGACCAGCAGCGGGGGTTGTTCATTGTGTTTGTACTCTTCGGTAAGTTGTTGTCCCAGCTCTTTGCAGCGGGCGACAATTTCGTCTTCATTGAGTAAAATTTTTTCTAAACATGGATGCATAGCCAAACCTCCAGAATATTACTATTTTATCACAAAACAAGTTGGATTGTTAGAGTAATGTGCGACATTACAGCCTATTTTCGGGACCAGAACAATTTCTCCGCCGCGGTTGACAACGACGGGCCAGCTGCGGCGCTGATCCGGCGGAATCTTTCGGTCAATAAACCATCGGTTTAGACGCTTTGTGCCGAAGCGCAGCTGAATTGCATCCTGCGGCTGCGGACTGCGGATCGTGATCGGAAAGTCTTCCTCTGTCAGGGTCACAGCTTCCGTAGTTTCTCCCTGCATCGCAACCTTAAAATACGGCGTCGCGAACAATTCTATTTTATCCAGAACATAACAATAAGATACCTCTTCTGTGAAGTCAAGTGAAAAGAATCCGTAAGCAAGCTGAAATCGGCGGTCTTTACTGAAAGTCAGATTAAAATTACCTTGTTTCTGTCTCAGCGCTTTGATCAGTTCGATCAGAAAAGCTTCCGACGGGACGGATGCCCCCTGTTCCTGCATCCACATACGCAGGAAGATCCGCTGCTCTGTTTCATTCAGCGTCAGGAATATTTCCTGGGAAATGATCTGATTCGCAGGATTCAGCTTAGCTTTGACAGCATCCCTTCTTTTCTGACGATTACGGTTGCGGCGCTTCAATTTTTGAACCGCTGAACGTTTCTGGTCTTCACTCAGTTCAGCCAGCTGATGATGACGCAGCTGATTGCGGCGGTAATCGTCACTGAGGTTGGATTCGTCAATACCATAGGGGATGTGGTGCCGATCGCAATAGTCCTGCAGCTGCTGCTTTGTTCTATTTAATAAGGGACGCACCACCTGAACGCCCATGACCCGGCCTTCCTCGCGGATGCCCAGCACTTCACTCTGACGGCCTGATTCCTGCTGCAAAAGAGCTGTTTCCAGAAAATCATCCAGATGATGGGCGATCAACACTCCGGCCGCTCCTTCCGCTTTTGCCAGCTCGGCAAAGAAAGCGTACCGAACGTCCCGTGCCCAAGCCTGAAAATTTCCGCTGGCTTCCTGGATGGGGGACCGACTGGAAATGGGAATCGCATGAGTATGACAATAGTCTTCTACAAGCAGCTGATCCCGATCGGCTGTCGGACGATGATGATAATTCACGTGGGCGCAGACGACCGCAACTTGATGGCGCCGGCATAAGTCAAGCAAAGCCATCGAATCCGGTCCGCCGGAAACGCCGATGATCCACTTTTTCTCTGCCAGTTGATCCCATCGCATGCGATCGCCTCCTTTATTTCAGCTGGTTTTACTTATTGAACCACAGATCGTTTGAAATGCCAAGGGATTCGCTTACGACAATCCGAAAGAATTGTCAATTTTTGTTTTCTTTTCCTTTCTTCCTGCCATAAAAAGGGGAAAACCCGCATCAGCGCTTGCTGACACGGGCTACTAAGACAGTGACATCATCGGTACAGCCAGTTTCTTCGATCGACTTCAAACCGCTTTCGATCCGCTGCAGAATCTGATCAGGATCACCGCCGCGGACCCACTGATCGAGCACCTGTTTTTCAACACCGTCGCTGCTCATCACAAAACAGTCCTGATCCTGGCATTCAATCTGAAAGCAATCCGTTTCAATTTCCTGAATAATGCCGATCGGCAGCGATTCTCCGCTGATCTCCATCACCTCTCCCTGACGGATCAGATAGGTCGGACAGGCCCCGGACTTGCTGAGAAACGCCTGATGGCGGCGCTGATCATAACAAAGAAAATCGAGTGTGGCAAATAATTCCCGCTGATCAGCATGAAGCAGCGCGTTGATGCTCTGCACGGCTGCTTCTACCGGCAGCTTCGCGCTCAGCATCCGCTGCAGGACCTGCGTCACGAATTGGGAACTGCGGGCGGCCTGCGGACCGCAGCCCATACCGTCGCTGATCGTGCAGATCGTCATCTGACCGTTGCGGAATACCGCACTGGTATCCCCGGAAACCTCCGGATCCTTCTTTAAGGTAAATAATCTTGTCTTGAATGAGGATGGCTGAGAAGTCGACAGCTCCAGCCGGCTGCCGGTATAGAAGATACGGTTGCGCTGAAACCGCGTCACCTTCAGATCGGAATCAATCACCATGTGAATGAGCGGCAGCACCACTTCTTCCAGTTCGCTGTGCGTTAACTGAGAGAAATCAATCACCACCTGCAGCGGTCCCTCCTCCCATTGCTGAACATGGACGCGCTTTACTTCAAAGTGATAGCCTTCCAATAGATTGACGAGTTTCTCGCTCAGCGCCTCATCATCCACGACGCTCTGCTTCATCTGCAGTGCTACGGTATCCAGCGCATCAGCCATTCCTTCCAAAATCCGCGATTGGCTTGGCTGGATCGGTTCAAAATAATCGGCGATCAAATCAAAGATGTGGGAAAACTGCGATAGCTGATGCAGCAGTGTCCGCTTGCGGCCTTCAATGCGCTGACCGTTCAGCGTCTGCTTTTCTTCGCTTACCCAATGCTGCGCGATCTGCAGCGCCGGGAACTGCTGCGCCGCCAGAAAGATCACAATCGCGCCGGCTAAAGCCCAGGCCGGCTGCTGCGTCCAGATTAACGGCACCATCCAGCCTAAAAACCGCATCCAGCCCAAATCCTGACGCAGAATATTCATGAGCAGCAAAGCGCTGCACCACACCGGCGTGTGTGCGCCGACGGGAAAACAGAACAACAAGCCCAGGCATAAGGCCAGATATTCCCGCACCGGCATCGTCATCGCCAGACAGGCCATCACTAAAACGGAGGCCATCCAAGCGCCTTCCAATGGGAATAACCGCATCAGAGGGTAAATCAAACTGGTTCCCAAAATTCCCAGCATCATCATGCTCAGCTTGAATTCCGTATCAATCCACATCCAGTCCGACTGGGTAAAACGGCAGATCAACACGCCGGCCCCGGCTGCCGCCAAGCCCTGCGGCAAGGCTGTACCGATCGCCAGATTGGCCAGCAGCACATTCAGTCCGCAGATCATCGGAAACCAGGCAAACAGGTTCTGCCGCAGCAGTTGGATCAAACAGATCAGCAGCAGGAAGAAAACCAGCAGCAGCAATTGGCAGTAAAATCCGGCAAAGCCGGAGAAACTGCTGCCAGCCAGCGTGCCGATCGCCGCCGCCAGTCCCTCCCTTCGATTTCGCTGATAGAAAAAGGCCAGTCCAGGATAAAGAAACACTGCGGATTGAAAAGAAAGCGCAGTGAAGAAAAAACTTAAAACTAAAATACCATCGCTCCAATGAATCTTCCGGAGCCATGCCGTTGACTTCTTAAGGGTCAGCTGACTCATGTTTTTCACCTTCTTAAGGCTATTGTAAGAAAGGTCAGCTGAAAACTCTGTCGAATCTTCCAGTCGGTGTGAAATTCTAAAGCATAAGACATTCCTTGACACGTCTGACGATGCGGCCAAACAGTGCGCTGTTCTCTGGGATCGTCGCTTTGACGTCTATAATCCGGGCAGTATTGATGTATTTGCAGTCATTCAGAAACAGCACTGATTCTTTTTTCATGCCTTCAATCAGACCGATGCGCATTAAGTGCCGGCGGCCATTCGGACATTCAATCGGATCATACGCCATTCTGTAGGTAACCGGATTGGATGTCATCGGAACGACAAATGCTTTGCCGTTGCAGAATGAGAGGATAATGCCGAAGTGCTGAAATCCTGCCTCATTCAAATAGGCCTGGCCAAAGTCAATATAACAGATATCTCCAATCCTGGCCTTGACTCCCAGCTGAACGCAGCTGCGGGCATCTTTGCGGCTCAGCCAGTTCGCTTCGCTGACCAAATGACAATGAGCCTGCCGAACTGACAATCCGGAGAATTCTTCCTCTTTTAAGGAAAGATAGGCTCCCCATTGTTCCTTTAAAGAAGGATCCTCACTGTAAATAGGCGACAAGTTTAACGCTTGGCGTTCCAACATCAGGTTGTTTTTCATCTTTCTTCACCTTCCTGACTATAATGTTGCCCAAAATCGCGATTTGCCTTCTTTCTTCTCGTTTTCCGAGAATTATTTTTTTCTGCGCAGACTTTGAAAACGTTCCTTCTAGAATCCTGACGGATTGAGAAAATGGCAGAAACAAAAAAACCTGACACTGCAGGTTTCCTTTGTTTATTTAAAATTCATGACATTCGTCAAAATTCACGCTGCAGGCTCAGGCTTCGCGCTGAACCCATTGGGCTTGTGCCGCTTCTTCCGCTGTTTCCAGACGGATATCGGTTTGCGGAATATCAAAGCGCTGCTGCTTCACCGCATGATAGAAAAACAGCGATAAGGAAGCCGCGATGATCCAGCCGATTGGCCAGGACAGCCAAATCCCAGTCAGGCCTAATCCTCTGGAGAAAACCGCCGCGCAGACGACCCGAATGACCAAATCTGTCAGCGTTGCACTCATAAACAGCTTCATGCGATTGACTCCCCGCAGGATACCATCCGCGATCAGTTTTACTGCGATGACCAGATAGAACGGAGAAACAATCCGCAGAAACAGAACGCCTGCGGATAACGCCGCCTGATTGCCGTCGGTGATAAACAAACCGACAAACACCGGTCCAGCCAGCAGATACAGCCCGGTGAAAACGAAGGCAATCCCCACTGCCAGCTTAATTCCGGCCGATAATCCCGCTTCAATTCGATCCGGCAAGCCGGCGCCGGCATTCTGCGCTGTATAATTGGACATTCCATTGCCGATCGCAGTCACGGAAGTAATCGTCATGTTATTCAGCTTCACTGCCGCGGAATAACCGCCGACCGCTGCCATGCCGAAGCCATTGATCATGCTTTGAATCATGATGTTGCCCACAGAGATGAATCCCTGCTGCAAAATACTGGGAATGGCAATCAAGCTTAATTCTTTCAAGCAGTCTGCGGAAAACCAAGGAGCTTTTTCACTCTCCGGCAAACTTTTCAAACGCTTTATGACAACGCCCAGTGCCAAAGCTGCCGCGATCCCCTGGCAAAGAAATGTCGCCCAGGCCACACCGGCTACGCCCATCTGAAACTGAGCCACAAACAGAATATCGACAAACACATTCGTCACCGAAGATACGGCCAGAAAATAGAAAGGCGTGCGCGAATCGCCCAATGCCGAAAAAATTCCGGTCGCAATGTTATAAACCAACAAAAACAGAAAGCCGCCTAAATAAATCAGCAAGTATTCCAAGGAATCGCCGAAGATTTCCGCCGGCGTCTGAATGAGTCTTAACAGAAAGTCAGCGCCGATCAACCCCATTCCCATCAGCAGCAGACCGATGACGACGCTGGCAATCAGCGAAGTCGTCACCGTTGTTTTTAAACGGCTGTAATTCTTTGAACCGAAGTGCCGGGCGACCACCACAGAAGTTCCGATATTGCAGCCGAAGGCAAAAGCGATATAAATTAATGTTATCTCATAGGAATTGCCCACAGCCGCGAGCGCTGAGGTCCCAATCCAGCGTCCGGCAACAAAACTGTCGGCAATGTTGTAAAGCTGCTGAAACAGAATGCTGCCGAAGAGCGGAAGCGAATATTGCCACAGTACCGATGCCGGTTTTCCTACGGTCAGATCTTTATTCATCAAAATCCCCCTTATCATGCTTTCCAAGTATAGCACCGTTCATGTATAATATGTAATAGTTAATATTGATTGAATTAATAACCTAAAGTTATGAAAGAAGGGAAAGTTTATGGAGTTAACCCAGCTTCGCTACTTTGCCGCGGTTGCTGAACTCCAGCACGTCACCCGTGCTGCTGAAAGAATGCATGTCGCTCAGCCGGCCATTACCAAATCCATTCAGCGTTTGGAAGCTGAACTCGGCGTACCGCTGATCGCTTCCCGCGGACGCAATATCATCCTGACGGAGTATGGCTGCGCTCTGTATGGCATGCTGCAGGAACCTCTGGAGCTACTCAACCAGATTCCGGATCAAATGCAGCAGCTCGTTCATCGCAGCGCCTGTACACTGCACATCAATGTTCTGGCAGCCTCCAATGCTGTGACGGAAGCCGTCATCGCCTATAAGCATGATCACGCTGAAATCTTATTTTCGATTATGCAAAACGAACTGGCGCAGATCTGTGATCTTTCAATCGATACGCTGACAGATCAGCAGGAACGCTCTGAACGATCCGCCAATTCCGTTTCGTTTAAAGAACGGATCATGTTAGCTGTTCCCTCCCACTCGATTTACAGCAGTCTGAATGCGATTGATCTCAGGGAGTTAAGAGATGAAGGCTTCATCTGTCTGGCCGGCAACCGAAAGTTCAGGAAAATTTGCGATCAGTTCTGTCTGGCGGCCGGGTTTCATCCCAAGATCATCTTTGAAAGCGACAGTCCGGCAACAGTGCGCAATCTGATCGGCGCCGGCAGCGGAATCGGCTTCTGGCCTGAGCATACCTGGGGTGAATTCGGCGAAGATGTAAAGCTCATCCCGATTTCCAATCCCCAATGCAGCCGAGAACTGCGGATTTCTCTGCATCCGCAGGACAGCGCACGATTGACATTGGTCCATCCGTTTTATCATTATCTGATCCATTACTTTAAAGCCTTATTTGAAGCTTAACCATGAGAACGTCTATCCTGTCCACGGGAATTTCATGCATATAATCGTATTCAGCTCACATTGAATCAGGGATTCACTAGATCCAACATCAAACAAGAACCGATTCCTTTTTCTGCCTTTCACAGGCAAAATGGGAAAAAGGACTGAAAACCGCGGAACAAAGCGCTTTTCAGTCCTTTTTAATGGATTTGATTGTCGTCATTTTCAAGTCAGTGAACAGGATCGCACAGTGATCCATGTTTGTTGATCATTGCAAGATGATCTTCACTTAATTCTGGGAGTCTTCATCCGGTTCTGCCGCATCCATGCTTTCTGTTTCTTCTATATCAGATTCCGCTTCCGTCAGAATCTCACTGGCATCACTGGGATCCGTTTCCTCCAATAAGACTTTCTTTTTCGGATGGCCTGTCAGCCGTCGGCACAAGCCCAGCAATGGATGCCATTTCGGATTGATCATCTCCGTCGCTTCGATGAAAATCTCAGCGACAAACGTCAGAACAATTAACAGGATAAGTCCCCACTGTTCATTGAAATAACTCAGCACCGCGCAGCCGCCAAATAAAATCGTTACCAGATACAGCACCAGCACGGTATTGCGGTGTCCCAATTTCAGTTTATACATGAGAATATGATGCAGATGGGAGCGGTCTGCCTGCATGATTCCTTTTCCGCTCAGCTTGCGCCGGATCATCGCGATCAACGTATCCGAAATTGGAACGAACAGAATAATGACCGGAAACCCTAACGTAATAAACGTGGTTGTCTTAAATCCCAGCAACGACAGGCACGCCAGCGTAAAGCCCAGAAACAGCGCCCCGCAGTCACCCTGGAAAATTGAAGCTGGATGGAAGTTGTACGGCAGAAAACCAGCGATGGAACCTGCCAGAATCAATGAAATGACCGGAATATCCCGCCGTCCCATAAAGAAGCCGATAAACCCAATCGTGCAGACCACGATAAAGCAGATGCCTGCCGACAAGCCGTCAAGGCCGTCGATCAGATTGATCGCATTCGTCACGCCGACGATCCAGACAAAGGATACCAAAAAGGAAAACGGCATCATATTGATTTCAATTCCAAACGGCAAAGTAATCGAAGTTAAACCAATCCCTCCGACTAAGATTGCGATCAGCGCCCCGGCGACTTCAAACAAGAGTTTTTTTAACGGCGACAGATTAATCATATCGTCGAGCAAGCCGCCCAAAAAGACCACCGAGCCTCCGATCAGGATGCCGTTAATGGTCGAATCCGCCTTCAGGAAACAGGCCATGGAAATCATAAAGGCGACGAAAACGGCCAAACCGCCCATCTGCACTATCTTTCCGTGATGTACCGTCCGGTTATTTTCCACCGCGTAGACCTTTAAGGCAAACCCGATGCGCTTGGCAATCGGTACGCAGATCAAGGAAATCACAAACGGCAGTGCAAAGAACGGAAAGGCGCCTTCAATCAAATGCAGCATTGAAAGTACCCCCAAACTACGATAAAGAAATATCGCTGACTCAGCGATATTGTTGGTTACTAGCGGACAAGATGCAGATTTTCCAGCATGACGCCGGTGCCTTCCGCAACACAGGACAACGCATTTTCAGCGACATACACCGGGACGTTCAGTTCATTGATCAGCAGCTGATCTATGCCCTGCAAAAGCGCTCCGCCGCCGGTTAAAACCACACCGCGGCTGACGATATCCGCACTCAATTCAGGCGGCGTCTGTTCCAGGACTGTGCGGCATGCCCGGACAACATCCTGCAGGCTTTCCCGCATCGCCAGCTCTGTTTCTTCTGAATTTAATGTGATCGTGTGCGGCAGACCGGTGACCAAGTCACGGCCGCTGACATCCATTGAATCGCTGCGGCTGCCTCTCCAGGCGGTGCCGATGCGCTTCTTGATTTCTTCTGCGGTACGATCACCGATCAAAAGCTTATAGCTTTCCTTGACATATTTGATCAGATCGCGGTCAAGCTTATCGCCCGCAATCTTCAAGGATGTACTGGTGACGATTTCACCCAAGGATAAAATCGCAACGTCTGTCGTACCGCCGCCGATATCCAAAACCATCGAACCTGTCGGCTTGGCAATATCCAAACCTGCACCGATGGCTGCCACCTTCGGTTCTTCTTCAATGTAAACGCGTTTTGCACCGCAGCGGTAAGCGGCATCGCGAATCGCGTTCCGTTCAACCGATGTGATGTTGGATGGGCAGCAGATTAAAATCGTCGGACGGGAGAACATGCCTTTCAGCTTTAATTTGCGGATAAAATGCTCCAGCATGAGTTCCGTGACTTCAAAGTCAGCGATAACCCCGTCTTTTAACGGACGGATCGCCATGACCCGTCCCGGTGTACGGCCCAGCATTTCCTTCGCGTCCTGGCCGACTGCCAGACACTTCTTCGTTTCCGCATCTAATGAAACAACGGAAGGCTCGTTCAACACGATGCCCTCACCTTTAACGTAAATTAATGTATTTGCAGTACCTAAATCGATACCTACTTCTTTGGTAAACAACATAAACCAACCTCCGCATCTCGTGTAAACACAAACATTATAACACAACTCCTCAAAATAACACCAGAATTAATGAATTTGTAACTATTTCAGAAGCGTAACTCTCAGAAAAAAACAGCACCGAAGTGCTATTTTATTTCAGCCGGTTTCATGCCGATGATCGTTGCCGGATCAATCAGCTTACCGTCCTTCTGCACCACGACATGAAGATGGATTCCCAGATCCTTGTTATAGATGTTTTCTCCAGCTAAACCGAGAACATCGTTCTGATTGACAACCTGATCTTTTTTCACCGACACCTGAGATAAACTCTGATACGTAATTTCCAGATCTTCTCCGGTTTTGACCGTCACGCTTTTTCCGAACATCGCGTCTTCCTTGACTTCGGTTACCGTACCGCCTAACATCGCAGTCGCTTCAAAGACTTTGCCGTCATAAGCATAATCCAGTCCCTGATTCGGCCGGTACACACCTTCAAATTCGGTGACAGCCTGAGCGAGGACATCCTCACTTTTTGTTTTCTCAAAGAAATGCAGCACTTCCTTGGCGTTGATCGCAAACGGCGCGGCAACGGTTTCATCGGCCGGCAGCACCACCGGAATATGCAAAGAAGCAACGGCGTCCGGCTGATTAACCGGAAGGACGGGACGGTTGTTGAATAAAGTGGAATTGGCAATGAAGAAGCCGGAGATCAGAATCAGGATCATCGTCATTAAAATGACCGCGGCCGCTTTGCCCTTGGTACTTTTCTTTTCGTACATATACATGGATTTCACCTCTAGTGGTGAGTATGTCCATGTCCTTTTTGTTTATACATGAATCTTGATGACGAGATTGAGTAAAAACTGCGCGGATAAAAGCGCGATGCACATCGCGACCAAAAGATAAAGCAGCTGTGCCTGAACAACACGGCCGCTGCGAATCAGTTTTTCATAATTCAGCGCCTGCATGGCATAGAGCGCCAACGCAAAACAGCCTAAGTGCACAGCGACACGAACGATTGCCTCCATAAAGAATCTTCCTTTCTTCTTATCGGGAAAGCCGGAATTCCCTCGTTTTTCTCATGATAGCGATTCTTGACAGATCTGTCAAATTTCTTACGGTTCCTCACTTCCTATTTTCCGCTTTCCGCGCTTCCTTTATAATGAAAACAAGTGAAAGGGCAGCGTGCTGATCTTGGCATTTCTGACCTGAATGATATGAAAGGAGAAATTATGCATAAATATCGTTTATACAATGTCCTGTTTCCCCTCTGGTTTTTCCTCTTCATCCCTTCAACCGGATTTTTTATCCTGACCTTCCTTGGCAATATCATCATTGATACGCTGGTCCTGTTCTTAGGCTGCAGGCTCAATCATCAGGACTTCAAATCAGCCTGGAAAAAATGTTTCCTCTGGATTTTTGGATTTGGCTATCTCTCCGATTTTATCGGCGGTGCTCTGTTGATGTTCATTTCCTTCAGTGTCGGCAGTTCTGTTGCCTATGCGATTCAGTTTAATCCGTACGCTCATCTTCTGGGCTTTCTGATCACCGCTGCGATCACCGTGTTATCCGGCGGCTTAATCTATTTGTTCAATTTAAAAATCAGTTTTCGACGGCTTCCTTGGACATTGTCTGAGAAACGGAAAGCCGCGCTCTTACTGGCAATTCTGACAGCGCCGTATCTGTTTTTATTTCCTTCCATCATCCTTTACCGATAAATAGGGAACATCTTTATTTACTCAATTAATAAGGATAATCCCGGCGCAGTGCTTTCTCGCAGAAGACTGTACCGGGATTTTTTAACCTTATTTCACCACGTATGTTTTCAGCTCTGTGATCCTCCCTAGATCATCCCGAACCACATACACATCCACGTCCCCTTCATCATTCATAAAATAACGTCCCGCCATCGAATCTTCAAAATTCCTGACCGGTTTTCCTTCATAAGTATATCGTTGATTCTGATAGAGGATCGCATGTGCCTGATATTCCTTTAGAAGCTCCGCTTCATCCAAATTCAGATAGGCGTCAATATGGAATGCCTGCACTTCGGCATGGAACTCTTCCGCTAATGCCGCCGCAGCTTTTTGTTTCAGCGCCGCCAGTCCGCTGTCAGGATTTTCTTTCAGCACCTGAATCAGCGCCTGATCTGCCCGGCTGCGGGTTTGCGATGACAGCGAAAGATTAAGATCCCGCCTCAGCTCGGCTTCCAGGATAAACCGGGAATCGGAACTGGAACAGCTGGAGGATAATTCTGCGATAAACGGCGCCTGAGCGGCTGCAGCAGTGAACATCGAAAATAGAGCGATGAAGCCCACACAGGCAACCATCACAATTTTCCGCAATGGCTTATATGCCGCAATCTTGCGCACTCGCCGTTCCACTTCATTGCGGCTGAAAGCACAGTAGTTCCAGGCGAATTTCAGCTGCTTCCGCGACATCTGAATTAATGCCCGGGCGTAACTTTGCCGTTGTTCCAGATTCATTTGCGTCAGCACACTTTCATCACACGCTTCCTCCAGATCACGGCTGATCGCATTGACCATGAGCCAAACCAGCGGATTAAACCAATGGATGCTTAAGGCTGCAACAGCGGCCAGCTTCATCCAATTATCATGCCGGCGGATATGCGTGCATTCATGCTGCAGGATATTCCGCAGAAGATCACTGTCGGTAAAATCCAGCGTTGAAGGCAGGAAGATCAAAGGTCTCCGCAAACCAAAAACTAAGGGTCCCTGAATCCGATCATTGAGATAGACTTCGGCTGTGATCTTTTGTGCGTCCAACACTGAAATGATCCGCGGATCCCCTTCGATCAAAACACTGGCATCAAACTTACGGCGTGTCTGGATAAAGCGCCAAACCAGAAATATCCCCGTTGCCAATACGCCTGTCGTATAAATTGTTTCAATATTCCAATTCAGCTGAAAAGCAGGGGCTTGCATAGCTATCTGTTCTGAAATCTCATTCGTTACTGAGGTCTGCGTCTGCGTTCCTTTCTGAACTGCCGGGGCTTCATCCATGACAACGACATTCGTGCTTTCTGCAATGCCGAACGTTCTGAATTCAGCCCAATTTCCCCATTTCGAGAATGACGTCAGATTCAACGGACTGGATATTGAAAAAGGGATCAGCAGGCGAATTAAAACACAAATCCAAAGCAAAGGAAACAATCGCTGCGGCAGAAACCGCCCGAAACCTTTTTTTAACAGAATGACAATGACGATCATCCCCGCCCCCACCAGACTCATCAGAATCAATGGCATATTCATTTTTACAATCCACATTGTCTGTTCCTCATTTCATTTTCTCGATCAGTTTTAAAAGTTCATCGGCTTTTTCATCACTGAGTCCTTTGGTTTTTAAGAAGGAAGAGAAGAACAGCTCATCGCTGCCACCGAACATTTTGTTGATCAGCTCCTCTGTTTCCTCACGCTGAGCTTCCTCCCGCTGAATCAAGGCCTCACATTGAAAATTAGGCTCCGTCCGCAGCACAGCTCCTTTATCAACGCATTTTTTAATCACCGTATACGTTGTATTCTTATTCCAGCCAATGGTATTTCCTAATTCATCCGCAATTTCTTTGGCCGGCGTTTTTCCGCGCCGCCATAAAACATCCATAATCTTCAGTTCTGAGTCAAATAGTTTCATCTCTGCCTCCTCAAGACTATTACAATAGTCTTTATGACACTTATAGACTACTACAATAGTTTAAAGTTGTCAAGACGATTCCAATAGTCTGTCTATGATTAAAAAACGACGTCTAGAATGCGTCGTTTTTTTACATATTCCCCTGTTCTGATCGTTAGGCTTTTGTCCACTGAACGGCCTTTATTTCTCCCCGCTGTTCAGTAGCGGCTTTGATACCAGCGATTTTGCCAAAAATCATAGCCTGAAGCAAACCATTGCCGGACATATATGCTGCACCATCACCGGAAGAAAAACCTTCTGTACATCCTCCTGCGGCATAAAGGCCTTGAATAACTGAGCCATCTTCACGTAGCGCATGGGTATCCACATCGGTAGCAATTCCTCCCTGTGTATGCCGGATTTCCCCAGTAATCTTAATCGCATAATAAGGACCATCAAAATTAGCTGGAAGCTTCGTCCGATTAAACAGATCCTCACCTTTTTCAATCCCCGCCTGATACTGACTAACCGTCTTGTTCAGTGCGGCTGGATCTACACCAATCGTCGCAGCTAAATCATCAATCGTTTCCGCTTTGAACACAATTCCTTCTTCGTCCCATTTCGCGAAATTTGCACATTTCTCTTTTTGAATATCCGTAAAGCAAAGATAACAGAGATTGTGACTCTGTGCCAGAATATGCGGTGTCAATTCTGAATATCCACCGTATTCATTACAGAAACGATGGCCTTGTTCATTTATAAAAATTCCGCCGTTGTTGGCCAGTCCTTGATCACTGGTCGTATCATTATCAACATTGTGGAAAGCGTATCCTTGATAAGCACCCATACAGGCCAACCTAGCCCCCAGCTGTTCACCCCACAGAATTCCTTCTCCTGTCGCACCGCTGGCTACTACTTTAACTGCGGGCAGAGTCTCCGGACAGTATTTTGCCAGCATTTCATCATTATTGCCAAAACCAGAGGAAGCCAACACTACATTCTTAGCTTCAATCACATATTCTTTGCCATTCTTATCCTTTCCGTAACATCCTGTCACCGTACCCTTTTCCAAAGTCAGTCCATTAACGGAAAATTCCAACTTCGTCGTGATTGTATCCATAGAATTCAACGTATCAATCATCGCTTTAGTCATCCCAACGCCATTTCCTTCAGCATTATGCATTCGATATTCCGACTGTCCATAATATAAAGAATCCATAATCGACCAGTTAACTCCCATTGAGCGAGTCCATTCGACCATATCTTTCGCATTCTCACAAACCGTATAGACTAGTTCTTCACGAACGCTGTAATTATTCGGACGCAGAATATCACGGGCATTGGCTTCTACAGTATCATCCTCAACCCCATAAGCCCTCTGTTCTTCAGTTCCAGTTGCCGGAATCTTCCCTCCGGATAAAATTGTCGCACCACCTAACATTCCCAACTTCTCCATCAACAGTACCTGAGCGCCGTTTTGAGCAGCGGCTATCGCAGCACAAATTCCTGCGCCGCCTCCGCCGATCACAGCTACATCCGTCGTCAATTTTTCCATTGCGGAAAAATCAAGACTGCATAATCCATTTTGACTAGTAGCATTGTAGTTTGATGTTTCAGGAACATCCTCCGGTGTTTTTTCCAATCCTTCCTGCTGGGCACAGCCACCTAAGACGCCCATAACAGCCAAAGAGGCCGTTCCCTTTAAGAAGCTTCTTCTTGAAATTTTAGTCATTCGTTTTCCCTCCGTTTTTGTTATGCCCAGTATATCACTGGGTTTTTATCATGTCAAAACGTTCACATAATAATCACTGTTCTTTCTCATGTCATTGCTGCGACAAGATTCTCAGCTCTCAGAGTGAAGAATTCTGCAGCGGTAAGATTCCTTATCAGCGAATCATCTGTTTCTTCAATACTCTGATTCCCTCTGTCTAACCTATGCAAATCCGTATGAGTTCCATGAATTTATCCTTGAAATCAAGACAAAACTGTTCGATATGAATAATTTTTGATGAAAAATTCAGATTGCTTCAGCTTCTTGTTTACCTGCCAGCAGCAGGGCTGGGATGATTCCAAGGAGCCCTGTGATCATTAACGTTGCATCGTAAGAAAAAACTGTCGTTAAACCGCCAAATACCAAGGGTGCCAACATCATGGAACAGCCGGAATAAATCCCCAAAGCCAATTGCTGACCTGTTGCCCTCAGTGAAGCAGGAACCTGTCGGTCAATCAGAATTTTTGCTGAAATCTGAAGCAGCGGAAAAGTCACCAGCTGAAGTCCGGAAATAAAAACAATCATTTCGGGTGTACTCGCAAAGCTTGTCAAGCCTAACCGCAGACAATACATGGCCAGGGAAAATTGAAGCAGTCTGCGGGCTGACCATCGTTTCAGCAGCCAGCTGCTGATTAAAAACAACGGCAGCTCACACAACGACTGCAGTACCCACTTTATACTGATAAGCTGAGAATTGGCGCCTAAGGCTGTCATTTTATCAATCACGGTCAAAATATCCGCATTGGACATGAAGTGAATCACCCATAAAATCAATATCATTCGCCAGTAGCCTTTCAGCTTCAACAATGCTTTTACATCTGACCATTGAAAATTCTGCTTCGTCTTTAAACCTTTTCCTTCCGGCTGCCGCAGCGCAAAAACCAGGGTTACCGATCCGGCAAGCAGGACAAAGCCGGCAATATCCTGAATCCCCAAGCGAACTGAGATGATTGAAGCACCAATACTTCCCAGAATACTTCCCAAAGCCCCATATCCGCGAATCACGCCGTAGCGCAGATTCCCCGATGGATCTAATTCCAAGGCCCAGCTGTCCAGAATTCCCATATTAACGCGGAAAACAGCGCCAAATAAACCCGCCCAAAGCAAAGGACCCTCATATGAATTCGACGCATACAGACGCCATCCGCAGACCACAAGTCCGATCAGTGTGAAGAGATAGGGTTTGCGCAGGGTCTTCCAACGATCACAAAGAAAACCAGAGAGAATCTGTCCGATCATGGCTGCCAAAGCGGAAGCCGCAAACATCCAGCTGCGCTGAACCTGCGAAAATCCCAGCGATGTCAGCCAGGGAATCATCAAGGTGTAGGGCAGAAAATAACTGAAATAACTGAGAAAAAACAAGCCTTTCATTTATCTGTTCTCCCCGTCCGGCAAGCGCTGTCCCTGTGTCAAAACGGTATAGAAATCCGGTGGATCTGCAGTAAACAATCGTGTGATCAGCTCCCGATCCTGAATCAGACGGCGCGTCACTTCTTCTGCGGTCTTGATCTTTGTCAGATTTGACTGACAATCCACCACAAACAGGAAACAATATTCCAGCCGTTTATCCTCAATCCAGCAGCATTTATCAAAATGGATCAAATGATTCTGAACCTGATCAGAAAATAAAATGATCGTCATCACGCCATTGCGGCAGATCCAGTTCCAGCTGCAGCGGTTTTCCTGCAGCTCCTTTAATAAGATTCCGCCCGTTTTCTCATTTAAAAGCTGCATCAGACCTGCTTCATTCAACCCGCCGGCTTCCTGACTCAGCTCTTTCACGGAGAAGGGTGCAAAGGGACAGGCAATCTGCGTTAAAGGCTGAATCAGCTGATGATATATCCTTTGATCGTCTTCATCTGTCAGAAAATAATCGACGCGCAGGATTGGAATTTTTCCTTCCAATCGAAAGGGGACTGTATTGTCAAAACTGATCAGGCAGTCGTATTGCTTCATCGCAGTATCTTCCATATCCTGAAACGGTTTTAAAATATCAATCTGTTCAATTTTGCTGCCATACCGGCCAAACAGTTCCTGGCGTAATGATTCGCCGACAAAGCGATTTAAAATCGGATTGATCAGCAGCTTCAGCCGCCGACCCGGATCTTCAGTTTGCTTCAGCGTATTATAAATAAACAGAATCAATACGCAATACGATTCTTCGCCCAGATCTTCATGAAAAAACTCCCTGAACACTTGATTGATCAAAGAAACGACCGCACTGCAAAACGGTGTCAGCTTTACAATACTGGTAATCCGGCTGATCGTATGCTTTTCCCGAATTCCAAACTGCATGGCAATGGTAATCGGAAGCAGCACTTTCGTCAGCTTCTGACTAAAATCAGGGATTTTCATTAAATCCAAATGATGTTCATACAAGCGCCGGCTGACTTCATTAACGCATTTCTGTGTTGTTTCATAGAAAATACCGTAATCCCAGAACTTGCAGTTATTTTCATACAAGTCAATATTGCAGAGGAAAAACAGCGTCAAAAACAAAACCTCATTTTCATCCCAGACACAGCCTTCAAAAACCTCCATCGCTTCCAAGGCCCGGCATAAATCAACGATCATTTCATATTCTTTCGGAATCCTCAAGCAGGTGGCTTCCTCCGCTGTAAACTCCAGCGTGTGATGAGCTCGAATCCGACGGGCGGCAATGATGATCATGATTGTCATTTTCTGACAGGCTGCGTCACTGATTACATAGTCATATTTCTTTAAATAGTTAATCAGAGTATTTAAAATCTTCATGCGATGAGTCTTCTCTAAATCGGACGGCAGCTCCTGTTCTCCAAACAGATCGAACCATTTTACTTTATAATAAAAATAGGTCAGAGAATCCATTAAACAATACCGGAACTCAATCTCCCCGCCAACGATTGTCAGTCCATAATACGGACGGCTGCGCAGCTCCAAATGATAAGCCTTCAATATTTTTCTGACTTCCTTCAGTTCCTTGGAAATCGCCGCGGGAGTTAATCCCACTTGCTGAGCCAAAGTCTCTAATTTTACTGAACCTTCGTTTTCCATCAGTTTTCGCAGCAGCAAATTGACTCTTTCCTTAAAATTCTCCCGCAGATCATAGATGTCATAGAAGCGATATTGAAACTGCGCGATCAATTCTTCGCTTTTTTCCGGATTCTGCGTCAGATAACGATAGCCGCGGCCCTTACGAAACTCGATTTTCATAGACAGGGAGCGGATCGTATCGTTGATCATTCCGATGTCGCTGCGAATCGTTTTGGTGCTCACCTGAAAGCGCTGGCTTAAAACATCCGCGTGAATAAATTCGACATGTGTCATCAACTCATACAGCAGCGACAACTGTCGGTGATTGGCAATCATATTCTCCCTCCTTTCTTCATCAAGTCAAATCGACATCAAGGCAAAAGGAATCGGCAGGGCTTTGGGGAAGACACCTGCCGATCTTTTCTATTTCCGGATGCTGCCTAATTCGGGGTTGAAAATCCGTTCCTCCTTTGCAGCGTCATAGACGCATTTTCCGCCGACAAAGGTAGCTCTGGCCTGATAATCCTCACTGATGACGACAAAATCAGCATCTTTGCCGAAGGCAATTGAACCCTTCTTCGCATCAAAACCATAAATCCGGGCTGGATTCAGTGAGGCCATTCGAATAACCTGTTCCAGCGGCAATCCGAGTTTTTCCACAAGATTTCCCATTCCAAACAGGACGGATTTGCTGCTCCCGCACAGCCGACCGTCGGCATCTTTTAAATATCCCTGTTCATCGACGGTGATCGGCAATGGCCAGAAACTGTCATAGACCCCAGGTTTTAATCCCGCTAGTTCACTGGAATCTGAAATCATCATAAACCGGGAACTGTCTTTGATTTTTAATAACAAACCAATGAAGTCTAAGGAGACATGCAGGCCGTCGCAGATCAATTCGCAATCTACCTGATCACTCATCAGTAAGGTACCCAAGGCTCCCAGGTCCCGATGATGCAGCCCGGTCATAACATTGGATAAATGTGTGGCTACTGTAATCCCCTGGGCAATCGCCTGCTTTGTTCCCTCACTCTTCAGGTCGCTGTGAGCGAAGGCCAGCTTCACGTCATGCTTCAGGAAATACTGCATGGCCTCCTGAATTCCTTCAATCTCCGGCGCCAGTGCAACTAACCGAAGTTTCCCGCAGGCATCCGCCACCATTTTGCGCACGACCTCCATATCGACCGGCGGTGAAGGCATTGGACGGCCATTCTCTCCCACGCGGTTCAGATAAGGACCTTCGCTGTGAATTCCCAGAATTTGAGCGCCGATCGGTTTTTCCTCGGCAATCCGCGCCGTATTTTCAATGATCGGCGGTTCACAGGTAGGAAAAACACTGGTTACTCCCTCATATGTCAAAGCTTTCAAATAGCCGCGGATTTCCCGATCAATCGATTCTTTGCTTTGTTCCGGAAGCGGATTCAGCGCATAGCCGTAAGTGCCGTGATTATGCGTATCAAAAATGCCGGGAATGATCCGCTGATCACCAAAATCCAGGACTTCGCTAACGTGGGTTTGAGGAGCGAGAAAGCCGGCAAAACGACCTTGATCAAGAACCAGAATGCCGTCGCGGACTCCATCCTCAAAATAAATTCTTGAACTCTTGATATATTTCATCTTAGAAAACCCCCAGGAAACTGCCGAGGATGGCCGCTGCTAAAACAATCAGAATGATCGTCACCGGCTTCATTTTCTTTTTCAGCATTGCGAATATCAGAAACAACAAGCCTAATTTCAAAATTCCCGGCATGATTGCATCAAGGATTTCCTGAACTGCCAACGTTGCGCCGTTAATATTTAAAACTAAAGGGGTTGTGACGGAGACCATTTGGGAAACGAGCGCGCCGACCATCATCAAACCCATGACGGAAGCCGCCTGCGTGATCATATTCATCGTTCCGGATTGGAAAGCACTGCCGATGGCATTGACACCCAGACGATACCCCAGATCGACTAGATAATATTTCAGCAGCAGAAACGAACCGCCGTAAATCAGAATGAATAATAGAATTCCGGCCGGATTAGCCTGAGCGCAGAGTGAAATCGCAATCCCGGAAGCAATGACGCGGATCGTGTTGAAGAATAAGGAATCACCAATTCCAGCTAATGGTCCCATCAGAGAAGTTTTGATATTTGTAATCATAGCCGGATCCATCGCTTCTGGATTCGCTGACCGTTCTTTCTCCATTGCATAGGAAATTCCCAAGCACAATCCCATCGTACAGGCATGGGTATTGAAAAATTCACCATTGCGGACAATTGCTTCCCGTCGCAGTTCTTCCTGTCCTTGATAGACATCATCCAAAATCGGGAACATGCAATAGTTGTAGCATTGTCCTTCCATTTTGACCATATTGAAGGAAGCAAAGACGGTGCCGGAGCGCCAGAACAGCGTCCATAGATGTTTCTTTTCCTGAGCTGTCAGTTCGCTGTGTTTCATCAGAACAGATCCTCCTTCCCACTGGAAGCCAGCCGATCTTCCATCTGTTTCATTTTTCGATCCCGGCTAAAGCCGACGACAGCCACGGCTAAGGCTAAAATCGCGATTGCGATGATCGGCAGCTGCAGAAACTCAGCCAGTACAAAACCGACGAAGAAAAAGACCGCAAGTTCCTTAGACCAGATCATTGTCGTTAAAATCGCAAACCCAACAGCGACCAGCATTCCGCCCGCAACATTTAAGCCGTTAAGCAGAAAGTCCGGCATGCCGCTAAGAACAAATTCCATTTTGTCCATGCCGAAGGCCATGGCCATGAAAATCAACGTGGTATGAATCGTATAATCTACACAGAAAAGTGTCGCGATGTGGAGAATGGAATACTTCCGCGTTTCCCCTTTTTCCGCCAGTTTATCAAACACCCCTGACAAAGCTCCGGTTATCGGCGTTACCATACTGTCGACACGGGCCATGACGGCGCCGATCGGTAAGGCGATGGTTAAAGCCGTTTCCGGCGAAACATGGGTCAGAATTGCAAAGGCGATGGCGACGACCGAACTGGAAGCGGGATCCGCCGGAGTCACACCGCCGATCCAGGACATGCCGACATAGATAGCCTCTAATGAAGCGCCCATCGTAATCCCGGTTTTAAAGTCCCCCAAGACCAGCCCCACCATCGGTCCCAGCACAATCGGCCGAACCAGAACCTGCCAGCCTAACAGGCAGTCCATCATGTTAAAAGCATAGTAAACCAAAGCTGCCAACAAAGCTCCCTGTACCATATTATCCTCTCTTTTCTAGGCATTCCTGAAGCGGAACTGCCGGATCTGACGTGACCATCTGAATGTCGCAGGCGATCCCCATCGCCATAATTTCTTTCATTTTTGCGATTTCCTCTTCATTCAGATAGACGCTGCTGCGAAGGGTCTGGCGATGCTGCTGTTCGCGGTTCAGGCGGCCGTAATTGCCTAAGTTCACGCGCGGGATTCCCGGAACCTGAGTGACAATCTGTGCTGCATCCTGAGGACTGCTGACAATCACCAGAACCTGATACTGCGCCATCTGCGGGTTGTTGAGAACCTCTACCGCACCGCGGACCGTTTTGATTCCAACTTTAATTCCTGTCGGCGCTGCCATGCGCAGCGTCATTTCAACCACCGAATTGGTAGCGGCCATGTCATTGCCGACAATGATCGCATTGACGCCCAGATAACGGGACCAGTCAACGACGATCTGGCCATGAATCAGCCGTTCGTCAATTCTCAGCATTTTAATCATGTTGGGCCACCTCTCTTAAAAATCAGAAGACATCTGAAACAGATCATTCACCAATATGACGTCCTTACGGCTTGCTTCCGCCAGACTGCGCAGCTCATCCTCGGTGAACACGGTTTCAGAAGATGCTTCTGTCAGCCGAAGAATTAAGCTTAAATTAAAACCGGCAAGAATTTTAACCTGATCCAGCTTTCCTGCAAAATGGACTGCCAGAGCCTGCGCCACACTTCCATAATGAAGATCTACGGCGAAAATCCACTGCTGCTGCGGATCAAGCTTGCGGCATAACTGCTCGATTTTTTCCTCAACCGACAGGTTATCATCATAGGCCTCCAAAATGAACAAATGCTTTTTCTTCCCTGTCAGAAGCTCAACAGCATCCGCTGTGCCGCCTGCCATTTTTCCATGAGTTGCAATAATCAGTTCAGCCATCTTTGATTCTCCTTTCTGATTTCATTATAGAAAGAACCCCAGACAACTTCCATGAACCAAGTTTCCCTTTTAACTGGAAGTTTTTTCCTTGTTTAAAATATTACTTTCCCTTTTAAAAGTGGGTTTCAAGACAGATCTGGAGCATCATCTGAATTTCCAGGCTTTTATGGGACAGATCTGCTTCCATATTCCATAAGCAGATCGATTTGCCTCAATGAACTGCAATCACTTCCCGTTCTATTTTTCCATTTTAACTGAACGTTTTTCAGTGTTTTTAACCAGCATACTGACCTGCAACAAAAAAAGAGCTGCTATTAACAGCCCTCTTGAAACCCTTGCTTAATCCAAAATCAACTTATCCTTTTGCGGATTTATCCTGCTCCATCAAACGAAGTAAACGATTGAACAAGACTTTCATTCCCAATTATAAACTAAAACAAACGCAATAGTTAAATGAAACCTCATTGAACCTAAAGTCAAACAGACCTGTCCAAAAGCCAATCAACGACATTGATCACTTTTATTCCATTGTAATTTCCCATTGAAAAGCGATCCAGCGTCAATACTATTTTCTCATAATTATCCGGAATCTTTTATTAAAATTTATTAATTTCGATCAATTTAAGAATATTTCTACAAGTATCCTAGTCATTGAGTAATCATCAAATCCAGAATGAAATGATTTCCTTTTACGAAGCAAAAGAAAATCCAATTATCCAACTGCGATCACAGTTATGCTAATTGGATTTTAACGTCTGTTAAAGAAACTGATCCAGAGCCTGCTCGACTTCCGGCATTTTTTTCACCCTTGGATTCTCAATGCGTTTACCACGGGCAACGACCATCCGGATGTTCCGCAGAGCTTTAAGATCCTCTAATGGATTCTTTTCTGTAACAATGAAGTCCGCGCATTTTCCGACTTCGATCGATCCGGTTTCCTTGTCGATTCCCACCAGTTCAGCGTTGCGCTTCGTCGCTGTATACAATGCAAATTGGTTGGACACCCCGCAGAATTTATGGAAGTAATTGACTTCCCGCCACATATCGTAATGCGTGATATAAGGACAACCGGTATCGGTGCCTAATCCAACCGGCACGCCACTAGCCAAACAGGCCTTAGCGCATTCAACAATTCCGTCAAAGACAACCTTGCCGTTGTATTGTTCCATCTCTGAAACATGGCTGACAGTCCGATCAAACAAAGCATAAGGTAAAGCGGGTGAGAGCGTAGCCACCTGACAGGCCTTGCGGTCTTTAAACAGCTGGATGATCTCCGCTGTCGGCATAGCTCCATGCTCGATCGTATCCACGCCGTTTTCCAAAGCGACCTGAACACCCTGCGGACTTTCCACATGAGCTGCTACCTGCAGGCCTAACGCATGAGCTTCCTCACAGGCTGCTTTGATGATTTCCGGAGACATTTTCAATTCTCCCGGCTCGCCTTTGACTTTGGCATCCAATACTCCGCCGGTAATCATCAATTTAATTAAATCGGGTTTATCTTTGGCAATCTGACGGACATAGTCCCGTGCCTGCTGCGAAGAAGTCGCTTCATACGCTAAAGAACCCGCCATATGGCCTCCCGGTACGGAAATCGCCATGTTTCCTGCAAGAATCCGCGGACCTTCCAATTTTCCCGCACAAATCGCATCGCGGATCTGCGTATCCACATCTTCCACTCCACCGACCGTGCGGATCGTCGTCACTCCACTCATCAGCTGTGTTTTCGCATAGCCTGCGCACATGTTAAACATAATCTTGCGCAGGAAGGAATTGCTTGTCATCAGCCTGACCAGTTTCTTCGGATCGCTCTGTTTTTTCTTCGGCTTGCCATTGGCCGGCAGATGGACATGCAGATTGATCAGCCCAGGCATGATGTACTGACCTTTCAGATCAACGATCTGCGCCTCTTGATATTCACTTTGAAGCGGTTCAATCGCCGTAATCGTTTCTCCCTCCGTCACGATCGCCAGGCCTTTGCGCGGTTCCATCGTTTCTGTACCGTCCAACACGATTCCGTTTATATAAACTGTTTTCATAAGTCACCCTTCCCTTTTCTATCATTATAAGAGTTTATTTTTTAGAAGAAAACTGTTTATGTGGAATTAGGTCAAGATTTGTTGATTTTTCAACAATTTCTCTTGAAAGCCTATCATTTTCACAGAAGTGCTTATTCTTTTCCGGTAACCAGGAAAAGAAAACGACGGCTTCTTTCCAAAGAAAGAAATCGTCGCTTGGTTCTATTTTACATCGCCTTTCACCGAAATTCGGTTCATGGCCTTCTTCAGGGCAACTTCAGCACGGCGGATATCCATATTGGGATCTTCCATCCGAGCTTCAGCCCGCTGTTTGGCCTCCTCTGCCCGGCGCAGATCAATTTCCTCTTTGGACTCAATCGCATCGGTCAGGATCGTTGCCAGATCATTTTCAAAATATAACAGACCGCCGGCGACAGCGTATTCCCTGCGGCCGTCGCTTTCTTCCGTAATCATGCGGGAGATGGCCAGCGGTGTGACCAGCGGTACATGACGGGATAAGATTCCCAGCTGACCGACAGTGCTGACCACATTCAGGATGGTGGTATCCAGTTCCTTCGCCAGTCCTTCCGGCGTCACCACGCGGCAGTGGATCATACGCTACTGCCCCAGCTGACGGGCTTTCTCCGCCGCTTCTTCAATCGTACCGACGAACATAAAGGCTTGTTCCGGCAGATCATCATATTTACCAGCCAACAGTTCCTTGAAACTGCGCACAGTTTCCGCTAAAGGAACGTAAGTTCCCTTATAGCCGGAGAACTGTTCGGCAACATGGAACGGCTGCGACAGGAAGTTTCGTGCCCGGCGTGCCCGGTTTACGATTTTTTTGTCTTCATCTGACAATTCATCCATACCCAAAATCGCGATGATGTCCTGCAGCTCTTTATAGCGCTGCAGTAACTGCTGGACGCCGCGGGCGACTTCGTAATGTTCTTCACCCACGATTAACGGATCCAGCATCCGTGAACTGGATTCCAGCGGATCAACCGCCGGATAAATACCCAATGCCGCGATCGAACGATCCAGAACGGTCTTGGCATCCAGATGCGAGAACGTCGTCGCCGGAGCCGGGTCTGTCAAGTCATCCGCCGGAACGTAAATCGCCTGAACGGAAGTAATCGAACCCCGCTTCGTAGAAGTGATCCGTTCCTGCAGCTGTCCCATTTCTGTCGCCAATGTTGGCTGATAACCAACCGCCGACGGCATCCGGCCTAACAGTGCTGAAACTTCTGAACCCGCCTGGGTAAAACGGAAGATATTGTCAATAAACAACAGGACGTCCTGGCCTTCCTGATCGCGGAAGTATTCCGCCATCGTTAAGCCGGACAGCGCCACGCGCATTCTTGCGCCCGGACTTTCGTTCATCTGACCATAGACCAGAACCGTCTTGTCCAAAACGCCGGAATCCTTCATTTCATGGTACATGTCATTGCCTTCACGGGTTCGTTCGCCGACCCCAGCCACAACGGACATGCCACCATGTTCCTTGGCAATGTTGTGAATCAGTTCCTGCATCAAGACGGTTTTGCCGACCCCGGCGCCGCCGAACAGACCGATCTTGCCGCCGCGGGCATACGGGCAAAGCAGGTCGATAACCTTGATGCCGGTCTCCAGAATTTCCGCAGACGTCAGCTGTTCCTCAAAGGAAGGCGCAGCGCGGTGAATCGGCAGTTTCTTGTTCGGTTCCGGCAATCCGCCCAAACCATCAATCTCATCGCCCAGGACATTGAACATCCGGCCCAGCACCTGCTGACCTACCGGCACGCTGATCGGCGCTTCGGTATCTAGACATTCCATGCCGCGGACCAGTCCGTCCGTCGAAGCCATCGCGATGCAGCGAACAACGTCATCGCCGATATGCTGGGCGACTTCAACGGTAATCCGCTGACCTTCGCCCTTATCCACAACAATCGCGTTGTTTAAAGCCGGCAGATTCCCGGCGGCATACCGAATATCGACAACCGGTCCGATGACCTGTACGATTTTTCCAATATTATTAGCCATAAACTCTCCTTTCGCTACGAGGCGTCGGCCCCGGCGACAATTTCTGTGATTTCCTGTGTGATCGCCGCCTGACGCGCCTGGTTATACTGCAGTGTCAGCTTATCGATCAGCTCGTCGGCATTGTCCGTCGCACTTTCCATCGCAACCCGGCGAGAACCCTGTTCCGCCGTTTTCGTCTGCATGTGCGTGCTGTAAAGCAAAGAACGGACATACATCGGAATCAGGGATTTTAGGATTTCATCCGGACCTGGTTCAAATAAGGTTTCCACCTTAAACTCCCGGCCTTCCCGCTCCATCGGACTGACCGGTAGCAGCGTCAAAAGCTGCGGGGTAAAGGTTACCGCATTGACAAACTGGCAATAAAGAATCTGAATCTTTCCGATTTCACCGTCAACATACAGATTCAGCGCTTCATCCGCCAAATCATTGAACACATAGAAATCCACATGATCGGACCCCATCGGCTCATGGATCAGATTGAATCCTTTCTGCCGCAGCGTGCTGGTGCCCTTGGTGCCAATCACAATCATCGGATCCTGCGGATCCAGGACTTCCTGAGCCATCCGCAGCAGGTTGGCGTTATACGCTCCGCACAGCCCCATATCCGAGGTAAACATAAACGTTAAGGTGCGGGGTGATTGATTTTTCTTTAAATAGACGCAGTCACTTTCCGGATTGTTCGCCAGAATCTGACTGACCATCTGACGCAGCGTATCCGCATATTCCCGGTTTTTTTCCATCTGAATGCGCTGCTTCTGCAGCTTGGCATTGGCGATCAGCTCCATCGCACTGGTTATTTTCCGGGTGGCGCTGACGGAACGAATGCGTCCCTTTAACGCTTGCTTTCCCTGCGCCATGCACTACATCCCGCTGATCAGCTGAAACTGCTGCAGATATTCGTCCATCGCCTGCTTCAGCGCCGCTTCCAAATCCGCATCCAGTTTCTTCTCTGCGTCAATCCGTTCGATCAGATCGGCTTTGTCCTGTGCAAAGAATTTATGCATGCCTTCTTCAAAGTTCTTGATCTGTTCGACCGGTACGTTCTTCAGATAACCGTTCTTGGCGGCAAACAGTGATAAAACCTGTTCGCTCATCGTTAACGGCGAATACTGTCCCTGCTTTAACAATTCAGTCAGCCGAGCGCCGTGATCAATCGTCGCCTTGGTCACCGGATCCAAATCGGAGCCAAACTGCGAGAAGCTGAGCATTTCATGATACTGTGCCAGATCCAGCTTCAACGAACCGGAAACCTGCTTCATGGCCTTGGTCTGCGCAGCGCTGCCGACACGGGATACGGACAAGCCGCTGTCCACCGCCGGCCGAACACCGGCATTAAACAGTTCGGTCTGCAAGAAGATCTGGCCGTCCGTAATCGAAATGACATTGGTCGGAATGTAGGCCGAAATATCGCCGGCCTGGGTTTCAATGATCGGCAGTGCGGTCAAAGAACCGCCGCCCAGTTCATCATTCAGCTTTGCCGCCCGTTCCAGAAGCCGGGAATGCAGATAGAAAACATCGCCCGGATAGGCTTCGCGTCCCGGTGGTCTTCTTAATAACAGCGACATGGTACGGTAAGCAACCGCATGCTTGGAAAGGTCATCATAGATGATCAGCACGTCTTTGCCCTGTTCCATCCATTCCTCACCGATCGCGCAGCCGGCATATGGCGCCAGATACTGCAGCGGAGCCATTTCACTGGCCGTTGCTGCAACAATCGTCGTATATCCCATCGCATCATGCTGCCGGAGCTTTTCGACAATCTGAGCGACGGTGCTGGTCTTCTGTCCAATCGCAACATAAATACAGTACACATCCTGACCCTTCTGGTTCAGAATCGTGTCGATCGCAATCGCGGTTTTGCCGGTCTGGCGGTCACCGATAATCAGCTCACGCTGGCCTTTGCCGATCGGAATCATCGAGTCGATAATTTTTAATCCGGTCATTAACGGCTGATGCACGCTCTTACGCGTCATGACACCCGGCGCTACCCGTTCAACCGGACGGGTTCTGTCACAGACAATCGGGCCCTTGCCGTCAATCGGCTGACCTAAGGCGTTGACCACTCGTCCTAACATTCCGTCGCCAACCGGAACTTCGACAATCCGGCCGGTGCGTTTGACTTCATCGCCCTCTTTAATCAGCGTATCATCGCCCAGCAAGACTGCGCCCACATGGTCTTCTTCCAGGTTCAGCACCATGCCGTAGACATCATGCGGAAACAGCAGCAGCTCGGATGACATCGCTTTGTCCAATCCCTGAATTAAGGCGATTCCGTCGCCGACACGAATGACATAGCCGACGTCGTTCGACTGAATTTTATCTTCATAGTGCTTGATCTGTTCTTTGATCAGAGCACTGATTTCTTCAGGTCTTAAACTCATTCTCTCACCTGCTTTCCTTCAACAGTTCACTTTTCAGTGATTCAATTTTTGATTTCATGGAGCCGTCAATCACCTCGTTGCCGATCACCACTTTAAATCCGGAAATTAACCGCGGATCGATCCGGTTGGTCAGTTCCAGACTGCGCCCATGATTCCGAGTTAGCGCTTCGGCAATGCGGATCATGTCTTCTTTTGCCAGTTTGCGTGCCGAGTACACATAACCCTCGGCTACCCCGCGCTCAGCGTTTTCCAGACTGATAAATTGACGGAGAATCTCAACGGTGTTCTTCGTTCGTTTTTTATCAATCAAAAGATCCAGAAAATGCACGAGCAGGGTATCGATCTGTCCGGAAAACAAGGTGTTGACCATCTGTTTTTTTTCTTCCGCACTGATCTTCACCGCGTTGAAAAAATCCAGCAGCTGCGGATTTTCTTCCACCACCGCCGCTAAATAACGGGCCTGCTGACCCCAGCGAACGAGGTTTCCGGTTTCTTTAGCCAGTTCAAAGAGTGCCTGGCCGTACCGTTCAGCGACCTGACTGGCCATACGCTGTTACTTCCTTTACAAATTGATCGACAGCCTGGCGATCGCTGGCTTCGTTGCTTTTTTCTCCGATCAGCTTCTCAGCCGCGCTCATCGCTACCTCAACCATCTCTTTGTGGATTTCACTTTGCATCTGTGAACGTTCCAACTCAATCTGGCCGCGGGCCCGAACGATCTGATCATCGGCTTCAGTTTTAGCCTTGCGGACAATTTCTTCCCGCACCGACTTGGCTTCCACCGTCGCTTTTTCAATGATCGTCTGTGACCGTGTCACCGCTTCCTTCAGCTGTAAACGGGCATCCTCACGATCCTGCAGCGCCTGTTGGTGAGCTTGTTCGCTCGCCGTCAGTTCCTCCTGCATTTTCTCAGCACGCCGTTCAAGCATATTGGTGATGCTCTTCCACAAAAACTTTTTGATGATCAGAAACAGCACCAGCGTAGAACACAGCTGCGTCAGCATCGTGATCGGATTGGGAAGCAATTGGCCTATAACATCAATATCAATCATATCTTCCCTCCTGCTCTATCCGTTTCGTATCGAGGCCCGATCAGAACGCGAAGATCAGCAGGATCGCTACCAATAAGCCGTAAATAGCGCAGGTTTCAGATAAGGCGATACCCAGAATCATCGTCGAACGAATTTTACCTTCAGCTTCCGGATTACGGCCGATAGCCTCAACGGCCTTGCCGGCGACAAAACCTTCACCAATACCTGTCATCATACCGGTCATAACAGCCAGACCAGCGCCGATAGCGATTAAACCTTTTGCGATATCCATAATTTTTTCCTCCTAAAATGGTTATGCTTTTTTCATTTCTTCCGGAACTTCATTGCCGATGAAGACCATCGTCAGCGTAATGAAGATCAGGGTCTGAATAAATCCGGCGAACAGATCGAAGTAGAAATGCAGCGCCGGGGTCAGAATCGGGGCGATAAAGTTGACCGCCGATCCGACGGGAATGAGTAAATTAATCAATGCAGTCGAGCACCATGACGTAAAGCTGTAGACCAAAGACATAATAATGCCTCCGCACAGCACGTTGCCGAACAGACGCAGCGACATCGACAGAATCGTCGAGAATTTGCCGAAAATATTCATTGGCAGAAAGACCGGCATCGGTTCAATAAAGGCGTGCATATACGCCTTGAAGCCGCCGGCTTTGAGCTGGGCAATCTGAACGAGCACCCAGGTAACGATCGTCAGCATCAGGGTGACGCTGTAATTGCCTGTGGGAGAAGAGAAGCCGAACAGGCCCAGAATATTGCTTAAAAAGATGTAAATCGCAATCGTCGTGACATACGGCGACAGATTTTTAGCGATCCGGGGTCCGACATTGTCCTTTACCTGGTTATCCAGCGTTTCCACCAGCATGATTGCCAACAGAACCACGCCGTGCGGTTTGGCCAGCGGATCGGTTTTATCAATCTTTTTGGACAAGGCGATCACAGCCAGACACAGCAGTGCCGTCACGCCCAAGATGATGAACACATCCGACTGAATCGTCAGGTGCAGCGGTTTACCCATCTTTTTCCCTCCTTTCTAATACTGAATCAAGAATCAAAACGATCTTCATCAGAAACAGGCCGCCGGCGGCTGCGAAGATATTGAACACCTCCGGAACCAGCGCGGAAATCAACAGCGGCATCGCCATCAGAAGATAGCTGAACAGAAAATGGCCGATCAATCCAAGTTTTCCCGATGCCTGCTGATCTAAAACCTGATCACAGAACATCGTTGTGCGCCAGTACAGCAAAACCGAAATGGCGCCGCCCAGGATGAAGCCGGACGCAATCCGCCAGTCAGTCAGGACCCCGATCAGCACGACCAGGCCCGACAGGATCAGCGCCAATGAAATTCCTTGTTTACGCATACGTTTTCCTTATTTCGTTTTCGTCAGCTGCCATAAGGCCGCAAACGCACACCCAGCCCCGCAGAGGATGCCGCCGATGACACCCCAGGGGCGAATCCCGCAGGTCTCATCCAGCAATAGCCCGATCAGCGTCGGCGCCAGGATGGATACGATCACGGTGAATCCCAGCGTCATCGCCTGGATCCAGCTTTTCACTATCGCGTGCCGAAAATGCGGTCGCCGGCATCGCCCAGTCCTGGAACGATGTAGCCTTTTTCATTCAGGTGATCATCCAGTGCCGCCAGATAGATATCGACATCCGGATGCGCTTCTTCAACGGCTTTGACGCCTTCCGGAGCCCCGACTAGGCAAACCAGCTTGATTGTCTTCGCTCCGCGCTTTTTGATCATATCAATCGCGGCCACCGCGGAGCCTCCGGTTGCCAGCATCGGATCCAGGACCATATTTACAGCATCCGGCATCGTATTGGGAAACTTGGCAAAATACTCATGCGGCTGAAGTGTTTCTTCATCGCGGTACAGACCGATAAATCCAACCTTGGCTGTCGGAATCAGATCAGTAATGCCGTTGACCAGTCCCAGCCCGGCGCGCAGAATGGGAATCAGAACAATTTCCTTCGATAATTCTTCAGTCTGACATTCACAGATCGGCGTTTGAATCATAACCGGCTTGGTCGGCAGATCGCGGCAGATCTCATAGGCCATCAACCCGGCAATTTCATCGAGGTTCTGCCGGAAGTCTTTCGTTCCGGTTTCCACCTTCCGCATCTGAGTCAGCTTGTGCGTGATCAGCGGGTGATTCATGACTTTTAACATAAGCTCTCTCCTTCTCTTTGCAAAGCGTTATCATTTGTTATTATACCATTGAAAAAGTGGAAAATACAAAGGATTCCGTCAGTTGTGCAATGAGTTTTCTCACGCCCTCCTTTTCGGTTGATATTATACGGAAAACTCGCCTTTGGCAACATAGACAAACCGCAGAGATTGTCAGGAAAGCAGACAAAAGGATTGTCTTTGTCTTGGTCTTTCAAGGTTTTAATTCGTATGCAAAAATCAAACTTGTTTTTCCTGACAAACTTCGCTATGATGGAGTCAGTGAGGATAAGCTATGGATAAACCTATTTATGTGATCGGTCATAAAAACCCGGATGCCGACTCGATCTGTTCGGCAATCGCTTACTCAGCGCTGAAAAATCAGCTGGGAATGCATACGCTGCCCTGCCGGCTCAGCGCAATTAATAAGGAGACCTTATACATCCTGGAGCGTTTCCATCTGCCCGTTCCAATGCTTTTGACCAGTGCCAAATGCACCTTGGCTGAAATCGACATGGATGAAGCCATGCTTTTAAGCAAAGATACAACGATGAAAGAAGCCCTGGATGCGATTTTATCGCGAAAGAATAAAGGTATCTTTATCGTGGATTCCAAGCATCATCTGGAAGGTATTGTTTCTGTTTCTGACTTAACAAACCTGTGGACTGCGGACGAAGAAGCACTGCAGGATTTGATGAGCCGTGTTCCTTTAGCCAACATAATCAAAACGACGAAAGCTTCGCTTTTGCATCAGGCACCATTTCATCCGAATGGCAAAGTTCATCTTATGCCTTCTTTAGGCCAGAACAGCACGATTGAAGCAGGAACGATTGTGATCGTCGGCAACAATCCTGAAGTGCAGCGCTCCGCCATTCGCCAGAAGGCTTCCTTGATTTTAATCTGCGGCGAAAACTGGGTCGATTCTATTACTTTGGAAATGGCTAGGGAAGAAGAGGTGTCGATCCTGCACACGCCGCTCAGCGCGATTACGGTGGCCCACAGTATCTTCCAAAGTCCCAGTGTCGCAGAAGTCATGACCTCCGCCGTCGTTGTTTTCCGCACTAGTGAAACGGTAGACGGGGCCAGCCAGCGAATTGCCAAGACCCGATTTCGCACCTATCCGGTTGTCAATGAGAAAGAAGAAGTCATCGGCGCCATCTCGCGTTATCATCTGTTTAATTACCGCAAGAAGCAGCTGATTCTCGTGGATCATAACGAAAAAGAACAGAGTATTCATGATCTGGAATTCGCAGAAATTATTGAAATCGTCGATCATCACCGCCTCGGCGGAATTGAAACGCAAAGTCCGATCTCCTTCGTCAATCAGATCGTCGGATCTACCTGTACGATTGTCGCCGGATTGTATGAGCAGCATCAGGTCGACATGCCGCCGGCGATCGCCGGTGTGTTGTTGTCCGGTTTGCTTTCGGATACGATGAATCTGAAATCACCAACAACCACCGATGTGGATCGTGTGATGGCAGCGAAGTTATCGCAGATTTCAGGCGTTGAGGCTCAGACTTTAGCCGAGGAGTTAGTGGGCACTTCAGACTCCCTGATGAACAAATCATTCCAGGAATTGATGTATGAAGATTTCAAAGAGTATCGTGTTCAGGACAGCAAAGTCGCAATCGGTCAGGTTGTCTGCCGCTGTGCTGCAGAATACCAGAAAGTCAAACCAGAGTTTTTAGCTTATCTGGAAGATCAGAATCTGCAGCTCCATTATGATTTACTCCTGATTCTTTTTACCGATCCGAAAGGATCCGGGTCGCATTTCCTGTATACCGGAAAGAAGAGCTGGGTCATTGAAGAAGGCTTCAAAACGGTCTTAACCGATAGTTTTGCCCCAGGCTTCATCTCGCGAAAGAAACAGGTGCTGCCTGTGGTTATTGACACACTGAATAAATAATCTTGCAATGGGGACTAAGGTTCCCATTGCACTTGAATCCCAAAATTGATATATCAAAACTTTGCTTGTAATTCAAAAATCACTGTTTTAAACCAGCTTTCCATTTTTTAGCTTTTCATATGTTTCTTTTTTCAAATCAATTATTATCTATCGTCTTTTTCCTTTCAGAAATATCGTCTTCACAAAAAGCAAGAGAAATCCAAGATCTATAAAAGTAACAATCCAAAGTCCTGTTTTCCACTGAGTAAGCAAGGCTTGGAAAAACATATAAGCTGATTGCATTCCATATCCAATTGTAATTCTATTCATCATTTCTAATGATAATAACCCAATTAGAATAAGCTGGATCAGGATTGTCGAAAATACAATTGAACAACACAACTTTTTATTCCTATGTAAAATTAAATAAATAACAGAGCAAACTAACAATAAAACAACGGATATCCCCAAAAATATAGGATTAATTTTAACTGCACTATCGGCCATAAAAAATATTAAGTGATTATTTATTCTTTGATTTATCTGGCTGATTCCATCTATTGCTAATTCTTTTATTTTATCCGAGTTAAATTGCCAGTGGTTCATTTCATATGTTTGTTGAATGCGGGTTTCCCAATTGCAATCTAATGTAAGATCGTTTGAATTTTTATTTCTTAATCTTTTATAAATAATATCGTATATAGAATCTACTGACAGACACTCACTAATATCACAACTTAAATTGATTCTTTCAGTCGTCTGTTCTAACGTTTCAATCAGTTCTTCTTGCAGCGCTATAATCGATCCACTTGTTTCTATTATTTGAATATATTGTTTTGTATTTAAGAAACTATAAGAAAAGGTGGCAGATAAATTAAATAAAAATAATGCTAGCATCAAAAAAAATCCCAAGATCAAGTTCCTATAATATTTGTTCATTATCGGCTCCTCTACTTTGTTATTTTGTTCATATAACGTGCATAAACAAAATAGCGATCGGGTACATCCAGTTTGTCAAATGGATAACAAGTATACATTATTAGTAATTCTTCCTTCTCATCTAAAACTGAAGTATCCCAATCATCAACTGCAGTAACTGCGATATCTATAATCTCATAACAATAAATACTGAAATCTGTTTCGATTTGAACTTCATCTCCAATTTTTGCGTATTTCAGATTTTTAAATAAAGTACCATTATGCCCAGCAAGAAGTATCGGCTTTCCATCCCCAGGAAGTCCACTTTCTGGATATTGCCCAATTCCTTTTTTTAAGGTTACTGGATCGTCACCAAAATAAAGTGTCTCTTCTAAGTTCGCTTTTTCTATGCGAAGTTTTCCATAAGGCTCTGTTAGCGTTGGATTTATTGTTTCATGTTCATACAGATTGGATTCGTTTGATCTATTTGCTTTATTAAATTCTGAAAATATTGGTGAATGCTCAGCAATCAACAAACTTGTCATTTTTCGCCATGAGTCAGGCAAACAAAAAATAGAAACAATGATAATTAGTGAAGCGCAAGCAATATAAAGAACAGGAATAATAAACATCATTCCTGTACTTATGTCTTGCTGATTTTTCTTATATCTTTTTTTCATACTTTGAATTACCGGTTACTGATCTCCGGTGTTTTTAAGAATACTCTGCGCTGACTTTGTTTTCCGCTCTGACTGCTCTTGATTAGGATCCGACTGTTGCTGATTTTCAGAAGAATTTTGATTTCCTCCCGATGGTTGATCTGATTCTGCTTCTACTTTATCAAATACATACAGTGAACAATGGTCTAGTTTTACTTGGATTGTATTGTCAGCATTAACGATCAACTTCGATGATATTTTTTCAAGCTTCTTTTGATCATCATTAAAATAATAGAAATCAACGATATCTCCGGCTTTATAAAAGCCTTCCACATTTATTTTGATGCCCATCTCGCCAGGTAGTTCACCACTGTGAGAAAAATCCATGGCCATATTATTTTTTTGTAACAGATTAGCCAAAATAGGTTCTGTCTTCGCAACTTCTTTTAAAGACTCAATCTCAGTTACTGCGTTCTTATTCATTGTAATGTTCAAGCCCATAATTTTTTCTGGTTTCAGTTCCAATGAATATGAGAACTTGCCTTGATTATCTGTTATATTGAATTTTAGAATAGTCTGATTTGTTATTGCTTCTTTAATCAATTCCTGCTGCACTTGAATTTCTGGTATTAATCCTTCACTTAAGACCTTTACTGGAATTGTAACTGCATTTGAATGTGTTGCTGTATCTGGATTAGAGCTTTGTTCGGCAGCTTTTTTCATTTCTTCCTTAATATCATCCAAAGTTATTTCAGTTTCCTGCTCTGCAATAACTTCTTCTGATTCTATAGGGGATAAAATCTCAGGTACTTCTGTAGGTTTAGGGTCAAAGGTTGGTTCAATACTTGGAATCGGAGTCTCAACAGGAGCCGTTGGAGTGGGTTCTGGCGCAGTTCTCTGATCAATAATATGGATATTTTCAGCTCCACGGCCATCAATGGAAACTACAACATCCATGGAGGCAGCTAAAGTAATGATTCGATTTATAATGTCTTCTCGCAATTCATTATGTGACCAGTTTCCTTGCAATTTAGCTAATGTAATATGGGTTTTGGTGGACATACAATATTTTCTGCCATCTTTGGGATTGCACCAAATATCAACACCTGCGACTCCAATAGATCCTTCGTTTGTCAATGCATCATCGACAATCATACGTTGAATAGCGTCAATCTCATTATTGACTTGAATAATTTCCTCAGACGTCAAAGGCGACTTTAATTCTCCGAGCCAGTTTTCCACCAGCGTAATATAACTATCAGGAATAACTAAATAACCATAATAGCCAGTTTCTCCTTCTGGGTCTTCATACAAAATTTGTTCTCTTAAATTTTCAATAATAGATTCTTCTTCAGGTGTCAGAGCCTTAATTTTATGGCTTTGTATCAGTAGTCCTGAAACTAGCAAACTCATCATAAGAACAACTTTCAAAAATTTTTTCATATATATTCCTTTCCCTTAATTTTACTTAAGTAACTGTGATAAAACGACTAGCAAGTAAATGAAACGACAAGGATAACTTCTCGTCAAAGTAATCAAGAAGATTCTTTTTAATCCCGCCAGAGGAAAACCGGATTTTGGAATCAATTGAATTGAAACAATATCCAGAATTCCTCTAGCAGACGGATACTTCTATCAAGGTGATGACAAAGCTTTTACAGAGAGGAAGCTAAGGATTGTTTTATGCAAGAAGCTGCTGATATTCAGTTATTTTTCCGCTCTAGTCGGAGACTTTGTTTATTTTATCTTTTTGTAGATGAAATAACCTGCGGCTGCCAAGAGAATGATGATAAGCAACCAGATAATTACTGGACTTTCTTGTTTTTTCCCATGGACTTCAATGTTCTCATTCTTCTCAGATTCATGTACACTTTGCTTTTCTTTCATTTCTTGATCATTTTCGATAATTTCATTTTTCTGTGCTAGTAACTCCTTGATACTAATTTCTGATTTCCCATCAAGATCTAGTTGTTTAGCCAACTCACTGTCAATTTTTACTTGTGTTCCATCTGGTAAGGTAATAACAAGAGTATTATCCGATTCACTAATCGCCTTAATAACTTCTGCAGGAATTGATTCTATAGCAGCATTCAATCGAATCTCACGTTTTTCGTCTTTGGTCAAATTGTCTAACACTTCATCCCAAGTCTGCTGCAATAAATCTTGATTCTGATTATCCACTTTATTAATAACAACTGTTTTCTTAGTTGCAGAGTCCTGCGATTGTGCTGCCTCTGAAACCACTGGGGTATCCGTGTTATCCGTAACATCATCATTCGAGTTCTCTTGCTTCTTAGGCTCAAGAATGAAACCAATCAATTGCGGCTGATTAAGTTCAAATTGTACCATAGTACCATTGTAAACATAATCTAAATCATAATTCTGCAAGTAATCTGTTGAAACCACATGTAAATTTATTTTATTTAAGTCTACAGTAAATGGAACTTCAGCTACAATTTTCGCTTTCTCCAAATTTAATTCCTGATCATCATACTGCATTAAAACTTTGTAAATTGGAGTTGAACTATAGCTTTCTGGCTTCTCTTCATTTACTTCAACAATTCCAAAAATAAATTCATTACCTTGTATTTGTTGAATCTCTTCTAATACTTTGCGATTAAAACTCAGTTTTCCTGCCTTTGTTATTAGTGTAAGTTGTGCACCTGCTTCGTAAATTTTTTCTAAGTTTTCAATTGGTATTGACAACTTAAACACATCTTTTTCTGTCAGATCTACACAAAGTACTGTTTGAACTGGATATAACGGATTCTCAGCTTTAATTTGATCTTCAGAATTCTTTGCATCTTCAAGTAGTTGATCCAAATTAGAAATTTCTGATTTATCTCCATTTATAACTACTTCCGCATTTGTTTGATTAGCTATTGTATCTTCTTCACCAATGACCTTAACCGGAATGGTATATGCTTTTCCATCTTCAAATGAAACTCTAACTGTCGCTTCTCCAGAATGTTGGCCAACAATAGCAAAGCGGCCATTTCCAATTATTTCTAATCTGTTCGTTAATTCTGTAGTCTGTGCTTGACCTTCTACACACCTTATTTGCAAAGCATCAGATCCACTGCGTTTCTTCTCTTCAACAGTAATAACAACTTTAGTATTCGGTGTTGGGTTTATTACTTTAAAAATTGATTCTAAATTCTTAACGATTTCATGCTTCTCTAATTCGATGTATCCCTTTTCTTTAATTTCTTCTTCTAGCTCCACAATCGGTTTTTGTAAAAATGCAAATACTTGATCAGATACAAATTCATTGAACTCTGCACCGCCAAACAATTCACTTAATTCTTTCTTCGCTACATCAATGTATTCTTGTGCAAACACTTCCCAAACCGATGGGAATCGAACATGATCAATTGTAACATCGTAATCTATATCTGTTGTACTGCCTTCTAGCTTTGTTACAAAAATATTAGTTAAGAAATAACGTACATTGATCACATCCATTACCTTCCCCATTATTGAAGTTGATTGTGCTTCAACTGTTGGAATTTTGTCAAGCATTGAAGGTATTTTCTTTGCGATTTCCAAAATTGAATTAAATAACACTTTTGTTGATATTGTGAATGACACTGTATCACCTGGTTCTAATTCATCAACTTCGATACCACAAGTTTCTGGATCGAAGTCTTCTTGTGTAATCGGAAGCTTTGTTTCCTTATCACCAATTTGAATAACCTTATATTGTTCAAGGCTCTGAATAACATAGGATAATCCATAGATTGGCTTTTCACTAATATTTTCCAAGGAGATCGTAAAGGTATATTCTTCTCCGTAATAAGCAGCATCAGGAGCAGTGATATGCATTTTCAAAGACTTCGATGGATCCAGCACACGAATAGGGTCTTCTGTTTCATATTCAATTTCAAAGCTTTCATTGTCAATTTCAGCTTCCACTTTTGCCTTAATCGTATATTCACCAGCTTGATCCCCTCGAATATACCAGTTAGTTGTGGCACTTAGCGTATTCTCAATCTTGCCCAGATCATGTTCTTCGTAATGAACTTTGCTTCCCATATCAGGGAATGATAATCCTTCTGGTATTTCAAGCTTAGCTCTACAATTTTCAATATCCAAAGAATCTGATGTATTGAGTACAACTAAGCGAACATCAAACATCTGCTTAAGCCATTTTGCTTCACCAATAACTGCCAAATAGAATTTTTCAGAAATTGGATAAATTGTTATTCTGGAGTTTGTAGAAGAATCGATTCCAGTAAATGAATTCTTAAAGAATCCAGGAATACCATCAATAGCTCTTAAAATCTTACCAGCACTATTCTTATATACTGTTACCGGTATCTCTAAGCCTGCAGCAAATTCCAATTTAACCTCATGCTTATAAATATGTTGATTATCAGGATCATTTACATCTATACCTGCCGCAACTATTTCATCATAAGTCATTTCAGTTGATGTGAGCTTACCTTCAATAAAGTCAAGTTTGCTTAACTTGAAAGCAATATCATTCAAAGTTGAATCAACCATCACTTTTTGTTGCTCGGAAAAATAACCATTCGCAAACAGTTCCACTAAGTATGATCCGCTTTCTATTATTACGTTTGCTTTTCCCTGATCATCCGTAATAAAGGATAAGACCTCATCCCCATTTAACTTACTGAATTTAACTGCTACATTACCAATGGACGTGTTATCTCTGCGATTAATAACTGATAGGTCAAACTGGACATATTTTGAGTCATCTTCGACAACCGTTACTTCGCAGGTTGCAGTTCCTATATTCCCTGCTTCATCCTTGACCGTCAGTGTAACTGTATATGTACCTGGAGTTGAGTAAGTATAAGTGAAACTCTCTTGCCCTACATTTTCATCATTTCCCATATTCCAGGAGTAACTGACAATACCACGATCATCTTTTGACTTAGAAGCATCAAAATTAATCTCTTCATCTGGCTTAATAGTCACCTTTTGTAAGTTGATGTGAGCAACAGGAGCTTCTGTATCCGGAGTAATTAACAACACATCTACCATATTGCTATCCGCTGAGGCGCCTAGATTATCTATTGCTTCAATCTTAAAACTACACCGGCCATCATGATTATTAACCGTTTTTTCTGTTTCTTGCGTATAACCTAATGATTTCCATTCACTATTTTCTTCTTTTATCCACACTCTAAAGTTTTTCAACAACTTATCTTCTCCAGAGTATGTCCATGAAAGATTTGCTTGAGCTCCTTCAACTTGAACTGATAAAATAGGTTTTTCTGGCGCAGTATATTCAACTACATCATAAGTTACTTCTTTGACGTTTGATACATTTCCGGTTTTATCAGTTACGATATAACGAATCTGGATGTTTCCACTCAATCCTTCTGTATTCCATAGGATCTTTTCAACACTGGATTTTTTGTTTTCGATGGTGACTCTTTCAATTAATTGCCAGCTATTACTTACAATATCAAAATATTCAGCAGTTAACGTATCCAGTGATGCATTGTCATAAACAGAAACACTTAACGTTACAGTTTTAGTTAAGATAGAATTTTCCTTTGGCAAAACGCTAACTACTTCAGGATTTTGAACATCACGTTCCATAATTCCTTGTAAAATTGCAGTAGGTTTGCTCTCGTTTCCAAGAATATCAACACTTGTTACGTAGTAATAATATTTAACATTAGGCTGCGCTCCTGTGTTAATATCATCATAAAATCCTAACGTAGTAATTGTATCAATAGCCTCAAAGCCTTCATTTTCTTTATCAGATCGATAAATCACGAAATGATCGAAGTCTTCTTCAGGTTGTTCATGTTTCCAATCAAGATAAATATACTGGTCTGTATTGGAAATGGAGAATTGTGTAGGAACTTTTGGCGGAGTATTATCTACTACAAAGCTAGATGTAGTTGAAGTTTTATTTCCTCGCGAATCAAAAGCTGTTGCTGTAATCGTAACAGTTCCACTCACTTCACTGCTATCCCACTCATAGGAATAATCATATTTTTGTTTCTTCACATCAGGCTTTAATTCTGTAATCAACTTTGCTTTTACATTACCTACAGAGTATTCAAGGCGAACTCGATCAACAGCAACATTATCTTCTGATTTTCCTTGAATAGAAAATTTATGTGTATAAATTTTCTTTGTACCATCTAAAGGAGTAGTGATTGCAACCGTGGGATTAATATCATCATGTTTCAACGTAAACGTTTGCAATTCTTCAGTTGTTTCACCGTCGCGATCCTTTGCTATCGCTGCCAATGTATATTTTCCAGCTTCCATCTTGCTGATGTTCACTGTAGCTTTGCCGATCTGATCTTCTGATATTATATTCCAATCAGATGCATTTTCTTCTTTAATTTTCAGAATAATCAGATGATCTATCATGTTCTGCTCATTCTTCCATTCAGCAGACACCGCAACCATTTCCTGCTCTTCAATGATATATTCTGTTTCCAACGCAGAAATATTCTGAAACTTTGGAGATACCGTGCTTATTTGTACTGGCTCGCTCTTACTTGCATTTCCAGCAGCATCAAACGCCTCTACAACATAAGTATAGGAAGTATCTTTTGTTAAAAGCATATCTGTATACACGCATGTATCAACTGTAGCAACCAACTTATCATTTCGATAAATTCGATATCCTTTTACTCCAACATTATCTTTCGAAGCACTCCAAGTAAAATGAATTTGCTTGGAACTACGATCTGCAAGCTCAATATTTTCTGGAATTGTCGGCGGTTCATAATCACCAATCTTTTTAACAATCGGTTCAGAATGATTTCCTGCCTTATCCACTGCAATGATTTTATACGTTACTCGATCATTTAAAGTTCCTGATGTAATATAGGTTCTCTCTTTATACTTATCTGCAATCAGGTAATCGTCGCGATAAACCATATAATAATCTACATCTGGATTATTGCATTCCCACTTGATCATAATGTTCTTTGAACCAGATTCTACAGCTGCTGCGGATTCAATAACTGGTGCTGTTCTGTCAGAGTATAGCTTATATTGACTGTAATAAGACTGCAAACCCGGTGAAGTAACTTTTAAGATATATGTCCCTTCTTTTTCAGTATTAAGAGTTGTTTCAAAATATCCTTTTTCATTGGTTTGCAGCTGCGAAGTAGTAGTTTCATTATCAGGATCTTTAATTAAAATATCTACAGACTTATCCTGCAGTGCATATCCTTCTAGAACAGTGTCTTTCGCAGTCGTATAAGCTTCACCCCCATACGTTCCGAATAGAGGCAATACGATATAGCTTAAACCTCCAACGATTAAAGGTTTTGTTATTTCATTACTCTTCGTATAAGGATAGTCTTCACTTGTTAAATAGAAAGTTGCCTTTTCAACTCTCTGATTATAGCCTGGATAAACATACCCTTCATACAAATAAGTTCCATCTTCTAATTCTTCTTTAAATGGAATTGTACATTGTTTGCTAGTATTGCCTTCAAGCAGCACATTTGCTTGAGCATCAAAACGGTTGCCAATCATTGAAACTTTAATCGCACTGCCTGTTGCAACTACATCTACTGGATTAGTTACATCTACTAATTCAAAAGTCCCAGGAACAGGCCGATAATATACTGGTATATCAATGACTTCCGATTCAATTCCATCATCATTTTTCAATTGCACATGAATTATCTGCTGTTCTTTTGTGTCATCCAATCTAATTGAAGTAGATGAATTAAGTAGTATAGATCTATATCCAACGTTTTTCTTATCGCCTAACCACACTCGACAATAAATATATTTACTTGATTCTACAATAACACTGGCTATACGATCAGGGTTTGTAATAAAAGTTGTAGTCTGATTCCAATTTTTCCCTCTATCGTTAACTCGAATTGAATAGTCATAACTCTGTGAAATTGAATAATCGCATTGGAATACGAAAACATTATTCTCTAATACATTTAATTTATAATTTCCAGCTTCCAATCCCTGTGCAAAATTAGTCTCTAGCTGATATTTTTCATTTCCTGTAGAAATAAGTTTCAATCCTTTTTTAACGACTTTCCCATCTTTTAGGATATTCGCTGTATAGAGTGCCTTGGGATCACTATTGCTAATTATTATTTTGCCTTCATTTTCATATCCGTACACAGCTTTTTCACCAGGGACAATACTTCTAGGATATCCTCTCCAATAGATTTCATAAGTTGTTTTCTTTAAATTTTCTGACGCCTCTAAGTTTATTGTCCAATCCCCATAATATGTCATGGCAGAGTCCTTGTAGGCGAGCTTAATGATATGATCCGACGCATCTTTTAAATAAAGTTCTGAACAAATCTTAAGAATGTCCTCTTCAGATACGTTCTTATTAGTATACCCAGCCTTAAAATAAAGTTTTACTTTGTTTGTTCCTGTTTTTTCAGCCTCTAACTGAAGGGAATCATCAATCACCTTTTCAGCATTATATACATAACTTTTTACCAGCTCTTTATTGCCATTAAGTATAACGTAGAAATGATATGTTTTCCCTCCAATTAATTCATTTGGTGTTAAAAACACTCCGCCTGTATGCACATAATAATTATCTGCAGGATTATCAATCTTTATTAATTGACTTGAATCAATAACATTACCATCTTCATCTTCCATACTAACAGTCATATTTTCAATACTATTATTAGTTTCAACAACAATTGGAATCAAATTATTTTGTTTTGAAAAGTCAGTTGTTGTTGAAGTTCCAATCCTCATATAACCCGAAAACTTCGATTTAGATATAATTCCAATACCCATGGATAAATAAACTGGTCTGAATTGCAGACTATAATGCACATTTTCGCCAGCGTATAAAGGCTCTGATAACGCAATTTCCATTTCAATAGTATATTGGTTCTCTTCATCCTTTATCTTCATTTTATCACGGCTTATAGAGCCTATTACAGAAATATCATCTTCTGTATTTCCTGTGGATTTTGATATTTCAGCTCTAAAATCACTTGTGTTAATCAATTTTTGATAATTTTTAGACATATAAACTTTTAAATTTAACTTAGAAACCCCTTCATCATACTGATTATTATCAAGTTTATAAAAACTTGATGCAGTCGGTAGATAAGCCTTTAAATCAAGCGATTTAGATGAAGTGAAGCCTCGGTTATCCATAAGTGAAACCATTAGTGAAGGACTACTTGTTCCAGCAATAAAAGACTGTATTGAAGATTCTACTCCTTTTTTCTTAAGCTGAAGTTCAATCGTTCCTTCTTTTGCTTTGCAATAATCTGAAAAAACGATATTTCCTGTAATATTTGCCTCTACTAAGTAATCGTGAGATTCTATGTCTTCCTTTTCATTTAAATTAAGTCTAATCACACTTTTATCTAAATCCAGAATTTCAATTGATTGAATCTCTGTCCAATAATTAGAACTTACATAAACTCCATTGTTTAGGGCTGCAGGATCAATATATATTCCTGTTTCAGATTCTTGAATAATCGAAACATGATAAGACTGGTTCGTTAGAGTTTCTGTTGAAACAACATAATTCAGAGTCGTTCCACTAACTGTAACATGGTCGGAATTAGCTGATCCTATTAGTCGGTCATTCGCATCAAGAACTTGAATTTTTAATTTTGATACAATGTCTTGTGTCAGTAATCCATCAAATCTAATTTCAATTTCCAAGCTAGATAAACCTATCGTTCCATTACCTTGCAATCCTTTTATTATTGGGTTATCAATAAACTCAATTTGATTTACGTCAAAAACTTCTGTTCCGTCAACGATCTGTATCTGATAGGTTCCTGGGTTAATCTCCGTAAGATAGTATACCTCAGTCTCAATAAAATGTTCACCATTTGCCTCTGTAGAATAAAGAGATGATTTACTTACAGCAATAATTTCGTTCTTATCATTAATAATTTGAATTTTTGCTGTATTCGATGGTATTTGATTAAGAGGACCCACAGAAATCGTGCTTTGCATAACATGCGTCGAAGCGTATTTGCTAGCTTCTACTATCGTTGCTGATTGATTTGCTAAATCAATAGAAAATTGAGCAATTTCATTTCCTATAATCGCTCCTTCAACGTGATCTTCTTTCTTTGGCGTTTCCAATTCTGGCGTCTCTGTGACCCTCGGTTCTTCTGTTGGTACTATTGTTGCTTCTGGAGTCATCGTAGTTACAGGTTTAACGGTAGGCTCCTCTTTTAATGCCTCTGTAACAATAATTGGGATAATCGTTTGCTTTTCCTCATTGCTTAATAAAAGTTCTGTCTCGCCCGCAGTCATTCCAGTGAGTAATGAATCTTCTAATAATGCAATAGAAGGATCAGCCACACTTATCGTTACATCGTCTTCTTGATACGAAGCAATATCTTTCGTTTCTCCTACTAAAAGATAAATGCTTTCTGAAATTCTTGCAGCTTCTTCAGCAAGTATTCTAAATTCACTGAATTGCATAACAGCCAGAAAAAAAGCTAATACTAGTTTCGATGTTTTTTTAACTATTTTAGCTATTTGATTTTTACCTTGCTTAATTTGTCGTTTCATTTTACCCTCCATAAAATTTGAATTGTTTCATTTTCCGATAATACCAGCTTCAAGTTCCCCTAAATCATTATTCTAACTTCGTATAGAAACTCCTCATTTCTTTTAAATTAGTGTTTTACCTTCAATGAAATTTTAGAATTTGAATTATCATTAATTCTTTGCACTTCATACTATGTAATGAATTACAAAATAAATGTAATGAATAGCATACAATAACGATAAATTTCATCTTTTCTTCCTTTAATATTCTATCTCTACCAGTCAGATATGTCAACTTTTATAGCTATAAAAGTAAACCGATAGTTTACCTTTCATCTTTACACTTGATCACAGAAAAGAAGGTAATAATTTATGCATGATTTTTATCTAAAACTCAAAATACTCAGAAAAGAAAAAAAGATCACCCAACAACAGTTGGCTGATCGGCTAGGAATTACAAAAGCCATGGTAAGCGCCTATGAAAATGGAATCCGACTTCCTTCCTATGACATCTTGATCAAAATTGCGGCTATTTTTAATGTATCAACAGATTTTCTTTTAGGCGTCACCACTGTACGCAATCTTTGTGTGGAAGGGTTAACTGAACATCAAATTGAGCTTTTATCTGCTTTGATTGAAGAATTACAGTGTTTTAACCAAAAAGCAATTCAGCGAATTGATTAAAGTATATGCTGCTATTGTTGTTATAACTTTGATGGTATACTTACACCTAATTGACAGGATAAATAATGAGAGTTTATTTTATCTTATAGACCATCGCTGTTAAATAATAAAACGACAGCCTCCAACATTATGGATGACTGTCGCTTTCTACCTAACTATGCTTTTTTCTCAAGTTCAGCGATCTGATCAATTCGACGCTGATGTCTTTCCTCATGGGAAAACGGGGTTGTCAGCCAGACTTCCGCAATCTGTTCAATTAATTCCTGACTGATAATCCGTCCGCCCATCGCTAGGACATTGGAATCATTATGTTCCCGTGTCAGCTTCGCCGTTTCCAGATCATGCACATGCGCGCAGCGAATGCCTGGCACCTTGTTGGCTACAATACTAACGCCAATCCCTGTACCGCACATCACAATCCCACGTTCCGCTTTTCCTTCCGCTACTGCTTTAGCGCAAGGATAAGCCACTTTCGGATAATCCATGCTTTCTTCACTGAAACATCCGAAATCTTCGATCTCATATCCTTCCTGAATCAATTTTGCCTTCAGTGCTTCCTTATTCTTATAAGCACCATGATCACAAGCCATTGCAATTTTCATAGAATTCTCCTTCTTTCTTCCTATTATTTTATTGTTGCTTCCAAATCTTCCAGTTTGATTGGACCCTGGCGCAGAATCTTCAGTTCAGTCCCGGTCGTATCACAGACCGTACTGGATGTGCTCGCTCCGCTTTCTCCCAGCACTACTGCATCAATTCTGCCCTCCAACTGTTTCAGCACATCTTCCGAAGTCGTACAGGATGGCTGACCGCTTATATTGGCACTCGGCACTAACAGCGGAACACCCACACGATTGATGAGCTCCAAAACAAATTCATCATCCGGCATCCGAATTCCAATGGTCGAAAAACCATTGGTCACCAATTCATCAATTTCCGGTTTTTTGTTAAAAATTAAAGTTAAAGCCCCAGGCATCCAATGATCGATCAGTTTGCGGGAACGCTCATCCGTAACGGCGACTCGTTCAATCTGTGCTTTTGATGAAACCATCATGGGAAAAGGTTTGGTTTCCGGTCTTTGTTTGGCTTCCTTCATCCTTAAAATGGCTTCTTTTAAATCATAGCGAACCGCCAAGCCATAAACGGTATCGGTCGGAAAGGCCACAACTCCGCCCCGGTTTAATATTTCTACAATTTGAGCGCTGTCTTTCTTTGTTAAACGCTGTGTTTCCATGTTTTCACCCGATTTCTTTCCAGATTCATTATATCGGATTTTCCTGATCTTACAACCCTGATATCGATCAAGATGTTTATTTTGATTACAATAGAATTCCATCAAAAATCAAAAGTGTTAAACAATGCCTTTGACGATGGAATCCAACGAATATAAAGTTAAATGATCATCACTCTCTGCTTGTTTTTGAAGCAGATCATCAAATCCTGATTGCGAAAATAAGGCATAATAAAATTCACTTTGCGCTTTAAGCGGTGTTAACTTTGCGCTGACATCTAAATACTCTGAATAGTTAAACGCTGTCTTTTTAAATTTACACTCTCCAACAAGAGTTTTTTTCTTATCCTGAGACAGGGCAAGAATATCGATTTCCGTTTCAGCAACTCGATATCCAGCGTCACTCGATTTATCTCTGACCGTCGTTTTTCCTGTCCATCTTCCCATTTTAGAAAAGCGAAATGGCAGTTTATTTTCTTTTTGCAGACGCTGCATGTATTGTCTGCAGATATCCTCAAAAGTAAAAGAAGCAAATTGATGCAATTGAGGCGCAACAACATAATTATAGACTCCGTCGACATCTCCAGTTTCCAACTCAGAATAATGACTATAAACAAAAGCATACCAGAATCGAAAATAGTTATCCGTCAAATGATAAATACCTCGATTCGGTTTAATTCGTTCCTGCACCCCTGCATCTACAGAAAATTCGCGTTCAACCAATCCCAATTCTATCAGATTTTTTAGATAAACACCTGTTTTCGCACTATTCTCAACCCAAGATTTCTGACTAATTTCATTCAGACGAGTGCTTCCCATCGCTACTGCTTCGATAATTGAGTTATAAATTGCAGTTTCACGAAGCTCCTGTTTTAATAGAAAATCAACTTCAGTGTACAGCGCACAGCCTTTCGACAAAATATTTTGTTTAATATTATCTGACAAGGACATATTAGAATTGAATTGACGCAGATAATGGGGTATACCGCCAAGAATGGAATAAGTCAGCACCTTATCTTCATCGGAATAGTTAGGAAAGAATTGACTGGCTTCATAAAAATTCATCTCTGTCATCTTATAAATCCCTGTTGCTCTGCCATATAACGGATTTTTCTCCGCTAATAAATCTTTTTCAATGAAGCTCATAGCACTGCCACATAAAATAAGCATTACATTTGAGTCTTTTAAGATCTCGTCCCATAAATTTTGTAAAATTGAAGGAATGCTTGGATTATTTTTACACATGTAAGGAAATTCGTCGATCACGACTAGTTTTTTTGCTTCATGATAAGGTAATTCAAGGATTGCACGAAATGCTTTTTCCCAATCGTCGAATTGTTGGATATAAGCACTGGCAGAAATTTTTTCATTTAATAGTTTTTCTGAAAACCACTTCAATTGCCATCGATCTGAGATTTCTTGACAGGCATAATAAATATGAGCTTTTCCTTCACAAAATTTGCATAGCACCTCTGTCTTCCCCAGTCTTTTTCTGCCATAAAGAAGTACAAGTTGACTAGAGGTTGACTTGTACCTTCTTTCTAAAAACTCTAACTCTTCCAATCTTCCAATATCCATAACAAATTCTCCTCAATTAAATCATGATTTAGTAAATCACGATTTAATATTTTAAATTAAACTTATCCCCCTGTAATCATAATAATGATTGTACCGCATTTCGAAGCAAACTTAAATGAGTTAAAAAACAAACTCAATAAAACAATCATTTCAGCATTACTAATCTGATTATGCAAGTAAAAATGATTCATACAAAGTTTATGATTCAATCCTGACATTCCGTTGTCAACAAATCCCCTTTATAATAAGATCAAAGCAAAAGTAACCGAAGGAGAACAAGCATGAACATAAAAACAGAACTCGAAAAAACTGTGGGCTTGGAGAATGTTATCCAGCTTAATGATGTTGATCTAAATCCTCAGATTATCCGTGCTGTGCTGATCAATGAGATCGTACCGCAAGACCCCAGTCAGGATTTTTATGGTTCATCTCATGCCGACTACCTGTCAACCACAATCCCACTCTTTCGTGAAGCTGGATTGTCAGTCACAAAGATTCAGGACTTATTAGATATAGGGATCTACATTACCAATGCTGTCAAGATTCCCAAGACAGGCTATACTGTGGAAAACAGCGCATTGGAAAGAAGCCTGCCTTATTTAGAACAAGAACTATCCTTATTTCCACAACTTCAAGTCATTCTCTTAATGGGCGATGTGGCAAAAAAAGCATTCAATAAAATAACGAAGAAGACGATAAAGAAGAACATTGTGCCGGCAATTTCGACCTACAAGCTGCGCAATACTGAGCTATACTATGGCGACATTCGCATCCTTCCTTCCTATATCATGACCGGAAAGAATATCTTGATTGAGAAATCCAAATTTGCTATGGCGGCGGAAGATATTGCCTTGATGCTGAAGCTGATCCAGGTATAATTCTCTTCTATTTGTAAAGCCAAACTTAAAAAACGCAGAGAAGAAAGACTCTGCGCTTTTCATATCCAACAGATTGAAAGGGCAAGAAAAATTATTTTTGATGCTCCTGAATCAGCTTCTGATACCAGAAATAACTCTTCTTCGGTGTCCGGCGGCAGTCGTTGTCAAAATCGACGCGAACTAAACCATACCGCTTTTCATAGCCGTTGACCCAGCTGTATAAATCCATCGTGCTCCAGGCATAATATCCCCGCACTTGACAACCAAGCTCCATCGCCTTAAACATATAGTCGATATACCCCTGCATCATTTCAATGCGTTCATCATCCTGAACCATGCCGTTTTCATCCGGAGTTTCATAACAGCCATGTCCATTCTCTGTAATATAAACCGAAATATCGCCATAACGCTCCTTAATTTCCAACAAGGTATTCAACATGCACCGCGGATAAATTTCTCTTCCCCACAGATTCCGCTTTGTTGTCGGATCCACGGTCGTCTCATACCAGTTCTGAATCCGAATTCCTTCCTTAGCCTTCGATCCCGCACCTTGATTATTGTGGAAAACTTCGGTTTCCCCTTCAGTATAATCCGTAATGTAAAAACGATTATATACGTTTAATCCCAAAAAATCCACTTTTCCCTGAGCGAAGATCAGCGCGTCTGACGACTGAATATACGACGTATCGATTTCGTTTTCCTGCAGAAACGGCACAAGCATACCCGGCAGTTCACCGCGAATTGCAGTATCCAGAATCAGCCGGTTATAAAACAAATCGGCGATCATCCGAATCCGTTCAGGCTGTTTTGTCTGCGGCGCGACTTCCACATTGCTGCTGTCATGAACAATCCCAATCTGTCCATCCAGCTTCAATTGATGATAAACCGCCGTCGCCCGGGCACTCGCCAGCGCTTCATGGTAAAGGGTTCTGAAATATCGGTCAAAATCAAGTTTGTGATTTGGCGGATAGTTGCCGACCATGTTGCTGCAATAAGCATAATATTTCGGCTCATTGATCGTGACCCATAACTGAACCCGATCCCCAAACGCCTGAAAGCACACCTTGGCATATTCTTCAAACGCTTCGACAATCGCCCGGTTTGCCCAGCCGCCCTCGGCTGCCAATGCCTGCGGCAGATCGTAGTGGAATAAAGTAACGTTCGGCTCCAGTCCATTCTCCAGACAACAGTCGATCACCCGATTATAAAACGCGATTCCCTGCTCGTTAATCCGTCCCCGGCCCTCCGGCAAAATCCGGCACCAAGATAATGAAAAACGATAAGAATTCTGGCCGCCTTCCTTCATCATCCGAATATCTTCTTCGTAATGATGATAAAAATCACACGACACATCGCCCGTTGCTCCGTTGATATTCAGCGGACTTTCATGCGAAAAGACATCCCATTCACCCAGTCCTTTGCCATCCAGATTCCAGGCACCTTCACATTGGTAGGCAGCCGTGGCGCTGCCCCATAAAAATGGCTGTTGTTTCATATCATTCACCTCCGCTTTCTTATTGCTTACAAATCCTGATGTTCCTCAATAAACTGTTTATACCAGTAATAGCTCTTTTTCGGCGTCCGCTTTAACTTTGGATCATCATAATCCACCCGCACCAGTCCATACCGCTTTTGATAACCGTTAATCCAGCTGTAAAGATCCATCGTGCTCCAAACATAGTAGCCTTTGACATTGACCCCTTCTGCCTTGGCTTTGAGAATCTGTTTAAGAAAATTGTCGAGAAACTGAATCCGATCATCATCCGCAACATAGCCCTGTTCATCCGCCACATCATACGCGCCATGACCATTTTCCGTAATGTAGATCGGAATATCGCCATATTTCTGCTTCCGTTTGATCAGGGTGTTGTAAATGCACTGCGGATAGATCTCCCGGCCCCAGGGATTCAGCGGAACATCCGGATCGGTATCCGACTCGAACCAGCCCTTGACCGTTTTGCCTTCCTTCGCCGCTTTGCCTGATCCATCGTTATTGCCAGCATTGTTGACGGTCGCGCAGGTTTCTCCGGAAACATACGGTTTGACCAACAGTCGGCTGTAGGCATTCTGGCCGAGGAAATCAATCGTATTTTCACGAATAATCGCCCGGTCTTCTTCCTTCATAAAGGACAGATCAATCCCTGAAGCCTTCACCTTTTCGATCAGCTTCTGCGGAATCTCGCCTTTAATCGCCGGATCCAGCACCCAGTCATTGGTGAACAGATCGCCGTTTTCCACCGCTTCCCGATAGGCCGGCGTATCACAGATTGCTTCCGCACTGCAGGAAGCATGGACCAGACCGATTTGAGCGTTCAGCTTCAGCTTGCGGAATTCACGGATCGCTTTGGCATTGCACATCACCATGTTGTAGGCGCATTGGCAGAAGTGCTGCATATTGACTTTCTCGTTGGGCGGATAGTTGCCAACCATGTAGCAGCACGACGCGTTGTGCGTCGGCTCGTTGATCGTCACATAAAGCGGAATGCGGTCGCCGAAATGGCGGAATACCGCCGCGGCGTAGTAGGCAAACTCATCCGCAATCCCATCCCAGCACCAGCCGCCCTGGGCGCCGACATAATCCGGCAGATCATAGTGAATCAGCGTCACATTCGGCACAATGCCGTATTTTTCGCATTCGCTTAATACGTTGTCATAAAACTCGAATCCTTTTTCATTGATCACGCGGTCACCCTTGGGCACGATGCGCGACCAGCTGATTGAAAAGCGATAAGTATTCTGTCCTCCTTCGGCCATCATCCGAATATCTTCTTCGTAATGATGATAGAAGTCACAGGATACATCGCCGGTAATGCCCTTCGTGTTCTTTTCACTGTGGCAGAACTCATCCCAGATGCTTGGCCCCTTGCCGTCCTCGTTCCAGGCTCCCTCACATTGATAGGCGGCGGTCGCAGAACCCCATAAGAATTTTTCCTGCATAGATTTCCTTCCTTTCACTTAGATTTCATCGATCGGATACATTGGCCGCAGAATCCGTTTGAACGGAATCAGACGGGTATCCTGCGGCGTTGCGCCGCCAGTCAGCGACATCACGCACAGCTTGCCTTTGACCTTCATTTCCGGATGGATGTAGCCTTGCTTGACGACGATCACATCGTAATCATCCCAACTGACTCCGCACGCCTGGATCTGCCGCTCTTCCACAAAGGAATGGTTGTTGTCCGTGATCGCCAGATCGATCTGGGTGCCCTGAATATGCACAGTCACGATCGGTCCGTAGTCGCCTTCCTCACCATACATCGCGGTTCCAGCCTGACGGCCATGATGCAGGACGGTGACGGTCAGATCGACCGGCTCACTGTATTCATCCAGCCCCATCCCTACACGCAGGCTCAGGCTCTGGCCGACCGGACAATCCGCTAACCGGGCGCAGGCTGCCGGATCCTGAATCGCCGCAAACAAGAACTTCTTTGGATTCGCTTCGCATTTCAGCGCCTGACGCAGAATAAAGGTATTCGCGCCCATCGCCCCGGAGGTCACATTGTCGCCGGAATCGGTAATAAAGACCGGTTTGCCGTCAAAGCTCAGCGCCATTTCAAGCGCCTGTTCAGGACTGGCTGTCGTTCCGGTATAATGAAATTCATGACGTTTGTCCCACACATAGGCCGCCAGCTGATCCGCAACCGTTTCCGCATAAGCCTGATCCTGCCGCGAGGCGGGAATCACGACGATGCCGCACCCAGCTTCCGGACAGTCATGACGGAGATAGCCGACATGCCAGGAACAGCTTAAAATCCGCGGATCCTTCTCCAGCTCATCCATAAACTGATTGATCGAACGCACCGGTTCATCGGCCGATACACTCTGTTCCCCACCTAAGATCAGCGGCAGTTTGCGGTAAATCGGACGGCCGCCCTGAGGCTGCTGAATCTGGTCGATCAGCGTCTGAAATGTCCGCTGCACCGTCTGCGCGATGTCGGTATGCGGAGCCTGGCGATAAGACCGGATAAAGGTCGTATTTTCCACATACTCCCGCGTGAGATTGCCATGCGGATCGCAGGCTACAGCAATCGGCAGATACGGCCCGGTCAGCTCGCGGATCGCCCGGACAAGATCCTGTTCTCCGCTGCCGATTTCCTCGACAAAGCTGGCTCCATGCAGATGCAGATAGATGCCGTCCAACTGCGGCAGCTGCGCCTGTACGGCTTTCAGAATGCGCTGTTTCAGATAGTCATAAGCCCCTTTGCGCATCACTCCGCTGCAGCCGGCATCCGCGCACAGCACCGGAATCAGTTCAAGATCCGAGCGGTCGATCACCTCGCCCAGCTGCATGTGGCTGAGCGCTTCCTGTCCAAAAGAAAGCGCGGTATTCTCCAAATCGCAGAACATCGGAACATGTTCATTGGCTTCCAGCGTAAATTTCGCCGCGATAATTTTCATCGGTTTCATCTTTTTTGCCCCTTAGATCTGATCGATCGGAAACATTGGCCGCATAATGCTCTTGAAAGGAATGGAAGCCGTGTCCTGCGGCGTTGCTCCGCCGGTTAAGGACATCACGCACAGCTTGCCATATTCTTTCAGTTCCGGGAAAATGTAGCCCTGCTTGACGACGATCACATCGTAATCGTCCAGGTTGATGCCGGCGTCGACAAACTGATGGATTTCCACCATCGCATAACGGTTGGAAGCAACCATGATGTCGATCGGCATCCCCTTGACGCTGACGGTGACCGCATAGCCATACGCCTTGTTGTGATCCCGATACATAAAGCCGCGCAGTTCCCCATGCGACTGAATCGTCACGTCAAGGGTGAGGGGAGCGGAGTATTCGTCATAGCCTGTGCCGAGCGTGATCTGCGTTTCTGTACCGTCAGGCAGCGCTTCAAGTTGTTTGTAGCAGTCCGGATCGCAGATCGTTGCGAACAGGAATTTCTTCTTCAAATCGGCAAGAGCCAGCACCTGGCGCAGAATGAACGTGTTCCATCCCGTGGCGCCGGAAGTCACGTTGTCGCCGGAATCCGTGATGATCGCCGGTTTTCCTTCCAGTTCTAAAGCCATCGTCAGGGCTTCTTCCGGCTGAGCCGTTAATCCGGTGTAGTGGAATTCATGCCGCTTGTCCCAGACATAGGCAGCCAGCTGATCGGCGATAGTTTCAGCATAGGCCTGATCTTCCGTGTTCTGCGGAACGACGACAATGCCGCAGCCAGCCACGTCACAGTCATGGCGAATGTAGCCAACATGCCAGGAAACACTGCGGATGCGCGGATCCTGTTCTAATTCATCCATGTAGCGATTGATGGAAAGCACTGGTTCATCGGCCGACACACTCTGCTCCCCACCCAGAATCAGCGGCAGCTTGCGATAGACAGAATGAATGTGCTGACGATCCTTCAACAGATCGCAAAGCATTTGGGAAACGATGCGCTTGGACTGCTGGGCATCGGTGTGCGGAGATTCGCGGTAACTGCGCAGAATCGTGCAGTTTTCCACATACGACTGACAGAGATTGCCATGCGGATCACAGACGACGGCAATCGGCAGATACGGTCCGGTGATTTCCCGGATTGTTTTTAAAATGTGATGATCGCCGGAGCCGATCTCTTCCACTTCACTGGCGCCATGCAGAAACAGATAGATGCCATCCAGCTCGGACAGATGTTCACGCACAGCTTTGGCAAAACAGCTTTCAATATAATCAAAGGCTTCTTTGGTCACCACGCCGTTTCCGCCAGCATCGGCATAAATCGAAGGCACGATTTCAATCCCAGCCTCCTCATAAATATCCGAAACGTTCATCTTGCGGATGCAGTCATCGCCGAAGGCCAGATCATAATTGTTCATCCGGGCTTTCGCCGGTACGTTGGCATTGGATTCTGTGACAAAGGTTCCTATCAAAACTTTCATACTTCTTCTCCTTTTGGAAGGCGGTTTACGCTTCCTTCTTTATTTCTTCTGATTTTGATATTTTAGTCATTCTTCGTTAGTGAGCTGGTAAAGCAGATCCAGCAGTGTCTGAGCGCCGGCCGCACAGTCTGCTTTTGACGAAAATTCCTCTTTGCGGTGCGAATAGCCGTTTTCAGAACGGACGAAAATCATCGCGCAGGGACAGACATCTTTGAAGTTCTGACTGTCATGGCCCGCACCGCTCATTAAACGCTGATAGGGAATTTTACGGGTTTGAAGAATCTGTTCCAGCTGGCTTTTCAGCTTTTCATCGCATTCCACGCCGTACAGAATATGCCGCAGCTGACAGCTGACCTGGATCCCCTGGGCTTTCAGCTCGGCCTCCAGTTTTCCCATCGCTTGCAGGCAGTCGTCGATGTTTTGTTCCTCCAGACTGCGGATATCCAGCGAAAAGGTCACATGATCGCAGATTACGTTGGTGGATCCGGGAACGGTTTTAATGTTGCCGACAGTCGCTACCGTGTAGGGACGGGCCGAGGCCAGTTCTGTGATTTTCTGAATCCAGCGCGTCATCGCCAACACCGGATCCTGACGATCGTTCATCGGCGTCGCTCCGGCATGACCGCTGCAGCCAGTCAGGGTGATTTCGTAAAACCGCAGATACGGAATCCCTTCGACGATCCCAACCGGACAGTCAGCCTGTTCCAGTACCTTGCCCTGTTCGATATGCAGCTCCACACTTGCATAGATCGGGTCAATTCGGCTTTGACGGTACAGGTCAGGATGATAACCCCGCTGCTTCATCGCTTCACCAATCGTGATTCCGGCTTCATCGACCGCGGAAAAGTCAGCATCTTCCGCCTTGCCTGTGATGACCTTGCTGCCCAGCATGCCGGAACTGAAACGGTTGCCTTCCTCATCGCGAAAGCCGATCACATAAAGCGGGCGTTTGAGACTGACGTTGTTTTCCTTCAAAGTCTCGGCCGCTTCCAGACTTGCCAACAGGCCTAAGCAGCCATCGAACTGTCCGCCGCAGCGAACGGTGTCAAAATGCGAACCGCTGATAACCGGAGCCTCCGAGCTGTCCGCAGGATTGTAGATCCCGATGACATTGCCGATGGCATCTTCCTGCACCTGCAGCCCGGCTTGGTGCATCTGGTCGATCAGCCAGTCCCGCGCCTGCATATCAACATCGGTGTACGTCCAGCGCGTGTTGCCGCCCTGCGGATCCACACCGATTTTGCCTAATTCGTGCAGCCGGTTCCATAATCGGTCTTGATTGATTTCCATGCTTGCTATTCTCCTTTCTAAATTTCATCCATCGGAAACATCGGACGCATGATCCGCTTAAACGGAATCGCTTTGGTATCCTGCGGCGTTGCACCCATCGTTAACGACATGATATTCAGTTTTCCTTTTGCTTTTAATTCCGGGAAGATATAGCCCTGCTTGACGACGATCACATCATACTGGTCCCAATCCACTCCGGCGGCAATGTATTGATGCTGCTCACACAGCGTATTGTTGTTGGATGCTATGATGATATCCATCGGCTGTGAAGCCAGACGAACGGTAACCGTCTGTCCCCAAACCCGGCTGCGGCCGCTCCAGAGATTGCCCATCAGGGGACCTTTGGCAATAATTGTCCCTGTGAGCTGTACGCTTTCTGACCAACAGTCCACCCCTTTTCCTAACTTCAATTCAACGCTGTCGCCGAGATTGTTCCCCTGCAGCTGAGAACAGGCTTCGGGATCACAGATCGTCGCAAACAACACCTGCTTTTTCAGATCCTTGACCGCCAGAAACTGCCGCAGGATGAACGTGTTATAGCCGCTGGCACCGGAGGTGACATTGTCGCCGGAATCGGTTAAGAAAGCCGGCTTTCCCGCAAATTCCAGCACGCTTTTCAACGCCTGATCCGGCTGCATGGTCAATCCCGTGTAGTGAAATTCATGCCGCTTCTGCCAGACATAGGCCGCCAGCTGATCCGCAATCGACTCCGCATAAGCCTGATCCTCGGTTTTCTTCGGGACAACGACGATGCCACAGCCCGCTTCCGGACAATCATGCCGCAGATAACCGACATGCCACGAACAACTCAATATCCGAGGATCGTGTTCCAGTTCATCCATATACTGATTGATCGAACGCACCGGCTCATCGGTGGAAACACTTTGTTCCCCGCCTAAAATCAGGGGCAGCTTGCGGTAGACCGCATGAATGTGTTCACGCTTTTTCAACAGATCGCAAAGCATGCCGGCAACCTTGCGCTTGGTTTCATCGGCGTCGGTGTGCGGCGATTGGCGATAGCTGCGCAGAATCGTACAGTTTTCCACATACTCCTGAGTCAGATTGCCATGCGGATCACAGACCACGGCGATCGGCAGATATGGGCCAGTCAGCTCGCGGATCTTCTTTAACAAATGATGATCCCCAGAACCGATTTCCTCCACTTCGCTGGCGCCGTGCAGATGCAGATATATACCATCCAGTTCGTCCAGATGTTCGCTGATGGTTCTGAGAAAACAGCGTTCAATATAATCAAAGGCATTCCTTTCGATCACCCCGGCGCCGGCCGCATTCGCATAGATTGCCGGGATCATCTCAATCCCCGCCAGATCAAAAACTTCGCTGACTTTATTCTTGCGTAGACATTCCTCATCAAAGGCCAGATCATAATGGGAAAGATTGGCTTGGGTTAAAATGTTGGCATTGGATTCTGTCGTAAAGAAACCGATTAAAACTTTCATGACGATCACCTACATTTCATCGATCGGAAACATCGGCCGCATGATCCGCTTAAATGGAATGGAGGCGGTATCCTGCGGGGTTGCCCCCATCGTCAGCGACATGATGCAGAGTTTTCCCTTTTCTTTGAGTTCCGGGAAGATATAGCCTTGTTTGACAACGATCACATCGTATTTGTCCCAATCCATTCCGACAGCGTCAAACTGATGTTTTTCACACATCGTCTGGCGCGTTGACGCGATACTGATGTCAATCGGCAAACCCTTAACTGAAACCACAACCGCATCGCCATAGTGCGCGTCATGATCATGCATCAGATAGCCGCGCAGGCTGCCTTTAGAACGAATCACAACTTCCAGCTCGACTGATTTGGATTGTTCATCGGCATTTACACCCAAAGAAATATGCGCTTCACTGCCCAAAGCTAAGGCGTCCAGCTGCTTCCACGTTTCAGGATCACAGATGTTGGCGAACAAGAACTTCTTTTTCAGATCCGGCTGAGCCAGCACCTGCCGTAGAATAAAGGTGTTCCAGCCGGTTGCCCCCGAGGTCACATTGTCCCCGGAATCGGTGATGAATACCGGCTTTCCCTCAAACTCCAGCGCCATGTTCAGTGCCGCCTCCGGCTTTGCGGTCAAACCTGTATAGTGGAATTCACGCCGGCGATCCCAGACATAGGCTGCCAGCTTATCGGCGACTTCTTCAGCATAGGCTTTATCCTTCTCCGCTGCGGGAACAACGACAATGCCGCAGCCTGCCACATCGCTGTCATGGCGAATGTAGCCGACATGCCAGGAACAGCTTAAAATCCGCGGATCCTGTTCCAGCTCATCCATGTACTGATTGATCGAACGCACTGGCTCATCCGTCGATACGCTCTGTTCCCCACCTAAGATCAAAGGCAGCTTGCGGTAAAGGGCATGGATATTCTGACGGTTTTTTAACAGATCGCAGAGCATCTTCGCCACCTTGCGCTTGGTTTCATCGGCATCGGTATGCGGGCTTTCCCGATAGCTGCGCAGAATCGTACAGTTTTCCACATATTCCCGACACAGGTTGCCGTGCGGATCACAGGCCACGGCGATCGGCAGATATGGGCCGACCAGCTTGCGGATCGCTAAGAGAATGTGATGATCACCCGAACCGATTCCCTCGACTTCACTGGCGCCGTGCAAATGCAGATAAATGCCGTCCAGCTCATGCAGATGCTGCTGCACAGTATCCAGAAACAGCGATTCAATATAATCAAAGGTGGAACGGGTCACCACCCCGGAAGCACCGGCACTGGCATACACCGCCGGAATCATCTCAATGCCTTCCGCCTCAAAGACCGGAGCCACCCGCAGCTTGCGGATGCAGTCCTCACCGAAGCCGAGATCATAACTCGTTATCTCATTCTTTCCCGGAACATTGGCATTGGACTCGGTTGTAAACAATCCTACTAAGACTTTCATAATAAACTCCTCCTCCATTAAATCTGATCGATGGGAAACATCGGGCGCATAATCCGTTTAAACGGAATGGATGCGGTATCCTGCGGCGTTGCGCCGTCGGTCAGCGACATCACATAGAAGCCGGCCTGAGCTTTAAAATCCGGGAAGATGTAACCCTGCTTCACAACCGTTACTTCATACCCCGTCCAATCGATGCCGAGATGCTGCAGCTGGGCATTCACGATGATCGGCTGGCTGGTGTTGGTAATGAGAATATCAATCGGCTTGCCCTGAACGCTGACCAGAATCCCTTGGCCAAACACCTTGATCAGCTCGTCGCCGACAAAGCGGGCAATTTCACCAGATTTTCTGACAATAACCGAGAGTTCAACCCTTTCAGAAAGGGTATCATGTCCCACCCCCAAACAAATCTTGACCGGTTCCCCCGGCTGACAGACTTTCAGCTGCTCCACCGTTTTCGGATCACAGATCGGCGCGAACAGAAAGTGTTTCTTTAATTGCGGCAAGGCTAAGACCTGGCGCAAAACGAACGTATTCCAGCCGGTTGCCCCGGAGGTCATATTATCCCCGGAATCCGTGATCACGGCCGGGCTGCCTTCGTAGTCCAGCGCCATCTTCAGCGCTTCGTCGGGTTTAGCGGTTAATCCGGTATAATGAAACTCATGCCGCCGCTGCCAGACGTAATCCGCCAGCTGATCCGCAATTTCTTCTGCATAAGCTTGGTCTTCAGTATGCGCGGGAATGACCACGATGCCGCATCCTGCCACCGCACAGTCATGGCGAATGTAGCCGACATGCCAGGAACAACTTAAAATCCGTGGATCTTCTTCCAGCTGATCCATATAGCGATTAATCGAACGTACCGGCTCGTCCGCGGATACACTCTGCTCCCCGCCTAAGATCAAAGGCAGCTTGCGGTAAACGGCATGGATATGCTGACGCTGCTTCAACAGCTGACATAAGAGTTCCGTGACCTTTTCATAGGTTTCTTCCTTATCCGTGTGCGGGGACTGGCGATAGCTGCGCAGAATCTGAATCGCCTCGGCATATTCTTTTTTCAGATTGCCATGGGGATCGCAGGATACCGCAATTGGAACATAAGGCCCGACCAACTTGCGGATTTCCAGCAGGATATGATGATCACCGGAACCGCCTTCCAAGTCCTGAACCTCACTGGCGCCGTGAAGCATCAGGTAAATGCCGTCGATCTCATGGCGATGTTCCTGAACCGTCTTCAAAAAGCAGCTTTCAATGTACGCAAAAGCAGACGCGCTGACAACGCCGTTAGCTCCGGCATTGGCATAAATCGACGGGATCAACTCTATTCCATGCCGCTCAAATACCGAGCGAATCTGCATCTTTGCAATGCAGTCCTCACCAAAGGCAAGGTCGTAATCTGTGAGTTCACACAGATGGGGGATGTTGGCATTGGATTCCGTAACAAACTGGCCGATCAAGACTTTCATACAGGATTCCTCTCTTTCCATACCGAATATTCAGGTCATTTTGTCCTATATCAAGCCCGAAAATGCAAAAAAACCAATCTGCAGAACAAAAGCCCTGCAAATTGGTTTTGCTTGTTTTCTTGAACAATAACAACCCAACTTCACGAATATTGTAAGCGATTTCCACAGGTGTGTCAACTTGTTTTCCGCATCCCCGCAATAACCTTGAATATCCTTTAAAAAGCTTAGTTCTACCCCTTTTATTATCTTCTTCTGTTGGAATCGAATGCTAAAAAAAGAAAGAATCTTAGCCAAATCTTTCGATTCCATACTTAAGTGGAATTTAGCGGAGAGAAAATTTACTAAAATTGTACTCCTGATGAATTGACACGGCTGGATATTATCAATAAAATAATAGTAGACGATTGTCTAGTGAGGAGAAAAAAGAAATGAAACGTTTATTAGCACTGTTGTTGTGCGGATTGATGTTGTTAGCTGGATGTTCATCATCGCCAACGCCAACAGCCGATCCTGAAACAAAAATGACTCCCGGCACTTATTCTTCCGTGGGGACAGGGTTCAAAGGCGACATCAAACTGGATGTTACCGTCACTGAAGACGCCATTACTGAAATTAAGGTCGTGGATCACAAAGAAACCAAGGGGATTGGTTCTGAAGCTGTTACGATTTTAGCGGAAAAGATGGTAGAGTATCAAACTACGGGGGTAGATCTGGTGGCAGGCGCTACAGTTACATCCGCTGGATTCAGAACTGCGGTGAATGACGCTTTAAATCAAGCAGGGGCGGATATGGATAAATTCAGTGCCGCTCCAGAAAAAGCCGAATTGAAAGATGAAACCTTGGATACCGATGTCGTTGTCGTAGGCGGCGGATCTTCAGGTATGATGGCGGCACAATACCTCGCAAAAGATGGCTACAAAGTAATCTTGCTTGAAAAAACACCGATGGTTGGCGGCGCCAGCGCCATGGCTGGGGGAACTTTGTCCGCTACAAACAGCACATGGCAAAAAGAAGCTGGTTATGAAGATTCTCCAGAAGCCTTGAAAGAACGGCTGCTGGCGATCGGTCATAACAAAAACCATCTTCCAACCCTTGAATTATTCACCAGAATTATCGGTCCAAACTTTGACTGGATCGTGGATGAAAATGGCGGCAACATGCCGTACAAGCATGAAGGCTCTGGAGCAAGCTATTCCTTTGAAGGCAGCGGTGCAGGTGCAATGCTCAAACTGAAAGAAATTATGCTGGATGCAGGGGCTGAATTGCTGCTGAACACTCAGGCTACTGAACTTATCGTCAACGAGGGTACGGTTGTGGGAGTTAAGGCTACTGGTGAAGATGCTAACTACACAATCAATGCTAAAGCGGTTATTCTGGCAACCGGGGGTTATGGTCATAACAAGGACATCGTTCCGGAAGAATACTTCGCCTTCCGTTATTCAGGACATTCCGGTCATGACGGTGATGCTTTAGAAATGATCAAAGCGGTCGATGGGGCTACCCGTAACTTGACCTGGTTAAATAAACAGCCGAACACGATGATTCTTCCAAGCGGTGCTCCTCAGTACACCAATATGGGAGTTGGTAAAGCCTACAACATGAGCGGAATCCTGATTAACGAAAAAGGGGAAAGATTCGCTTGTGAAAATGGGGATACTTGGGAATTGATGCTCGCGATGGAAAAGAATGAAAGACAATACTTACTGATGGATCAGGAAAACTATGACGCATTTAATGCTGCAATGGCCAGCATTTACTCTGCTGAAGATGCGGCTAAATGGACTGCCGATGACTATACAGGTCAGCCATTCTATAAAGGGGCTGATACTTTAGAAGAACTGGCTGAAAAACTGGATGTTTCGGCAGAGGCTCTCAAGGCTACAGTTGCGAAGTACAACGAAGCTGTGACTGCTGGTGCCGAAGATGAATTCGGACGCCAATTAACCACGACCATTACTGAAGAAGGCCGTTACTATGCTCTGGAAATGTCAATCCGTTATTCAACGTCATTAGGCGGTATTTGCATTAATGATTCTATGCAGGTCTTAAACACATCGGAAGAAGCTGTTCCAGGATTGTATGCCGCCGGAGAAGTTGTCGGCGGAGTTCAAGGTGACCTGTATTTGCCAAGTTCAACATTCACATGGGCCATGACATCAGGTGTTGAAGCCGGCCGAGTTGTTTCCTCGGCTTTGGCTGAATAATCGATTCGGCTCAATAAAATCCTTTAAACAATGAATAAAATGGAGTATTTCAGCCACTTGGGTTAGAATACTCCATTTTTTTACACAGTTATCTCCTCTCTTTTGCATCTTGAAGTCATTACAATGGATAAAGAATCGCAAATACGCAAAACTGCACTTAGTTATTCAGGTATTTCTGCTTTAGCCAACCTTTCAGCTTGAATTTTTCCTGTCAGAAATTATGATTATCCTAATTCCAGGCTTGAAATCTTGTATTGTTCCTTCAATTGAGCTAACAATTCTCTGTGAATGAATTCTATCAAGAAAAGAACACAGAAACAAGAAAGTACTGCAAGCATCACTCTGAAAGCTAAAACCCTCAGAGTCCCTCTCTGTTTCTATTCCATTCCTATCCCTCGCCGTGCTATCACATACGCGGCTGCCATATGAACTGTACAGCCCATTCTTGTGCTGTATTTCTCTATCCCGATCTTGCTTGTATTCGCTGGATTTCCCTTCTTTACCCCATATCCCTCTTTCCAGCATTGTCGCACGTTCGCTTCTTCCAAGGATAATTCCGAGTAGTAAACACGATCAGAACAAGTGATTGTCTTCATGAGAACTTCACTTTCACACAGAGAATCGAAAACAGAATCACAACTTCTTTTGATTTTTTATGCAACATTCTTCAAAGCTATACAATGCGATTGAGTTTGTTCCATCATTTACATTGCTTCTTTGCTATAAAAGTTTATGCGTTAAAATTTAACGTTCAGAGCCGCTCTCCCTCACTTTGCATAGAACTTTCCTACTAAATAAAAAACCACCGAAGTGGTTTACCCTGCCCTTTCAGGCCAGCTGTATAGTTTGTATTTGTAAATTCGATAAAAATTGTAAATCATAAAATTTAAAAAATTGAGATCTCTGGTTCTTATTCACGGAGGATCCCTTTCGATAGGCTTCACTATCGTTAACTCATCGCAGGCTGTTGATTATTCCGCATTGTCTTTCTCTGCTGCTTCCAACAGAGAACCGCAGAACTCACATTCTCCAATCATCCCTTCCGCGACCTTATTCGTAGCGCCGCAGGCCTGGCACACAACCGTCCGATAACGTTGGGTATTCTGAACCTGGCGGATGCGATTTGCTTCCTGAGGCAATTCATCACCAGCCAAAACCAAACTCATTGTATCGTAATTGATATAAGCGGACCCAAAATATCCCCGTTTAATCATCTGCTCAATCTGTTTCTGAAATTTGTCGGCAGGAACATGCGAAATCGATGCCAGTCGCTCCAGAGAGCGCTCACCATTCACAGCCAGAATTGCGAAGTATTTTTTATATTGAGAAATCAGCCGCGAACCGCGAAATCCATTGCGAGTCACAAGAAAAGTTAAGATGGACATAAATACTCCGATCAGAATCGAGCCCAATTCCTGTCCTTCGCTGATATAGGTCACTGTAACTGAAACAAAACCCAGAGTGAAAAAGCCCCCAACAGCTAGCTCTGCCCAGTATAAAATTTGCTTCATCAAAACAGACACTTTCTTAATTCTTTTTTCCACTGTACTTTCCCCCACTTTCCTTCTTTACCCATCCTAATGCTCCTGATTAAGCTTTAGCAGCAATTCTTTGATTTTTTGATTGATGTCTATATTATGAGGCTTTCAGTGTCCTTGTTTCGATTTACCTTAAACCTGCATTATGATCATAACAAAACGCTGTGATCAGAATCATGGACAGCATCAGCAGTTTGACTTTATCTTCAGCTAATCCTCTGATTCTAATTTTTCGCCGCATTCAGGACAGAATTTAATCTGTTTTCCCACTTCTGTGCCGCACTTTGGACAATGACGAGTTAATCGAGCACCACATTCCGGACAGAACTTCGCGTTTTTAATTGGCAGCATTTTGCCGCATTTTGGGCAAGCTGGCAGTATTTCAGCATGACAATTCGGACAAACCTGCTTTCCTTCCGGGATATCAGCCCCACAGTTAGGACACGGATTGAGACGCCGGCCGCAGTGCGGACAGAACTTCACACCTTCGATCAGAATTTCACCGCAGGCTGAACAGGTAAATGGTTTCTTTTTCCCTTCCAGCTGAAAACCACATTCCGGACAAAAAGCCATCCCTTTTTCAATTTGGGCATGACAGCTTGGACATTCGATTCGCGGGACTTCCTTTTCAACATTTAAAATTCCGCCCATGCTTGCAAACTGACCGCCAAAAGCACTGCCGGCAGCCGCGCCAACACCCAATTCCAGTCCGGCTCCCATGAAACCAGAGGCCGCAGCACTTTCTTTCCGCGCCACACCCTCAAGGGTATCAAAGGAACGCTCCTGTTGGTAACTGTAACCGATGATATTCATCTCTGCCCGTTTAGACAATGCTTCTTTCAGTTTGACAACTGCCGGATCCTCCTCCGGAACGTTAATATCATTAACATAGAAATTAACCAGCTCAATTCCGTAATCCTCCATCACCGGCTCGATCCGATCCTTCATGTATTCAGACAGCTCATCAAGATAGGCATTGATTTCCAAAATACTGATGCCCTTATGAACCAGATACGAAGATACAGTATCCTTAACCTTCGTAATATAAAGACCACGGAAATATTGCGTTAGATTAGTTTTATCAAAAACCGGCAAAGTACCGACCAACTTGATTAAAAACTGTTTAGAGTCTACAATTTGAATTCCAAACTGCCCATACGAACGTACTGGTACAAAAATACCATACTTTGGATCCTGAAGCTGAATCGGTGAGGCAGTACCCCATTTAATATTCAGCGAACTGACCAGATTGACAAACCAGATTTCCGCGGTAAACGGTGAACGGCCGCCAAACGGCATATTCATCAGCTTTCTGAGCAGCGGTATGTTCTCCGTATCCAACGTATAACGGCCACTGGGAAAAACATCCAGAGCCATTCCATTTTTAAACAGAATTGCCTCCTGTGACTCATTGACGATCAGCTGCGTCCAAGTCCCAAGTTCTTCGCCTGGATATTTCCACGCAAAGACATCGGGTGTTCCATTATACTTAACAACTTCAATTACAGCCATAGTTTTCCTCCCTGTCTTCTTCTTTTTCCTGATTGACCCCTAACGGAAAATCGCAGTTTAATCCGCTATTTTAAATGAGTCCGATGAAAGACAGCCGCACAGGAACAGCAAAGTTGATTATTTCCTATGCGGCCTCAGGCAAGAATATTTATTTAAATTATATCGGTCTGTTCTGCCCTTGTCAACGTATAGCACAGCGCCCTTTCCAGTGGCTGAAGTAGAAAAGGAAATACGTTTTTGCAAAGACAAAGTTCTAATTAAATCTTTTGGCAGACATTATCTTTAAAGATTTGTTTTCTGCTTTCTGAAAAGACATTTTCTCTACGTTTAAAGCGCAGCCTGCAGCGGAATCCTTATACTCTTGGAAGACGTCAAGGATGACATATTCTCAAAGAAACTGCTTGGTGATGGCTTTTCAATTGAAACCAGTAATGAAATGATTTGTTCACCATGCAGCGGTAGAATCGCAATGTTCGCCAATACTGCTCGCGCTTTTGGAATCATCGCTGACAATGAGGCAGAATTTCTTCTTATGTTGGACTTAACAAAGTAAATCTGAAAGGGCAAGGATTTCAGGTTTTGAAATCCGTTGAACAAAAAGTTTTTGCTGGTACCCCAATTTTAAAAATTGATATGTCTTTTATGAAGGAACATGACATTGATTTAACAATCCTTGTCGTTTTGACAAACAGTGATAAGTTCCATATGGATATTTTGATGGGAATTACTTGTTATCAGCTTGATGGCAAATAACAGGCATAAATTTTTCTCTTTGGGTTTTCACAGAATATATCAAAAACCTATTTTTGACATTGAAACAACTGGTGTTCAGTTATTTATCTTCCAATAGCCTTTTCGGTCAGAGCCTATACGCTCGATGATACCTTTTTCTTTAAGCTGCTTTATCCTTTGTGCCACTGTTTTTCTGCTGATGCCCATTTTTTCAGAAAGTTTCGGCATTGTGTAGCCAGGATCTTCTGTCAGAAGTAACAACAACTCACGCTCGTTATCAGTCACCGGATCAGTCACCGGATCAGTCACCGGATCAGTCACCTTTACAGTCACCCTATCAGTCACCTTGCTGGAACGAATAACTCGATCCTCCGGTGCGATAAACTTAATCATAATATCACCAGGATTGATGGTATAGATAGGCTGCGGCACACCGTTATTTTTACAAACAGAGTAGATTTTCTCAATGCCTCGCCCCCAACTTTCAATAAAGCCTGCCAAGTAGAAAACATGAGCAATATTGGGATTGTACGAACTAGAGGCATGTTTGCGCATCAAATTTTCCAATGTCCAATTTTTCGGCAGACAACCACAGTTGCGATATACAGCTTATCCTCATATACTCTGATTTGAATAGGTACACCGGATTGATACAGCTACTGCTTGTGGTCATTGGACAGATCGATGATATTTCCGTCATGGTCAAAACCAAAATAAATTTTGCTGCCTTATGCGTTGGCATAACCGCAAATCCATTCTAAGTATTCGTCTTTCCACTTGCTTTTCCATTTAATATTCTGATTCTCAGGCATTGGTGTCATCATCCATAATAATATAAATACCATAGTCAGAAATGTTTCTATATAATATGCACTTCACTCAGCCAACTTTGGGATCATGGCACCTTTTTATTGTTTATAACACCACTGATCCAGCCAGCTTTGGATCTCAGATAAACGCCGCTGCCGTGCCTGAGGTTTCCCGCTGCGGCTTAATTCATGATTCTCCCCTTGAAAACAAACCATTCGCGTTTTGACTCCCAAATCAGTCAGAGCTGTAAACATCTGCAGTCCTTCCGACAACGAACACCGCCAGTCCTGATCACTGTGCAGAAACAGTGTCGGCGTCTGCACATTTCCAACGTAACGAATCGGCGATTGCTTATGGATCGCAGCTTGTCCCGCTTCACTCAAAGGCTCGGCCGCCAGCTGATCCCGCACGAAATAATAACCAAAATCACTCAGGCCGTAAATTGTCATAAAGTTAGCGATGGATCGCTGACTGACGGCACAGACAAATCGAGATGTATGGCCGATGATCCAGTTGACCATAAACCCGCCATAACTGCCGCCGCAGACCGCGATCCGTTGAGAATCAATCGCTGGAAAAGCCTGCAGCACAGCTGAGGTAAAATCCATTAAATTCTCGTAATCCTCATCCCCATAACGACCGCGGATATCCGCAAATTCATCAGTTCGGCCTACCGATCCAACGGGATTGCAGAAAAGCACAAAATAACCGGCGCTCGCCAACATCTGCATTTCATGATGGAATACTTCACCATAAGCCAGATTCGGGCCGCCATGGATCTGCAGTACCGCCGGATATTGCTGACGGGGATCATAGTTTATCGGAACCATAACCCAACCGTCAATTCTGCAGCCGCGTGAAGAAAAAGGAAAAGGCTGTGGTTGGGCAACATAACGGTCAAGCAGTGCCGCCTGATTCCAATCTTTTTCAGTTTTTAGCTTCTTTGTTTTTAAATCAACCGTATACAGAGCCTGCAGAGCGTTAGCCCGCTGGGCTATCAGCCACAGCGTCTGATTGTTAAAAGCAAAATCGTCAATGGATCCGTCAAAATCCAGGATCCTTTCCAGCTTTCCATCACAATCCAGACGAAATAACGGCGTCGTCCATCCCACGGTCATCGTAAAGTAAAGCTGATCTTGGACAACCTTAACTGCACTGCCGCTGTTTAACCGACAGTCAGATACAACTGAGCTTCCCAAAGGATGATCCAGTGATTTCAGAAGTCGGTATTGTTTCGTCTTTGGATTCAGAAGATAGAAATCCAGCGCTTCATTTTTCCCATAACGCTCCCCTTTTGTAGCCGCAAACACAAGGCTGTCCTTCAAAAAACAAGGTTCTTTGATCCGTCGGAAAACGCCCTCTTCAATCAACGTAGTTACTTCCTGCTTGACTGCATCATAACAGAAAAGACCTTCTTTCTGAGACGCTTTATACTTATAAGTCATTCCAGTAAACAAAACTTGATGATGATCGGGGCAGGCCGTCACACTGCCGCATTGAAACCCGGAAGAGGTGATCGGCTGATACTGCTGCGTCGTCCAGTCAGCCACAAACAACTGGTTTCGATGACAGCTGATGAAGCCACGGCCATTTGCACACCAGGGCAGCTCTTCCAAGACCATAACGTTTTCTTTATACGTGTTTCCTGTTGGGAAATTCGCTTCATCCTCCCCAACATTTTCATCCACCTCAGCTTTGACGATCAGCTGTGTGCCGCCTAAATAATGGGCTGAGGATACCGGAAACGGAAGAGAAAAGATCTCAGTCAGATCGCCGGTTTTCAATGAATAGGTTAAAAATTGAGTTTTCTTGGGATCACTCTGAAATGAAGTTGTTTCTGCGCTGGTTAAAAGTAAGGTGTCCGCATCCAAAAAGCAGACTAACCCAGGTTTCTTCAACTTCAGCCGTGTTTCCCACGCCTTTCCTTTTTTTATCATCAGTTCATGGCGGTAACGATTTTCCTGCAGTTCCATTTGGGAGCGAACACAGGCAATGACTTCTTCACGAAAAGGATTCATCGTTAATTTGGACAGGAAGCGGTAGTTATTCAGATCCATAGTTTGAATGGGTTTCATCATCACTTTCCTTCTTTCTGATCCTACTTTAACATCTTTTCTCGATCTGGAAAGAACCTGGACGCAGATCGAATAAAATTCTCAGCCTCCGCTTCTTTTCCTCTCTCAAATTGATTCATCGGATCCAAAAATTCTCTTATTTGTCTTTCTATTATGAAAAACATTATTGGAAACTGGCTGATTTCTGCGCAGAATAAAAGCAGGCTTACGCAAAAAGGGTTATCCTCAGTTCATCTCAATTCCGTTCAAAAAAGGCCTGTCCTGCTGCAGACAAGCCTTTTTATTCAGTTGTGAGTTCTCCGTTTTTTTCTTGATTAAGATCCCTGCTCCGCCTGCAGCTTGGCCATTTCCAGCTCCAGTGCCGCCGCAACGGAACGAACTGTCTGGACGGCCTTCTGCTGAATCTGCGGTTCTGCATCAGCCATGCAATAGCTCATCTTTACGACGTTAAACATGCCCACGTCATTCTCAGAATCGCCGATCACGATGACCTCACTCAACGGAACCTTGCAGCGTTCCGCTAATAAAGCCAGCGCCGCCGCTTTGGAACAATCCGGACGAATCACATCCAGATTGTCCCGATCCGAGCTGACGACATTCAGCTGTGAACCCAGTTTTAAACGCAGTGCCTGTTTTACGGCGTCGCGCTGATCCGGATGCAGAATGATGCCTAGATTGACAATTTCCGCATCCGGCAAAATCGTCGCCTCTTCCAAAGTCAGCGACTGGCGCAGAGAATTGCGGATTCGTTCAGGATAACCATACGGATAATGCTTTCTGTCGCTGCTGATCCAGCATCCCTGACAATTCATCTTGACTGTTCCATCGACGTCATGCGCTTTCAGCCAGTCCGCAAGTTCCAGAAAGACTTCCGCTTTGATCGTACGCAAGATTCGAGTTTGATCACTGAAAATCAGTTCTGCGCCATTGCCGCCCAGATAATCCACCGCAAACCCCAGATCCTCTGCGACCTTGGGATAAGACTGGTGAATCCGCACCGTTGCAACTGCAAACACATTGCCCGCTTCGCGCCAACGGCGAATCGCCGCGCGGTTTTCCTCACCGCTGTCCGTTACATTCGGCGGATACAGCGTACCGTCCAAATCAGAAACAAACACTTTCATCGCTCTGTCCTCTTTTCTTCATCACGATGTTTTCAGTTTCGGCGCAAGCAAGTGAATATACGGATGAGTGACAAAAGCATAGATCAGCTGCACCGTCATCAGACACCAGATCACCGGCTCGCAGAAAATCACCGCGAGATAGGCAAACTTGGGAATGAACAGGAAGGCAAACACGACCTTGCCTACCAGCTCGATCACACTGGAAACCAGCGGAATCATTTTCGCGCCTAAGCCCTGCAGGGCAAACCGCGTTTCCAAAAGCACCCCCAGCACTGCGTAAAACGGACCGACAACCTGCAGATACAGCGCGCCGTTATTCAGCACGACTGCTTCCTGGGATCCGGAAATCAGCTGAACAAGATCCTTCGCGAACAAACCGAGAATCACCGTGACCAACGCCGCCATCACAAAATCATAAATCACCGCGCAGCGCATTGCCTTTAGAATCCGTCCGCGCTGGTCGGCCCCGCGGTTCTGCGATACAAACGTTGAAATTGCCATTGCCATCGCTGAAAACGGCATGTTGAAAAACATAAACAGCTTGCGGGCAGCGGTATGTCCGGCAATGATCAGAGTTCCCAGATTGTTGATGCCATACTGCAGCACGACGGATCCGGCAGCGACAATGCTGCCCATGAAGCCCATGGACAGACCCTGACCGACCATCTCCGCATAGATTTCCCGGCCGATCTTGAAATGCCGTGACTGCGGAATCAAGGCCGGCGTTTTTTTCAGGATGTAAATCAGGCACAGCACCACGGAAATTCCCTGTGCGATGACCGTCGCGATCGCCGCACCTCCGACGCCCATATTCAGCTGGGCGATGAAGAAGATATCCAGTCCGATATTCAAGCACGAGGACAGAATCAGAAAGACCAGCGGCATAAAGCTGTTGCCAATCGCCCGCAGCAGTCCCGCACACAGATTATACGCAAACATCACAAGCGTAAAGCGCGTGATGATCGAAATATAGCTGAATGCTTCCGCAAGGATCTCCGGCGGGGTATCCAGCATTTTTAACAGCGGCATTAAAATGATCTCCGCTCCTACGGTTAATACCAGCGAAGTGACCAGTCCGATCACAATCGAAGCTGCAACCGACTTTTTCAGCAGCTCCTCATCCTGTGCCCCATAACTGCGGGCAGTGACAATCGCCAGTCCGTTGCCGATCCCCAGTGCAAATCCGATCAACAGATCATAAATCGCCGCGCAGGAACCAATCGCCGCCAGCGACAAATCTCCCAGCACATGTCCGACGATCATCGTATCCACGGTATTGTATAATTGCTGGAACACATTGGAAAAAAACAGCGGAATCGCAAATAAAAGCAGCGACTGAAAGATCGGTCCCCGAATCAGATCGACCTTGAACTGAAGTTTATTCGTCATGGAAAATTTCCCCCTTATCCCATGGACATTGTAACCGAAACCAGCACTAACGTAAATAAGGACAGCACCGTGGAGAAAAAGACACAGCGGCTGGTATAGCGGATGTTGCCGTTGTATTTGCGGCAGAAGATCGTTGCGGTGGAAGCCACCGGCGTGGCGTTGACCAGAACCGCGGCGATGATCTGCGGGGTACTGAGGCGCAGCGCAGCGCACACAAAGTAGGTTAGAAGCGGAGCGATGATCAGGCGGAACACACTGATTTCAACGATGTCCTTTGAAACATTCTCTTTTTCCGATCCGCTTTCCAGCAAGGTTGAGCCGACCAATAACAGCGCCAGCGGACTCATGCAGCCCGACAAGGAACTGAATACCGCGTCGATCCCTGCCGGTATTCCAAGCTGGGCAAGTTTGAAAAGAAATCCCAGGATCATCGCCAGGGTGATCGGATTGAAAAAGAACTTCTTCGCGATGGTCAACGCTCCGGCCGGTTTCCACCCCGTATTGAAATATTTTTCACCCGAAGAAAAGGACAGAATGCGCGTCGGTATCATAAAGATGTTGGCATACACAACGCCGGTGCTGCCACACAAGCCTTCGATCAAAGGCAGGCCGATCAGCGAACCGTTGGAAATCAACATCGAATACTGCGCAATCCGCCGCTTTTCCAACGACATGGACTTGGGCAGCAGACGCGACAGCGCCAGGACAAGCACGACGACGATGATCCCCGCCAGAACTAACAGAAAGCTCTTCTGCAGCATCGCGACTGAAACATTGCGGTAAAACGACAGAAAGATATTCACCGGCATGATCAGATTCAGAATCAATGTGGATAAAAATTCGTCGATGTGACCGTCAGTGATCTTCTGCTTTTTTAAAAGCGCGCCGAGGCCGAAAAAGATCAGGATCTGCATTTCAACATGAAACAGGACCGCAAGATCTAACATAACAATTCCCCCTGGTTTTCACTTTGGAAAAAGGCATCCGGCTGACCGCAAGAAACAACGCTGATCAGGGTCGGAATGCCTGTGTTGATAATTAAAGATCCTGATGATCCTGAATGAACTGCTTATACCAATAGTAGCTCTTTTTCGGCGTGCGCTTACGGGCTGGATCGTCATAATCAACCCGTACCAGACCATAGCGTTTCTTATAGCCATTGATCCAGGAATACAGATCCATCGTACTCCAGACGTAATAGCCTTTGACATTCACGCCATCCTGCTTCGCTTTGAGAATATAGTGCAGATAGTTGGATAAAAACTCAACCCGTTCGTCATCTTCCACAAACCCGTTTTCATCGGCGACATCATAACAGCCATGTCCGTTTTCGGTGACGTAAATCGGGATATCCCCATAGCGCCGCTTGCGTTCCATCAGCGTGTTGTACGCACATTCCGGAAAGATTTCCCGTCCCCAGTGATTCAGCTTGGTGTTGGGATCGCGGTCCGATTCAAACCAGCCGGCGATGGCCCGGGTTTCCCGCGCGGCCTGGGCAGATCCATCGTTGTTGCCGGCATTGTTGACAGTAAAGGCGGTTATCCCCGAAGTATTCGGCTTCACCAGCATGCGGCTGTAGATGTTCTGGCCGAGAAAGTCGATCGTATTGTCCTTCATCACAGCCAGGTCTTCTTCTTTGACAAAACTGAGGTCAATGCCGCGGGATTGAACAGCCGCGATCAGCTGCGGATCATATTCACCCTTGATCGCCGGATCCAGAATCCAGTCGTTGCAGAAGTAATTGCAGTATTTGACAGCTTCCTGATAGTCCGGCGTGTCCAAGAGCGCCGTCGCCGGGCCGCAGCCCTGCACGACGCCGATCTGCGCTTTCAGTCCCAGTTTGCGGAACTCGCGGATCGCTTTGGCCGTGCAGACCGCCATGTTGTAAGCACATTGACAATAGTGCTGCAGATTGGTCTCATTCGGCGGATAGTTGCCGACGCAATAGTTGCAGTAGGCATTGTGATTCGGTTCATTAATCGTGACGTACAGCGGAATCCGATCCCCATAATGGCGGAAAACCACCGCCGCGTAATAGGCAAATTCGTCTGCGACGCCTGGATAACACCAGCCGCCCTGAGCACCGATGTAGTCCGGCAGATCATAATGGACTAAGGTCACGTTGGGAACGACATGGTATTTCTCACAGGCATCCAACACCCGGTCATAAAAAGCCAGGCCTTTTTCATTGACAACCCGATCCGCCTTCGGCACGATCCGCGACCAGCTGATCGAGAAACGGAATGTGTTCTGTCCGCCTTCCGCCAGCATGCGGATGTCTTCCTCGACATGATGATAGAAATCACAGGAAACATCGCCGGTGATGCCGGTTGTATTCTTGTCGCTGTGGCAGAATTCATCCCAGATGCTGGCGCCTTTGCCATCCTCGTTCCAGGCCCCTTCGCATTGATAAGCGGCGGTTGCCGAACCCCATAAAAACTGCTCGGTCATCGTTAGTCCTCCGTATGTTCCTTGATGAAATCCCGGTACCAGTAGTAACTCTTCTTCGGAATCCGTTTCAGATCATGATCATAATCAATGTAGATCAGACCATAGCGCTTCTGATAACCGTTGATCCAGGAATAACAGTCGGTTGTTGACCAGGCGTAATAGCCCTTCACGTTGCAGCCTTCGTTCTGTGCTTTGATCAGCCATTCCAGATAGGACTTCAAAAATTCGATTCGTTCGTCGTCGTTGACTTCTCCGTTTTCATCCGGTTCTTCATATAAGGCATGACCGTTTTCCGTAATGTAGACTGGAATATCGCCATAATCCTTCTTGATGCCCATCAACATGTCATACACCGTCTTTGGATAAATTTCCCGGCTCCAGGCATTTTTCGGCGTGTTCGGATCCACGTCAGTCTGAAACCAGCCCTTGACGGTATAGCCTTCGATGGTTTTCTGTCCGGCGCCGACATTATTCGGATAGTAATTGGTTTCCCCAGATTCATACGGTTTGACCAGCGCGCGGGTGTAGCAGTTTTGACCTAAGAAATCAATCGTGTTGTGGGCGATGATATCGAGATCCTCCGGTTTGACAAAGGACAGATCAATCCCGCTTTCTTCCAGCAGCGGGAACAGATCCTCCGGGAACTTGCCCAGAATGGCCGGATCGGTGACCCACTTATTTTTAAACAGATCCCCGCGTCGTTGGGCAATCCGATATTCCGGAGTATCCTTCAAAATCTGAACAGTATTGGTTGTATGTACGATGCCGACCTGCGAGGTCAGATTGAGCTTGCGGAACTCCCGAATGGCTTTGGCATTGGCAACGACGAGATTGTAGCACACCTGCACCAACGTCTGAACGTTATGAATGTTCGGCGGATAGTTGCCGGTCAGATAGGAACAGTACGCGTTGTGCGTCGATTCATTGATCGTCACATACAGCGGGATCTCATTGCCGAACTGTTCAAAGACGACCTTGCAGTATTTGGCAAATTCATCGGAGAAGATCGGATTGGCATAACCGCCCAGATCTTCTAACCAGGCTGGGATGTCATAGTGCAGCAGCGTCACATTCGGCGTAATCCCGTTTTCACGGCATTCCTTCAGCACATCTTTATAAAAGGCAACGCCTTCCGGATTGACCTTGCCGCTTTGATCCGGCAGAATCCGCGTCCAGCTGATCGAAAAGCGCAGGGTATTGTGTCCGCCTTCCTTTAACAGCCGGATATCTTCCTTGTAGCGATGATAGAAATCCGCGGCGACATCGCCGGTGTAGCCTTTGACGTTCTTCGGGCCATGACAGAACTGATCCCAGTTGCTTTCGCCCTTGCCGCCTTCATTCCAGCCGCCTTCACATTGATAGGCCGCGCTGGCAGTTCCCCATAAGAAACCTTTTTTGACTTTTCCGTCCATTGTTTTCCTCCTTTCAGTCTTTTCGACTGAGTCTTTCTGCCCTTCATTATATTGCTTTTTCAGTGTTTTTTAAGGGCTTCAAAAAGCTTTGAATAAAATTCTCAAACCGGCTTTTGTCCTGCCTGTCCGGATGAGAAATTGTTGTCAATGAGCCGTGGTTTTCGGGTTGTTTAACAATCGGTTCAGGCCAAAGAACAGCCCCAGCGCGATCAAAGCATACGCGATCAGATAGCTGTAGGAAAGCGGGTAGCTTTGAGTTGCGGTAAACAGGGCGCTGAACAGCATCGTGCCTAAAAACGGACTGAACAGCGTATAGGTTCCCTGGATGCTGAAATTACTCGGATAATACTTCTTGCCGAAGGTGGTCAGGATGTAAGCGGAAGAAATCGTCGGCACCGCGCCGAAGCTGAGGCCGACAAAAATAAAGCTGACCGCTAACAGCGCTGTGCTGCCAAGGGTAAAGGCACAGTAGAGAATGATGACCGCGATGATAAACAGCGTCGTGGCGATCCCCATCGCTGTTTTCCGGCCGATCTTATCATAAATAATGCCGTAAAAGACGCGGCTGACGGAATTGAACAGCGAGATGATCATCGACAGCGTGGCCGCCATCGTCGCGCTGATGCCGAAGCTGATGCCGCAGCTGACCGCCGTGCCAGTCAGTGAACTGCAGCCGGCCAGCACCAGAACACTCCAGATAAAATACACATAGAAACGGGTGCTTTTCATCATCTGACCGGTCGATACCTGACCTTCTTCCTCCCCTTCCTCCAGCTTTCCCGCTTTGCGGACGACGCCGCGCGGGCGCACGATCAGCGACACGACCAGGGAAAGAACAAAGGCGATCAGTGCCAGCAGAAGCATCGCCGTCCGCCAGCCCAGACTTTCTATGATCAGCGAGGTCGGGACATTGAATACAAACGCCGTCAGTCCCGCTCCCATCACCAATACGCCGCTGGCTAAGCCTGGCTTATCGTTAAACCAGGTCATGACCGTCGTCAATAACGCTTTATACGCAAACCCGGCGCCAAGAGAAAACAGCACGCTGTAGCAGGCGTAGATCATCGCCACCTGATCCGCCCGGCTGGTCAGAAACAAACCCACGCCGATCATCAGACTGGCGATCAGCATGCTTGCGCGAAACGGAACGCGGTAATAAATAAAACCGCTCAGCACCCCACCGGCACAAAAACAGATCTGACAGACCGAGAAAACATTGGCGACACTGGCAGCTGAGACGTTCAGCTGAACACTGACGGCCGGAGAAAACACCGTCCAGTTATACATCAGTCCAAAGACGCACATCGCCAGTGAACCCAGACCTAAATAAAAATAACGTTTCATCTTCTACTCCCTCATTCTTATCCCCACAGCCGGATGAAGCCGAGGATCAGCGGCGGCATCACCGCCACCACATATGCCGCCCGCAGCACCTGAATCAAGGCGATCTGCGAAAGATCCGCTCCCAGATCGGCGGCGATCAACGACATGTCCGTTGCCCCGCCCGGCGCTGACGCAAACATCGCGGATTTCAGATCCAGCAGATGCCGATGTTTGCACAACAGGCTGTAGATCAGATTCACGGCCCAATAGCTCACTAACAGAATCCCCACCGGCACCAACGTCGAGGACAGACTGCCAAAGGTGGCCGCGGTGATGCTGACACCCACCAAGGAGCCCGCTAACAGCTGCGCGACATTCTTAATCTGAACGGGTACGGCGCAGACCGAGGTCGTACAGTTGAAGGCGACCACGCCGATCATCGGAAAGACCATCGACGCTGCCGGCAGACCGCTGGCATTGCCGATCATCCCCAAACCCAGGCTGAGCAATAAGGTAAAGGCAATCTTTCCGCTGCGATGGTGAATCAGGCGATCCAAAAATGTAATCCGCATTGGCTGCGGGATTTCTGTCTCCGCCGGTTTTTCCGCGTCGGGTTCATGGCGGGTCAGAAACTGAATCCAGTAAGGAAAAAACAACAGCACTCCAACCAGCCGTGAGGTCTGCATCATCGCCACCGTTCCGACGTCCGCGCCCATCTCCATCGCGATCAGCGAAATATCCGTCACCCCGCCGGCCACACAAGCCAGCAGCGCCGTCATCCAGTCCCAGCCGCACAGCTGCCGGATCACAATCCCGACAACAAACGTATTGACCGTCAGCAGAACTGCCAAAATCAGAAACGGGACGATCAGCGACTTGAGCCGACCTAAATCCGAACGGTTTATCTGCATGCCGATAAACGCCCCGGAAATCGCCTGGGCAAACACCTTAACGGCCAGCGGCAAAGCGGCGTAATCAAACAAAATATTCGTAAGCCCGACGGCGATCATACTGCCTAGCATCGCCGGTGCCGGCAGCTTCAGCCGCGCTGCGATTCTCCATCCCACAATTCCCGCCGCCAACGTCAGTAAAGCATTCATGAATCCATCCCCCTTTACAGAAAGCTTCCTGCCTCCGCAATCGGAAACAGGAAGCTGCGTTTAAATGTTGTCTAACGGATAAATCGGACGAATGACCTTCTTGTAGCTCAGCCGTTCTGTCCGCTGCATGCACGCCCCATCGGTCAGCGACATGACGTAATGCGAAGCCATCGCTTTCAATTCTGGGTACAGATAGCCCTGTTTGACGATGATCAGATCATACCCATCCAGATCCACATTCGCCTGTTCATACTGAGCCCGTTCCGCAAAGGAAACCGGATAGCTCTGAATCACCAGTGTCACCGGGCAGTCATCCAGCTTCACCGTCCAGCATGTGCCAACCACCTTCGGATCATGATAATGATTGTGCAGATCCCCAGTGGAAAGAATCGTACCGCTGACCGTGACCTTCGCCGACAACTCATCAATTTCCGGTCCAACCGCAAAGGTTACATGATCGCCGACATGCTGATGGACAAACACCTGTTCACACAGTTTTTTATCGGTGATCCCCGCTAACAGAATGGATTTGCCATGATAATCGGTTTCCGCCAGAACCTGCCGCAGTACGACGGTATTGCCGCCCGGCGCGCCGGCGGTAACGTTATCCCCGGAATCCGTCAAAAAGCAAGGCCGACCTTCGTGCTTCAGCATCGCTTCCCAAGCCGCTTCCGGCTCATCGGCATAGCCGGTGAAATGGAACTCCTTATGCCGCGCCCAGACAAAGTCATAGATCTCATCCGCTTTGCTTTGCGCATACGCTGCATCTTCCGGCTGATTCGGCACAACGACAACCGCCGCGCCGCACTTGGCGCTGTCATGACGCAGATAGCCGATGTGATAGGAACAGCTTAAAATCCGCGGATCAGCTTCAATTTGATCGAGCAGCTTGTTGATCGAAACCAGCGGTTCATCGGTTGAGACACACCGTTCCCCACCTAAGAGAATCGGAACTTTGCGGTAAACCGGATGGACTTCCCGGCGATTTTGAAGCAGATCGACTAGGCAGCGGAAAACATATTGATGGGCTTCCCTGCGATCGGTATGCGGACTGTGACGGAAGGTTCTCAGCACATTGAGTCGGTCAGCATATTCCTGATCGACATTGCCGTGCGGATCGCAGACGACCGCAATCGGCATGTACGGGCCAACGATTTTGCGGATTTCCTCAATGATCTTGTGATCACCGGATCCGCCTTCCAGGTCGATGACGTTGCTTGCCCCATGCAGGAAGAAAAACATGCCGTCCAGTTCGTGCTGATGGGCTTTGACCTTGCGCAGAAACTGCTTGAGAATATAATCAAAGGTATCGTAGGCAACCCGGCCAGCCCCGGCGCCATAGGCGAAAATTGCCGGAATCAGTTCAATTTGATTGGCCTGCAGTTCATCCTGCAGTTCATCCAGATACATGCGATGGGCGATATCCTCTCCCGTCTGAATGACGAAATCCTGAATTTCACAGGGTTTTGCGACATAAGCGTTGGATTCAGCGACTAAGCCGCCAATTAATATTTTCATATACTCCTCCTTGTGCGCACATCGTGGCGCAGCTCTCTTCATTCTGATCCTGATCTCAGATCGCATCCAGCGGGTAGATCGGACGGCTGACCTTTTTGTATATCAGCTTTTCAGTCCGCTGCATGCAGGCTCCGTCGGTCAAGGCCATGACATAGTTTGCCGCCATTGCTTTCAGCTCCGGATACAGATAGCCCTGTTTGACGATGATCAGATCATAGGTGTCTAAATCCACATGAGCTTTTTCATATTGAAGCCGTTCGGAAAAGGAAACCGGAGCGCTGGCAATCACTACGCTGACCGGCAGATCTTCCAGCTTGACCGTCCAGGCACTGCCGGCGACCGCTTCATCGCCATACCGCCGATGCAGATTCCCGACAGCCGCGACCGTTCCGCGGATTCTGACGGGCGCTGAATTGGAATCCAGCTGCGCACCGATTTCGACATCCACCTTCTCGCCGGCCTGAACATGAATCAACGTTTTAGCACAAAGCTCAGAATCGCAGATAGCCGCAAACAGGATCTGCTTGTTGTGAAAATCGGAAAGCGCAAGCACTTGTTTAAGCATCGTCGTGTTCACGCCTGGTGCGCCGGCGGTGACATTATCCCCGGAATCAGAAAGGAAACATGGCCGCCCGTCAAACTCAAGCATCGCCGCCAACGCCGCATCGGGTTCCGACGCGTTGCCGGTAAAATGAAACTCAGTATGGCGCTGCCAGACATAATCATAAATTTCTTCGGCTTTTTGTTCAGCATAGGCTTCATCTTCCGGCTGATTCGGCACGACGACTATCCCCGCCCCGCAGTGCTCGCTGTCATGGCGCAGATAGCCGATATGATAGGAACAGCACAGAATCCTCGGATCCACTTCAATCTGATCAAGCTTCTGATTGATCGAGCACAACGGTTCATCCGCCGAAACACAGCGTTCCCCGCCTAAGAGAATCGGAACCTTCCGATAAACCGGATGAATCGGACGCCGATCCTGTAATACATTTAAAAGGCACTGAAAGACAATCTGACTGGCTTGGTCCCGATCTGAATGCGGGGAATGGCGGAAGGTACGCAGCACCGTGCATTCATCGACATACTCCTGCGCCAGATTGCCGTGCGGATCGCATAGAACCGCAATCGGCAGATACGGTCCGACAATTTTGCGGATCGCGTGAAGCAGGAAATGATCGCCGGAGCCGCCCGGCAAATTCCGCACATGACTGGCGCCATGCAGAAACAGATAGATCCCATCCAGCTCTTCCTGATGAGCCTTTACAGCTTGGATGAATTTTTTCTGTAAATAGTCAAACGTGTCCTCATCCACGCAGCCGGCTGCCATGCAGCTGGCATGCAGCGAGGGGATCAGCTGAACGTCATGCGCCTCAGCCAGCTCGCGAATCGCCAGTTTGTCCGCCATGGCCGGACCGGTCAAAATCGTAAAGTCCTGAATTTCACAATCTTTCTGCACATAGGCGTTGGATTCCGCCAGCAGCGCTCCGATCAAAATCTTCTTCATTGCTGCTCCGTACCCGGCTTTAAAACAAAAGCACTATCCTTATTTAATAAGAACGGGCGAAGATAAGCCACGGTACTGCACATCGGCAAAACATCCTCGGACACCTCGATGCCCAGCTCGGATTTCAGATAAGCCCGGCGCTGCTGCATTCGTTCCCACATATCCGGATATTGTTTTTTGATTTCCTGTTTCAGCGGTTCATCAGCCAGCACAACCGTGCTTTCCGCGCTTGTGCCGGGATAGCCGGCCACCGACGGAATGATGTCGATCTGAAAGAGCATTCCGCTTTCCAGTTTTTCCTGACTGCCTTCATACACCGGTGAGGACATCCATTCCTCCTCAGCACTCAGATGCCCCGGACATAGTGACCAGCCGTATTGGGTCCGTGGCAGAACGGCTTCAATCGTATCAAACAGCGCGCCGCCGCACTGCCCAATGTGAATCGCCTGCAGCCAAGCGCAGTATGCTCTAAAGTACGGCCCCGCGACACGGTCAAGATAATCCTGCGTCGCTTCCGGCAGCTGCGCCGCTTCCTGAATTGCCAGACCGGAACGGCTGCTGGAGCCGCCGCGGTAACCGACGGTCAAAGCGATCGGATCGCCGAGCTTGACGGTGTTGGCGGTTGGAAACATGTTGGCCTGGACAAACCGCGGACCACTGGCCGCAATCGTAACGATGCTGGTATGCTGCCCGTTTCGCACCAGCGCATCGCCCAGCTCCAGTTCGCTGACGCCGATCTCCAGCTTGTCCATCGCATCCAGCACACAGTCGGAAGCCAAGGCCGCGGCATATTCATAATGTGCGATCTCATTGGCATTGTTGGTCGTGCGCACGCCCTGTTCACCGATGAACAGGTCGGTTTCATTGCTCAGCTGATCTTCGCCGACAATCGCCTTGACTGCATCGACGACGTATGAAGGAACATCATAGATTTTTTTGTTGTCCTCCAGACTGCTCGTAAACATTTTCCAGCCGACTAAGCCGGTGCGTTTTCCCGCCGCAATTCCCGCTTCCTCTAACAGCTGCTTCAATGTTTTATCGCTGCGGTTGGGCTGATTGGGCAGCGAGAACAAGCTCACATGCACTGCCGCTGCTTCAATTCGTGACTTGGATGCTTTGTTCAGATTTTCATTGCCCAGCACCAATGTGGCTTTGCCATCCGCGTTCAGCACCAGCAGCGCTTCTTCAAAGCGTGTGAAGTAGCCGACCAGATATTCAAAGTTGCCGCCGTGCTCAACATCGCCATAGATCACCAGCTGATCCAGACCGCGTTCCTGCATCTTTTTCAGGACTTTATCTTTACGCTGCTGAATCGTGGCATCGCTCAAGGCTACCGGGATCCCGGTACAGTCCTTCTGCGGCGCTTTAACCTGTTTTAAAACAACATTTCCTTTACCCATAAATTCTTTCTCCTTCTCTTTTTCGCAGCTTTTTTTCTTCCGTCTTTCTGATTAAAATGTGATATAGTGGAATTAACAGAAAAGGAAGATGTGCTGTGAATATTCTTAAAAAACTGGAAAACCTTGAAAATGTGACGCCCAACGAGCGAATTCTGATCGAAACGATTTTAAACGATCCGGAACGCTTCCTTGCCGCCAAGCCGAAAGAAATTGCCTCGCTGACCTACGTTTCCGTGCCAACGCTTTACCGCCTGATCAACAAGCTGGGCTTAAGCGGCGTTAACGATCTGAAGCTGCAGCTGCAGGATGCGCTGCATACCGAAACGGAAACAGCGGTGGAAAGCTTTGACTTTCCGATCTCACCGACCGATACGGTCAACGAAATCCAGCAGCACTTAAAGGACGTGTATGCCCAGACGATTGACGATACGCTGAAGCTTTCCGATCAACAGGTTTTAGTCGAGGTGTCGCAGCTGATGCAGAAGGCCGCTCATATCGACGTTTACGCCTCAGCCGGCAATCTCTTTTTTGCCCAGAACTTTGCGTTTCAGATGCAGGAAATCAACGTCAGCGTCCATGTTCCGGAAGCGGAATACATGCAGAAGCTCTCGGCCGGCAATGCCGACGCCACACATCTGTCCATCGTGATTTCCTTTGGCGGACGGGGCGGTTCGATGAACACGGTCTGTCAGATTTTAAGCGATAATCAATCGCCGATCGTGCTGATTACCTCAACGCAGAAAAATCCGCTAACCCGCTTTGCGAAATACCGCATCTTCATGTCGTCGTATGAAAATCACTATCAGAAGATTTCTTCCTTCTCCACTCGGCTGACTCTGCTTTACATTCTGGATACGCTGTATTCGATCTATTTCCGGCTCAACTACCAAACGCTGTTAGACCGCAAGCTGTCCACTTACGAAAAGATTCATCGGCGGTTAAACCGCCGGGAACCCGAAATTTAAAAGGGAGGTTGGGCAGCGGTGAAATTCACCGCTGCACTTTTGTTTATATCTGGTCGACAGGAAACATCGGACGCATAATTCGTTTAAATGGAATCGAAGCCGTATCCTGCGGCGTCGCGCCGTCGGTTAAAGACATCACATAGCCCTTCGCCTGTTCTTTGAGATACGGGAAGATGTAGCCTTGTTTAACGACGGTGATATCGTAATTCATCCAGTCCGCTCCCGCCTTTTCAAACTGAATGGCATGGGCATAAGACTGGCGGTGATTGGCGATGATGATGTCGATCGTTGTCCCTTCGACATGCACCAGCACGCATTTGCCGAAGGTTTTGACGATATCCTCGCTGCCGATGCCGATCGGCCGGACAATTTCGCCTTTGGCCTTCACGCTCACCTTCAGCGCAACCTTTTCCGACATTGCATCATAACCCATTCCCAATTCGATCTGAGCTGTTTCCCCGATCGCTGTGGTTTCCAGCTGATCGACGGTCTTCGGATCGCAGATCGAAGCGAACAGAATCGATTTATTCAAATTCTTCTCGGCTAATACCTGCCGCAGAATAAAGGTATTCCAGCCGGTAGCCCCGGAGGTGGTGTTGTCGCCGGAATCTGTGATTACAAACGGCCTGCCGTCAAACTCCAGCGCCATCTGCAGCGCCGCCTCCGGCTTGGCTGTCGTGCCGGTATAATGGAACTCATGCCGCTTGTCCCAGACATACGCCGCCAGCTGATCGGCGATTGTTTCGGCATATTGCTGATCGGCTTCGGTTGCCGGAACTACGACAATGCCGCAGCCTGCGACATCGCAGTCGTGCCGGATATAGCCGACATGCCACGAACAGCTCAGGATTCTCGGATCTTTTTCCAGTTCGTTCATATACGCATTGATCGACCGTACCGGCTCATCCGCGGAGACGCTCTGTTCCCCGCCTAAAATCATCGGCAGCTTGCGGTAGACAGAATGAATATTCTGCCGGTTCTTGACTAAATCAATCGCCATCTGCGCCATTTTCCGCCAAGTATCACGGGAATCTGTATGCGGTGATTCCCGGTAGCTGCGGATTGCGGTTGTCGCATGCACATATTCTTCACACAGGTTGCCATGCGGATCGCAGGCGACCGTGATCGGAATATACGGTCCAACTAGTTCGCGGATTGTCTTTAAAATATGATGATCCCCGGAGCCTAAGTCCTCGACTTCACTGGCGCCGTGAAGCATCAGGTAAATTCCGTCGATTTCATGCAGATGTTCCTTTACGGCATTGACGAAACAAGCCTCGATATAATCAAACGTGTGGCGTTTGATCACCCCGGAAGCTCCGGAAACGGCATAGACGGACGGAATGATTTCAATTCCGGCGTTTTCAAAGAGATCTCCGACCTGCATCTTTTCAATCAGCTCATCACCGAAAGCAATATCGAAGGTCGTGATTTCATCCTTCACTGGAATGTTGGCATTGGCTTCATTAATAAACTGTCCAATTAATATTTTCATAACTCACCTTTAAGGGCTGCCCCTTAATCCTTTCCTTTTCTTCAATCCCGTAAAACAAAATCGCTTTAAATCCCCCTGTTTTGAAACAGCAACATGGAAACAGTTCTGATTCTGATCCCGCATTTCTTGAAACAGGCTTATAGAATTTCTGCCGGAATGATGCATTCCGGCAGAAATCAAATGACTAAATGTTAGTGAACTGCCTTTTTCGCGTCGCGGCTGAGAATAATCTTCGTAGCGACGAAGGAAACAATCGTTGCAATCGCGGCGACCAAAATAGCGATGAAGACATAGTATAATCCGCCGTTTTGATCAACGAAGAACAACAGTGTCAGATAGCCTGGACAGCCGCCCTGAACAAAGGTTCTCAATCCGAAGATGCCCGCGACCAAACCTGCCGAAAGGGCTCCGATTGCCGTACCGATCAACGCCTTCGGACGGGACAGCAGCGCGCCGTAGAAGGCCGGTTCGGTAACGCCGCACAACGCGGTAACACCGAAGGAAGCGATCATGCCCTTCTGTGCCTTGTTGTCCTTGATCGTCGTCGCCACAGCCAGAGCGGTGCCGCCGATGCAGATGTTGGAAACAAAGCCCATAACGCCGGTTACCGAGTTGTAGCCGAGGTTGGCAATCAATTCAATACCGATTGGGGACAGACCTTTATCCAGACCGAACATAACCATGTATGGATAGATCGCGGACAGGATTGGCTGCGCAATAAAGCCGAGGGTGTTGGTCAGCCAGATACAGAAGGCGGCGATGTAGCCGGACAGCTGGTTGCCTAACGGACCTAAAACAATCAAAGTTACCGGAACGACGATGATCATCGTTAACAGCGGTGTTAAGAAGAACGTTAAGGCTTCCGGAATGATCTTTTTCAGTACCTTCTGCACATAGTACATAAAGAACACGCCCAGCACGATCGGAATGACGGTCGAGCTGTAGGAAACCTGCGGAATGCCGATACCGAAGAAATCCGTTACCGTTCCCGTTCCAAAACGCGGAGCAATCAGGGTTGCACCTAAGAAGGCACCCATGATCGGCTGCATTTTCAGCTGAGAAGCTAAGGTATAGCCGACATAGACCGGCAGGAAGGCAAAGCCGGCATCGAAGATCATCAGCATCAGCTGGGCTGTGCCGCTGTCGACGCCCATACCGAAGTAGTTGACCAGCAGGTTCTTCATCGCTAAGATCATACCGCCGGTAATCATTGCCGGAACAACCGGCATGAAGATCGGGGCGACGAAGTTGCCGAACTTATTCAGATAGTACATGGCGTTTTTCGGTCCGGTTTCTTCCTCTTCTTCCACCGCGACAGCGCCGCCTTCTTTCCATCCGGAAATTTCCAGGAATTCCTCATAGGCATCATGGACGCCCGGGCCGATAATCAGCTGAACCTGCTTGTCTTTGTTGACTAAGCCGGCGGATCCCGGAAGATCTTTTAAACCTTCTTCATTGACAAGACTCTTGCGGGCATAGCTGATCCGCAGCCGAGTCGCGCAGTGTGTGACGTGCGTGATATTCTCAACGCCGCCTAAGCTTTCCAGAGCTTTTCTGGATAACTCTTCATATTTCCCCATATTGGTAATTTCTCCTTTCAAATCTAACGCTAAGTTCAAGCTTGAAAATGATCGGACTGATCCATGCGGTACAATCAGGATCGATTTTCCTGCGATCTTTGCAGTTCTCTGCCTCGCTGGTCGGTACGGTCATCGCTTTGATCGCCGTCCGCTTCCTCATCCCTTTTAGCGTTGGTTTTACGGTCTGCCCTTTTCGTTCCGAATTCCGCCTGCCGTCTATAGCCGGCTAGGCAGACAGGCCAGCTGAGCCTGTCAGAAGTAGGAAGCAGCCCGTTTCAGCCGCCAATCATTTTTCAAATTTATTTATTACACAGACCGTTTCCCAGATCTGGCAATAACCCGTTTATTCCGTCAGCCGGATCAGATGAATCATAATGTACAGTTTTTCATCGGTGCTGACTTCGTAGTGATAACGTTCTTGGATCCGCTCGGCGATTCGCTCGATGCACGCCGTTTCCCGCGGATGGGTGTTTTCAAAAACACGATAGGTGCTCAGATTCATATCGGACTTCGTACTGAGATATTCGTTATTCACCACCCGCTGAGCAAAGAAGCGGCAATGCGTGATGAATCGGTCGCACTGACCATTTTCCGGTTCAAGCTGGAAATCTTCCCGGACGATATTTAGAATCTCGTCGATCACCGCGGTGATTTCATACATCTGCTGCATGTTGGAATCCAGTTCGGCGTTGATGATGTGCAGGGCGATGAAGCTGGCCTCGCCATCGTCAATCTGAATCTTCAATTTCTGCCGCAGCAGTTCCGTCACTTTTAAGCCGAGCCGGTATTCTTCTTTATACAGCGACTTGACATTCAGCAGCAGCGTCGTATCAAAGACGATGCCCATTTTGATCCGTTCAATCATATTGGCAATGTGATCTGTCAGCGTAACATAGATGGAATCATTGATCCGCTTATTGGACTGTGTCTTGATATAATCAATGATTTCTTCTGAAACCATAATCGTTTTATATGGGACTTCCTGAGCCAGCTTCTTGAATTTCTGACCGACGTCATCCTGAAGCTCAAACTTCTTTTCAATTCGGCCTTCTACTACTTTGCTTCCGCGAGACATCCCGAAAGCTATTCCCCGGCCAACTAAAATGATCTCATCACCCACTTCGTTTTCCGAGAGGATGACATTGTTATTGTAAATCTGTTTGATGATCACAGAGCCACCTCGCTTTCAGCGCATGCTTCACGCTTCGATTTCAAATAAAGCTTCGCCGGGTTTTACCGTTCCTTTGCTTTTCAGCAGCTTTACTTTGTGGTTGATTGCCAGAATCGGCACGATCGTATCGCAGCCCTTTTCTTTGATATAATTCCAATCCACAATGGTCAGCAGATCTCCGGGCTGAACGTGATCCCCAACCTGAACCTGAGTGTCAAACGGCGTACCGTTAAGCATGACCGTATCAATCCCGATGTGCAGCAGAATTTCATTGCCGCCCTCGGTTTTAATCCCAATTGCGTGCTGCGTTTCATACACCATCGTAATTTCACCAGCAACCGGACTGTAAATTTCACGGGCTTCCGGCTGGACTGCCATGCCATCCCCCAGCATTCGCTGAGAGAACATCTCATCCTGAACCTGATCCAAATTCACGGCTTTTCCTGCCAGCGGGCTATAACAGATTTCCATCGTATACCTCCTTGGAAAATAGAAAAAACCAATTTGCAGAGAAGACATAAAAGTCCTCTTGCAAATTGGTTTTGCTTGTTTTATTGAACAATAACAATCCAATTACACCGTCATTGTAAGCGATATCATCCGTCGTTGTCAACAACAAATTTTACTTTTTTTTGCTTTCGATTCCTGTCGGATTTCCCCGTTAGGACTTCATAGGTAAGAATAAACGCAACGATATTATTGCTTAAAAATAATGAATCCAAGAAACGAACCGCGGCCTCCTTTCCCACTCGATCGCCCCTTTTCCCAAGTCTTTTATTTATTAAGGGTGGACAGACACCTGTATTCCTTCACCATCAATTTTGATCTTCCTCCCATTTTCATTGCTTAAAAATTTTATCTTAATATCGCTGTATTTTTTATCATAATCCATTCATTTTTTTCGTTTTTTCCAAAGTGAAAAAATTTGAAATGAATGGCCAGCCCCTCAGTGAAAATCTTTTTCTTTCGTTTTTCGTTTAATGTCCGCTGTCAGTCAATCCGCCTTTGTTTCCACAACTATTTCAACCAATAGGCAAAACTTTCGCCTAGGGCAAAAAGTTCGATTTCATTGGCTGGGAAGCAGTCATTCTTTTCTTCAAGCGGCAACTGTTCTTCTCTAGGATTTCGGTTATTCTTCCATTCTCACTGCTGAATGAAAAATTCGTGATTCTTTAATAATTTATAGTCAAATTATTTATAAAATTAAATTTGTTTCAAAAATCTGCTATAATAAAGAAAATCAAGGAAATCGAACAATTTATTCCCTTATCCCGGAGCTTTACGCTTGCAAGCGGATCGAAAGGAGCACTCATTATGAAAATTGCAGTTATCGATGACTCAGCCGCAGATCGGAAGCTGCTGTCTGAAAAAATTCAAAATTTCTGCCTGCGCGAATCCCTGATCTATGAGATCCGTCTTTTTCCTTCTGGCAGTGAATTTCTGCAAGCTTCACACGGGGATTGGGACATCATTTTCCTCGATATTTTTATGAATGAGATTGACGGAATGACACTGGCCCGGACCTTGCGCCAGAACAATATCAATTCATTAATTATTTTCACAACATCCAGTCCTGATTATGCGGTTGAGAGTTACGATGTGCAGGCTTTCCATTATCTTTTAAAGCCGATCCCTCAGGACAAGCTGGACCATGTCATGCGGCTGAGTGAAAAATCGATTCGTTCCCGCAATCATTACATCGACGTCAAAGAAGGCCGGATTATGGCACGGATTTTGGTTCGCGACATCATGTATACAGATTACTATAATCATTACATTCAAATTCACACGGCAAATCGGATGGTTAAAACCTATATGTCCTTTGCGGAATTCTCCCCGCTGCTTTTAAAATACAAGCAGTTTATCAGCCCTTACCGCAACTGTATGATCAATATGGATTATGTCCTGCAGATGGATGATCATTATTTTCTAATGAAAGACCAGGTCCAGATTCCGATCAATCGCACACGCAAAGCGGAAATCCGGCAGGCTTATGCCGATTATTCGTTTAAGCGCCTGAACGAGGGGTAAGCATCATGTCCATTCTGGATTATTTTTTAAGCTTGGGCACCCGGCTGGCGCCCTATTTGTTTTTGATTTTAATCCCGTTCCGAAAGCATCTGCGCTGTTCTTTTGGCCGCGGCATTTTATATGCGTTGGTGTTTTATTTAGCGACTACACTAAGCGTTTGTTTTTTAGGTGAAACCTACGGATTAGATTCTATATGGATGTTTTCATTCACATGTTTCTTTCTCGTATTCTGTCTCTTTCTTGCCTATCGGGTTCTGCGTACCTCGCTGCGCAAGCTGTTGTTTCTGATCTTGTTGATAGAAAATTATTCGGATATCGTTTTGATGTTTTCAGAGATTTTAGAAGCTCACCTCACCCCCTGGCTGGTCGGACTTTCAGCCGTCGCTTCCATCTCTCTGTGCCGGATTGTGATTTTCACGATCAGCGTGCCGTTGATCTGGTACTTCCTTGTTCATCAGGTACTGCCGGTATGGGAACATGAAGACACACCGGAAATCTGGAGTATGCTGTGGCTGATTCCGGCAGCGTTCTATCTAATTTATCGGCTGGGCTTCACGTCTTCGCTGGCGGTTCTCAACACGGAAATTACCTGGCCGCTGTTGTTGGCTATTGTGTGGACTGCCGGAACCTTTCTCTCCTATTATGCGACGCTGAGCATGATCAACTTCAGTGAAGAAAAGCAGCAGCTCCAGCAGCAGCTGCAGGTTCAGGAATATCAGGCGCTGATTCGGGATAAACAAGCGGAACGCCTGGCTGCCAGCATCACCAGTACACGCCAGACCCGCCATGATCTGCATCATTATCTTTTAACCTTAAAAACCTACATGGATCAAGGAGAAACAGATAAACTGCGAACGTCGCTGAATCAGTTTATCAGTACCTTTGAGTCCTCGGTTAAAACTCCAGTCTGCGAAAATCTGTTATTCAGCGCCATTGTGCGGTATTACATGGATATGGCTGAAGAAAATGGAATCGCGTTCACCACGTCAATCGTCCTGCCGTCAGCCTTGATGATCCGGGATACCGACCTGACGGTCATCTTAGGCAATATTTTAGAAAATGCCATGGAAGCCTGTCTGCGTCAAAAAGCAGGAGAACTGCAGTTTATTGAAGTAAAAAGCCAGATGCAGGGTGAAAATGGATTGGTACTGCAGTGCCGCAACAGCTATAACGGCCAAATCCGGAAGCAGGACGATATTTTTCTGTCATCGAAGCGGGAAGGGGAGGGCATTGGTTTATCTTCCATTCAGTCCTTATGCGCAAAATATCATGGAATTTTAAAAATTACTCCCAACGAGCATGTCTTTACTGTCAATCTCCTGTTAAATCTGCCGACAGATTCCCTTCCAGCCTGAGTCTGTTGTCTTGGTTATAAGAATAAAGTCCTGCCGGATCAATGCAGACTGCACTGATCAGACAGGACTTTTCTCTTTTATGCTTCGCGAATTAGTGGATAACGGGAAGTCATTGCGATGACCTCCTGTCGCAGCTGGTTCTTAAGCGCTTCATTTTCAGGATCTTTCAGAATCATCGTCATCCAGCGAGCGACTTGGCGGAATTCTGCTTCTTTGAATCCGCGCGTTGTCATCGCTGCTGTACCCAGACGAATACCGCTGGTCACAAAGGGTTTTTCCTGATCAAAAGGAATGGTGTTCTTATTGCAGGTGATGTTGATTTCGTCCAACAGGGCTTCGGCTTTTTTACCAGTAAGGCCAAATGAGGATTTAACGTCTGCCAAAATCAAATGATTATCCGTTCCGCCGGTCACAATCCGCAGGCCTTCCTGCTTCAGTGTTTCACAGAAAACCTGACAGTTTTTGACAATCTGCCGAGCATAATCGTTAAATTCCGGCTTCAGCGCTTCACCAAAGCACACCGCCTTTCCTGCGATGACATGCATCAGCGGTCCGCCTTGGATCCCTGGAAAAACATTACGGTCGAGATCCTTTGCGAATTCCTGTTTGCAGAGAATGATGCCGCCGCGCGGTCCGCGGAGCGTTTTATGTGTAGTTGAAGTCACAAAATGTGCGTAAGGAACCGGACTGCCATGCAGACCAGCGGCAACCAAACCGGCGATATGCGCCATATCCACCATTAGATAAGCACCAACTTCATCCGCAATTTCGCGGAATTTCTTAAAATCAATTTCACGCGGATAAGCACTGGCCCCAGCCACTATCAGTTTCGGCTTCACTTCCATCGCAATCCTGCGCACTTCCTCATAGTTAATGCATTCGGTTTCCTGATCGACACCATAGCTGTGAAACTCATAGAGCCGGCCAGAGAAATTCAGCTGATGGCCATGGGTCAAATGTCCTCCAGAGTTCAGATCCATGCCTAATACTTTATCACCTGGCTGCAGGATTGTCATATAGACTGCCATATTGGCCTGGGAACCGGAATGCGGCTGAACGTTGGCATGTTCCGCCTGAAACAACTCGCACACGCGCTCACGCGCCAGGTTCTCTATTTTATCCACATCGACACATCCGCCATAATAACGCCGGCCTGGATATCCTTCAGCATATTTATTGGTCAAAATGGAGCCGACAGCCTCCAATACATCACGGGAAACATAATTTTCTGAAGCGATCAGTTCAATGTTATGGGTCTGTCGTTCTGTCTCTAATTCAATCGCATGGCGCACTTCGGCATCAATCATCAATAGGATCCTCTCTTTCTCAGTTCATAGATAATCTGATTATATCATGCTTTAGGTCTATAGGAAGAAAAATGCTTCGACATTCTCTCGTGTTGGAATTGATTTTTTGTCACATGTTTAAGAGATGGATCTGCGCCTCTCCGTTTTCTTATTTTTGGAGAGAAAATAAAGATAAAATTGATAAAAGAGTCTTGTCTTAACTCAGAAAAGGACTATAATAAAAGCGTAGGGTCGCTTGCAACAGCGATACCCGTCATTCACTACCTCTTACGAGGGAAGTGGTGGACAGATAAACGCCGGTTATCTTTGCGAGAATTGACGGCGTTTTTTCTTTTTCGATCTATAATTTTCAGTCTGTATTCAAGAAACAGGATCGCTGTTTGGACGATCAGGATGAATTCAGAAAGAGAAATAGAGCTCAAAAGTTTTATGAATTGCTTCATAAAAAGCCCCTCCTTTCCTAAGCTCAGAAAATCGAGCTTGAAAAACAATGAATCAAACAATGATCCATCCGGACGGGCAGCCGCTGTAAACAAGAAATCCTACATTTCTAATATTGCGGAAAAATGGAAAAAGCCCCGCCAAAAATTGAAAAAAGTAAGGTTACAGTACAGATTTTCTGATCCCATGATGTAAATTAATGAAAAATGATAATTAGTTTATTCCAACATAGTATTTTTATATTCTAATTCTTAGAAAATAGATAAACAGCCTTGAAATAACTCAGGAATGTTCTATAATATAAAGGTAGGATCGCTTGTAACAGCGATACCCGTCATTCACTACCTCTTACGAGGGAAGTGGTGGACAGATAAACGTCGGTCATCTTTGCGGGATAAGACGGCGTTTTTTCTTTCTCGGTCTATAATTTTCAGTCTGTATTCAAGAAGCATGATCGCTGTTTGGACGATCAGGATGAATTCAGAAAGAGAAATAGAGCTCAAAAGTTTTATGAATAGCTTCATAAAAAGCCCCTCCTTTCCTAAGCTCAGAAAAACAAGCTTGAAAAACAATGAATCAAACAATGATCCATCCGGACGGGCAGCCGCTGTAAACAAGAAATCCTACATTTCTAATATTGCGGAAAATTGGAAAAAGCCCCGCCGAAAATTGAAAAAAGTAAGGTTACAGTACAGATTTTCTGTTCAAATTGTGTAAATTTATGAAACAGTCGATTCTAAAAGGGGAAAACTTGAAATAACTCAGGAATGGATTATAATCAAAGCGTAGGGTCGCTTGCAGCAGCGATACCCGTCATTCACTCCCTCTTACGAGGGAAGTGGTGGACAGAACAACGCCGACAATCTTTACGAGACGTGAAGGCGTTGTTCTTTTTTGGTCTATAATTTTCAGTCTTTATACAAAATAGCTACTTGTTGAGAGTTTACAAAATCGTGCAGCAACAGATCTTTATTCTAAGGATACCCGGACCTGCCAAATTGATAAAAGCAGAAGAATCGGTAAGAATGGTAGAATTCACGTATTCTTTCGCGGTATAATAAACATACAATAAAGAAGTTATAAAGACGGAATACAGAGGGGGAAACACAATGCGAAAAAAATGGGGAAGCCTGGGAATTGGTTTATGCCTGGCGCTGAGCCTGTCCGGCTGTACGCTGTTCAATATGGATAAAGAAAGTCCAAAAGATGAACAAGTTACTTTTGGATTTACAGGTATGGATCTAACCGACCCTGCCTACCGGGCAGCGCTGGCAGAAGTTCAAAGTGCGGCAGAAGCCAAAGGCGATGTAGTGATTACTTTTGATCCACAGCTGGACAATGATCGGCAGATTGAAGGAATCGAACAGATGCTGGATCAAGGAATTGATCTGTTATTTCTCGGTCCGGTGGATGTTGACGGCATTTTACCCGCTTTGAAAGCATGTCAGGAAGCTCAGGTACCGGTCATTTGTTTTGATTCCCAGGTCAGTGATTCTGAATATACCGCTGCCTTTATCGGCGGTGACAATTATCAGCTGGGGGTATTAATCGGCGAACAAATTTTAAAGGATCATCCTGAAGGCGGAAAGCTGGGCATGCTGAACAATCCGCTGGCTCGCTCTGTAACGAGCCGGGTTCAGGGAATTCTTGATACGCTGGAAGGTTCTGCAGTGGAAGTCGTTGCCAGCGATGAAGTTACGCTGTATGAAGAAGTACTGCCGGCAGCTGAAAAGCTGCTGAGCGAACATCCGGAAATGAATATCCTGTGGGGATTTAATGATGATATTACGCTGCTGATGCACAGTCTGGTCTTGGCTGCCGGACGACAGGATAGTATCTTGTTATATGGAACAGGCAGTCTGTATCACGATGCCGGTACGGATATTCTGCTTCAAGCCGTTGAAAAAGGCTTTGTTCGTGCAGCTTCAGTGCAGTCGCCTGCACAATGGGGTATGCTCCTTCAGCAGCTCGGCTATCAGCTGCTCAGCGGGGAAGCACTAAAAGCTGAATATCTAACCGACTCGCAGATCATTAATCAGGATAATTTAGACAACTATGAAACAGAAGAATAAACAGACCCTTTCCCGCGTTTTTGAAGGCCTGCTGCTCGCCGTCTTAATCGGACTGATTTTGCTGACGGGTTTGATGATTCGGCATGTTCAGCAGCAGATGGAAAACAATGCGGTTGAGGCCGTTAAGAATATTTTTCAAAAATCAGAAAACCTGATCGATTCCGATATTCTCGCGGATCTTAACAGCGTCAAGCGGTTTGCCGCCTACATAAGCTGGGAAGATCCTGAAAAAGCCACAGTGACCATGCAGGCATTTCTGCAGGAATATGATTATCGGTTTGCGATTTATCTGAATTCTGAGGGAATCGGCTATGACAGTCAGGGACAAACCGTGAACGCAGATCAGCTTCCTTTCCAGCCGCAGGCACTGCTGCCCGGCAGTACCGCTTACTCAGCCATGTTCGTGGATGAAACCGGGGCGAGCTTAACCGTAATTGAGATGCTGCTGGAAAAAGACAATCAGGATCTAGGTACTTTTTTCGTCGGTGTTCCGATGGAGCGTTACAGCAGCAATGCCATCGCAAAATCCTTTCGCAGCGACGGCTATTACTTTCTTGTCGATACGCTCAGCGGCAGTGCAGTCAGCGCCGCAATCCAAAGCGGTGAAAATGAAACTCAGATTATTCAGTTTGCCGACTTGATCGAAGCCGCCGGCTATCGCGGTGATGATCAGCAAAAGCTTAAAAATCGGCTTGTGAATCAAGAAGAATTCAGCATTCGCTGCAAGATCCAAGGAAAAGAATATTACCTTTATTTTATTCCGGTTCAGGAAAATCCGCAGTGGATTCTGTGTGGGATTATTCCCAGCGAAGTGATTCAGGCGGAATCACAAAGTGTGTTGGCAATCATTACTGGGATCATCGAAATGCTGATCGTCATCTCGGTTCTGACTGTTACCGTCGTGCTGTACTTCCTGGTTCGCCGCCGCAACAACGAACGCCGGCAGATGGTCGAACGGGAAATTCAGAACGCAACCTATGACGCCCTGAGTGAAAAGAGCGACTTGGTCGTCTGTTTGTTTGATCAGAATCAGCATCGTTTGGAACAGGTTTTCCGCAACAGCAAGCGGATTTTAGGTCATGACAGCCAGGCTTATCTGACGAATCCCGAGCTGTTAAAGGAGCTGTGTTGTAAGGCTTCACCCGATCTGTACCACCGGCTGATGGCGGAAACAATCGAAAAAGATGAAAGCTATCAGCTCCAAATCGAACATGCGCAAACCCATCAGCTGCTGGATCTGCGGTTCACGATTAAAACCGGCGTCATGATCGCCGGACGAAAGAAAATGATGTTTTATTGGGAAGACATCACTCAAAACATGCGAGTTCAGGAGTCCTTGCGAACAGCCGCTCAAGCTGCTCAGCAGGCCAATCGGGCCAAGTCAGAGTTTCTTTCCAATATGAGTCATGAAATCCGAACACCGATGAACGCGATTATTGGAATGGTGGAAATTCTTGACCGCAACGCCCAGGATCCGGTACAGGTTCATGAATCTGTTCGCAAGCTTCGTTTATCCGCAGCTCACTTACTGAGCATTATCAATGATATCCTGGATCTGTCACGGATTGAAAGCGGAAAAGTTTCAATCAAGGAAGAACCGTTCTGCCTTTCAGAGCTGATTGACAATGTCTCCGGCATCATCCGGACGCAGGCGGAGGCCAAACATCATACCTTTGATATTCATATTCATGATCTCTGGAATGATCATCTCTGCGGTGACTGGACTCGGCTCAATCAGGTGCTGATTAACATCTTGAACAACGCCGTCAAATATACCCGGCCGTTTGGTCACATCAATTTTGAAATCATGGAAAGTCCCTCGCAGCGTGAAGGTTATGTAAGTCTATGCTTCCAGGTAAGGGATAACGGAATCGGGATGTCCAAAGAATTTATGCAGCGGCTCGGTTCGCCTTTTGAACAGGAACAAGGTGAGCTGCATATCCAGGAAGGCGGAACAGGTTTAGGATTATCGATTGTTTATAACATCGTCGAAATGATGGGCGGTACCCTTTCCGTTGAAAGTGAATTGGAAAAAGGTTCAGCCTTTGCGATCCGCCTGGACCTGAAAAAAGCAGATTATCCGGAATTCAGACCGCAGGAAATTGCCGGCATGCGCGTGATCATCGTAGATGATGATCCACAGGTTTGTGAAGATGTCACGGCAATTTTGGAAGCGGCGGCGGTCTTTGCCGACAGTGCGCTCGATGCTCCTGAAGCGCTGCGGAAAATTCGGTCAGCGCATCAGAACCAGGCAAGTTATGATGTTGCGATTGTTGACTGGGTTCTGCCGGGAATGGATGGCTTAACGCTGACACAAACAATTCATGAACAGATCAGTGAGGAACTCCCGGTGATCTTCGTTTCTGCTTACGATTGGTCGCAGATCATGGATAAGGCCCAGGAAGCTGGAATTGAACACTTTATTGAAAAACCGCTGTTTCGCAAGCGGCTGTACAGTGCGCTGGCGGAGATTCACAGCGGCCATCCTGAAAAAACAAAGACAGTGGATCAGCCGAGCGTGCCGGAATTATCCGGCTGCCGAGTCCTGTTAGTTGAGGATAATGAACTTAACCGGGAAATTGCTGTTGAATATCTGAAAATCGGCTTGATTGAAGCCCAGATTGCGGTAAATGGACAGGAAGCCATCGATCAGTTCCTGGCTGCTCCGGCCGGCACCTTTGATGCGATTTTAATGGATCTGCAGATGCCGGTCATGGATGGTTTAACAGCGTGCCGTAAAATCCGTCAAAGTGAACATCCGCAGGCTCATACGATTCCGATTATTGCGATGACGGCCAATGCCTTTGAAGAAGATGTTCAGCGATGTCTGCGCGCCGGGATGAATGCTCATATGGCAAAACCGCTTGACTGTGCACGATTATTGCGGATTATCGAACAATGCGTTGAGAGGAAAGAAGAAGAATAAAGGCAATTAAAAACATAAAAAAAGCATCAGTTTTGAAGGTTTCCCGCTTCCAATACCCTGATGCTTTTTTTCTTTTGAGATTAAACCGCTTAAATCCGATACAGACGATCGATGTATTTAGCTTCCAGCGTCTCGTTGAACTCCCGTCCGCCGTCGATATTCTGTGATTTGTAGATCGGAGGAGTGATCCCTTTTTCAATCAGGATTTCAGCTGCCCGATAGGTCACCGCCTGAACCAGAACCGAGGTCGTAATCATCGACATGCCGCAGATCTTGCCGTCAAAGCCTTCCAGATCGATGCAGCAATCGCCTTCCGGCGTGCAGTTGTCCAAAACGATATCTGAAATTTCATACAGATTCTTGCCGCAGGAATGTTTTGGCGACAAGTGCGAAGAAGCTTCCAGCGCTGTGATCGCGATCAGCTTGGCACCCTTCTTCTTGCAGCCCAGGGCAATATCCATGCACAGCGGATTACGGCCGGAATTGGAGATGATAAAGACAACATCGCCCGGACGGACATCAACCTTCTTCATAAAAATCTCGCCGGCTCTTTCAACTGTTTCATAAGCATTGTTGGACGGTTCTACAATTTTCTTTGTCGGAATGAATCCGCCTGCTCGATGGGCTACTTCCATGGCTCCCGCTAAGGAATGTCCGCCGCCCCAGGCCTGGACGATACCACCGTCGATAATGCATTGGGCAACCGCCTGCGCTGCGGCTTCGATGTTCTCCTGCTGCGTTGCTTCAACTTGATCGACAAGCTGGCGAACCGTTGGAAATACTTTATTGTTCATTTTCAATTCCTCCACTTTCTGTTCCCATTGTAAACTTTTTATTCAAAGTTTACAATACTTTATGAATAATTTAACCTGTTTTTATTCTGTAATCTTTTCCTGTTCTTTAAGGCGGGCGATCGCCTGCGTGAATTCCCGGGTAATGCAGTGCGGACGAGTGATCGCACTGCCGACCGTGACCGTCCAGGCGCCCAGCTGGAATGCCTTAACTACCTGATCCGGATGATGGAAGCGGCCCTCGGCATTGATCGGCAGTGAAGTCAGAGCACATAATTCCTCAATCAGCTGATAATCCGGATCTTCTAGGTGGCGCGAATACGGCGTATAACCGGCAATCGTCGTCGACAAAATATCAGCACCGCCCTCAGCCGCAATTTCACCTTCCTCTGCGGTACTGATTTCCGCCATGATCAGCACGTTCAGATGAGCTTTATATTCCTGAAGCAAATTCAGGATGGTCTGCGGTGTCCGTCCCTGACGCAGGGTACAGTCCACCGCTACAATATCCGCTCCGGCTTCCGCCACAGCCCGCGCGGATTGTAGCGTCGGCGTAATGATCACATCGTGCAGCTTATCATAAGACTTCGGCATGATTTTATTGATGCCGAAGACCGGCAAATCCACTTCCTTTTTGATCGCTCGGATATTCTCCGGCCAACTGGCACGAATCGCCGCAGCTCCCCCCAATTTGGCGGAAATGGCCATTTTAGCCATGAAATCAGCACCATAGAAAGGTTCGTAGTCAAATGCCTGGCAGGAAACAACCAACCCACCCTGCAGCTGTTCAATCAATGACTTGTTCATAAAGTTTAAGCAAGGATTCCAAAGAATCGGCCGACTAAAGCAATCGCAAAGATCAGAATGAAGACCCGTCCCATCTTCCACTGCTTTTTCTCCATCAGCGCCCATGCGCCCAGTGTCAGCAATAGCGGCAGTAAGCCTGGCATAATTCCATCCAGAACTCCCTGAATATTCATCGTCATCTCGCCGGAAACGTATTGCCAGCCGATCTTCACACTGACATACTGAGCGCTGATGCAGCCGACGATGATCATCCCAACGATGTTGGCAAAACGGACTGCGATATCCTTCATGCCGCTTTCAAACAAAGTATGAATGGCGTTGATCCCGGAACGGTAGCCGAAGCGGAAAGTCAGCCAGGTGAACGGAAGCATGATGCCTAACCAGGCCACGATGTAGAACAACGGACCGGCCAAACTGCCCTGCTCACCGACTAATCCCAGACCGATGCTCAAGAGAATCGGAATCAGTGTGCCGATAAACAAGGAGTCACCAACCCCTGCGAATGGCCCCATTAAAGCAGTTTTGGTCGAGGAGATCAACTCATCCGGAACATTTTCGCCACAAGCCCGCTGCTCTTCCATCCCTAACGCAATTCCATTGATCATCACGCCGACCATCGGCTGGGTATTGTAGAACTGCGTATGCCGAAGCATCAATGCCTTCTGTTCTTCAGGATCTTCATAAAGCTTATCCGCGGCCTTGCCCATCATTCCCGCAAAGGCCGGAGCTTCCATCCGTTCCATGTTCTGCGCGGCCAGCGCAAACATCATCCAATACGCATACGCGTTGAATAAATCCCGATTCGATAATTTCTTAGTGTTACTCATCGACTTCAACCTCCAGTTCATTTTCCTTTTTTGCCGTATAGCGGATATCCAGATAAGCTAAGAAGCAGGCGACAATCGTAGCGGCCACAATTGGCATCTTCAAGACCGCAATCATGATGAAGCCGACGAAGAAATAAACCAACTCGATATTTTTGTTTAAGACAAACCGCAGCAGCATCGCAAACCCGACTGCCGGCAGCATCTTGCCGAAAATCACAAAGGTATCGCCAAGCCAGGTCGGAATCGCCTGAACAACCGAAATAATAAAATCTTGTCCGAAATAACAAGCCAGAAAGATCGGAACAAACCGTGCGATGAATTGAGAGATTGAAGCATAGACTGGTGCATTCGCCGCTTTTTTAATCTTTCCCTGTTCAATCCATTGTTCCTGTTTGCGTACCCAGTAAACATTCACTGAAGCGACGACATAAACCAGTGATACCCCTAAGAAGCTTAGTGGAACGGATAAGCTGAGCGCGTATTCTGTGGATGCCCCGGCGACCATTGCCAGCGGTATCCCCATATAGGCCGCAAAATTGAGATCAGCCGGCATCGATAATCCCGGCGTTACCAAACCAATGTATAATGTCTGAACCGCGGCGCCCATCAGAATCCCCGTGCGCACGTCCCCAAGAATCAGACCGATGATCAAGCCGGAAACCAATGGACGGCCCATCGTATACCAGCCGCCCAGCTGGCCGAAGATCCAAGGTGAATAATTGGAAGAGAGATAGCCGCATAAAGCTATCAGCAGAGCTTGAATTAAAGTCATAAAACGCCCTCCTTGCGATCCATCGCAATAACTTCTTAATTCATTACTTTGCGCAAATAAAATGAATTAACACACCCAGATCATAATCTTTCGGCTTCCTTTTTGTCAACGAATTTAAGTCATTAATTTTTAAATAAATTATTTTGTGAAGACTTTCCGAGTCATTTGTGAATAATCAGCTTGTTCTTTCATATCCGGTCCGCTATAATAAATTCAGAAGAATGAGGTGGGTTTCATGTATCAGGAAAAATTAAAACAAGTCCAAAATGAATTGACACAGACCGAAAAAGTTATTGTGGAATTCTTTGAAAAGCATTCGTTGGAAGCGCGTAGTTTTACGTCATATCAGCTTGCGGACAGGCTGAATATCGGCCAATCCACAATTATCCGCTTTTCCAAGAAGCTGGGCTACCGCAGCTTTCGGGAGCTGTTGGAAGACTTATCCATTTCTTTAACTGAGGAAAAGGTTAAGGAAGAAATTGTCGTCAACGAAGGCACCTCTTCCACCAATCAGAAGATCATCCAGCAGTATCAGAAGATGGCGGAACTGACTCTTGAATTCAATCCGCCGCAAGTCATTGATCAGACTGTATCAACGCTGAGAAAAGCGCGGAAAATCATTGTTTTTGGTTTTGGCAACTCGAATTTATTCGCGGAGTATATTTCCAATCAGTGGCTGAAGATGGGGCTGGATTCCTTTTGCAGCGCGAATTCACACATTATTTTTTCCATGCTGAGTCAGTTCGGTCCGCAGGATGTTTTATTTTTGATTTCCGAATCCGGTGAAACACCGGAAATATTAAAGGCCGCAAGAATTGCCGGACATCAAAATGTGACTGTCATCGCTATGACGCGAATTCAGAAAAACCGTCTCCACGGTTATTCCGATATTGTTTTAAAGACCGTAAACTATGAAACTAATACGCGGCTGAATGCCATGACACTGCGGTGTTCACAGCTGTGTCTTCTGGATATGATCTATTTAAATTTGTATAAGACAGATTTTGAGCATTATGAAAAAATCATCGCGGAATCTGAGAAATTATTGGATTATAAGTATAACGGGTAAGTCAATGCGTTTCCTGTTCTTCACGATAGAAAGTAAATCCCTGTGTTTCCAAAGCCTGACGTAAAGCCTGAACATTCCCTACATCGCATGCGAATCGAATTGTCAGCTGAACATTTTGGGAGCTTGCTGAAAGGGCCTGAACGATTAAAAGATCGCCGTCATACCGCAGCGAGACTGTCAGCGTTTCCAACAAAATTGTTGGCGGCGTAAATTCATGCGCATAGACCACCAGCCAGGCATTTTCTGAGCTGAATTCCTCAGCTTTTCTCAGCCTGTCATCGATTTGAAGCAGCTGATGCTAAATCCAGATTCGCGTCTGCGGCAGCGATGCGCCGCGCCGACAAAGACTCATTTTAGCCATTCTAATTCCTCCGTTTTATTTATTGTAAGGGATTGCCACAAAACCAACAAGGCAAATTGAGATCAAAAAAAACCAGTCGATCAAAACTGGCTCTTTTTATAAACTCTTCTCTATAATTTTAAGTCTTCAAGCTGCCTGCGTTTTCTGAGTCAGTCAAGCCAAACAAAGAAACGAACAGTAAGTATGTGGTCTTGCGGCTCTGCAGCTTTCTTTTGTCATTTTATTGGGCCGAAGCCAGCGAGGCATTTTTCTTTTCTTTTCGGCTTAAGACAAAGAAATAGAGAACGCAGAGGATGATCTGCACAAAGGTCGAACACGGCGTTGCCAGACCGATCCGAAACAGTGTAACCGGTACGCATTTGCTGGCTAGGTAAGAAACCGGAATCCGCACGCAGAAAGCGCCGATCAGTCCCTGAAACATCACGAAGGTCGTCTTGCCGCAGCCGTTGAAATACCCGACAAAGCAGAACATAAACGACACCAGCAGCGTGTCGATCGCATAGGCTTTCAGATAATCCGCAGCGGCAAAAATGACCTGCGTATCCCGCGCGAATAAGCCGGAAAGCAGATGACCGTGAAAGAATGCGAAATAACTCATGAAGATCCCGAATAACAGGGATGTCGCAATCCCGTAGACCATGCCGCGTTTTGCCCGTTGGGGCTGATTTGCGCCAATATTCTGTGCGACATACGCCGAGATGGACTGCGCATAGGCCGAAGGCACCAACAGAATAAAGGTACACACTTTTTCTGCGACACCTACGCCGGCAGAAGCGATGACGCCCAGCTGATTGACGATGGCCGTAATTGCTAAAAAGGAAATGCTGACAAGCAGGTCCTGCAGCGCTACCGGTGCACCTAATTTGACAATTTCCTTGATCGTCGAACCATGAAACCGGATATGCCGCCAAGAAAAAGGGAACGGCAGACCCTGACGGGCAACCACCATCAGCGACAAAATCACGCTGATCGCCTGAGCCATGACCGTGGCCAGCGCTGCACCGGCAGCGCCCATTTTAAACCCAGCAACCAAAAGCAAATCCAGAACAATATTCGCTGCACAGGCTATCGCGACGGCCAAAAGCGGCGTGCGCGCATCTCCCAAACCGCGGAAAATACTGCCCAGCGTATTATACGCAGCGATAAATAAAATCCCGCCGGAACAGATCAAAACATATTGATTCGTAAACGCGACCGCTTCTGCCGGCGCCTGCATCAGCGTAACCAGAGCCGGCGTTGCGAACAACATGATCCCGGTCAGAATCAAAGCCAGGCAGCCAAACAGAAAAACACCGCTTTCCACAGTCTGACCGACTTTTTCCGGTTCACCCCGGCCAAACTGCTGCCCGATTAAGACCGTGATGCCCATCGCCAGTCCCGTGATAATCACCATCATCGTGTGCATCACCTGACTGCCCGTCGCTACCGCAGACACAGCTTCCGGCGAAGCAAACTGACCGACAACCAGTAAATCCACCGCCCCATACAATGCCTGTAAGATTAAGGCAATCATAATCGGCACCGTAAATTTCATCAGCGGCGCTAAAATTTTTCCACTCGTAAATTCAGCTCTCATTGAAACTCCTCCAATCAATCAAAAAAGGATAAGACACCGACGCTTCCGTCAGCCATCTTATCCAGCAAATCACCCAGAATGTGATTTCCCCTCCGATGAATAATGACATTATAGTTGAAATCTGCGGTCAATGTCAACGTTTCTTCACAACATTTCCACAGTGCGCGTCCAGAGAATTAAAAGAGTCACCAAGGATGGATGCAAAATTGAACTTACAGGGATCATCAGGACTTCTCACGGCTTTGCCTCGGCTCTTTTTAATCTGCAAAATCAGTTTGGCTTTCAACCTTGCCTGAAATCATCGCTGGATATTCCAACATTGCTATAAAGAGTTATCCACATTTTTCCCTTTAAATCTTTTTCACGATGAAGAACCCCGGGCACTTCGTCTTGACTGCCTGTTCTGCAAATCAGCGGTATACTCAGTTTTCGGCACTTTCCCGCAATCCGGCAATCACCTCATCCACAGAATTTCCGACGCTCAGCCGCACCCAATCTAATTGAGGTCCCAACATCTTCGACAGGATATCCAGCTTCAGCCATTCACACGGTGAAGCTGCAAGTTCCAGCCAGACTGCCGGCTGACCTGTACTCCAATTCAGACCAGAAGCCATGCGCACGGTGAAGCCAGACTGTCTTAACTGTTCACAGAGTTGTTCCCTTATTTGCATTGCAGCTTCAGAACTGATTTTAAATTGCGAAAGCATTTCGGCATGAGGGAAGCTGGCAAGCTGTTCAAACACTGCCGCTGATAAAGCAGCGAATGACGTTGATGGATGAGCTTGGGCCTGAAGGTGAACAAGACAGCGAACTTTGAATTCATTCTGCCATGATTTCAAAAGGAACTGCCCTGAGCCCTCCAAAGCCTTCGGCATTTTCTTGAAATGCAGATAAACCTGCCGATCCTGCGGAATGGCCAGCGGTTCGGTAATTTTAAGCTTCAAAGCCGACGGCATCGGTAATTCGCGGATCGATTCCGCAATCCGAAACGTTACAAGATTTCCCCAATATCCGATCAAACCGGACTGAACATCCACCGCCAGCCAGCCTGTCGAATCCAAGTAAACTTCATTCCATACATGCAGCCGATCCGGAGCGCTGATTCCCTGAACATAACGAACAGGAATACCCTGAATCCGGCAAAGCGCCGCCATCCCCATCGCAAATTCCCGACATGTTCCCCGACCGCAGGACCAGGCCTCCTTTAAGGATAAACCAGAACCCCTGCCATGGCTGTACTCCAATGCCAATTTCGGATCATAAGTCATTCGCTGCTGGATTAAAGTGATCGCTGCCGCAAGCCATTCCACATCATCCTCAGTCTGCCGGCTTAACCATCGAGCCGCTTCTTCCAGCTCAATCAGACAGTCTTCATCTGACTTCTGCGGAAGAATCTGACGGTGCGCTGTGACTTTTTGCAGCTGTGGGATCAGGTCTTCTAAATTCGCTTTCCCAGCTTCAACTGTCCAACTTCTTTGCCGTGGATTCCCCGGCACTGAGTGAATTTCGATTATCCGTTGTTCGGCATGTAGGATATCCGGACACTCTTTTGGATCCAACTCAAAACAAACCGTCATGGACTTCTCCTTTCCAGCTTAGATAAAGCCGAGCTGACTAAAACAGAAAATCCACAGGAATATCGTAGGAATGCAGAACACCGTACTGAATAAAAGTCCCTGACTGGCTAGTTCGCTGTCGCTGCCCATTCCTTCGGCCATCGAATACGATGATACCGCATTGGGTGAAGCAAAGATGGCCAGAAGACTGACCAAAGCGACGCCGCGGATACCTAGGGCAACCGCTGTGCCTAAGGCTGCCAGTGGTGTCCAGACCAATCGGGCAGAAACCGATGCGATCAGTTCCTTCTTATTTTCAGCAACCTTTTCCGCCTGAAAGCCAGCTCCCAGAATGATCAAGGCCAAAGGCGTCGATACTTTGCCCATATCGCTGATGACAGAAGCCAGCGGTTTCCACAAATGAATTCCGGAGAATAAACAGAGCAATCCAAGCACGGAAGCAATGATCAGCGGATTGGTCACAATCCCTTCAGCTAATTTGGATAACCGCGCTTTTCCCCCGCGAAAGGTTTCCAGCACAATCACTGACAAAATATTAAACAAAGGGACAATTACAGCGATCAGCATCGACATCACACCCAGCTGAGCATCACCGTAAATTAACTGCACAATCGGCATGCCGAACAGCACCGCATTGCTTCGATAGGTGTTCATGATCATGACGCCCTGTTTCCGCGGGTCATGACTGATCCGCGGCATGATCAGCCATCCTGCCGCACAGGCGATCAGCACACCGCATGCAGCATAAATTAACAACTGCGGCTGAAGCACTGTTTTTAAGTCTGTCGTCAGGATATTATTGAACAATGTACATGGCAAAAACAATTTAAAGACCAACTGATTCATCTGTTTTAATGTCCGCTCATCACAAAGATGCAGCCGGCGCACACCCTGACCTACCAAAATTAAAAATAACAGCGGCATCACCACATTCAATGATAAAATAAGACTTTCCATTTCCAATCCCCACTCTCTACCTCAATATTGTAAAACGATGAACTTTATTGTCCAGCTGAAAAAGGATAAAAAAAGGAAATTCTTATCCAAAAACAGCTGTTTTTGCCTGTTTTTCGCCCCGCAACTTCAAGTTGCTGAAAAACGCAAACACAACTTGGTAGCTTTCCCTGTAAATTTCCCCTACAATAAAGACATCAAATAAAGGTTAGGTGAACAATGATGAATTTTGCTCAAAAACTCCAGAAAAAAAGAAAAGAAGCCGGTTTTTCCCAGGAACAGCTGGCCTTTGAACTAAACGTATCCCGCCAGGCTGTTTCAAAATGGGAAAGTGGCCAGGGTTATCCGGAAGTTGAAAAACTGATCCAGCTCAGTGAATTGCTGGGTGTTTCATTGGATGAATTAATGAAAGAGAGTGCTGAAGCTCCGCTTCCTGAACCTGTCGAAGAACGGATTCAGGAAACGTCATGGAATGACGATGCTTTTGATGATTTCCCCTCTCCAGGTCCGCAGCCAGAGGAATCGTTGATCGGACGTTTCGCTTACACCTCTGATCGGGAATCGGTAGAAAAGTATCTGCACCTCAATCAGATCTTTGCGCGAAAAATCAGCGGCGGCGTTGGCTTCATTCTCTGCGGAGTGATCCCGACGATTCTGTTCGACAATGATTTAGGCGCTGCTATCCTGATGTTTTTTGTCGCGATCGGCGTTGGTCTGCTGATCAAAGGCGGAATGGATTATCAGGATGTAGAAAAGATTGAGAAACAAGGCTTCCATCTCAGCGGCGAACTGATCTGTGATTTACAGGATGAATATGAACGGTTCCAGAAAGTCTTTACTACCCGCATTGTTATGGGTGTCGGCTTGATTATTTTAGGCCTCGGTCTGATGTTAATTCTCGACGGTCTGTTCGGCTATGAAGAATGGCATGTCATCACCCTATTTTTCTGCACAGCTGCCGGTGTCGGAAACTTCATCACTGCCGGCATAATCAACGGAGTTTATCACAAACTGCTGAAGATCAAGGATTAAATACCGGATCATGCAAGGTCAGTCTGATTATCCTTCTTTTTTCAAATTTTAAATGAAGCAGGAAAGACAGCTCTTAATCCCTATCCAGGAAGTTAACAAACAACCAAAAACAAGGACTCGGCCCAGGCTGAATCCTTGTTTTCTTTATTCACTTGAAACACCGGTCAACAAATCCTTCATTGAATTATCATAAAGGCAATATTGGCGGCGTCCGCGGCGTTTGGCTGCATATAGAGCTTGGTCGGCATGATGGAACAGCGTCAGATAATCAGATCCATCCTTAGGATAACACGCAATCCCCATGCTTACGGTAATATCATAGCCCTGATAACTGCCGTTTAATGACCGGAAGATCCGTTCGATCATCTGTTCCAGATGATCCTTATATTCCATGAAAATCAAGAATTCATCGCCGCCGATCCGGGCTGAGATATCCGACTGGCGGACGTTGGACTGAATCCGATGGGCGACGTTGGCCAGGACCTGATCACCAAACAGATGTCCGTATTCATCATTGGCACTCTTGAAAAAATCAATATCAAAAACCAACAGCGCATAGTTCTGGCTAGCATCCGCTTCATTGTTTAAAATCGTATCCATGGCCCGTTTGGCATAGGCCCGATTAAACAGTCCGGTTAACGAATCAATTTTAGCCATTTGTTTGAGCTGATCCAGTTCTACCTGTTCGTCATGCACATCAATAAACTTGCCGATCACGCCAGTCAGTTCCGAGGATTCTTCCATCACCCACAACGGCCGGGCGACCACCTTAAACCAGCGCGAAGTGCCCTTCACCTGCAGCGGATATGTTCCGCTGAGAATCGGATCCTCCGGCTGAGCAGTGCGGATTTTCGCTAAAAAATCTTCAAAGTCCACGCTGGCAAACAGCTGCTGAATCTGTGAGTTCTGCAGGGGGTGCATGATGACTTCATTGACACCCAGCTGAGCGGCGCCCCATTCCGAAATACTCAGCAAGTCGGAGTGATAGTTATATTCAAACTGAATTTCTTTGGACATCGAAGCAAAGAACTGATATTTTGTCCGCTCCTGTTCCAGCAGCGCCAGCGTGCGGTTGGAGGCATTGCCGCTCTGGATCAGATTCCGCGCCATGTCCTGCAGCTCAATCCGGGAAGCACCGGACAGCGAGCGAACCTTCAATTCCTTTTTCAGCGTTGGGCCTGCTTCTTTCAGACACTCCAAAAGCAGCGGATTAAACGTTCCGCATTCTCCGTTAAAAATCATCTGCATAGCTTCCTCATGCGTATAAGCTGCTTTGTATACCCGCACGCTGACTAAAGCGTCATAGACGTCCGCCAAAGAAACCACCTGAGCGGAAATCGGGATTTCCTCTCCTTTTAATCCATCCGGATAACCGCGGCCGTCATATCGCTCGTGATGCCACCGGCAGATATTCCGAGCGACCTGAACAAGCGGTTCAGTTTCAAAATAATGGATTTTTTCCAACATCTCCGCACCGATAGCACTGTGTGTTTTGATGATTTCATATTCTTCCGATGTTAATTTCCCCGGTTTGTTTAAAATTGCTTCCGGAATCGAAATCTTTCCAATATCATGCAGCGCCGAGGCATTGGAAATCATCGCGATCTGTTCCGGCGTCAGATTGTAGCGATCCGTCATCCGGCACAGCTGTTTTAAAAGCGTTTCTGTGATTACCCGGATATGCATAACATGCAGTCCGCTTTCACCATTACGAAATTCAACGATGTGACTTAAGATTTCAACCATCACAAGGTTGTTTTTTTCTTTCTCAAGCAGCTGCTCTGTAACCATGTTTTCCAGATATTTCTGTTTGGCATACAGCATAATCGTATTTTTTACACGACGCTTAACCGTTTTCTCGTCAAAAGGCCGGCTGATATATTCCGCCGCCCCCAGATCATACGCATGGTCAATATAGACCGATGAGGTTTCCGCAGAAATCATAATAACGGGAATATGATCAATATATCCCGATTTATTCATCGAGGCCAGCACCTCAAAACCATCCATCATTGGCATGACAATATCCAGCAGCACCAATGAAATTTCACTGTATTGCTGACTCAGCAGGGCAACGGCTTCCAATCCATTGGCTGCCTCTACCAGATCGTAATCCTGCGCCAGCATATCTGCCAGCAGCGATCGATTGATATCCGAATCATCAACGATCAATACTTTATCGCGGGCTTTCATAATTAATCATTCTTTTCCAGCAATTCGCGGATCCCCGCCATCAGTTCGGCATAAGCAGCGCTGGCCTGCTCAAACAGCGGACCAATCTGTTCGTCAGCCTGCTGCTTACGCAGCACTTCCGTCAATTCGCTGATCACTTTGGCCTGTGCGGTCAGACTTAAATTCAGCAGCACGCCTTTCAGCGTATGGGCAGCCCGAAATGCAGTTTCATAATCTTCATATTCCAACGCTGTCTTCAGCTGATTAAACGAATCATCCCGCACCAGCATGGCTAAAAATTTAACAACTCGCTCATCCGTTCGCATGCGCCGGATAATGTCTGCATAATCACCCTGAAGCTGAGCGTAACATTGTTCGACAGAGAGCATGGGGTTATTCCCTCCTTCTTTTTTTGAAACTTCGCAGGAAGCTTCCGCTACAAAGATTCCGAAGTCTGAAAATCGCCCCTTGACAGAACGAAGTTCAACCGTCAGATCACAGAAGTCCACCCTGAAATTTCGTTGATATCCCGATCCTTTTCAGTCAGAATCGATGGTTATAAAAACATAAATATTATACCATTGTTAAAGTGCTGAAAGCAACCAAGCGAACTTTAAGAAACGGTAAAAACAAAGAAAAAGCAGCATTATCGAAAACGCTGCTTTCTTGTGTTTCTAGTTTTATGCTTATTTCGTTGCCGGTGTCAGACCTTCAAAAGAATAGGTCGCTTCCAGAACGATTTCCGCATTGTCTGTCGTGTATGGAGCAAACTTGGAATCAGTGAACTGGCCCATGCCGCCGACATTGTAAATCTTGCTCATGTCATAGCCTAAGGAGTTCATCAGCTTCATCATCTGCGCAACACGTCCGCCGGACTGGCACATTAAGAAGATCGTCTTATCCTTCGGGAACATCGCTTCTAACAGCGCTGCGGATTCTTCATAAGTAGCAACTGGTTCTTCCAATGTTCCGCCATACAGCTGAGGCTTGCCTTCGGTTCCGGCAGCTTCATCAAAAATCAAGGCAAAGTAAGGAATGACTTCAAAGTTTCTCAGATGCTTCTTCGCATAGTCGTTGTAATCGCGCAGGTCGATATACAGAACGTCGTCGCGGCCCAGGTATTCAGTCAGGTTGTCTACGTTAACGCCAGAGCAGCCTGTAGCCCAGACTTCAGCTGTGCAGGCTTCATCAGCCGCATCTTTAGAAGGCTTGTAGGTCTTTGTCGTATCGCGTGGTTCCGGCAGCGGTGCAGGTGCAGCTGCGGTAGGCGTGCTGGCCTCCGGTGTAGCGCATGGCGGGCATTCCTGCGGTGCAGAAGAACAGCCGGCCAGAAGCAGAACAGACAGAGCGATCGCAAATAATTTTTTCATTGGATTTTTCCTCTTTTCCCTTTTTATTCAGCGCTGAAATATTCGTCAGTGCCGTGATATTCCATCAGTGCGTTCAGCATTCTGATGATGTTGTTGGATGAAACGGATGAACCGGTAAACGTATCCAGCGTCAGGCTTTCGCGTCCTTCACCAGCGGTGTAGTCCTCCGCCGCGATATCATCGACAGTGCTCAGCGTCTTAATGTAGGCATAGTCCTTATCGATGAAGAACGGAATGTACTCAGCCTTGAACATGTCATAAGTAGCGCCTGCCGGAGTCGGATTGCTGTCACCCCAGAAGCCGGCTGTATACTTATCACCGTTGTCGCGGTCAAATGACAGGAACCGAACCTGAGCGTCGTCCAGCTTTTTGCTTTCCGGCAATGTCAGTTCAACATAAGCTGTCATCCAGTAATTGACATCCGCCGAACGGCAGGTGCAGGACAAATACGTAATCTGATACTTCACATAGTTTCTGGCTTTGTACTTGAAATTGACAAAGGCATAGAAATCAGTTTCTTCGCGCGGACCGTTGATGTGGCTGATCGGTACAACAGCGACAACATTGGCCATCGAGCCCTCGCCCATATCTGCACTCGTGTTCAGATATTCGTTGATGCTGTCGAGTGTGATTTCACCGCTGGCTGTACATGGTGTCGATGCACCGCCGTCCGTTCCCTGTGTCGGTGCAGGCGTTCCGCCGTTGCTGCCGCAGGCTGTCAACGTCAGTACCAGCAGTGAGGACAGTAGAATTGCCCATACTTTTTTCATGAATTCCCTCCTTAGTATTCTTTACTCCCTGAAACTTATCAGAGCGTCCCTGCAGCGTTCCCAGCGCTGCACGCAGGCAAAAACAGAGCTGGATGATTCCCTGTCTTATCTGTTTCAAACTTTGCTGTGCGTAAAACACTCTAATATGTTATCATTATAACAAGCTTGCCTGTGAAAAACAACCGGCGACGTTATTTACATTTTTCATAACTAACCCAACAAGGAGTCTAATTGGATGAACAATTTTCTGAAAGCGTTTTCTTTAATTTTAATAATCCTTTGCTTAAGCCTGATTTCCGGCTGTACGCACCAGGAGAGCTATGAAACTGATCAAGAAAAAACTTTCACAAATTATTTTGACGTTTTAACGGACAGCGAGGGAAATTTGGTTCTTCCGCTCAACACAACGGTTCAGCTGACGATGACCGATGAAAAGATACTGGATGAAGCGACTGTTCTGGCAGAAGCCGAGCTGTTCGAGTGGCATAAACTGGCTGACTCTCATCATCAGTACCTGGATGCTCAGGGCAATGAACTGCACAACGTGGCTTATATCAATCAGCATCCGAAAGAAACGATCCCGCTTGATCCCCGATTGTTTGCCATGCTCAGTACAGCGCTGGATTTATCACAGCAGAGTGAAGGTCTTTTCCACCCTCTGCTGGGATCATTAAGTTCACTGTGGGAATCGAAATTCGCTCCCTTTCCGACGGAAAACACCGATCCGGATCCAGCTGTGATCCGAAGTCTAGTCGGCTGTCTGCCTGCCGCTGCGGATCTGGATGCGGTGATTCAGCTGGATCATGAAAAACAAACCGTCCGTTTCGATCCTGGTGAATGCGAGGGTTCTCTGCAGATCAGTTTGGGGGCGATGGCCAAGGGCTACATTCTTGATCAGCTGGCCGATCTGCTGAAACAATTCGCCACTCCCTTTCTGCTTGATGCCGGAAGCAGCTCCTTGATCGCCTGGTCACCCTCGGCTTCACCCAAGGCCTGGAATATCGGCGCACGTGATCCTTCCGGCAGTTCAGCGATGCTGTATGCTTTTTCCCTGACTGCGGGAGCGGTTTCGACTTCCGCCGATGATCAGCATTATTTTCTGCTTTCGGAGGGTGATCAACAGCTTCGCCGTCATCACATTCTGAATCCGCATACCGGCTACAGTGAAAATTGGCTGCGCAGCGTGACGTTATGTGCTTCAGATCAAGCTGGAATTCTGGATGTTTTAAGCACAGTCCTTTATAATATAGAAGATCCGGCACAACGGCAGGCTATGATCCATCGCTTTGAAGAAATGGCTCAGCTGAAGATCGACTATGCCTGGTGCGAACCTGCGGAGTCCGGGCTGAAACTGACGCTCAGCGAAGGGATGGAACAGCGCCGTCTGACCTCAGCTGCCTGGCCGGATTCTTTAGAAGTTGAAATACAGCGAGGTGAATGAAATGAAAAAGAAATTATTGCTTATCGGACTTTGTGTCCTGATTTTAGGCGGGTGCAGCACTCAGCCTCAATCCACCCCTTTACCCGATCCTGTTTCAGCGCCGACGGCGCTGCCGGAGAAATCCGTTCCGCAAAGTGCGTTAATGAGCGATTCGCCGATCAGTCCGACCAATCTGGATGACTATCTGTTTTTAAAGGATGTGCTTTATTTTGATCTGCGCTCCCCGGCCCAGCTGGCTGAGGAAGGCTCTGTCGCAGGATTTGTCAACATCCCATTTTACGGCGTGCTGGTCGACTACGAGCGGAAGGATAATGTGCTGTACCGCATGACAAAGGTGCGGGATGAAAATGGGCAGGTGACCGCCCAGATGGGCGACGTCGGAAGCTTTTCTGCCAATTACCAGGAATCTGAGAGTCTGATCCGCGATCTGTTTCCGCAGGATCAGCCGATCGTCTTTATTTCCACAGCCGGCGTCGAGGCTGCCTATATCATCAGCCTTTTGATCCAGCTGGGGTATGACGGATCGAAGCTGTATAATGCCGGCACTTTCTCCAATGGAATGGGCAATATCATCGCTTATAAGGATTATCCGGATGCAAAATATCACGTTCCGGGAACCAATGTTTATACGGTATCCAGTCAATTTCTCTGGAATGAAACCCTGACCCCGACTGTGGATGAATAAGGCATCGCAATAGAAATTCGATATCGAAGAAAAGTCCCATGAAATTAGCCGGAATTGCTCCGCTGCGTTCATGGGATTTTTTCGTTATGCTAAAATGCAGACTGTTTATTTTACTTTGCTTTCGACATATTTCTGAATATGCTTAGCGTCCAGTCCATAATAGGCAAGCAGCTCCATCGGCTTTCCGCTTCTGCCAAAGGTGTCCTGCATTCCCATCCGCTCAAGCCGGCACGGCAGACCCGATTCCGCCAAGACCTCTGCGACAGCACTGCCCAGTCCGCCATAAATACTATGTTCTTCAACTGTAATCATCACTTTATGCGTGCGGGCAAGCTTCTCGATCAGTTCTCTGTCAATCGGCTTGATCGTCGGCATGTTGACGATCGTCGGCTTCAGTGTTTTCATCTGTGCTGCGGCCTTCAGCGTTTCCTGAACCATGAGTCCTGAACAGAGAATCGCTGCTTTTTCACCTTCCTGCAGAATCACGCCTTTTCCGCATTCAAAATGACATTCACCTGGGTAGACCTCATCCACACCCAGTCTTCCCAACCGCACATAACAAGGTCCTTCCATCGCATAAACCGCCTCAATGACCGCCTTCGTTTCTTTGGCATCGCACGGCTGAAACACCTTCATATTCGGCAGGGAACGCATCAGCGCCAGATCTTCAATCGCCTGGTGGGATGCGCCGTCTTCCCCAACGCTGATGCCGGCATGAGTAGCACAGATCTTTACATTCAGATTCGGATAACAGATGCTGTTGCGGATTTGTTCAAAAGCTCTTCCTGCCGCAAACACCGCAAAACTGGAAGCATAAACAATCTTGCCGCTCGCTGCCAGTCCTGCGGCAACCGACATCATGTTGCCTTCGGCAATTCCGAGATTAAAATGTCGGTCTGGGCAAACCTTTTTTGCTTCAATCGTCTTCGTCGACTTGGACAGATCCGCATCCAGAACGACAATGTCTTCTTTTTCCAGCATCAGCTCCGCCAAGGCTTTTCCATAAGCTTCCCGTGTCGCGGTTGTCATTCGCTTTCTCCTCCTAATTCTTTCATCGCCTGATCGTACTGCGCGCGATTCGGTGCAGCACCGTGCCAGCCGGCTTCGTTTTCCATAAACGAAACGCCCTTTCCCTTCACCGTATGCGCCACAATGACCGTCGATCGGCCTTTCACCTGTTTTGCCTCTTCAAAGGCAGACTGAATCTGCGGCAGCTGGTGGCCATCAATTTCTATCGTGTGGAAACCGAAAGCTTCAAATTTGGCGCGGAAAGGTTCCGGCCCGATGACCGTCTGTATATCTCCGTCAATTTGAAGATGGTTATAGTCGAGAATCACGCACAGCTGATCCAGCTGGTAATGCGCGGCAGCCATGCAGGCTTCCCATACCTGACCTTCCTCACATTCTCCATCACCGATCAAAACATAAACCCGATGAGGATTCTGATCCAGCTTGTTTGCTAAAGCCATTCCCACTGCACAGGAAATCCCCTGTCCTAATGAACCGGTGGACATATCGACACCGGATACATAGCGCATATTCGGATGACCCTGCAGCCTAGAATCAAGACTGCGGAAACCTGTCAGCTCGTTTTCTTCCAACAGACCTTTTTCTGCCAAAACGGCATAAAGCAGCGGCGAGGCATGGCCTTTGCTTAATACAAAACGATCGCGGTTCAGTGTATCGACATTTCGCTCATTTATATCCATGACCTGAAAATACAAAACTGTCAGAAGTTCAACAGCGCTCAGACTGCCGCCTGGATGTCCGCTCTGTGCGGCATAGACCTGCCGCAGAATATTCTGGCGAATATGCCGGGCATGTTTGATTAACTCTTCCATAGTTACTCCTTTATCCTGGAATTTAAAAACTTTCCGATTAAATAGGCGTTGACGCCGCCTGCCTGATGGGTCGGGGCAATTTCATCTGCCTGTTGTTTTACCAATTCATCACTGTGTTCCATTGCGACCCCAATCCCGCTTTGCCTGAACATGGAAAGATCATTGAAATTATCCCCGATACTCATCACTTCATGACGCTGTACATTCAGCTGCCGGGCAATCAGGCTTAACGCCTGGCCTTTGCTGGTTCCCTCTGCTGTTATCGTATACAGTGTATCCTCTGATCGGTTAAAGGCAATTTGAGGACAAAGCGCCGTTACCTTTTGAACTAGGTTTTCCATTTCAGGAAAGCCTGCGGAATCCAGCGTCAGCTTATAGAAATCAACATCGGTATAATCAGCTGCGGAACTAAGCCTGTGCATCACGAGTTGGCCGCGGAACAATTTGCGAATTTCCTGCAGCTTTTTTGAAGTGCCAAAGGAATACCCGCCGGACGAATCAAAAAAAGTAAACGGAATCTGCACTTCCACCAAAGTCTGAATAATCTGACCGGCATAGGCTTTTTTCACAGAATTACTTTTCAGCAGCTGATGGCGGCACCAGATATTCGCTCCGTTGTCCGTCGCGTAAGGAATATCAATCCCGAACTGATCAATATAAGACCCGACAATCGCCTCGTTGCGTCCGGTCGCCACGGTAAAAAGAATCCCTTGGCGGCGTAAGCCCGCAATCGTAGAGATGATCTTTCGGTCTAAGTGTTTGGCTTCATCCAAAAGCGTTCCATCAACATCGCAGACGATCAGCTTAATCATAAAATACGGTATCCAGCCTGCTTCTTAAGAAGACACAGGCTTCACGACAAACCTGCGGATAATCAGGAAACTGCGGCGTATACCAGAATTCACCGGTAAACATGCGGACGCCCAGTCGTTTAAGCTGCCACAGATTCTGAACATATTCAGTATGCCCCGTTCCAAAGGGAACCTCACGGTAAATTCCCGGCCGCGTTTCCTTAAGATGCACCGCCCAAATATGACCTTTGCCTTTCTCAAGATCCGCTTTGACCTCTGTCTGATAAAGCAGGGAAGCATTGGTCAGATTCCCCAGATCAGGATAAACTCCCAGATAGGGACTGTTGATCAGACGGACATATTCCATGGCTTTTTCCACTGTGTCCATAAATGGTGTTTCCATTGTTTCAAAGCCCAGAACCACACCCTTTCTGGCTGCCATCTGAACAGCTGTATTCAGATTTTGAACAAAGTTTCTGCGGGTCGTTTCCGTACTTGTCTGATAATAAACGTCATAACCGGCAAGCTGAATGATCCGAATGCCTAAGTCAACCGCCAGATCAATCGCTTTTTCCAGGATCTGCAGCGATTTCTGCTGCATCTGCGGTTCGGATGAGCCTAAAGGATAGCGGCGGTGTCCCGACAGACACATCGTTAAAAGCGGAACATCGTTTAAAATTGTCAGTTCTTTGAGCTTTCTTCGCTCCTCTTTATCCCAGTCCAATCGCTTCAGCTTTTCCTCGGTTTCATCAATACTGATTTCCAGCCAATCAAAACCAGCATTCCGGCATTGTTCCAGTTTGTCCTGCCAGGATAAATCCGCCGGCAGGCTTTTTTCATACATCCCTAACAAGTATTGCTTACTTTTGTCCATAATAGGCTCCTGCGCCATGCTTTCTTAGATAGTGTTTATCCAGCAAGTCCTGCTGCATCGCATGGACCTCATGATTGATCAGCTGCGTCTTGAAAGCCATTTCCGCCAGTTCTTCCAGAACTACCGCATTGTGAACTGCTTCAAAAGGTGTGCTTCCCCACGTAAAAGGGCCATGGCTCTGCACCAGAACGCCGGGGATCTGATCCGGGTCTAAATGATGGGTTCTAAAGGTTTCTGCAATGACCTTTCCCGTATTCAGTTCATACTCTGAAAGGATCTCAGCCTCATTCATCGGCCGGGTACAGGGAATCGCGCCGTAGAAATAATCACCGTGGGTCGTTCCTAAAGCCGGAATCGCTTTTCCAGCTTGGCACCAGGCGGTCGCATTCTGCGAATGGGTATGGACAACACCCCCAATGTTCGCAAAATTTTTATACAGTTCCAAATGCGTTTTTAAATCGCTGCTGGGTTTATAATGGCCTTCAACAAGATTGCCTTCCAGATCACAGACAACCATGTCTTCAACACCCATTGTTTCATATTCCACACCGCTAGGCTTAATGACGACTAAGCCTGCGCTTCGGTCAATCCCACTGACATTTCCCCACGTAAACGTAATCAGCTGATACTGCGGGAGAAGCAGATTTGCTTTCCATACTTCTTCTTTTAATTTTTCAAGCATCATTCTCTCCTATTCAACGACTTTGTAAACTGCCGCCTCATTTTTTGTGTGATTGGCTGACAAGATATAATCTCCGTCGGCACGATGAAGAACCGCGATGTTGGCCGGACCGGCCCCCGTTTCGACCGTTGTCACCTGATAAGTTCCTTCAGCAAACTGGACGACAAATAGTTCAGCCTGAACCCGCCGGACACCGCCGACAAAGCAAGGCTTCCCATTCAAATTTGTTCCGATCAAAGCATGGGCAAAATCAATTTCATGCGGATAGACATAATCGCAAACATACCGATGATCCCGCCATTTATAAATTTTCATCTGGTTGCCGTGGAATGGCTCAATCGTCATCATTTCTTCTATGCCGTCGCCGTCGATATCCGCAAATGCTGCCTCGCCGACCTGACCCTCGAAAATTCTTTCCACTTCCCACTCGCCGCTTTGATCCTGGGGTGGAATAACCCGTAAAATTCCCTGATCGCTGGTAAAATAGCCGCACAGCTGATTCCGATAAAGTCCCCGACAATAGCCATGATTGCGATAACAGCCGTCCACAAGCAGTTTTAATTCAATACCCTGCGATAAATCATCGGGAAGAACGCCGACATAAATCTGTCCCGGCTCACTCCAATCTTCTTTACTTTGTTTATTCCGGGCAATCGTCGCACAGATCAGATACTGAATTCCCCCCACCGAATAGATGTCAAAGCGATGCAGATAGGGCAGACTCAGAACATCCTGGATTTCCCAGCCGTGTTCCGTTTTTCTGCCATGGACAAGCTTAGCCCGACTCGGCGTCACTTTTAAATAGAATTCATTCACGGCTAAGAATTCACCGGACTTAAAAGGGAGGGGAATGATCGACATACACCCGCCCCGATCCTTCCAGACCACTTCTCTTTCACTGAAATCTTTTCCGGTATAGGAATAACACTCACTCTGCGGATTTTCACTGGCAAATAAAGCATAGGTCTGATTCTGAATGGTCAATGAACTCGCACAGTAACAACGAACAATATCATCCAAATGGATTTTTTCAAATTTCATTTTCATCCTCCTGACGCCGCTTTAGAAAGAAGAGCTATCGGTCAGGATAGCTCTCATTCATTCAATTTAAGATACATACCCCGCCGCTTTTAAAGCCGCGATAATTTCATCCTGCGAAAGTGGATTTTTTAACGGATAAACATTCACTCCGGCCGCTTTGGCAGAATCAAACATTTTGATAAAGGCTGGAGAAGTCAGCACCAGATCATAGTTTCTGGCTGAGGACTTTCCTTCCGCAATCGGACAGTGCTTGACGTTCGCTTCCACCCCGACGCTTTTGCAGGCTTTCTGGGCCGTAATTGCCATTAACTGACTGGTCCCGGAGCCGCTGGCACAACAGATCAGAATTTTAATCATAACGCAGCCGCCTCTTTCCGTTTCATATGCTCTTTATAAGCTTCATAATCACTGACGCACAGGAAGTAGCCTTCCGGATCCTTCTTGTACTGCAGCTGAGGAATCATCACCAATACGAGAATGACAATCGCTACGCCGATGTAAGACAGATATTTCATGATGAAGGTGAAGATCGGCCAAATGACCGCCCAGTCAAACATCGCCATGTAGCCGCCGAATTCGACCACACCGATACCATTGTAGGTAAAGGCCATCGCAGCAATCACTGAGCAGACAACCTGCAAGATGCCTGAGAAGAAAGTCGTGACCATCGCCGCTTTAGCGCCGGCTTTGGCATTGACATAAATCGCAATCGTCGCATTGTCAAAGAAAACAGGAACGAAGCCCGCAATCGCCAGGACCGGCGATTTAAAGAGAATCAAACCGATAATCGCCAAGAATTGGCCCAAAGCGCCGAACATAAAGCCAAAGGTTACGGCATTTTCTGAACCGAAGCCATAGCCGGCTGCACAATCGACGCCGACAATCGCGCCTGGGAGCAGCTTGCTTTGGATGCCCTGGAACGATGCGGTTAATTCGCCGACGAAGGTCCGGACGCCCAATTTCAGAATCGACAGATAAACCGCAAAGGCTAATGAGGTATCCAGGATATAGAACAGGAAGCTACTTCCTGCCCCCAGCATCCCTGCGCTGACCAGATAATCTTTGCCTAGAACAAGCAGAATAACCGCGAAGAACAACGTCATTAACAAAGCTGTGGAAACCATATCTTCATTAAAAATAGACAACCAGCCCGGCAGATCATAATCTTCAAGACGTTTGACTTTGCCGTCTTTTCCCTTAAAGAATTTATAGCCGATCGCAGACCAGATCGCAATTCCGAACATTTGTTGATGCGCAACGCAGAATCCCGCGCCATCCGTCAGATTTTGCGCTACCTCAACCGTAAGATTCGAGCCGACCGCCCAATACAGACCTAAGAGAATCGACATGATCAGCATTAATGGCCAGTCACCCAGCTGCGGGAAGCAGGTAAAGATGAACCAGAATGCGATCGTAGCCTGCTGTGTCTGAATGTGCCCCGTCGTAAAGACAGCTCTCATCTTTGTATATTTCTGGAATTTGACAAGCAGTAAGTTAAATACAAAGGCAAACAGCAGCAGAAGCATTGCCTGTGAGAAAGATTTACCAGCTGCTTCCAGGGCTGACTGGGCTGCAGCCTGTCCCATGTACGTATCCAAAACGATAGCGCTTAAATTAAACTTGTCCTGCAAGGCCGCAATGATCGGCTTGAAGGTGCTGCTTAATCCGCCGGAACCGACCGTCAGAATTTTATAGCCGACGACGGCTTTGATAAAACCTGCGCATGACTCATGAAACGGCTTTTTCATCAGCATGTACCCGATGATAACGAGCAAACCGATAAAATAGGCCGGCTGAGTTAAGAAATTGTTGACAAAATACGCCCAAATCAATTCAAGAAATCCCATGATGCCCTCCTTTTAATAATTATTGTTCGGAATATTTCCAGTGTACTTTCATCAAATCATCTGCATTTTGTGCTTTCAACAGGTCTTCTATCGCTCCATCCTTGAGCAGAAATTCAGCCAGAGCCACCATATTGCTCAAATGTTTCTCATTATCGGTCGCCGCCAAGGTGAAAAACAAGCGAGCATTCTTGGATGGATCCTCAGGATCAAAAACAACCGGCTTTTCCGTTTTCATGAAGCTGAGGCAGGTATCATGCACCCCTTCTCCCCCAAGGGTAGAATGCGGCATGGCGACTTCCGGAGCAATGATAATGTACGGTCCATATTCCTTCACATTTTCAATAATCGAACGAATATAACTGTCTTCTATAATCCCATCGGCCCGCAGAGGTTCAGCAGCTGCTTGAATGGCGTCTGTCCAGTCCGCAAATCCTTCGCAAAAAATGTAGTGATTTGAAACAACGATGTCCTTTAAAATTGTCAAGGCCTCCTCTCTAGCTTAAGCTATCTAAAGTTTAGCACGCGAAGAAACCGCTTTCAACGAATTATATGAACCATTAAATAGATTTATGATTTTTAAACATTTATTCCAAGGATATCTCTTGATTTTATTTCCATTTTATGATTATTTTATTCAATTAATGATTATTTATAAGTTTGTTTGTTATCTTCCAGATTGGCCATAATGCGTCCATCCCGCTGCTTCTTTCGCGATCTCCGCTTCGGAAAGCTCCGGTACCGGCCCCATAATCCGCGCCATACAATAGGTCTTCGCGGCTTCCTCAAGATAAACCGCTGAATACAGAGCTTCCTTTAAATCCTTTCCAAAGGTGATCACGCCATGATGCTTCATAATCACCGCGGCGGCTTCTTTGGCATATTCAACCGCCAGTTGTCCCATTCCGACATCCTGGGACGGCGTAAACGGTGCAACCTGAATCCGGGCATGCGCGGCGTCGATCAAAGTCACCATGCAGGCTGGCAGCGAATCATTGTTGAAACCAATCGCTGTCGCATACGGCTGATGCGTATGAATAATAGCGTTGATCGGAAGATGATCAAAGACATAGATCAACGCGGAAGAATCTGAGGATGGTTTAAGCCGGCCTTCGATCACGCGGCATTCATGATCAATCACAACGATATCCTCCGGCGTCATTTCCTCATACAGCATTCCGGAAGGCGTAACCAGATACCGTTCTTGATCCACACGCAGCGAAACATTGCCGCCTGTCAATGAAATCAGCCGGTATTCCTTCATTTTCAAGCAGGCATCCAGCATTTCCTGTTTTTCTTTCTCGTACATAATTTCCTCCTATAATTTTTCATATTCTTTTAGGCTTTGGAGCGGATCTGCGCTGTTCCAGACAGCACGGCCCATAACCACAGCGGTGACCCCCGCCTCTGATAAAGATCGGATGTTTTCCGCCTGAATTCCGCCGTCCGCCCAGATCTCAATGTTTTTCGGCAGAATCGCTCGGGCTTCTTGAATCTTCTCGATCATGGCCGGGCAGAAATTTTCTCCTGCTTCATCCGGTTCGGCAGTCATGATCAGGATATAGTCCAGACTGGGGAAAAAGGGTCTGAATTCCCGAACTTGCGTTTTAAAATTCACAGCGATGCCGGCCTTGGCTCCCATCTTTTTAATCCGATTGATTTCCCGCAGCGGATAGGCGGAAGCTTCCCCATGGAAGCAGATATGAGAAAAATGACAGCCGCTGAGAGTTTGTAAAAACAGATAAGGCTGATCCGTCAACAAATGCAGGTCGAATTCAAAATCGGTCTGCTGCACCAGCTGACGAACCGTCTTTTGGCCAAATGTGATATTGGGCAAAAAATGACCGTCTTCGATATCGACATGAACATGGGGATAACCCCTGATTTTTTCGAGCTCCCCGCTGATATTTAACGGGTTCGCGGATGCGATTGATGGATAGACCTTCATAATATCCCTCCTTTATGGATGTTTTCATTCTAGTAATTTTAAGGATATTTAGCTATATCACTCTTATATGATTTCCTAAAACGTTCAAATCGTTCATATAAAAGGCTATCCAGCATAAAATCGCCCATGTATAATGGAAACATAAATAAAGGAGGTCATAAAATGCCTAATGTCAAGGATGTAACCCGCGAAAGCTGGGTCCTCAGTACCTTCCCGGAATGGGGAACCTGGCTGAATGAAGAAATTGCTGAAACGGTCGTCGAAAAAGGAACTTTCGCGATGTGGTGGTTAGGATGTACCGGTTTATGGATTAAAACTGAAAATAACACCAATATCGCAATGGATTACTGGTGTGGTTCCGGAAAACGTTCGCATTATGACGATGCCGGCAACCGCAAGATGATGGATCCGGATCACCAGATGGCAAGAATGTCCGGCGCCCGTCAGCTGCAGCCTAATCTGCGCGCTGTGCCGGCGGTACTGGATCCCTTTGCGGTCAGCGAAATTGACGCGGTCTTTGCTTCTCATACGCACACCGATCATATCGATGTCAATTTGGCCGCGGCGGTCTTAAACAACGTGAAAAAGAAAACGGTGATCAATGATGTTGAACGCGATGTTCCGTTCATCGGTTCTAAATTTGCCACCGATTTATGGCGCAGCTGGGGTGTTCCAGAGGATCGCCTGATTACAGTTCGTCCTGGAGATGTGATTAAAATCAGAGATATCGAGGTCACTGCCGTCGAATCAGTGGACCGGACAATCCTGATTACTGCACCGCCGCATGGCGAGGTTAAGGGCATGGCCTGCGATGACATGGATGAGCGTGCAGTCAGTTATGTTGTCAAAACCCCAGGCGGTACGATTTACCACAGCGGCGACTCCCATTTCGGCAACATGTATGCCAAGCATGGCAATCAATTTGATATCGACGTTGCGTTTGGATCCTTTGGGGAAAATCCGCGCGGCATCACCGATAAAATGACGGCCAGCGATATTCTTAGGATGGGTGAAGACCTGAAGACGAAGGTCATGATTCCCTATCATCATGATTTGTGGACAAACTTTAAAGCGGATACCAATGAGATTCTCGTATTGTGGTACATGCGGAAAAACCGTCTGCAGTATCAATTCAAGCCATTTATTTGGGAAGTTGGCGGTAAGTTTGTTTATCCGGATGACAAAGATAAGATTTCATATAACTATCCAAGAGGGTTCGATGATATCTTTACTCACGATATAAATTTACCGTTCCCTAGTTTCCTTTAATCCTTTCAGGAACAGCTTTCGGGTTGTTCCTTCTTTTTCAATGACCAACTTAGAATCCATTCCTCTTGGTATTTATGAAAAAGGGATTCCCCTGGCTTTGCCGTGGAAAGAAAAGTTTCAGATCGCAAAAAAGACGGGTTTTGATTATATAGAACTGAGCGTCGACGGCCAGTCCTGCCGTTTGCAGCGGCTGGCTTGGACGGATCAAGACTGTGCTGAATTAAAAGCGCTGACCCGACAGTTTCAGATGCCGTTTAGAACAATGGCATTAAGTGCCAGCCGCTTTTTTCCGCTGGGTGATCCTCTGTTGTCTGATCAGGGAATCGACATCATCAAAAAAGCGGTGCTGTTGGCAGCCCGCCTGGATATTCCTGTGATTCAGCTGGCTCCTTACGATGTATATCAAAAGCCAAGCACTCCGGCAACTCGTGCGCGGTTTACCAACGCCTTACTGTCGGTATTGGATTTTGCCAGAAAATATTCGATCCTTCTCGCCATGGAAGTCCTGGAAGATGTACCGCATTTCTGCCGAATCGGCCAATGTACGGACTATATCTGTGAACTTTGCCATCCGCAGCTGAAGCTGTATGCAGATACGGGCAATCTTGCATATAACGGCTATGATGCAGCGGAAGAGCTGACTTATGCACATGGAGAAATCATCGCCTGTCATTTAAAAGACGCCGTTTTCCACAATGAACATAACGTTCCCTTTGGTTCAGGGCTGGTCGATTTTAACCGCTGTCTGCATTATTTCAAACACATTCCCTACGAAGGGACCTTTACTGCGGAAGTCTGGTGTGAGGAAGACATGAGTTTTATTCCACAGCTTTCCAGTATTCATCGTTTTTTAGCAGCAAAAATTATGGAGGAAAACAGAAAATGAAAATCCCTGCTTTACAGTTAGCCTTAGACTGCTCCAGCACCGAAGAAGCCATTCGTGACTGCCAGACCGGCGTTGTTGATGAAATTGACATTTTAGAATGTGGTTACTCTTTGATTGCCGCCGAAGGCGCGCGTGTCGTCAAACTTTTCCGGGAAATGTATCCGGAAAAGCCACTGTTGGCGGATCTGAAAATTGTCGATGCCGGAAGCAAAATCGGCGGCATGCTGCTGGACGGAAGACCGGATTATACAACGATCCTGTGCGCCTGTGAACCAGGCACCATTACTTCCGTCCAAGAAGAAGCAAGAAAGCGTGGTCTGTCAACTCAATTGCAGATCGAGCTCTATGGCCATTGGTCTTTTGATGATGTTCCGCTGTGGAAAGAGTTGGGAATTTCCCAATTAACGTTGCAGCATTCCGGCGACAAACCCGGCGGATGGGATGAAGAGGAAATTGCCACGCTGAAAAAATTATGCGAGTATGGAATTGACGTTGCCGCAACCGGCAGCATCGGCTATGATGACTTGGAAAAATTTCGCGGCATCCCCGTTTCCTGCTTTATTTTTGGCCGAGCGATTCGCGGCGCTCAAGATCCGTCCGCTGAAGCCCGCCGTTTAAAGGAAAAAATCAAAGAAATCTGGTCTTAATCTTTTTATCAGGAAGCCGCTGACAAGCGCTGCAGAAAAAAATTGTGATGTCAGATAACTTCCATTGGGCAGTTGAATCCTTACATCCTATTATTCGATCCCTATCGGCATGCTTTTCCGCTGATGAATACAGCCGCAAACAAGCCGCTCAAAAGCATCAAAAAAGCATTGATTTCCTCAGATTTCAATGCTTTTTTTACGTTTGTTCTTTGAGGCTAGATTTTCCATCCGCCTTTCATCGCTTCCACCTTGATTACATTGATGCCGGTATTTTCTTTTACCTTCTCAATCACTTCATCATCGGCTTTCACATCGGTAATCAGATAATCAAAGCCTTTCAGGCTGGAGTAGAAGAATGAATAGCTGACGCCGATCTTGGTGCTGTCGCACAAGACAAAACGCTGACCGCTGGTACGTTTGATCATTGTCTGATTGATCAGCATTTCCTTCATCAATCCCGTTGATATGCCATTTTCAGTTAATCCGCTGCAACCGACGAAGCACTTGGTCGCCGTGATATTGTTCAGCGCTGCGACCGCAAAATCACCTGTCATAGAATTTTTCGGGAACCGCACCTCACCGCCGGTGAAAATAATCAGCACCTTGGGATCAGGTGTATAGTTAATTGCCCGCGCATTGTTGGTGATGATCGTTACGTGCTTATCTTTAATATAGTCGACAATCATCAAGGCCGTCGTACTGGAGTTAATAAAAATCACATCGTCTTCCTCGATGTAAAGCGCCGCACGTTTGGCAATCGCCTTCTGGAATGTGGTTCTTTCATATTCAGCATCCTCAACAAATTCCTGAATTAATGATGCTCCGCCGTAGTTTCGGATAATCGCGCCTTTATCCTCCCAATACTGCAGATCCCGACGAATTGTAATCGGTGATACATGATATTTTTCAACTAACTCATCTACGCTGACAGACCGCTTTTCTTCAATTTGGCGCATGATCTTAATCCTGCGGTCATTCACGATTGCTTTGCTTACTTTCATGAAACGCGCCCCTCCCTTAATTCCTGAATCCGCTGCTGATACTCGGCCTTTTCTTCGCCACTGGATAAATTGGCGAGCTGACTGTAAATAAAGATGATTTCCTTCGGATTCATTTTAGAAACCTTTACGGACTTAAAGCATTCATAGGCTTTCTTATTATTTCCCAATGCCAGTTCATGCAGTCCGTCCAGTTCATCATAATGAATCAGATTCGGTCTTTTTTTCATTTTTTCAACAGCCTGAGCCTCGCTGTAAACCTGATTGACTTTCTTGACATTTCCCAGCATCAGATAAGCTCTGATTTGATAATAATACATAACAATTAACAATTCAACGCTGCTTCTGAATTTCTTTTCATTTTTTGCAATGAGTTTAAGGACTTTATCGGGTTCTTTTTTTTCCATCGCAAGCATCACTTCAAAAATACCTGAATTCTTTTCATAATTCTTCGTGATATCCAGTCTGCATACACGCCGGTATTTCATCTCTGCAGCTTCCGGATCCAGCAGAAAATTCAGGGTATACAGTGCATCCTGATATAAATATTTCAAATATTCATAATAAACAGCACAGGCGAAAATCGCTAAGCAAAGGATAAGCATGGCCCAGTCCAGAATAGTTTTTTCTGAATTCATAAACATACTGAAGGTCAAGCCAAGAAATCCCAAAAAGATGGCAGCGTTGATGATTGTGGTGATCTGTTGTTTGATTGAATATTTTTTCATGTCCTCGATACCTCCGTCCTCATTATAGCACTTATGATTTGTTTTTATGAATTATTTTTGATTAAATCATTGATTTTTATCATATACAGGTATTTTTATGATTTAAGAACATTTAATCCGTTATATGATTACTCACTTTCGATCACTAGAATCATATAATTCCTTGAACTATAATGAGGTTGTTCAAGGAGGAAATGATTATGAACAATTGGTTGGAAGAATTATTTGGCGTAAAAAAGCCGATCATCGCAATGTGTCATCTGCAGCCGCTCCCAGGAGATCCATACTATGACAAGGAAGGCGGCATGGCCAAGGTCCTTGACTGTGCAAGAAGAGATCTTCATGCTTTACAGAACGGCGGCGTTGACGGCGTCATGTTCTCTAACGAATTTTCGCTGCCTTATTTAACCAAAGTAGAGCCGGTGACCGTTGCCGCCATGGCTAATGTGATCGGTGAGTTAAAAAAGGAAATCACAATTCCTTACGGCGTAAATTGTCTCTGGGATCCGATTGCTTCACTGGATCTGGCCGTCGCTGTCGATGCTAAGTTTATTCGTGAAATCATCTCCGGCGTTTATGCATCAGATTTCGGTCTGTGGAATACCAACGTTGGAAAAACCGTGCGTCATAAAATGGCGATCGGCGCGGAGAACGTAAAAATGTTGTTTAATATCGTTCCGGAAGCGGCTAAATATCTTGCGGACCGAAATATCGCTGAGATCGCAAAATCAACGGAATTCAATAATCGGCCTGACGCGTTATGCGTTTCAGGATTAACGGCTGGCAGTGAAACTGACACGCAGGTTCTCACTCAGGTAAAAAAAGCCGTTAAACATACACCGATCCTCTGCAATACTGGCTGCAATAAAGATAACATTACAAGACAATTATCCGCTGCTGACGGCGCTGTCTGTGCCACGACCTTTAAAATTGACGGTATTTTTGAAAATGCGGTCGATGAAAAACGCGTAAAAGAATTCATGGACATTGTCAAAGCGTTCCGGGAAACCTTATAAACATTCCAAAGTGATTTTCTCCCTTTCCAAACAAAAAGATCCATGGGTCAGAAATTTCTGATTCTTATCCCGTGGATCTTTTCTATTCTTATCTGTCTTTCTGTGCTGAACAGACTTTTAAAAATGGATTTGTCTGCGCTTGTTATTTTCTAATCCGCTTTGCCCTGCGATCCATAGATCACGATCATCTCTTTCATCTTGGCTTTCACCGCTTCATAGATCACAGCGCTGAAATCATAAGCATGATTGCCTTCCAGATCGGCACATTTCGCAGCCTTTGCGGCAGCCTGGCACAGGTCGTTGGCAATGTTGACTTTATTGATTCCCTGACGGCAGGCTTGGCGCAGCAATTCATTGTCAGTGCCGGAAGAACCATGCATGACTAATGGGAAATTTCCGGTTATTTCCTTGATCGCCGCCAGCCGTTTGAAATCCAGTTTCGGTTTCATGCCTTTCGGATAGGCACCATGAGCTGTACCGACCGCAACCGCCAGACAGTCAACGCCCGTCTGCCGGATAAACTCAGCGGCCATTTCCGGTTCGGTCAGCGCCGCTTCGCCATCGCTTTCATACTGATCCGCCATGCCGACATGCCCCAGCTCAGCTTCCACGGAAATCCCCAGCGCGTGCGCCAGTTCCACGATTTCTCGGACTTCCCGTACATTCTGTTCAAACGGACAGGCCGAGCGGTCGATCATGACTGAAGTAAAACCCGCGCGGAAGGCTTCCAATATCTGTTTTTTCTCACCGCCATGATCCAGATTCACCGCGACCGGAACCGTGGCCCGCTTCGCAAAATAACAGGCGATCTGTCCCAACAGAAACAGATCCGGATTCGCTGGATACGCGATATCCAGGATGAGCGGAGCCCGCAGTTCTTCCGCGGCGTCAATCACCGCCCGAACGTCCAGTTCCGTCCACAGATTGGGAGCCGCCACCGCATAATTGCCGGCACTGGCTTTGTCGAGAATGTCCTTCATCGTCACAAGCATGATAATCCCTCCTTCTCCATCCGCATCGGATGGTCTTTTCAAAAGCTTTGCCTTACTTCTCTGCTTCCATTATCGCACACCCCGCTTTCCTCTGCATTATGGAAAGCTTGAAAGGGGAGCATTTTATCCTAAAAGAAAATGATGGAAAAAGGGACGATTCACTCGCCCCTGACTGAAAATTACTTGTCCATCGCCTGAATTTCGCTGGCGATCAAATGACAGAGATCTTCGGATTGAACGATCGTGCCGAGCATGTCGAGAAAGCCATGATCACAGCCGCAGTAGCGCACCGACTTCACGTTTACGCCAACCTCCTGCAAAACAGAGACAAAGTAGTCGCTGCCAACGCGCAGATAATCATATTCCGCACTCACGATGACCAACGGCGGAAATTTGGCCAATCGTTCTGCCGGTGCATAAATCACCGAAACCAGCGGATTTTCATAGCTGGTCTTTCCCTGCAGATACAGACTTTCCGCTTCGCTGACGCCGATGCTGTTTTTAATCCGATCAATCCGGCTGTATGCTTCCTTACGCTGATCTTCCACAATCGGATAGGCATCATACGACCAGGTGTAGCGGGTCTGCGTATGGTAATCCGTGCTGTCCACGGCTGGATAAATTTCAAACGCTTTTTTGATCACGCCGGTTTCATCCTTTAACAAACAGGCGTTCGTCAGCGCTCCGCCGGCGCTGTCACCCGCAACCATCAGCCGCTCTAAGTCAACGTTCAGCTGCTCGGCATGCTCAACAACCCATTGGACGGTTCCCCAGGCATCTTCAATGGAAGCCGGATACGGACACTCCGGAGCCAGCCGATATTCCGGGAAAACAACCACGGCATGCGCCAATTCCGCGATAAGCCGCATCTGGTTGGCAAACAGCCGCATATCCCCAGCCGTCATACCCCCGCCATGAAAGTAGATCAGCACCGGCAGGGAGCCCTGATCATCCTGGCGGCGGTAAAGATAAACGTCGATCTTATGATCATGCTGGATGTCGATCAGCTGTTCTTCGACCTCGATTTGAACTTCGCATAAATCTTCGGTCACCTTGTCCGGCCGATAACGTTCCTGCGAAAGCCGATATCCGTTTTGAGAGCGCTGCGCGAACATTTTCTGCTTCATCCGAATGACTTCCAGCAGCCGCGGATCCAGCACATGCTTGCGTTCATCATCCGGCACCGGCTTCATCAGAACAGGAACTCCGTCGATCCTTTCAACATGTTCCTTTGCCCGAATTTGCTCCAGCAGCTGCTTATCATATTTCCGCATAGAATTCCCCTTTCTCTACGCTGCCGCAATCAGCTGTTGGCGCTGATCGTCGGCTCTGACCTCGGCATACGCCGCACTGTTTAATAAGATCACAATGATCGTATCGTCGAGCTGCTTTGCTCTGAAGGCTTCCAGATCAACCTTTGCCAGCACCTGACCGCGGGAAACGGTCTGTCCGACTTCAACAAGCGGCTCAATTTCATGTTCATCCAGCTTCATCGAATCAATGCCGATATGCACCATCACTTCAGCACCGCCTTCACCCTTGATCGTAATCGCATGCTTCGTTGGGGCAATCGAATTGATGATGCCGCTGATCGGAGCCTTCACTTCATCCGTCTGCGGGCGGATCCCGAAACAAGCGCCCAGCGTTCCTGCCGCAAAGACCGGATCCGCAATTTTTTCCTGGGCAATATAGACGCCCTCCGCCGGAGCGGACAGTTCGATGGAAGCTAAAGCGGATGCAGCTTCACTTTCATCGTCTTCATTATAGACACTGTCATCCCACTTGGTTAAGAAGACGAAGACAAACGAGCAGACTGCCATGATTCCCACACCGATTAACGCCTTGATGAAGTTTGCGGTATCGCCGTTTTCGCCCAGATATAATAAAATGTTTGTCAGCGAATAACCGCCGAAGCCGTAGCATTTCAAGTGAACGAAGCCGGCATACAGCCCGGTGATCAGTGAAGTCGCAATACTGCAGAAATACACTTTCGGCATTTTGTAGGAAATGCCATAGGTTGTCGGTTCGGAAATCCCGCCGAACAGTGCGGAAATCGAAGCCGGGAAGGCGATTTCCTTTAGCCGGCGCTGCTTGCTTTTCAACGCCACGGCCAAAGCGATGAAGCCTGGGGTGATCGTGCAACAGAAGAACCAGATATTGATGAAGTCGTCATAGCCGACGGTGGCCAGACTGGTTGTGGCAATCGGAATCAAAGCCAGATGGAAGCCCGGACATAACAAACCGATCGTACTGGCAAAGATGATGATCGCCGGCACCGCAGCCCAGCTGGCATAATTACGGATCCAGGCAATGAACATCGCGATATAAATGGTGACTAAGCCGCCTAACGGACCGGTCAGCGTCAGCGTGATGACGGATGTGATCAGAATCAAAAGAAACGGTTTCAGGAAATGCCGGACGGAAAGCGGCAGGGCCTTTTTCAGCATCTGATCAAGCTTGGACATGACCCAGACGGACAGGATGATCTGCAGCACTGCACCGTTATACGTTGTTAACAGCGTCGGAATCCCGAAGTATGACGTATAGCCGCCGGCTCCGGCCATCGTTACCCAATCCGGATAAAGCAGCCAACAGGCTAAAAGCATCGCCAGAACCGGTTCGGTATCAAATTTCTTCGCCGAGGTGTAGGCAACGAAAACCGGCAGGAAATAGAAGACCGACTGCGCCAGATTGTTCAGAATGATATACGTGGAATTGGTTGAATCCAGCCCAAAGACCAGGTTCAGCAGTAAAAGCAGACAGGTTAGAAAGCCGGCGGCGATCAGCGAAGGAATAACCGGACTCATGATCCCAGCCATCAGCTGCAGGAAATTCGAGAAAATTGTGACAAGCTTTTTCTCCTGCGGCTTCTGGGCTGTTCCCTCGGTTTTGCCCACGCGTTTTTCAACCTCCAGAAACAGATCCTCAATGATTTGTCCGACGATGACCTGGACTTGATTGGCATGAGCTTCCACGCCCAGCACACCTGGAATCTTTTTTAAGGCGTCTGGATTCACTTTTGCTTCGTCGCGGACAACCACGCGCAGACGGGTTGCGCAGTGATTGACGTTGGTGAGATTTTCCTTGCCGCCCAGCTGTGTGATGATCGCAGCGGCCATGTCGGCGTAATTCAGTTTTTTTGCCATGGTTTTTCTCCCTCTTTCTAATATTGGTTCACCATCAGCTTGATGGTTAACGTCCTGATTCCAGCTTTTCGACGTGAACCCGGCTCAGGCCATGTTCAATTTGTTCCAGTCTGACTTCTTCCTGGGTCATCGCGACGCTGCTTCCGGCCGCCCCGGCCCAAGCCAGCGCTTCGGCTTTTGAACAGCCTTCACTCAGCTTGCCGACAAACGCCGCCAGCATCGCATCGCCGGAGCCGACCTGATTGACCGCCTCGATCGGCTGCTGAAATAGTCTGTAACATTCATCGGATCCTGCCAGATAAGCGCCCTCCGCCCCCAGCGAAATCAAGATGTTTTCCACACCGTTTTCCAAAAGCCGGGCAGCCGCTTCCGGCAGCTCGCTGAGCGTCAGCTCCGGTTGATGGATCAAGAGCTTAAACTCATAGAAATTCGGTTTGATCAATGCCGGATGACAGCGCTGAAGGAGTGCTGGAGTCAGCGTCTCCATGTCGATCACCAGCTTGGCGCCATGCGCATGAACGCCGTCTGAGAGACGGATCAGAAAATCCTCGCTCAACCCCCGCATCATGTTGCCGCAGACCAGAACCCAATCTCCAGGACTGACCGCATCCAACTGCTTCAGAACAGCCTGCTCGCTCTTTGGCTCTGCCTGGGGACCGCGGGCGTTCACGCACAGCGTACCCTGCCCGTGATACAATTTCACATTGATCCGGTTCATCCCCGCTATCGGCACACTCACCAAATCGATCAAGGGAACTGACCGCAGCCGGCTTTGAATATAATCCCCGGTGAAGCCGCCCAGCAAGGCGATGGCCCGAGACGGAATCCGCAGCTTATCCAGCATCATCGAAACGTTTAATCCCTTACCGCCGACCTTCATCTGTTCATCGACAGTCCGGTTGACCTCGATATCCACTAAAGGCTCGTCCACCGTCATCGTGTAATCAATCGAAGGATTCAGCGTGATTGTTATAATCATGAAGCGATACCTCCTCGCAGCTTCAATGTAAGCGATATCAATCGCAAATTCAAGCATATTTTGATTGATTTCAAAAATAATCATGATCGTTTCTTGTTTTAATCAGTCAAAATGATTGTTTTATTAATTTTACCGATCATCTTCAATCATGTTCCTGAAAGTGTGTTATAATGGCCTCGGAGGGAAATACGATGATAAAACAACAACGCTGGGCGACCATCATTGATCAGTGCCGCCAACACACCTCGGTCAGCGTCGCGGAGCTGGTGCAGCTCCTGAACGTTTCTGAAGCGACAATCCGCCGCGATCTGCAGCAAATGGAAGATCTCAACATGGTCAGCCGGCTCCATGGGGGCGCCCGTCTGAATGATGATCAGTCCGCCGAACCACCGATGCTGATCAAATCGGAAACCAATGTTTCCAGCAAGAACCAGGTTGCACGCCTGGCTGCCGGAATGATCAAAAATAATCAGATGGTCTATATCGACGCCGGCAGTTCTACCTATGAAATGCTGAATTATGTACGGGCCAAAAACATCACCGTCGTCACGATCGGCATTCCGCACATTGCCAAACTGAAGCACAATTCCACGCATACGATCCTTTTGGGCGGGACTATCCGCTGGACAACCGAAGCCGTTACTGGCAATATGACGCTGAAGCAGCTGGATGATCTGTTTTTCGACGTGGCGTTCATCGGCGTCAACGGCATCCATGAGAAAGTCGGCTTTACGACCACCAACGAACAGGAAGCCGACGTCAAGGCAAAAGTGATCGCGCATTCCAGTTCCACCTTCATCCTCGCTGACGGTTCCAAATTCAACAAGCTCTACCCTGTCAAGTTTTCCCGTCTGGATCAGGCTGTGATCCTCAGCGATGAGATCCCGGATTTTGACCGTTCCCAGATTCGCTATCAGCTAACCAACGGTGAAAGTAAGTTGGACTAAATCCTTTCAAGCAAAAGAAAAAGCCGGTTTTCCCGCCTTCCTGCAGCGATGATCGCTGTGGGAAAAGGCAGGATTCCGGCTTTTTTTATTTGGATGAGGCAGGATAATAAACGGCCGCTGACTTCCAGCGAATTTCCTGGATATTGCCTGCGAAGCGTTCCGCAGGCGTGCCTTGGAGCTGTCCCCGCTGCACCTGCTCGCACAATTCAATCAGTTCGCCGATCCGTGCTACAGAAACCTCTACCGGCCCATGCGAGCCATAGATCACGTCGAGCTGATCGGCCATCGCTTCTAGTTTCCGCAGGCTGGACAAATACGCCTGTAAATTGCGACCTTCGCCAAACAGAAAGGTCGTGGCATTGGTTACACTGTCGCCGCTGATTAGAAACCTTCTGGACTTTTCCCACAAGGCAAGACTGCCTGGGGTATGTCCGGGAATCAGGACAATCTCAAAGTGATACGGCTCAAAATCCAGCTGATCCCCTTCCTGCACCGCAATAAGTTCTCCGGAATACGGATGTTTCTGCATAAACCGCGCCATCTCAGCCGGATGAAGCAGAATTTTATCAAATTCATCACAGGCTGCCATGTGGTCCGGATCGCTGTGCGTCAATAAGAACGTCACCGGCTTTTCAGTCTGTTGGGTCACCCTTTCTCTTAAACCCGCTTCGACACCGCCGTCGACAACCAGAGCCGCACGTTCACCTTCAATGAGAAAACAGCGGACATAGCCTTCTTCGATACTGCAGAGATGATCTCGAACACGCTTCATTTCCATCATGGGTTTCCTCCTGGGAAGCTTTCAGTTCCCACTAATCTTGTTTAACTTTAGTTTCAATCAAAAGTTTGAAAATTTCAAGTCTTTCTTCAAGCTTGCCTGTCTTTTGAGTCATACCGGAAATCAATTTTCAGAAAAGACTTAAAGCGGGGAGTAATGAAATTCAAAAAAACCTGCCGAGGGGAGCGGCAGGCTTTTCTGGGATAGACAGGAGGGGAAGCCTGCCTTTTCCGATTATTTTTATTGTTAAGAGGGGAAAATATTTTATAAAAAAGGGAACTTATTTTTTATGCTTCTTCAGTCGAGCTTGAACTTGGATGCCTCCTTTCTTGTATGCTTGTATTATAGGCAAACATTATGGGATAAGTATCAAAAGCACGTGAAGGTTGCGTGAACTTCCTAAAGACTTTCTTAAGACAACACTTTTCTGTTTTACGTCCGGACAATCTGCGGGATTGTTAACCCCGATTCTCAACATCAGCGACTTGATCCAGACAGTTCACGCCTTGAACGGATTCTGTCGGGTTTTCTGAAGACAAAAAGAAAACGGAAATGATTTCCGCTTTCCTGGTTGGTTATCAGATTTTCAAGGCTTAATAGACGGTGAAACCGCCGTCGGCGACGACGATCGAACCGGTGATGTGACGCGCTTCATCCGAGGCGAAGTACAGAATCGTAGCCGCCTGTTCTTCCGAAGTCGCATTGCGTCCCTGCAAGGTCTGTGTTTTGCCGGCAATCATGGAGTTTTTCATGAATTCGGAAGGATCGATGCCCTGCGCTTTCAGTTCTGCGATCTTGGCATAGATCTTTTCTTTTGCCGCTTCGGTCAGCGGCGTATCCGTTCCCGCCGGGCAGACGGCATTGCAGATAATGTTGTTTTTCGCATAATCCATTGCCGTGGACTTGGTCAGACCGACCACGCCGTGCTTGCTTGCGACATAAGCTGGACCCGCCGGCGTTGCGCGAACCCCGGCTACCGAAGCGGTGTTGACAATCGCTCCGCCGTTCTCATTCTTCAGCATATATTTAATTTCTTCACGGATGCAGTAGAACATCGCATTCAGATTGGCATTGACAACACTGAACCAGTCGTCATCCGTCAGATCTTCGATCTTCTTGGAATCCCCGACGATTCCCGCGTTGTTGATCGCAATGTCCAAACGGCCGTAACGCTCTGCCGTTTTCGCATAGAGATTCAGAATGTCTTCTTTTTTCGTGACATCGCACTGAATGAAGACCGCCTCACCGCCTGCCTCGCGAATTTCCTTTTCAATCGCTTCTCCGCGCGCCTGACTGCGGCCTGCGATGACGACCTTAGCGCCTTCTGCGCCCGCTCTTAAGCAGACAGCTTTGCCGATACCCGAAGTACCGCCGGTAACGACCATGACCTTACCGGCAAATCGATCTTGAATTATCATGAATTGTTCCTCCTGTTAACTATCTCTATTATACCGCGATCGATTTTAAAAGGCTATGGTTTTGTTACTTTTTTCACATTATCAATTGGCGATGCTTTATTGACCGCAAAGACGAACCATCTCCTGTTGAAGAAGCAATTCAGACTTCCGCTGACTCCTTCACCGGATTCATTCGGTGCAGCTGTCCTTCGGCCAGAAGCACCCGTTCGTCGCTGAACTGCGAAACCGTTTCGGAGTGCGTCACCACGATGACGGTCTTGCCAAATTCTTCTGCCAGCTGCTTGAAGATCCGGATAATTTCCTGTTCCGTCGCGGTATCGAGATTCCCCGTCGGTTCATCCGCAAAAATCAGATCGACATTGGCTGCCAAGGCCCGGGCAATCGCAATGCGCTGCTGCTCACCGCCGGACAGCTTGGAAATCGGACGGTTGGCTTTCGACTGAACAATCCCGACCTTTTCCAACAGCGCATAGGCAATTTCCCGGCGGTTTTTCGGGACGGCGTTGTCGGTCTCGGTCATCGCCAGTTCGACGTTTTCAATTCCGGTCAGATAGTTGATCAGATTGTATTGCTGAAATACGATGCCGATCTGATTGCGGCGGTAATGATACAGCTGAGATGGTGTGATCGGAGTGTCGTTGTACCACAGTTCGCCGCTTTCCGCGCTGTCTAATCCCGCCAGAATCGATAACAGCGTCGTCTTGCCGCTGCCCGACGGCCCCAGGATCGTATAGAATCGTCCATCTTCAAAGGTATAGGAACAATCCTGCAGGATACTGCGCCGGGATGCTCCATCGGTATAGCCATAATTCAGATTGATTAATTTTAACATGCGATTGACCTTTCTAATTCTGACTCATCAGAATCTTTTTCGGATTGAAGCGCAGCACCATCAAGGATGGAATCAGGGTGCTGACGAAGACGACACCGATGCCGAGAATGAAGATTTGGATCAGAATGACGGCATTCACGCCGGCATGATAACTGGCCGTGACTTCTTCCTGAGAGACCTCGTTAAACAGTGAATCGGAGGAAGAGGAAGAGTAGATGAAACCACTTTGGGTACTGTTGTTCTGATTTTCCTGAACCTGCATCGCCAGGGCCTGCTCGCCCACCTGACCGGCGATCATCGAACCGGTGGCACAGGCTAGGATAAAGCCCAGCATGGCTGTGATCAGGACCTCGGTAAACAGCTGCGCGACGATCTTCACTTTAGATACACCGATCGAAAGCAGCACGCCGATTTCTGTCTCCCGGGTTTTTAACGTCAGAGCACTGACTAGGGAAATGATAACGACGGCGTTGATCAAAACGACCGCGACGATCAGATCCGAGAAAACCGTCAAGGTATCCAGGGGTTTGGATAAGCGCTGATACATTTCATCGTTGGCATCCATGACCAGGAATTCATCCATATTCTGGCCATATTGTTCACGGAAAGCATCGACCTCCAGCGGATCGTTCAGCACGAAGATCACGCTGCTTGGATTGTAGTCTTCCGGCGTGGTTTCCTGGGCTTTGGGATTAGCTTGGTGAAACTGCGTCATCAGTTCCAGATCCCGCTGCATATAGAGCGACTGCGGAATAATCACCTGATTGGCCGGGTTGGAATAAGTGCTGGCCCACTGCAGTTCATCATTGCTCAGCTCTTCGCTGCTTTCCAGGATCCCGACGATTTCCAGATCAAGGACATTGTTGTTCTGCGTATCGGCGATCGCTTTCATTTCATCATCGGAATACAATTTCAGCTTCAGAAAATCACCGACGTTCAGATTGTTTGCTTCCGCCAGCCGCTTGTCGATCACGGCGACGGCGCTGCCATTATCAATTTCTTCCTGTGTAAGCATCCGTCCGGAAGCCAGCTTCCAGGTGCCATCCTCCAGCTTGGTCATCTGCGGAGCCATGATGCCCAGCATCGTCATATCCGGAGTCTGGCTGTTCTGCTGACCACTGCCGGATATCGTTTCTGACATGACAACCGAAGTGCTGAAGAGGGCATCCTCATCGTCTTCGTCTTTGGAAGTTGGACGCTGAATCGGGACCGGCTCAAAGCCGTCGGCATACCCGACAGCGGAGCGCATCCAGTCCGCCGCTTTCACGCGGGAATCCGCAAGCATCTTGCGCACCAGCTCCGGATCAGGCTTCGGGGAGGTAAAGTTTTTCCGTTCGTCACCCTCCAGCTGCATGTATTTTTCGTACCAGGCGTCAAAATCAACCTGGAAGGCGATAACCGGATTCATTTTGCGCCGGGTTTCGGTTTTGGCCTGGGCGGCGGCAGAACTGATTGAAAATCCGACGACGACAAAGTTTGCGATCAAAAAGAAAGTCAGGGTCAGAAGCAGTGATTTGGTCTTGCTGCGAGTTAAGTGCCGTAGGGCACGCTGCATAAAATTCATAGAGAATCTCCTTTCTCAGGGTGCAATGAAAACAACTTTTCATTGAAAGTCTATTTTTATACAATGGCTGATTCATTTCGATTTCCCTGCGGCAGAAAACAAACTGCCTGCAGGGTGATCCTTATGCGGAATAAAAACGACAAGCGCTTTATGAATCCTGCATGACCTGCAGGCGAATCTCAATTTTGAACTCGCCGTCCTGCCATAAAGCCCGGACGGATCCGCCTAAGCGCTGAACAATTTCCTGCGTGATCGCCAAGCCTAAGCCGCTGCCGCCCAGCTTGCGGCTGCGTGAGGCATCCAGCCGATAAAACGGCTGAAACAGCTGAGCGCATTGGTTTTCACTGATCGGTTCCGATGGATTGATAATCCCAATCCGAACCTCCTGTTCCGTTTTTTCCAGTTCAATTCGAATCGTACTGTTCTCCGGTGAATACTTCACCGCGTTTTCCACACAGTTATACAAACTGCGAAGCAACAGCGTCGGTTCCGAATCCAGGCAAGGATAAACCTCCGCCAGCTGGATCGTCAGCTGTTTCTGTTTGATCCGCGGTTCCAGTTCTTCCAAGATCGTACACAAACAGTCATGTACGGAACAACGATGCCGCTGTTCGATCATCTGAGCACTGTTGAGCTGAAGCAGATTTTCTGCCAGCTGATTCAAGCGGCGGATATTGCGCTGCGTCACTTCCAGAACTTCCGCGGCTTCCTCAGCGGTGTATTCTTCATCCTGCCGCAGGGAATCCAGATTGACCTGAATCGATGCCAACGGTGTTTTCAGCTCATGGGCGGCGTCCGCGGTGAAGCGCTTCTGCCGCTCGAAGGCTTCATCCAGACGACTCATCATCTGGTTGAAAGCCCGGCTGAGCTCCGCAACCTCGCGGATGCCATTTTCCTCTAAGCGGGTGGACAATTTGTCTTCGTCCAGCGTACCAATGGAAGTGGATAAGTCCCGCAGCGGCCGCGTCAGCCGGGAAACCGTCAGATAGATCCCCAGAATGCCCAGGATGATGATCGCCACCATCAGTGCCAGAACCTGGACCTGCAGCTGATCATTGACCGCCGTTGTAATCTGAATCATATTCTGCTGCAGCTCTTCCGGTACTTCGCCGCTGAGAAAAGACTCCAGATCCGACGTGATCACAATCTGATCGGCCAGCCAGGCTGCTTCAGGAGCGTTTTCCAGTTCAGCTGCTTCCATTTTTTCCTTCACGTCAACTGCCTGGGCAGCCGAAACCGCCGCGGCATAGTCTTCAAACGAAACAGCGTAATCTGTGATCACTGTCGTTGCCTGCTGGGCCACACCGGTCAGGCTTCGGGAACTGAAAATCATCGAAGTCACGGTCAGAAGCAGACAGGCTGCCGTCAGAATCATCGCGCACAACAGGGTTATCTTAACCTGAAGACTAAGCTTTTTCATGATCATTCTCCTTCAGGCGATATCCCAATCCACGCTGACATTCAATCCAGTCTTCGCCCGTCGCGAGCGTCAGTTTGCGCCGCAGGGAAGATAAATGGACTTTAAAAGCGTTGGAAAACAGGTCTTCATCTTCACTCCATACCTGCGCGATGATCGCTTCCGCACTCAGCAGCCTGCCTTCATTCAGAGCCAGTGTTTCCAGGATCTGAATTTCCTTGGCGGTCAGCTTCAGGCGCTGATCCTGCGCAAAAACCTGATGTCTTTCAATGTCAATCCGAAGTTTCCCACGCCAGACCACCGCTTCCTGACGCACAAAACGGCGTCCGGTCAGATTGCGGATGCGTGCCAGCAGTTCTTCAAAGTGAAACGGTTTGACCAGATAATCATCCGCTCCCAGGTCAAGCCCTTTCACCTTATCGTGCACAGCTCCCCGGGCTGATAAGATCAGAACCTTCTGCTGCGGCTTCTTCTGACGCAGCTGATGAAGCAGCTCCAGCCCATCCATGCCCGGCAGATTCAGATCCAGCAAGAGACATTCATAATCCTCGATCAAAGCCAGCTCCAGTCCTTCACGTCCATCGCTGCTCCACTCGACATCATAGCCATTTTTGCGTAAGCCGCGTTTTAAGCCCATAGCCAGATCTTCCTCATCTTCCACAATCAACAGTTTCATGCGCTGCTCCTTTCTATCCCCGGACAGTCTTGATTATACCGGACCCGGGGTTAAGCTAAAGTTAAGAAAACACCATTTTTATCCTTTTTTATGTTTTAACAGACCGATGACCAAGCTCACAACGGCAACGCTCAGCACAATGACATAGAGGTAGCCATACGGCCACTGCAGTTCCGGCATCGTTGTGAAGTTCATTCCGTACCATCCGGCAATCAGTGACAGCGGCAGGCAGATTGTCGTCACCAGCGACAAAGTTTTCATGGATTTATTCAGCTGGTAGTCCAATTGCGCCTGATAAGACTGCTGCGTCTGCGTCAGGCGGTCACGCAGCAGCTGCACATTATCGCGGTAACGAAGCAGCCGGTCATTCAGCAGATGAAAGCTGCGCAGTTCATTTTCTTCAAACAGATCATTGAGATTTTCTTCTAAATGATCGTTCATATTGATCAGCTGTTCATAATAACGGTTCAAGGTCAGCAGTTCTTTTCCCAGCTGCATCACCTGGCGGCGGAAATGCGGGGCTTTCCAATCAAACACTTCCTTTTCCAGCGTATCAATTCTGAGTTCCAATTCTTCGTGGATATCCGGGTCCTGGACCAAAATCTCCCGGAAGAAACCGCAGATCAGCCGCGGCAGCGTTGCTTTCTGCGGCCGCAGCGTCTGAAGCATGCGGTTCACCGCTTCCCCGGTACTGTCATCCGCATCCGCCAGATCAACCACTAAGAAGCAGTTTTTCAGCATCAGCAAGCCGATCTGGTCGCGTTCGCCCAGGATCTGTCCGGGATTGATGAGATGCAGAACACACCAGAACGCCTCTTCATTCTCACTGACCGCATTGCGCATCAGCGTTTCTGTTGACTTAGGTATCGGCAAATGCAAATCCGCCTGTTTTACGAAAGTCTGAAATTCAGCTTCGCTGATAAAACCGACAGTTAACTGATCGCAGGGATAGCTCAGTTTTTCTTTCTGCGTCAGAACATCATGGATTTCAACAATCATCACAGCTCCTCCTGACACCCATCATTCAGCGTCATTTTCTTCCCCATTATATAATAAAAGCAGAAGCCCGGGGGAAGTTCTTCTGTTCCTGGTAAAAACTTTCAGCGGACTGCGATGAGATCACTGGATCAAGCAAAACAAAACCGCTGCGGCGAAGGACACAACAGCGGTTTGTCATGATTGAAGATTCTGTTTTAAATTCGGCAGCCACCTCAACCCCTGATATTCAGATTTCCGGAAGCTGCGAACAACAGAGCATCGCTTCCTTGCCGCGGCTTACCTCACCCACTCTTCCAGCAATGGATCATTCTCGCGGATAACCAGCCCTGGTTTTACAATCGCAAAGGGACAGGCTTGTTGAATATCCCGTATGCTTTTTCCCAATCCGTTGCCCTCAGAGGTACTGAACGGCTTGATGACTTTTCCCGTAAAGTCCGCTTGTTCTAAAAAGGTAAACACCGCCATCGGTGCAGTTCCCCACCAATTAGGATAGCCAAGGTAAATCACATCATAATCACGGATATCCGGCATCGTCCCCGCCAATCTCGGACGAGCCTGGACCTGCGATTCCTGCTGAGCCTGCTGCAGGAAGGTGGGATAGTCTTCGGCATACGGTACAACGGTTTTGATTTCAAACAAATCGCCTCCGGTCAGCTTAGCAATTTCCTTCGCTGCCTCCTCAATCTTACTGACAGACAGATTTACAATCTCACCCCGGATGTTGTCGTTTCCCTTACGGGAGTAGTATACAATGATCGTTTTCAATTTTCTTCGCATCCTCTCATCGTTCTTGCATCTTCATTATAGAGAAAAAACAGCTTCTCATCAATTTAGTTTTTAGAGGTTTCAGATATACACAACTGATCTGAGAACAGCTAAAGGGCAATTCCAATGGGATTGCGTTGGTTTATTTACTTTTCAATGGATGATTGAAGCGTAAGGATTTTAATTCAGAAACATCACCGATCTTTATAAATTAACGCAAGGAATGCCCATTTTATTTCAGCCAGGACATGCAGATCTTCCGCTGGATCGACTTATTCCTGTAATTTTGTGAAAGCACGTGTAGTTTCAGACTAAGAACGCCTTCAGAAATCATATGCATATCAGAAAATCCACACCTTGATCGAAAGTGATGAACATGCTACACTGAGAACAACCAAAATCAATTTTAAGGAAAAGAAGGAAGGGATTGAAATGTACGAAAACAAAAAAAGGAAAAACGATGATTTCGTCCATGCAAAGCCGGCAGACTGCGGCCGTTGCATGGAGTAAAAGCGCCGCAGTGTAAATAAACTGGCTTTGCTGCTTGATATTCAATCAAGGAGGAAGCCCGCATGAAATATGGCAATGCAAAAGTGATTCTTCCCGATGCTTTGGTAAAAGAGCTGCAGAAGTATGTTCAGGGTGAATATATTTATGTTCCGATTGAACAGAAAAAGCAAAAGCGCTGGGGAGAGGTTTCCGGCTATCGGAAAGAATTAGAGCAGCGCAACAGACAGATAAGAAAAGAATATCACGACGGAGTTTCTATGAAGTGTCTGTCGGAAGAATATGGCTTATCTGTCTATGCTGTCAGAAAAATCATTTATCAAAAATAACGGTCAGGGCTGCTGAGGGCAGCCTTTTCCTTTACCCAGTTTAATTCTGTATCAGACTGTGTATAGCCTGTTTTGGATTCTGACTGTAAAATAATCAACATAGAAAGAAAATATAAGAGGAAACAACAATGTGTACGCGATTTGTTTATCATGGCCATGATGTGATTACAGGGTTTAATTTTGATATTGACCTTTCAGTATGGAAGCACAAGGTACAGATAGAAAAAGATCGATTCTATATCGGGATTTTAAGGCCTGACGGAATATATCATTCTTATCATGGAGTCAACAGAAACGGAAATGTTGGAACGTTATTGTATGTGCATGAAAACCCTGACGGAGTTTATCAAGCGGACGAAAACTGCATTACCATTGCCGCTTTAACGGAACAGTTTATCCAGGGCCAGCTGTCTTTTGATGAGGTTCTTGAAATCGCAAAAACAAAAAAGATAACGTATGCCCCAGATGCTTCGATGCAGGCTCTGTTATCTGATGCTCAGGGGCGTGTATTAATCCTTGAGCCGGGAATCGGATATCGGCAGGAACAGAAACGCTATTCCCTGATTACAAATTATTCTTTACTCAAGCCGGAAAGCACTGAAAAATTTATTGTTCCGGGTGATGACCGGTATGAACGGGCGCTGGAATTCCTCAGCAGCTGTCAATCACATTTCTCAATTTCAGACGCTCAGGCTCTGCTTCAAGTCACTTGTCAAGAGGGGAAATGGGCTACTCGGGTTTCATTCCTTTACTCCGTGAAGGAACAGGCCGTCTATTATACCGAGAACAACAACTTCCAGGAGTTTAAAAAGTTTGTATTTCCGTTGAAAGAACAGGAGGAAAATCGCTATGCCTCAGAAAATCTATCCGCGCTCAAAAGATAAAGAAACTGTGTATCTGAAAAATGTGATCACCAATCCCAACATAATCGTCGGCGATTATACGATCTATAACGATTTTGTCAACGATCCAAGAGCATTTGAAAGAAACAATGTTTTATATCATTACCCGGTCAACCAGGATCAACTGATTATCGGAAAATTCTGTTCCCTTGCCTGCGGAGCAAAATTCATCTTCAACAGCGCAAACCATACGTTATCTTCGCTGTCGACCTATCCCTTCCCCATCTTTTTTGAGGAATGGGGATTAGCGGTCAATGAGATCACAAAGGCTTGGGACAACAAGGGGAATATTGTCATCGGCAATGACGTTTGGATTGGTTATGAAGCGGTTATTTTATCCGGTGTTACGATTGGCGATGGCGCGATTATTGGAACACGGGCAGTTGTTACAAAAGATGTTCCACCCTATACGATTGTTGGCGGTGTTCCCGCAAAGCCGATACGAAAACGATTTGATTCAAATACAATTGATCGCCTGCTGAAAGTAAAATGGTGGGACTGGTCTGAGCAGCAGATTGCGCAGCATCTGTCCGAGATCCAGTCCGGAAATCTTGAAGCCTGCTTCTGACTGGCGCAAAGAAAAAAGCAGAGTTAGTCATAAAAGACTCTCTCTGCTTCGTTTATGATTCTGCTTGCTTCTCAATTGTTTCTGACTTTTTCTCATTAATTCAAAATATTGAGTGTTTCCGCTTTTCTACTTTATTGTATTTAATGCCTTTTCCGCCCATTTTGAATCTTTCAGAATCGCCCGGCCAATGCCGATCAGATCGGCTTTCTGCGCCTGAAGCAGCGCTTCCGCAGCCTGGGCTTCGGTAATTCCGCCGGTCAGAAGCACAGGCATTTTGACATGTTGTTTAACAGCTTCGGAAAAATCCTGAAAATAACCCTGTTCACTGTGACCCGGACGCAGATAACCATTTAAGCCGCCTGAAAGATCAATGAAATCCAATCCCGCCTGTTCAAACAGAACACTGGCCTGAACCGCTTCTTCCACAGTACTCCCGTTTTCCAGTCCATCATAGACACCTAAACGCAGGGTCAGCGGATAGTCCTCACCGACAGTCTGACGGATTCTTTCAATGATCTGGATATGCAGCCGAATCCGATTAGCCAGGGAACCTCCATACTGATCCGTTCTTTGGTTCGTGATTGGGGAATAAAACTGATTTAACAGATACCCGTGAGCGGAATGGATTTCCACACCGTCAAATCCTGCTTCTTTCGCCCGACCCGCGGCCAGGGCAAAATCGGAAATGACTTTTTCCAAATCTTCCGCATTCATCGCCTGCGGCAGTTCCTCCGCTTTCGCTCTTGGGTGTTTCACTGCGCTGGGCGCCAGCGGAGGGAAACCTGTAATTTCCGCTTTCGCGGCACTTCCGGCATGATTGATCTGGGCAAAAACCGGTGTATGATGGGCATGGATCGCATTCGTCAGCGCCTTCAATCCTTCCATGTCGGCATCTATAGCTAAGGACACCTGATTTGCGCTGGCCTTGCCTTCCATCGAAACATAGCTGTGCTCCGCAATGATGAGACCGATCGCTTCATCTGCGGATTTCTCTTTATAATATTGAATTAAATCGGCAGTAATCTTTCCTTCCTCAGCTTTAGATGTCGCCATCGGCGGCATGACGATCCGATTTTTTAACTGAATTGAACCGAGAACCAGTGATGATGTAAGCATAGCCATGATTGATCCCTCCTGTTGACTTCTTATCTTATTTATACCATAATTCTATCAAATAAACGAGTACGCACGAATAAGTAAGATACTATCCAAAAGGAGAGCATAATGCAAAATCAGAAAGAATTAAAAGAAGTCAACGTCCGCCCCTTTGCCTATGCCATGACCTGCATCGAGGGAAAATGGAAGATGCATATACTATTTTGGCTCTGGAAACAAGGTACGCTGCGATACAGCGAACTGAAACGGTCTCTGGGCAAGGTGACTCATAAAATGTTATCAAGCCAGCTGAAAGAGCTGGAAGCGGATGGTCTGATCCTGCGTCAGGAATATCCGCAGGTCCCGCCGAAAGTGGAATACAGTCTTTCCCAGAAAGGAAAATCGATGATGCCGATCTTAAGTGAACTGTGTCGCTGGGGCAGTCAGAATGTTCCTGAAGATTGGAAAATGGAGTAATCGCAAGATACAGACTTGGTTATTGTAAACGAGATTCCAAACTAATTTTTCAGTTTTTTTCATGAGGAGATTGTGTCTGCCGCCCAGGATCTTTCTTATTCCCGCAGCATTGTGTTTTTTCATTCCTCTCTCAATTTATTCGCTTTACCTTCATTTTTTTCAGGCTTCAATTTTTTAATGGGAAAAGAAAAAAGGAAGAAGCATCATGCCAGCTCGCTTTCTTCCTATCTGTTGGTAGTTTTTGTTAGTCTGATAAAGCCAAAGGGGAAAAGACTTAATTTGTTTTCCGCAATCCGTCTTCTGCTTCATTCAGTAAGAAATGAGTTCCTAAGCTCTGGCTTACTTCCTTTACTTTCCTAAGATCTCCGCAAGCCAGGATTTCGGCTTCACTGGACGTCCGCAGCTGAAAGCATCAAAACTGCCGTGGATTAGGCTTCCCTTGCCGTCTCCCTGAGTGATGATGACGGTATTGCTGCGATATTCAGCATCGATATCATCCGCGATTTCAAATGCGCTGATATTTTGTGCGATGATAACTGGACGGCTGTCCGCATCCACTCCGGCGGTCAGCTCTGAATAGACGGCATAGATTTGATTTTTCAGCTCAATTTCCTGATGAATTTGAGAATCCGCCTGAATCTGGAAGCGCACTTCTTCCGTTTCTCCAACCAGTGTGCAGAGAGAACAAAACAAACCAAGGCTTATCATCACAATCAGCTTCTTCATAAAAAACCCGCCCTTCCTGTTGATTTCAGGATGGGCGGATTTTCACGGTTTATACAAAATGACTTCAAAAGAAGTTTACAGATTAAAATACACAAACAACATCCGGTCTTTACCGTTGATATCCTGAACGACTTCCGCCCGCACTTCGCCAAAGGTTTTTCTGACCTCCGCCAACAAGGCTTCTTTCTGATTCCAGCCGATTTCAAAGGCCATCATTGCTTTTTCCTTTAACACCTGCGGGGCCGCCGCAAAAACCTGGCGATAGAATTTTAAACCATCCTCACCACCAAACAGCGCGACATGCGGTTCGTAGTCCTTGACTGAAGCTTCCAGTTCTTCTTCTTGAGGAATATAAGGCGGATTGCAGATCAACAGATCCACCTTCATTCCAGCCTCAATGACCGGCTGCACCATGTCGCCGACCATAAATTTCACATTGACGCCTAAACTAGCGGCATTGGCTTTGGCAACTTCTACAGCTTGGGCGCTGATATCCGTGGCGCTCATGCGGATTTTCGGTTCTTCTTTGGCTAATGCCAGGGCGATCGCCCCGCTGCCGGTCCCAATATCCACCGCTTCCACCGTTTCTGCGTCAGCGAAATAAGTGTCGACATCCGCCAGAATGTTCGCGACCAGCTCTTCCGTTTCCGGACGCGGAATCAGCACGTTTTCATTGACCTGAAAACGATAGCCGTAAAACCAGGAATATCCCAACACATACTGCATCGGCTCCTGTTTCAGGATCCGTGCCATCCCTTCCTGATACTGTTTGACCAGCTCGGCCGGGACTTCCTCCTCATAATGCAGATACAGATCGTAGCTTTCCTTCTGACTCAGCTCCAAAAGAAACACCTGAGCGGTTTCCTGCGGAATCTGCGCCTGCTGCAAAAGCGGCAGCGACGCATGAATCAGTTCGCGGAAACTAGGCATGATTCTGTTCTCCAGCCAGCTTCTGGCGCTGCTCCTCCGCTAACAGAGCGGCGATGACGTCGTCCAGCTTGCCTTCCATAATCCGATCCAGCTGATTGACCGTGAAGCCAATTCGATGGTCGGTAACCCGATTCTGCGGATAATTGTAGGTTCGGATTTTTTCAGAACGATCTCCGGTACCAATTTTTGCCCGACGGATTGCCCCTTCCGCTTCTTCCTTCTGGCGGCTCAGTTCTTCATAGACACGGGCACGGATCAAACGCATTGCGGTTTCACGGTTTTCGTGCTGGGAACGGCCTTCCTGACAGTTGACGGTAATGCCTGTCGGTACATGCACAATCCGCACCGCGGAATCCGTTTTGTTGATATGCTGCCCGCCGGCTCCGGAAGCGCGGTGCGTTTCAATCGTTAAATCAGCCGGATCGATTTCGATATCGGCTTCCTCAGCATCCGGAAGCACCAGCACCGTCGCCGTTGATGTATGAATCCGTCCCTGAGTTTCAGTCTTCGGTACACGCTGGACACGATGCGCTCCGGATTCAAATTTCAGCTGACGATAGACTTCATTGCCTTTGACCAGGAAGGAAATTTCGGAAAACCCGCCGGCTTCCGACTCGCTCATTTCCAGCACCTGAATTTTCCAGCCCTGCGTTTCCGCATACCGGACATACATCCGATACAGATCTCCGGCAAAAATATTGCCTTCATCGCCGCCGGCGGCTCCGCGGATTTCCACGATGCAGTCGTGATCATCATTCGGATCCTTCGGTATTAACAGCACTTCGATCTTTTCGATCAGCGCTTCTTTCTTCGGCAGCAGTTCATCCAGCTCCATCTGCGCCATTTCCTTGAGTTCCGGATCATGCTCCTTCAGCATTTCCTCGGCCTGCTCAATGTGTGAATTCAGGCTCTTTAATTCTTCATACGCTTCAACCGACTGTTTCAGCGACGCTTGTTCCTTGCCCAGCTGAGCCAGCCGCTTGGGATCGGAAACGATCGCCGGCGACATCATTTCTTCGTTGATTTCATCGTATCGGGCTTCAATCGACTGAAGCCGTTTCATCATTGCATCCATGCTTATTCCTCCTTATGCAGTTTTTACTTCCTGGGTGAGATCGATCAGCCAAGCCCCTTTAAAATAGCGCTTCAGACCGATGACCATGCGGACCAGCTGTTCCACCTGAATGATCAAAAAGACTAAGGCGATGCTGGTGAAGTGCAGTCCTTCCACTAACAGGAAGGCCAGCGGCAGACCGACAATCCACATGATTCCGGCATCCAAAAAAGCCAGAAATTTGGAATCGCCGCCCGCTCGCAGTGCTGAGAATACCAGCACGTTGAACATCCGCAGTGAAATGCGGATCGAGAAAATCCGTACGATCAGAACCGCTTCGCGAATGACATTGGCATTCTGCAGACCAAACAGATCGACCATCGGATGGGCAAACGTTAAGATCAAAAGCGACGATATGGCCGACAAGACGACGGCCAGTGCGACAAACCAGTTTCCCTGACGCTTTGCCAGCGCCAGATCCCCTTGTCCCAAAGAGGCACCCAGGATCGCGCCGTTGGCGCTGTTTAAGCCCTGGACGATAAAGAAGAACATGTTGGAAATCTGGTTTCCGACATAGTAGGCGTCCATCGCTTCCGTTCCCAAACGGCCAAACGCCCGGATATATAAAGTATTGCCAAATCCGAAAAATAATTCATTCAGCACTAACGGATAAGCCCGCCGCAGAATCGGCTGGACAAAATCAGCGTTGAGCGCAAACATTTCCTGCGGTGTACCGATGAATGATTGGTTGGATTTATAGGCGTAGATGATGTGAATCACCAGGCCTGTTGTCTGCGCAATCAGCGTACCTAATGCAGCCCCCCGCACGCCCAGCGCCGGAAATCCGAAATGGCCGAAGATCAAACAGTAATTCAGCACGATATTGACAGACATGCTGACAAGACCGATCAGCATCGGAACATGTGTTTTTTGAATACAGCGGTAAGCGAACGAGAACATCGTGATCAAAGCCCCCGGCAGATAGGATATCATCGCAATCATCAAATACTGCAGCGCTGATTCGATCACAGTTGGATCCTGAATGTAAAAGCCCATCAGCTGACGGCCAAAGAAAATCGAAGCCGCCATCCACACCAGAGCATTGATCAGGCTTAAGATCACGCCCAGACCGAAGGCCTTCTTCTCACTCTTTAAGTCCTGCTTGCCGAAGAACTGTGACATAAAGATCCCCGCTCCGCTGGCAACGCCGAAGCCGACGGTCATCATCAGGTTTTCCACCTGCGCAGCCGTACCCACCGCCGTGACCTGACCGATCCACGACACCATCATGCTGTCGGCAATCCCCATTGCGCTGTTGAGCAGCTGCTGCAAGGCTAAGGGAACGGAAATCAGAAATACTTTTTTATAGAAATCTTTCGGTGCGATCCATTTTTTAAAGGTTTCAGTCATGATCCAGCCCCAGATGGGACGGCTTGTTTTTAATCTCGTGGCAGTGCCGGCAGCGGGCTTCATAGCTTTCAGAAGCCCCGACTAAGATAATCGGATCATCGTAACTGGCCGGTTTGCCATTGACTAAGCGCTGGGTGCGGGTCGCCGGAGCCCCGCAGATCGTACAAACCGCGGTCAGCTTCGTGACAAATTCAGCCTTCGTGATCAGAATCGGCATCACCCCGAACGGCTCGCCTTTGAAGTCCATGTCCAGTCCCGCAGCCATGACCCGTTTGCCTTTCTTCGCGTAATAATCGCAGATTTCTATAATATCTTCATCAAAGAACTGAACCTCGTCAATTGCGACGACGTCAATCATATCATTGACATAGTTCAGAATTTCCTTTGCTTCCCGAATCACGATGCTGTCAACTTCACTGCCGGCATGGGAAACCACCTTGGTTTCGCTGTAACGGTTATCAATCGCCGGCTTAAACACCAGCACTTTTTTCTTCGCAAATTCCAGCACCTTAATCCGTCGGATTAATTCTTCTGTTTTTCCCGCAAACATACACCCGGAAATCACTTCGACATATCCCGGGCGGTATTGATGATACATCATAATTCCGCTCCTCTTCTTCTCTTATCGTCTTTGTTTCATTTATCCGTTCCTATTGTACAGGAATTGATGCTGACTTTCCACCCTTGGACCCGGACTAATAGCTGAAAGAAACAATATTTTTCATTCGTGCCGCAAAGCTGGTTTACCCGTCTGCCAGCGAATGCAGGATTCTTTTATTTCACTGATTCAGACCTTGGAATATCCAGCATATACTGCTGGACGAGGCTGTCCGCAGTGACCCGAACAACCGTTCTCCAATCAAAAAAATAAGGGGCTTGCGCTCCCTTATCCTTTTTCGCGTTGTTATTTCTTCAATCCGTACTTCTGATTGAACTTTTCGATCCGACCCTGAGCCGCTGCGAAACGCTGTCTTCCAGTGTAGAACGGATGGCAGTTAGAGCAGGTATCGACGCGGATATCGTCTTTTACTGATCCGGTTTCAAATGTGTTGCCGCATGTTGTGCAGGTGACTGTGACCTTATGGTAGTTTGGATGAATTCCTTTTTTCATAATTACTCTCCTTCCGCCTTGGACCTCTTTGCGTGTCCAAAGTAAGTGCTTATATATCTTAGCATAGCCCCCTGTTAAAAGCAATCCTAAATTTCTTAATTTTCGCCTTAGTTAAGCGCTTTTTTTACCCCTCACCTGATCAGCATAGTCTGCCGGAAATCCGCTTGACTCAAGCCTGAGATTTTTTTCTATTCCGCAAGTTTAGCAGCAGCGTTCACTGGAAAAAGAAGCAAAATACAATGGTTTCTTTATCTTTTTACCTTATGATGCTTCCAATATGGAACGCCGGCGGATTCCGCTTGACAATCGTTTTGCATCACTTTGCCGGCATGAGCTGTGAATTTGTTCTATATTTACTCTCCAAATAGGTTTATAATAAAACAAACAAGCCTTATATTGTTCAGCAAACAACCTTATAAAGCTGTGGATCCAATCCAGATCATGGATGTTATTCGGGTATTGATTGCCTGCTGCTTAAAAAAGAGGCTGTAGATCAAGGGTGATCTGGTGTAGCTTTAAGAACGACAGGCAGTTGGTTTATTGGGTTATCTGGAATATCAAATTCTAACTTCTCATGTCGGCTGAACAGACTTCAAAGCTTGCGGCTGTTTTAATGATGATAAAGGAGCGAGATGATCCATGAAAAAACGAATCCTGAAACCAATTAAATGGGGCATGATCATGCTCTTAACCCTCTTATCTGCGGTTCCTCCCGTTATCACCCATGCTGAAAAAGAGCAGCCTATCGTACTTAAGGTTGCGTTTTCACAGCTTCCCGGCATTACAGAGCTGACAGAAGACGGGACCCGAAAAGGAATCGTTGTGGACTATCTTAATGAAATCGCCAAATACACAGGGTGGGAATATGAGTATATTGATACCGACGGCGATCACATGATTGATGAATTTTTAGAAGGACGCTTTGATCTGATGGGCGGCACTTATTATTCACCTTCTTTTGAACAATGGTTTGCTTATCCGGAATATAATATCGGCTACAGCAAAGCGGTATTAATGGCACGCAAAGATGACAGCAGCATCAGCAACTTTAATTTATACAGTTTAAATGGAAAAACAATCGGCGTCTATGAAAGAGCCTTGGAAAATATCCGCAGACTGCAGGAGTATCTGACCATTCATAACCTTGAATGTGAAATCCGAACTTACAGTTATGAAGAGCTCTCCCTTGAGGGGAACCTCTATCCTTATTTAGAAAATGGGGAAGTTGATTTACTGCTGGGGAATAACTTTGAAAATCCGCCTGGCTTCCGCACCGTCACCTCTTTCGATTCTCAGCCCTATTACATCGTTACTACAGTCGGCAATCAAGCGGTTCTCGACGGATTGAATATGGCTCTAAAGAGAATTACTGATTCCAATCCTAATTTCAGCGTTGACCGCTATGCCGCCAATTTCCAGAATGCAATGGATGTGGATATTCCACTTTCTCCCGCGGAAAAAACGTATATTCAAGAGCGGGATCCTGTGATCGTCGCGGTTCCGAGAAGTTATCATCCGCTGTTTTGCCTCAATACGTCAACCACCCTGCATCGCGGTGTTATTTGTGATGTGCTGGATGTCATTGCCGAGTATACCGGATTGAGTTTTTCTTATCATTTTACCGACACCTATCTGGAAGCGATGCAGTTGGTCCAGCAGGGCGGCGCGGATCTGCTTGGATTCTATACCGGAACGGAGGAACAGTCCATCGATCAAGGCTTAACCCTAACTTCTCCGTATGTCAATCTCAATAACATTGTGGTCCGTAATAAAATGTCTTCTTATCCGGCTGCCGGATTGATCTGCGCGATTGTCGAAGGTCAGTCCCTGCCGCCGGGAATCAGCGCTGCTGAAATACAAACTTACCCTACGGTCACCGATGCACTGAAAGCGGTAAACAGCGGCAAAGCGGACTTTATCTATGGTCTGGGCAGCCGGTTGGAGCTGGATATTCAGCGTTATCATTTTTCCAATCTTGTTCCCGTCACGCCGATCAACAACCGCAGTGATCTGAGTTTTGCCTTAAAACGGCCTTCTGATCCGGATTTGCTGACCATTCTCAACAAAGCGATCAACAGTCTTTCCGAGAAGGAACGTTCTGAAATACTGGACCGCAATATGATTTCTATCGGTGCTTCCAATATGACCCTGACCGAACTTATTTATGCTAATCCTGTGACCTTTATTCTAGTTCTAACAGCGTTTTTGATCGTCGTCGTCATTGCGGTCTTAAGTATCTATCGGGCGCGAATGCAGGCGGTGCTGATGCAGAACAATCTGGAAAAAGCCAAAGCTGAAAGCCGGGCAAAAGGTGAATTCCTTTCGCGCATGAGCCACGAGCTGCGTACGCCGATGAATGCAGTAATCGGTCTGACTGACCTTACCAGTATGATGGACGATGTGCCTGCCGAAGTTCAGGAGAACTTATCCAAGCTGCGGGCCTCCTCGCATTACATGCTTGATCTCATCAACGATATCCTGGACATGAGCCGGATTGACAGCGGAAAACTGACACTGGCCAATGAACCGTTTTCCTTGAACCGCATGCTGGACGAAATCCAGACGATGATGGAAACCGAAGCGACTCAGCGCGGACTGACCTGTGCCGTGGAAAAAACCGTAATCCACGGGCAGCTCTTAGGCGACAGTATTCGGCTTCGCCAGGTTTTGACCAATCTGCTTTCCAATGCGTTTAAATTCACCCCTGAAGGGGGAAAGGTTCAGCTTCGGGTTACAGAACAATCAAGCACAGAGAAAGAAGCTTCCTTCTTTTTCCAGGTCATCGACAATGGTTCCGGCATTCCCCAAGAAGATCAGCTGCGAATTTTTGAAAGCTTTGAACAGGTCGGAACCAGCCAGGCGAAAAGTCAGGGAACTGGCTTGGGCCTTCCTATCAGCAGCAATATCGTTCGCAGTATGGGCGGTGTCCTTCAGGTTCAAAGTCAGCTAGATCAAGGCAGTGAATTCTTCTTTACTGTTCCATTGCAGCTGAATCCCGATCCGGAAGAAGCCCAAAGTCACTTGCTTAATTCCCAGAACGATAGGTTATTAAAAGACATTTCAATTCTGCTGGCAGAGGATAACGATTTGAATGCTGAAATTGCCATCCAGCTTCTGGAGATTCAAGGGGCTGTGGTCAAACGCTGTCTCGATGGCGAACAGGCTGTGGAGCAATTTGCATCCCATGAGCCAGGAACTTTCCAAGTGATTTTGATGGATATTCAAATGCCAAACATGAATGGTCTGGAAGCTGCACGAGCTATCCGATCCTTGGCTCGTCCAGATGCCTCTGTTATTCCAATCGTAGCCATGACAGCGAATACCTTTAAAGAGGATGTGGATGCTGCGATGGCAGCAGGGATGAACGGTTTTGTGCCTAAACCGCTGGATGTCAACTACCTTTATCAGCTCCTGCATGATCTGCTGCAAGCTGAATCGCACTGATTTTGATGTAGTATAAATCTCATGCCGCTTTATCTGAGAAATCCGATGAGGCGGCTTTTTTATTAGGAAATTGCCTTAATAGAATTGGGTCCTTGTCTGTTCACGCACGTGCTGCAAGGCTGTACTGACTTCCTCCCATTTGACTCCTGAGCGGAGAACCGATACAATAAAGATCAAGCCAGCTGTACCGCATCACAACGTGTGAAATGATGTTCTGGGATGGCTGATCATCTTTAAATTTAATTCTAACTGTTTCAAATATTCTGCAAGCAGTAGGGAAAATCAACAGCTGCCTGTCCCTGCGCTCTTTATCATAAGGAGGAATTCATCGATGCAAGATTTTTTTAAGGCTTTAGTAAGCGAAGGAAAAAACACAAAATTGCCGGAAGCGTTTAATTATTTTGGAAAACTGATCGGCAGTTGGAAAATTGATTATGTTGAAAGCAATAATACTGGGACCATCCAGGGGGAATGGCTTTTCTCATGGGTTCTTGAAGGAATGGCAATTCAAGATGTGATTATCCTACCGGATTATGAATACGGCACATCTCTTCGTATCTTCAATCCCGACACTCAAGCCTGGGATGTTGCTTATGGCTACACAGGAAAGATAATTCGTCTTGAAGCCAGAAAGCAAGGGGAAATGATTGTACTTACTTATACGAATGACGAAAACAGAAAGTGGGTTTTTGTCAACATTGACGATGATGAATTTCATTGGCAGAATGTTACTGTGAAAGAGAATGGTGAGTGGCAGATCAATGCTGAAATCTATGCCAAGCGTTCTGTCACAGATTCTATTTGATTTTGTCTTTACCCGATAAGAAAAAAAAGCGCGTTTGTTCTATCCCATCAGCGTTCAGATTTCTCCTGCGAATCAACAGGAATTAAGAATAATCTATTTTTCATTTTATCCGCAGTTCTTCAGTTCTTTTTAAGGTGACTTTCAATATTATTTTACTTCATTCAACAAGAAAAGCTGAGCATTCACTCAGCCTTTTTTGTTTCTTTGTGATTGAGAATTACGCCTGGGTCTGTTCCTCGTCATCCTCATTCTCATGCCATCTTCTGCCTAAGTACAGCGTTACGGCATTGATCAGGAAGAAGACAACCATCAACAGCGTCCACTTGTCAACTAAGATCATTGGCAGCCGCATGTTTTCGGTCAGAACGAAGACGATAACCGAGATGACAGCCGTTAAGCCAGAGATCCACTTGTAGATTCTCTTGCGCTTCAGCTGTTGAGGATCTTCTTCATTCATCGCCGCGCTCTGATTCTGATCTTCCTCGTCGTCATCCTTCTGATGCTTCGCGAAAATCAGGAACAGTGCTGCTAACAAACCGAGCAGGCTGGCGATCAAGTTGATCAAAGCCCAAGAACCCTTATGGCCGACTTCCGGCTGTTCTGGTTCTTCGATCTCTTCAATTTCCGGGGTTGGGGTCGGAGTTACGGTTCCACCCTGTTCCGGTGTTTCCGGTTCAACAATGACTTCTTCTTCAGCACCTGGACCCGGATTCACTGGGCCTGGACCTGGAACTTCTGGACCTGGACCTGGAACAAATGGAGCTAAGCAAGCCTGAGCTGCTTCATCCCATGTCGTTCCTTCCGGACAGCCTGGATTCGGTTCTGGTTCTTCTGGATCAGGAATAGCCGGAATCGCTGTGAAGGTAATCGTAAAGGTCGTATCTTCCGTTAAATCCAAAGCCGTTGTCGGAGACATTGGACTCCAGGTTCCGCCTTGATATCCGTTATTCGGACTCGCCTTTGCGATTTGCTCATCAGTTAAATGAGCAACACCATCAACTGCGTAATCGCCATTCGCATCCACTTTATTCAGAGTGAACGGACCATTGTTCGCAGTAATCGTACCATTAACCGCTTTGTAAGTGACTTCAATCTGATACTTATCTGGAATTTCATCATGGTTCTTATCAGCGCTGTAGTACACGTTGACATTCATTTTGTCTTCCGTTATCGTCTTTGATTCTGCATGAGTGTAAATATAATCTTCAATGTTGATCACATGATCTGCACCGTTGACTGTTTTTCCATGTTCTACCTTTACCGGCTTCGCTGTGCCAATCACTTTGTTTGTATCTTCATCAATATAGTTCACAATCGCTGTGTACTCATTGATAGCGAAGTTCGCTACAAACTCAGTGTCTTCACTCAGTTCGATTTCCGTTGTCGGGGCTTTCGGTGACCAGCTTTCAAAGTGATAGCCTTCATTCGCTGTCGCTGTTGCAATCTGATCTTCAGCTAAGTGGGCAACACCATCAACTGCGTAATCGCCATTCGCATCTACTTTATTCAGAGTGAACGGACCGTTGTTCGCAGTGACTGTGCCGTTAACAGCTCTGTAGGTGACTTCAATCTGATACTTATCTGGAATTTCATCATGGTTCTTATCAGCGCTGTAATACACGTTGACATTCATTTTGTCTTCCGTTATCGTCTTTGATTCTGCATGAGTGTAAATATAATCTTCAATGTTGATCACATGATCTGCACCGTTGACTGTTTTTCCATGTTCTACCTTTACCGGCTTCGCTGTGCCAATCACTTTGTTTGTATCTTCATCAATATAGTTCACAATCGCTGTGTACTCATTGATAGCGAAGTTCGCTACAAACTCAGTGTCTTCACTCAGTTCGATTTCCGTTGTCGGGGCTTTCGGTGACCAGCTTTCAAAGTGATAGCCTTCATTCGCTGTCGCTGTTGCAATCTGATCTTCAGCTAAGTGGGCAACACCATCAACTGCGTAATCGCCATTCGCATCTACTTTATTCAGAGTGAACGGACCGTTGTTCGCAGTGACTGTGCCGTTAACAGCTCTGTAGGTGACTTCAATCTGATACTTATCTGGAATTTCATCATGGTTCTTATCAGCGCTGTAATACACGTTGACATTCATGTTATCTTCCATAATCATCTTTGATTCTGCATGGGTGTAAACATAATCTTCGATAGTAGCCTTATATTTTTCACCGTCGAGTATTTCACCATGCTTTACATTTAATGACTTCACTGTGGCAATCACTTCATCTGTGTCTTCGTCAATATAGTTCACGGTTGCCGTGTAATCATTGATGGCGAAGTTCGCTACAAACTCTGTGTCTTCACTCAGTTCGATTTCCGTTGTCGGGGCTTTCGGTGACCAGCTTTCAAAGTGATAACCTTCATTCGCTGTCGCTGTCGCAATCTGTTCTTCAGCTAAGTGGGCAACACCATCAACTGCGTAATCGCCATTCGCATCCACTTTATTCAGAGTGAACGGACCATTGTTCGCAGTGATTGTACCGTTAACCGCTCTGTAAGTGACTTCAATCTGATACCTATCTGGAATTTCATCATGGTTCTTATCAGCGCTGTAATACACGTTGACTTCCATGTTGTCTTCCGTGATCGTCTTCGATTCTGCATGGGTGTAAACATAGTCTTCAATGTTGATCACATGATCTGCACCGCTGACTACAACTCCATGATTCACCTTTACCGGCTTCGCTGTGCCAATCACTTCATCTGTGTCTTCGTCAATATAGTTCACAATCGCTGTGTACTCATTGATAGCGAAGTTCGCTACAAACTCTGTGTCTTCACTCAGTTCGATTTCCGTTGTTGGGACTTTCGGTGACCAGCTTTCAAAGTGATAACCTTCATTCGCCGTCGCTGTCGCAATCTGATCTTCAGCTAAGTGGGCAACACCATCAACTGCGTAATCGCCATTCGCATCCACTTTATTCAGAGTGAACGGACCATTGTTCGCAGTGATTGTACCGTTAACCGCTCTGTAAGTGACTTCAATCTGATACCTATCTGGAATTTCATCATGGTTCTTATCAGCGCTGTAATACACGTTGACTTCCATGTTGTCTTCCGTGATCGTCTTCGATTCTGCATGGGTGTAAACATAGTCTTCAATGTTGATCACATGATCTGCACCGCTGACTACAACTCCATGATTCACCTTTATCGGCTTCGCTGTGGCGATTACTTCGTCTGTATCTTCGTCAATATAGTTCACAATCGCTGTGTACTCATTGATAGCGAAGTTCGCTACAAACTCTGTGTCTTCACTCAGTTCGATTTCCGTTGTTGGGACTTTCGGTGACCAGCTTTCAAAGTGATAACCTTCATTCGCCGTCGCTGTCGCAATCTGATCTTCAGCTAAGTGGGCAACACCATCAACTGCGTAATCGCCATTCGCATCCACTTTATTCAGAGTGAACGGACCATTGTTCGCAGTGATTGTACCGTTAACCGCTCTGTAGGTGACTTCAATCTGATACTTATCAGGAATTTCATCATGGTTTTTATCAGCACTGTAGTACACGTTGACTTCCATGTTGTCTTCTGTGATTGGCTTCGATTCTGCATGGGTGTAAACATAGTCTTCAATGTTGATCACATGATCTGCACCGTTGACTGTTTCTCCATGATTCACCTTTACCGGCTTCGCTGTGGCAATCACTTCGTTTGTATCTTCGTCAATATAGTTCACAATCGTTGTGTACTCATTGATGGCAAACTTCGCTACAAACTCTGTGTCTTCACTCAGTTCGATTTCCGTTGTTGGGACTTTCGGTGACCAGCTTTCAAAGTGATAGCCTTCATTCGCTGTCGCTGTCGCAATCTGATCTACAGTTAAGTGCGCAACACCATCAACTGCGTAATCGCCCTTCGCATCCACTTTATTCAGAGTGAACGGACCATTGTTCGCAGTGATTGTGCCATTAACCGCTTTGTAAGTGACTGTGATCTGATACTTATCTGGAATTTCATCATGGTTTTTATCAGCACTGTAGTATACGTTGACATTCATTTTGTCTTCCGTAATCGTCGTTGATTCTGCATGAGTGTAAATATAATCTTCGATAGTAACTTTATATTTTTCACCATTGACTACATCACCATGCTTCGCTGTTACTTCTTTCGCTGTGGCGATTACTTCGTCTGTATCTTCATCAATATAATTCACAATCGCTGTGTACTCATTGATGGCGAAGTTCGCTACAAACTCTGTGTCTTCACTCAGTTCGATTTCCGTTGTCGGGGCTTTCGGTGACCAGCTTTCAAAGTGATAACCTTCATTCGCCGTCGCTGTTGCAATCTGATCTTCAGCTAAGTGCGCTACACCATCTACTGCGTAATCGCCATTCGCATCCACTTTATTCAGAGTGAATGGACCGTTGTTCGTAGTAATTGTGCCGTTAACCGCTCTGTACGTGATTTCAATCTGATACTTATCTGGAATTTCATCATGGTTCTTATCAGCGCTGTAATACACGTTGACATTCATTTTGTCTTCCGTAATCATCTTTGAATCTGCATGAGTGTAAATATAATCTTCGATAGTAACTTTATATTTTTCACCATTGACTACATCACCATGCTTCGCTGTTACTTCTTTCGCTGTGGCGATTACTTCGTCTGTATCTTCATCAATATAGTTCACAATCGCAGTGTAATCATTGATGGCGAAGTTCGCTACAAACTCCATATTACCAACAATTTCAACATCATTTGCAGGAATTGGATTATTCCAAGCTGCGAAATGATAGCCATCGTTTGCTACAGGTGTTGGAATTACTTTCACAACATCACCGAAGTGTGTGCCAATTAAAATATCTTCAATCGTAATATTACCTGTATTCAGAAATCCATTTGCACCAGCTCGGAAGATAATTGTGTAATGGTCTTCTCTATAATCTGGGATATTTGTTCCATTTTTATCCTCTGCGAAAACCGCATATAAGGTTAAACTTGTCATACCCTGATTCAAAGTAGAACCCTCAGCAATAATGTTTGCAGCATCTTCCTGTTCCTGAGTCTGGATTAATGACTGAGGTTCAGTACTCCATCCGATAAACACAGCTTCATTTAGTGCTAATGTATTGCGATTAGCAACTTTGATTTCATCATTTAATTTGTATTTATTAGAATCACTCGGAGCTTCACCTTCTGCAGCAATATTGCTGTCATAGAAGATCTCACCATAAATTACAAATTCCCCATTTTCAATATGAGTCACTGTGTAATTTGGATTGTTATTTAACGTAACAACAATTTCGTAAGTTCCTACGTTATTATTTTCTTCACGACTTAACTTATAATTCAGAACATCTTTGTCAATCAAACCTGTAACAACTGCCGTTAATTCAGGATCATCAGACCCATAAACTTTGGATTTGTTATCAGCTTTAATTGTAACGTTATCGATCGGTGTGATTGTCAGATAGCCGTCTACTACAACGACTTCAATATTGCTGTAGTTATCGCTCGTTACTTTGAAGTTTTCAGCCTTCAGATTCATCTTGTATGTTCCTGCATTAGTTCCTGCTGCTCTCGCTGTTGTTGTCAATACAACACTGACTCCCTGCGGAGCGTCAGAACTCCAGCCTGTAACTTCCTGTTCACTTCCCGTATAAACTTTGTTAGCGTTATTACCTGTAATGGTAACCTTCAGCTCTTCTGTTTGCGGTGTGATTGTTAGATAACCATCTTCAACATTTACTACGTTGTAATTGGAAGTAACATTCACATTCTTTGACATAATCTTAAACGGCGTATTTTCTGTCAAATTCATATTGGAGGTTCCAGCATCAGTCCTTGTCACACTGGCTGTATCGCAAGTAATAGAATGATTCTTGACCAAATTACTAGCGGAAACCCCTGTTACAGTATGCGCAAAGCCATCATAAGGAATCGTATTATGATTTCCTGTTACGGTAATCTCACGTGGATTGATTTTGACTGAAACAGGAGAACTTCTCCAAACTTCCGTATGCTTATTCATGACTCTAACAAGAACTGAATACGAACAAACATTCATCCAACTATTCGTAGTATTCCAGTTTATTCCGTTATCAACAGAATACTGAACAGTCTCATTCTCTCGAAGTTCACCCACAAATTCTAGGCTATGAAGATTACCATCATAAGTGACTTCAAATCCTTTGGCAGAGAATCCTCGATCAATTTCTTCCCATTGTGCATAAAGCGTCATATTTTTATTTACATTAATTGTTTGACCTTCTCCATATGCACTTCCTGAGCCATCTGCTTTATCATTCCAACCTGTAAAAGTATACCCTTCTTTTTCAAGACTTCCATGATTCTCAATTCTATAAGAATCATCTTTTAGAACTGTTGTTGAAGATGGAATAGAACCAGCAGTATTCCCATTACCATTATAATTAATCGTAATAAACACTGGACTGTCTTCTTTTAAATAAAGACTTAATATATGATATCCCTCTTCTGAAGTTAATGAGATATCTTGTTTGATAGGATCCCAGAAAGAAGTGATGATCTCTCCATTTCCAGACAAATCAGTTCCCAACGTTAAGTTAGCCAGTTCATAGTGCTCCATTTTATAATAAGCACTTAATTCACTCCAGCTTACATTTTCAATCAATTTTGTACCAATTAGTGTACCAGTACCTCTATTTCCTGCATAAGCATTTACTTTAATTTTATAAGTGGATTCATTTGCATCATATTTACCATAAAATGTTGTATTTGATGTTACTTTATATGACGCTATATCGACTTTATTTGTACATTCTGGATCTGTATACCATCCATTAAACAAATAACTTTTATCCTGATAATCTTTCTCGGAATCTACACTCGGAATATTTTGGAGTGTTTTTCCATTTTCAACTAATACTGGATAGTCGTCACTAAGACGCGAATAAGAAACTGATCCTGGCTGCTTAACCATAACATCAACCGTTTTATAATCCTTCGCAACTAAGATTGCGTGCCCATCAACATGCCATGAAGGATTATCAGTTAGCACTTCATTCCCATCATTGGCGCCCGACGAGTCAATCATATAATCCCATACGATACTGTAAGTTCCGGTTTCACCATTGATGCTGTAGGTATACGCATTTCCATCTTGGTCATAAATTGTTGGATATGATTGTGGATAGCTTTTTACGCTTACTGAAACTGTATTCTTACTTGCAACAGGTGTGTTGGCAACAATTGTTCCTACTCCTGCATAAGCCCATTTTTCTCTATATGCGGCATTTTCCTTACCTGGCTTCATAATATAGAAATAACCGACCTGTTCAGGAGCTGTGACGTAGACAGTAAACTTTTCTTCCTTCCATCCATAACTATAATAGCGATGAGTAATTACAGCCTGTCCTACACTCTTGGCATAAATACTGCCATAACGATCGTAATTATCAAATACTGTTACAATCGACGGATTGCTGCTTGACCAGGAGTGATAATATCCTGATGAACCCTCAATACTTTTCCATTGCCCACTATTGATATATACATCTGACAAACTATAAGTTTCAATATCAAGCGACAATGCATTTGAAGCTTGTAAAGCCTCATTATTCAATATCTCATTTGTATTTTCAGGAATTTCTGTAGGGTTCATTGCCGGTGTTTCAGTAACTTCCGGCGTTTCACTAATTTCCGGTGTTTCTGACGGCTCCGAACTGTTCTCTGTCGTTGGTTCCGGACTCATCGTTGGTTCCGGAGTTTTTTCTGTTTCTTCAGACTCATTGACCTGCGTTGTGGTTGGATGAGCCGTAATGTTTAAAGATTGACTTGCTTCTTGGACTTCTACCGTATCCTGAAATGCGGTTCCATCCAGATCCATTGAATCAATTTCATAACCGTCATTGGCTTTTACAGTCAGCATTCCTGCTGCGACTGATTTCTCCGCGGATACCGTTTGACCGTTCACGGTAACATTGACGATTAAATGAACATCTGCTACGTTTTCATTAGATTCAATTCTGATTACAGAATCAACATCAAAGCTTTCTGCGACGATGCGAATCGGCAACTCTGTGAAGCAGGACATTGTCATTGCCAAGACAGTCAACCATTTTAAGACTCTATCCAATCTGCTTGTAATCTTCATTTTCGTTTTCCCTCTCTTCCTGAATCATTTTTCCATTAACGCCGACCTTTTGATTTCCTGCAATCCATTCGATTTCAGTTTCATTGTTAATGATCGTAATCATCGCGTCTTTATGAATTCCAGGTTCAAATTCAGTTAGTTCTGCACTTTTCAGGATAATCGCAGTTCCCTTTCTTACTTTTAAACCTGCCTTGCCTTTATCAAATTTGACTTTATAACGTTTAGGGTTTTTATAACCCCAGGTGATGATATAGCTGCCATCGCCATTGTAATCAACATGATTAACAAACAAGCTAAGATTTTGATTCTTAGTCATCAATGCGGCTGCAATGACAACAACTCCCGCCGCTAAGAAAGCAAAGAGCATTACAGAATCCTGATTTCTGCGGGCAGCCTGCGGTGTGGATTCCTCTTCGATTTGTTCCGTTTCCGGTTCATCGGTAGGCGAATCGGCCAAAACTCGGATTGGGCACAGGAGCAACATAGCTGTTATAAAGCCGAAAACTAACCATTTCCGCATAGGCTTCACCTCCAAGACACCCCTATCCTATCAATCGAAGGTTATATATTGGTTAGATTTCAGGTTTTTTGCAGGGAAAGTTCAAATATTTTTAGAATTTTCCACTTTTAGCCAGATAGTTATCGGTTATCAACAATTAAAATCTTCACAACTATATTTTTGCGCGTTCTCAGACAAGCCGTTTTAGTACATATAAAAAAAACTCCATCAAGAAATTTTTCTCAACGAAGCTTTATGTCCTATATTCTTCCTGCTTCCTCACAGGAAATAATAAACCTAACCATAATAACAAAGCTTATTCTAACCTTCATCTGACTTTCTGCCTAAGGTGGAACTGATAGTAATCAAGATTCGTCAACTGATTCGGCATTTCCAAGAAAATATGCCAGTATTCCTCCTTTGATCGTCATTATCTTGTCGGTATTGTTGATGAATTCCGTGTCATCTGTCCTGATTAGGAATTATCCTAGCAAATCACACATCAGCTGATTGAATTTCTCATTTTCACTCCATTGAGGAAAGTGACAAGAATTTTCAAACCAGTAAAACTGTTTTTCCGTTTCAATTCGATCAAAGTAATCCTTCGCCAGAGCTGAGGAAACATGGCTGTCATAGCGACCTTCAATCAGAATAACCGGCGTTTTAAAACGCGTCTGCGCTTCAAAGTCCGTCTGCATGACCTCCTGCCACAAGTACTGTATGGCCTGCAGGCTGCCCTTCTGACGTCGGATCAAATCGCTGATTGTGTAATCTTTTGAAAACAGAAACGGCAGAATTAAACGATTGTAATTCTTCGCTCCATAGAGCGACCCCTTATGTTTAACAACTTGTTGTGTGACGAAAAGTAAATCGTTCAGCCAGTTCTCTGATTGATAACTACAGTCGATCCTTTTCAATTTTTCCAGACTCTTTTGATCAGCATGGGCTAACGCATAATCATAAGCAATCCTACTCGATTTTTTCATATTCACGACTTGTCCGCAGCCAATATAGGTCCGCACTAGTTCCGGATGCGCCTGTGCAAAGCGAAGTCCCAAAATACTTCCCCAGGAATGACCGACCAAATACAGTGAACTCTGGTTAAACCGCTTTAATAAATTCGTCACCAGCACATTGAGATCTTGAAGAAACATCTCGATTGTGACTGCGCCTTCAAATGGATAATACGATTTTCCAGCACCGCGCTGCTCCCAAATCACAACGGTAAACTGCTGCTCCAGTTGTTTATTATATTTCTTAACCAGAGGCAAAGCTGCATCCCCGGGACCACCATGCAGGTAGACTAGCAGTGGCGCTTCAGCCTTTTCTGCGCGGATAGAAATAAATTGCCGAACCCCGTTTAAATCCATTTTTAACTGTTCATTAATATGCATGATGTTGCTCCCTCTTTTGATTGATTTCTATGAGTTCTCAGTCTTTCACGCTTCTTAATGACAGCCCTTTTCCAGGCTTATCCCGCGGCGATTTCTTATTTTATCCTGATTTAATCATCAATACCTGTTTGCTTAAGTCTCATTGTACGGGACGATGGCTGGACTGTCAAACTGATTCGTGAATTTGAAAACATTCGGAAAGGAAAAAAAGGGATCGGCACCGAGAAATCCTTTGAATTAGAATTTCTGCCGGGCGATCCCTCTTGTCCTCTAAAACAAGCGTGATGATTCAATCCTTCATTACAGCCAGAAACGTTGATAATAGATTCCGCGGATCAGTGCATGGGCACCCTCAACGATCAAAGCCAAAGCAAACAAGGTTGATAACGCTACCGTACCGATTACCGGTTTAAAGAATGTCAGCAATCCCAGCATCGTCATTGCTGCCCCCAACAGTACCAGCCATCCCCATCCATCAAAATTTAGCTTCCGCAAATCAAATCCGCCGACCAGCTTAGACAATCCGGAGAACATGATCCACATCCCGAAAACATAGGGCAGAACGGAGGCGACCAGAACACTGTTGGCCAGAAACATAAAGCCGACCAGGATTCCCAGAATACCGTCGAGAAGCTGCCATAAAGCGCCTAACATTACATTATGGAACACAAAGTAAATTGTCAAACTGAAAATACCGTTGATCAAAATCACAAACCCAATCATTCCCGCCATGGAGATCAGCGAGGCGTCCGGCCTGAACAGCAAGGTACAGCCGGAGATGATCAGCAGGATTCCGGCAATAAACCATAGCACACGCGTCATTGAATTTTTCATATAATCCCACTCCTTCTTGGATCACTTTCATCGGATCCTATTTGTATCATAGCGCTTTCTTATCGTTTGAAAATAGACAGTCCCGGCTGACTGTCCAAAGCGTCGACAAAGCAAAAGCCCTGTCTAATTCTGCGGACATTCTGCTTTATACTCCGTTCCCAGAAATGGATGATTTTGAGGTGTTGGGATAACTCAATGAGATAAGCATCGCTTTTCTAAGCTTCCTTTTTTAAAAACAGGAATTTCAGTCAGCTTTTCAACGTAACCCACCCGAACTGACCCTGCTTACAAAAAGAAGACTGTTCAATTGTCAGCCTTCTCTTCTGCTTTATTTATGGATTCATCATGGTACTGGAATGAATCTGCCATTTCGCTTACGGAAATCCATCTTATTTTCCAGCCTCTCAGCCTCCATTATTTTTAATCTCCCCTAGCCTGCGAAGGACCTGTTCATAACGCGGAGACTGGCGCAGAAATGACATTGTTTCATCTTGTTGGAGTGCTTTCAACAGCGACTGACTGAGCAGCGCACTGAACGTACTCATATCATTCTGATCCTGAATATGCGGATATAACGGTGACTGGGAAGCGATCCATGGTGTTTTCAAAGCCTGAAACATGGCCTCCAGCGCGGTCAGAGCTGCTTCGCCATCCTGTCGGTTTGTCGCGGCCGTCCAGTCCGCATAAGCTCGATTATACGGCATCAGATCCAGCTGTTCTCCAATCCAACGGGATACCTGCAGATAGCGTTCCGCGGTTTCCGGCTGTTCCTTGATTGTTAAGTTGGCTAAGGTACCCAACTGCATTGACAGGTCGTTGGCAGTTTGGATCAGCCGTCGTTCCATCAGTTCCAGCGCCTTTTCCCTCTCTTTTGAGCGCAGATAAAGATTAATCTGCAGCTGTTGTTTATTCACGGCATCCGGCTGCGGCAGCTGATTCAGCAATTCCCTGGCTTCATCAAATTGTTCCTGCTCCAAAGCATCAAGAAATAAAAATCCGATTGCGCCATTGCGAGACCGCGGATCATTTCCCTGCACGCACTGCTGCAGCCATGAATGAATCAGCGACTCAGCTTCGTTCAGCTGTTCCGGCACCAGCATCAAACAGCCTTTTAACACGGACGCCAAAGCATAAAGCAGCGGCAGACAGCCAGGATATTCTTCCGCCTGTTCGCGGGCATAAGCCAGCGCCGATTCCACCTGATCCATCTGAATCCGCTGGGTGATCTCACGAATAATATCGGCTATTTCTGCATCGGTTAATTCTTCTTTAAATGATAAAAGCGTGTTCAGATCCGTTTTTAATAGACGGGCCAAGGGTGGAAGCAGCGTGATATCCGGATAGCTGACGCCGCTTTCCCATTTGTTGACAGCCGGGGCGGTCACACCCAAACGCTGTGCAATTTGTTCCTGCGTTAATCCTAATTCTTTCCGCCGCTGGCGGATAATTTCATTGATTTTCATCATGATTTCCTTTCTGCCGGACTCTTTACGATATCCAGAAGGATAGGCCTATCCTGACTTTATCTTAACAGGACGTCATGTCACTGACAACTGAACGCTCGGCATGTTTTGGTTAATTTTTTTAACCATTGGTTATAAATCAGAGAAACAGGAAAAGAAATGATGATTTCTTTCTCAGAGAATGCTCTTCATCCATATCCTGAATTCTAAAGTCTGACACTTGTGAAGAAGAAAAGATGTATCCACCCTTCTGTTTTGCGATATTTCGTTGGGTTTGTTTTACGAAAACGGTTTTTCTTTTTCTGAAAATCTGTGCAGTATTTTTGAAAGGCGGATTACAATAGAGTTATCCCGGTCAGTATAAATCTAACTGTTTTGGGATAATGATTCTACTGACCAACATGATCCAATAAGATATGAAGTTGAAAAATCCAATCACCATAAAGGAAGAAGGAAAATCATGAAACATAATATCTTACTGAAAACCAATATCTTAGTCTGCCTGGTCGTCTTTCTCGGCTTTTTGGCAACTGCCGTGCTGAGCTGCCAGATGAATTATTCGGCTTCCGTCAAAAATATAGAACAAGTATCTGAACTGACTTCAGAAGGGATTTATTATCAGCTGACAACGCTGTTTGCCAAACCGGTCAACATCTCACTGACCATGGCCAATGACAGCTTGCTTCGCCGAGCGCTGCTTGAAGAAAGCAGCAACCTGAACAATCCGGAATATGAAGCGGTTCTGACAAAATATCTGAAAGCGTATCATGATCAAACCCAGTATGATTCTGTATTTTTAGTTTCTGCCGCTTCGCAGCGTTATTACAATTATGCCGGACTTGACCGGGTGCTCTCTCCGGAAAATCCGGAAAACGACTGGTATTACGCAATGGCAACCTCCGACCAGGAATACGCGATGAACGTCGATAACGATGAGGTCAAAGGCAAAAACAACGAAATTACTGTATTTGTCAACTGCAAGATTACGGATGATCAAGGGCAGCTTTTGGGGATCGTCGGCGTCGGCCTGCAGATTGATTCCCTGCAGACTTTAATTCAAAGTTATGAGGATCAGTATCAGGTGCAGGCATTTCTGATCAACAGCGCCGGAGACATTGAAATTTCCTCTCATTACACCGGTTATGAAAGAATGAATTTGTTTTCGCTGTATCCCTATCAAGATGAGGTGCAGAAACAGATATTAAGCTGGCAGAGCGGCGATGCCTCGAATCCTTTCTGGGTAAAAAATCCGCAGGAAAGCCAGGGACAGGATTATGTAATCTCGCGTTACATTCCGCAGCTTCAATGGCATCTTTTTGTCCGGCAGGATACGGGCGAATTATTAAGATCGCTGCAGCGGCAGCTGTGGCAGTCTGCTTTGATCATCACGGCGATCATTCTCTTCATTCTGTATATTATTACCCGGGTCATCCGAACCTTTAATCTGCAGATAATTGAACTGACGCAGTCGGTGGAACAGGAAAAGCGCTCCACCTTTGAAAAAGCCACCGAAGAACTGTTTGACAACATCTATGAGCTGGATATTACCCACAACTGTCCGGCAGATGCAGAAACGCAAAAATATTTTGAAAGTCTGGGAGCTCCGGCGGGCACACCTTACGATCAGGCCCTGAAGGTCGTTGCTGAAAAGCAGATCAAAGCTGAATTCCGGCAGGGTTATGTTGACACCTTTACGCCTGCGAATGTGATCCGCGCTTATGAAAACGGGCAGGATACTTTAACCTATGAATTTATGATCTCTACTGGCGGAGATTATTTCTGGATGCGGATAACAGCACGGATCATTCAGCAGGAAAAGGATCAGTCGCTGCACATGCTGACATATCGACAGAATATTGATGCTGAAAAGCGCCAGGAAAAACGGCTTCAGGCTTTGGCTCAGACGGATGAGATGACGCATCTTCTGACAAAAAGCGCAACCCGGCGGCATATTGAACAAAAGCTTCAAACTTGCCCTGATCAGCAATTTGCCTTTTTCATCTTTGATATTGATACATTTAAAGAAGCGAACGACCGCTACGGCCATGTTTTTGGAGATACGGTGATTGAAGCCTTTGCCGCTGCGCTTTGCTCCCAGTTTCGCCAAGATGACATTATCGGACGGATCGGCGGCGATGAATTCGCAGTCTTCTATCCAATCACCGGTCCTGCTGCGGTTGAAGATAAGGCAAAAGCTCTATCGAAGGCTTTGAATAAAACGCATACTGCGCTGGGCTGCACCTGGATGATGAGCGCCAGCATCGGCATCGCGCTGGCACCTCAGGATGGCTGTAACTTTGAAACACTGTATAAAAGTGCTGACGCCGCCTTATATCAGACCAAAAAACACGGAAAAAACAGCTATTCCTTCTTTAAAGCAGTCCCTCATGAACATGACAGTTCAAAAGATTAAAGATTTTTTAATAGAATCGTTTTGAATTTTATCAACGATCGCTAAATCACTGCTTGTATTTAAATGTCTAAAAACAATGTTTTAATATTTTTCCCTCAACATCTTTAAGAACATTTTCAGCTGAAAATGCGTCAAATTCTATATCACGATCCGCTTTTACTATTCTTGCAAATTTTTCTAAAAATAGAGTATTGTCCTCTAATCATGCTGCTTTCATCTGATCTCTCCTCAATGCTTAACCTCTACAGTGAATACAAATTCTTATACTTTATCTATTCAATGCACAATTATGTCTATTAATCCTAATTCTATTGATAAAAGCAAGTTGTATGCTATCCTTAAATTATGAAAGAGGAGTTAATCATGCGAAAAACTTTAGTTTATATTTTTGCGCTATTGCCTAAGGCTAATTTTTTATCTGTTTTAAAAAGTCAAACTGTGATTTCTTCTTCGCCTTATCTATTTAATGAAAACTTTCTGAGGTATTAAACCTATGAAATTCACATTTAAATTATTCTTACTTGTTTTCCTGTTACTAATTGTAGGATGTCATAATTCAACGATCAGCGAACCGACCAGTTCCCCTCAAGAAACAAAGGAAGCTAGGGTCAATCCAAGTAATACCGAACCCGAATATTTTCCTTTTACAGATATTAAAAATGCAGTTTCACATACCGGATTCCTAGATAAAAATAAAGTGTTTGACACTTATACTTTAAATAAATATTATCATGAATTCGCTAATGCTACTTGTCAATTAGTAGAAAGTTCCGATTCAATATTTTTTACAGATTCTAAAACTTTATATCAAATCAGTAAAGACCATTTCAAAATTAGTTCATTGATCACAGGTAATAATATAGGCAGATTATATCTTTACGACAATAGGATTTATTTCACGGATTACACGGATAATTATTTAACAGCCAATCTCTACAGCTATGATTTAATCTCACACGACCAAGCCTTGTTATTAGAAGACGTCAGTGGTTGTATGCTAGGAAAGAAAAACCTTCTATATCTAACGACAGGCAGCTCAAATGATAGTAACAGATACGAGAATAATTACTTTGCGATATTGAATCTCAGTAATGGAGAATTGAATGTTACGGAACTTAATTTAATGCCCTGTGGATTATTTGAATATAACAATTATTTATATTATTACGAAATATCTGATTTGTTAGTCAGAAGAATTAACTTAGATACTTTAACCATAGAGACAATTGATAAGATCAATATCTATGTCAATGATTATCTGCGTGGTTTAAATGATTATTTATATTTTTACAGTCCGTTGTCAGAAAGTATCTGCAGAATTCAATTAAGTAGTTTTCAGGTTGAAATCATTACTCCGATTAATTCCAAAGTTATTTTCCGTGAATTATGTGTCACTGAAGGACACGTTATTTATCTAACGGAAGATCCTGACTTCAATATTCCCTACTTAAATATTTGGTCTGAAAATAACGAATTAACGACAATTGAACTACCGAAAGGACAAGTTTTTATTGAGAATATATTATTCAATCAAGTATACTTCTCAGTGAATTTAGAAAGTCTCTATATGTATGATTTAACGAATCAAACTATAATACAAGTTATTTAACGATATGTTGAGCGGCAAATTAAAGGTTGGTATTTTCTGAGTTTTATCTTTTTCCCTTTAACATGAGTCAGTCAACCCCCTTTTCACCTCACCTAACATAGAATGCTGAAAAATAATTCCTGCTGGGGTAATCAGGAAAGAGAAAACGATACATCTGCTATACATTAAAAGGTAAGCAAATTGCTGCGTTGACAGGCATAAATCAAACTTATTGGGTAGGAAGCTAAGAAGCCTTTGTTTCCTCCTCGGTTTATCCTGCCAAACACCTCTTTTTATAAAACCGATATATCCCTGATGCTCACAGGAATTGTGGATAACTTTGGGATTAAGATCAACAAAATATCTTGATTCACATTGTCAAAAACTCAAAAAATCCAGTCAGTTTGGTTTCCTGACTTCATTTCCTTTTCTTATAAAAATCCGTTATAATAGTCCCTGAGCTAATGAAAGCCTAGGGGAGGATTTTATGGAGTCCGCAATTACGATATTTAATCAAATTCTGAAAATGTTTCTGATGATGAGCGTTGGCTTTTTGCTTTACCGCAAAAAAACAATCAACGACGATACAACCGCACGGCTCTCAAATATTTTACTGATGGTAGCTACTCCCTGCACAATTATCACTTCGTTTAACCAGACCTATACGCCGGAAAAGCTGCAGGGACTGATCCTAGCTTTTGGGCTGAGTCTGGCCGTCTATGCCGCTAATATCATGATCGCCGGTGTTCTGTGCAAGCGGGAAGAACGGGTTGAAAAATTCGCCTTGGTCTTTTCCAATGCCGGATTTCTCGGAATTCCGCTGGTGACGGGACTCTTGGGCATCGAAGCGGTTTTCTATTTATCGCCATTCATCGTCTGCTTCTATTTATACGCCTGGACGTATGGAGTGATTGTCATGTCCGGCACCCGGGAGGGCGTCACGCTCAAAAAAATTCTGACCAATCCCTGTATCTGGGCAATGGCGGTGGGTGTGCTTGTCTTTCTGCTTCCGCAGAAACCTCCTGTGCCCGTCATGGAAGCCGTCGCTTCGCTAGGTTCCATGAATACACCGCTGGCGATGTTGGTACTGGGTGCTTATCTGGCAAAAAGTCCGCTTACTCACATGTTTAAAAATATTGCGGCTTACCGTATCAGTCTTTACCGGCTAGTTCTGATTCCCGCCTTTTTACTGGCAGCGCTGAGTCTGGTGCCGAATACTTTTGCAACCATCCGGACCGTAATTCTGGTTTCTGCCTGCGCTCCCTCTGCCGCTTTGGCGCCGGTTTTCGCCCAGATGTTTCACCGTGATATCAGCCTGGGCGCGGAAATTGTCAGCCTGTCCACCATCCTGTGTCTTTTCACCCTGCCGATTATCATTATGCTTTCGGAAATGATCTGGTAAATCCTGATAGATTGCTTTTCCAACAGGCTGCTTTTCATGTCTTTCGTGCTTTACTGCCGGATAAAGTAAAAATGATGGCCTTTCTCCCCCGGGGATAATCAGCCATCATTTTTTTATTTCTTACTTCGAAGCGTTTTCGCCCGCAATGCGTCCGAATACTGTGATATCAGCCAGCGCATCCGAACCTAAACGATTGGTTCCATGAATACCGCCAGTTACCTCACCTGCTGCATACAAACCCTCAATAACACTGCCATCCTGGTTGATGACCTGCGCGTTCGCATTGATCTGAACACCGCCCATCGTATGATGGACAGCCGGTGCTGCCTTGACAATGTAGTAAGGTCCCGTTTCGATCTTAGCCGGCATTGAACGCTTGTTGAATTCCGGATCTGTCCCGGCATCAACATAGCTGTTGTAGTTTTCCACCGTCTTTTTCAGTTCTTCTGCATCAATGCCGAAGAAATTTGCTGCTTCTTCCAGCGTATCCGCCTTGACCATCAATCCAGCCTGGGTCAGATAATCCAGCTCTGCCGCATGATTTTCCTGCAGCTTGCTCAGATCAAAGCCGTTCTGATCGACCAGTTCGTAACAGACATGACCTGTCTGATCCTTAATGGCCATCGACATGACGTCACGCCGTCCCAGTTCCTCAACAAACCGCTTGCCTTCTTTGTTGACAATCACCGTGTAGCCATACAGACGGGCATCATCATAGTACAGTAAAGCTCCGGTTGTCGGATCACAGATTGGATAAGTCTGAATGTATTCCATGCCGACCAGATTCGCTCCGACCTTCGTCGCCATCGTGATGCCATCGCCAGTGGAACCCACTGAGTTGGTGGACAGAATGGATTCGTCAATCTGCGGATCATACTGCTTGCGCATTTCGATATTGGAGCCGAAACCGCCGGTGGTTAAAATCACATTTTTTGCGGTGAAGGTGTAATCGGTATTTTTGCCTTCGGCTTTCACGCCGGTAACCCGTCCGGTTTCATCGGTGATCAGCTCGGTAGCGCGGGTATCCAGCAGCAGCGGAATTCCCAGTTCTTCAGCTTTCGCCTGTTCCTTTTTAATGATTTCAGCTCCGCTGGCACCTAAAGGAATCAGTGAACGCTTAACCGAATGCCCGCCGAAGAACATCAGCTCGTCTTCCCAGACCACATTGCAGGTATCGCGCAGCCATTCTGCCCCAGCCAAGGCATTGTCCGCAACAACCTTGACCAGCTCCGGATCATTCAGATTGTCGCCGCCTGTCAGCATATCCTGAGCCATCAGCTCAGCGTTGTCTTCAATACCTTCCGCTGCCTGAAGCCAGTTGCCCGGCGCGGCATATTCAGCTCCGGAAATCAGCGTATTGCCCCCAGCCATCGGCATTTTTTCAACAATAATAACATCGGCGCCATTCATCTTCGCTGTGATTGCCGCCGCAAAGCCTGCACCGCCGGCCCCGATGACAACAACATCATGCGTTTCTTCCTTGGTTGTCCGTTCAGTGGATTCCGGTGCTCCGGTATCAACCTTTTTCAGCATCTCCTTGCTTGCCCCGGCTGCCGCCAGAGCGTTGTTGACAGCCTCTAAGAAGCCGTTGGATGTCGCAGTCGCCCCGGAAATCGCATCCTGATCCACACTGTTGGTTGCCAGAATCGCTTCCGTCAGCGTATCCATCGCCTTGTCAATCCCAGCGGTTTCATCATTCTTGGTGATTGTGATCGCGGTGATCGTATCGTCCTTGATCGTGACTTCTACCCCGATAATGCCGCCGCGGCCATTGCCTTCACCGGCATAAGTTCCATCTGTAATCGCATTCGCGGTTGATGGCTGTGCCGGTGTTTTCGAATGATCCCCACAGCCGGCCAGTCCCAGGATCAATAACCCGGACAACATCAGCGCACATAGTTTCTTCATTTGTTTTCCTCCTTTTGTTAACTTATTGACAATACTATTTTATCATGTTGCCTTGACGTTGGCTTTGCACAGATTTGTTATTTTTTGCACTTTCAACACAGCTCGGCTTGTCATCCCGGCAAGCTTCATTTATACTTAAAAACAAGAATGTTCATGCGTTTAAACCAGGGGAAAAGAGGGATACGATGACATTGCGGACAAAACTCTGCTGGTCGTTTCTGGCCTGCATTTTGATTGTGTTCTTGCCGATTCTGGCCATTACCGAAACTCAGCTGCGGCCGGCCAGTGAGAAACAGACTTTGCAGCAGACCAGCCAGCTGGTCAACGCGAAAGCCGCGGAAGTGGGTTCCTGGCTGAACCAGCGAATCAGTGAAATCCGGATTATCCATGAATTTCCCGGCACGCAGTCGCTGGATTTTGATCAGCTTCGTCCCTATCTTTCTTCCCTCAATGAAGTTCTGCGCCAACAGTACGGCAATCCCGAGGAAGCTTTTGCGGTTGGAGGGGTGGATGGACAGGGCTGGATTAATGACAAGCTGACGATTGACGTGCATCAGCGTCCGTATTTTATTGAAGCTATGGCGACCGAACAGGAGTATGTCATCAGCAAGCCGGTCATCTCCAAGTCCGATGCCAAACCGATCTTTCTGATCTGCTATCCGATCCGCAATGAAAACAAGGAGAAAATCGGCTTTATCAACGGCTCCGTCAATCTGGATAAATTTACAGATATCCTGTCTTCCGTCAGTATTTACGATGGATTTTCATGGATCATGAACCGCGAGGGTCTGGCTTATACCGCCGCGCCGGAGGTTTTCGATGAAATTCAGCTGACTGAGGAGGATCTTCAGGCCCTTGCCAGCCAGGCTGAAATCGCCGGTTATTTAAAGCTGGATTCTGATCGTTCCGATACGATCTTCTACGCTTCGGTGCCCTATGCCCCAGGATGGCTGTACTGTGTCCAGGTCAGCGATGCCAAGCTGTTTTCCTCATTCGATCAAGTCGTTGGGATGATGGTCGGCTTCGCTTTCTTTCTGTTAATCTGCGCTGCGCTGTTAGCCTGGCGGCTGTCCAATTCGATCACCGCGCCGTTAAAACGCCTAGAACAAAGTGTTCTGGCTGTTGCCAACGGAAATTTGAACACGGTATTTTGCAATTCGGGATCCGATGAAATTGTCCGGCTGGGCCGTTCCTTCAATGAAATGGTAGCCCAGCTCAGGCAATTGATCAATCAGGTCGTTTCTGTTCAGCAGCAGAAACGCAAAGCGGAATTAAGGGCGCTGCAGGCGCAGATCAATCCCCATTTCTTATATAACACGCTGGATACGATTCAATGGAAAGCACTTGAACATGACGCCGGGGAGGTTTCAGATATGATCTGGCAGCTTTCCCAGATGTTCCGCATCGCTTTAAACGACGGCCGTGAGCTGATTCCCGTTGCCGATGAAATTCGGCATGTGGAAAGCTATCTGACGCTGCAGAAAATGCGGCTCCTTGATCATTTTGCTTATACGCTGAGCGTTGAACCGGGATGCAGCGAGATCCTGATTCCCAAGCTGATCCTGCAGCCGTTGGTGGAAAACAGCTTGGTTCATGGTTTGGATCGGAAACGAAAAGATGGACAGATTGCGATCGAAATTCGCCGGCAGGGTGAATTGATCCTATTGTCGGTTCAGGATAACGGCAAAGGTCTTGATCCGCAGAGTCTGCAGCGTTTGACGCAGGAACTGGCCAGCCATCAGGAATCGGATCATTATGGTTTATACAACATCAACGAACGGCTTTACCTGACTTATCGTGATCAGTACCGCCTGACTCTGGAAAGCCCGTCGGGAAAAGGCTTTCGGATTACATTAGCGTTCCCGGCTGAGGAGGAAAACACATGCTTCGCGTCATTGTAGCCGATGATGAACCGGTCATCCGCAATGGAATTGTTCATCTGATCGAATCCAGCGGTCTGGATTTAAAAGTCGCCGGAACTGCCGAAGATGGACGGGAAGCCGTGGAACTCGTTCAGAAATTGGATCCGGAAATTATCATCATGGATATCAATATGCCGCAGCTCAATGGTCTGGAAGCGATTGGGGAAATCCGCAAATGCTCCCCGGACTGCCGGATTCTGATCGTTTCCGGCTACAGCGATTTCGCGTATGCCCAACAGGCTATTGATTTAGGCGTCTACAAATATTTGTTAAAGCCGCTGGATGTCCATGGCTTCGTGCCGATTCTCCAACAGGCGATGGACAGCTGGACCCAGCTTCACCGCAAAGCCAATCCGGCCTCCGTCAGTGAAGAAGACGCTTTTCAGGATAAAGGGCTGGCCGCCTTTCATTATGTCCGGGATCACTTTACTGAGAATACCCTGAATCTCACGGAGGTTGCCCAGCGGTTTTATCTCAGTCCCTCCTATCTGTCCCGAATCATCAAAGAAAAAACCAGTCTTTCCTTTACCGATTATCTGAACCGGTTAAGAATTGATCTGGCGGAATCTCTGATGCTGGAAAATCCGGGCATGACGATGAATGAAGTAGCGCTGCAGTGCGGTTATAGTTCTCAGCACTATTTCAGCCGGGCCTTTAAAAATTACACCGGCATGACGCCGATTGCCTTCAAAAACAAACCCCGCTGACCGATGATCAGCGCCTATATCAAAAAAGGAACGATTCGCACATTGGCTGCCTGATCTCGTTCCTTTTTTCTCGTTCATCCTTTTCTTGCCTAACCACAAGCTGACAAAGCGATATCATCATCAACACTGCCGCTCTGTTCTATACTACTGGATAGTTTGGCCTTCCGCTTATTTTATTCTACCGTTTCCCGCCAGATATTCGCGCCTAACGCCCGCAGTTTGCCGTCCAAATCGTCATAACCCCGTTCGATATGATAGATTTCATGAATTTCCGTCACGCCTTCCGCCAACAGTCCGGCGACAACCAGACTGGCTCCGCAGCGCAGATCCGTCGCGGTGACACGGTCGCCATACAGCGGGGTAATCCCTTCAATCGTACAGCTGCCCTGTCCGACGCTGATGTCCGCGCCCATCCGCTGCAATTCTATGCAGTGCTTGAACCGTTCCGGATAAATCGTTTCCCGGATCGTTGATTTGCCTTCCGCCTGTGTCAGCAGGGCTGACAACGGCTGCTGCAGATCGGTCGCAAAGCCTGGATACGGCAGCGTTTTGATATCGACACCCTGCAGCTTGCCGCCGCCGCGGATCAGAACACTGTCGACGTCGACTTCCATATCCACACCCATTTCCTGCAGTTTGGAAAGCAGCGACTCCAAATGCTGCGGAATGATATTCGTGATTTTCATTTCCTTCGCGGCCGCCGCGGCCATGATGATAAACGTTCCCGCTTCAATCCGATCCGGAATGATCTCATGGAAACAGCCGGATAAATAATCCACGCCGTCAATGGTGATCACATTGGTGCCGGCGCCGCGGATATGCGCGCCCATCTTGTTGAGCAGCGTAGCGACGTCGATAATTTCCGGCTCCTTAGCGGCATTTTCAATCGTTGTCCGGCCCTTTGCGTAGACCGCTGCCATCATGATGTTGATCGTCGCGCCGACCGAAGAAATATCAAGAAAGATTTTCGTTCCGATCAGCTCTTCTGCTTCGATCGTATAACAGCCTTTTTGATAATCGACCTTCGCTCCCAGCGCTTCAAAACCCTTCAAATGCAGATCAATCGGTCGCGGCCCCAGATAACAGCCGCCCGACATTTTGATTTTGACATGTTTGTATTTGCCTAACAACGCTCCCATAAAATAATAGGAAGCCCGCAGCTTGGTGACCGCCGGATGTTCCAGCGGGCGGTTGATCATTTCAGTCGGGTCGATGATCAGATGTCCCCGATCTTTATGCACCACCGCAACGTTCAGTTCCTCTAACAAGGTGGATAACGATTCCACGTCCGCAATATCCGGCACACCGCAGATCGTCACCGGGCCGCTGGCCAGAATTGAGGCCGGAATTAATGCCACCGTCGCGTTCTTTGCCCCGCTGATTCTGACCTCTCCGTTCAGCTGATGACCGCCTTCAATCTTAAATACTTCTTCCATCGGTTGGGCTCCTTTCATTGCACTATCATACTATTAAGTTTTGTTTCAAACGTGATTGTTTTTGAGTTCCGTCCCCAGCTCAGCCATACAGCTGGCGGATTTCCTTTTCCCATTGTTCCATCAGCCGCTGCAGCTTCTTTTCGTTTTTCCGTTTTCCCATCCACGAAAGGCTCAGAATTGCCAGCTTTTTTTCCATATTGGCAGGCCGGAATTCTTCGCTGTACACAACCATGCAGCTATGTTCGTCAAGCTGTTGGCACTGGGTATCAATGACCTGCGTTCCGTCAAACATATCGACCCGCAGCTGCACATGCGCCGGTTTATCAAAAATCGTCAGCTCGGCTTTGCCGATCCGTTGTTTCTTATCCGAAACGACAATCTTCTTGTCGTATTTCAGGCCCTGACGAATCTGGGCAATCGTCAATTTCTTATCGGTTTCAATCTGAATGTCCTGTGCAATCCGCCGGGCCATGAAGTTGAAAAACTGAACGGCGGAACAGGGAAACTGATGTTGTATCTGCATAATCTCATCCTTATCTTTTTACGTAACTATTATACCGTGATCCGTTCCGCATTGCCACTCTTTCCCGATACGGGTGCATAGTTTTCGCATTCCTTAGAATTTCCTTAGACTTGTGGTTTATGCTCAGAAACAGAAGGAGGGATTTCTATGAAATCTAAAAAACGGTTCCGCGGATTCAGCGGATTTGATCTGAAATGTTTGGCGATGATCCTGATGGTGCTGGATCACATTCATTATTTCTTTGGTTTTACCGGACGGATTCCGCTGCTTTTTTCTCAGCTTGGCCGGCTGTCCGGCTGGCTGTTTCTGTTCTGTACAGCGGAAGGCTTTGCGCACACCTCCAATCGCCGGCGGTATGTTCTGCGCTGCTACATCATCGCGGCAGCGATGGGATTGATTCAATATGCGATCCAGTTTTTCGGCTGGACGCGGGCCGATGGTTTTTTCCCGGCCAACAACATCTTCGCTACCTTTCTGCTCTGCTTCCTTTTGTGGCAGGGGCTGGATGAATTGAAGAAAAAACGCTGGTTGATCGGAATCGGCTTGTTAGCGCTGCCCTGGGCCGGTTATTTCCTGTTTGCCAGTCTGCCGCTGACACTGGTGCCCTATGCCTATTTCCTGCAGTGCACGCTGTTTCCGCTGCCGTTTCTTAACGAAGGCGGGATCTACTATCTGATCGGCGGTTTTCTGCTTTATGCCCTGCGCCAACACCGCGCCGTTCAGCTGAGTGTCTTTACGTTGACGATAGGCGGACTGTATGCGCTGGTGCTGGGACAGATGAATTTTAGTTTCATCGAAGTATTGACGGTGGGTTATGAATGGATGGGACTATTCGCGGTGGGTTTCATGGCCTTGTACAACGGCCGGCGCGGACCGCGCAATCAGCGTTTCTTCTACTGGTTTTATCCCGCCCATATCTATCTGTTTTATATTCTGTCATGCTTAATGATATAATAGAGAAAACAACGGCAGGGAGGGAATGGATATGGCACGGATCATCGCCGTGGATGATGACGCGGATCTGCTTCGATTAATTCGCATCGCTTTAGAGAAAGACGGGCATACCGTCATCGGCTATACAGATCCTGCTGATGTTGATGAAGAAATCTGGGCGAAAGCGGATTTAGTCCTGCTGGATATCATGCTTCCGCATCAGTCCGGTTTCGAGCTTTGCCGGAACATCCGCAGTCAGCTGGACTGTCCGATCCTGTTTCTCAGCGCGCGCAGTGAAGATGAAATGATGATTGAGGGGTTGGGCTTAGGCGCGGATGACTACCTGACCAAGCCGTTCAGTCTGAGCGTCCTGCGCAGCCGGATTCAGGCTCACCTGCGGCGGGAACATCGCCGGCTTTGGGATTATGCCTGCGATTGGCAGCTGGATCCGTATCAGCAGATCTGCTTTCAAGGTCATCCGCTGAATCTGACACGCAGTGAAAAGGAAATTCTGATGGCCTTACGCCGTCAGCCCGGCCGGATCTGGACCAAAGAACAGCTGTTAGCGCTGATCAATGGCTGGGATCGCTGCAGCGAACCGGCTGCGATTACCGAACACATTAAAAATATCCGGTCCAAGTGCCGAAAATGGCACAGCGATCCGATTGAAACCGTATGGGGGATAGGTTATCGATGGAAAAACGAAGACGCAGAAAAACCCAAACCTTAGCGCAGTTTTTGCGGCGTTATTTCTTAATCACATCCCTGGGTGTGCTTGCCTTATTGGCGGGGGCCCTTGGCCTATTTCAGCTGGGATTAAACGCCGGCTGGTACACTCCGGCCAATCATGCGGAAAAGCAAGCGCAGGAGTTGATCGGCAAAATTCAGGTGCAGGATTTCTTTGATCCCAATCAGGTTCCCGACGGTCTTGATTATATCCTGTTCAGTCATGAACAGTGGGCGGACAGTTCTCTGCTGCCCGATGATGCCCTGGCGGATTACAGCTATTATTCCGGCAGCTATACCGGCATGATCGGTGCTTCTGCCTGGCTGCGGACAGATTTAAGAGCGGAAACCGTCATTCTTTTATTCCGCTATGCTGTCCGTCCTGCTTCACCGGCCATCGCCGCTTTGATTCCAGATCTGCAGGGAGTGTTTGTCGGATTGTGCGCGCTGCTGATCCTGATCTTATTGATCGGAATGACCAATCGTTATGGAAAGAAATTAGTGCAGGCGCTCAACGCCTTGGAGGAATCCGCAACCCAGATCGCCGCCGGCAATCTGGATTTTGAAATTCGGGATACCGCCCTGAATGAATTCAACCAGGCTCTGGATTCTGTGGATACGATGCGGACGGCGTTGAAAGACTCGCTTGTTCAGCAATGGGACATGCAGAATCAGCGTGAAATTCAGATCGCCGCTCTGGCCCATGACCTAAAAACGCCGCTGGCTGTCATTGCCGGCAATGTGGAACTGTTAAAGGAAGAAACACTGCCGGAAACGGCTGCGGAAAGTCTGGAAGTGATCGGACGGCGCTTAGAGCAGCTGAGTCATTATGTCTATCAGCTTCAGCAGGCTGCCAGCCGTCAAAATCAGGCTGAACAGCCCAAACTGACCGCGATCGATGAGTTAATCCGGCGCTGTACGGAAGAAGTCGAGGGCTTATGCCGCAATAAGGATCTGACCCTAACCGTATTCTGTCCGCCGTTTTCCGCCTGGGTGCATACGGAAACCCTGCGCCGGGCGCTGATCAATTTGCTGGATAATGCAATCCGGTATTGTCCTGTGGGCAAAACCGTTCAGCTGATGGGACAGGTTACTAAAACGCACTGGATCATCAAGGTCAGTGACGAAGGGCCAGGCTTCCATGCGGAGAGTCTGCAGCACATCGGCGAACCCTTCTATCGTTATGAATCTGCCCGCAGCAGCAACGGACATGCGGGTTTGGGACTGTATACGGTATCGCAGGCGATGCAGATCGAAGGCGGACGCATGATTCCCGGCAATGTCCCGGATGGCAGCGGAGCTCAGGTAATTCTTGAATTTCCCCGTACTACTCTTGCGGAAGAAACTGAACACGCTGACCCTGTTTCCGGCAGCTTCGCTTCACCTTGACAATAAAGAATCGGCGGATTCGGGAAGACTTTCATTCCCGGGCTGCCGATTCTTTTTTTGTTCATGGTTCAGTTTTCTTCGCAGTCAGGTTCTCGGTGTTTCAATTTACCGATTAAACTTTGAACTCAAAGCTGAAGCCAAAGCCCTTGACCTCATGGGTATCATTGGCGATCACAAACGCTTCCTTATCTATCGCCGTTACCATTTCCATCAGCGCAGGATACTGGTTTTTCGTGATAACGACCAGCACGATTTTACGCTTCTCATGGGTATAGCCGCCCTGGGCTTCAATCAGGGTCGTTCCCCGTTCCAGGCGGGAATGAATCTGTTCGATGATCTGTTCATATTGATCTGAAATAATCTGAATCGCTTTGGCCTGCTGCCCGCCGAACATCAGCACCTTGTCAATCGCTACGGAAGACGCCCAAACCGACACAAAGCCTACCAGTACCGCTTCCAAGCCATAGGTAAACGCACCTAGCAGCACGGTCAGCGCATCGGTGATCAGCACCAGCTTGGCAATTTCAATGTGCGTCAGCTTATGCACGATCAGCGGCGGAATGTCCATTCCCCCGGTACTCGCCCCCGTTCTTAACGCCATCCCAACGCCCATGCCGCCTAACAAACCGCCGTAGAGCGAAGCTAAAATCGGATCCAGGTCCAAAACCGGAACCCGACCGCTGAAAAAGGTCAGAAATACCGGATAAATCAGCGAGCTCAGGATGGTCTTCATCGCAAATTCCTTCCCCAGAAAGCAAGCGCCGATGACAAACAAACCCACCACTAGAATATTGACCATCAGTGTGACCGGCAGCGGAATTAACGGCTGCAAAGCTACGGCAATGCCGGCGACGCCGCCGGACAGAATATCATACGGCAAAATAAACATGCTGACAGCCAGCGCCAGGACGGCGTTGCCAGCTACGACCCAAACGATATCTTTCCCCTTCTGTTTTAACGTTTTCATCACGGACCTCCTCGTCGTTTTTCATACACCCTCTTATTATAAGCTTTCCCGATCCGGAAAAAAAAGAAAACCCGCAGATTTCTCCGCGAGTTTTTCTCAATAAGAGTTTTTCAGTGATTACGCTTTGTTTGCGGAACCAAACTGGTTCATCATTTCAATGACTTTCTTCGTGATTGCATCAGCACCCGGTTTCAGCAGTTTGCGCGGATCATAACCCTTGCCGGCCAGATCTTTGCCTTCTTCAATGTACTTGCGGGTTGCGGCTGCGAAAACCAGCTGCAGTTCAGTGTTGACGTTGATCTTGGAAACGCCCAGTGAGATCGCCTTGGCAACCTGATCGGCTGGGATGCCGCTGCCGCCGTGCAGAACTAACGGTTTGCCATTGGTCGAAGCCTGGATTTCAGCCAGACGGTCAAAGTTCAATCCCTGCCAGTCAGCCGGATATTTGCCGTGGATGTTGCCGATGCCGGCTGCCAGGAAATCAACGCCCAGAGCTGCGATATTCGCACATTCCTGAGGATCTGCCAATTCACCCATGCTGGCAACGCCGTCTTCTTCGCCGCCGATGCCGCCGACTTCACATTCAACGGAAATGCCTTTGGAGTGAGCCAATTCCAGAATTTCTTTGGACTTCGCTACATTCTCTTCAAAATCATAATGCGAGCCGTCAAACATGACAGAAGTGAATCCCGCTTCAATGCAGGCCTTTGCGCCTTCAAATGAACCGTGATCCAGATGCAGCGCAACCGGAACGGTAATGCCCATCGAATCATGAATTTCTCTGACCATGGCCACGACGTTCTTAAAGCCTGCCATATACTTGCCAGCGCCTTCTGAAACGCCTAACATGACTGGTGATTTGGCTTCTTCAGCTGCGGCCAGAATGGATTTAATCCATTCCATGTTATTGATGTTGAATGCGCCTACTGCATAATGACCTTCATGAGCTTTTTCGATCATTTCTTTTGCGGAAACTAATGCCATAAATGTATCCTCCTATTTTCTACGCCCTTATTCTACTCCATTTTTCTAAATTTGAGAAGTCTGCAGCAGCGCTTTTCAAGGAAAAAGCACGCAACCCGAACAATCCTTTGGATTCTGCCTGAAATGTCAACATGCCACTTTGTGAGAAAATTCCAAGAACTCTCAATTTTAAGATTTCCTCAGCCTGGAAACTGAGATATCTACAAGAAAGTGATGCAAGCATCACTCTGAAAGTCTAAACCTTCAGAGCCCCTCTCTGTTTCTTGCCAGGAGAGTATTCCTGCAGTTCTGTTCCTTCCTCCTCTCTCTTGCTTCACAAGATGAAGGCTGTGTCGAAGGTTCTTCCCCACAGGCGTCTTCGTTCTCTTTCTGTTTCTTAATTTCATTCCGACGCGAAAGTCAGCGATCTTCTTGTCCCTGCCTTCTTTGTACAGATTAAGAAACAGAATTCGGTTGCTTCTATTCCATTCCCATCCCTCGCCGCGCTATCACATACGTGGCCGCCATATGGACTGTGCAGCCCATTCTTTTGCTGTATTTTTCTTTCCCGATCTTGCTTGTATTCGCTGGATTCACCTTCTTTACTCCATATCCCTCTTTCCAGCAGCGCCGCACAATCGCTTCTTCGATCTTGCTTGTCGCAAAGTCGGATAATATTTTATTTTGTCTTCGATTCCCATACCGCATCTTGCTTTTTGTCTTCTGGAAATCCAAATCTTCCATCACTAACGGCTTATGACTCCGCACACATTCCAAGACTACTTCCTTGGCTGTCTGACCAATCTGATGTTTCCTTTGTTTCCTATTTTTCCCATCCAGAGGCATTTTCACCATTTTCAATAAAACACAGTTTCCGCAGCCATCCGTTTCACTTACCGCGATATGATTGACATTGATATCAATGCCAATGACCCCTTGTTCTGTGTTTTCGCTCTTCGCTTTCTCTTCCATCTCGACGATCGCTTTGATAATAAAATAAGCGCCATGATCTTCCAACACATAAGCCACTGCTTTTCCAGGTGTATTATGCGGCAGTCTCACCGCTCTTTCCAATTCTTCTTTGTGTTGATGAAATTCAATCTTGAGCGGGATCTCCCGTTTCTCACTACTGCAGCGGTAAATCAAAACTCCCTCTTCAATATGATATTGGAATAAGTTATTTGAGAATTTTCCTTGCCTTCTTCCCCGTATCATCATCGTTCGATTGCGGGCTGATTGATATGCTTTCAGCCAGGTTTCATGTTGCCCTGCATACACTGTCGTTCTTGCCCTAGCTAACTTCTTCCCGCCAAAACAGGTAAACTTCATTCTTTGTTGAAGAGCTTCTAACTTCTGCTTTCTCCGATTCAATCCATAAATCAGATGAGAGCGACGATTCTTGAATCGTTTTCGCTCAGGACGCAGCTGCTGCACTTCAAGCAAGTAATCCGCTTCCGTTTGTTTCCCTTGTTTTGTCTTTCTGAATAATTCTTTTAATTGTCGGTCAATTTTCCGAATGTTGATTTCGACTTCTTTTATTTTTTTCTCGATGGCCTTGCATTGAGCCTTCAGCACCTTCTTCTGATTTTCATGGTTGGCAAAATCGTTACTTAAATGTTGTTGTGCTTCTTGAATCGCAGAGAGTGGAAAATAGTCATTCGTATGAAAGCGGCGTTTCATTTCTTTTCCCAGACTATCATCAAAGGAAAAGGGAATCCCCTGTGATTTCAGACATAACAAATGATAGGCAGTATGCATCATGGCATGATAGAGCTGGATATCCTGGTGCAGAGCGTTCGCTTCTTCCAAGGATAATTCCGAGTAGTAAATACGATTAGAACAGGTGATTGTCTTCATGGAAAGAGAACCTCACTTTCATAGAAAATCAGAAAATGGAATTACTACTTCTTCTGAGTTATTATACAACATTCCTCAAAGCTATACAACGCGTTTGAGTTTGTTTCATCCTTTTCATTCTTCTCTATATGGCTCTTGGGAAAAAGAAATGATCGAACAGTTTAATTGAATTCAGATCTCTTTTCCCTTGTTTACAAACGCGGTTCGTTTCAACCTTTAAAACATATCCACTACGATTCTCTGCGTTTTTCTTTTCAAAAGCAGTTGCTTGACCGCATGGAAGCCAAATTGAATTCTCCAGATTTTAATATCGTAAAAAAGCAATGTTATCGAGATTATCCCGATGGCTTCTATGTTTACTCTCCACCTTCTACTCACAAATCCACTCAAGATTGTGTGGATTATATTATTCGTTATGTTGGTCGTCCTGTCATGGCTCAAAGTCGGATTGAAGACTATGATGTTGACCTTGACTTTGTCTGGTGGCACTATATCGACCATCAAACCCACGAACGTGTAGATGTGTTTGATTCCACTCTCGTTTTCATGAAAAAGCTCATTCTTCATATTCCTGATGATCATTTCAAAATGGTTCGTTACTTAGGCGCCTATACTTCTCGAAAAAAGAAACTTTATCGCTGTATTCAAAAAATGTTACGTAAGCCTCGAGCTTGGATTCGTAAGAAGCTTTCTTCTTATCGAGAATTTCGTAAGGAGTCCACAGGCATTGATCCCTTCCTTTGTTCCTGCGGACACATCATGGAATTGGTTGAATCCTTTTTCCTGGCTGGATTGGAGGTGAAAATCAATGAAATCTGGGAACTCTATGACTGGCACCGTGAACTCGATCCCCTTCAAGTGTACTAAATGTGGTTTTCTGGATCCGATGGAAATCGATATCGCTGAAGAAGCTTGTGATCTTATTTCTTATCGGGGTATTCCATGTTTCCGCGCCTACTGTATCCAATGGGATTCTGTTATGATCCCTGTCGATGTCTTAGACCCATTCGCTCGAGAATAGTCTATCCTTCCACTCCTATCCCATTTCTCTTTTCGTTGCGACCTTTTAGGTCGTTTTTCTTTTTCATAAGATTCGTTTGAGTTATTTAACTCATTTGAACCTATCACCCATTTTGATGCAATTTCCTAATAGAAAAAAAATAACCATTTTTTACCCATTTTCGGTTAAATTATTAAGAATTTTTAACATTTTTGTGTATAATAGTGTTATTGAGGTGCTGACAGCTGTCTTTTTGGTTATAATATTTCTATCCAAGACCTGTAAAGTCAGTGTTATCACCCGATTCAGTGAAAATTTTACTTATTTTCACTGAAAAAATGATTGTCACAGAAGAAATTGTTGGATATAATTCCAACCGGAGGAATAGTATGAATAAAAGTTCAGAAATTTACGACATCGCTTGGGATCTCGCTTCGATCGTAGACAACCTGGATGATTCCGTCCTTAACGTCATTTGCAAAGGAGCTCAGGGAACAGATCCAAACGCTACCGCTTCATTGGAATTGGCCTGCAAGACACTAAAAAAGAACATCGAGCAGATGAAAGGTTTAGTTGCATCCCTGGAAGACATTACTTTCGGGCTGGAAGAACAACTGGAAGAGTTGGAATCGAACGGGACTGAGAACTCCTCATCACCGGCAAATTTATCGTAAAACAGAAAGAACTGTCAGGGCTTTGCTTCGCGACAGTTCTTTTTTTTCATCCAAAAGTCTTGAATGGTTTTCCAGAAACCAGTTCTGCGGCTTTGCTTTAAGCAAAGTCCCCCGAATTGAATACCATCCCTTGTTTTATTGCTGAATGTTCTTGCCAACAGACAAGAATTTCATTATAGTTATAGCCAAATCAACAGGAGGAATCATTATGCATTCACCGCAGGAAATCATGATCATCCGTCAGCTGGACCGCGATTTAGCGCTGGCCGGCGATCGACTGCACAGCCGTCAGATTTACCAACGTTCACTCTGGATCCCCGATGAAGAACATCGCAAAGCCCTGCTGGAAACTTTAGAACAGCTTTCCGTTCGGGTTGATCAGCTGAGTGATCAGGATGAAGTTTCACATTTTTTCATTCATCATTTTCATGACTGTCTGGATTTTCTGAGCTGGGAAGCGGATGATTTCTGGGCTCATCCGCAGGTTCAGCTCGGTGAAATACTGCATTCTTTAAAACAGCTCTGGTCTTCAGATCAGCGCCGCCGCAGTCTGCGGATGACGATTTTGGCTGAGCAGTGGACGGCACTGCCCGCCTGTCTGCACGCTTTGGAAGCGCGGTTTTCCGACTTGGATGAAACTGATCTGCCGCTTGTGCTTGCCCGCAGTCAGGCGCTGAAGCATCAGGCAGAACAGATCATTCCGTTTTTGGACGAGCAGGAAGCACGGACCCGACAGGCCTTAAGCGAAGGCGTAGAAGCCTTGGCGCTTTGGATTGAACGGCTGCGCGCGGATGGCATTACAGAAAATCAGAAGATCAGATCCGATGATCAGCGGCTGAATACCGATCCGGAAGTTTACCGCTGCACGCTGGCGATGAAGCTGGGCGTGGATCTGGACGACTTGCTTTCTTGGTATCAGGATGAAATTGAAGCGACCCGTGCCAACGTCTTTGCGATTGCCAATCGCCTGAGCGATACCCCAATCACCACGATGGCGGAAGTCCGCGCCTTGCTGGATGACAAAGCCGGAGCTTGTGAAAGTGCCGAGGAAATGTTCCGGCGCGGGCATGAATATTTAGCCCGCGTCAAGGCTGTCAGCCGGCAGACGCTCTGGCATCCGATTGACGAGCTGTGCGATTTGACCGGTGTTCCGGAAGAGCTGCGGGATTCTTTCCCGTGGGGCGGCTACATGGACGGCTGCCCGTATGAACGGCCGCTGCATGGCCGGATGTTTCTCAATGAAACCAACTATCCAGCTGTTAGCGACGGCTGGATCAAAGTCAACACCATTCACGAAGCCTACTTTGGCCATCATATCCAGTTTCTGCGCGTCAACAGCGATCCGCTGCCGGAAACAATGCGCCGCGGCCCCAAAGCGGATCCATTAATCGAGGGTACAGCACACCGCAGCGAACATGTATACGAAACGATCTTTGCGGAGGACCCCTACTTCCCGTTGTTTACCGCTTACCGACGGCATCATACTTCCGTGCGGATTCAGGCTGATTTGATGCTGCGGTGGGAAAATCGCCCGATCAGCGAAGCGGTGCAGCTGTATCAAAAAGAACTGGGCTTCGACATCAAAACAGCACGCGGTCAGGTTTTGGCCCAGGAAGACATGTTCGGCTATTTCACCTGTTACTGCTACGGCTTAAAAAAGATCGAACAGCTGGAAAAGGACCTGCAGCTGCCGACGGATGAAATGACCCGGCGGTTGTTTGCGGCCGGACAGATCAGCATGGAAAGCCTGCGCCTGTTGTTAAGCTGCAGTGACGAAGCCCGCTGGTCAATTCTGCACGATTATCCTAGCTTATATCGTTTTGCATGACGAACCCGTTGATGATCCGCGCCTTATTTTTTGATCTGGACGGAACCTTGCTGACATCCCGAAAAACGTTGGCCGATTCAACCCGAACGGCGCTGCAGCAATGTCAGAAGCAGGGCATCGGGTTGTTTCTTGCCACAGCCCGCGCTCCCCTGTTGGACAAGATGCTAGGCTGGACAGAAGCGGAGTTTCGTCTGTTTGACGGAGGAATCTATTGTAATGGAGCCTGTGAGAAGCTGCATGGACAAACACATTACACCTTTCTTCCCGCTCCGCTTGTAACTCGCTGCGTGCAGACGATCAATCCAATCCCTGCTTTGCACCTTGCCCTGCAGCTGCAGGAAGAACGTCACGCCTTTAACCAACCCTTAGCCGCGGCGGCTTATGGGCAGTGGGGAATCGCCCCGCAGTCCGTTGTCCCGCTGGAAACTTCGGCTTTCTGTCAAACCGTTAAAATCCTGATCTATTTTGAAAATCTTGTCGATTCAGTCATGCCGCTGCCCCTTTCCCTAGTTGAATCCTGCCGTCAGATTTGTCAGGATCAGGCCAATGTTTATCTGACAGATCAAGGCAAAGTGCTGCAGATCTCAAACTCCCGTACCAGCAAATATCAAAGCATTGATCATCTGCGTCATCAGCTTGGTCTGCAGCCTGATGAAATCGCCGTCTTCGGCGATGATTGGAACGATCTGGAAATGCTGACAGGCTTTCCTCATGGTATCGTTATGGGCAATGCCGACCCTGAGCTGCGCCGCCAGATTCGCTGTCAGACACGCAGCAATGATGAAGACGGGATTGCCTGGGCTCTGCATGAGCTGTTGGGATTAATCTGACTTCACTTTTATAAAAACGTCTAAATCAAAAAACTTCGACATGAAAAATAATTTTTAAATTGTTTGACATCCACCGGAAACCTGTTATACTGAAGAAGTAATATTAAGCAATAGCTATGATCGCATATCGGGATTGTAATTATCACTCAATGTACAAAAATCCCTAAAGTTATGCGATTTTTTATACCTTGAGTAGCTTCTTATTTCCACTAAAGGAGGTACTTAAAATGAGTACAGGAAAAGTAAAATGGTTCAACGGTGACAAAGGCTACGGATTCATTACGGATGATCAGGGACAGGGCGATATCTTCGTTCATTTCTCAGGCATCAACGGTAATGGCTACAAGTCATTAGAAGAAGGACAGAAGGTTTCCTTCGAAGTTGAAAACGATGCGCGCAGCAATAAGTCCCGCGCAGTTAACGTAACCGTTCTCTAAAACAAAAACCCGCAAGGGTTTTTTCTTTTTGCTCAAGCCAATCTCCTCTGACCTGCAGCTTTTGAAATTCACAGGTTCCGCTTATTTTACCATTTAATTAATAGTATTCCCGGGGGCTTTCTGATATAATATGTAATTGAGTTTTTGAGGGGTATAGACTATGAAAAGACTGGCTTTTGATAATGAAAAATATGTGCAGATGCAGTCTGCCAAAATCAAAGAACGCATCCAGCAGTTTGACAACAAGCTTTACTTGGAGTTCGGCGGCAAGCTCTTCGATGATTATCATGCCTCCCGTGTCCTCCCGGGGTTTCAGCCTGACAGCAAAATTAAAATGTTGATGGAACTGAAAGATTCCGTAGAAATCGTTATTGTCATCAATGCAACCGATATTGAAAAGAATAAAGTCCGCAGCGATTTGGGGATCACTTACGATCTGGACGTCCTGCGGCTGATCGACGCTTTCCGCAGCATCGATTTGTATGTCGGCAGCGTTGTCATCGCCCAGTATGCCGGGCAGATTACCGCGGATCTGTTTAAGAAGAAACTGGAAAACCTCGGAATCAACGTTGTGCTGCATTATCCGATCCCTGGTTATCCGAGCAATGTGTCCTACATTGTTTCGGATGAGGGTTACGGCAAAAACGAATACATCGAAACAACCCGTGAATTGATCGTCATCACCGCTCCGGGACCAGGCAGCGGAAAGATGGCAACCTGTCTGTCGCAGCTGTATCATGATTACAAGCGCGGCATCAAGGCGGGGTATGCCAAATTTGAAACCTTCCCGATCTGGAATCTGCCGCTGAAGCATCCAGTCAACCTAGCTTATGAAGCGGCGACTGCGGATCTGAATGATGTCAACATGATCGATCCGTTCCATTTAGAAGCCTATGGCGAAACGGCGATCAACTACAATCGCGATGTGGAGGTGTTTCCGGTTTTGAATACTTTATTTGAAAAGATTGCCGGAGTTTCCCCATATAAGTCACCGACGGATATGGGCGTAAATATGGTTGGCAACTGCATCGTCGATGATGAAGCGGCGCGCCGGGCCAGCGAAGATGAAATTCTGCGCCGTTATTACCAGGCACTGTGTGATTACCGTCGGGATATGGCGACGGAGGAATCCGTTCAGAAGATCGAACTGATTATGAACCAAGCCGGAATTGTGAAGGAAGACCGCAAGGTAGTCACTGCCGCGTTGCAGAAAGCGGCGGCAACCGAGGCGCCTGCGGTTGCGATTGAACTGAACGACGGCCGGATCATTACCGGAAAAACCTCCGATTTATTGGGAGCTTCCAGCGCTGCCCTGCTGAATGCGCTGAAGGAAATCGGCGGCATCAATGACAACATTCCGCTGATCTCACCCAACGTTATCGAACCGATTCAGAAGCTGAAGGTCCAGCACCTCGGCAACCACAATCCACGGCTGCACACCGATGAAATTCTGATTGCGCTGGCGATCGCCGCCACCAACAATCCAGTTTCCCATCTGGCGATGCAGCAGCTGAAAAAACTGAAGGATTGTGAAGTCCATTCAACGGTTCTGCTTTCAGAAGTCGATTCTTCCACATTCAAAAAGCTGGGAATGAATCTGACCTGCGAACCGGTCTATCAGAAGAAAAAGCTGTATCATCGCTAAATATAAAACAAAAAGGCGGGATCACTCCCACCGCAAAAGACAAAGAATTCAAGAGAAGTCATCAGCAGAAATGCAGATGGCTTCTTTTCATTCTCTTTTTTCATCAATACCGATAGCCTTGAATTTTGTTATCATTCGGATGTTTCTCACAGAATATCTTTTGGACAATTTCTTTTTGTTCATAGCTGATTTCATACAGTCTTTCAGTTGAGAAATAATCCTCTGGGTCATTGTAATAGACATATAAGCTATTGCCATGCGCTGCGGAAGCACAAATTTTTGTTCCTGGAATTAATGTCGTTTCTGCAAGAAGCTCCAATGTTTCTTTATTATATACACTTAAGTGCAAACTTTCTTCAGTGTTTCCTTGGCTGCTGATACCATTATAGACAAATAAATAATCATTAGTAAAAAAGACTTGACCAGCATCTTCAGACAGATATTCTGTATTTCCAGTTTCAGAATCTAAAATATATGTTTTTCCATTCCTCGCGAAAGCAAATCTATGGTCTCCGATTGGATTGACATTGCTCCCCACGTTTTCCGAAATAACTGAGATTTTATCTGTATTTAAGTTATAACTAAGTAATGCTCCATAATAAGTCTGAGAGTCAATGTTGGCAAGATCGGCGGAGAAGTACAAGTCATCTTCAATCGCAAATAAATTCCCGATATTTTCTATCCCTTCCCATTCAAACAGTTCGAATGTTTCTTTTTTTGTCAGATTAATTTTTCCAATTTTACCATGGGTAACGAAATAGCCATATCCTCTATGTAAAATAATTTCATTGACCGGATTATCAAAAGTAAAGATTACATCGCGATTATTTCCATCCAAATCAATTTCCAACAACTGAAAATGTTGGGCAATTTGGGTCGTTTCAAAATCAATAACAGCTTGAATCATATACAATTTTCCATTCTGATAGAAGAGCGGTGCAATATTAACTAAGCCCCCATAAGAGGCATTGCCTAAATAAGCATTGCATTCCTGCCCAATAAGCTGATCCGTTTCCTTATCATGCAAACAATTCGGCTTATTGCAGACAAACACTGTATTGCCAGAGGCAAAATCATAGAACATAAGATAATCAGCAATCGTGAAATATATACCTTTAGGACAGGCAGCAACGCTCTTAAACCCCGTCCATGTGAGTTCTTGAATATTCATATCATGTTCATATTCAAAGTCTTCATCAAGAGGTATTTCAGGATTTAAATTTGTTCTTGCACTGCAGCCGCTGGCAATCAATATCAGCAAGAAGAAGCAGGACAGAATTTTGACTTGAATCAATTTCATAATTTCAATCACCTTTCTTAAGTTTAATTATCAGTCTTAATAACACCGTTATATCAACAGCATCTTCCTTATTCAGGCTTTATCGACGGTTTTATTAAATTCCACGCAAGACCTTTGATTTATGGGAAGAAGGAAAAATCATAACGATAAAAACTAAGATTATCGTAGTAATAACAAGCAGGATCATCGAGATTGGATCACTGAAGCTGATCGCTCCAGTAAAAAATCTGGAAAAGCTAAACAATCTAAATGGACTGAATTGACATAAAACCATGAGCGGAGGAATGAAAATTGTAAAGAATGAAACAATGATGCTCATATACTTTGTCTTTATCACCAAAGTGAACAGGGAACTCATTAGCGAAACAGCGAATACGGCAAGCAGACGTGAAAGCCATTGTATAATTAATGCCTTTGCTAACGTCATGCTTTCTGGAAACAACAACAGCAATTCAGGAATATTTCCAACTGAGGCATGAATGTCAGTCAATATGAAATTGTTATTTGCAAGATACATCTTCTTTGAAAACAAACTCAGGGCTAATATACATGAAAGCGCAAATAACATAAAAACCTTGACGCATCGTTCTTTTGGTTTAATACAGTTTACCGCCTCATAGTACTGAGCTAGTTTATAGGAGTTCTCACTGAACAAATTGCAGCTGCAGAATATTACGATTATCATAACGATGAAGCAATCTCTAAGATTACCATTCATTATATCGTCTTTGGCTTCCAAATCCAGGAGATAAGAATAGCCTTTTGAATCCAGAATGAATGGGTTTTCTATGTTTTCATTAACCTGATTTTCAATCATTGATAAAGCTGAATTGTTATCCAAGATTTTAGACAATCTGTTCTTTTGTATATAATAATCCGAATAGTCTATTTTGTTGTTATAAAACTGATCCTCAATGTAATCCAATTCAGCTATGGCTTCATTAATCATGTTCCTCTCGTTTTCAACAATCATTTGCTTTTCTGCAGTATACTCCCCATGAAGCTTAAGCAGATATTGATCAAATATTTTATCTGTTTGAGTTTTGGTAAAGTTGACATAGGTACAGGAATAAATTAAAAATATACCGAAAGCCAAAAATCCATAAATTAGTTTGTGATGAAAGAAAAGCTTGTTGATTTCATGAATTAAAATATGCGTATGATTCGTGTAAAGCATTTTATGTCTTTTTTTAACACGAAGCTTTGTTTTAAACTCAAACGAGTGATTGAAAACAAAGACTGAAATCAGGATTAAACTAACAATTAAAAAAAGAGAAACAAGAAAATAAAGATGATTATATGAAAGCAGACAATTGAGAATCGGCACATTATTATATTCATACAAAATTTTCGCGCTGTTAAAAAAGGAGAAGAGATTCATATATTTGAACAGAGCCCAGGATGATTGATAAGAAATAATAAAATACAAAATCCCTTCACAGATAATGAAAACAAAGGCTATCGAAAAAGAGAATAAATAATCTTGAAACAAGTTGAAAAGCAGGAACATCATCAGGGCAATCGGAAGAATTAAGCTTATTTTAGCGAAAAGATGATAAACCATAGTCATGTTGCAGGAAAGCAGAAATTCTGCACTCATCATACTTGATATTGATTGAACAGGATCATTTCCATTCACAAATCCAATCATGATTTGATAATAAACAGCGTTGGACAAATAAAAGACTCCGGTTAAGAAAACGGCTGCAATGGATAAGGCTGTTAACTTCGCTATAATTGTATGTGTTCCTCCGAAAAAATACGATTTTAAATTCATAATCAAAGATGAGTTTTTCTCTCGGATTATTAAGGGAAAGCACACCAATATTACGGCTATAACTAAAAACATATCAGTATAATGATTGGAAAAAAACTTTTCATAAGCTAAATGACTTCGATTAACAGGCTGAACCTCTAACAATTTCTCGTAATCTTGAAGTGTTTTTTCAACATTCTTTTTTGAAATCGATGATTTTTCAGAAAAAATACTGACTGAATTCATCAATATACTATTGTTTATTACTTCTTCCACAGAAGTATGATATTGATTTATACGCATTAAATCGTTTTTAATTTGAGTAAGTACCTGCAGATGAACCGCATCTTCTTTGTTCAACTCTTTTTTATCATAGAGGCTGTCAATTTTCCTTTGAATGGTTGATATCCTTTCTTCATCAGAATTGTCGGCGCATTCTTTGTACTCATCAGTGTAAAGCTGATAATAGAGGCTGGGAAATTTGTATTCTTTTACATCACTGTAATATAAAGAGAAAACGTTAACTGCAAGCAGAATCAAAATTAACAGGATTAACTTTGAATCTTTTAAGATCTTTTTCAGTTCAAATACAGCTAGCTTTTCAATTATTTTCATCTCTTATAAACCATAAGTAAGCATCTTCCAATGTCGGATAAACCGGCATGCTGTTTTCTAACTTATTTTCAGAAATAATCCTAATCCTCAGATTTTCATCATTTCTATAAATATTGCTTACTTTTCCTTGTTTTTGATAATAATCCAAATTTCCAGCATCCGTTTCCAATTCATAGACATGCGTTTGTAAATTTTTCAATATTTCTTCTACACTTCCCGACTGAATCTGTTCGCCTTTATCCAGCATAATAATTTTATCTGCTATTGATTCAATATCTTGAACAACATGCGTGCAAATGATAAGTATATGATCCTGCGCTAAGGTTGAGAACAAATTTCTGATTTTTATACGCTGATTGGGATCCAGGCCCGCGGTAGGTTCATCAAAGATTAAAATTTTAGGATTGCCCAGCAAAGTTTGTGCAATTAATAATCGCTGTTTCATTCCGCCAGACAAGTGTTTTATTTTCATTTTTCTTGCGCCTATTAACTGAACTGTTTCCAATAGAGAATTGATCTCTAAGCTTGTTTTATCCTTGGTTAAACCTTTCAATGTCGCAATGTAATATAAGAACTCTTCAACATAAAATTCTTCATAAAGTTCCTGCTGCTGAAACATTACGCCGATATTTTTTTTCGTATGCTTATTAATCTTTTTCCCATCGATTTGTATCATTCCGCTTGTCGGTGGTATCAATTGGCATAGAATTTTTATAAATGTTGTTTTCCCTGCACCATTAGGCCCTAACAGCCCAACAATTCCCTCCTTACAAGTCAAAGAGAAATCCTTAAGCACAGTTTTTTCGCCATAAATTTTTGTAATTGAATCTACTTTTAGCTGCATTGCAACACCCCCTTTACCAAAAATATTTTTGATCAAGATCTTGCATCATTTACTGTTCATCTCAAAAAGTCATACCCAAATTATCTGCAATCGTACCAACTGTGCATCCAGAAAACATTAAAACTGATATCTCTGAGATGACTCTAATAATAAATTCCTCAAAACTTTCAAAGTCCTAACCATTAACTATTTTACATTTACATCATTGCATGACTTGTTTCGATTCATCTGTTCAGTAACCGATCATTCAAGTTTGTTGTTTCATTTATCTTATTTTTATTTTAAAACAGAAACTAAAAATAGAAAACTATTTTTTTACAAACGAATATAATTATAAGATATACTGATAAAAAGACTGCGGATTATTTCGAAATAATATTCTACATTCCTGAAATTTTCTTATCATTATATAGCTCAATTACCTCCAAAAAAAAATAGATAATCCTTTTTTCTGTATAAAAAAAGATGGCTTTCAGCTCTGCATAGAGCTTTTCCATCTTTTATGAAGATATCACAGAATTGTATTCACGATTCAGTATCTAAGTTCAATCTCTGATCTTATTGTTTTGCCTTGTTGTAAGCTTCATAGAACATATCAAGATAACCTTCATACTGTTCAATGGTCGCGGAAGTAACAACATCACCAATCATGACCTGATTGTTTTCATTCTTGGCAATTTCCCCGTCCGGGAACTGCAGCTCAATCAGCGTATCGCCAAGAATCTTAAGATTGCCCGTCCAGCCGTTGTTTCCCATTTCGGTTCCGACGCCTGTACCAACCGCAGTCCAGTGCATGATTTTCGTTTTTAAGCGAGAGTCAACCTTATCCAATACCACTCCGTCTTTGCGGGTCATCGTATAAGCCGACATATCCTCCATTAAATTCCAGTCTTTGTCGGCAATCCAGTAGTTTCCCGCTAAGATCTGATCAAAATACCAGGCAGCATTTTCATCATTTTCAACGTATTCGCTGAAGCTGGCAATTTCATCGTTTCCATATTCAATATAAGTGGAGCCGTTCGGAGCCACCCAAGGATCCTCCAAAACAGTCAGTTTAATCGTATCATCTCCGCTGCCTAGCAAGACATGCCGGGCATAGTAGCTGGTTCCTGTCCCGACCGTGACGGCCATTGCTTCTTCTTCACCGAGTTTCTCGGCTTCTTCTTCCGTCAGGGTAGCCCAGAAATTAGGAAGATGACACTCCTCAAATTCATAGCTTACCGCTTTTCCCCCTTCGATCGTCACTGTTGCTTTAGCCACGTATGGAGACTGCATATCATATCCATCATACGTTCCATCTTTTAAAGCAACGGGTTCCGCTGTGGCTTCCGGCGTCGTTTCCGGCTGTGGATTTTTGGATTCCTGACTGGAACAGGCTGCGGTTGAAATCAGGATCAAGGCTAGTAAAAGTAAACTTAATTTCTTCATTTTCTTTCCTCCTGCCCCTATTCTATTTCGCTCCGCACCAGAATCGAAGCAACAAAACATTGTTAACCTCATCAACAAAATATTGAAAGCCCTTATTTTCCTCTTGTTTTTCCAGGCTGTATGCTATACTTGGAATTAATTATATCCTTAGAATAAGTGGAGGATGTTCGTATGACACTTGAACAGCTTAAATATTTTATTGACGTTGCCGAGACCCGCAACATGACCGTCAGCGCGCAGAAATTTTTTATTACGCCGCAGGGATTAAGCCGCAGTCTTAAAGGCTTGCAGCAAGAGTTAAATACCCTGTTGTTCACCTATAATAAAGGAAAAATAGAACTGACTCCGGAAGGTCAGCTCTACTATACTCAGATCAAAGATCACATCAGCCAGATTTCCATCATCAATGAAAGAATCAGAAAAGATAAACATATAAAAATCAGCGTGGTGATTGCCAGCTATATTTACGGCATGGTTGCGGAAATCCTAGAGAACTATCAAAAGGATCATCCTGAACACCGGCTTCTGATCTGCGAAGTTCCCGATAAAGCAGCGGAACAGCGTCTGCTTGAACAAAAAACTGATCTTGCTTTGATCACCGGGCCTATTTTCTCAAATGATTTGAATTACCGGATTCTTATAGAAAGTCCCGATTATCTGTGTCTGCCGGAAGACCATCCGCTGGCTCAAAAAACTTCTATTCATTTTCGCGATATTCAAAATGAACCTTTTGTCACCATGAATGCAGACTTTAAAATTTATGATTGTTATGTAAATCATATGCTGGAACTCAGCTGTTCACCCAAGATTATTTTTAATGCTGCAAGTCTGGAAGCCGCAGAAGAAGTTTTAAAACGCAAAAAAGCGATAGCGATGCACAATGTTCAATATCATTTATCCCCTGAAGGCTTCGTTAAAATTCCAATGAAAGAAAAAGCTCAGTGGCGGCTGCAGGTTGCGCTGCACAAATTAAATAATTCAGAAGCCGCAAAAAATTTATATCAGTACATTATTGATCATCGTTCAGAAATTCATCTTCCCAGTGAAACGTAAAACCAGGAAATCAGATAAACCAAGAATGGATTTGTGATTTCCCCCAATCCAAATTGCTTACTGCTGTAATTTTTTCTCCGTAAACAGAAATGCATGCGCAATGTTGTGCGTGCCTTTACGGATACAGAAATCAATCCCTGGATACATCGTCGATTGATACAATTCGTAAATAATATCCGCTTCTTCATCATAGAAGCGATAACCATAACTATTCAATCTATCCTCTGTATTATTTTGGCCTTCGATCAGACAGACAGGAATGGGGATCGACTCATTTCCCTCAAATTCTGCCAACAGTTCTTTAAACGCTTTTCCTGTGATTGTCTCCGTTTCAAAAAGCGGACCGTCATCATAGAAATAAACTGTTTTCCGGGCGGTTAAGCTTGTATCATCTTCGGGAAGAAAATCTTGGTAAAGGGAGATAGGACAAGCGTCATTATCAAGCACCTTGCACGTGACAGATTTTTTGATAAACCCTTGATTCACTTCCCCAATCACTTTACAGGCGGCCTCCTCCACCAAAACCATCGCCTCCTCCGCTATAACCGATTCATCCTGAACAAAACAATCATTGGCACTGTAAAGAGAATACGGATACAAGCTTAAAAAAGCAGTGCTTTCCATTTTTTCTGGTTCCAGGATCTCATCGACCAGCTGAATTTCAGGCGAATACACATCGACCTCACCCAGTTTATCCGAAATGTGAAATTTCATCCTGAATGTCGTTTCATCTCCACTCATAAAGGGGACGATGGCCTGATCAACAAATCGCCAGCCAATACCGACAAATTCATCCGGATCATAAATTGTCTCCTCAGCGGAAACCCATCGATTCTTTTCCAAGCGCTCCAGCGTTCGTGATTTCAGCTGATAATTGATCGCTTTTTCTTCAATCGCTGGAGTCACATAGAGATAAAGTGTGCTGTTAGCGTAGAATTCATCTCTCCCTCCACAAAGTTGAACAGCGTACCGCGGAGCTTCCTCATTCTTTTCCAATCTTGAATCCATCGTTTTTACTCTGTTTCCATCACAGGAACTCAAAAGACACAAGCATAAAATCAACAAATTTATCTTCTTCATTTTCCTTCCCTCATTTTCTGCCTCGATCTGTTCAGTTTAATTAGTCCAGTTTATTTCTTTCCTTTACAATATTCTTCCCCTTTATTATAACAAACTCCCCACTCCTAACGCTTGTAAATAAAAAGCATCATTCCCCAGGAAATAAGGAAATGATGCAGAATTCGGTTATTTAAGCTAAGATCAGCGATACCGCTTCAAGAATATTGGACATAACCGGTTTTCCTGAGCTTTCCAAGCGTTTACGGCTCTGATGACCGCGATCAATTAAAATACATTCCCAACCCAAAGCCTCGGCAACTTCCCAATCATGCAGGGAATCACCCACCATGATCATTTTCCGATCCTTCTGCGGATGATCCTGCAGCCAGGATTGAGCTGCACTGAGCTTTTCTTTGGCATAAATATCGGAAATGCCGATCAAATCATCAAACCAGGCCGTACATCTGCATTGCTCGGTTTGTTTTCGCAGATGATCCTGGCGGGAAGCGGAGAGAATCAAGGACGGTATCCCATGTTTCTTCAGGGTTAGAATTCCCGGTTCAACATCCGCAAACAAGCCGCAGGCAGCTGCCCGTGCGTGATAGCCTGCCATGTATTCCTCGGAAAGATCCTCAAATCGTTCCCGCTTCAGATCAAAACCCACCTGGCGGTAATAATCAATCACTGGAAAGGTAAACACGGACTGATATTGATCGACGTTTTCAATGAGCGGCAGATTCCGCTGGTGAAGCATCGCATTGACCGTCTGAATGCAGACCTCGACATCATCCAGTAATGTTCCATTCCAATCCCAAACCACAGTTTTCAAGATTTTCACCAATCCTTCCACATTATGCGCTTACCTTTTTTATTCCTGCCAACGACAGCCTGTGCCAAACAGCCTGTGCCAAACGAAAAGGCAGACAACGCTGCCCTTTCGATCCTTAGAAGCTTTCTTCGTTTGTTTCTTCAAACGGAATTTTTTCGACTTCCGCTTCTTCCTCGAAGCTGTCCAGTTCGTCCAGCTCGTCGTTATTGTCGTCCTCGAGAACGATCGCACTGGTATCAAAGTGCGTTTCGTTATACGTATGCCGTGACCGCAGATCCCATTTGTTGTTGCCCAGGGAAGTAAACCGGTTATCCAGCATCATCGAGGTGTAGAACGAAGCGATTTTCCGCTCCGCTACATTTTCGGAATAGCCCATGATCTGAGAAACCTCATCCCACAGCTTGTTGAAGGTGACGCTGTTTTTCTTTTTGCTTAACAATTGGTAAGCAACATCAGTCATTGAACGATTTGACACTTTGAAACAGTCCTTTCTTACATTTTTTCCGGTGCGCTGACGCCGATCAGAGTCAAAGCGTTGCGCAGAGTCATTTCAGAAGCCTTCACCAACGCCAGACGTTGAGCGCTCAGTTCCAGGTTTGTTCTGTCTAAGACCTTGCAGTCGGCATAGAACGTGTGGAACAGCTGCGCCAAACGGGTGATATAGTTGCACATTTTGTGCGGCTGGCGGGTTTTGGCTGCATCCGCTACTGTGGATGCAAACTCATTGATATGCTTAAGCAGATCGAGTTCTTTTTCATGGGTGATCAGTTCATAATGATCCGCAAGGGTGATATCCGCTCCCGAACGCAGGATCGAACACATCCGTGCATGCGCGTATTGGGCATAATAGACCGGGTTTTCGTTGGTCTGCTTCTTCGCCATATCGATATCAAAATCCATGTGCGTATCCGCAGCGCGGGAAACGAAGAAATACCGAACGGCATCGACGCCCGCTTCCTCAACCAGATCCTTTAAAGCCACCGCTTTGCCGGTCCGCTTGGACATCTTAAACTCTTCACCATCTTTGACCATCCGGGCCATCTGGATGATATCCACTTCCAGATCGTCCTTATTTTTGCCCAACGACTGCACCGCCGCTTTTAAGCGGGCAATGTAGCCGTGATGATCCGCTCCGAAGAAATCGATCAGCTTATCATAACCACGATCAAACTTATCAACATGGTATGCGATATCCGGTGTCAGATACGTATAGCTGCCGTCGCTTTTGACAAGCACGCGGTCCTTATCATCACCGAAATCGGTTGTTCTTAACCACAGAGCTCCTTCGCTTTCATACGTCATGCCCTGCGCTTTCAGCGTAGTCAGTGCTTTGTCCACCATGCCGCGGTCATAAATGCTCTGTTCACTGGTCCAGACATCAAATTCAACGCCGAAGGCCGCCAGGTCGGCTTTCAGCTTCGCTAACTCGGCCTGCAGTCCTTGTTGGCGGAAAAAGGAATAAGTTTCTGCTTTATCCTTATGCGCCAGCTCTTCGCCGTATTCCTGTTTCAGATCCTGAGCGATTTTAATTAAATCCGGACCATGATAGCCATCTTCCGGCACCTCAGCTTCAACGCCGCATGCCTGCAGATAACGCGCCTGCAGCGACAGCGCCATATTGCGGATCTGATTGCCGGCATCGTTGACATAGTATTCCCGCGTGACATCATAGCCCGCAAATTTCATCAGCCGCGTAACGGAATCGCCCATCGCTGCACCTCGGGCATGACCCGGATGCAGATCCCCGGTCGGATTGGCTGAAACGTATTCAACGTCCACCTTTAATCCCTGGCCGGCATCCGAACGGCCGTAGTTTTCATTTTCCTGCAGCACGACGCCGATGACGGAAGCCAAACTTGCGCTTTCCATGAAGAAATTGATGAAACCCGGACCTGCGATTTCACATTTGGCGATCGAGCCCTGCTTCAAATCCAGATGGTCGATCAGCTGCTGTGCAATCATCCGCGGATTCTGATGAAGCTGTTTGGTCAGCCGCATCGCTGTGTTGGTTGAATAATCGCCGTGGATCTTTTCTTTTGGAATTTCAATGACGACGTCATCATTTTTTAAATCGAAATCAAACGCCTGTTTTACAGCATTCATAATGCAGTTTTTGAGATTCGTTTCAATTTGATTCACGCTTCTGCCTCCTTAAAAAACCATTCAATCTGGAAACGGTCAGACGGCTGTCCGGCTTCGCCGATTTCATAGGCGACGCGCCAACAGTCCTCGTTCTGTTCCAGAAGGGTCGTAAGATTGCCGATTTCAAAAACCCCGAATTCCGTCTGAATACGGGATACAGATCGCTGGTGAAGGACTAAAAACATCGTGGTCACCGTTTCACCCTGGCGTTGGATCGTTATGCTTGTACTGTGTATTTCAACCCGAACCGGACAACCGGCAGAACCGCCTTCTGTATAGAACAGCTGATTCCCGCCGACGATCTCCCCGACCCCATCGCTCAGGCATTCCTTCTGCCCCGTATTGAGATCTGTGCGGATAACGCGAACTTGTTTTGCTTTTGAAATCATGTTTCTTTTTCCTTTATTCCCTATGATTATAACGGTTGTCGAATAGTTGTCAATAGTCAATTTCAATAAGTTTAAAATTCTTTCTACAGGCCACAATAATCTTATTGAGGTGAGAAGCGATGAAAAAACTGATCACAGCTGGATGCGTGCTGACGCTGTGCGGATTACTGGCTCTTTTGGGCTTTTACGGTTATGCCTACTTATCCTATGTTCCGCTGCTGGGACAGGACAGCCGAATCCGTCTATATAATAACCAGGGTGGTTTAATTTATGAATCAACCTATCAGAAAAACAGTGAATGGATAAATTTGGAGGATGTTCCGCAAACGATGATCGACGCCGTCATCTCGATCGAAGACCGCAGGTTTTATCAACATTATGGTCTGGATCCGATCCGGATAGCCAAGGCGGTCATGGTCAATGCGGAAAACGGCGATATTGTCGAAGGCGGATCGACGATTACCCAGCAGCTGGCGCGCAACTTGTTTTTGACGCTGGATCAGACCTGGTCACGAAAATTTCAGGAAGCCGTCTATGCCGCCAAGCTGGAAATGCATTTCTCCAAAGATCAGATTCTGGAAACCTATCTCAACACGATTTATTACGGGCATGGCATCTACGGCATTCAGAAAGCCGCAGCCTTTTTCTTCGGCAAGGAGCTGGAGGACTGCACGCTGGGGGAAATGGCGATGCTCGCCGGGATTCCCAACGGCCCGTCGTTATTTTCACCGTTTATTTCCATGGAGAATGCCCGCAGACGACAGTCAGTCGTGCTGCAGGCCATGGTCGATAATGAAAAGCTTTCTCAAAGTGAAGCCGACCTGGCTAAATCTGAACCGGTGCTGTTAGCAGACTTTTCAAGTCAGAAAATCATGGGTTCCAGCGGGTATTATAAAGACGCCGTTTTGGCTCAGCTGAAAGAGATGGGTTTTCTCGATCAGGAAACCCTGGAAAAAGGGCTGAACGTCTACACCTATCTGGATCCGCAGATGCAGACGATTCTGCAGGATGCGGTCGATGATCACATGCCCGATACCGATCAACAGATCGCCGGACTGATTCTCGAACCTTTCACCTTCAACGTGCTGGCGATGGTCGGCGGACGCGACTATACGACCTCCCAATACAACCGCGCCTTATATTCCACCCGCCAGGTCGGTTCGACATTGAAGCCGCTGCTTTACTACATCGCCCTGCAGCAGGGCTTGTCGCCTTCCTCGACCTTCCTGTCCACCGCCACGCAGTTTCAGATTTCCCAAAGCGTGTTCTATTCCCCCACCAATTACCGCAACGTCTATCCGGAGAAGGAAATTTCCATGATCAACGCGATCGGCGTCTCCGATAATATTTACGCTGTCAAAACCCATCTGTTTTTGGGAATGGATCTGTTGGCAGACGGATTGGCAGCCTTCGGCATTGAATCGGAAGAAGCGACAGCGGCGATGGCCTTGGGCGCCACGCACTTCCCGTTAATCGATCTGGCCAAGATTTACAACACCTTTGCCTCAGAAGGTCTTGTCGATGAACCGTCGATGATCCGCTTAGTCACCGACAATGCCGGCAACATCCTCTACCAGCGTCATGAAAATCCTAAACAGCTGCTGCATCGGGATGAAACGCTGATGCTTTCGCAGCTGCTGAGAGCACCGTTTGATATCAAGAACCTGCAGGTCATGACGCCTTCATTGCTGGGCTATGAACCGTACACAACGACCGCGGCCAAATCGGGTTCGAGTGATTGGGACAGCCTGATCGCTGGTTATAATCCGCAGATGACCGTTGTTTTATGGAGTGGTTATGACGAAAATGAACGGCTGGAAACCAACGAGGAACGGCGGGTACCGAAATTGATCTGGAAGCAGATTTTCAATACCGTCTACTCACAGGATTCCCCCGGTCCCTGGTACACACTGAGTCCACAGCTGGAAGAGCGACGTGTCGATCCGATCAGCGGTCAGCCCAATCCAGCCGGTTCACTTTACTGGTTCCGCCACACAGATCCATGAGCCGTGTGAAGCATTGAATGAAAAAAGGAAGGTAACAAGCCGAACCTTCCCGAGCATTTTCCCATAGTCTAAAGCAGGAGGGAACAGGATGAACCGTGGATGTTTAATCAGTCTGGCTGCATTAATAACCAGCTTTGGCTTGTTGACGGCACACCTCTGGCCAACGCTTCTCTGGGCACATCACAGTGCCGGGATGGCCTGTCTGACCGGTCAGATAGCGTTAATTGTCTTTCTGCTTTATCGGCACGAATAAGCGCCGCTGCCAGTGAAACCACACTGTCACAGGCACAGGCTGCAGCGTGATCCCCATTTCCATCAGCTTTTTGGCCAGCTGCATGCGCAGATACTGCGGATCGACGGAATAGGCTGAAGGCAGACTGGCGGTGATCCATGCTTGATTTTGAACACAGACAAACCGCAGACCTCCGGCATCAATCCTAGGGCCCAGCTTTTCGGCCAGCTGATGCCAATGATGAATTTGGGCAATGGCTTTTCCCCGGCGGGCAACATCCTTTTCCTGAACCGTCATAATCTGACTTTCCAGGCGCTGGATCAATGTCTGCGGATCAATTTGGCACTTCATTATGCCCACCCCTGGATTTTCTTTGACCCATTCGATCCGGCATGCGCCCTCCCTGCATCGGCCGGACTTTTTTATTTCCTTCAGCGAGCGAATTTCCCAAGGCTGATCCTCCGGTGCAGCCAGCGGCAGCGCAAGCAGACAGGGCTGACTTCCAATCACACCGTTTTGACAGCCCCACCGCCACATCAGGCGGTTGAAAAAGCGCAGACTTCGCTGCAGTGTGAGGGGACTTTCATCCAGAATTCCGCCCAGAATCATCTGTTTCCCTGATTTGCAAACAACACCGATCACTTCCTGCCCTTCGATCTGCGCCTTGAAGCAGCGGCGGAACTGAACGGGAAAAGCCGGCTCTAAAAACCGCGGATCCCGCAGACGGCCGCCCGCCGCCCTTTGGCTATATTCTTTTTCTGTCAGCCATTCCCATCGCATAGCCAACGCCCCCCCTTTTTTCACTTCTGTCAATTTAATTAGACATTTTATGACAGCGAAAAAGCGAAAGAAAAAGCCCTGATTTCCAAGAATTTTGGAGTTTTCAGGGCTGTCAGGGAAAGTCTACTTTTTGCGGTTTGTGCAAAATAAACAATCACTTTGACGAACAGCTGTATTAAATCATCTTTTCCATTTTTTGGATGATCAGCGTTTGATTTTCATCGGTTTATCCGATCCTTTTACCTTTTCTCCATTTCACGGGGATAATACATCCGCAGATCATTCTTGGATTCGCCATGAACCAACGCCGCAGCGATCACCGAAGCCTCCGAGAGTTCACGGATGCTTCCGTCCTCCATCAACACCCAAACCATTGAATTTTCATTCCCTTGGTAAGGTTGATAAGGCCGCTGCCGAACTTCATCCACCGTCAAATAATAAGCGGGATCCCAACCCTTTTCGATTAGACGGGTACGCATTGTTTCCAACTGCTTTTCCGTGTGGATCTCACATGACTGAAACAGATCACGGTCCAGCAGACGCCGGGCCAAATCGGAAGCAATTGGATCCGCGCACTGGCGCAAAAGCGTAAACCCATAGTTGCAGGCGGATTCATCCATCAGAAAATGTTCCTGCGGACTGACGCTTTTTCCTTCCAGAAAAGCGTTGAAGATCGGAATCTGATCCAGAATCGGACTGTGCTGCTGACGCAGCTGCTTTAACCGTGCAAACGTCAGGGCGAGCATTGACTCAAAGCTGCGCGATACCGGATGAAAATAAACCTGCCAGTACATGTGATAGCGGGCCATAATGTAGTCTTCTACCGAATGCATTCCGCTTTCCTTCACGACCATTTTATGATCGCGGACCCGAATCGTCCGCAGGATGCGCTCCAGATCAAATTCACCATACTTTGTCCCTGTGAAATAAGCATCCCTCAGCAGATAGTCCATGCGGTCCGCATCCAGCTGGCCGCTGATCATCTGCACCAGAATCTTATTGGGATGGGTATGATCAATGACTGCCGCTACGCTTTCCGGCAGTGACGGGCAGCAGCGGACTAACGCCCGATGCACTTCGGTATCCTCCAGAATGATCCGGCGCGTCATCTCTTCGTGCTTCGTGGTCGTGACCGATTCGAACGCATGCGAAAATGGGCCATGCCCCAGATCGTGAAGCAGACCCGCCGCCATCACCGTGATTTTTTCCTCCTCGCTCAGCGTTTGGCGCAGATCGCGAATTTCTTCCACCATCCGCCGGGCAATTTCATACACGCCTAACGAGTGCGCAAAACGGGAATGTTCTGCCGTATGATAGACCTGAAAAGCTCCGCCCAGCTGCCGGATCCGTTTTAAACGCTGAACCTCGCGGCTGTTGATGCAGTCCCAGATTACCTGCAGATCGACGTGAATATAGCCATGAATTGGATCGCGAAGCACTTTGACTTCGCTGAGTTTTTCAAACATCGTTTCCACCTGGCCTTTCTGTCTTTATTTTAAAGGTTTCGCCGATGAATTACAATTCGCCTTGCTGTGGATTTCCCATCTTTGTTGTATAATAAAGTTCTAATCGTCAGACTTTCACAATAGAAAGCAGGAGGAATTGACAATGACAACAATTGGCTGGATTGGTACCGGCAACATGGCATCGGCGATCATTCGCGGCATCACGCAGAAAACGCAGGACTACACGATGGCAGCATATTCACCGAATTTAGCGGGAAAGACGGATTTCCCTGCTCAAAAGCTCACTTCGGCAGCCGAGGTGGCGAAGGTCAGCGACATCTTATTTTTAGCGGTCAAGCCGTATAAGATGGCGGAAGTCCTTGAGGAGATTAAGGATGTGCTGAAGCCGGAAACGCTGGTGGTTTCGATTGCGGTTTCTCTGACCTTGGACTGGTATGCCCAGCGGTTAGGGCAGGATGTATCAATTGTGCGAACCTTGCCGAATACCTGCGCTGCGGTTGGTGAAGGCTTCACCGCACTCACCTTCAACGCAAAAGTAACCGAAGCGGAGAAACAACAGGTGATTTCTTTATTTGTGATGACTGGGAAAACCGCTGTCATTGAAGAGGCTCAGATGAATGCGGTATCGGCGCTGACCGGCAGTACCCCAGCCTTAATTTACATGGTGATTGAAGCCATGGCCGACGCTGCGGTTAAGCATGGAATACCCCGCGCACAAGCGTATGCGATGGCCGCCCAAGCCGTCAAAGGGGCAGGCGCGATGGTGAGTGAAACGGGTCTGCATCCAGGTGTGTTAAAGGATCAGGTTTGTTCCCCTTCAGGCAGCACGATTGTCGGTGTGGAAAAAGCGGAAGTGCTGGGTTTGCGCTCAGCGATGCTGGAAGCGGTTGACGCAATCATTGCGAAAACAAATCAGATCAGCGGATAAGGTTTCCTTGCGAATTAAAGTTTAGATGATAAAGACGCTGTGAAAACCGGAAGATGGTTTTTCGCAGCGTCTTTACTTATATCCATTGATCTAATCCTGAGCCTATGCAATTTCAACGAGCCTTCAAGCTGGAGATGACCAAAACATCTTCTTTAAAATGAACCCGATCCATTCTTTTTTTTCTTCATCAGAAGAAAATTGCTTTTCATCTCGGCGGGTGATTCGCATTGTTCCACAGACATATAAGGAATCGTATTCAAATTTAAAATCATAGAATAAATATTCCGCGTCATCATACGCTCCCTTCATGAGCGTAATGGGAACCTCTGAAATCATCATGGAATCCTCTTTGAGGTAGATCCCGCGAGTGATATACGGCGGCAGTTCATAGGAAGAAAAATACAACATCATTTGCAAGCCAGCATCTTGGTTGCCGCCGTTATAATCTAAGCTTTGCCCGATCCACTTTCTTCGATCCCAAATATTTTGCTTGTAATATATATCCCTGACCTGAAACCAGCCTTCGCTCATCGTGTCGCGAAAAAACAAATTCACCGTTTTCCCATTGGGCGCCTCTGTTAATTCCTGACACTCAACACAGGCTTCACTTTTGGATTTAGGATATACATTATGGTAAATATCGTTCAGCTTCAAAGCGACCACCACTGCGAGTACAAGGCCGAGCAACTTGAAGACTCTTTTCATCCTTTTCGCCTTCTTATAAACAAATATTAAGTGTAAAATTTTCAGTGACGCTTTCGTTGTTTGGAGTGATTTCTGCTTAAGCTTTAGACTAAAGACAAGCTTTTATCTCAAAAGCCAGTCAAGAACATTGATTTGCTTGATCCCATTGTGGGAAACAAAGGGAACAGGATCCATTGTCAGCAAATATTTTGGATTGTGATCTTTAATCGCATCCAGCGGTTCCAGTTCGCGCTTCAGTGTTTTTCCATCAGCATCATTGACGGTATAGGCTACTTGATAATATTCCTCGCCTTCTTCCCCAATGGCAATAAAATCCACCTCAACACTGCCAATTTTGCCGACATAGACCTCATAACCACGACGCAGTAATTCTAAATAGACGATGTTTTCTAAAATATGCCCATCGTCCGCCTTTTTTCTTCCCAAAACCGTGGTTCTAAGTCCCACATCAGCGGCATAATATTTATCCCCGGTTTTAAGATACTGTTTTCCTTTGATATCATATCGGCCTACACGATAGAAAATAAAACTATCAATCAAAGCTGTGCAGTAACGTTCGACCGTATGCACTGTAATTTTACGCCCCGCTGAGGTCATGGTATCTGCGATTTTTTTTGTAGAACACAAATTCCCAATATTATCAAATAGGAAACGCACAACACTTTGAAGCATATTCACATCAGAAATTCGATTACAGGCAACAATGTCCTTTAAAATAATCGAATCCACAATTCCTTCCAGATACTGCCGAATATCTCTTTGATGATCTAACTGGAGAACATAGGGAAAAGAACTGTCTATCAGATATTGTTGATAAAGCCGATCAATATTTCTGTCCGTAGGAAAAACCGAACAATACTCCTTAAAGGATAATGGCAACATTTTAATTTCCATATATCGTCCTGACAACAATGTCGCTAGTTCACCAGAAAGCAAAAACGCATTCGAGCCTGTAATATAAACATCACAATTCTTTTTTATATACAAGCTATCGACGGCTTTTTGAAAATCTTTGACCCGCTGAACTTCATCCAAAAAAATGTAGTTCATTTTATCCGGCACTATTTTGTCTTTTACTAACTGATAAAGTGCCTTATATTCTTCTATCTCAGCATAATCACCGTCTTCCAAATTGAATTTTATGATTTGTTGAGCGGAAACCCCATGATTCATCAAATATTCCTGATAAAGTTCGAATAATGTTGATTTCCCACACCTCCGGATTCCGGTGACTACTTTGATGACTTCTTTATCTTTCAACCGAATTAAATTATTTAAATACTGATCTCTGGAAATCATATTTACCACCTCTAGTTTTATCATATCTCAAATCCATAAGATTATCAAAAGTTTTTGCATCGCAATGCAAAAACTTTTGATTTTTAAACATTTTTTAAATTATAATGCAAGCTTTTAAAAAACATCCTTCTGTAAATTGATATACAAAATAAAGACTGTGGATGGGTAATCGAACTTAGATCTGATGCTTTAATTCCATTCGCATTCTGTTCATCCTAATCTGAAAATGATCTATGACAGACGCATAACTATTTTAAAAAGCGCCGCAGAAATTCAACGGAAGTTGTTGCATTCTGCGGCGCTTTACTTACATACATCAGTCCAGGTTTCAGCCTGGGCAATCTCAAACAGCCGTTCCGGCGTCAGCTCAATCGCGCTGTTGCCGCTGCCGCAGGCAGGAAAGACGGTTTCAAATCGCTGCAGCGATACATCCAGATATACAGGAATCCCTGGCTGAATCCCAAACGGACACACCCCGCCGACGGGATGACCGATCTGAACATCCACTTCTGCTTGTCCCAGCATCTTGGCCTTGACATGAAAGAAAGCCTTGAATTTCGCATTGTCGATCTTCTGATCTCCGGCGGTTACAATCAACACCGGCTTGCCATCAACCCAAAACGCCAAGGTTTTCGCAATCCGCGCGGCTTCTGTTCCCAACGCTTCCGCAGCCAAGGCAACCGTTGCGCTGGAATGCTTCAATTCGATAATCTGTTCGGCACAGCCCCAGATTTCCAGATAGGCTCTTGCTTGTTCTAACGCCATAAAATCACTTCCTGTCTGCTTCTAATCTTACTCCGGAAGAAGCATCTTCGCAAGTTTGTTGGATCCCTACTCAATTTTTGGGGATGTTCTCATTTTCCCTGATCATGATCAATCGGAAAGATCAGAGTAAACGTGGTTCCTACGCCAAGTTTGCTCGCAACCTGAATCTCAATCTGATGCCGAACGGCAATTTCTTTGGCGATCGCTAATCCCATGCCGGAGCTGCCGCATTCAATCCCCTTTCCCTGACGATAAAACCGTTTGAAGATGTTGGAGAGGGCTTCCTGATCCATCCCCACACCTTCATCCTGAATCACAATCTCCCCCTTTTGCGTTTGATAATAATAGATCGACTTGCCGGATTCTGTATATTTTACCGCATTGTCCAAAATCAACATCAGCAGCTTGCGGATCAATTCGTAATCGCCAAGCATGACAAAATCATTTTCCGGTGCCTGCGTTACGAATTGGATTTTCTTTTTCATCGCCATGCCGCGGGCGCTCATCGCCGTGTCCGACATCACCTCAGACAGATGCACGGGCTCTTGTTTAATCTTGAATTCCTTGGTTTTTAACGTTGAGATCATCAACAGATCCTGAATCAGTTTTTGTAAATATCGGCTTTCTGATAACATCTGCTGATAATAAGCTGCGACATCCTCTGGATTTTTGATCACACCATCGGCCAGAGCTTCCAGTGAACCGCGGATCACGGTGACCGGTGTTTTCAGCTCATGGGAAATATCCGCCAGGAAGTTATCGTGCATTTTCGCTTCATTTTTCTGAATTTCCTTACTTTTGCGAAGCTCAATCGCAAGCTGATCCATCGAATAAGCCAGCTCTCCGATTTCATCCTTCTGATGAATATGAGTCTGGATCGTTAAATTCCCCTGCGCCAGCTCCTTGGCGATCAGCGTGATCTTGCGGATTGGAGCAGTGAAGCGATTCGACATAAAAACGATGACCAGCAGAAGCAGCAGTAAAACTACCAGCGTCAAGCCAAACAGAAAGCTGTTGATCTTGGACTGCATCGCGATGGAATCGCTGGCCTGATGCAGAATCAGAATGATGCCGACCGTTTCCCCGCTGACATTTTGAATCGGCGCCGCACCGGCAATGATATGCCCGTCGGAAGTGGGAAACTCGATGCAGGAGCTTTCTCCCGCCAGCGCTGAATCCCGAACGGTTTCCGCTTCCGGAATCAGACTGATATCCTGCTTTTCAATCAGCTGATTGTCATTTAAGTAGAGATATTGACCATTTCGATCACACAGCGAATAGCTGTAATCACTAATATCCGAAAGCATCGCCAAACTGTACTCCACATTTTCCAGGCTCTTGATCGACTGAATGAAATTCTCCGGTCCCGTCTTCTCCGGAAGCATCCGTTCAAACGTTTCCGCTACGTTTTCTGCCCCGCGGAAAATAATATCGACATGATGCGAGTTTAAAACATCCGCTGTAAAATGCGAAAAATTGTAAACTAAAATCACGGCATAGCTCACAATGACTACGCCGAACATCAGCACTAACTTAGTTGTCAGCTTGCTCATGCTTCTTTTCCTCGTAAGCAAAGCTGTAGCCTACGCCCCAGATCGTTTTGATTGAGAAACAGGGATGCGGAACTTCATCCAGTTTGGCGCGCAGCCGCTTCACACAGGAATCCACTGCCCGATCATAACTCTCCCCACTGTAGCCCCAGACCAGATCCAACAGAATCTCACGGGAATAAACCCGGCCGGGATGGGAAGCAAGCAGGACAAGCAGCTCCATTTCCTTCTTGGTCAGATTGATCGGTTTACCATCCAGACTAACTAAATTCCGGCTTTCCTGAATCATTAAATTGCCATAGACAAAGTCGGCTTGTTCCGGATTTTCCTCGGTTCTACGCAGCACCGCGCGAATCCGCGCCATGACTTCCTGGCAGGAAAAGGGTTTGAGAATATAATCATCCGCGCCGATATCCAGTCCCATAACCCGATCCTGATCCGCTGTCTTGGCGGTAATCATCAGGATCGGAACACGGGATACCTTGCGGATACATTGACAGACTTCAAAGCCGTCGATATCCGGAAGCATAACGTCCAACAGGATCACATCCGGCTTGTAGTTGGTGAAATAGGCCAGGCCTTCCTGTCCGTTGTGTGCGATCAGCATCGTATAGCCCGCTTCTTTTCCATAATGATACAAAATGTTGCAGATGGATTCGTTGTCATCCACTATTAAAATCGTTTTCATACTCGTTCTCCCATTTTAATTATAACTAACAACAGAATTTAGTCAAAACTGTGTCAAAACCAAAATATTTTCAACACATTGTTAAATTATTATCTTGTTGCATTGCAAGAGGAGGAAAGACAATGAAAAAGCTTATTCGTCTGGCTTTGTGCCTGCTTATTGCGGCTTCGGTTACCGGCTGCAGCAATTCAGGAACAACCAGCACCCCAACTCCCTCAACGTCAGCTTCGACGCTGACGCCGGGTACGTATACCGCAACGGTTACGGGTCATAACGCCCCAATTACGATTGAAGTCACGGTCAACGACCACGCGATCGAATCCATTCAGGTCATTGAATCTTCGGAGACCACCGGAATTGGAACCAACGCGATGGATCAGCTGACAAACGACATCATCGCTAATCAGACAGTGAATCTGGATACGATCACCGGATCGACGATTACCAGCGCTACCTTCATGGCTGCCGTCAAAGACGCGCTGACCCAGGCTGGAGCGGACTTGAGCACCAGCTTCAACACAGAAGTCGCTGCAGAAGCGTTGAATGACAGCTATGACTGCGACGTATTGGTCATCGGCGGAGGTGGATCCGGAATCACCGCTGCCGTGCGGGCGGCACAGACCGGCGCGGACGTTATTTGTATCGAAAAGAACGGCTTCATCGGCGGCGATACGGTCCTCAATGCCGGAACGATGGTTGCGACCAACTCCCGGATTCAAAAAGAGGTCTTAAACGAAACCAACGATTCTTCTGAACTGCTGTATCAGGATATCATGCAGGTCGGTCTGCAAAAGAACGATCCTGTCTTAGTCAAGCTGCTGGCTGACAACATTGGCGAATGCATCGACTGGCTGACGGATGATTTGAAGATTGCCTACGATGCCGCAGCTACGCAGTATCCGGATCATTCTGCTTCCCGGCAGATCGGCGTTGTCGGCCGTTCAGTTTCCTTCTTAGATCAGATGAAGGATCTGCTTGCCCAAAACAACGGCCAGCTGTTCACGGATGTTCGGGCTTCCAAGCTTCTGACCGATGACAGCGGTGCCGTCGTGGGTGCCATGGCTACCGATGCTACGGGAAAAGAAGTGACGATTAACGCCAAATCCGTTGTTCTGGCAACCGGCAGCTTCGGCGCCAATCAGAAATTACTGCCGGAAACCCTGAACGGTTATCTGTTCTACGGTCGTGACAGCGACACCGGCGACGGCTTAGTCATGGGTGAAGAAGTCGGCGCAGCCACGATCAATCTGGATCTGGTCAAGGTTTATGCTCAGGGCGTCGAAAAGCTGCCGACCAAAGGTCTGGCCGCGACGGCCAGCTCGACGGCAGCCACGGCAGGTCATGGTGCGATTTATGTGAACTCCAAGGGTGAGCGAGTCGTCAGTGAAGTCGGTACTTTAAGTGAAATCACTAACGCCACTACAGCTCAGGAAGACAAAATTCTTTACCTGGTTATGGATGAAGAGGCATATGCCGCGTATCTTGCCAAATCTGTTGAGGACAAGCTGATCCCTAGCGAAGCTTCCATCGAAGATTGGTATTCCGTATCCAACAACGGCAAACCGATCATTGTCAAAGGGGATGATCTGAGTGCGCTGGCCGGACAGATGGGCATTGATGCCGAAGGTCTGAGTGCGACAGTCGCAGAATACAACGACATGTGCGCCGCTGGCAAAGACACACAGTTCAACAAGCCGGAACCCGTTGCCCTGAAGGAAGGTACCTATGTCATCGTTGAACAGAAGCCACGCTTCGCAACAACATTAGGCGGCTTAAAAGCCAATGAGAACCTCCAGATCGTGGATACAGACGGCAATCCGATTGCCAACCTCTATGGTGCAGGCTGTGTTGTCGGCGGTGCCAATGGTGCAGATTCCATGACAGCGATGATGCAGGGCTGGGCTAATTTCTCGGGCTACACTGCAGGCACCAACGCTGCGAAAAACGCCGGGAAATAAATTCACTTTCATTTCATTTTAAAACTGAAAACACAGAAATACAAAAACCAGACTTTCAGCAAAGCCGCTGAATCAGTCTGGTTTTTATTTTGTTGCTTCTTTTGTTCTTTGATTCTTTCATTTAGTCGTTACTGAATACTCACTTTTAACGGTCTCGCTCCCGATTCACATACCGGTATTCATAAATATTTCCATGCTGGTCATGAAACTCAATTCGATGAGCGCCAAGCTCAGCAGGAAGAACATCCACTTCTTTACCATCTTCATAGGCAGTTAGTCCTAGTGCTTTAAAATCCACTAAGGCAGAATCTAAAGCACTTAGCTGAAGAGAAGCTTCAAAGGGTTCTGATTCAATGTAAAATTCATCAGTGGAAAAATAAATCGGCCTTAAATACTCCCTGCGATTTAAACCATCATCGGGGATATAGGAAAACAATTTATCCTCTAAGAGATGGACAAGATTCAAGATCAGATCATGATTCGGCAGCACATAGCGCTGACTGTTGATTTTAACCCCATCCCCGCAATATTGAATAAACGTGACCGAATAATCCTGAGCATCGTTGACTGTTAGAGTAACAGGAGCATAAAACAAGTCATAACTTGGATCATGACAGTGAACTTCGGAATATCGTGAATCTTCAGGATAGATCACCGATTCTTTTATCTCACTGATAAAAGCTTCCGCAAACTTGAAATCGGTAAAAACCAGTCGGGAAGAAAACCAGAAATCAATAGTTACCGAATCCATGACCGGGGGCAGCCAGACTTCAAACGGAAGCGGATCTCCGAACAAAAGCGCTTTTTTGCTTTTTTCCCCTAAATTCAACTTCTCATTGAAAGGGATATCCGTTACCTTAAAAGTTACCTCTTTGCTTGTGATTTGATTTCCATCGTGGAATTTTAGGAAAGCTATATTCCGGTAGTTTTTATCTATGATCTGGACCGTAAAGTCCGTGAAAAGCTGAAGATTCTCATCCGCATTTTCAGCAGCGGAGATTTGATGATCAAAAAGATACGGGATTGATCTGACTTTTGCACCATTGTCGTAAAGGATATTCATTCGATAAGTTTCCTTTTCCGCTAAATCAAAACCACGTTCAGAGATCGTAAACAGACTTTCGGAAACGGGTTCAGCGGATTGGGGTGGCTGAACGTCTTTCTGGGTATAAGCTGAGATCAAGAATCCAAACGCAACGATGAACATTAACAAAATGTTCTTTGAGTGATGTTTGGCTCTAAGTGATTGCTTTTGATCGTGATTAAAAAGATGATCAAACATTTTCGGATGAATTTTATCCCCAGTCATTTTCATGCTTTCCACCCCTTTTCGATTTGAGTGAAGTTCTGTCCTTCTTTTCAGTTGAAAACCTGACGCTTGCCGGCAATCCCGCTCGGCCTATTTCAAGTCAAAAAGAGCTTTCTCGTAATCTTCGACATAGTATCGTATATTTTTACGACCTTTTTGGATTATCGTATGCCCTTCGGCTTCCAGCTTTTCTTTCTGCGCTTCAATCCCGCCGGGGTATTTGGCATTCAGCTCGCCCTTGGCTTTCAGCGTTCTCCAATAAGGCGTTTTGTCTTCTCTGCGCTGCTCGCTTGCCCACGCCACAATTGAAACAAAAATACCGGCGGTGATCGGTTCTGTAAAGTCCGCATGATTTTGTTTGGCGAAATATTCCCGGATTTTTCCAACGGTCATCAGTTTGCCATAAGGAATTCTTTTCATTACCTTGTCATAATCAATGGGCGGCGCAAAATACATTTTGCTTCCGCCGTATTTCTCAATGCTGCTCTGATCGGTGATCGTCTGAAACTTGGGCATATCCTTACTGTCATGGAGCATCGCGTTAAAATCTTTTTTATCTTCATTGGCCATGAGTGTTCCCTCCTGCTTTAAGGATAAGCAGTTCTTTCCTTCTATGCAATGAGACAGTTATAATTATTTACGTAATTTTCTATCAAATAAAACTTATTCCCGGATAAACTGTTTGTCTGATTCAGGGAGCGGTTCTTCTGATGGAACAGTTCTTTCAACTTTCATATGCAAATCATATTTTAAACGAAGCTCCGTGATTTTCTTCATCATCGGCGAGGCATGATGCCGGTCAATCGCCTGCTGGTTTTCCCAGGCATCAATCAACAAGACCGTTTCCGGATCTTCCATGGAAAAGAAATAATCATAACGAAGATTCCCTTCTTCCCGGCGAATCTGAGCAACGGTTCCGCTCTGAACCATTTCTTCGGCAAATTGGCGGGCATGGCCCTGGATTCCTGTATAATAGATGTTGACAATGATCTTCATATGCTTCCTCCTTCTTCACTTACAATTAACTTTCGATTCCTCTCGGCACATTCACAATTTATGTTCACTTGCCGATCATTCATTTAAGAAAAGGTTCGCCATCCATTCCATTTCACTGAACTTCATGGACTTCCCTTGCAGCAGCGGCAATTCTGCCGCATGATATTCAGGCCAGTAGCCGTTGGGCGGCAGCGGGAAAGTTTCAATATCCCGATTAGAACTGAAGTGATCATTCCAGTAAACCCAGCGGTTTGTTCCCTGGCGCAGATTGTTGGCAACAAAAACCATCGTCTTCGGCACAGCATTTTCATCGTTATCCAACCTTACCCAGGCCACCAGCTGAGCAGAATTTTCAAGCTCAGAATCAATAAAAACCGCCTTTTCAATCGTCAGTATCCCGTCAGGATTGTGATTGTAGCGCAGACTGGAAAAGCGGAAAATGATTTCCTCCAAAGCTTCCTGCACATCTGGTGTCTGCGCTTCTTCCCGACTCAGCAGCGGCATTGTTCCCCGGATCCGCGGCTCGTCAGTCAGTTTGATATTGCAGGCTGGATACCAGTTATAGCGGGGAGCCTGACAGCTGAAAGCTGATTCAACCCGTTTCAGCTGATCCAGCCACGCCAGATCGCCGGCCTGCCGGGCATACCGCAGATCGTCGTCCAACAGCCGTTGATTCCATACCTTCTGATTGGGATAGGAATCTCCGGAATACACGGAAACATGATAATACTCCCATGCCTCGCGGCTGATTTCAATCAACGGTTTCTGCAGCATACTGCGGACAAACAACGTCAGCGTCAGCGCGGCGATCACAACCAGAAGACAGTTCAGTCCTGTTCGTTTCATTGCCGCACCAGCCCCTTTCCATTGCCCCATTGCCAAGTGGGATCAGCATCCGCCTGCTGCTGGAATGTCTGCGGATCAATCCGGCGCAGCGTTTTTGACGCAAAATGAAAAACATCATTCTCATCAAAGCAGGCACCTTTGACTTCCACTGCATAGATTCCGTCATTTTCCAGATCTTCAAAGATCACAATCAGAATCCCTTCACCTGTTTCATCCAATCGTACAGCATGCGTAATCCAGCTTGCATGTCCGGCAAATCCCAGGTTTACCTTATGCAAAATATCGCTCCGTTCAGAAACCAGCCGGCTGTCCAATTCGTGAATCGGCGCCAATAAATTCGCAACTTCCAGCCTGACTGGCGAAGTGTCCGGATCCACTTTTAAAAGCTGAGAGTAGACGGAGTCATAAACCGGAATCACCGTCAGCAAATCGCCGTTATGCAGATCTGAAAGAGCACTCAGTTCAATCAGCCCGTCGGCCGTTTGTGCGAAGAACTCCACATTCGCGCAGAACTGCCCTTCCTGAGTGATATTCAGAGTTTCCTTGATATTGGTAAACTCTACCCGACCATAACCATCGGCGCCGCTAAATCGGAATACCCCGCAGTGCCGGAAATCCACAGGGGTTAAATGATGCCAGCGCTGACTGAGAAAACCATAACAATTTCCCACAATTAAAATCAGAAGCAGCACTGTCATGATCTTGGATCCCAGCAGCCTCATTCCTTTCATTGCCAATTCCCCTTTCCTGTTTTTCGTCTTTAAATCAATTATATCATCCCCATTTTCTTTCTTTTCAGTGGGAAAGGAATTGTAAGAATTCCTTCATGATTCTTCAGAGCCGAAAGTTTTTTATTTTAGAGATTCTTTGTACCAGCAGTTGTGTAAGCCTAGCAGCACTTTGCCCCTGCACATAAGTTGGTAGTGGGAAACAAGATTTCTCATGACCAACTTAAAGGAGGAATTGACTATGAGTATCGTCCAATGTTCATTAAATCAAATCCCATTGGGGAAGCGCTGCAAAGTGACTCAGCTCAACAGCACCGGCTCCATCCGCACCCGTTTGCAGGATATCGGTTTAGTCCAGGGAACGGAACTGATTCCGCTGGTCAAAAGCTGTGCCGGCGATCCGGTAGCTTATCTGATCCGTGGTACCGTCATTGCCATTCGCGACAAAGATTCCCGTTCCATCCTTGTCGAGCATGACGAGGAATAAATATGGGACTCACTGTCCAGTCGACCAGCGCGAAAGCCAGCCGCAGCTTCCGCTTTGCGGATTCGGAAATTCTGGTAGCCCTGGCCGGCAATCCCAATGTCGGAAAAAGTACGGTATTCAATGAACTGACCGGCATGAAGCAGCATACCGGCAACTGGCCGGGAAAAACGGTCGCCTTGGCCAAAGGGGTGACCCGTCATCACAATCAGGACTACACGCTGGTTGATCTGCCAGGAACGTATTCTCTGATCGCCAACAGTGCGGAAGAAGCGATCGCCAGCGAATTCATCTGCTTTGACAAGCCGGCAGTGACAATCGTCGTCTGCGATGCGACCGCACTGCAGCGCAACCTGAATCTCGTCCTTCAAATTCTCCAGATGACCGCCAATGTCGTCGTCTGTGTTAATCTGATGGATGAAGCTCAGAAAAAAAATATCACCCTTGATCTGGAAGCTCTCAGCCGGCTGCTTCATGTCCCGGTGGTGGGCGCCAGCGCCCGTTCCCACAAAGGATTGGACGCCCTGATGGAGGCGGTGGCAGATCTGGCTGCGCATCCGCGAACCGAGATCGCCTGCCTGGACTATCCGTTTGCGATTCAAAATGAACTGGATCGGCTGCGTGGGCAGCTGCGGATGCTCGATCCAGCCTATGATATTCCCTGGATCGCCCTGCAGATCTTAAACGCGCCGGAAACCACGCTGAAGCTCTTGTATGAATCCACCTCCATGACCCAGGCTGATATCGAAACATTGCACAGTCTGGCACTGCGCAGCCGCAAGGTTCTGGATCAGGCGTATAAAAAAGAACGCTGGGAAGACTTGTTGATTCAATGCCCGGTGGAAAAAGCGCAGGAGCTTGCCGAACAAACTGTCACGATGAACGAAGCGGAGGCGATGAAGCGGGACCGGCAGATTGATAAGATTCTGTTCTCCCGCTGGGCGGGCGTGCCCTTGATGATTCTGCTTTTGTGCCTGGTCTTATGGATCACGCTGGCGGGGGCAAACGTACCTTCGCAGATGCTGGCGGAATTCCTGTTTTCTCTGGAAGCGCCGCTGGCGGCGGGTTTGCGTGCCTTGCATCTGCCGGAGGTTCTGGTCATCATGCTGAGCGAGGGCATGTATCGGGTTTTAGCCTGGGTCGTCGCCGTCATGCTTCCGCCGATGGCGATCTTCTTCCCGCTGTTTACCTATCTGGAAGATTTGGGTTATCTGCCGCGCGTTGCCTTCAACCTGGATAAAACCTTTGCGAAAGCGCACGCCTGCGGCAAGCAGGCCCTGACCACCTGCATGGGTTTTGGCTGCAATGCCGCCGGCGTCATCGGCTGCCGAATCGTCGATTCTCCACGCGAACGTTTGATCGCAATTCTCACGAACAACTTCGCTCCTTGTAATGGACGCTTTCCCACGCTGATCAGTATTCTGACAATGTTCTTTCTCGGCTCTGCTGCCGGTTTGTCGCAATCGCTGCTTTCAGCGCTGTTGTTAACCCTAACAATCTTATTGGGACTGGGCATGACGTTTCTGGTCAGCCGGCTGTTATCCGCCACCGTGCTCAAAGGCGTACCGTCCTCGTTTACACTGGAGCTGCCGCCTTATCGCAGACCGCAGCTGGGCAAGGTGCTGGTACGTTCTGTCTTTGACCGCACGCTGTTTGTCTTAGGCCGGGCGATCACCGTCGCCGCTCCCGCCGGCATCCTGCTTTGGGTTATGGCCAATATCGGCATCAACGGTCAGTCCCTTCTGGCCTGGGCTTCCGGTTTCCTGGATCCGTTAGGCCGCTTCATGGGTCTGGACGGAGTCATTCTGATCGCCTTCATCCTCGGCTTTCCTGCCAATGAAATCGTCATTCCGATCATCATCATGGCTTATCTGGCCAATGGCTCTCTGATTGAGATGAACAGTCTGAGCGCGATGAAAGACCTGTTTCTGGCCCAGGGCTGGACCCTGACCACGGCAGTCTGCACACTGATCTTCGTCCTGTTTCACTGGCCATGTTCAACGACCTGCCTGACGATTTACAAAGAAACCAAAAGTCTGAAATGGACGCTGGCGGCGATTGCGATCCCGACGGTCTGCGGTATCCTGTGCTGCAGTGCGGCAGCGTTTGTGCTGCGGCTGTTCTGATGTAAAAGAAGCTGGAATTCAAGCGATCCACATTCATGCCTTCTTCATGATCAGATAAACATCATCCCCTGCTTGAACCTGGGAGCGCCCGCAGCGCTCCCTTTTGTTTGTTTCTCAAGAAATCCTAATTCCGATCTTGGCTTTTTGCGAACCGCGGGAAATTTACCATTTTTTAACTTTCCTGCAATTTTCCATTAACAAAAGCTTGTTACAATCTGCTCGTCTTCCACAAGAGGAAAAAGGAGAAAGATGAATCTATGAAGAAACTGATCTGTTTCGGTCTGAGTCTGTTGATGCTCGCAATGAGCGCCTGTTCTGCTCAGCCAACCCCTTCAAGCGATCCCGCCGGCCCCAGTGCAGCGCCGGTTAAAAACGAGCTGATCATGGCGATGAGCGTCGATCCGGATGGATTGGATCCGCAGCGCACCACCGCGGCCAGCACTTTCCAGATTACCAACAATCTATACGAACCCCTGTTAAAAGTCACCACTGACGGTACATTGAAAGCCGGTTTGGCCGAGTCCTGGACAGTGAGCGAGGACGGCATGACGCTGACCTTCACGCTGCGCGGCAACGCCCAGTTTTCCAATGGCAATCCCTGCGACAGCGCCGCAGTCATTGCTTCTTTTGAACGATTAAAGGCAGAAGGCAGTCCGCGGGCTGCAGATTACGCCAACCTGATGACGATGGAAGCACCGGATGCGAAAACCGTCGTCTTCACAACAGAAACGCTGGATGTGGCAATTCTGTCCACGTTTGCTTATCCTTGGGCTGCGATCGTCGATGTTACAGTCGCTGATACATTAAAGAATCAACCCGTCGGCACTGGAGCCTATACCTTAAAGGAATGGGTTCCGCAGCAGTCGCTGACCCTGGTCAAAAACGAAAACTACCCGGAAACGGTCAACCTGGAAACCATTCAGTTTAAAATGATGCCAGACGCTGCTTCGCAGATCTCCGCTTTTCAAAACGGTGAACTGGACATCATCAGTGTCTCCGGCGATCAGGTTGCCGCGTTTGAAAACAATCCGGCCTACACCGTAGTTCAGGCGCCGGCCAATTCCCTGCAGTTAATGGCGATGAATTTAAGCCATGAAGCTCTTTCCGATCTGCGGGTACGGCAGGCCATCAATTACGCAGTTGACAAAGACGCACTGATTGATACGGTCTGGTGGGGTTATGGCGAAAAGATTGGTTCCCATTATCCGACCGTGCTTAAAGAATACGTCGATCACAGTGAAGATTACAGCTATGATCCGGAAATGGCCAAATCCCTGCTGAAAGAAGCCGGCTATGAAAACGGGCTGACGCTGAACCTGGTGCTGCCGAAGAATTATACGGCTTACGTCAACGCCGGTCAGGTCATCGCGGATCAGCTCGAAGCTGTCGGAATCCATTGCGAGATCACAATTGTAGAATGGGCCTCGTGGCTGAGCGACGTCTATAACGGAAGACAGTACGATCTGACGGTCGTCGGCCACACCGGAAGACTCGATCCTTATGTGCTGTTAGCCCGCTATCAATCTGCCAGCTCAGAGAATTATTTCAATTACAACAATCCGGAAGTCGACCAGCTGTTAAGCGATTATAAGGCGGAAGGCCGGGAAGCCCAGCGCACTGAGATCGTCAAACGTGTTGAAGAAATTCTGGCGGAAGAAGTTCCGGCCCTCTACATCCAGGATCCGATTTCAATCTATGTCCTGCAGAAAGGCATTGAAGGCTTTGCGACTTATCCGATCGACATCTACGAAATGAAGGATGTCCGCTTCGCTCAGTAAGCAACATGACCCAGGCCTGTGCCGCTGAGGCTCAGGCTTTTCTTAAGAAAGGAGTCATTTATGTTTAGACTTATAAGCAAACGGCTGTTCAGCGCTTTGGCTGTCATGTTCGTCGTTTCCCTGATTACCTTCATGGTTTTAAAATGGATTCCCGGTGATCCGGCCCAGCTGATTCTGGGGACGGAAGCCACGCCGGAAAGTCTGGAAGCCCTGCGAACATCGATGGGATTAAATCTGCCGTGGACGGCTCAGTATGCCCGCTGGCTTGGCAATCTGCTTCAGGGAGACTGGGGGACTTCATATCTGTTTGGTGAAAACGTCCGCACGCTGATTCTGCAGCGGCTGCCGGTCACTTTCTCACTGACCCTCTTTTCGATGATCCTGGCAGTCTGCTTTTCCGCTGGACTTGGGATTGTTTCCGCGCTTTTTCAGGGAAGTTGGATCGACCGGCTGTCCCGTTCCCTGATGCAGCTGGGTGCAGCGATTCCTGCTTTCTGGCTGGGTATGATCTTCATGATTCTTTTTGCGGCGCAGCTGCATTGGTTTCCCGTCACGGGCTATACCCCGCCCGCTGAAGGCATTTCAGCCTATCTGCACAGTTTGGCACTGCCTTCGATCATTCTGGCGATCGGCGAGTCCGGAGTTTTAATCCGGCTGTTCCGTTCTTCGATGCTCAGTGCTCTAAATCAGGACTTCATGCAAAGTGCTCAGGTCAAGGGTCTGCCGCGCACCACGGCGATTCTCAAATATGCCCTGCGCAGCGCGATGATCGCACCGATCACCGTGATCGGCAGTCAAACTGCCAAGTTGTTCGGCGGCACGGTCATCATTGAAACGATCTTTGCTTTGCCGGGGATCGGCCGGCTCTTGCTGACCTCAGTGGAACAACGAGATATCCAGCTTCTTCAGGGAATTGTCCTGTTCATCACCTTGATGGTCGTCCTGTTTAATTTCATCACGGATATGCTGGTAATCGCAGCTAATCCGCTGATTCGCATGGAATCCGGAGGAAACGAAACATGAAAAAACACTCTTCCCTGCTGCCCGGCCTGTTGCTGGTCGCGCTGATCCTCACTATGTGCCTGATTTCTTTCTTCTGGCTGCCGATGGATCCCAATAAAATGGACACTGCCAACCGCTTTGCGCTGCCGACCTTCTCGCATTGGCTGGGTACCGATCAATTCGGCCGGGATGTCCTGAGCCGCGTAATGATCGCTTCCCGTTCGGCCTTATTAGTCGGTTTAGGTTCGGTCAGTGTCGGAACCGCAGCGGGTCTGTTGTTGGGTTCGCTGGCAGCCATGGCTGGACCGCGGCTGCAGGCCTTAATCATGCGGATTATCGATGGCTTTATGGCTTTCCCGGGGATCTTGCTGGCGATGATGCTGGTCGCCGTCTTAGGCAAGGGCCTGATCAATTCCGTCATCGCAATCGGGATTTTCATGATTCCCTCTTTCTCCCGGCTGGTGTATTCGATGATTCTGGAAAACAAAACCCGGTTGTATGTCAAAGCCGCCCGCAGCTATGGCTGCCGCTCAGGACAGATCGTCATCAGTCATATCTTTCCGGACATGCTGCCGCGTTTGATCACCCAGTTTTCCTCCGCGGTCGGCGGAGCCATTCTGACGGAGTCCTCGCTTTCCTTTTTAGGTTTGGGCATTCAGCCGCCTTCAGCCAGTTGGGGTCTGATGCTCAGTGAAGCCCGACAGTTTGTCCTGTCCTATCCCTTTCTGGCAGTTGCTCCCGGCGCCGTGCTGTTAGTGGCGGCCCTGGGCTTTAATCTGGTGGGAGATGGTCTGAATGACCGCCTGGTAAAAAGAGGGAGCCGCTGATGATCCCTTCTTTGCTTGATGTCCGTCACTGCTCTGTCATGGACGCCCGCGGCCAGGCGTTGATCCATGATGTTTCCTTATCCGTCAGAAAATCGGAATGCGTCGGCATTATCGGTGAATCCGGATCCGGCAAGACAATGACGGCGCGGGCCTTGCTGGGCCTGCTGTCCGAAGATTTAAAACTGCAGGCGGAAGCGATGATCCTGGGCGGACAGGATTTGCTGACGCTGAGTGCCAAAGCCCGCCGCCAGGTCATCAGTTCGACAATCGGCTTTGTTCCGCAGAACACCGTCGCTTACCTGCATCCTTTAATCCGCATCCGCAATCAGATCACCGACGGCTATCTCGCTCAGGGCTTAGGCACGCCGAAGGAAGCGCTGGTCAAAGCGGAACAACTGCTGGCCAGCGTCGGCATTTCGGATCCGCAGCGGGTTTTAAACAACTATCCCGGTGAGCTGTCCGGCGGCATGCGGCAGCGCGTCAACATTGCAATGGCGCTGATGTGCGATCCGCAGCTGATCCTGGCGGATGAACCGACAACCGCGCTCGATCCCATCGTTCAGAAACAGGTCACCGAGCTGTTCTTCCAGCTGCATCAGACCCGGCATGTCGCATTGCTGATGATTTCTCACAATCTGAACCTGCTGCGTAAATACTGTGATCGGATCGTCGTGATGTATGCCGGTCAAATCATGGAGGCGGGACCGACCGCGGTGGTTTATGACCATCCTCAGCATCCCTATACCCAAGCCTTGATTTCCGTGATTCCGCAGCTGGATCAGGATCCCAATCTGCCGCTTGCCGAAATTCCCGGCTTTGTACCGGAGAAAGACCGCGATCGAACAAGCTGTCTGTTTGCCGACCGCTGCCGGCTGTGCACTCCGGAGTGCCGTCAGCCGTTAACAATTCAGGAAGAAACCGCGCATTTTGTGCGGTGCCGAAACGCAGAAGGAGTGTGAATGGATGTCAGAATTAATCCTCGAAGGCCAGAATCTGGTCAAAGATTACCTGCTAAAAAAAGAAGTGTTCTGGGAAAAACAAAAAACGCTGCGGGCTCTGGGCGGCGTGAGCCTGAAATTAGCTCAGGGACAAACCGTCGGCATCGTCGGGGAAAGCGGCAGCGGTAAATCCACCCTTGGCGAGATTCTCGGCGATCTGCAGCGTCCCTCAAAAGGAACGGTCCTGTATCAAGGACAGAATCTGCGCACAATGAAACAGGCAGAATACCGCCGGTTCCGCCGCAATGTTCAGTTTATTTTCCAGAACCCCAAGGAATCGATGAATCCCTATTTCACAATTGAAAAGATACTGATGGAGCCAATGAAGCGGCTGGATGATGATTTCTCCCCGGCTCTGGCTCGGCAGAAAATCCGGACAATCCTGCCGCAGGTGGGTCTGGAGCCGGATTGTCTGTCGCGAAGACCCGCTGAACTGTCCGGCGGCCAATGTCAGCGGATTGCGATCGCCCGCGCTTTGCTTTTAAATCCCCAGGTCATCATCTGCGATGAATGTGTTTCAGCCCTGGACGTCTCGATTCAGGCGCAGATTTTAAATTTGTTAAAATCACTGCAGCGCCGCTATGGCACAAGCTATCTGTTTATCTCCCATGATATGAGCGTTGTCCATTACATGTCGGACACGATCTTTGTCTTGGTCAAAGGTCAGGTGATTGAACAGGGAGTCGGAGCTGAGCTGATGCATCATCCCAAGCAGGCTTACACGTCCAGCCTGATCTCCAGCTCGTTGCTTGCGGAGGACGCTTTATGCGCTGTACAGTAATCGGTTGCTGGGGCGGCTGTTGTCGGAAAAATGAGGCATGTTCCGGTTATCTGCTGAGTCAGGATGGTTTTCATCTTCTGCTCGACTGCGGCAGCGGTGTCCTCAGCACGCTTCAGAATCTAATTGATCTGAAGGATCTGAATCACATCCTGATTTCCCATTATCATTACGATCATTACAGTGATTTCGGCAGTGCCATCTATGGCCGGCTGATCCAAGCCCAGCTTGGGCAGACATCCAAACCTTTGCACTTTTACGGTCTGCGCGATGAACAGGTTTTCCCACAGCTGACCTGGGCCCCGTTTTCCGAGGCGACAGCGATCAAGGCTCACAGTGAACTTCAAATCGGTCCCTTTCACTGTACCTTTCTGCAGACTCGCCATCCAATCGAATGTCTGGCCATCAAGGTCGAATGTCAGGGACAGTGTCTTGTCTATACCGCAGATACCGCCTATTTTGACGAACTGGCCGACTTTTGCCGCAATGCAGACTTATTGATCAGTGAATGCAGTCTGTATGCTCCGCGATCGGGTCAGCAGGCAGGTCATCTCAATGGTGAAGAAGCTGGATTGCTCGCGCAGCAGTCCCAGGTGTCCGCGCTGTTGTTGTCGCATCTGCCAATCTATGGCGATCCTGAGCTTTTAGTCCAGCAGGCTCGCAGCGTTTATTCCGGAAAGCTGATTCTAGCTTCGAAATTATTATCGGTCGAACTTGACCCGCAGGAGGAAATATGAGTTTATTCCGTTATGTTTTTGTCCGGCATGGTTTTTCGTATGGCAACCAGGAGCATCTTCTGGCAGGGCATACCGACGTGCCCCTGACTGACTGGGGCCGCTCTGAACTGCGCAGGCTGCGCCGCAGCTGTGCTTATCCTCAGACTCAGCACTATTACAGTTCCGATCTGAGCCGCTGTACGGAAACCTTTCACATTTTATACGATGGGAAAGCTGAACTGAATGGCCTGCTTCCTCAATTCCGGGAAATCAATTTCGGTGATCTGGAAAATAAATCTGAAACCAATCCGTCCGCAGCTTATTTTTTTCGGCGCTGGCTGCAGGGGGAAACTATCGGCAAAGCTGAAACGCTGCCGCAATTTCAAAAACGGATTCACGATGCCCTGCATGCCCTGACCTTTGATCTGCTCCAAAACCAGATCAACAGCGCCACCCTCGTCACGCACTGCGGCGTAATCCGAGCTGTCAGAATGCTGCTGGAACAACGTAGACCTGAAGACTTCTTCAAGATTGACGCTCCCAACGGCTTAGGTTATATCCTGGATCTGGAAGTTGCCGGAGATCGCTTGACGCTTCTGTCCTGCCGTCCATTGATGCCTTATCCCGAAACAGCATCGCCGGACCTTTGCTGATAAAGCGAGGAAGGGAAGGGAAGACTAAACTGCGGAGGTAGTCATCATGTTCATCCTGACCGCAGTTTTTTTTTGCGTCTTGCTTATTTATCCTGGAGTTCTCTGGTCCGTGGGCATTGAATGAAATCGCTTATTGGCAATGGAGCTGGGTTGGATTTTGTACCGCCGGTGCGCTGACATCCAGCATCAAAACACCCGCCGCTGAACCGTTGGCCGGATTGGCTTTAATTGGCTGCAGTCTGGCTGATCTTTTTTTATTGTTTACTTCCGATTGGCAGACCGGAATCGCCCTATTCTGCCTTGTTCAGCTTTGTTTGAGTTTCATTGTAATCCAGCAGGAACGCTGGATTCAACTGTGTCTCACGCTGGCTGGCTTGATTTTCATTTCCGCTCTCGTGCTGAGACTGCCGAAAATCTTCTGTCTAAGTCTGTTTTATGCCGTCCAAACGGGATTTAACGTGTTTTTCTCAGGAATGATTCTACTGCGTAAGCTAAAGAAAGAAACTCGCAATCCGCGGAAACCTTCTTTATTCGATTCCCAGGAAACCAGAAAGACAGTTCAGTGCTGGACCACAGGCGGAACGTTTTTGTTAGCACTCTGCGATCTGAACGTCGTCTTGTTTCAATTTGGAATTATCGCAGCGGGGGACTGGATTTGGCCTTTCTACATTCCAGCCTTGTTTTGTTTTGCCCAAGCTGCTCGAAAACCTGAGATCATAATTCCGCGCCGTACGCTTTAAATTAAAAGCGAGATTTTCTGTCGTTTTTTCCCTCCTTTCCCGAAACTGATTTGTGAAATCAATACTTTGTGTAAATTTGCGCTTTCTTCACGAACTAGTGCTATACTGAAAGAAAGGAAGGTGAGATTTATGGGTAAACTCTCTGGAAAAATTGCTATTGTTACAGGTGCCAGTTCTGGCGTAGGCGCAGGTGTGGCCAAGGTTCTGGCCATCAACGGCGCTTCCGTAGTGCTGTGCGCGCGGCGTCAGGAAAAGCTGGATCAGATCCGCCAGGAAATCGAGAAGCAGGAAATTGAAGGCGAGATTCTGACGGTTACCTGCGATGTTTCCGACGAAGCGCAGATTCAGCATGTCGTTGACGAAACAATCGCCCGCTTCCACACCGTTCACATCTTGGTTAACTGTGCGCAAGGCGCCATGCTCTACCGTCCGATCGAAGAAATTGACACCGACTATGCTCTGCTTGCCTACAAAACCGGCCCGTTAGCCAGTCTCAAATTCATGCAGCGCTGCTTCCCGTACATGAAAGAAAATCATTGGGGGCGCATCATCAATACAGCCTCTGCTGCAGGTTATGATGGCAACAACGGCTTCGGCGCTTACGGCATGGCAAAGGAAGCCATCCGTGCAATTACCCGTACCGCCGCCAATGAGTGGGGACAATACGGAATTACAACCAACGTATTTTTACCGATCATCGCGACCGAGAATTTCCGCACTACCCAACCTGAGGCCTTAAAAGCGCTGGAAAGCCGCTCTCCGCTGCACCGCATCGGCACCACCGAGGAAGACTGCGGACCGATCATTGCCTTCTTGGCTTCTGAGGATTCAGGCTATCTCAATGGTCAAAGCTTCATGCTCGACGGTGGTCTGCACATGCATTCCTAATCCAGTATTTTCAGAATCCTCACAATTTCATGCATTAAGCGTTAAAAACAAGGCTGTATTTGAGAACCCCTCCGAGTCCCGGAAGGGTTCTTTTTTCCTGTTCCAACGATCGATGAACTGGGCTCATAGCGAACGCTTCTGTGATTTGGTTAAGAGAATTCAGAGCGGCAGATGACACTGCGCCAACTAATGGAGTCTGCCCTCAGAATCTATTGAGATCCGATCCTGTCAAAGTTAGATTTTCACTTTATCCGTGTCCAAGGTTTCTATTTTGTGATGAGAACACAGCATTCCTTTTTGATGTTCTCCTGTGAAGCTTCAACTTCCTGTCAAAGGTTATCGGACACATGCGCTTTATCAAAATTCTGACAGAGATCCAGCAGTGCCTCTTCACTTAAATGGTCAATCCAATACGCTTCTTTCTCACTCAATTCAAAGTGCTGGCTTAGCCAATGTTTCATCAACATTTTTTTACCTTCAATTCTGCCTTCGAGCTTGCCTTGAAGACGACTTTCTGCCAAGTCCATTTCATATTCTACTTCGTCAAACTTAGCTCGAATGCGGGCAATGGCTAAACACGTATCACTTAAGAAATCCATTTTCTTTTCTTCCATCATCTTGATTATTTCCTCCTTCTCCACTAATTCATGAATGATGTTCTGTTTCTCTGCACACTGGCTGAATCGAAGCATGTAATGGATTTTCTCATCCATTCTCCATTCGTTTAACGGTTTGCTTTCCAACCTCTCTAATTTATCCATTTCTATCCAGAGTATCCGACACCGCTCATCCGGCATCCGGATTTTATTCACTTCATTGCAATAACAAAACGCATAGAGATAATCATCATCGTCCTGCTTTTTAAGGATGCGGTTAGCAAGCGTAATCTGAACTGTTGGATGGAATTCACTAAAGTTGTCCTCGCTCAACTGATCGGCAACGATCTGAGCCACATATCCCTGAGAGCGCAATGACAAATACTTCTCCCTCTGAGTATCCTGCATTTCCATATTTACAAGCAGGATCTGGCCTTGGTCGTCTTCCAGCTGGATAAGTAAATCCAAGCAAGCCTCTTTTTCCTGCTTATAGGATTTTGCAGGCTTCGGATTTTTTACATCCGCCCGGATGAACTGACGATGAAACAGTGCTGAAAAATAGGCCAAGCGAATCTTTTCAGACTTTTCATCTGCACAACCGAAGGTGTGTAGGAACACAACATTTTCGCGATAATCAATCGGCATTAAACGTTCGTGAACCGGTGCTAAACCAGGAAAAGGCGGCAGGAGTAAATGGTATAAATCATGGGGTGGGGTATTGCTGATCTTCATTTTAAAAATCCTCCTTCATCATTAATATTGCGGAAAATCAGAAAAAGCCCCATAAAAAGTTAAAAAACTTTACGAATTCTTTTTATAAGCTCGCTTGAGTCCCTTTCAGACACTTTACAATTTCTGAATGTAAGCTTTCCATTGCGCAATCCCAGATCCTCCTTTTGATCCCCACTGCCAAACTCCGCTCCGATTTAGATCGTTTCAAATTTTTGAATTTCTCGCTGTTTTACTCAATGTTTGAAATCCGCTAAGTAAAACTTAGCTGTTTCAGGAAAAAGCGTAAACAAGAAAGGTTATTTACTGCTTGTGCTGTTCCGCCGCTCCTGATAAAATAAAGATAAAGTTTGAAGTTTGTCTTTATTTTATCAGGAGGATATCTCGATGCCCAAAGTCGCCTATTCCGAATCAGAAAGAGAACAAATAAAAAAAGCCTTGATTGATACTGGATTAAAACTTTTTTCCACCCAGGGCATTCAGCGTACAACCGTAGAACAGATCTACCAAAACGTCGGCATATCCCGAACTTTTTTCTATTCTTTTTTCCCCGCTAAAGAAGATCTGGTCATCCAGGCTTTCTATCAGCAGCAGCCGCAAATGCTGGCTTACGCCAAAAGTCTGATGGAAGATCCTAAGCTCAGCTGGCGGGCAAGTGCCGCACAGTTTCTCCGCCAAATTTGTTATGGCGGTCAAGAAGGCTTCACCATCATGAGCGTAGAAGAACAACAGGCTCTCTTTAAGTGTTTATCCGACGAAAAACGACAAGAGTTCCAGAGAAAACGTCTCACTTTTTTTACAGAGCTGATCCAGATCCTAGGCATTCATACAGAAGAATCAAATATCAAGCTTCTTGGTAATTTAGTCTTCTCTGCGGCAATTTTACACAAAGCCATTCCGGATACACTGCCGTTTCTCTTTGCGGAGGCTTCCGATGAAATGATCGACTTTCAAATAGAAACCATTCTTGAATATATGGAAACTCTGTACGAACAATCAAAAAACAAGGAATCAAAATGATTCTGAAAGGAAAGCTGAGAAGACAAAGAAAAGATTACAAGCGGATTTCAAATCACAAATCTTACGGTATATCCTTGATCACAAAACCATGGGTATCCCCATCGCGAAGGAGAAGGAACGTTTGTGTGTCTACTTTACAAAGTTGGAAATCACTCAGCTTTCCCTGAATCATGACAGCACAAAATGAAGAGATCTGAAAAAGAAAAAAGGAGGAAACAGATCACCATGGTCAACATTGAAGAAATGATGAAACGAGCTCAACAAGCCAGTGAAAATGCATCCAAGCAGCTGAACGAATCGATGGAAAAAAGCCGGAAGATCGCTGAACAAAACCAGGCCGAAGCTGAAAAACAGCTTCGCAAACAGGAAGCAGAAGCTCAGAACGCGGCGAATCAACAGCGCCAGGTGGAAATCTTAGGTCAGATGTTCAGCCCTGAATTCATGGCGCAGATGACAGACATGGAAGCGATGATCCAGCAGAAGGTGGACGAAAAAGTCGAAGAAGTTACTGCACTAGGCCTGGAAGGCATGATGAATCAGCTTTTAGGCGAAGACATGGGAGTCATCGCCGCCGCTTTGGAAACCTTGGCCATGGAAAATGAGGAGGATGAGGAAACCGAGCCTTCCGATTTTGATCAGGCATTGGAGGAAGAACTATACCGTGTCTTAGATGAGAAACTGGCTCAGATCCAGTCTTTGCCGGAACCCGAACCGGTACTCTATACCCAAGATGACCCATGCTGGGCAAAGTTTGGCATCCTGCTCTCCGGGATCATCAGCAATTTAAACGATCATCAGTTAGACGATATGGATGTCGAAGAACACATTCCGGTCATGGAACAACAAATCGCTTCACTGGTCCGTCGGTCGTGGGGAATCCATGGCCGAAGTGAATTGTTGGATACGCTTCGCTACCTCTCACAGGAAGGATACACTTTCCGTTATCAGCTTTTCTGCGATGCCGTTACTGCCAAGGAGCTCACCGACGAAGCTGAGGATGAGGAAGAACGCGAAGCCCTTGCCCGTGCCTGGCGTTTTGCCCAGCATTACAAAACGCGGTTTTCTCCAAGCTTTATGACGGGCTGGGATACCGGCCGGGCAGCTATGTTAACGCGCTGGGGCTGTTACCTTGGTTGGATTACTGAAGGGGAAGCCATCGGAATGCTGCGGGAGCTCTCCCTGCGGGCTGCCCAGGAACTGCACAGCTGGCGGGAATTTGCCCAGTCCTATCTGTTCGGCGGTCTGATGTGGAAGCTGCTCTGTTCTGACACTTCAGCGGAATGTTATTTGGGCTTTGTGGCCGACGCGGCAATCGACCTGCTTACCGGACAGGCAGAAGACAACGAAGGACAGTGGAGAAATTGTCCATGGCCTGCCCGCCGATATGATTTTCAGGCTTAAGAACAATCCGTCAGGAGGAAATATTCATGTTTGATCTTGATTCGCTGACTGAAACCGCCTTGGACATCCTCCGTTTTGACGGTGAAATTGGCGATACGCTGGCGGAGCTGCGCAGGCATTGGGGCCAATCTGTTCCAGCATTGCTTGACACTCGTCTCGATCATATCGTTTTACAATACAGACCTTTTGAGCATGAAATCGGTGTTCAGGCTTTAGGTCAGGAGCTGAGCACCTTGGGATGGGGACTTTATGATCTGGATGAAGAGGACGAATACTTGTTCGTCTTGATTTGTGAAGCTCAAAAAGACGATTTTGAAAAACAGTGCCGCAAAGCAAAGTACAACTTCAAACGGATGAAGCAGCGCGGCCGCAAGTGGGGGCAGCCAGCCAAAACGCAGAATCTGCACCCTGTCATGCCCTGCCAGGATGTTTATTTTCCGGATGACGCCTATTATACTATTCAGGAAATTGCCGGAAACTTTGCCAGCGGCATCTGGATTGCGAAAGAGGATGATCAGCAGGGAAAATTTGTCGCTGATCTGAGAAATTCCCCGCTCCAGCCCATCCGTGTTCAATGGAAAGATTTCCGGGAGTTGACCTATTCTCAGGAACTTGATTTTTATGCTGCGATCTATTCCTCGCCGTATTCCGATCACGTCATTGGCGGCAAAGATCCCACCCGGATCAACGACTGGCCGGCGCTCACACCCAGGTCGATGAAGAAACTGGGCAAACTGTACTGGTTTTGCGATCGGCTGTGCTGCGGAGATGAAGAAAGTCTTCTCTTCCTGACAATGAATGAGCGCGGCTGCGAAAACACCCAGCGGTTCATTTTATCCGCCAGCGATGAGGAATGCCAGCTGGCCGCCGATGGACAAGGCCGGATTTTTGCCCAGCGTCATCGCCGCGACAGTCGGCTGACCTGTTATGAAAATCAGGATCTGAATGCTTATCCATTTTTACGCATGAAAGATTATGATGCCCTTGGCAACAGCATCCCAATCCCTGGAACCTCCCGTCTGCTGATGATCAAAGAAACCTGGGGTGAAGGTGATACAAAGGGCAATCTCTTTGATTTAGATATGGACAACGGACACTGTCAAATTGTTCCGCTGCCGGGCATGGGTGAGAATTTAAAAATCCGGCATTTCACCGGCGATTGGGTGCTGATTTATAATTCCAGCGAGGACTTCCGCACCGACTTTGCGCAGCTCTGGAGCCCAAAAACAAACGAAATCCTGCGTATCCGATCCGGTATGTTCGGACTCCAAAAACCTGATCATATCACGGCGCTGCCGGATGGTCAGGTTGTGATCATAACCCGGCATTCCCAGATTGGCACTGTTCTTCATCGACCGGAAGATTTCTGGACATTTCTGCGCACAGCCAACAAGCCGAAGAAACTGGGAAAATGGCTTCGCTATTCTGCGTCCTACCCGAACATCCCCCACACCCTGCCGAAGTCCAAGGGAAAGTCCTGTCAATACAAGCTGTCTAAGTTGGAAGAGCCTGTGCTGAAATTCAAAAATCTGAATTTTAAGCTGGCGGTGATGAACGTGCTGATGTATGACAAGGGGCTATTAAAGCCCAGGTTTGACATCTGGGAATTTGCGGATGAATATAGCCGACGCAGAATCGATCCGGAAACTGAGGGCTATGATCAAATGATTCCGGAAGCGGCGAACTGGTTTCGGCGTTACCCCATCCCTGCCCGACTAGCCTCGGAAATCACCCGAATAGATATGGACGGCGGTGATGAAATTAACTGTCAGCTTGCCCCCAATTGGGATGGGGAGGATGAGCTGTTTAATATTCAGGCCATTACTCCAGAGGAATTAAGCCAGTTTCCGCGGCTTCAGCGGGCATCCATCTTTACGACCCAGGATCGCTCGGTTGTCCCCGTATTCCGCCAATGCGGAATTACAGTCGTTTCTGCCTATGACGTTCCTTTTGATATCGAAGATGCCGATGCTGATCCACAGGCAAACGCCTTCAATGAAAAAGGACAGCATTAACGATATTCATTGCTCCCTGCGGGAAAACGGCATAAGCCTCGAAACCTTTTCGGAAATTACAAAGCAGAAGTTTTGATGACGAAAAAGGTGTAAGCTGCCTTCCCCTTGGCGTAACGTACCCATGTTGATCTTCGATGCTGGAAACAGGTTGGATTCTACCCCACCTTTACATCACTTAGGCCAAAAATGGAACTAAATATAGACTTTCGCTTTGAACAGGCGGAAGTTTTTTCTTTTCCCAGCAGGAAGAAATGGGGAAAATCGGGAAAGAATGATACAATAAAGGATAGAGGTGAAAATCATTATGGAAAGAAAAGACATACGCATTGAAGACACCTGGGATCTGAGCGGTTTGTTTGCCGATCAGGCTCAGTTTGACGCCGCTTTACAACAGGCCAAAGCAACACTGGCTCAGCTTACGCAGAAGCAGGGACACATTACAGAGACCCGTGAGAGCTTCCGTCTGTTTATGGACAGTCAGGAGGCCCTGCAGCGGCAGTGTGAAAATCTGACGGTCTATGCCCAGATGCGGGCTGATGTGGAACCGGAAGACCCGCAGGTCCAGCAGAACCTGGCCAAATCAGTCACGTTCGTCAATCAGGTTTATGCTTCGACAACCTTTATTGATCAGGAACTGATCGAACATCAGCAGCTTGTCGAAGATTATCTGAAACAGGACGACTGCGCCGATTACCGCTATCCAATTCAGGAGATTTTCCGCACGATCCCGCATCGTCCGGATGCCCAGACAGAACAGCTGCTGGCGCAGATGAACGATCTGTTTCAAAATCCGCAGAAAACATTTAAAGCCTTTGTGCCCGAATTCAAGCCGGTGCTGATTGATGGAAAAGAAGAATTTTTAAATCAGGCGATTATGAATCAACTGCTGCACAATCCGGATCGGGAAATCCGCAAACAGGCCTTTGAGCATTTTTATGAACAATATCGCCGGCATCAGAACGTCTTTTGTTCGACCTTGATCGGCCATGCCCAGGGTCAGGTATTGCAGGCCAGACTGCATCACTTTTCCAGCGCCCTGCAGGCCAGTCTGTTTGAAGACGGCGCCGATGTTCCGCTGTTCCAGCAGGTTCTGGACATCGCCAATCAGAAATATCATGGAGCATTCTGGCGGTATAATGAACTGAAAAAGAAGCTGATGGGTCTGGATGACTGCACCAGCTACGATTTGAACGTTCCGCTGGTTCAGTCTGTTGACACGCATTATGATCTGGATCAGTGCTTTGAAATTCTGGATCAGGCCTTAGCACCATTAGGCAAAGAATATCAGGCACTGTTAAAACGGGCGCGGACAGAACGATGGATTGATTTCTATCCGCACCAGGGCAAGCGCGGCGGTGCGTATTCATGGGGCACCTACGATTCCAATCCGTTTGTGATGACCAACTTTACAGGGGGATATGATTCCTTGAGCACGCTTGCGCATGAGCTGGGACATTCCATACATTCATTCTTCTCGCATCGGGCTAACCGTCCGCTGTTGGCCGATTATCGGATCTTTGTCGCCGAGGTTGCTTCAACAGTCAATGAGGTTCTGTTGAATCAGTATATGCTTCAGCACAGCGATGATCCGAAAATGAAGGCTTCCTTGTTATACAACATGCTGGAACAGCTGGTCGGCACACTGTACCGTCAGCCGATGTTCGCTCAGTTTGAAGCGTGGCTGCATCAACAGCTGGAAGCCGGACAAGCTCTGTCCTCTTCCGATTTAACAGACTATTATTACAAGTTGAATCAGGATTATTATGGTCCGGCTGTGACCGTACATGAGCTGGAAAAATACAAATGTTATTCTGTACCGCATTTTTACTACAATTTCTATGTCTACAAATACACGATCGGCATGTCTGTCGCCTTATCCTTTGCCTCCCGCATTCTCAAGGGTGACACGGAAGATTATCTGCGCTTCCTCACCCGCGGCGGCAGCTGCGCTCCAATTGATCAGCTGATCAAAGCCGGGGCTGATCCGCGTGGGGAACAGGTTTATAACGATGCCTTCCGTTATTTTGAAGAAACTCTGGATCAGTTTGAGAAACTGATGGAAGAGATCTAATTCTCTGCATCGCATTCATTATTTTATAAAATCCGCTGTGTTCAAAGAAAAGAACATAACGGATTTTTTAGTTATTTCGATTATAATTTTCATAAATTTGATCTAAATTAACGATTTTAAGTTTTTTCTTATCTAAAATTGATCTAAATCATTTTTTATTGCTTAAATATTATTTCAGCATTAAACAAAAAAAACCTCGCAGCAAGGTTTTTTTGTTTTTCAAATACACTTTATTATTTTGCCATGCCGACAGCTGCCGCCGCTTTTCCACCTAAATAGCCGGAAACAAAGGTCCACGACTGAGCCTGTCCACCCCATGGCGTATACGGTTTTCCTTCAATGTTTTCCACACCCATGGAATCTGTACCTACCGCAAAAAGATTGTCAATCGGCGTACCATCCTGGCGCAGCACATTCATATTGACGTCGACATCCAATCCGCCGACCGTTCCGTAAGTATAACCGGAAACAATGACCGCATAGTAAGCCGTATCTTCCCCGCCCAGGGTTTGCGCAAGAACCGCCGCATCACAGCCGATCTGATCGGCCAGCGCCTGAATGGAATCGGCTTTCAGAACATTTTTATACTGCATTCCCACTTCCAAAATAGTGTCTAAATCCGCAATCGGCTGACCGACTTCAAAGCTGCCGCCCTGCCCCATAAACATGCTTGTTGCCGTGGCAAAATTCTCAGTCAGTCCGGTGTTTTTGAAAGCTTCCATCTGATCCGCGGAATAAACGTTATAGTATTTATACTCCGGTATCATCGCTTCGGAAAGGGTTGGATCCAGGGCTTCTCCCTTAACGGTCACGCTGGTTTCTCCCTTGACCAGAGCCAAAGCCGATAAAATAGCTTTCTGATCGGCTGTCAGATCATCGTTTTTGATCAGATTGGGAACCTGCAGAATATGGATCATCGGATCAACGCCCATCATATACGTCGTTCCTCCGGCTGCCAGTCCCATCTGAATTCCCGTTCCATCATTGACTAGGGAAGCGACCGTATTCGGCATAGCATCCCAGTTTTCCAGAACCATTTCTTCATTGCCGATATAACCGCCGGTTGCCAGAATGATGGTATCCCCATAAATTTCATAGGTCGTTCCATCGTAGGAAACAGCTTTGACGCCTGCAACCTGATCGTTGTCAAAAATCAGTTCCTGCGCTGTCAATTCCAGCTGATAACCATTTTTCTCATTCAGCGACACGGCTTTATCCATAGCCCGGTTAAACTGATTGGTCTTGGTTGGGCCAAAGATATTGGAAGTGCCGTTCTCACCGACGTACCGTGTCCAGAACTGCGACCATTCCGGCTTCGCAAAGCTCATGATCATTCCCGCAAACTCAAAGCCGAACTGATCGATGTAATAGTCCAGATAAGTTCCGCTGTTATACACTGCTTCATGAATGATATCGGCCTTGTCTTCGGTTTCGACATAATCAATCCAGGTCTTATAAACGTCATCCGGATTGGCAAAGGCAACATCCTTGTAAGCCTCATTGTGAGAATTGATTACCATCGGTCCGGTTGTCGTTGCGGACTGGCCACCCAGTTTTGCCGTCGTTTCAATCCCGAAGACCGCAGCCCCGGATTCCGCTGCCGCACAATAGGACAGAATTCCGGAACCGCCCAAACCGACAACAATGACATCATAGCCTTCCAGCTTCACCGTATCCTGTTTCTTCTCCACTGGTGTCTGCCATTGAGCCGGATCGCCGCCCGCTGCTGTGATCGCCTGAGCAACGGCATCCCGAATCGCATTGGAAGTGGCCGTCGCACCGCTGATGTTGTCAACGGCCAGGCTCTGCGCTTCGATCATCCGCGGAATCAGCGTGTCGAAAGCGGTCTGCGCCATTTCCCCAGTTTCGCTTTCATGTTCTTCCGTGATCGTCACAGCCTTGATTTGATTTTGTTCAATTGTTACATCCGCACTGATCTGGCCTGTCCAGCTGTAACCTGTGCTCTTGACGGAATAGGTTCCATCTTTCAGATCCGCTTTCGCGGTTTCTTTTCCCTGCGCCTGATCCAGAGCCAGACCCACCGCGGTCTTAACCGCATTGCTGGTCACGGTTGCCCCGCTGACCGCGTCAATTTCCGCACTGTTCGCCGATTTTACTGCAGCCGCTAATGTTTCCAAGGTCGCTCCGCCGATCGTCGGTGTTTCATCAGCACCTTCCAAAATGACATCCGTGATTGTCTGAGCGTCGGTAGTGATCGTTGCTGTGACTTTCCCGCCGAAACCCTGGGCTTCAGCGCTGTAGGTTCCCGGTGTATATTTGCCGGTTTCTGTCTTTGGCGTCTGGCAGGCTGTCAAGGACAGCAGCAGAACCGCGCTAAGAAGCAGTGTTGTGATCTTCTTCATCATTTCCTCCCCGTTTCTTCTCTATTCGTTAGAAACTGACTTCATTGTATTTGATTTTATTTTCACATGCAATCAACCTTTTTCTTCGTGACTGAAACTTTAAGTTTCACTCCAGGTTGACAAGCCAGGTTGTGAATGCTTAACTTAAACCAGGAGTGAAATAAGATGGAAATTCGACAAATGATTTATTTTAAAGAACTTGCAGCATGTCTTAGTCTTCCAGCTGCAGCTCGGGCCTTGTATATCACGCCCCAGGCCTTAAGCAAATCCATGCGTAATCTCGCCCAGGAGTTCAATACTGAAATTTTCTATCGAGAGCATGGCAAACTGTGTCTGACACCCTTCGGTCAGGCGCTGCTGAAAGAAATTACCGTTCTGCTCGATCAGGTATCTGCCACGGAGGAACGTTTAAAAAATATGGCCAGTCAGGAGAACAGTCATATCCGTGTTGCCTGCAGTCATGGAATTCTGCAGGGGAGTTTTTATGCCGTTTTTGACGATTTCAAACGTCAGCATCCGGAAATTGAAATTGAATTTTTAGAATTGCCGGATATCTTTGCCGAACAAATGGTCGAACAGGAAGACTGTGATCTTGGTTTGTCCATCAATCTGCCGAATAAACCGGAATTATTTGAAACCATCCGGCTGCAGCATTATCAATTATGCGCTGTCGTTCATCCCGAGCATCCGCTGGCAAAACAGAAAATAACGACATTAAAGGACTGTGCTCAGTATCCGCTGATCACCAAAAATCGGATCTTTAAAATCTGGCAGACTGTTGAACAGTGCGCTATGAAGCAGCACCTGCGTCTTTCTTATGCTCTGACCTCACCCAATGAAATTGCCTGGAAACAGTTAGTCCAGGACAATCAAGGGGTTGGAATTGGGACTACTTATTATCTGAAACCCAATCAGCCTGAGGAACTGCCTGCGATTCCTTTTGCCGAACCGGAACTGACGTGGGATATCTGCCTGATCCGCCGCAAAGATCATTATTGTTCCCGCAGCTGCGATCTGTTGATTCAGGCCTTGAAGGAGGCACAGGATCCAGATATTCAATAAATTGCATTCATACATCAGCGGTTTTGCTTCTTTGTCGATCTATTTTCTGACCAGGAGGATCACAAACTTTTTTACAAAATCAGAAGCTAATGAATTCGATGCTTTCCATGTTTTCTTCGATTTCAATCAGGACATATTGTCCTTTGCAGACAGCTCCAGGATTGATGATCATTTTGTTTTCAAAACGTAAAAGCGCGGGCTTATGGGTATGTCCGCAAAGAATAAGATCTGCCCCACTGGAATAAACTTTATTTTTCATCGCAGACAAACTGTCTGTCAATGGATAATCATGCACACACAGAATACTGCAGGAACCCAATTTGAATTTCTTTTCCTTATTCCATTTTTGTATTGCCTTTATCGTGATTGGATTCATCTTGGCTTTAGCTTCTAATGCTTCCTGGCGACAGAGTGCATTCAGCGTGGAAACATCGTAATCCTCACATAACCACTCATCCGTATTTCCCATAATCCAGACATCAGTATGCAGCTGAGTCAACAATTCCCAACACGCGTTCGGATCATCACCCTCTGTGAACAAATCCCCTAAAAACAGTATTTTATCTGCAGCTGAAAGCTTTCCGACGATGGATCGGAGCTTTTCATAATTTCCATGGACATCACTAAGAACGGCCAGTTTCATCATCGTTTCCTCTTTTAAGTCATTTTTGACTTTCTTTAATCTCAATGATATTGAATTATAAAACTACGATATTTTTAATAACGCATGTTTTTACAATGCGCTTTTAAGCTCGTATAGATCTCTTTTTGCATTTCTATTGTTAGTTTTCTGACATATTCTTTATATTTAGAAGTAGTGCAAGAACCTGCATCAATCCACTTTTCGTAGCCATATAAAATTCCTCTGGAAGAACTTATCACCGCACCCAGTCCATCATCATTAAAACAAGCAACAATATCTTCAGCGCTTCCCCCCTGAGCTCCATAGCCTGGAACTAAAAACAGACTATTCGGCATCAATTTTCTTAGTTTTTTAGCGTCTTCCGGATAAGTTGCACCGACCACTGCGCCAATTGCGGAATAGCCGTAATCACCTCTGTTTGCCATTGATTTATGCTGAACATAAGCTGCAATCGTTTCAGAAATAGTGTGTCCTTCTTTTGTGACAACATCTTGAATTATTGAATTTCCTGGGTTTGAAGTCTTCACTAAAATAAAGACTCCCTTGTCATATTCCTCACACACGTTAATAAATGGATCTAAACTTTCGGGACCCAAATAGGGTGATATGGTTAAGAAGTCAACATCAAAACCTTTCAGCTTACAGTTTATCCCTTTAAATTCACCCAGATGCCCCTGTGCATAAGCCATTGCTGTATTGCCAATATCATTTCGCTTTCCATCCTCTATTACAATCAGGCCTTTTGCTTTCGCATACTCCACAGTTTCTTCAAAAGCTTGAATACCATAATGTTTCAGCATTTCGTAAAAGGCTATCTGCGGTTTAACCATAGGAACTAAATCAGAAATCGAATCCAAAATATCTTTATTCGAACTCACAATAGCATTGCTGATGATTTCCAATTCATTCTCACCCTGGGCATTCCTAAAATAAACCTCTGGAATTCTGCTAATTACAGGATCTAACCCAACAACAATCGGACTTTTTTTTGCTTGAATATCGTCAATTAGTCGATCAATCATCTTCTTCATGTTTCCTGTTCTCCTTATTTTTAATTAGAATCTATTTATTTCTCTCATTTTAACATACTCATTCTAAATAATTCTTATTGTTTTTAGGAATAAATATTTTTTTATTTATTCCTAATCAAAGGCTTGAAGAATAAACCTCTATTGCCAAACAACTCATTACGGAGCTCATCAGGATAACTTCTTAGTCTCCTCACCAAAAAGAAGTCCCTGTTTTGTGCAGTTAACCAGAAACGCTTTCACTCACTTGTAAATCCGTTCCCATTTTTTATAATGAAGACACAGAAATGAGTTCCGGCCGGATTTCAAACTGTGAAGAAATGAGGGAAATAATGAAAATGAACAGAAAACGCTCAGCACTCAGTCTATCTGCTTTCTTATTATGTTCGTTAATTACGGGCTGCGCTGTAAATCAGGGAAACAACGCAGTTCCTCTGCCTTCGCCGCAAACCACGGACGCGGATGTCATCGTCGTGGGGGCGGGGCCGGCCGGCATGTCTGCCGCCTTAAGTGCTGTGGAAAATGGAGCTGAAAAAGTTATTTTACTGGAGCGCCGCAATACAACCGGCGGCACTATGACAAATACCAGCGGTTCCATGAGCGGTGCAGATACGATTATTCAACAGCTCGACGGTTATACGGAAGATTCCCCGGAACTGTATTACGAAGATATCGCGCATTTTGCACTGAACAACAGTGGCCGGCCTAATCTGGATATTATCTGGCTGTACGCCAACGAATCCAAAAATGTTGTAAACTGGCTATGGGAAAATGGACTTAACGATAATGAATACACAACCATGCCGGATGGCAAGAAAACTGTTTTTGCCCCGGAACATGACCTTTATAATTATCCTCGAACCTATAAGCCGCTGCCGGATAATCCCGAAAAGTACCGCGCGGCCATCCATGAGGTCATGGATGAAATGCTGGCGCGGACGCCAGAAATTGAAATTCGCTTAAATACCCAAGGCATGAAGCTGATTCCTAACGAAAACGGGCATATTCTTGGACTGGAAGTTCAGGATCTGACAAGCGGCGAAACAACGACGCTGCAGGCCGCCCGCGGTATTATTATGGCAACCGGCGATTTTGCCGGAAATCCGAAACTGATTTCCTACTACAAGGAAGGTCTGGACAGTGTGCTGACCGCAGGTCTGAAAGAATGCGACGGCAATGGTCTGCGCATGCTTCAGGAAGTAGGAGCCACGCTGACGTATAACATGGACCGCATGGCAACCCTAGCTGTAGGTCTGGAAAATCCGCTGGCCCCGGGTACCGGAAGAATTATGGATACTAAGGCAATGTATGCCGGCGGAATCAACGTCAATCAAAATGGCGAACGCTTTGTGGATGAAACACACCGCCAGCAGGTCGTCCGTGAACGGGCACTGGATGCCCAGCCAGGCAATGTTATGTATGAAATTTTCACCGATAAGATTCGCGATGATCTGTTAACTACCATCCATGCGCCGATGATGCAGGTCTTCTTCATGAGTGATGCTGGAAAAAGTTATGTGATCGAAGCGGATTCGATTGAGGAACTCGCTGGGAAGATCAATGTACCTGCCGACACTCTGAAAAAAACCATTGAAGATTACAACGCCCATGTTGACAGTAAGGAACCTGATGAATTTGGACGTGAATTTGTATTGAATGATAATCTTTATAACGCTGCCATCAACAAAGTTGAAGGCGATAAATACTACTGTGTTCCGATCAAATCTCTGCTGATCGCAACTTCAGGCGGCATTAAGCCGAATGTCATGATGCAGCCGATGGATAAATTCGGCACTGCGATTCCAGGCGTTTTTGTCGCCGGAGCCGTTTCCTCCTTCTGGGGCGGCGGTGCAATGAGCGGCACGGCCATTCTGGGCGCCAGTTTCATGGGCAGAGAAGCTGGAAAGAACGCGATGACGATAGACTATATCGAATCGTATAAAGTTCAGCCCGCTGATGACAGCATTCCTGCCGAATACTTTATCGCAGATTCATCGCCAACCGCTGTACAGCGCTATGATATGGAAAAAACCTTTAAGGATGGAACTTATGAAGCAACAGTGGACGGCCAGGATGGACCGATGACGGTGGAGGTCATCATCCAGGAAGGCAAAATCAATGCGGTTACGGTTAAGGATCACAAAGAAACGGTGACCGTCGGCGGCCCGGCGTTAGAAACGCTGCCGGCTGCTATCGTTGAAGCCAATTCGATTAATATTGATGCCATTTCCGGCGCAACGCTGAGCAGTGAACGACTGTTCCAAGCTGTCGCTGCCTGCTTAGATGAAGCCTCGCAATAAGATCATGAATTCTTAGTTCTAAAACTATGAATAAAGGCCTCTGGTGTTGTATCCATCAGAAGCCTTTTTCCTCTTGATTAGATTATCTGAGCAATAGAATTATTTCAGTTTCAGTGATCTAAATTCCGGCTGCGGAACTGATGCAGCTTATATAAAGCAAAGGAGAAATACAGTTTCAGCAAATCCTTGTTTACTTCCAAATCAACGCCGAACAATTCGCGAATCCGTTTCATGCGGTAGACTAACGTGTTTTTGTGCATAAACATGGCTTCGCTGGCTTTTTGAAGATTAGCATCATTCACAAGATAATACTGGATGGTTTTCAGATATTCTGTGCCGTTCTTTGCATCATAATCCAAAATTTCCTTGAAACTGACGGTCAGATAATTCTCCCACTGTTCAGGTTCGGCAAGATCGGCCACCGCATAAAACTTATAATCATCATAATTATGAATAGCTTGCTTGCGTTCAGCATAAACCGCAAATCTGGTCGTAGTAACAGCTTCCTGCACCATCCATTTCAGCTTCCATAAATCCTGAGCACAGTCGCTGACGCCATAAACGAAACCATACTGATCATGCAGCTGAATCAGAAACTGGGTCAGCGCTAAGGGAAGCTGCTCACCTTCACAAAGCAGAAAAACCCGGCCCCGAGCACGAAAAATCCAGTCAACCTCTGGACGAGCGCGAAGCTGCGCTGTCATCACCGATTGAAACCGCGGATCATTTTCATATTCCGCGGAATGCACATGAATCACACGATATGGAAAAAAACGTGTCAGCGGACCTCCTGCAAGCCGTTTCTCCAAGGCGGAGGCATTCGCTATCCGATCATCAATTAAGTCATTAAAAACATAGACAGTTGGACGACGCTGATCCACTGCCGCCGTTTCCAGTTCCAGCATTCCGGCAATTGCACAGGCATCGGCAATGGTCCGAACCAGCTCCAAGTCCAGATTTTCTAAGCTGTATTCAACTTCCGGAATCATCAATGTCCCAATCCACCGATCATTCCAAATGGCTTTGCAGACAAGATGCCGCCGGCGAAAAGCTGGATTCTGACTGAGGAAGGGAATAGGATCGGCAATTTTATCCAAAGCCTTCTTGTTCAATTCGGCAGAATTGAGCTGAGCATGCATTCGATCTTGAACATCATCAGCAGGATAATTAACGGAAAAAGCCTGCGGCTGATGATCGTGATCAGCAAACATAATCGGATTGTTCAGCAGCTGGGCCCCTTGATCCACCAGATCCTGCAGACGCTTCCCCTCTTTCAGCAAGGTAAGAAAAACACGGGAAGGTGTTGCTTTTTCCATAAACTCTCCTTTCCTTCAGAAAGGCCGGTTCTCAATTGAAAACCGGCAGCTCTGTTTATTTTTTAAAATTAAGATATTTCGCCAGATTTGCGCTCGGATCCAGCTTTGCCTTGATCTTCGGCTGACGGCAGCTCATCAGCACCGTAACCCCTGGACCATGCCCTGAAATATAGCTGTCACCATGAATAATGACACCGATGGTCACCGCTCCCTGGCAATAATCCGGACCGTGATCATTGCAATGATCCTGAATCATCACAATATCTCCGAACCGCAGTTCCTGCAAGCTCAATTCCTCAAAAGACTTGGAATCCCGCGTCATGATGTCATAATCCCCACTGAGCATGGTATCGCTGCCCAGACCGGAACCCATCAACGCTGCGGGAATGACTTTGGTAACTGGAACAATTAGACATCCGTCCACTTCTTCGATTCCCATTTTATTGAGCAGCTGCGGATCGAGATTCATGACCGTAATCTCCGGATAGTCAGTCAGTGCCATACCCTGACCACAAGCCTTCACTAAGAATTTATCATCAATCGTCAGTTTCTCCAGGACTTCCTGTTCAAACGCAATCATGACATGGTCAATTCCGCCGTGCTTTCCGGTAACATAACCGATCGTCCCTTTGGCCTCACCCGTGATCACCTTGGCCTGATTGCCAACGCAGGTCAGCGTGTTGTAGGCCATATCCATCGCCGAATCCGGATTCTTTGTACTGACGCCCGGCTCCACATGGTCGCCGGCCAAGCCCATGCAGCCATCCCCAATCTGGAAATTATACGTGATTCCTCCGGTAGCCGGTAAAATCCAAGGTCTTCCATCACTGCCAGTGCGATATTGACGCTTCATGATCGGCGGATGCACCTTGCCCTCCACTGACTGCATGACCAGTTGTTTTTCATTAAATTTGATCATTTTCTGTCCTCACTTTCTGTTGGCCTTATTATACCATTTTATTTCTATTATCCGTATGAGATTCCAGTCCACAAGCTTAAAAATTAGAGAAATACGCTTAGGCAGCCCGATTCGCTAGAAAATTGAAAAAGCCAGTGCATTCTCAATCACACTGACTTTCTTACTCCTTCGCAGCGTTGCTTTACAATCTATCGGATGCGCAGCGATTCAATTCGCCAGCCTTCATCCGTTTCCTTAAAGTTGAGCAAAAGCCGAACTTCCTTCTCCTTGGCGGTATAAGTAACCATGACATCATAATCGCCACCGCTGAGCTGTTCCACGGATGTGACCTGACGATGCTCCGCCGTACTCTCTTCTTCGCTGATTCCTAGAAGTCGGTTAAAACCGGTTGACATGCGTCTGGAGATAAAATTGGTTATTCCCTGGTCTGTCATCACTGGCTTCAAGTGTTCCACCAACGCTTTATTCCACTCTTCCACAAGCTGGGAAGCCTCTTCCTGCGATGTTTTCTCGTCTTCAACTGCTGCGGAAAGCTGCGGCAGTGTATCGACTTTTTGTAAGAAAAGTTCCGCCTGCGCTTTCAGTGTCTCTTCTGTTGTCGGTTTAGCCTGACATCCCAACAAGCATAACAGAATGGCCAGAAAAACAGAGAATTTCTTCATTTCTTACCCCTCCTTTCATTGACGATCTTTCATAATTCTGCCTCATGATATCGCGATCCTTTTTTCAGATATTCCTTATTTCTCAACTCAACGATATCTGAGATTCCACAAGTGTGAAAAGTTGAAACTAAAATGTCTTACTGTTTATTATATTATACCTGAAATTGTCGTTTTTTTCACATTCAACTTCACTTTGGAGATAAAATTTTCAGGAATGAAAACAGTCCTCACAAAGACTAGGGAATAGGAAAGCGGGCAGACTGGAAGCAAACAGCTAATCAATCTTGACACGTTTGATATAATTAAAGACGCTGAAAGGAAGGCGATCCTTATGTTTGCTGCTGTGTTATTAACGTTTGTCGCGGGGGTGCTGGGCACCTTGGCTGGAGGAATTCTCGGCCTGCGCATTGATCCGCGGTCTTCAAAATCATTAAGCTGCCTGCTGGCCTTTTCCGCCGGAATGATGATTAGCATGATCTGTTTCGATCTGATGCCGGAAGCCTTGGAAGAAGCCGGATTAACGATTGCGGTCATCGGGTGTGCGCTGGGTGTGCTGCTTTTATTAAAATTTGACGGCGTCTTCCACCATCATGATCAGCAGCCGGATGAACTGGATGATCTGCATCATCACCATCATGCGATGGAAACTGTCAACAATCAGAAACTGATCCAGTTAGGTCTGATGATGATCGCTTCTGTTGCATTGCATAATTTCCCGGAAGGCATGGCGGTCGGTTCCAGTGCCTTGTATGAAATTAAAACCGGTGTTATGATGGCACTGCTTCTGGCTCTGCATAATCTGCCGGAAGGCATGGGCATGATTGTTCCGCTGCGCAGCGGCGGCGTCAGCCGGGGCAAAGCACTGCTTCTGGTAGCCCTGAGCGGACTGCCGACTTTGATCGGTGGTATCGCCGGTGTCCTGTTAGGTTCGATCAGTCCGGTTTTCATCGGATTTACCCTGGCCTTTGCAGCCGGATGTATGTTGTATGTCACCTACTACGAAATCTTACCGCAGGTCACGTTGATGGACAGCGGACGCCGGCCTTTGGTATTCCAGCTGACTGGTTTCCTGCTAGGGTTTGTGCTTATTTCAATAATGGGTTAAGGAAAAGCAGATTTGAAAGTTTTAAATCCTTCAAATTCTGCTTTTTTTACTTATTCTGCCGGATACGCCATACCCTGACCGGCCGCGATCAACTCACTGGCTTGTTTGATCTGGTTCAGATAGTTAGGTGTTCCTGCTAAGGTCGCCCCTGTCGTCACATCCGCAACAACCCATTCACCGGCTTCATTCTTCACAATATCCGTGTTTTCAGGATAAGTTCCGTAATTCGTGCCGTGATCATAAACATAATTTTTGATCAGTTCAATATTGCCTGGGAAAGTGATTGGACTCGGCCAGAAGCCAACGCCGTGTTCAATCGAGGCCTTCGTACCGATTTTAATTTCCACCGCCGGCTTTCCCTCACTGTCCAGCAGCTGTGCCGGCTGAGCCAAACTTGCATGATACCAGGCGCCGCCTTCCTGTGTCGTGATATATTCCATAAATTCCATGTCTGCGCCGTTCACCGCAGCAGTATAGGTCACTTGATCATTCTGCACGGTTCCAGTCCAAACCAGCCCGTTCAGTTCAAAGGCCGACGGAACCTGAATTTCACCCACTGAGAGAATAGCATCCCTCAGAGCAGCTGCAGATTCTTCAGTTAACACTGCCCAGCCTTCGGCTCCGGAGACCGTCACCGGAAGCAAAGCCTCCTCGATATCAATATAGACTACTTCCTGTGTTTCATCATTAACATAGACCGTCGTTTGAATTGAACTGTCTACTGCGTCGCCTTCCTGGTTATAAATCCCGTACACTGTCGCAAATGACATTTTCATGCCTTCCGCAGCCAGCTTCTCGATCTCAATATTGCGGTATTCAACAGCCGGTGCTTCCGGAGTTGAGGTTGGCGCTGGGGTGGTTTCTGGGGTTGGCGCAGATGTTGGCGCTGGTGTCGATGAACAGGCCGTCATCATCAAGCCGGCCAGCAGGAACAAAGCAATTAAATTTTTCTTCATTTTTCCCTCCATATTAGCACATTGTACTAATATGGATTCTAAGCACTTTTTCTCGCTTTGTCAAGCCTGTTCCCCAGTTTGCCAGAAACTTCAGGGCATGCTAGAATGAGGGGCAGGTGATCATTATGAGAGGAAATCTGAAAGAAGCGATTCTTCGCACAGCCCAAACTTTTTTCAACGAAAAAGGGTATCAGGAAACAACGATGCGGGACATTGCCGGTGCGCTCAACATCAGTCTAGGCAATCTGACCTATCACTATCATAAAAAGGAAGATCTGATGATTGCGCTGCTGCGCTGGCCGGATTTTATGAACCAGGCTCCGGCATCCAATTTTGAAGAATTCTTTGCGTTAATTAGGGCGATGATCGACAGCCTGATCGTCAATCGCTTCTTCTATACCGTAGATGAATTAGGCAGGGCAACACCCGAATTCTACCGGCACAATGTCAATGCCGTCAGTCAGATTGAAGAACATCTTGAACTTTCCCTGCAGTGTCTGAGCGATCAAGGCTGTCTGGTTCCCTGGCGCAGTGAACAGGAGAGACATGCTTTTACCCGCATGATCATGGACAGTCACCTGATTTGGATCAAGAATTCATTCTACCGGCTTGAAGAAGATCAGATTTTATATCCGGATTTTTTAACCATTCACTGGTATCTTCTGGAGAGCCACGTACAAAAAGAAAGGCATGCGGAATATATGCAATGCCTTCCTTTGGAATAAATTCATTTTCTGTTCCTATTCAATCTGCATTTTTCTTTCTATACTAAGTGCACTACGATTCAATCAGCGGAAGAGTTATTAAGATCTCCGCTGTTTTTTTATCCAATTTCATAGGAGCGTATAAAAAGGGTTTCCGGTACAAGGATTGGCTCCCGTTTTACTTTAGCCCAGTCAAAGTCCTGAATCAGCGCCTTGGCTTCTATGGCTTCTTCACTTTCCCGCAGGCCGAGCAGCCAGGCCAGCTTGCCGATCAACTCCGGCGCACTCCACCTCCGGCGCAGTTCACCTAAATCCAGTGCCTGATCACGCTTGGACAACCGCTGTCCCTGAACGTTCATTAAAAGCGGAATGTGATAAAATTTCGGTTCCGGCAAACCGAGACAGCGGTATAAATAGAGCTGACGGGGTGTGGATGACAAAAGATCCAGACCGCGGACCACTTCGGTCATTCCCATTAAACCATCATCAACCACAACTGCCAGCTGATAAGCGAAAACACCGTCAGAACGCCGCACAATAAAATCGCCGCAGGTTTGATCCAGCCGCTGCCTTATCTGTCCTTGAAGTCCGTCGGTAAAAGATATCGGTGCCTTGTTAACGCTTATCCGCAAGGCAGGACGCCGGATTTTGGCCTGCGCAAGATGTTGTTCCTCGCTTAAATTCCGGCAGCGTCCGCTGTAAAGCAGCTCGCCGTCAGTTCCATGCGGCGCACTTGCACTGTGCAGATCCGCTCGGCTGCAAAAGCAGGGATAAATCAAATTCTGCCGTCGCAGCTGATCCAGTTTCGCTTCATAAATTGACGTTCGTTCACTTTGCCAAACTGGTTCCTCATCCCAATCCAATCCCAGCCACTGTAAGTCGGACTGAATCCATTCAGCATATTCCCGACGGCTGCGCTGGGGATCGAGATCTTCAATCCGCAGCAGCCAAACACCTCGCTGCGAACGGACTGACAACCAGCTCAGCAGAGCCGCACATACATTGCCCAAATGCATTCGCCCGCTGGGGCTGGGCGCAAATCGTCCCCGTACATTCTCTTTTGCTTCCACTTCAACCTTCCCCTCTGCTTTTTCACCTTTGGAGTTTTCCCACAGAATCAGAAACCTGATTTTTTCTTATGATAGCGCGTTTATTCTTAAAAGTAAAACAAGCTGTCCAAAAAATGACAGCCTGTCTTATCATTAAAAATTCTATTTTAACAACGGCAGATCCAGAATGAATTCCGGAGTCCCCGTAGCTCCCGGAGCAATTTCATATTCATCAAAAACAATCACAGCCTGACGGTTCTCATTGATATAAAACTTCTGATTCTCACTTAATCCAGTATAGCCACCTTCTTCGTCAAAATCAAAGAACGAGGTCGGATCCTGGGCCAGCCGCTGTTCAATCTGAGAACGAACTTGCTGATCTGCAGCAGCTAAGTTTTCTGATCCGATGACTTCAGCCAATGTCAGCTCTTTCCCGCTTTCCAAATCCAAATTGAAGAAATACCGCTGTTCATAAGCACTGGCCATCGTTGTTGTGGTATCAATTGAAAAGCTGACCAATGCACCTTGATTGTAATAAATCTGATAGGCGGCATAGAAATCCACAGGATGATAGGTTCCTGTTTTTCCTTCCGCATTGTTTTTCAAATCTTCAGCCTGCGTCCGGGCTTCCTGGGATAAATTTTCCAGTTCTTCTTCAATCCGCTGATTAATCTGTTTTTCAAACTCCGGATTGCCGCTGTTTTCCACCTTTGGCAGCGTAATGTGAATCACTTCATTAACGTCTTCCTTCTCAATCTGAACGCCGGTTACAATTCTCAGAAATTCACCGATCACGGGCAGATTGGCCACCGTCTGCGCAAAGACGGGAGAGCCATGCATCATGAGGGTGAAGCAGGCAGCCGCGGCTGCAAAACTAATCAATCCTTTTTTAAGCCAATGCTGCCTTGGCGATGACTGCCGTCCTTCTCCAATCGCTTGTTTTACCTGAGCCTCCAGCTGTGGGGGAATGGGTTGATTCTGATATTCTTCTCTGGCTTTTTTCCAAGGTTCCTGCATAATTTACACCTCCTGTTTTAACTGGGCTTTTAAGAGATCCAAGCCTTTATACACTTGGGATTTAATCGTGTTGACGTTGGTCTGCGTCATCGCTGCAATTTCATCAAATTTCAATTCCTCAAAAAACCGCAGAACAATGACCGTCCGCAATTTCGGTTCCAACGCCATGACTGCCTGAAACAGATCGCTGTATTCTGTCGGCGAAGCATCCTCGGTTACCCCCTGATATGCCTGCAGCTCAGTCTGACGCTGCCGCTGCGTGATCTGCTTGCGGCACAGACCGTTAGCCTCATTCATGCAGATCCGCACCAGCCAGGTTTTGATATACTCCGGCTGGCGAAGCTGATAGATCTGGGAATACGCTTTGACAATCGTTTCCTGCACCGCATCCAGTGCCAACTGTTCATCTTTAATAATCGAAAATGCTATCCGGTACAGCATCCGCTGATGTTCCAGAATTGTTTTTTCTAATAAGTCCTTTTTTTCTTCTTTGTTCATAGGCTCGCTCCTTCCGATCTAAAATCAGATTGCCGCCAAGGTATCACCTCCGATTTTAGAAAAAGATCTTTTTCTGGGCTCCTATATTATTAGGTGAAACAACTGCGGAAAAAGTTGGAATCTTTTCAATTCTTTTTTTCAACTTGGTCTTAGGCTTATGAAAAACCCCTTTTCCCTCTGAATTGAACAGGAAAAGAGGACATTCGGGTCGTGTTTATTCCTTAATATTTAACCTAAAACTATCGTTTCCTGCCAAGATAACGACATACCTCTTTCTTATATTTCAGATATTCCTCGCCAAAGGCAGCCTGCAGAAACGCTTCTTCCACCTTAACGATTTGTAAATGATACATCACCATGGCAAAGATGGATACAACACATAACGCCCAATTAAAAAACATCAGCAACAGTCCGAGATACAAAAGGTCAAAGCCAAGAAAAGCAGGATTGCGGCTGTATTGATAAATCCCACTTGTAACAAGTTCTGTTTTGTCGGTTTGTGAAACCCCGGCCCGCCAATTATCCTGCATTGTTATAACAGCTGCAATAAATACAGCGGTACCGGCAATACTCAAAACGGCACCCCCCATCCGCAGAGGCAGTGAACTGAAATTCACGTTCAAAAGGACACAAAGCAACCCTACTGAAAAAACGAGTATCGCTGCGATCTTCATCGTCACTTCAATCCCTTTTGCCAGTCCCGTCTTGCCTTTTCCCATCTGATCTGTTTGGATGCCTTTCTTTCTCTGACAGAACATTTTCACTATATAACAGCCGTAGAATACGGATAAAACTGCGATGGCAATTCCCTGAAATATCATTTTTTTCCCTCTTTTATTTGTTTATCTTTTCTTAGCCAATAACACTGAGAACTTAAAATTTGTACTTTGTTCCGTGGCTGAGCAGCAGTCCGCTTGTTAACTCAATGCGTAAAATGATCGTATGCTCATCAGTAAAGTCAAAATGTCCGTTTTCTATCCATTCCGCAAAGACATTTTTTAGTTTCTCTGCGATCTCATGATTCTCTTCTTTCCCAAAATATCCTAAACTGCTGGCTTTTCCCTGCGCAGTGAACCATTCACCCGCTATTGCCACAGTTGAATGATTGGCAATCTGCCTCATCTTCTTAGACAAGGCATGCGTAATCACATAGAATGTCCCCTGCTCATAATAGGCATTTACATAGCGGACATCCGGCACTTCATTTTCTATCGTAGCCAATGCGATAACCGTATCTTTTCCAAAGCGTTCCGTCATTACTATTTCAGCTTCTTGACTCCAATTTATCATAGCGACAGCTCCTTTATAATAACTTGTTTAATTCAATATCTTATTAATTCTGTATACGCCATCCTATACTTCAAGGAATGTACCAATATGAATGAAACTTGTACAAAGCTTTTTGGGATCAGAATTACATGCCCTCTATCCTGCAATCTCATAACACCTTCATCTCTTACTTCCAAGTTACCGGATAATCCAAATGATAGGGCAATTTTGTCTGTCGATTTCCTTTCGCAGAATTAACCTGTCCTTGTGTCAAAAATACAGCTTCACTGAGATCCGCATTCTTAAAATTTGTATCTCTGGTATCCGCGCCTAAGAACAAGGTCCCATAGAAAAGACTCTTTTCAAAATTCGCAGCGATCAAAAGTTTTGCGCTGAGATCGGCTCCGCTCATGTCTTGTCCCTTAAAATTACCGCCAAGAAAATTAGCGGGAACTTTTTTGCCTTCACTATGAATACTCTGCTGAAGCAGCTTACATACCTGCTTTAAAATATGATTTGCTCTATTTCTGTACTGCTCTAAATCAAAAGATAAGATGTTGCCCGGCTGATCCTGACAGATTTTTATATTCTCTTCGATTAAGCTCTGAACAGAATTTTTTAAGGGCTGTGCTGGAATAAGCAGCATGGCTTCTGTTAAATAATATCTAATTTGATAAAGCTTAAATACCATGATAAAAACATCAAAAATTTCTGTTGCCCGGTTTGGCATATCCATCCAAGTCTGACCTTGATAAATAACCTGAGTGACCTGCTGCCCCGCTCCGAAGCAGTCATAACCAATACAACCTTTCATTTTTTGTTTTTCAAGCTGTGGATGTATTTTACACCGGTAGTCATTTAACAAATTGATGCAAGGTTGTCCTGATACTTTATCTTTAGGAAAACCGTCGGCTTTTGAAAAAAACAGAGCCGTACAGCACAAACCTGAGCATTTTGAGCAATTCGATTTCATCGGTTCCCAAATTTTATCATTTCTTTCATGGATTAACATTTGTTTTTGCTCCTTAAACTACTGTTTATTTCATTTGAGTCTGGCACTCGCTGCATGCATGATCGTGGATAGAAATAATTCCGCCGCATTGAGGACAAAGATACTTCATTTTCTGCTGCTTCATAAACTTATCCAATCCATATTCTTTGACAAAAGCACTGTTCTCCATCAGACTTGCTTGATATCGTTTCCTGTAGCTTGTTTCAAGATTCTTTATAAGTTTGCATGGATATTCAGCACACTCAAAACAATAGGATAATCCTTTCATTTTGACACAATCCTTTATTTTGCATAGGCGGCAGTGTTCCGGTTTTCCCATGTCACTTTTTAAGCAGCCATCACAAGGTTTTCTGGAATAACAATGTTTATAACAAACTTTGCAATTCATTCCGCAGGGCGCAAACATCACACCCTCAATATGATCAGGCATTTTCATAACATGCGCTCCTTTCAAATTTTCTCATTTATCTATTTCAACAAATTTCTCTAATTCTTTTATAGCTTTTCATTTTCCACTTTAGAGCCCCATCACGAAATAATAATGATGAAAAGATAGATGGCCTTATTATACCGAAAATTACAATTTAATAATGTTGTTGATCACGGTATTTTCTTCTTTATCAACGAATTTTATTCCCATTCGCTATCTGCCGAAAGCTCATTTCAAACGATCGATTTCCTGTTGTAAATTTGCCAGGAATCTCCCCGCATGGGCTCCATCCATCTGCGTATGATGGAATTGGAAAGAGATTGTCAGATAAGTTTTGAATACTTTCTTCTTATACCGACCCCAAATGATAAAAGGATTATTAAAAATCCCGCTGTTCATGCCGACCGCCCCATCAATTTCAGTATCAATAATTGCGGAGGTGCCGATCACCATACTGTCGCTCGATAAATCTCTGTCCTGACAGGTTTCCGCTACCTGAGCCGTATACTTTAAATACGATTGATTGAACATCTCCAGCTCCTCTGTATATAAGAGATCGCAGGAACTGACTTCACCGGTTTTATTTTTTACGATCGTATTGACTGCAATCGTATCATACTGCAGAAGCTGATCCCCTACTGGAAGGATATAAAATTCGTTTATACTGACCGCAGCTTTCCCAATACAATAATCCAAAAGCATGTTGAACTTCATTTGCTTCTTCTTACTGACTTTGATCAGATTGGACACATCCAAGGTTTTCAGAAAAGTGACCATCGGATTGGGCGCTTTCATCCAGAGTTCGTAGGCCCTATTTCTTGTTGTGTCCTGCGGTGAAATGACTTTTACCATTTTTATCCCCTCCTATCCTTTGTTCTCCAATATTCAAACGAACTCTCTCTTTAAAGAAAACAGCGATGTTCACCGAACCATTCCGTTCGCTCAGCAATTAGATTTTTGAGACATTCTAATTTTTGATCAAGCTCTGCTTTTCTTTTCTCAATATCTAAATCTTTATAATCGACAAATGAAGCCCACTCATTGATGTTTTGACTGACATCCTCATACAGGTACTGACAGAACTGCAGCATGCTGGTGTGAGAAAACTCATGGATTACCTCTTCTTGATTCAAGGGATAACGTTCATCGTCTTCGCACACAAGATGGCAGTTCCAATAGCTGACCGTACATAAAAAGCGGTTCGGTTCTAAGAACCCTTTTACACAGAAGGGCTGCATGGTTTCTAGTCCATGGATCGCCTGTTCCACCCACTCAAACGCAATATCATCAAGATAACTTAACCCATAGACACCCGTTCCCTCCAGCTGAAAATCACTCCAGCCATATACCGGCTTCGTCAACATGTTCGCTTCTCCCTTCTATCAAGTTCTTAAATGTAACGCCGAACTTTCTGTTTATATTCTTCATACCGTCTGCCAAATCTCGCTGTGCATTCTCTTTCTTCTGAAAGAATGATCCAGTGTGCTGAAACCTGAAATATCAGGACGATGCCCAGCAAAAGGCAGGACTGTGTTAAGAAAGCCATGCCTGCAAAGCAAATAAAATAAGCGACATACATGGGATTGCGGGAAAGCTGATAAATTCCATTGATATTTAAACCCGATTCATCCGGAAATGCAAAACAAACTGCCGAAACTGCGCATAACACGATTCCTGAAAAGTAAAAGACAAGTCCCATATAGAACTGCAGTGAGAAATCAATCCGAATTGTCAGAAAAAATAAATACGCAAAAAGTCCGATATTGGATAGCTGATAGATAAAACTGGCCCATTGTTCTTCCCTTCGAACTGGTGCAAAATGACCTGCACGTCCAATCGCTTTTTTATCTACAAGCAATAATAACCCGAATCGGACAGCCAGGAAAGGCAGCAGCAACACCCCGCCGTTCATTTATTCTGCCTCCTCCATCACAATTTCTGAATGAAAATATTGTTCCTGAAAATACGTCAATTCCTGGATCTTCTCCTTTGAAAAATGGACCCCTTCCGGGGCAACGACCCATTTTTCTTCAATGTCGTTATGCCGATGAATCACGGCGATCACTTTGCCGGTAAACTCCTTCAGCGGCACCTCGATGCCTAAGATGTAAGCATCCTGTTCTTCTCCATCCGGAGCCATCATTCCTTCAATGTATCCGTAGTTGACTGGATAGATAAGATCCTGATATTGCGGATGCGTACTTCCCAAAGGTCTGTCGACAATTACTTTTACTCACAATCCCAGCATCTGACTCATCTCCCCAATCTGATTTTGCCTATTGCAAAAGTTAAGATTTCATTTATGAACATACATTCTTGAAAGTTCAGATTCACCCTCGCCCTGTACCAGGCAAAGGAATTCCCAGCCGTAGCGCTCGTAAAAGCCGGTATGATTGGTTACAAGATACAAAGTGCTTATTCCTTTGCTTTTCATATCCGAACAAACATAATTTAACAAGGCTCCTGCAACGCCTTGTCCGCGCTTCTGTTTTTCTGTATAGACAGCGCACACATTCGGCGCAAGATCTTTCCTGTCGTGGAAATCATTTTCAATGACGCCCATGCCGCCGATGATTCTTTCCCCTTCCATCGCGATATACCATTGAGGAATCGAATGCTTATTTGCAAGACAATCCTCGATACTTTCTCGATACGCCTGCAGCGGAATACCCCACTTTTCATGAAACCATTGAGCTGCCTGCTCCTTCATTTCCGGCTGATCAACCAACCGGATAATCTTAAAAGTCATTGGAATCAAGACCTCCTTCAAATTTTTATTCCGTGTTCCGGACTCATTTACGAAATCAGGATGCCGCAGCGAAACTCAACAGCGCACTGCCGCATCCCCTTTTTTAAATTTGTCTTTTGTTCAGCGAAAAGCCTTCTGATTGCGCCGTACCAGAAACGTCATAATGGCCGGATCGATCAAATTCAACAGATTAAACGACAGATCGATCCCATTCATGATATTGATAATAAAAATCGTCGCACACATTGTCCAGTATAATCGTAGTCCCAGCAGTCTGCCCTGCATCAGCAGCACCAGGCACCAGAGACTGATCAGCGCAATGCCCAACATCATCCAGTTCTGACTGACCAGACTCTCCCCTGCCGTCACGGCGTTCAGAATCAGGCTTAACCGCAGCCAGAAGCGGCAGAAACTACTCATGCTTCCATTTTCTCCAACAGGACGACGGCTTGGGCCAGCACGCCTTCTTCACGTCCAACAAAGCCCAGCTTTTCCCCGCGCGTAGCTTTGACATTCACCTGATCCTCTCCGCAATGCAGAGCCGCTGCGATGTTTTTGCGCATGGCTGAAATATGCGGAGCCATCTTCGGCCTTTCGATCATGATCAGCGCATCAACATTGCCGATGCGAAAGCCTTTGGTTTCCATCAGCTCTGTTACATGTTCCAGCAAAATCAAAGAGCTGATTCCTTTGTACTGCGGATCAGTATCGGGAAAATGCTTTCCCAGATCGCCTTCGCCCAAAGCGCCGATCACAGCCTCTGCAATCGCATGAAGCAAAGCGTCCGCATCGGAATGGCCGACCAGTCCTTTCGTATGTTCAATCTCAACACCGCCTAAAATGAGCCAGCGCCCTTCTGCCAACTGATGAATATCGCTCGACTGTCCAATTCTAAACATTTTCTATCCTTCTTTCTTTATTGATTCTCAGTTTCATCTTGTTCATAAACCTGAGCATGACCGATAACCGGCCCTCAATCCTTTTAAATCACAAAGTCTTCATGCCTTTATTATAAAGAATGCGGCGCACTTCTGCACTCTTTCTTGCAAATATTTTACGATTGCTTTCCTTTCGCGTTGTTTCCGTGCTTAAATGGAATATCCGATAAGAAAGTATTCTGATGCCTTCGTCCTTCTGAATAGGAAAGACAGAAATACTTCACGTATTTTCCAATATGAAGTCAGAGAGGATTATTTAAAAGAAAATGGAAAGTTAGCTTGACATAGAGAGCGGACATGCTATACTATAATGGAAAGCAAGCTTTCCACAATGATGAAGGAGGTTTATGAAAAACAGATTAGAAGAGCTGCGTAAATCACGCGGCATCAAACAAGAAGAATTAGCCGCTGCCCTGGAAGTTTCCCGACAAACCATCGGTTCGCTGGAAAACGGAAGGTATAATCCATCGATTCTCTTAGCGTTTAAGATCGCCCGTTATTTTGACGTGAGTATTGAAGAAGTTTTCATTTACGAGGAGGAAAAAGTATGAAAACAAGAAATGCCGTTTTGCTGACAGGAGTGGGAATTTTGTTGCTTCCAGCAGGTTTTGTTTTTCTTAAAAGCTTCCCGCAGTATGCCGAATCGCTGCCGGCTCTGCCTTATATATGCTTGGGTTTGGGCGCCGGCCTATTCGGCCATGGACTGGGTGAACTGATCAGTCACCAGGTTCTGAAAAACGCCCCTGAGCGGCAGAAGCAAATTGAAATTGATCAGCGGGATGAACGGAATATCCAGATTACCAATCGGGCAAAAGGGAAAGCTTATGATGCCATGATCTACATTTTCGGCACGTTGATGATCATCTATGCTCTGATGAATGCCGATCTCTTTGTCATCCTGTCTTTCATCATTGCCTACCTGTTTGTTGTCGGCATTTCAATTTATTACCGATTGAAATTTGACAAAGAATCGTAGTTTATCAAGCTAGCAGCCTCGGGCGGATTGTGCCTTGGGGGATCATTTTATAAAGAGCGAAAACAGCCAAAGATTCTTATCCTTTGCGGTTTCGCTCTTTTTTTGGATCGTTCTCGGTTCTGTCTTATCCCCACAGCCAGCAGATTGGTTTATAAACAAAGGCTTGGTCTTCCTTGTTTACCATCCAGGTCTAGATTGTCATGTTGGATACCAGCGGCTTCAACGGCAGGAAATCATATTGATGACGGATGAAATAGGCCCGAAAATAATTCAACAAGGGTTCTAATTCAGCTTGGTCCTTCTTCCGGAAGAGGATGCCCAGCTGAACGGCAGGAACTGCTTCCAACAGAGAAACTGAAAAACAATCCTTTTCGCTGGGGAAAGCCAGCGTCATGATCGGAATCTTCTGTGCCAGGGAAAGGGCTTCAGCCTGTTCAGGCGTATCAAAATAGATTCGTTCAATATCCAATTCTGGAGATTGCAGAATCTGATCCAAGCGCGCGGCGTTTTGTGTTCGGTTCGGAGGCAATGTCAGAACCCGCTGATGTGCCAGATCCGCAAGCCGCAGTGTTTCTTTTCCATAAAACGGATGTCCCTGCGGAATCTTGCAGCAGTTAGGACAATGGAACAGCGGGATGCAATTCAAATGGATGGAAATCGGCTCGCTGCAGTCTGCTAACAGCTGAATATCAATCTTATCCTGATCCAGCGCCTGATAGGTTTCCGGCAGCCGGCAGGCTACATAATCAAAGTGCACATTTTGAAAATGCGGCTGCGCCGTCCGGCAGGCTTGAGGTACAAAGTGGATCGTATAACTGGTAATCCCAATGCGGATTGTTTTGGCAAGCGCAAAGGATCGCTGATGCGCTCCCGCCACCGCGCTGTCATAGCTGTCCAGCACCGCGTCCAGCTGATCGATGAAATAACGTCCTCCGGGCGTTGGCTTGACCCCCTCAGGAAGGCGGTAAAATAACGTAAAGCCCAATTCCTTTTCCATCATGATGAGCTGGCGGGTGAGGGTAGATTGGGAAAGATACAAACACGCGGCAGCCTTGGAAATACTTTGACAGCGGTCCAGAATTTTCAGCATTTTCAAATTTTCTATATTCATAACAATCCCTCGGTTTTTCCTCACTATAATCGAAAACAAATGCAAGTTCAAGTCTTGATTCACCATGCAAAAGATGGATAGGGCCATGCACAGATCGCATCGATGCATTGATTCAGAGTATGCCATAATGAGATCAAGGAGGATTGTCAGCTTTTTGACAAAGTAAAATTCATGGAGAAAAAAGGAATTTCCCGCCGCGCTTTTTTGAAGGGTGCTGCGGTGACGGCCGTTTCCGCGGCTGTTGTTTCTGTTTTGCCTGGCTGCGAAACAAAAAATGAAGGTGCGGCTTCAACCGAATGTCCGCCCTGTCCAAGCTCGTCTTCAACCTCAGTTTATCCGCTGAACCCACAGGATTATGATTATCGGGATACCAACACTGATTTTGCGACCCTGTTTTCCGATTGGAAATTTGGCGGCTTGACTTTACACCACCGCATGGTAAAATCCGCAGCCGGTTCGGATACCGCCGGAAGTGAACAGGAGATCTGCGCCTATTACAGCAACTTTGCCAAGGGCGGCGTAGAAATGGTCTGGGTAGAAGATTTCGTCAATGTTTTTGATCATTATACCAGTGCGCGGAAAACGCCGAAAGCCGAAGCACCGTTAGCGGCGCTGGCCAAGGCTGTGCATGATGCCGGCGGTTATATCGGCTATCAGCTTTCCTGCATGGGACAGAAATTTACCGGTTTTGATCCGGCCACCGCTGCACAGTATGAATCAGCCTATGCCGAGCATCTGTCGGATGAAGAAATCGCAAACTTGAAAAGTGATTTCATCAACGGCGCGAAATATTTAAAGGAACAAGGTTTCGACGCAGTGGAAATCAATGCCGCGGGCAACAATATCGGTCAGGCTTTCTTCTCCCGCCAGCGAAATCATCGTGAGGATGAATATGGACCGCAGTCGTTTGAAAACCGGGCGCGGTTTGTCGGTGAGATCGTCGCCGGGATCAAGGAAGTCTGCGGCGCGGATTTCCCGGTTCAGATTTTGATCAACGGCATCGAAGAAAATGACATCGACATGGGCGAGGCTTCCTTGTCTACAACCGTAGAAGAAAACTGCGAGATCTGCAAGGTCTTGGAAAACTATGGCGCGGATTCTCTGCATGTTCGTCTGGGTGTCTTCCGGATGCACGTCAATCAGTTTGCGTCCGATCTGTACTTCACCGGTTACGGCATCGAAGGCACAGCGGCCAATGGAGCGCAGTTTGATTTCTCCCGGCATTTCCAGGGCAAGCTTTTGGCCAATCATTCTGGCTGCGGCATGATGCTGAATGTTGCAAAGCAGATCAAGGATGCCGTCTCGATTCCGGTTGGAACCGTAACCTATATGGATCCAGCGCATGCACCAAAGATGTTTGAAGACGCTTTGAAGGACGGTCTGTGCGACTTCCTGTTGATGACCCGTCCGCTGACCGTTGATCCGCAATATGTCAACAAGCTGAAAGAAGGACGGATCGATGAAATCGCCCCTTGTACGCGCTGCCTGCATTGCCACTTTGATTATGATGAAGAGGGTAAGATTTATGAACATTGCCGGGTTAACGCGACAACTCAGCGCGCCTATCGGGAAGCGATGCCGGAGGGAGAGGTTCCGCTGCCGGCGGAAAAAGCCCGGAAGGTCATGGTGATCGGCGGCGGTCCGGCCGGCTTGGAAGCAGCACGAATTGCGGCAGAGCGCGGCCACAGCGTAACGCTTTACGAAAAGAGCGGTGTGCTGGGCGGTCTGTTGTCCTTTGCCAATGCTATCAAAGGGCCGCATGAAAATCTGAATGATTTCCAGAAATATTTAGTCCGACAGCAGGAACTGAAAAACGTTAATGTTGTTCTGGGAACCGAAGTGAATGCGGAACTGATCAAAAAGGAAGCGCCGGAGGTCGTCATTCTGGCAGTCGGCGGAGCTCGCTCCACACTGGGGCTGAATTCTACGGCGAAGACCCAAGTCATCTCGATTGAGGACATCGCGTCCGCTTCCATCGGCAATGAAGTTACCATTGTCGGCGGGAACTTACAGGCCGTGGACGCCGCGCAGTACCTGATTGCCCAAGGGAAGCATGTTACCCTCGTATCCAGTGAAGGCAAAGACAAGCTGGATAAGGGACAGTCCGCCTGGGTCAAGACCTTTACGCTCCCGATGCTGTATGCCCGCGGGACACGCTTATGGCCGAATGCCCAGGTCGTCAGCGTCAATGAAGGCACGGTCACGATTCATGGGGAAACCGGCGTCGATATGGAAATCGCCTGCGACACCGTGATCGAAGCCATGGATATGCTGCCGAACACAGCGCTGATTGAAGGCTTAGATGGAATTGAATGTTATGCTGTCGGTGACTGCGAAAAGCCTTGGAATATCGCCGAAGCGATTGCCAGTGGAAATCTGACAGCCCGTAAGATTTAATTCATAGATAGATATTCTTTAAACGTGTGAATCTCCGGTTCTTCCTGTGGTTAATCTACTCAGGAGAGCCGGACTGTTCACACGTTTTTTTAAACTGTTTCCGGATTGCCTCCGCTAACAACTCGGTTTCGATTCAGATTTAGAATTCTCTTTTTCCATCAGATTCTGAGCAATTCCCGCAAGGATTGACAGTTTTCTTTCACAGTTATTTCTGTTATCATGAAGGCAAAGGATGTGAGTGTGATGAACGGAATTGCCGTGATCGGAACTTCCATGATGGATCTGGTTGTCCTCTGCCGTCAGACCATGGAAATGGAGCGCTGCAACAAAGCGCAGATTGTCCGCAGCTTTGGCGGATCCATGCATAATGTGGCCTATAACTGCGGCTGTTTAGGCTTGGAAACGCATTTTATCAGCAAGTTCGGACGGGATGATGCCGGACTGGCCATCATTAACGAGCTGCAGAAAAAAACCTGCTTTGTTTACGGCCCGGTTGTCAATCAGAACACGCCGGTGTTCATCTCAGCATCCGACTCGGAAAAGGGACTTTACTTTTCCTCAATCCAGCCGGAATTTCTGTTTCAGGGCAAAGCGGAAGATCTGCCCTACTGCGTCATCAGCGAATGTGCCTGGGGAATTACCGATCAAACCGATCCGGCTTTTTTGAAAACACTTTTGTCCAAAACTTTGCAGACACGTTGGATTTTCAGCGGTCAGATTCCGCCAGAAGCTACGCTTGAAAAATGGGAAGGCATCGTTGTGAACCGGGATGAAATGAACGCTTATGCCGGTGCTGTGCCGATGGCTCAGGCGGCCAAAGCCTTGTTAAAAAAAGGCGTCAGCTGGATCATCATTACCTTAGATAAAGACGGAGCCTTGTTAGTCACGATGGAGGGGATTCGCCCTTACCCTGCGCTGCAGGACGGAGCTTATCCGTTAGGCTGCGGAGATGCGTTTTTAAGCGGCCTGCTTCTGGGCTTAAGTCAGGATAAGCCGATCGAGCATTGTCTTCATCCGGCCTTGGCTGCCGCCGCCATTGTCTTACAGGAACCAGCGGCACTCAGTGAAAAGCTTTGTCAGCTGAAAACTCCCAATTCATCACAATCGCAGTAAAAATTGGACGCGCTTTCATAAAAGAATTGACATTTATTCATTTTCGAATACAATCAGGGTATAGATTCGATGACAAGAATAAGTAGACGGAAATTTCTGAACCTTGCAGAGAGCCGGACCAGGTGCAAGCCGGCAGGCAGAATTCCAGCCGAAGTCCTCTTGAAGAAGCCTTCTGAACTGACAGTAGGAAGCGCCGGACGCTGATCCCGTTAAAGACACAGCCCATTGTTGGATGGGAAGAGTGCCGGAAACATTCCGGAATCAAGGTGGTACCGCGGTCAAACCGTCCTTTGTGCGACGGTTTTTTTGTGCAATCGAAGAAAGGAGAGCTTTATGAAAAAATGTTCCAAAAAGAATTTAATCCTGTTGAGCCTGACGTTGTTTTCGATGTTTTTCGGGGCCGGCAATCTGATTTTCCCGCCTTTTCTTGGCCAGAATGCCGGGGTGCAGAGTCTGCCGGCGCTGATTGGTTTTCTGATCACCGCGGTGGGATTTCCAGTCCTGGGGATCGCCGTGGTTTCCCGGTTTAACGGATTGGACGTACTGGCGCAGAAGGTTCATGCGAAATTTGGTCTATTCTTCGCGGTTTTGATCTATTTGTCCATCGGTCCTTTGCTGGCTACACCGCGCACCGCAACGCTGCCATTTGAAATGGCGATCATGCCGCTGCTTCCTGAAGGCGCCTCCACGCAGCTTTCATTGTTGTTGTTCACCGCTGGCTTTTTTCTGATCGCCTGGCTCTTGTCGCGCAATCCAAGCAAGCTTGTCGATCATTTAGGCAAAATTTTAACCCCAGTGCTTCTGCTTCTGATCCTGGCGGTCTTCGCCGCGGCTTTGCTTCATCCCCTCGGTGAGGCGGCTCTGCCGCAGCCGGCCTATGCCTCAGCACCGCTGATCCAGGGGTTTCTTGAAGGTTATCTGACGATGGATGCGCTGGCAGCGCTGAATTTCGGTATCGTTGTTTCTTTGAATATCCGAGCCTTAGGAATCACGGATGATCGGGAGGTCATGTCCACCAGCATGAAAGCCGGCTGTCTGGCGGGAATCATTCTGGCTGTGATTTATATCATGCTGACAATGTTAGGAACTTCGTTATCCTCAATGCCGATCGGGGCTAACGGCGCGCAGACCTTAACGCTGGCCGTCACCCTGCTGTTTGGCGAGAGCGGGCGCTGGGTCATGGCCTTCATCTTCTTACTAGCCTGCATGACGACCTGCGTGGGTCTCTTGACCAGCTGCAGCGAATTTTTCTCTTCGCTGACGCCGAAGATCAACTATTCCAAATGGCTGCTGTTTCTGACGCTGTTTGCGCTGGCTGTTTCCAACTTCGGACTTTCAACGATTCTGTCCATTTCGGTTCCGGTATTGAACATGCTTTATCCGATGGCGTTAATTTTGATTTTGCTGGGACTGGGCGATCCGCTGTATAAAGCCAATCGGCTTGTCTATCCACTGACGATTTTCAGCACCGGCATTGTCAGTGTTCTTTCCCAGCTGGACAGCATGGGTTTTAGAATTCCCGGCTTGACCAGCCTGCTCAATGCTCTGCCGCTGGCTTCACAGTCGTTAGGCTGGATTACAATCGCCTTGATGATGTTTGTCGTAGCATTGCTTGCAGGAAGACGGCCGCAGCGAAAGCCGCGCTGATTGCTGCATGAGAAAAGGACTGTAAAAGACAAAGGGAAAAACAAAAAAGGAATGGCATCATGATGAGCAATGAAGCTTCATATTTTGCCGTTCCTTTTTACTAGTGTCTTGGATTATTCCTCATCGTTTTTTAACAGGATGCCGCCAACCGAAGTGCGGAAGGTCTGAAAGGCTGCCCACGCCACCGGCTGCTGAGCGAACACCTTGACGGCACTATCCATGACCGCCTGAATATCCCAAGCGATAAAGTCCAGATATCCGCAGTTCAGGCCCGAAGCCCCGCCGATCCACGTCACCGTATCGGCGCCGGCCTGTTCGCTGATCTTTTCAGCCAGTGCATCGCGGAAATCCAGCATCGCTTTCGCCCGATCTTCACCGGTGAAACAATCCAGGGGGTAATAAAAGTATCCTGCCGCGATGCCATCCTGATGCAGATCGTCTACCGTCTGCGTCATTCCCCGCAGATACTGCTGGATCAAAACGGGACAGCAGGTGACTCCCACCGTTACATCCCCGCGTACCTGTTCCAGGCTCGCTTCTGTGGGTTCCATGCGATACGCTGTATAGCCCTCTAAAATACGTGCCGGATCCCGGTTCAGATCCAGGCCCAGATCGACGAGCTTATCCGGCAGCTGAGCTAGTGAAAGGCCGCCTTCTTGCCGCGGCTGCGCAAGCAAAGTGACATCGTCGATCACCGCCATAGCAGCGATCTCTCCCAATGTCTGATCGATCAGAATGGAAAGCATCCACCAGACCTGGTTCTCATTTTCCGGCATCAGCGCGTCGAATGAAGCACAATGAACAGCCAGCTTGACGGACTTTTCCCCCTGCTCCTCAATCCACACCTGAACCTCTTCTGCACTCAATTCCTGTCCGGCAATCCGCAGTGAAGTTTGCCGCGACGGCTGACGTCCTGCCATCACATGCCACCACTTTTTCAGGCGGTCCGGCATCTGTCGGCAAAAATAATCGAGGGCAAACAGCGAAACACGGTTGCCTTCCGGTGTCAGAATCAAATCGTAATGATCTTGAGCACACCCCATTTCGTAGGCGATATTGGTGAAGGCGGTGTGAAGCAGCCGATGAGCCTGATCCACAATCACTTCACTCTCCAAGCGATTGCGCATCCGCACCCGCAGGACCTGTTCCTCCTTCTCAAACTGACTCCAGCATTCCTGCACTCTTTGTTTGAACGGTCTCTCAAAGCGCGGCAGGGCTAACCGTTTGCGGCAGTCTTCAATAAAAGCCAGCGTATCTTCATCCTTCGGACGAGCGTCCAATGCTCTTTCAAAATAGGTCAGCGCCGGCCCTTCCTGATCAAGATAATAATACGCGTAGGCGATTCTGAAATTCCAGCTGTGTTCCTCCCCCAGCTCTTCTTCCACCGATTTCAGCAAGGCAATTGCTTTTTCATAATTCTGAGTATCATCCAGTCCAGCCGTATTGTTGTAAGCCCGCGCCAGCTCACTGATCAGCTCGGGAGTCTGTTCAGCTTCCGGCAAGGCCTCAATCGCTTCGATAATCGCTTCATACTGATCCGTTTCGTTCCAGAGCTCAATCTGTTCCTGCAGTCTCATCATGCTTTCCTCCTGGATTTTCAATTCAATCCTGTCTGACTGTTAGCCTGAATCTCAATCTTCCTCTTCCCAGAAACACAGACGCTGCCGTCCTTCTGCTTTAGCTTGGTACAAGGCCTGATCGGCATGGGACCAGAGCTGATCAAAACGCTGCCCATGCTGTGGGAAGAATGCAATGCCGGAGCTGACCGTAACCGGCAGTTCCAGGCCCTTCTCCGCTCTGATCTGATCCCAGAGGTGCTGCAGTGATTCCAGATCAGCCCGGAGTTCAGCCTGGGATTTCTGACTCTGGATCTGATAAACGATAAATTCATCTCCGCCGATGCGGCCGTTGAGTCCCTGCGGAAAGATTTTTTGGATAGCTTCGCCCAAGGTTTCCAGAGCCTGATCGCCGGCCGGATGTCCATACGTGTCATTAATCTGTTTAAAGCAGTCTACGTCCAGCATCACCATGACTCCTGTTGGTTCCTTTTGCATGACTTCACTGATCTGAGCTTCGACTGAGCGACGGTTCAGCAGCTGCGTCAATGAATCATGATGAGCATTGTATTCCATCTGACGATAGGATTCCTCCAAGGCCTTGGTCTTCTCTTCCACCAGCTGAATCAGCTGCCGGTTGGATTGTTCCATTAAGCGATGCGGGAAAAATTCATCCGCGCCTTGTTCCGGATCCGGCACAGAATGATGAACATGCAGCACCTTCCACTGTCCTTCCCGGCGCTGCAGGACAAAGGTAAAGCGAAACCGGCTTTCAAATTCAAGCGGATTGCCGGATTGTTCCTTTACCCGCAGCTCACCGATCACAATCACACAGTCCTCGCTGATCGGCTGGGTCTGGTACCATTGTTCCTCAATTTTAAAGATAACGTTGCGGCCTTGGATTTCCGCTGCAATTTTATTTTCAAACTCCGCCAGATTGGCGCTGACTTCATGCTCGCCGGTTCCGATCACCGAGGTTTCCGGGACAAAGCACTCGCCCAGCATCGCGTAGTTCTGATTTTCCAAATACTCATGCCAGAGAAATTGGCAAAAATTTTCCGGGTTCTTTAAATTTGTCATTTTGATTTCTCCTTGTCTGCCAGTGAAATTCAAGCCTTCCGCCGCTGATCGACCCAGGCTTTCAACCTTGCCTATCGGACAGCCTGTCTGGGCAGCCGACGAATTCATTGCTTCTATTATATCGGACTTCGCGCCAAATGTCTTTAATGAGGTTTTCGAAATTGCCGCCCTGTCTGCATAAGCACCGGAAACATTCAGCTTTCCCGATCCCGACTTGATCATCCCATTCGAAGAACAGACATCAGGGCCGGCATCATTTCGGTTTGAAAGTGCTGAAAGGATCTGCATCTAAAATGGACAGTTTCCGCATTTTAGGCTACAATCAGTACCAGGAGATGAGCGCGATGTCCAATTCCCGAATTTCAGTTTCCTGGACGACGTTGAGGCATGGATTACAGATGGCTGGCTTGTTGGCCGCGGCCACAGCGGGCGGACTGTTGTTCAGACAGCTGGGCTTTCCCGAAACCAACATTGTCTTGCTTTATTTATTGGCAGTCCTGCTGACAGCCTGGATGACCCGTGGTTATGGCTACGGTGTCTTTGCTTCCTTGCTGGCTACGCTGATCTTCAATTATTTTTTTACCGCACCATACTGGTCGCTGTCGGTCGATGATCCGAGCTACTGGATCACATTTATCATTATGACCGCAACTGCCTTTATTACCAGTGCCCTGACATCCAAAGCTAAATTAAACGCGCAGAACGCTTTGCAGCGGGAACAGGAAATCAAAACGATGTACGCGCTCAGCCGCGGATTGAACGAACAGATTGAGATTCGCCAAATTGCCAGGCTGGCTGCCGAAGTGCTGTCTTCCGCTTTCCATTGCGAAGTCAGCTGCCTGTGTCTGGATGAAAAAGAACAGCCGGCTGTACTGTATGCTGCCCAGCCCTGCCAAGCGGCCCAAGCCCTGCCCTGCGATCAGTTCAATTCAGATCCTGCGTTGAACTCAGCAGCCCCCTTCACCTGCCTGCCGCTGCAAAACAACGGCATCCAGCTGGCCAAGCTGAAACTTCCCGCAGCGGCGATGACCGCTTTCAGTGAATCAGATCATCAGCTGCTTCAGTCCTTATGTGAAACGCTCACACTGGCGCTGGACCGCTTCCGCAGCGCAAAGCAGAAAATCCGCTCGGAAGAAGAAGCAGCGCAGGAACGGTATCGAAGCAATCTGCTTCGGGCCATTTCCCACGATCTGCGCACGCCGCTCTCCGCCATTATGGGCACTTCAGAAATGATTCTGGACATGAGCGAAGAACACGATCCTCGGCATGCTTTAGCTCAGGATATCTATCAGGATGCCGACTGGCTGCATTCGCTGGTCGAAAACATTCTCAGTCTGACCCGAATTCAGGATGGGCATCTGAATCTGCATTTGGAAAAAGAAGCCGCGGAAGAAATTATTGCCTCTGCCCTGGAACATATCGCCAAACGGGCTCCGCAGCGGCAGATCAATGTTTCAATTCCGCCGGAAGTGCTGATGATTCCCATGGATGGCAAGCTGATCCAGCAGGTGCTGATCAATTTACTGGATAATGCCTTAAAGCATACCCGTCCGCAGGATGAAATTTCTCTGACGCTGCGGCGGGAACAGAAGGAAGCCGTGTTTACCGTCCGGGATGGCGGCGAGGGCCTTGCGGAAAAAGATCTCGCGCACATTTTTCAGACCTTTTATACCACCCGCACCCGCCAGCCGGATGCCCAGCATGGGATCGGTCTGGGCTTATCCATCTGTGAATCCATCGTCAAGGCCCACCATGGATCGATCAGCGCATGCAATCGGACTGATCAGCGCGGTGCTGAATTTACCTTTCGACTGCCTTTGGAGGATTGATCATGAACTCTTTTACACAGCGAATTTTAATCGTCGAGGATGATCCGCAGATCCGCAATTTTATCAGCTACGTCTTAAGCGCTGAAGGATTTAACAGCGACAATGCTGCCACAGCGCAAAGTGCCATGACCCTGTTGGCAGCCAATCTCTATGACTTAATGCTGCTGGATTTAGGACTGCCGGATTATGATGGGATGGACGTCATCCGCAAGGTTCGCGAATGGTCGGAGATTCCGATCATCGTTGTTTCCGCACGCGATCAGGACCAGGAAAAGGCTGAGGCTCTGGATTCAGGGGCAGACGATTATCTGACCAAGCCGTTTTCCACTACCGAGCTGATGGCCCGCATCCGCGTTGCGATTCGGCATGCTTTTAAACAGAACGCCAAAACAGCGCAAAAGAAACTGACAGTTCAGGATTTATCTCTGGATCTGGAAAAGCACCAGGTTACGCTGCGCGGGGAAGCGCTGCATTTGACGCCGATGGAATACAACCTGTTGAGCCTGTTTCTGCGCAACAGCGGGAAAGTGCTGACCACGCGTTATCTCATCACCCACATCTGGGGCAGCGGTTATGGCGAGGATACGCAGGCACTGCGGGCGTTAATGGCCGGACTGCGGCGAAAGATCGAGGAAAACCCAGCCAAGCCCCGCTACATTGTCACCGAAATCGGGGTTGGCTACCGATTGGTTGATCAGGAATCACAGAAAGGATAACTCACGATGCAGAAAATACAAACTCAGGAAGCCCTGCCGGCGTTAAAAAACGGCGAAATCCTCATGACGCTTCAAGACAATCAGCCGCAGTTCTACGCTTATGTACGGGATCGGATACGGATTCAGAATACACAAAGCCGCTATACGCTGAGCATTGAGGAATGGCAGTCGTTGTTTGCCGACACTCAATTCTGGATTTACGAGCCGGATGAATCCGCTGAAATTTCCCTGGAAAAAGATGCGGAGTATTATGGCTGGAACCATAAATAAGCACAGGTCAAGCGCTGACCTTACTGGTTCTGCTTAAGACACGGGAGGAAGGGTTCTGATTTATCCCAGTGTAAATTAAAACAAGACTGTTTCTACTCCGGGATTCACCTGCAGCGATCATTCATCTGCATGAAACCAAACAAGCAAAAACACCTGAATCTCGAAGCGGAGAATCCAGGTGTTTTTCTTCTGCAGAGAGACGATGGGGATTGATCCGCTTATCCGCACCTTCTGCTTAGAATGCTTTCTTATAGACGTCCAGAACTAATTCATAGGTGCATGGACGCGGATTGCCGCCAGTGCAGACATCGGCCATTGCGGCTTCTGCCAAGGCTGGAAGGTCCTCTTCCTTCACACCGATTTCCTTTAAGGTCTGCGGAATATTCACATCCAGGGACAGCTGACGCACAGCATCAATCGCAGCCTGGCGATATTCCTTTTGGCTCATGGCATCCACGCCAGATACCCCTAAAACCCGCGCAATCTCACGGAATTTTTCACCTGTATAATCTTGATTGAATTCCATGACATACGGCAGCAGAACGGCGTTGGCAACCCCGTGCGGCGTACCGTAAAAGGCACTTAACGGATGCGCCATGCCATGCACAACACCCAAGCCTACGTTCGAGAATGCCATTCCCGTCATATACTGTCCCAGCGCCATGTCTTCACGCCCCTTTGGATCGTTATTGACAGCTGCGCGCAGTGAACGGCCGATCAGTTCGATGGCTTTCAGATTCAGGGTATCCGCCAGCTCCCAGGCTGCCAATGTTGTATATCCTTCGATTGCATGCGTCAGGGCATCCATTCCGGTAGAAGCTGTCAGTCCTTTCGGCATACTCGACATCATATCCGGATCGACAATCGCCACTACTGGCAAGTCATGCGGATCGACACAGACAAATTTACGGCGTTTTGCCTCATCCGTAATGACATAGTTAATTGTTGTTTCAGCTGCCGTACCGGCTGTCGTGGCAATCGCGATCATCGGTACTGCCTTATTCTTCGTCGGTGCTGTGCCTTCCAGAGAAACGACATCCGAGAATTCAGGGTTGTTTACGATAATCCCGATGCCTTTGCCTGTATCCTGAGGGGAACCGCCGCCAATCGCAATCAGATAATCCGCACCGGCTTCCTTAAAAGCGGCCACACCTTCCTTCACCATATCCACGGTCGGATTGGCTTTGACCTGATCATAAATCGCATACGGCAAGCCTGCCTCATCCAACAGATCCGTCACCTTCTTAACAACCTGAAAACGAACTAAGTCTGCATCTGTAACGATCAATGCTTTTTGAAAGCCGCGGCTTTTGACCTCGTTCACAATTTCTTTGACGGCTCCGTAGCCGTGGTAGCTTGTTTCATTCAACATAAAGCGATTTGCCATCTTTGATTTCCTCCTTCATTGCTTTCTACATACATTGTAAAATAATTAACAAAGGATTCAAGTTACACTTTGATAAAAATGTAACAATCTACCTTTTTCCTTTCTGACAGGTAAACTTTATTGATTAAAAGAGCCGGCAAAATAACCGGCTGACAGCTGAAATCAGAAATTTGATTATTTGCCTTTTCTAAAACTTCCGCTTCCGCGGTATGTGACAACAGTACATGTAAAGCACTGACCACAATTTTTACATTTAATCACATGGCTTATAACATCATCTACCCAATATCCATTTTTATCTTTCACTTTATCTGTGTCACAATTCTTCGATTCAAATTGGAAATTCCCACAATCAACCAGGGATTGTATGTATTTCAGACAATCAAGATAGGCTTTAGGAGTGGGAAAGAAATCAATCGTCTTTACTTTTTCGCAGATTTCGCACATCGGATTCTCCTCATCAAACGGGGTGAAAATTACTTTCTGAAACTCATTAAATCAGTTAAGAACACAAGGCTCTTTTTAGAACTATCTTCATCATGAACAAAGAGTTGGATATGATATCCTTCTGAATATTTTTTTGCATTTTCAATTTCTTTTTTCAAAAAGCTAATGTTTGAATCGCCCAGCAATTCATTGCGTTCATTTTCTCTGATTGTCAGACTGATAGTGTAAGAATTGGAATGTGGAATAAGATAAAACAATGCTTTTTTCGCATCATAGACTTTTAATGTCCATCCTCCTGACTTCGTAAAACTCCATTTCATTTGATAATCCTTTACAAGCAACAACAGATTATTGTAGTCATTGAAGACTTGACAAAGTACCTCTGCAAGTATGGTATTATTCGGTTTATAATTCTTATCCATAAAGAAATTCGTTTCCATTTGATGTCCTTCTCCTTACAGCTTCCACTTTATGAAGCTCACTTTTTCCGTCTTATTCCATCCCTTTTAACATTTTGGACAGCTTAACTCCCCAGCTAAGTGGAATATCAACTTAATCCAAAATAACATCTTTATTTTTTTCAACAAAATCCTCCAGATATTCGCACAGCGAAGGGGAAAATTGGTAATATGCCCTGTCCGGTTCAATCCAACCGCCCTTTCGCCTTCGGTTGTTGCTCTGTCATAATGATCAGCAAGCGCTTGATCCCCAACGGATAAGATTGCGGCTTTTAATTCAACCGGATCCGTATCCGGATAACAATCTTTCTGACGATTCCCATGGAGTTCCTACTACCAAGTTTAGCTTATAATCGTACATCATTTTCAGACTTTGGAATACAAGTATAAATCTATTTGAGTAAGAACTTCTATTACCCAGCAGCCCTACGACCACATTAACGGTAAATTTCTATCTTTCAATAAGGAAGTATAGTCAATCTCCCTAAATATTAAGTTTATGCGATTTTAATTCCACTATTTAATACTTTAATCTTATTTACTTTAATCCATTCAATGAGAGTTCTTTCTTTTTCATAATAGTTGTTAAATTCAGAAACACATTTCTTTTTGTCTATGTTTTTTGTTTGATCATCGTAGCAATACAACAAAAATGATGAATACCAGTCTCTTTGTACCCATGTACCATTTGCTAATTTATACATCCGGTCAGATAATTTTTTTAATTCCGCTTCAACCTTCTTCCGTTCCTCAATTTGTGCACGAAGTGATTCTACCTGATCTGCGTGGATATAAGTTTCAGTACGTTTTTATTTCTTGTTATCCGATGATAAAAGTATTGCTTCCCATTCACCATTTTTACGGCAATTCCTCCGGGAGGGAATCCCTCAATCTGAGCGATGATCTCGAATGGATCCATAAAACCACCTTCAAAATCATTATACCCTTTTATACCCTTTGTACAAATTTATTCAAGGGTATAAATAATTTAAATCGCATCAAAGTTCCGCTCTTTCTGATCAAGTCTCTGAATTCTCTCTAAAAATAGAAATAGACATCCGACTCGCAAGGTTTATTTTGTTCCTTTCCATCCATGCACCTGTGCTTTCACTCCAGCTGGACATCGCGCAGCACAGCCCGCAGTTTTTCCGGCTGAGCCTCGATCAGCAAGTCCACAATCACCGCCGGATCTTCCTGGGCACCGTGGGTTACCCATTTGACCGTCATCTGCATTGAACCTTCGCAATACATTTCAAGCAGAAATTGAATTTGCGGCGTCAGCGGCTGCTTCGTTTTTGTTTCGATCCAGTGGGTATAAAAATCAAGGATGCATTGATAATCATAACGCATCAGAGAATTGTAATCCTGAGATCGGAAAGCTTGGGAAAAGAATGTTTTTTCCTGCTGGATAAATTCAAATTTTTTAAGCAGGCCTTCCCGCAATGTATACTGCACACCCATCAGCTTAAAGGATTTCTCTGCCAGGCGTTCAAAATACCAGTTGACCAGATCATATTTATCCTGGAAGTGCCGATAAAACGACTGCCGCGTCGTCTGAGCAATTTCTACAATATCGTGGACGGTGATTTTATCCAGCGGTTCAGTTTCCATCAGCTGTTTGATCGCCTGTGCCAAACGATATTTCATGGCGTCCTTCTCTGCCATATGCTTCACCCTTTCTGCTTTTCAGCTTTTATTCATCATACTCAGGAAGCGTCGGATCCGTCAACCGGATGCGGAGCGATTTTTTTATTTTCCACTCATTCTGCGCATTGAAGCCTGCTTTCATCAAGCTTCATTATCACACCATTCTCACACCTGACACCTTGTTTCTCACACCATCCTCACAGCCTTCGCGTTAAGCTGAAGATGTCCAAGAAAGCGGAGGTGTACCTATGAATCAAATCGCAGAAAACCTGGACATGCAGGAGTTGATCCATCAAATCAAAGACCAGCTTCAACTTTATCCGACCGTAAATTGCGAACAGAGAATCGCGCTGGCGATGCAGCAGTATCCCCATTCCCCCATTCCGCACAACCTAATGGGGATTGTTCTATGGAAAAGGAATGAGCCTTTAAGGGCAATGCAGCATTTTCGGGCCGCTGCCGCGCTGGCACCGACTTATATCCCCGCCCGATGCAATTTGGAGCTGTGTACCTCGTTGAACAGCTCGGGAAGCTTCGCCTATTCAGAACAGGATTGTTCCCTGACGCAGCCCGTCAATCCGTGGAAGGTGATTTGGGATGAAAAAGGCGTGGGTCATTTAGTAAGGAGGAAGCGGCAATGATGAGTATCCGTCATGACTGGCTGGGCAAGCCGGAACTGACTTTGATTATTGGGTGCGGACGGCTGGGTTCAACGTTAGCCAGCACCCTGTCCAACGAAAGTCAGAATGTCATATTAATTGACCGGCAGGCCAAAGCCTTCCGGAAGTTATCTCCATCCTACGCCGGCCTGACCTTGGTCGGTGATGCAGCCAACGTGGAAGTTCTCAAACAAGCCCAGATTGAAAAAGCCGATCATCTGGTCATCGTCACAAATCATGACAATACCAACATCCTGATTGCTCAGCTGGCCCGGGAAATATTTCAGGTTCCGCATGTCATCTGCCGTCTGTATGATCCGCAGCGGGAATGTGTTTATCGTGAGTTTGGCATTCAGACGATCTGTCCGACGACACTGTCTTCCCAGGCAATTGAACAACGGCTCCAAGCAAGAGCCGCAGCGGACGAGAAAGGAAACGAAACGTTATGAAAAAACGCATTTTAATTATCGGCGGTTATCACAAAGCGGAGTCGCTGGCCAAATCCTTTCTTCATCGGGGATATGCCGTTACCGTGATCAATAAAAACCCCGAGCATTGTCATACGCTGGCACAAATCGCGGAGCTGACTGTTTTGATCGGAGATGGCTCGAAACCCTTTGTTCTGGAAGACGCCGGAGCCGAAAAGGCTGATATTGCGATTGCGCTCACCCCGTTTGATGAAGATAACCTGGTCATCTGCCAGCTGTGCAAGAAGCAGTTTCATGTCCGAAAAACGGTTTCATTAGCCGCGGATCCGGAAAAAATCAGCTTCTTCTACCGCATGGGAATCGACTCTGTCGTCTGTGCTTTATCAACGATTACCCAGATTGTCGAACAACAGGCGTTTCTTGATGAATTTACAACACTTTTGCCGCTGGGCTATGGCGGGGTGCGCATTTCTGAGCTGCGGTTAAACGCCAGTTCGCCGGTCATTGGCAAAACACTGAGTGCGATTGGTTTAAGCCACGAGGTCATCATTGCCGCAATTCTGCGCCAGGATCAGCATCTGGTTCCTCATGGAGACACCGTGCTGTGGGCTCAGGATATTTTGATCCTGATCGCCGCCGCTCAGAAAGAGGCGGAAGCCGTCAAGGTGCTGACCGGACGATGAAACACTTTGGATTAAAACGGATCCAATCCGGCTGCATTGAAGGAAAGCTGATGATGCTCTGTGGAGCTCTGACTGCGATCCCGATGCTCACTGCTTGTTTTTATCCGGAAACACTCTCCGATCTGGCCGCCTTTGCGATTCCTGCACTGAGTTCGCTGATCGCCGGAGCTGTTGTTTGTCTGAAGAATCAGCCGCAGGATAACGAAGCGCCGCGTCCGCAGCTGATCAAAAAAGGCAGCTTCTTCGTCTTGTTTGCCTGGAGTTACGGCATTGTTATCGGGGCGCTGCCGTTTGTTCTGGCCGGTCAGCTTTCCTGGGTTCAAAGTCTGTTTGAATCGGTCAGTGGCTGGACAACTACCGGATTATCTGTGATGGATGTCGCTCAGACTTCGCCCTTGTTCCTGTTTCACCGAGGTTTTATGCAGTATTGCGGCGGTTTGGGTTTCGTCATGGTGATGACGTTGTTTATTCAAAATAAACAGAGTATGAATTTGTTTCAGGCCGAAGGTCACAGTGATCAGCTGACCCCCAACCTGGGACGGACAGTCCGCGTCATCTTCCTGATGTATACAACGTTTCTGATCTTCGGCGTCGCGGCCTACAGAATTGCCGGCATGAGCCTGTTTGACGGCCTGATCCACGCGATGTGCGCGTTGTCTACCGGCGGCTTCTCGACACGCGTGGAAAGTATCGGATATTACAACAGCCCACTGATCGAATTCATCACAATCATCCTGATGTTGATCGGGACGACCAACTTCGCAGCCTTGTTATTGTTGATGCGCAGACAGGTGCGGCAGTTTCTGGCCGTCAGCGAGGTTCGGTTTATGGGTCTTCTTTTAGCAGGGGCTGTTCCGCTCACTGCGCTGGTGCTGTTCAGCGCCGCTTATGCTCACCTTTCGGACAGCTTTCGGATCGCCTTGTTCGAAGTCGTTTCAGCCTTATCGACCTCGGGCTTTTCCACCGTCGGCTATGCCCGCTGGCCGCAGGCGGCAGTGTTGGTTCTGATCGTGATGATGCTGATCGGCGGCGGCATCGGTTCAACCGCGGGCGGCATCAAACTGACCCGCATGTATTTGATGCTGCGGGCTATGAACAATCATCTGCAAAACAAAAGTGCTCCCGCCGGCGCCGTCTCACTTTCCTTCTATATTCGCCCGCAAGGTCGGACCCTAATCGATCCAAAGCTGCTTGCCGATACTTCCTGCTTTGTTTTCAGTTACTTGCTGATCTATTTTATCGGCACCTTCCTGCTGATGCTGACAGCGAACTGTTCACTGATCGAGGCCATGTTTGACTTTGCTTCCTCTTTGGGCACCGTCGGCTTGTCCATCGGCATTACCGGGCCGCTGACACCGCCTCTGGCTTTGATTGTCGAGATGGCAGGCATGCTTTTGGGAAGACTGGAGATTTTCATTGTCCTGATCGGAATCCGCACGCTGTTTCAGCAAATCAAAGCTGCCTTTTAGATCCGCTTCTAGGGCCAGGGCAGCTGGACGTTTCCGGACATCAACAGTTATCCAACGTTCGATCTTCATTTTCGTTTACTGTTTTTCCACAATATTAGTGAACTGAAACTCATGGTAAAATCATTGAACTTTTCTATAATGAAGACAGGAGGAACTGTCAATGAACTATTATACATCTCAACGTTTAAGCCCGGCGATCACCCGCATTACCGATTTCACCGGCGTCTGCTGCTACTTGGTGGAAGGAAAGGAAAAAGCCTGCCTGCTGGATACCTGCAACGGCTTCGGCAACATCCGCGAATATGCGGAAACCCTGACGGACAAACCGCTGTTTGTCATTTTAACCCACGGTCATATTGATCATGCGCCAGGAGCCTGCTGGTTTGATGAAGTCTACCTGAATCATGCGGATCTGAAGCTTGTTCATCAACACGCCTCACGCAGTTACCGACTTGAACGGTTTTCCGCTGATCCGCAGAACCAAACGATTCCGCAGGCCGATTACTGCCCGGACTTTACTGGCGAATATCGGGATATCCAGGATGGACAAGACTTTGATCTGGGCGGCGTAAGCATCCAGATGATCGCTTGTCCGGGACATACTCAGGGCATGATGATGCCGTTAGTCCGCGAGGAACGCACGATTATTTTCGGAGATGGCTGCGGCGTCGGGGTCTTGTTGTTCGGTGAAAACTCATCCACGGTTTCCGCATACAAAAAAAGTTTAGAAAAAATTCAGAGGATTGAGGATCAATATGATTTGATTCTGCGCAACCACGGAACCTTCACCTCACCGAAAGAACTGTTAGGCAATGTGATCGAATGCTGTGACGCTATTCTTGAAGGCCGGGCCAGCGGCCAGAAGATTATCACCCATGGTATCGAATTCTTCATTGCCCAAGCCGTCGACGAACAAGAAAACCGCCTGGACGGAAAAACCGGAAATATCAAGTATACCGCCGATAAAGCTTGTTAAGGAAAACCGAAGATGAAAAAGCCGCAGGTCCTAGGATGGATTTGCGGCTTTTTCTTGATTGTCGTAAGTTGATTTATTCCAAGGTTTGCGCTTCATCACTCACTCCCAGTTTGAGGAAATCTTTTAGGGAAGAGCTGCGCAGAAACGGCAGATAGAGCAGGAAGCAGAGTCCTTCGCCGATCAGCGCGAGAATTGCCAGCGGAACAAACTCACCGAAAAATCCAAACGCCAACGTCGAGATCAGTCGGCCGGCTGTCAACAAAGCGGTCTGCAGCGACAGGAACCGTCCGCGCAGCGCTTCGTCACAGCCTAAGATCATCGCCGAGGAAACGATGATGTTGCCTACCGAATTCAGCAAATTTGTAAGCAGATAGGCAAGGCATAAGACAATCGGACTGCGGCTTAGCGCAATCACAATTCCCGCCAAACACCCCAGCGCCATCGGCATCAGGCTGCATAATTTATCCCGAACCGAAGCCGGCAGAATTCCTGGAATCAGCGTTCCGGCCACCGCACCGATACTGCCGCAGGTCAGATATAAGCTGTAAAATTCATCGGTCAGGCCTTTCTGCTGCAAAAAGGGCAGCAAGACCGAAGATAAGCCCGGAATCAAAATATTCCACAGAACGAGCAGAGCCAGAAGCGTCCGCAGGGAAGAATTGCCGAACGTCACCTGAAGTCCTGCTTTAAAGTCCGCGATAAAGGCGTGCGATTCGGGCGCTGGTAATTCCGTTTTGCGCAGCGTGATAAAGCATTCTGAAACTGCCGAAAGCAGATAGAGAATCCCGTTTACCATCAATAACCCAGCCGGACCAAAGCTCAGTGCCAGCAAACTGCTGATGCCCTTGCCGCTCAGATTGATCAGAAGAAACAAGCCGGTATTCCATGACTGCGCCTGCATGAATTCACTGCGGGAAACGACCAGCGCAAACGCCGCCGTGGCCGCCGGTGTGAACAAAGCGTTGCACAGCGCCATCAAAACAGCACACAGAATTAAAACCGGAACGGACAGCGATTGGCCCCAAACCCACAGCCCTGCTGCAAGCAAGGCTACCCCGCGCAGCGTATCCATCGAAACCATGATTGTTTTCTTGCTTTTTCGATCAATATAAGGGCCTAACAGCGGCGTTACCAAAACGGAAACTGCCATCGAAATCGAGCTCATCAGACTCATCATCATCGTGGAGCCTGTTTCTTGATAAACCCAGATTCCGGCTGCAATACTGAAAAGGACATCGCCGAAGCCTGAAAACAGGTTGCCCTGCAGCAGCAGTAAATAGCTGCGGTTGCGCAGCAGTGCCCCTTTCTTGGATTTTCTGGCTTCCTGAACTTCTAAGTTTTGTTTCGTTTCTTTCATTGAAATCATCACCCACACTGACTATACCAAAAGCGGATTAAAAAAATCCGCCGATTATTCATTGATCTGCAATTCGTGGATGATCCATGATTTTTTTGAATTTGTCACTTTGTCGCAGCGTATTTTAAACCTGATCAAACGGGTATTTATCGTCATGCAGGCAGTGAAGTCTGATATTTCCCTCCAGTCATTCTTAATTCATCTTTCCAGCGAAGAACCCGAAGGTTTTTCTAGCAGGTTTGAAAGAAACTCAGAAATGGCGTCATGCAGCTGTTGAAGTGCAGTTTCTTCAATCGGATAGTGACCGCCGTTGGCAAGAATTTTTATTGTTACCGGCACATGCTGAATTCGCTGCAAAAACAATTGACTTAAGTGAAGCGGTGTCCAACGATCCATTTCCGGCTGAGTCAGCAGGATGGGACAGCGGTCAAATTCTTCCGGTTCAATTTCCGGCTTGTAAGTCATATAGGAATGAATAAACTTCATCGGAACAGCATTGCCGGCCGATGTTTTATCTTTCAGCATAGCTTTCAGACATTCTTGATCATTGCACAGTGCCGACATTTTTGAGCAAACTGACATCTTCATTTTCAGCTTGCCCAATCCCAGCCTCACTGACAAACCCGCCAGAGGTGTGCCCACCGCAGCCCAAAAGGCGTTCCGTGTCGTTTCTCTGCGCACCTGCTGATCTCTTTGATCTAAAAATGTCATGCCGATGATCCCTTGGACATGCTTGTTTTTGCAGGCCACATGATAAGTTTCCATCCCGCCAGCCGATAAACCGTATAGAAAGATCGGACGTGAATCCCGGCTAAGTTCATAATCAATGTAATCGCTGCCCAGCTGAACCCAGTCTTCATAACTGACGGTTTTTTTCTGACAAATGGAGGTCACGCCATAAAGCGGCATATCCAAAGCGATAACTTCATAGCCGTCTAAAGCCAGCGGCCTGCCGATGATCGTCGTCATCTGACGACCGTTGGTACCAACGCCATGAAATAAAATAATTTTAGCACTTGCCTGTGCATTTCGATAGGTGTCCAGATGAATCTGATTTTCATGCCAGTTCCAGTGTTCCTCCTGCGGCAAATCCAGCGGCGACAGTTGATAAGATTGCGGCAGACAACGCATAATCGTCTGCCATTGAGCTTGTTCAGAATAATTCATTTGCTTCTCCTTTTTATAATAAGTTTAAACATATAAACCTATTACTTTAAAGCAAACACCTCATTATGAGGTGTCCTTTTACTTCATTTGTTCCATATCATTTTCGATCGAAGCTGTCAGCTTTTTTAGCCGGTCCAGCGCCGGTTTCAGCTTCAGCTGATAATATCTTTCTTTGCCTTCCTGCCGAACTTGAACCAAACCGGCGTCAAGCAGCAGTTTCAGATGATGTGAAACCGCTGGTCGGGACAGCGCCAATTTCTCCGTCAGTGCAGTAACGCTTAATTCCCGGTTTTCAAATAAAAGCTGAGTAATCTCCTGCCGTCTTGGATCTTGAAGCATTGCAAAGATCGGCGCGCACTCTTTCATGCAAAGCATCGTTTTTCTGCTCATAGACGCTCCTTCTATAAGTTTATATGTTTAAACGCATTATATCACATTTCTTTTATGGGGACAAGTCTCAGACAAGAATCGAAGTCATAATAACGATGATCCCGCATCCTTTATTCCAATTCTTTATATCTTTCCCTTTCCACTGGCCGTTTAGATGAATCACGCTATAAAGCAGCGAGTTTATTTAGTCAAGTACGATTTGGTAAATCATGATTTGGCTAATTTTTATTTTGTTCTGCTTTCCTGACTGCGCGGGGCACGATTGCCCTTCACCGTGATCTCCATCGAACTCAGCTGATCAAACAAGTTCTGAACTTCACTCACAATCTGATCTTGAATGGTTTTGGAAAAGGGCTGAAGAAAGACGGAAATTGCTTTGTCATAATCATTTTTAGCCTGGGTATTCAGTTGCTTCCAATTCACGGCCTGAAACCAAGGCAAACATTTTGGATTGGACTTCAGCTTTCCCTGAATGATCATCACCGCCAAAATAGGATAGCCAGGATAATGCTGCCAAAGCGTGGCATTGTCATTGCTGGAATAGCCGTCCGGCAAGAATTTTACAGTGTAGTCCTTCGTATGATCGGAGGAAGTCACGATCGCATGATCAGCATGCATCTCCACGCGCTGGTCGGCAACAGCACTCAGCGCTTCATAAACTTTAGCGATTGGGGGTAATTTATTCATCATTTTCTCCTTTGCTTCCTTGATTGTTATTGCCAGTCTGCGCCGTTTTATCCCGACATGCCAAAACTGCGATTCAAAGATGGCTTGCGTCTTTTCACAGCTAACTCAAAGTCTGCCAATCCCTTATAGCTTCCAGTTTTCTGTACCAACGCTAAGAGCTCATCATGCAGGATGGGAATCAACTCCTGCGGACGATAAACGGTATCTTCCATCTGCGGCAGGATTTCTTTCAGGATACGCTGCTGCAACGAGATCGGTGCTTCTTTTTGATGCTTTGCCTGATAATAACGATAGATCGCCCCTGTTCCGGGACTCGTCCAGGCATCCAGATAGGCCGCTGCTGTTCTTAGGACAACAGAAAAATCCAACGGGCAGCGATCGAGGTGCGGCAGATAGAACAGAGCCAGATACGGTGCCTGAAGCAATGCTCGTTCAATTCGCTGGACGCCGCTTTGTTCATCCCCCTCACACAGACACAGGCCCAGTTCCATCCACCCCTGGCTTGTCAGATCGTTCGGCAGGGAAAGCAATGTCTGTTCAAAAGCCGGACTCTGGCGGAAAGCATCGTTTTGGTCTAACTGTTTCCAGATCCGAAAACGCAGAATTTCCGAGATCGCACGGACGGCATCCGGAAGCAAATAAGAACTCTTCAGCACGGCATTCAAACAATCCAAGGCTTCCGCTTTGCGGTTGAGCGCCGAAAGAAACGCCCCTTTGCGGTACAGCCAGATCCCGTCCTGCCGCTGGCACTGCTCTAAACGAACCAGCAGCGTTTCTGACAATTTCCAGTCTGACCATTGATTCAGATTGATCTGCCAGAAGACGCTGATCAGCATAGCATACAAATCCTCATCCAGCACCTGAGCCAGATCCAACATCGCCGAAACCTGTTCCTTCAGCTTCGCATCCCCTTTGCGATACTCAATATACAGCCGTTTATCCGGCGGCACATCGGCAAACGCAAGATGTTCGACAATCAATCTCAGGCAGGACTGCGTTTCTTTGAGGATCACCTGATCAGTAGGCGGCAAAGCTTCAATCTCGGCATACAAGGCAGCCAGCGCGGCCAAATCCATGGCGTCGTAGGCCTGCTTTAAGCGTTGAATTAAAGCCTGATCCTTCAGGATCCGCTCTGGCTGTTTTAGCGGTGTTTCATCAAGTTTTCGTAAAAGCAGCTCCAGCCGATCTTCATCCTGAATCCCCTGTCCCTGTTCTAATTTATATAACGTCATTCGGGAACAAATAGCCTCGCCGGTCAGCGCATCCAGAATAAACTGATCCTGTGTCCAGCCTCCGCCCGGATCTTCCTTGAGCCGCCGACGGCGATGAATGCCGATCAACAGACCCGCCTTCTGTTTAGCTTCTTCCTGCATATCTTCACCTCCTGTTCCTCGATTTGCAAATGAGTTTCGCTGCGTTATTCGCCCAGCGCTTCCAGTATTGATTCTTTGATAAAGGTGTAACGGCGGACATAATCGTTACGGATCGTGATCAGCCGAAGCTGATGGGCATCGCAGATCTGACGTTTCTTCTGATCCCGGCTGCGAACTTTAGCGTCGCTGAAATGCTCGGTTCCGCCAACCTCAACCGCCAGCAGCGGACGATGGCTTAAGTCATAGATCACGAAATCAAAGTGTGCCTGATTGCCATAGGTAAACAGTTTTCGATCACTGGCATCCACCTTTAAAACATCAGTAATTTTGACCTTCTGTTCAACCAGAATCTGACCAAAGACCGATTTGATGTGCAGCAGGGTCTTTAGAAATTCCTCTTCCGCCGCGGTATTGAAATATTTGAAGTTCTTTACCTTTGATTGAAACAGCTGACTTTCCCGCGCGCTGATCTGTGTTTTTCCCTGCTTTCCAACATACTGCATCAGCTCCAGCAGATCATTGCTTTTACCTTGGGAAAGCCGGGCGATCTGACTGCGGTCGGCAATCATCGTAAAGTGCTGCTTGGCCCGGGTCACCCCGACATTGATCAGCTCCTGATTGTTTTTTACCCAATCAAAGGTTCCCTGTGATGTGGATTCGGTCAGCGCGCAGCTCAGGATCACGGTATCCTTTTCATCTCCCTGGAAGGTGTGGATCGTTCCCACCTTCACATAATCCAGCTTCTGATCTGACAGAACCCGCTGGATCATCTGCGCCTGACGGCGAAACGGCGTGATCACCGCAATCTCCTTCTGCGGGTGCGATCGGATCTGCCGCACGACTTCTGCGACCTCCTCCATCGCTACATTTTTCTGGGTCTGCGGCGTTGACTGCACATCAACCAGCGTCAGCGCATCCTCTGAACTTGCCGGTCCGCTCAACACCAGTTCCCCACCGTAATACTTCTGATTGGAAAACGCGATGATCGGATCTGCACAGCGGTAGTGATGCTTCAGCAGAATAAATTTGGAGAGTGTATCGACCTTTAGCATCGTGCTGAGAATCGAATTCATCTTATAATCATAAGCCTGAGGAATATCGTAGTCCCAGACCAGACGGATATTGCGGGAAGAAGGCAGCGTGATCACCGGCTGCAGCTGACTGGGATCGCCGACAAACAGCGCCCGCCGGCAGCGTGCCATCGGCAGCAGGGAGAGCGGATTGCTGCACTGTCCGGCTTCATCCATGATCATCAGATCAAAGATCGGTTCCGCATTGGCCAGCTTGCTGCAGGAAACATTCGTCGAAATCAAGAACGGGAAACAATCCAACAGCTGCTGCAGACCTTCCCGCTGCTGAATCAGCGCTCGAAATTCCAAGAACCGATCTTCCTGATTGTTCATCGATACAATTTCTTTCAGGCGTTCATTTTTACTAGACAGAAGGTGCTGCAGTCTGATTTTGGATTTTAAATAGAGAAAACGCAGAACTTCCTGCGGGGATTGGGCAGCTTGGATCTCATCTTCACTCACGCCGGCGAGTGCCTGACGCTGCCGCTGCAGTTCAGCCAGCTGTGTTTCGATCGCCATAGCCGTCATCTGCGCGCTCGGTTCCTGCTTTCCACTTAAGCGCAGCTCCTGCAGCACCCCTTCCAAAGATTCGATTTGCTCATCAAGTTCCAGGCGGGTTTCGATCTGTTCCAAAAGTTGATTTTTCTGCTTCCGGCTGCCGGAAAGCTTCTTTGTTAACGCTTTGAGTTCTTCCCGTTCTTCGCGGGTTGGAGGTTGCGCACGGGCTTGATCGCAAAGCAATTTAATTTGAATGAGCGCTTCTTCAATTCGCTGATTGGAGCCTAAGCGCAGAATCGGAAATGAAATCCGCTGATACTCGCTTTCCAGCGAGCTCAGCTTGCGGTCAAGGTTGTCAATCGCTTCATTGTTATTGGAAACGATCAAAGCCGTTTGATCGTTGAGAAAACACGAAAGCAGCACGTTGACAATCGTCGCACTTTTGCCCGTGCCCGGCGGCCCTTGGACATAGACGACATCCTGATTCATCGCATTATAAATGGCGCGGTATTGATTGATATTGACCTGAGAACCCAGCGTCAGAATCGGCAGCTTCCGGCGTCGGCTGACCTTTTCCGGCATACCGAAAAAAGCTTTTAACGGAGCACAAAGCGTCTGATTCTGCATCTGATTCTGAATTTCATTGTATTCTGTTTCAATGTTAATATTCATGCGCCGTCGAAGTTCAAACAGATATGGGCGTTCATCGACGGTTTCTCCACGGCTGCAGTTAACAGCGATCTGTTCGCTCATGCTCTGCGGCTGACTCGGATAGCGGTCAATAAACTCAGCCGCTGAACAGTCCAGGTATCGTTGAAGCAGAAACCGCGGCTGATCTTCCTCATCGCTGACCTTGATGTTGAAACCCAAGTCAGGAGAAACAATCAGTTTGCGGTGAACGAGATCCAAAAGCAGATCCCGGTAAACAATCGGAATCATGCCGTCCCGGCGCTGCAGCGAAAGCACGTTGATCGCCAGCTTCAGCCAGGCCGGAGCCTGACGCCGGCGCTGTAAACGCAGCTCATTCTGCAGCTGGCGCACCATCTGATCAAACTGCGCCGGGGCTAACGGCATCGTATTTTTCTTCAGAATCTCCGGATCCAGTCCCTCCACCAGAGCATAGCTGTGAACGGAGGTATCCTGATCTAAAAGGTAGCATTGGCGGTAATAGCCAAGTACCCGTTCATTAATGCCGGTATATTCCAAAAAATCAAAGTCATTATAATGTATGCGGATTTTGTCAATCAAGGCTTCCTGCAGCGGAAATGTTGTGCTCTCAATGACCCGCGCCGCCAAAATTTTATCAAAATAAACCGTCGCGTCCATGACGTCCATGGATTTTTCCGGATTGAACATTTTAACTTTCATCTTCCGGGTCTGCGGTTCAATATCTTCAATCGCGATCCAAAAAAATGTCCGCTTCTGATCGGTGGTGTTGTCATACTCGATCTGCAGCCATTTCCCGCTCTGTATTGATTTTGAACACTCCAGGGCCTTGGAATTCATCTTTGTTTACTCCTCAGCTTGATTATACCACAGCCATTTTCAAATGGAAAAGACTGACTTGTTTCTGAGCCGACACCGAGGGTAAATACTTTCTACCGCAATATCTCGGCGCACTTTCTGTGACCTCTTTCCTTGTTGGATTCTATATTAAAAGCTCTCTTTTCATCCTCCACACGAAGTTTTATTGAAAAGAGAGCACATAAAAGCATCAATGTCATCAATACACGAATCCAGACTCCTCTGAATGAGTAATTCTGCAAATTAAAATTTGCGCTGTTGTAATGCCAAGCCGATTAATCGGTCTGTTTGATCAGCCATAAACAGCGGAATGTTCAGCATATCATCATCCAGTTTCAAATTATCCAGAGAGAATCGAATACGGAGCTTCACTTGGTCTGGGAACAGTTCTTTAAATTTCTTAAGGCTCTTACTGGTCGTATTGGTTTCAGATTTGACCTCAACAGGAAAAATCTCATTTTCTCGTTGTATGAGAAAATCGACTTCATAAGGAGGATTGTTCTGGGTCCAATAACGAGGGACAACTTCAAACTGGGTGACCAATGTCTGGAGCACAAAGTTTTCCGTCAATGCACCCTTGAACTCAGTAAATAAGCGATTTCCTTCCCCGAAGGCTGTAGGCGCCAGCTGAGCCAGACGACGAAGCAATCCTACATCGACAAGATAAATTTTAAAGGAAGACAGGTCGTCATAAGCAGCTACAGGCAGCCCCGGCGCTGAGCTGCGGTAAATTTTATGCACTAGCCGAGCATCGACCAGCCATTGTAAAGCATCCTCATATTCGCGGGCTCTTGCGCCTTCCTTGACAACTTTATATAAAAACTTTTTATTCTCTCTTGCCAGCTGTGAGGGTATGGATTTCCAGATCATCGAAATTTTAGGGAATTCCGTCGTATCTGGATGTTTGGCAAAATCCCGCTGGTAAGCTTCAATAATCCCTGACAGCGCTTCCTGCATAGCAGCTACATCCCGGGCTTCCGTCCACATCAGGACCGCCTCCGGCATCCCTCCGGTCACATAGTACATCTTGAGTTTCTCATAGAGCGGATTAAAGAAAGCCTCCGGAATAGGCTCTAGCGTATCCCAACTTTCCAAAAATGCTTTCAGGGAATCATCGCCGTTAGCCAACAAGAACTCCTCAAAAGTCATAGGATCGATCTGCATAAAGTTGACTTTACCAACAGGAAAAGAGGAGGGTTTCGCCAAAGCAATACCCAACAGAGAACCGGCACAGGCAATGTGATACTCCGGTGCATTTTCACAGAAATACTTCATCGAATTGATAACCTTAGGACAATCCTGCACCTCATCAAAGAGAATAAGCGTCTTTTCCGGTACAATTTTTTGACCGCTGACCATCATCAGATTCTGCAAAATCCGATTAACATCCTTAGTCGTTTCAAAGAACTGTTTGTATTCCTCATTTTCGTCAAAGTTAAAATAGGCCGTATTCTCATAATAACGTCTGCCGAACTCCTTAAGAACCCAGGTTTTTCCTACCTGTCTCACACCTTTTAAAATTAAAGGTTTTCGATAAGGTGAATTCTTCCAAGCCAGAAGTTTCTTCAAAATCAATCGTTCCATCGATTCACCACCCTTACACAAAATGTACATTGATGCCGATCACACTTTTATTATATGCATTCAAATACAAAACCGCAATCAGCAATCACACAATTATAAATAATAACGTGATTTTCATCACACTTTTATATATTTTTCTGTGAAAAGGAGCTGATTTCAAGCCTAGACTTTTCCTGTTTTCAACATTCATTTTATTTGAGTTTCATCGTACTCCTCACAAAACTTTCCTAACCCATTAAACAGCTGTAAACCCCTCTTCCCGATCTTCTTTCCTGCCAGACAGGATTTACCTCTTTCGATGCTTACGCTTCTGTTGAAGCAAGGCGGCTGTTTCCTGGTGTGGCAGAACCTTCTTCAGCACATGATGTGCCTTGATCGTATCGTAGGTATCCACGAAATAACGTTGTTGATCCCGGGTCTGAATCTCAATTCCCTTGTTCAGCGTATTCCATTCCACGATCTCATCCAGTGCAATATCACAGAAGACTTCCCCGGCTTTATGATAGAAAAGCAGGCGGCCGGCAGAAATTTCAGCCTTGATTTCATCTCGGACCACAAAGATGACGATCAGGGAAATCCCGCCGAAAACAGCCCCCAATACCATTAATCCTGGACTGCCGGATCCCAGCATCATCACCGCGAAGATCAGAGAAAGGATTGAGGATATTTTGGGCTTTGCGCCGATTCTGACCTTTTTCTCATCTGCATGAACTGCTTCTTTCATTCTCATTCTTATTCCTCCACTTTCAATATTTTCCGCAGCGTATTTAAGTTCGGTTCTCCGATCAGCAAGCTGCATTTATCCGGATCTATCAACATTTCCTGCAATCCCATTTCATAATTCTGCAGATCTAAATCACTTTTCATTTTTAACAAGATGATATTCTGAACGAACCGCTGGTTCCAGGAGATCGCGTTTTTAAGAATCATGAAATAAATCTCATTTTTTTCAAATTCCGGTTCTACCAAGGCGATCAACGCAACCCGGTAACCACATTCACAAGTCAGCCGTTTATCGTTATCCAGCAGAAGATTTACCTGTTCTTTTTGATCCTGCGTCTTCGGAAGCAGCTTCTTCGCAATGAATCGGAAGACTTCAAGCTTGGATTTTAAATTTAAATTCGTCAGAAAACAATCGGCGCTGAGCTGATGATAAAACCAATAGGCATCGCAAATCTGACAGATCCGATATCGAGTCTGCCGGCTGATCGTGTTGACCGTACTGTACGATCTGTAATAAGCGAATTTCTCATCCTGGCTGGCCAGCTTGCGGTCATTGACCAAGATGACGTCATACTCCGCATAGACTTGTTCAATCTCATACAGCTCACAGATTCCGATCCGCTGAATGGTGTTGTGGAAATGATGCTGCAGCTGAGCGGCGTAACGTTTTGCCTCACAGGCTCCGTACTTACTGGTCACAAGAATACTCTGCCGCTTTCGTTCCTTACTGGCTTCCAAACCTTCCGCCATGCACACGGTCAGAAAGACCATTTCCTTGTCGGAAATTCTAGCCTGAATCTTGGCTTCCAGCAAGCGCGCAATCTTACGGCTGTATTCGGACGCAGTGATCAGCTTGCGCTTTACCCGCGTCACGCCCATCGTCTGTCGGCTGATGTCAAAATGATTGCGCACACGAAAACCCCAGAAAAACAAGGACAGGTTTTCCATCAGTGAATCCGCCATCTCAGATTGACTCCCGGCAAAGAAATCCTTCATAATTTCCGCAGTGACAAACTTGCACAGAGCATAGGATTCATTATCCATTTCCTGAATCATCAAATTACGGCGGTTGCCAAAAGAAATCAGGATCATCGCCAGAAAATAAATATCCTCCCGCAGAAATTCATAATGATGCCGGCGATCCAATAGTTTTACGATCGCTTCCGCCGTTTCAAATTCAACATCATACGCTTCCAGCATTCGTTTCTCATCCTCAGTGAATTTCACAACCTTTTTAAACTGATTGCGCCGGTAGGCAATCCACAGCGACTTTGACAGGTACTGAAACAACAGCGACGGAACGCTCAGTGTTGAAGTCTTTTTAAAAATGGTCTGCAGGACTGAATACACATTCCCCTCAAATTCTGGATTGGTAATCTCACGGTAAATATGATCAGGAATGCCTTTATATTCAGGATTAACATAAATGGTTTTCAAGGCTGCGATCCGAATTGAAATCTCATTGCCGTTGACCCTCAGCTTTCCATTGGCCACTTTCATCGTATAATGACTTTTTACCGAAGTGCTGTTGGATTTTTTGATCAGCGCGCGGATCGTGGATTCGCTGAAATACAACATTTGTGAAAGCCGGTATAATGTAACATCCTTCATCAGTATCGCTAGAAGCCGGATTTCCCGTTCTCGGAAATTGATCAGCTCCCGCTCCATTGTATTAACATCATAATCCAGATCCTTCATAAACTGCTTAAACTGACGAGGTTCCTTGATCAGAACCTTATAGCCTTTGGTGTGGCAGCTGACCAGTTCGAAGGCATCGTCCAGCTCCTCAGAATATAACACTTGGTTGATTCGCTTAATGTCATCACGGATCGTCCGCTCGCTCACCCCGGTTACGGCAGCCAGCTGTTTTCCCAGAGTATAAGTCTCGCTGATCGACAGATAATGCAGGATATTCTTCTCACGGGAAGTAAAGTTATAGACCATAGGCTCCCTCCTGTTCTAACAAAGAATCCCCATCAAAGGCAGAACGCTTTCAACGGGGATTCTTTCATGGTTTAATTATCAAACAAATTCTGAATGATCAGAGCGACGTATTCTTCCGCCTTGCCCTTTGGCATCTGAGTGGAAATCCCGTCATGACCGCCGCCGAATTCGCTGGCTTCCACAACGTATCCGTTTTGACCATTGGCATAACCCCAGACGAAGCAGGCTTTGGCCTGAGAGCTTTTCTTGATCTGACGGCCAAACGCTGAAACCAGCTCGCAAGGCAGAACGACAATCTCCAGATCCTGCATGCGAAGGATCGTTGTTTCCAGCTCCAGCTTCACATGCCCGGCTTTGATCTTGCGCTCGAAGCCGTTGATTTCAGAGATCAGCCACTTGCGTTCATCGTAGGCTTCAGCCTGTTCCAGTTTTGCCTTCGACTGTGCCAGACGGGCTTTCAGCACCTCAATGTCCGGATCATATTCAACCTTGTAAGTAAAACTCCGGACCTCCGGCTTGGCCAATTCCAGATCACATGTCTGCGTGAACTGAGATATCTGCTTGGCAATCCCGCTGCTGACACGCTTCAGCTCCGCAAAATCATTGTTCTGCCGATACAGGCGGTTGGACATATCCCCGGCATTGCCATTGCAGATTAACGGCGTTACGTTCAGATATGGGATCAGCTCACGCCGCACTGCGGCCAATAAATCCCCTGAAATCTGATATTCTTCCGGGGAGAGTACGGTGGAATGACAGGACATATTGACTAAAGCGGAAATCGTCTTCTCCGCTGCATCCTTGAATTCAATGACAACGATCTGGGTATCGCCGTATTTATCCCGGGCATTGCGGTTGCCGTAAAAGCCCTGCGATTCTCCTGTCGTGTACTGCACACGTGCGACTTCATGGAACTCTTTGTTCAAGGTTTCTTCCGCACCGCAGATTAATTTTTCAAGGACTTCTTTCCGCCAGGCATCATCATGCGGCATTTCCGGATTCCGCGTCAAAAGCAGCGGAGCGGAATGACTATGATCGGCGCTCAGAATGATATGATCATACGGGATATGGTCATATTCCACAAGATGATATTTGAACAGCCGGACAAAACCGCTGTCAAAATTGGAAATGTCGGCTTCGATCCAGAGAAAGCGTTTTCCATCGACTTCCAATCCCAAACATGTTGCTTCAATGTCATCATGGACCCCTTTGAACTTCTCAGTCCGCATCGCATGCCCGGCAATATAGGTCGGATGATCCGGCGTAATATTCACGGTTGTGGTTGTCGTTACTTTTACCATAAAGTCCTCCTATTCATCGCCATCCAAATTTTCAATGGCATATTCACGCATATAAACAATCGAGTCACGGCAGTGATTCACTTTTTCAGCGATTGTTTCCGGATTGATCGTCTCCGGATTCATTGTGACCAGTTCCAGTAACAGGGGCAGATTCAGCCCTGTGATCAGATGAACCTGCGGCTTGTCGCTCAGCTTCATCATCAGCTGTTGATTGACACTTCCCCACAGGATATCGGTCAATACAATCGCAGTATCGCTTTCCTGAAGATTGTGAATAAAATCGTTCAGTTCTGCTTCCGGATTGCGGTCAGGGTCTTCCGTATAAAACGGAATCGCCTGAATGTGACGAGTTTCCTGGGTAAAAAGCTGGAGTGTTTCCAACATGCCCAGGCACAGATTGCCATGACTGGCTAATAAGATTTTAAGCATTCCTTTCTCCCTCTTTGTTGGTCAATGCGGCTAAGACATCGCGGCAGCTGGCAGCTGTATAGTCTGCAGCCTGCTGCAGAAGCGGATGATGGGAACCGACATAGTAGCTGGGATGAAATCGCTGCAGCATTTCCAGATCGTTTTCATCATCGCCAACGGCCGCAACCTGATCGGCCCTCACTTGGAATTGAGCAGCAAGCTTCAGCATTTCCGTTGCTTTGGAGCGGCTGGCATGCAGGACTTCCATCTGTCGGTTTCCGGTTCTGACCAACCGATAATCATGAAACTGTTTTGGAAAAGCGGCCTGGATTGCGGCTGCCTGCGAAGGATCAGCATAGCGCAGACAAAGCCGGCTTACCATCATCGCCGACACGGAAGACTCCTCAGAAAGCAGAAATTCGGTCACACCGTTGAGATCACAGATGCGTTCTGTCTGAGCCAGCCGAGCTTTCAATTCAGCCTGATGCTTGCGGCTGCCGCAGCAGGCGATCCCTTCCTTCGTATACGCCGTAACGTCGATCTGAGACAGCTGGCCGGCATAGGCTGCAATCTGCCGAACAATGGCAGGCTCAAAGGTAAAAGCCTGCAGCTGATTGGCGATCAATGTGACATTGCCGGAATAGCCGACAATCGCATCGAAGGCAAAGCGATGGATACGTTTAAGAATATAGGAAGGATGCCGGCCGGTCGCAACCGTGATGTAAACCCCCTGCTGCCGAAGTTTCTGCAGCAGCCTCACAATGTCCGTTTCCAGATCCAGGTTGGGGATATCTTTGGGGACTAACGTACCATCAAAATCGAAAGCGGCCAGCCGGATTTTTGAGATTGACGTCCTCATTCGTTCAAGTGGAACTGAGTTCCGTCATTTTAAGCCAGGATGCCGAAGTAAGACAGAAGAATTGTGGCCACGATCATAATCCAGACCATTTTGACCGTATTCATGCCTTTGATCTTCGTCAGTCCAAAATAGGTGACGGCGGTGACGATACATGGAAGCAGAGCCGGCAGAATTCCGTCCAGAATCGATTGAATGGTCTGCGAAGCGTCGCCGATGGTGATCGCCAGCGGAGTGGTTACCTTAACTAAGGATGGAATCAGCGCACCGATAACGATAACGCCCAAGACTGAAACCGCATCACGGATGTTGTTCAGCTGATCCTTGCGTGAAGTGATTAGCTCCGCTCCGCCGTAATACCCGATTTCAATCAGTTTCTGACGAACCCAGGTGATCAGCGGTGTAAAAATCGCAATCATGATAATACAGGTAATCCAGTTGCCTTCAATCGCGGCATAGGCCGTCATGGCACCCATGACCACTTTCGGAATGGTGTTGAACAGGGCATCGCCGATCCCTGAGAACGGGCCCATCAAGGATGTCTTTAATGAGGCTGCTAACTGCAGCGAGGATGGATCTCGATCTTGTTCAATCGCCAGAGCAGCTGCGGTAATCGCTGCCCCGAAATAGGTCTGACAGTTAAAGAATTTTAAATTGTTCTGGAATTTCTGTTGTAACAGATCCGGATCATCCGCAAACCATTCCTCAAAGAAAGGTCCCATGGAATAGGCACAGGCAACACCCTGCATCGCTTCATAGCTCTGACAGGCTTGTGCGGTTAAGGCATAACGTACTGAGAATTTACGCAGTTCTTTCTTTGTCAGTTTTTTATTTGTTTCACTCATCGCCGATTCCTCCTGCATCTACATTCACATAAGCGTTGGCTCCTGCCTTGGATTCTTTTTCCATCCGTTTAAATAAGACGACCGCAATCACGGCACCCACCAAGGTGATCGCCAGGATGGACTGACCGAAGAAGACATAAAGCACAAATCCCAAAAGTAAGTAATGAAAGTTCTCTTTGACCGGCATATACAGCATTAACAGCGCCATGCCCAAGGCTGGAAGAACACCGGAGACCGTTCCCAACGCCGTGGTTAGCCAGGCCGGCATATAATTGATAATCAGCTGAACAATCGGCTCGCCCAGCAGTAAGAAGATGATGACCGGTAATGTCTGCCCTAATGCGGCGCGGCCGAAACCGTATTCACCAATCAGAATATCGCGGTATAATTTCTTATATTCGCGTTTTTCAACATGCTTTTCCGCACGGTGATACCAATAGGAGTTGACTGTCTTGGCAATGACGTCCAGCTGGATACCCAGCGTGGCGACCGGAACGCCGACCGCCATTGCCAGCTCCAGCGGAGCGTCTGTACCGGAAGCGATCGCAAACGGTACGGAAATCCACAAGGCTGTATTGAAGTTAGGGATGGAGGCTCCGCCGTAAGCAGCGAGTCCCATCGACATCAGCTGGAAGGTACCGCCGATCAGCAGACCGGTTTTCACGTCCCCCATAATCGCGCCGGCAATCAAGCCGCGGAATACCTGCTGACCGCCGAACTTTGCGACCAACTGAACATTTTGACCTAGAGTTCCGATGATATGACAGGCTAAAATCAGTAAAATGATCTGTATCGGGTTAAACATTCAATTCTCTCCTCTCTCCATTATTTCCGCTTTTCCATCATCACCTGATAGAAATTGGAAATCGAATCATCCGTCGGCTGCAGCTTAGCCTCCAGCTCTACCCCTTTTTCATGCAGCTGCTTTAAAATCTCAGCTTCCTCGTCGTTGACCGTGATGTAGCGGCTGATCACCACCGAGTCTGCGGTTTTGTCGATGTTTCCGAGATTGCCCAGGGTTAACATCGGCACGGCGATTCCGTTTTCCACCAGTTTCAGGAAGGTTTTAGGACTTTTGGCTACGATCATGACGGATTGATTTTGATAACGGTCGGCTTTGAGGTTTTCAATGGCTTTTTCGTGCGTTAAGACGGACAGGAAGACGCCGTTGGGCGTCGCCATGCGCAAGGCATTTTTCAGCATTGGATTATTGGCGCTTTCGTCGTCGATGCAAATCACGCGTTCAATGTGAAGCTTCGGTACCCACATTGTCGCGACACAGCCATGCACTAAGCGGTCGTCCACACGATAGTTCAGAATATTCATCAAAATTCTCCTTTCTGTGCCTATTCTAGCATCCAGACAGAAGCAGAAATCATTCCTCAATTCCGCTTTAAGCGGAAATTCTTTGAACCGATCGTTGATTAGGATGAATAAAATGTCATAGACAGTCCTATCCAAGCTGGATTTCAGAGTCCAAAAAAGCAAAAAAAGAGATCCGGGAAGACCTCCTGGAATCTCTGCTTTATGCTGAACCAATTGGGATTGACTGCGATTTTAACCGATAAAACGCCATCACTACTTAGGTTGAAAAATGATAACTGAGAAAATAAAGCGAATTGAAAAGCAGACCTCTGTGTGAAGTCTGCTTCTCTGGCATTTGTGTTTCAGGTTAGAGAAAACCCTGAGTCACTGATTATTTTCTTTTCTTCAGCATCCATAATGCTGCACCTGCTGCCACGATCACAACAGTGCCGCCGACCAACATCCATGGGGAAGATGCGGATTTTTCTTCCGGCTTCACTTCCGGTGTCTTTTCCGGCTGTGCTGTTGGCGCAGGAGCTTCCGGCTTCGATTCATTCTGAGCCGGAGATTCTGCTTCTTCAATTGGCGTCGATTCTTCTTCCGTTTGCTTCTTGTTTCCAAACAAGGAACTCCAGAAGCTGCCTGTGGATTTTGGCTTTTCCGGAACTGCCGGAACGGCTGGGTTCGCGGAATTAACCTCATCCGAGGAATCTGACGGCGTATTCGGAGCTGGATCCGGCTGGCTGTGGGTAATCACATAAACACCATCGAGCACTGTCGTATTGAATACGAGTTCATCGCCTTCAAATTTGAAATCGGAGATTGGCTGATAGGAAATGTGATAGCGATACAAATGAATTCCGTCTTTCTTTTCCGTAAATGGAATGCGGACTTCATACTGCGTTAAGCCGCGGCTTCTGGAACTGCTGCCCATCTTCAGCTGCCAGACCTTGACAATTTCCTGACGATCAAAGCCTTCATGATCAGCGGTCAGATCCTTGACTTCCACTGAATCCGTATCCGTAAACAAGCCGATAATTTTAATTCCCTGTTCACTGGTCAGCGTCACTTCTTCCGGATCCTGCATCACCGTTACAGTGATGGTCTTTTCAGCTTCATTGCCGGCTGAATCTGTGACCTTGTATGTGACATGATAAACTCCGGCAAGCGTAGGATTGACATCATTGGCGATGACATGTTCAGAAGTCAAAGTGAGATCCTGATCTTCCACATCGCTGACGATAGCATAATCAAGCGGATTGAATTCACTTCCTAATGCAATCGTAACATTGTTGGCGGTGATCACCGGCGGATTGTCTGTAAAGGCCGTAATCGTCACATTCACCGTGGCTTTGTGACCACCGTCACGGGAAGTGACTGTAATCACAGCTTGACCTTTGCGTTTGGCCGTAATCAAGCCAGCGGCATCAACTTCGGCAATGGAATCATTGCTTGTCGTATAGATTAACTGTTTGTCTGTTGCGTTTTCCGGAGTGACGGAAGCTTCAATCTGAGCCTGGGTCTTAATCTCCAGCGTCAATTCCGGCTGCGATATCTGGACACCTGTGACTTCAACAATCTCAGCACGGTACGCTTCCATGCCGGCGATCAGAGCTTCACGCATCTGTTGAATTTCAGCTCCAGTGAAGTCTCTGTCAATCAGGGCTTCTGTTTCAGTGATGGCGGTTTTCAGCTGCTGATAACCAGCATAGCTTCCAACCAGATCTTCACCGTAACGGCTTGCCAGCACTTTGGCTTCAATCAGCTGATCCACAATTTCCGGATTGTAATACGCTTCAAATTCAACAATGCCGTAACCGCCGTTGGTTGCGGTGCGCTTGATTCCCTTAAATTTGATGAATTTGACTGTCATTTCATTGCAGTCAATAATGAACTGTTTATTCTGACCCTCGGTAATCTCTGCCATGACTTCAAAGTTTTCACCATCCATGGAACCCAGAATCTGATACTCTTTGCCATAAACCGTTTCCGAGAACCAAGTGATCCGAATTTCATTGATTGTCCGGGCCTCCGGCAGTTCCATCAACAACCACTGATCTTCAGCTTCTGCCTCAGTGATATTCTTGTAATTGGATGCCCAGCGTGTAGTGTAATCCTGATCTACGGCTCCCTGCGGACTTACCCCGGAGGCACTGACAGTCGAGGATGCCGTTGCCGTCGCACCGATCATCTGATTATTTCCTTTCAGATCCGCACTGACTCTTACTGTACTGCTCGCCTGATATCCGCCTTCTTCTGTGGTGGCGGTCATCGTTGCTAAACCGATTGTATGAGCCGTGACGACGCCATTTTCATCGACGGTCGCTACACTTTCATCGGAAGAAGTCCAGATCACGTTTTGATTATTGGAATCACTCGGCTCCACTTTAGCCTGCAGTGTCACCGTTTCTGCACGCAGAACGGTAACTTCCGCTGGTTCGATAGTAATGCCGGTGACTTTTGATTCCACCGTAATCTCAATTTGGGCACTGACTTCATTATCCAGAGCGATTGCCTTGATTACGGCTGTTCCGCCATTGACTGCCTGAACATAACCGCTCTCATTGACAGCAGCGACTGCAGGATCACTGCTTTCCCAGCGAATTGCTGAATTGTAGGCATTCGCCGGCAGGATCGACGCATGCAGCTGCACGCCTTCATTCTTGCCTAATAAGTACGAATCCCCTTCGCTGATGATCACTTGCTCAACGTGCAGTACCGCGGCGTTGAAATCCCGGCTGGCCATTTCCAGCTCATTCACGATTCTTGCCAATTCGGCATCCTCATAGGCAGCACCCAATTTTATTAAGGCTTCCGCGGCTGCTAATGCTTCTTCCACCTTTTCTTTGAGTTGATTATAGACAGTTTCCGAAACAAAGGCTGAAGCATCACCGTACTGTTCCAATAATGTTTTTGCTTTATCCATCGAAGCACTTAACGAAACCTTTTCATACGCCTCAATCTCGAAGATCGAATATCCGCCCTGATAATGCGAACGTTCAATTCCCTGCATCCGCAGATACTGTGTTTCTGCGGCATCAAAGCTCAGGGTATCGGTCCGAGGGGTCTTGCCGGCATTGGCAATGACCGCGTGGTACAGATCAAAATACGTTTCCCCATCCAAGGATCCCTGCAGTAGATATTCGCGGGCATTCGCAGCTTCCCAGGTAATAACGACTTGGGAAATCGTGCGCTTTTGTCCAAGGTTGATATCCAGCCACTGGTCGTTTTCTCTCGCTTTGGTTTCCGCATCAAGATTACTGCCCTGTTCGTCATTGCCTTTGGTATAATCTGATGCCCAGCGGGTTGAGGAATCGCCATCATTAGCGAAAGCCGGGGCACGGTTTTCACCTACTTGTGAAGTTCCCGTTGCAGCATGCGCACCGTTAGCCTGCGAAGCATAGTTGATCGACTGATTATCATAGGATGTTCCGAGTTCAACCACTCTTGGCTGACCATCTTTGATGTCAAAACGAACCTTCAGGGAAACAGAGCTGCCTTCCGCCCGGATGATCTGAGCATCGCCGCTCAGAACACCTAAATGCTGCGGATTGACATTGTCAATCGTAATTGTGATTTCACTCAATGACCGTGTAGGGTCACTGACTGCCAGACGCAGCGTCTCCGCATTGTCCGCCTTATCCAGAATCATTGCGGACGACTTGTCAACAGTGACATCCCCCGCTGTGCCGGCGACAAAGAAATTCATGGCGATCTGACCGCTGGCCAAATCTTTCAGGGCATGAACTCCGCCTTCCTGCTTGATGATGGCAATGTGTTCATCCGCACGATAGCTGGCTGTTTCTTCCTGACTTACCTGCGGCAGAACGATGTAAGCATACTGGCTATCTGTTGGTTTTTGACCATGCTGAACAGCTAAGGATAAGAAGTTGTTGGTTCTTTCCGTATAATCTGTAAATTTGGCAAGCCTGTTGACGTCATACCATGTCCCTGTGCGCGTTTCCTTCTTAATCAGAACCTCGGCAGGATTCAGGAAGACATATCCAATGGCGTCATCGGCATTGCTCTGCAGCCAGGCATAGGCAGGATTCGTCAATACTTCTTCGCCGTTGGCGCTGAGATAGACGTCACCATCCACGATCAAGGTATTGGATCCATCCGCCTTGATCTTGCGGTTATCCACAATTGTTTCAACGACGGCAACATTCGGGTCACTGCCGTCATTCGTAATCCCCGTGCCTAAGAAAATCAGCTGATCGCCAAAGACAAAGTAGGATTTATAAGCACTGATGCCCGAACGGCTGCCGCTGACATTGGAGTCATTTCCGGTTCCGCTGGCACTCGGCTTACTGAACGGTTTATCGCCGGTCAGAATCAGACCGCTGACCCCATTGACGCCATCCAGCGTGGTGCCGCCCGCCCAGGCAGACTGACCGCTGGTATTAAAGCTGATATCCTGATGGGCTGTGGTCACGCCGCTGACACGGTAGTTATCCACAGTCGCAAAGTAATGGTCATTATACTGACTGATATCCGAGGTATAAATTTGGGTATGCCCCATTCCCTGATATCGGCCTTTGTTGTTTTCATCATTGCCCTGCTCGGTGTTGTACATCCGTTTGGAGGAATTGGAAACCGTAAAGGTGAAATCTTCCCGATGAACTACTGTTCTGTCCATATAGGAGTAAACGTTATAACTGCTCTGACGGGTCGCAGCCTCGACATCCTCAGTATTCCGCAGTACCTGAACGCGAATGTAATCACTGTAAGGAACCAATGAGAAATCCTGGGTTTGCGGCTGACTAAATTTCTCCTGGGCAATTGTTTTCAGTTTTGCACGGATCTGGGCAGCGGATTCTGTATCGACAGTTTCCGCATACTGCAGAATCGTTCCCATCATCTTCATGCCCATGGTATCACCCTGCTGAGCCATTCGGGATACCGCACGGCCGCGGACTAAATCCAGAACGTTGCCGCCGTAGGATAAGAATGGGATAAAGGAATCATTCAGGAATGTTTCATACAGGGCGACGTTTTCCGGACTGACAGCATGCTCGGTAAAGTTCAGCATGATGATGCAGTTTGTCAGCTCATCCAACAGGACAAAGCCGTAGGAGCCATTATAAGGAATGGAAGTATGCTGGATGAAGCTGCCGTCCTTGTAGAAGCCGTCGCCAGAGGTGACATAGGTAAACAGCGGCGCCATGCAGGACTGAGCATGCTCAAGACGGCTGCTGTTGCCTTCAAAAGCGGCACGCTTGATCACGATGGAAACTTTATCAATCAGATTAGCGCCAGTTTCTTTCAACGAGCTGCCGAGTCGATAATCAGCTTTCGGAACGAACCGGTCAATGGTTTTTACAACAGACTGTTTCATTGTTGTTGGCATTTCATCGCGCATCAGGAAGGAAACATCCATCATTGAACGCGGGCTGCCGATTTCCCAATCCCACCAGTTTGACGAGCCTTTTTTGGTATTCGGTCCATATTTATTGGCCAAAATGAATTCCATGGCTTCTAAAATCTGAATTCTTACCGCATCATCCTGATACAAAGCTGACTGCGGTGTCTGATACTGGGTCGCAATCATCTTCAGGCGATCCAGGGCTTCCGTTACCTTTGCCCCCATTTCCGCATCATTCATCGCTTTGTCTGTCCACAATTCGCTGGTATCCGGGGACATCGGATCTTTCATCGTATTCAGATAATTCAGGGATTTCTGATCCAGACTTTGAACATTCTCCAGATAAACAGGATCCTGGAAGGTTCCTGAGGAATCACCGACTAATTCATTCACCCAGTAATTCATGATCTTTTCATAAGCCGTATCGATTTCACTGGTTTCGACCAGGTATTTCATCGCCTGCTTTATAGACTCCAGTGCCGCATCGACCGCATCCTGATCCAGCTCTGATGAACTGAGCAGCGCTTTGGCTTCAGTCAATGCTGTTTCCAAACGAGTCCAGCTGCCCTGCGTATAATTCTCAGAAGACAAGGTTTCAGCTTCAGAAATTGCTTCTTCCAAAGCCTGAATCTCAATCTTATCGCTGTAAACTGTCAGCGGAACCGAAGCTCTCATCAAGGAATTGGATGTTGAGGTGGCTGTAATCAGCGTCTTGCCTCGCCCGACAGCGCTCACTTTCCCATTTTTATCAACCGTCGCTGCCTTAGGGTTAGATGAAGACCAGACGACATCCTGATCCTCAGCATCCTCCGGAATAACCTGAACGGTTGCCTGGGCTGTGTCATTCACCGCTAACCGTGAAACATTCATCTGGACTTCCAGTGATTGTGCGTAAACCGGAAGCGGTTCAGATGTAGATACCGGAATGATCTGGAAATCATCAATCCAGAAAGTACCGGTATTTACAGGTTTATTGGAAACGTCTTTTAAGTAAAGATTGACTAACGACGTTGCTGCATTCGCTTTGTATTCACCTTCAAAATGCGTCCATTCGGTATTGTTTTTGATCGGGTGATCTACGTTAAAGATTTTCAAATTTAAGCTCTCAGAGCTCATATCTGCAGTCTTGTACCAAAATGAAATCTTATAAGTCTGATCTTTAACAAACGGATAATTCTGAAGTTTGAAATACGCTTCATTGGTCGCACCAACGCGTTTTTCAACACGCACGGAACATTCGCCTTCATGCTTATCCTGCTTATCCTGATAAGCCATATAATATGGGGTCATCGCTTGCTCTCCCAAATAGATTTGATAAATCCATGGCTGGGTCTTCAGATCATTTTCCCAGATATCTTTATCCCACCAGGTCCCATTTGGCTGCAGCGGATGCGGTATCACGATCGGTTCCCACATTTCAAATCCGCTATTGTCGAGGATATTCTCATTGGCTGCATCCAAAGCCGCATTGAACTGACCAAACACTTCGATTTCCCGCAGATCGTAAAGATCCGTCGTTTTCTCCATCAGCTCCAGCTTGATGTAACGAGCATTCCCTGCGGAAAGAGAATCCATGACCTGCGGCTGATTCACTTCTGCCACTTTTGTCCAGGTCTTCCCTGAAATAGAAGTGCTGAGCGTATAATGCGATGGCTTCTGCTCACCCCAATGCAGCTTCACCTGGGCATTTTCAACCGCATGATCCAGCTGCACGGTAATTTCAGCACTGGCCTCGGACGAAGTCCAGCCTTTTCCATATTGATAATCAACTAGGCTGAAAGCTGAGGTCCCTTCATCACTGGAGCTTACCTCAACAGCAGCCCCCAGGGCTAAATTCTTGCGCAGATCCGGAGCTTTTTCTTCGGAAAGCGTCAGATCCGCACACAGCAGATAATGATCCGAAAGCTGATTCTGAACCACTTCAAAATTGTCGATCTGGATATTTTTCGTCGCCAGAATATTATCCACACTAAACACTTTCATTGCCGGATCATCGTCCGGCCAATAAGTTCTTTGCCACTGATCATTGCGGCCATTCGCCATATTGAAGAAATCCAGCATGCGGGAAAACTCATAGGTATCCTGATCCGCATTGAAATCACCCATGATCACTTTGTATTCGATCGGATCCTTCGCAATCATGTTGGCCAGCTGCAGAAACTGCACCTGACGCAGTTCCCTGGCGGTCATTTGTTTTGGCGTCTGCGCGCTCAGATGGACATTGTACAGCGCAATCTGCTTGCCTTCTTTTTCAATTACGATCCGCTGGGCAACCTTGGTTGCTTCTAACTCGTAAGTTTCCAGAGGACTTGCGGAGGATTGCAGAATCGGATAATGCGAAACAAATCCGATCCCAAATTCCCCACCCTCATAATTGCGGAATTTCGCAAAGTCCGTATGCGATAATTCGGAACTGGTTAAGCCCATCAACATATCCACATTATTACGGTTATTGAACATATCGACTTCCTGAACCGCAACAACCTCCAGGTTGTTTTCCGCAATCACACTGGACATTTCGCCAAGATTCGGGTGCGTTCCTGCGGCTATATTCCAGGTTCCGACACGAAGGGTCACCGGTGACGCAGTCGGCTCAGCCAAGATCGGGACAGCCTGACTTGGAACGATCACAGTCAATGCTGTGACAATGGCTGCCAGAAAACTGAACAGTTTTTTCATCTTACTTTCCTCTCTTCCCCTGCTTCCGCCCCTTTTCATTCCTTAATTATCCGCAGTCGGATAAAGAAATAAGAAAAAGTTTGTAAGCGTTATCACGTTTTCAATTTAGCATGGGAAAAGAAGCTTGTCCAATAAGCATTTCCAATCCATAAGTAATATTTACTAATGTATAAATTATACTTATGCATCATTTTAAGCCTTTTATAAAAGCGTTATTGAAGAATACAAAATCTAACTTTGGGAATTTCCGCGAAATAAATTATGATTATATCTGTGATTTCCATGTTTACTAAAGGTTAAAACAAGTTTTCATTTTAATTCTTAATTTCTCGTTTTTAATTCTTATTCCATCTTTATCCGCGAGCTTTAATTTCAGGCACTGCAAAGTTCTTTCATCATTCACTTTCTCTGGGATGCTGGAATATTCCCAGAAATTGCAAAAAAGATTTCTCAGACATCCGCCGAGAAATCTTATCTGCTTATCTTTGAAGAACCAAGGCTTTTACCAATCCGAACCATTCTCTTACGGTATACATCGGAATCAGCGAAAGCGGAGTTTCCGAGTTCACCGCTTCAATCTGTTCGATTCCCAGCTGTTTAGCCAAAATTGACGCCCGCAGCTGATGGAAGCTGTCTGTAACAATCACAACCTTTTCACTCAGTTCATTTTGTCTTAACAGTTCAAGCGAATACCTTAAATTTTCACCGGTATTTCGCGCTTGATTTTCCTCAAAAATCCGTTCGGCCTCCAGCCCGTTATCCATCAGCCATTTTTTCATCACAGCACTCTCTGTATAGATTTCGCCTTCACCCTGCCCGCCTGTCACAATGATCTGACTCTCAGGATGTTCCTGAGCATACGTTAAAGCGGCCTGAAGACGACGACGCAAAATCAGGCTGGGACGATCTTCATTGATCTTCGCGCCCAGTACGATAACCGTGGATCCCTGAACATCTGTAGAGGAAAAACGGACATTCGCCGCGCCGATCATCAGAACGATTAAAATCAGAGCTATTCCGCTGCCAACCAACCCCAGACAATTGATCACATGCTTGCTTTGCTTTCCTAACTTTTCATGGATGAGTGCTTCACAAATTAGCAACATACCGAGAATGAGAAAAAAAGCATTGCCAAACTGCAGGGAAACCGTAAGACAGGTCAGGCAGGCATAACCCAAACAAATTCCTCCTAAAATGATTAAAATTCTTTTTCTGTTCATCTTTATCGCCTGCCTTTACCCTGTTAGAATAGCATATTTTATTTAAAATACAGGGAAAGTCAGAAAACCTTAAGTTCACTGTAAGTGTTTCTCCAGTTTCTTTCTTTTTTGTTCCAAATTGAAATAAAACAGCGTAATAATCCGGCTATTCCATACAGAAATCGGAAGCTAAACGTCTTTTCAACCTTCACTTTCATTTATCCATTTGTCTTAGGCAGCATTTCACGTTTTTGAAGAAACAATGCTGATGATTTCAAGGATATAGAGCGCGATTAACATTGCTCCCGCAAGAATCAAAACAATGCCGGTGAATCTGATGCAGAAAATAGCGTACTGCGTAGGTTCTCCGCCTTTGACAAAGAATTGATACCGCATTTCCCAAACTTTTTCCGGTTTGGAAAAGATAAACCATCCCAGATAGATTATGATTAAACTGGCAATGATGATGAACATACTTCCATTCTTAAACTTCAGAATCATTCCTGCATTCAGCTGATTTTTACATCCATGAATAAGGATTGAATGTCCGATCTCTATCCACCTTGCTTGTCTGGCACTATAGAAAAGCCGGCAGCTGCCAGCTCTTATGAATTCTGTTCGCGATTTTTCAGTTCTTCCAACAATTCCTTTTTAATGATGTTGAAAACTTCTTCATCCGAGGTCAGCGGCACACACGTTCCGAAGATATTCGCCAGCTCTAATTCAGTTTTCGCTTTATTCATCCGCAGATTAATACTTGCCTCATCCGCATGATATCGCTGTCGAATCTGTTTTTCCAGTTCTTCCAGACTTGTCGGCACGAGGAAAAAAGCTTTGTTATCCGGGTGTTTAATCCGAATCTGACCAACGCCCTGAGCTTCCACTGAGATCAGCACATGCTTGCCCATAGCCGTCAGAAACTCCACATGTTCAGCCGGAGTTCCATAATAATATCCGTTGAATTCCGTATATTCCAGCATTCGATGATCACGCACGGCATCCGCAAAATCCTTATGATTTACAAAATAATAATCTGAACCATCCCGTTCCGTTTCTTTCTTTGGCCGTGTGGTCAGGGATATGATATCCATTAAGCCCAATTCCGGATCATTCAGCAGCTTCTGACGAACCTGATCTTTACCAATACTGCTGACGCCGCTGAGAATCACTACCAATCCTTTTGCCATAAACTCGCCCCTCCCTAAGATTTCATAATGTAGTTATACCGCAAATGCGGCATAATGACAAATGTTTTCTTTAAAAATTGTAAAGTTTTTCAACACGATGATTTATTTACATTTGCATTTCTACTGAAATCTGTTCTTCTGGATCTATTATATCAAGAAAAGCCGGATGGCTGAACAGAATCCCTGACAAATTTTAATTTAGCTGCTGCTTTCACTGCACAATTAAAGACGTCAGACAGTCAAAGAAGCATAATCAAAGCTCCTTTAAGGCTTCCTGTTCCCGCTCTTAGAAAATAAGCGCAGCACTCAGATTAAAGCCGACGCCAAAGCCTAACAAGACAGGGCCGTTCCTGCCTGACGCTGCATAAACTCAATGAACAGCTGTTGGGGCAGCGTAATCTCTTCGTCACTTCGCGTGATGGCATAAATACCCCAAGCATCGGTTTCCCCCAGATTTAACGGCAGCACCTTCACTTTGGAGACAGAAGGATGGCTGTCCTTGCGGTAATCCGGAAAAGCGAAACTGACCGATCGATTTTCCAGGACCAGATTGCGGGATATATTCACATCGGCCGTAATGATCGAAAAGGTGGGCGCAAAGCCATTTTCATGACACTTCTGAACATAATAGCGATGCAGATCATACTTTTCCCCAAAGCCGACCATCGGTACGCCTTTTAAATCCTGAAAGGTCAACGATTCCTTTTTCGCTAAGGGATGATCAATATGCAGGCAGACATGCAGATCACTCTTCTTGATTAAGCACGAGCGAAAGCCTTGAATATACGCTGGGGTTGTTCCGATTAACCCCAGGTCCGCCTCGCCTTCTTCAACATGGCGCAGAATCGCTTCATTGTCTTCTTCTTTTGTGGACAATAGAATCGAAGTATACGCAGTGGAAAAGTTCGCAAACATCTCCGCTGAAAGATTTAAGACAATTCCCGCGCCCATGACTATCCGTAATTCGTTTTTCTTATCCTCTGCCTGTTTCAGCATTGCCGCCTCAAACTGACCAAATGACCGTACAATTTTACTGGCTTCCTTCTGAAACACCTTCCCTAAAGGCGTCAGTGCCAATGTATTTTTGCGATTGATCAACAACGGCGACTGCAGCTCAGTTTCCAGCTGCCGGACAGCCTGAGCAACGGCTTGGCGGCTGATATATAATTCCTCTGCGGCTTTGGTATAGTTGAGCGTTCGGCTGACGGTTAAGAAATAACGCAGATGCTGGATATCCATCCATACTCCCCCTGTCTTTTCTGACTGAAACTAAACTTGATCCTTTCTGAACAAAGTAATTTTCTCTTGCGCCTGCGCAAAAAAAGACTGCTTTTTACTTGGTCAGAAAACGCCTACAATAACCATTAAAGAGCATTGTGCATTTATTGTCAATCCTGACATAAGCGAACAAAGCTCATAAAACGAGGAGGAAAGAAATGAAAAACACAGACAAAGCAACATCTGGAATCTCCCGACGGGACTTTATCAAAGGCGCGGCGGCCGGAGCCGTCGGCTTAGCCGCAGCCGGCATGTTGGGCGGATGTGCCTCAGACAACGAAGCCAAAACGCCGGAAGCTTCATCAGCCCCTGCTGGAAACAACGTTTTAACCGCAGAGACCTTTACGCAGACAAAATGGTCATTTGAAATTGCCCCTGATCCGATTCCCGAATCAGAGATTAAGGAAACGATCGAACATGATATCATTGTCATCGGTTCCGGTATGGCGGGTTTATGCACCATGTGTTCCGCGATGGAACAGGGAGCTGACGTTCTGATGTTCTCCGCCGGTTCGCAGCCGTATTCCCGCGGTGGTTCCAATCATGCCGTGGGTTCTAAATATCAAAAAGCGAAGGGAATTGATTATTCACCAGAGATTGCCCGGGAAATCGTTAAAACCGAACAGACTTCCGGCACTTATTTCATGGATAAAAAGAAATGGGAACGCTGGATCAACAACAGTGCTGAATCTGTAGACTGGATGATTGACAAGATGGAAGCCAAAGGCTTACATGTATGCCTGGAGCCAGGTTATTACGATCCTGATGGAGTCCTGACCGTACCGAGTGCTTCCCACAATTTCTGGAATGAGGAACAGCCGTTCGGCGCCTTGTTCGGTGCCCCGCTGCAGGCTCAGGCTTATGCCAGCCATATCGCTGACATGGGCGGTGAAATTCATTATAAAACGGTCGCAAAATATCTGATTCGCGAAAATGAGAATACCGGCCGAGTATCCGCGGTCATCGCGCAGAAAGAAGACGGCAGCTATGTTAAATATGTCGGACGCAAGGCGATTGTCCTGGCTACCGGCGACTTCTCCCGCAATAAGGATATGATGGCCAAGTATTCACCATGGGCGTATGAAATTTTCAAGGATACACTGTCGGATGAGGTTGATTACGATGCCGGTTTAGTCTACAACGGTTTAATGCCAGGCGACGGACAGAAAATGGGATTGTGGGTCGGCGCAGCCTGGCAGAAAACTTATCCTTGTGCTCCGATGATCAACGGCGGTGTTCCGGGACCTTCTCATGCGGTAATTTCCAACTTCTGGGGATTGAATCTGGATGTCCGCGGTCAGCGGTATCAGAATGAAGTAACCAACTTTGCCTATGGCGCCATGTCTGTACTGCAGCTGCCGGAACGGACTGCTTTCGGGGTTTGGGATGTCAACTATGCTTACACCCAGGATCAATGGGAACCGTTTGGCCACTGCGTCGATGAAGAAAACGGCATTAAAGCTTATTCACCGGAAGAATATATTGAAATGTGGAACAGCAATTCCAACTACTTCAAAGCGGATACCTTAGAAGAATTGGTTGAAAAGATGTATGAAGGCTACAGCGATGAAGTCAAAGCCAATGCCCTCGCCAGCATCAAGCGCTACAATGAATATGCCAAGGCTGGCCTGGATGAGGAATATCATGTTAATCCGGAAGTTCTCTATCCGATCGATACCGCTCCGTTCTATGGTTCCAAAGTCACTGGCGCAACTTTCTTAACCGTCTGCGGCGGTCTGCGCACGAACGATCATCTGCAGGTCTGTGACGCGAATGATCAGCCGATTGAGGGCTTGTACAACACAGGCATCATGGTCGGCGATTTCTATGCCAACTCGTACAACTTCGTTATGCCTGGACAGAACTTAGGTGCTGTCTGCTGCACGTTGTCCTATATGTTAGGCCGTGAATTGGCTGAGCTTTAATTGAACTGAATAATCCGGCGAGCTTACGTTTGCCGGATTTTCTTATGCTTTTTTTGTTTAATCCCACAATGGGGCAGAAGTTAATTTTTTAAAGCGCCGGATACATTCTTGTTTGTTCAGCTTATAAGATTCATTTTGAATAAAGCATAGAAAATAGCTTCCTGTATACTGGAAACTGCGTTGATCACCATGAATTAAGACATGGGTCAGTTCGGCAATTCCAATCGTATCATAATGCTTCCCAAAATAGATTGCCCACGGAATATTGCTTTCACAAAAATAAGGTCCGCCTTGATATGCCCCAACCAAACCTTCCGGCTTAGCAATCCGACAGGTTTGTCCATTCAATTCCAGAGTAAGAAAATCAACGGTACTTTCTAGTTCCATTCTTCCCTGCGGCTTCACATCATCCCCATCATTATCAAATTGGAAAACCGAAAGTGTTTTTAATCCCCTGAATTCCTGTTCTTCACGAACAAGATTCAAGATAAAAACAACGCCTAAAACGAGCAATGCCATAGCGATAAGAATAATTCCCAACCAGTTTGTTTTATATTTCATCATGACCCCCACACAATTCATATGCTGTTCCCTTTCTTTAAGCTTAATCCTTTTTTCAGTTCTATCAAAGTAAATATTTGAAATGAAACATTTAAAAACCGCAGATGATCTGCGGCTTTTAATGGTCTGTATGACCCAATTCCGATTTCTTTATTGTCTAATTAAACAAAATATTCAACAGGTTTCTTTGTTGACAGTTTTCCTTCGATGAATTCACGTTTTACAGCCGTGTCATAAGAACGGGCATTGAATTCACAGACGAAGGAACAGCGCATGCAGTTGATACATTTTGATTCATCAATTTCTAAAGTCTGCGGATCAATCGCTCCTGTAGAACAATTCGTAGCACATGCTCCGCACTTTACGCAGTTTTCCACTTTGAATTCTTTCGGCGCTACGGAGATTTCCTTAGCGAAATCAACTTCCGCGGAGCCTTCCAGCTTCATCGCCTCAATCGTACCGCTGTTCAGCTTATCCATGACTTTCTTCGCAAATTCCGCCATGATCTGATTGTCCTCAACATTGGGCCGGCTGTGGCCTGCTTTGGCGTTGCTGGAGAAGACATGCGGCGTAACCAGGCCGATCGCTCCGACAACCACAAATCCCTGAGCCGACACAATGTTGGCAATGTTGGCATAGACGTTTTCCGCGGCTCGGTTGCCAAAAGCACAAACGACCACGCAAGGTGTATTATCCCCTTTTAAATTAGTAAACAGACCTTCGATCATCGGAATCTGTCCGCCATAGGACGGCGCGGCTACAATCGCCAGATCCTCTGCGGTAAACGTGACTTCCTCAGTTCGGGATGCAGCGTTGGTCAGGTCAGCGAACTCAACATCATCTGAGAACTTCGCAGCCAACATCGCAGCCGCATTCTTCGTTCCTTCCGTTGGTGAAAAAACCGCAACCTTTACATGTTTCGATTTTGGTGCTTCCGGGGTTGTTTGCGCCTCTTCCTGAGCGCATCCTGCCAGTCCCATTAGAGCTGCTCCAGCGGTTAAAGCGGCAGTTCCTTTAATGAAATTTCGACGTGATATTTCCTTCTTCATTTCTAAATCCTCCCTCGTCCCTTTCATTGTATCAGGCTTTGTCCATTTTTCAACAATCAAATGATTATTTTTACAATCATTTGATTAATTTTCTTGGTTATGAATTTGTGCTATAATGACAGACAAAGAGGACACGACCATGAATGAACATAATGCTCAATTAAAAAAATCCCGAATGACCCGCTACTTTATCGAGGCTGTAATCTCGCTTACCGATACTCTGTCCGTTGATGCGATCACGCTGAGGCAGGTTGCGGATGCAGCCGGCTATAACAGTGCAACGCTTTATAACTATTTTCAGAATATGAATCAGCTGATCGCATTCACCTTGATAGATCGGATGAGCCGGATCTGGGTTGAAGCTTCCCAGCTGCAGACGAAATGCGACAGTTCGCTTTATCACTATCTTAGTCAATGGCTGGCACAATGCCGTGAGTCATTTCAGCATCCGCGTCTGTTCCTGTATTTTTTTCAGATGGAAGACAAAACCAGGATTTATCAGTGCATTCCGGATTACTTTGCGGTTTTTCCTGAAATTCAGGAACAGCTCAATCCTAAACTTTCCGCTCAGATACAGGAAACCGATTTTATAAAAAAGAATCAGAATATTCTGCTTCCCTGTGTTGAAGATGGTTATTTCCGAGCTGAAGATGTAGACAGCCTGATTGCGGCAGCCGATATCCTTTTCGGCGGCATTCTTCTTCAAATTCTGCGGCATCGCAATGACCCGCAAACCCCAATTCATTACACTCAGATTTTCTTCCGTTTCCTGCATTCCTTTACTGACACTTATCAACAGAAGAACAGCCCGGAAAGTGAACAATTTTATGAGCAAGTAGAACATTGGGATACGACGCTGATTAAATAACGTTTTCATTAGTCTGTGGGTTATTATTCTCAGCTTCAGCTGCTTAACCACTTAATTCTTTTATCAATTCAGATTGTGTTACAATAATTATTTCGGCATTATGGATAACAAATGGAAATAAAATTGTGGCTCATTCTTTTGACGCTTTGCCCGCTACCTTCTTTTAAAAGGAGCTTCAAAACTTTATATCAATTAATGATTGTTTTTCTTTTCTGCAACCTGTTTTTTATTAGAAACTTTCATTATATTTCCACCGATGCTGAATAAATTTGCTTAGATTAGTATCCAATTTATCTAAAACTTTTGTTGGTTCGTTTATTAAATGAATCTCTATCGTATCTTCAAGTGGAATGATCCCAATCAGTCCATACTGGCAGTTCTGAAAACCTGAATAAAGTTCATTAGAAATTTGGGTTAACATTCCTTGGCTGCTTAAAAAATAAACACCGCGGTTCTCGTTCATTCTGAGTTCATCAGCGTTTTCTAAACTAATCGGCTTTTCTTTAAAGCACGTTGGATCTAAAGAATAATAAACACCCATTTCTGTTGCCAAAAAAGAGATGACTGGTGTTTTGACTAACTGACTTATTTTCTTATTTTGTGTATCATATTTCATTAAATAGTTCTCTACTAAATATCCGCCATATACATTCTTATTTTTTAAGTAATAAAGATTAGAATCGACTACCTGTATCTCTTCTACGAACTGATCAATTAAAACACTATTTTCATAGAAATTGCCAGATGCTCCATACTCCCCATTATATAAATAATAATCAGAATCTTCTACTTTAAAATGAGCCGCCAGTGCATCTTCAGTCATGATTGAATAGGTATCATTATCCAATACATATAAATTATCTTTATCAGTTAAGTTATATACCACACAGGAATCATTGGTTACATGATAAAGGCATTGTATCCAACAGTCTTTCTTATTAAAAGGAAGAGAATATGGGAATGTTTTATATTGATTTTCTTTTAAATCCAACAAAACAATTTGATCCCGATCTTCAAGTAAACACGTTAAAAATTGATCACTTTGATAAATGTTAGAAATGACTTCATTTAAAATCACTTCCGTTTTTGTGCCGTTATAACAAAGCAAGTTCCCGCCTAAGCCTCTAAAATAGACGCGATCCTCATATTCAGACAACAGTAGACTGTCAGATTGAATAAAATTGTTATCAAAACGAAACTCTCCAAGCTCCATTGATTCATTTTGGACATATGAACTATGGATATCAATTTTATAGGAATCACTTGTCTTTTCGAAGGAGGCACCTCTGGAATCTGTTTTCACTTTATTTTGATTAGCTTTTTTGTGGGCAATCTTTTGATTATCAACTTGCGCTGTCTCTCTATCCTCATTTTTATTTTCCTTAATAAATCCATTCAAAAAAAACAGAACAGAACAAATTGATATAAACGCGATAGCGAAGAATAGAATAGACTTTCTCATAAGTTCCTCCAAATCTTATGCATCCAGCTGTCCGCAGATTCTAAAGACTATCAAACACCATCACTCTGCATTTGCCGCTGGATATCTTACATTATCCGAACAAAACAGTCCCTGTTAAATCAAAATACATCATGCTTTATTTCATTAAAGCGCATTATGTAAAGTTTATCAATAGAAATAGACAACTTGCCATAAACACTGGCAATTCAAATTCATTCTTTTCTTTATCACCGTCTATACTCAACCAATGCACGGAATTTCAGATGATTATCCTAATCCGTTTTTTGATATTAACATCATTTCTATAAATCATTCTATGATCAGTTTTGCACCTTCCTTATTATGATGACTCACCCCGATATGATCAGAATGACAAAAAGGCAGCGTATCTGCCTTTTTTGTAGGGAGGATTAACTGAACCTATCATCTGATTCTCATTTCTTCATGATTCAGTTCAGCGGGATTGGGTTTGTTTACTGCATCTGATCCGCAAAGAAGTGAACGGTAGCTTCAACAACCGCATTCTGAACCTGCGGATCATTGCCGAAATCTCCTGCGCCCAGGGAATGCGTACCGCGCGGCACATCCAGATGAGTCGTGATTTGGGTATTGACCGCAGCTTCAAAGATCGGGTCTGTGATAGCGGTGGTTACAGTATTGTCTTGGCCGCCAGTCACCACCATTAAACTGCCCGTATAAGCACTCAGATTGGTCATTGGCATCGCTTCCGCGGATTGAGAAAGGAAATCATGAGCGACTTCCACATCCTGATTCCATATCTGAATGACTGCCACGCCGCTGTCTTTGGACTCTTCAATCAGTCTGCGAATCGTTTCTTCATCGCCCATACTGGCTAAAGACTTTAATCCATCAGCCGCTGCCGGTGCCCACAGCACTGCAGTATTGATATTTTCCTCACTCAGATATAAGGAAGCAACCCGTCCGCCCATGCTGTAGCCCAACATGCCGATACGGCTTTCATCAATCTTCATCGCCGAGCGGGCATAAGCGAAGACGCTGTCGACATCATCCTGCATATTCTTTAAGGTGTACGCCATGAAGTCTTCCGGACTGTCGCCGCAGCCTGGAAAATCCATTCGGATGCTGGCGATTCCCTGCTGTGCCAGACCTTCAGCTACCGCGGTAAATGCGCCGCTCTCATCCTTGCTTCCCTGAAAACCATGCGCAAAGACAACGAGCGGATAACCGGCTTCCGGCATTGAAGCCGGCTGGGTCAGAACCGCCTGAATCTTGGTCTGACGGGCAGAATCAATTTCAATGTGTTCACTCGTCACCTTCATCGAAACATCGGATTGAAGATCCGGAGAAGGGGTCGGCGCCGATGAGGCAGGGGATGCAGCACAAGCACAGAGCGACAGGCTCAGCATCACAGCCGCTGTTATAAAACTTAACTTTTGCATTATAATCCTTCTTTCATTGCTTTACTGTTCCTTTTTCGGTATAGCTTGTATCTCCGACAACACCCAGCGTATATTGACCATCCTGCACCTCAACGATAGTTACTGAACAGTTTGCCAAACTGCCGCCCTGGAATTGATCCGGCATCAACATTTTTAAAATTGTCGGAATAACACCGCCGCTGGAAACAATCAGGACAGAACCGCCGCCAGCTGCCTGGGCTTCTGCGACAATCTGATCCATCGCCTGCTGAGCGCGGGTTAAAATCTGATCATACGTTTCCGCGGTCTGAGTCGGATCATTCGCGGCAATGGCATCCGCAATCCCTGCTTCGCCGATCAAGTTCTTTAACTCTTTGTATTGTGAGAACGACTCATCAAATGTCAATCCATGAGCCTCAAAAATAGGATCCCACATTTCATTGCCTGGACGCCCCTCATATCCGCCATAACCCCATTCCCGCAAACCGGTCAGTTCAATCAGCTGCGGAACCGGCTGTTCATTCTGTGCCAGGATTCGCTGCGCCGTAGCGCGGGCACGGCCTAAATCAGACGTATAAGCCGCGATAAATGAGATATCCTTTAAGCCTCGCCCTGTCGCATCTGCCTGGGTTTCCCCGGCCTCCGTTAGTGGCGTATCTGACCATCCCTGAATCTGTCCGGTTGTGTTGAACATGGTTTTCCCATGGCGGACAAAATAAAGCATAACCGGCTGAACATCAGAGGAAGATGAAGGCCCTTCCGGCTGGGCACAGGCGGTGCAGGACAGAATCAAACAGATCACCATTATCAGTTTTTTAACCGATTTCATAATTCTTCACCGTCTGTTTCGATGACATGCTTATACCATGCATAGCTGTCTTTTTTGACCAGTCTGCGGCTGCCCTGGCCGTTATTGTCGACATCGACAAAAATTAGTCCATACCGTTTCTCCATTTCGCAGCTGTTGCCGCTGACAATATCAAACGGCGACCACAGCGTATAAGCAAACAGCTCCACCTCGTCCGCAAGTAATTTCTGCATCTCCTGGATATGTTCCCGATGATAGGCAATGCGATAGTCATCATGAACCTGACCGTCACTGTCCAACGTTTCTTCAACTCCGATGCCGTTTTCCGCAATCATCATCGGAACATGATAACGATCCCAATATGAGCTCATCGCAGTATACAGCCCTGCCGGATCAATCGTCCAGCCCCATTGTGTTGCCGGGGTCAGCGGATTGGCCACTTTTTTGCCGGAAGCATCGACACAATGCGAATAATAATAAGCAACAGCCAGAAAATCCATCGTATTTTCGCGAATCCATTTCGCATCGTCGGGTTCCATCTGAATTGTGATCCCGTGTTCTTTAAAATACCGCTTGGCATAGCCTGGATATTCCCCGCGCAGCTGCACATCGGAATAGAAATAATCCTTCATCCGATTCGCCTGCAGCGCCTGCTGGGCTGCCCGCGGGTCGCTGTTAAGCGGATAGGTCATCTGATCCGCAAGCATGACGCCGACCTGAATTTTCGGATCAATGGCCTTAGCCGCTTTTACTAACAGTGCATTGGCGACAAATTCATGATGGACAGCCTGATATTTGGCCGCTGTAAAATCTTCATATTCATCCATGATCATGCCTAAGGAACTGAAAGATTCCCCAAAGATTAAATTGATCTGATTGACCGCGATCCAGTAAGGCACTAAATCGTGGAAGCGTTCAAAGCACGTTCGGGCATAACGAACATACAGATCAATCGTTTCCCGACCATACCAGCCATGGTGATGCTGCACAACCGCCAGCGGCATATCATAATGAGATAGCGTGACGATCGGCGTTATTCCAGCTTCCCGCAGCGCCTCAAACACCTTGCGGTAATAAGCGATTCCGGCTTCATTCGGCTGTGCTTCATCTCCGTTGGGATAAATTCGCGCCCAGCTGATACTGAGACGAAAGGCTTTGAAGCCAGCTTCCTGCATCAATTGGATGTATTCCGGATAGCGATGATAGAAATCCACAGCTTCATGCTTAGGATAGTAATGTACCGGATGATCCGATAATACATCCTCGATCCGCTCTTTCAAAGACTGCCGCGTATAATTGACATTGCCGCCCTGGGCATCGTGAGTCCGGCAGATTTGAATGTCGGCAACATTGATCCCCTTGCCGCCTTCCTGCCAGCCGCCTTCCATCTGAACAGCAGCGCTGGCCCCACCCCACAGAAATGTTTGCGGAAACTTCGCCATCCTCAGCCCTCCTTTTCCGTCAGCTTCTGCATGACGACTTCGAAGGTTAAGATCAGATCGGCAGTCAGCTCAATCTCGCTGTTGATCGTCATCAGCGTATCCTGGGCGTGATTAAACAACATGCTGTAATCATATTGGATTCCCCGGGCCTCATTCTGAATGATCTCGGTCTGCGCCCGATGGGCTTCCGCAATTTCTTTCTTTGCTTCCTCCAGATACTGACCCGCTTGAGTAAAATTCATTTCCCGCATGGCCTGCCGTGCCAGTTTGGCATGATTGCGGGCATCGCCGGCATGCAGGATGATCTCCATAGCTGCACTGATCAGTGTCGATTGTGTGTTTTGTTCACTCATGCTTCTTCCTCTTCTTTTAATACTTTCATTTCATGGGCTTTAAAGAAAGGATACCAAATAACCCAGGATACCGCAAACAGGACAACCTCCAGGAGAATGACGCGGAAATCGCCATGCGTTGCCAAAAATGAACAGATCGGCATCGGCAGCTGATTGACATTCATGACCGCATGCGGAATGGTAACCCAGCCGGCCTTCAGGACAAACCAGACAATCGTAGGAATAACCAGGGAATTGATCCACATCGGCAGCATCAGAATCGGATTTAGAGCGATCGGTGCGCCATAGACCAGTGGTTCATTGATATTGAATAAGGACGGTACTAACGCAACCTGACCAAATCGTTTCAGCCGTTTGCTTTTGGAACGGCACATCATGACATTCAAGGCTAAGGTCACGCCCATGCCGCCGATAAAGATAACGCTGAAAGTAATATTCGAGGTGTAAATGTTGGTCGGTGCCAGACCGTTGGCAAAAGCTTCGGCATTGGCTGTGATGCCGGCCAGCGCAATCGGTGTTGTAATCGGATTCATAAACCAGCTGTTGACACCGAAGGAATAGAAGAATGCCGGAATGAAAATACACAGCAGGAAACCTGGGAAAGTCTGACCAATTGCAATCAGCGGACTGAACAGCTGTGTGATCAGCGCAAACAGATCTAAATTTAAGCCATAGATCAAGGTGGTCGTTAAAACCAGCACAACGATTCCGGGAATGACCTGATTCAGCCAGCGGACTAAGAAATCCGGAATCGCTTCGGAGTCCTCAAACCAATGCAGCTTGAAGTATAGGTTACTGATGACGATGGTGACAATGCCCGCAAAGAAGGCTGGAATCATGCCCGTTCCGCCGAAACGGCCAAAGGCAACCTGAAATTGGAAATTTTCAATCGACGGACGGATGATCATCATAAACATCATCAGTGAGATCAATCCCGTCGACACTCCATACTCGCCAAATCCATATTCTTTAGCGCCATGATAGCCGACTAAGAAGACCAATGTCAGCGACATGATGCCGAAGCTGAATGTATATACCGGTGACAGATCCGGCAAAAACGGCAGATATCCGGCAATCAGGTTGTAGATTGAGATCAATGAACCTAACAATAAAATCGGTACGTTCGCCATTAAGGCGCTGGAGAGAGCTTTGATGATTTTTTTATCCATAAACTTGGCGACTTTCGGGGCAAAATCGCTGCCCAGCCATTGAATCAGCTTATCCATGATTATATTCTCCCTTATTCTTTTCAATTGCTTTCATGCTTAACTCCATTAAGCCTTTCCCATCCAGACTCGCGTACATTTCTTTCGGGATGACAATGACCGGTACATGATACGGCTCGCACAGCTGCATCATCTCCGCTTTCACATATTCCAGATGCGGGCCTAACAGAAGCAGGTCGATCGCATTGACATCGTCCTGAACACTGTTTTTGTTTTTAGCTTCAATCTTGACGACAACATTCATTTTCTTAGCGGCAATCCGCATTTGCTGAGCAAGGAATCCACTTGACATCCCTGCCCCGCAGCACAGCAGAATTCTGATTTTATCCATCTTGATTTCCTTTCCTTTTTGTTGAGAACCGGTTCTTACGCTATCATTATCGCCAAAGTTCGATCCCTTTTCCACCTTCCTTTTTCACTGCCGGTGTGAAAATTCCAGCAATTTCATACCGGCGGTGAATTTCATTGATTGAACCCGCACGAAACTCATGCGTATAATAAGATCAGCCAATTCCTGGAACTGTATTTTTTCCAAAGCAGTACGGCCAGGATTTACAATTTATCCTATGGGGATTTACAGTGTTTATCCGGCAATGGGTTCAGGTCTGTGCCGGCAAAGAAGAAACGATCATCCCAGCGGAAAGGAGGGAAACCGCATGGACTCCGTTAAAGAAAAAATAATCCTGCAGCTGCAAAAGCAGTCAGAGCCCCTGAGCTCGACCGCACTGGCTGAACTGCTTCATGTCAGCAGCCGCACGATCAAAAACCATATCAAAGGGATCAATCAGGAACAAGCCAACTTAATTCAGGCAACAACGAAAGGCTACATCTTAAATAGACAGATTCCTTTGCCGCAGCGCAAGGAAATGCCCGCTCAGTCGTATGAAGAACGTTTTTCCTACATCACGCATCTGTTTTTTGTCGATCATGCGTCATCTCTGAATCTGTATGACCTCTGTGATGAGCTGTATCTGAGTTATTCCTCCATGAAGCAGCTGATCTCCAAAGTGAATCAGCAGTATGCCGCCTATCATCTGTCGTTGAAATGCAAAAACGATACCATTTTTCTTGTTGGGACTGAGCGCAACAAACGTCGATTCCTAACGCAGACCTTATATAAAGAAGCAGCCGGCCACATTGTTGACACAGCTTTGCTGAAAGCTCATTTTCCTGAGATTGACGTAGCTTATCTGCAGGCAAAAATGCACGATATTTTCTTAAAGTATAATTGTTATATCAATGATTTCGGCTACACCAATCTGCTTCTTCACATCACCGTCATCCTCGATCGTATGCTTAACGGCAATGCTTTCAGCGAAACCGACGGCAGCCAGGAATCCTGCCATCCGATCTGTGAGGAACTGACTGCGATCTTCTCAGCTCATTTTGGGGTGAAGTTCAATGCTATGGAACGCCAGAATATGAATGAGCTGATCGTTGCCAACATCAATTTCATGCAGCGCAAAGATGATGAAACACTGAAATCTATTGTCGGTCCGCAGATTTTCAAAATGACGCATGAAGTGATCGACGAGATCAACCGTCGTTATCATCTGCAGCTGAATAAGGAAACCTTACTCGTTCCGCTGTCTTTGCACTTTAAGAATTTATTTTATCGTTCAAAACAGAAAACCAGTCTGAAAAATCCCCTGCTGGAAACCATTCAGTCTTCCTGTCCGCTGCTTTATGACTGCGCGATCTGCATCACGGATTATCTGGATGAACATTTTGATATCCAGATCAGTCCGGATGAAACTGCCTACCTGGCGATGCATATCGGCGCTGATCTGGAGCGGCAGCAGAAAGACATCAAAAAGCTGAAATGCGCGCTGCTGTGTCCGGACTATCAGCAGAATCAGTCGCAGATTTACAACTGCCTGTTAATCCACTTTGATTCCGACATCCTGATCCCAACCGTCGTTTCCTTCGAAGAAGAATTAACCGACAAAAGCTATGAGCTTTTATTTACAACCGTGCCTGTGCATCAGAACCACGGCTTTACCGTGATGCTTCCGCCGATGATCAGCGCGATGAATCTCAAAGACATCTACGCTCAGATCCAGACCGTTCTGGAACGGAAAAAGATGCAGATTCTGACGCAGTATTATCCGCAGTTTTTTTCATCCTCACTGTTCTATCTGGATAAATCCGCCGACTCCCAACGCGACAGCATTCTGAAAATTCTGTGCCGCAAGCTTTATAATGAACACTTTGTTTCCGCCCGCTTTTTTGATGAAGTTCTCAAACGGGAGCTGGCTGCATCCACTGCTTTTGGACAGATTGCCATTCCGCACTCAATGAAAATGGACTGTGAGAAAACCGGACTGGCAATTGCGATTTCCCCTAACGGCATCCAATGGGGAAGCCAGCGGGTACACATTGTCTTGTTAATCGCGATTAACGAAAAAGACTCGCATTTGTTTAAAGAATTATATGAGGCCTTAATCTTGCTTTTCTCGGATTCTTCAATCCTGAATGTCCTGCGGCAATGCAAAACGTTTGAGGAATTTACCAGTGTCATTTTCAGTTTTACCCTATAAGCTCAGCCGCCTACCTCAGCCGCTGCATAAGCCGTTGCTTGTGCAGTTTTTTTCAGTTTCTTCCTGAGGACGGCGTTTTCTGCCATTTTACTTAGAACATGCTATAATAATTCAGGAACAAACGCTAGGAAACAGAAAGAGAGTCGTCATTCATGAAATACTTTTCGATGTTGATCAAACCGGCTTCGAGTGCCTGCAATCTGCGCTGTCGTTATTGTTTTTACTGCGACGTCGCCAAAAACCGGGAAATTCCTTCCTATGGAATCATGGATGAAACGACCATGAATTCACTCATCGACAAGACGCTGGGCTTCTTCCATGAGGAAGTCACGATCACCTTTGCCTTTCAGGGGGGAGAGCCTACGGTGGCGGGATTGGATTATTTTCGCCGCTTTATCCGCCGGGTCAATCTTAAAAAGAAGAATTTTCATCATTTTCAATATGCCTTACAGACCAATGCTACGTTGCTGAATGATGAATGGATTGCCTTTCTGAAACAGAATCGTTTTCTGGTTGGGGTTTCGTTAGATGGCTATGCTGCGCAACATGACGCGATGCGGCCGGACGCCGAAGGTCAGGGAACCTTTTCACGGATTATGGAGAACATTGAAAAAATGCGCCGGGCCAAAATAGACTTCAACATTCTGACCGTGTTGACCCGCCAGCTGGCAAAGCATCCCAAGGAACTGTTTGATTTCTATCTGCTTCATCATTTTGATTATATCCAGATCATTCCGTGCCTGCCGCCGTTTGAAGAACTCAATGACGCCTATTCGCTGACGCCGCAGGCCTTCTTTCATTTCTATGATGAATTTTTTACGTTATGGCTGGAAGAACTGAAACAGAATCACTATATCAGTGTGACGCTGTTTGATAATCTGATTCCGTTATTCGCCGGTGTTCCGCCGCAGCAGTGCGGTTATCTCGGCTTCTGCAGCATGCAGTTCGTGGTCGAAAGCGACGGCAGCGTCTATCCCTGCGACTTCTATGTCTTAGATCAATACAAGCTGGGCAATCTGCGTGATTTATCGCTGGATGAGCTGATGAAGGCCAGAACACTGACACAGTTTTTACATGAACCGCATCGGACGACGCCGTTATGCAAAACCTGCCGCTATGCGCGAATTTGCCATGGGCAGTGCCGTCGGCTGAACGTTTGTTACTTTGATGATCAGTTCTGCGGCTATCAGGCGTTTATACAAAAACATGAAGTAATGCTTTCCCAACTGGCACTGACCCTGCGCAGACAATCCTGAAAAAAATAAAGTCCCCTTACCATAGCCTGGATTGACCACAAAAACGGTCGGCTATGTAAGGGGATTTTTTACCTTTTATTGATCGTAAATAGGAATCTTTTATTTCTTGATACTCCCATAAGTCAGACGGAAATCTGTTCAATATTATCTGTAGATTTTTGTTTTGGTATAGAAACCATTCAATGAAGTCGTAAGACCCACAGGATCAAAAATTCTAAAATTGCGTATCGTTACTTTTGAAATATACATAAGTCCCCCTCATTTCTTCAATACTCATCACTTAGCAAGAAATCTGCAATGCGCATGGTCTTGATTCCCTCGTAATTGCCTCCCGCGAAAACGTCTGTGCGCAGCACATATTTCGGGTAGTTGTCCCGAATATCAAGCAGTCTGCCGTATTCTCGCCGTTCAGTCTCAGGGGAGCCGATCTCCTGTGCTACTTGGATGTATAGTTTGTTCTCCTGTTTAACGGCAATAAAATCGATTTCAGCATTATCCAGCTTTCCAACATAAACTTCATATCCACGGCGCAGCAATTCCAGATAGACAACATTCTCGAGCATGGCAGCCACGCTGTCTGGCGAATATCCCAATACACTGTAACGCAGCGCTGAGTCCGCCAAATAGAATTTCTCCTGGGTTTTCAAAATTTCTTTGCCTTGTACGTCGAAACGGGAGCAACGATGGAGAATGTAAGCATTCTCAAGCTGGCTGAGATAATTATAAACCGTTTCGTTATCAATCGAACGATTCTCACTTTTCAGATATTTGGAAATAGAAGCGGCTGAAAATGTCCGCCCAACATTGTCAAAGGCAAACTTTACAATCCGCTCCAATTGATCCACCTTGCGGATTTGATTACGTCTTACAATGTCTGTAAAGATCGTGGAATTGTAAATATCCTTAACAATAGTATAAACCTCATCCGGCGTATATTTTTGCAGATGAACCGCAGGAAAACCACCGAGCCGCACATAATTTGCAAGTTCTGTGTGAGGATCAAGGACTTCTGTGTATTCCTTTCGGAAGATCATATATTCTGAAAAGGACAAAGGATAAATACGAAATGCAATATAACGCCCTGTCAGGTAGGTGGATATTTCAGAAGACATCATCCTGGAATTGGAGCCGGTTACATAAATGTCCACATCATAGTCTGTCATAAGGGAGTTGACAACCTTTTCCCACGATTTCACTTCCTGAATCTCATCGAGGAAAAGGTAGGTTTTCCCTTCCGAAAACAAGTGCTGCTTCAAGTGGGCAAAAAGCGCCTTTGCTGTTTTAATATCTTCATATTCCAGAGAATCAAAGCTATAATGTAAGATCTGGTCCTCCCGGATACCTTGTTTTTTCATTTCATCCATCAACATTTTTAAAATGGTTGATTTTCCACAACGACGGATTCCGGTCAAAATTTTGATAAACGGCGCATTCACATAGGTCATTATCTTATCAACGTAAATGGGTCTATAAATCATAAACAACACCTCCTGTCTATAATAGTATATCGCTTATTCCTAAAATTATAAATAGTTTATAAGGTTATAACCGCAAAAGTTTATTTTTCAATGATGATTTGCGGATTTATACTAAAAATAACTTGCTTTCCATTCCAACATTAACTTCCAGCTAAAATATATATCTATGAAAAAACCAGTTGTTTTCAGTTTAACTGGTTCTTCTGTTTGTCTCAAATTTGATGTAATATTTCTCCAATCGTAGAGTCATTGAAGTTTTTGTTGTTGAACAACGAAAGATTAAATCCAAAAGCTTCCAGACAGATCATCTTATAATCTTCGTTTATGATCATGTAGGCCGCCATATCTGGAAGCTTTCCGATCATCTCTTTCCCAAACACTTCTGCCAGGTAAACATCTAACTGATTCTTCTCTGCAACCCCCTGAAATAGAAAATGCGGTCCCATCTTGATCACGCCGCTTCGCTCTGCAGGATCCAAAAGTTCTTCCCGGCCCTGTCGATGGCCTGTGTCCATATCGCTTTTTGTATTCACCATAAATAAGAAAGAACACAAAGACCTTTTTTCGATTTTATTCAATTAATCTTATTATGCAAGATTTTCTAACACAGCGCTGCTGACCCAGCCCAGGCGGCCCTCGTGTTTGCAGAAGACCCGGTCACCATATTCCTGAATCACCGCTACTTCCTGTCCTGGGTGCAAGGGCAGCCAGCAGCTCGTGCTGTTGAAGCAATGCGTCTTTCCCTCAATGATTCGCAGTGCGCTGCGCGGAATTTCCAGCAGCCGGTTTGTTTTAAGATGACGAACCTTAAGAAATGCCCCTTCTTCCTCCAGCACTTCAATTTCGCTTTCAAAATAACGTACAAAAACCTGCAGCTCCTCCGGGGTTCCGGCCTGCTCTCTGATAACCCTGCGCCGTTTTAGATGATCGGCACTGGCTGTCTGAAAATGTTGGAAATCTCCCTGTTCAACGATCAAGGCATTGAGCTGACCATGGGCATGCATGCCGCAGCCACCGTCAATCGCAAAAAGATTCCTGTCCTTCAAAAAGTGAACGCCGCAGTCAGCCTGTCGGTCACTGAGCGCTACAGTCGGCATGTGGCCGACGATAACCGGAACTGGAAAACGGCTGTCAGAATTCAGCAGAAAATCATTATCCTTAAGTATCAAGCGCGGGTTATTCTGACGTACATTCTCAACGTTCTGAATGCTGGAATGCACCGCGGCATAGCCCTGTCCTGTGACGAGCAGCGGCAAATCTCTTAAGAAAGCAAATTCCTCGGCATACGCCGTTGTCAATCGTTGGCGCAGAACCCCAAAATCCGTTTTTTCATCAATTGTGATGCCCTGAGCCTGCGCCATCTCACTGATCAGCGACCGCCGTGTCCGCAGATATCCCAGCTTCATCGGCAGCGGAATCGTTTCTTCCAGCAGCTGCTCAGCTTCATCATTATTGCCTTTTAAAACAACGACTCGCTTTTGCCGGCTTAAATCCATCACCTGATGCAAAGTATCCAGACTGGCACGGCCTTTTTCAATCAGATCGCCCAGCAGAAACAGCGAATCCTGTCCGGGAACATAATGAACCTTGTTAAGCAGTTCCTTCAGCAGTTCACCCTCACCATGAATATCGGAAATAAAGAGCGCACGGCTTTCACTCAGATCCTGATAACGAATGCAGGATGGATCCAGCATCAGCCCTGAACTCCGCTGTGCCGCAGCCAGCTGCCCCGTTTATAGTAAAGAAACAGGGTGATCGCCGATAAGCTCCAGGTCAGAGGATAGCTCCAGAAAACAACGACGATCGAATTGACGAACAACATCGCCAGCGCCAGAAATACCTGACGGATAATGCAGTAATAGAAAACATTGACCAGCATCGGAACGGTCGTGTTGCCGGTTCCGCGCACCGCTCCGGTTAACACCTGAGCGATGTTCAAAACTGAATAGAACGGCACCAGCGTGCGCATCATCCACGATCCATAATAAATGACATCGGCTTCCTGCGAGAACATTCGGATGCACAGATCCGAGAACAGATAGGCCGGAATGCCAATCGCAATCACAATGCCAATCCCCATGAAAATACACGTATGAATTCCTTTTTTGACGCGCTCGATCTGATTGGCGCCCATATTCTGTCCGACAAATGTTGTGATGGCCAGCATGAAGCTGTTGACCGGCAGACCAAGGAAGTTATCAAACTTGTTCGCTGAGCTGAATCCGGCAATCGCCGCTGAACCAAAGCGGTTGACATACGACATGACCAGCACATTCGAGAAGGAAACGATCATCTGCTGCAAGCCGCTGGGAATGCCGACCCGTACAATTTGAACCAGCATCGGTTTGTCAATGCGGATTTTATTGGGAAGGAGCCGATAGCTCTCTTTTGTCCGCAGCAGCGTGAAAGCCACAAGAATGCAGGACACGCTCTGAGCGATCAGGGTGGCCCAGGCCACGCCGGCAACCCCCATCTTCATATTAATAACAAAGACCAAGTCCAGAATGATGTTCAATACACTGGCAACCGTCAGGAAGTACAGCGGACGGCGGGAATCGCCTACGGCCTGCAGAATTCCAGCTCCGGAGTTATACAGCATCGTTGGAATAATCCCCAGAAAATAGATTCGTAGATACAGCACGGCCATCTCCATGATATCCGCCGGCGTTCCCATCCATTTCAGAAACAGCGGTGTTAGCGTGATTCCGGCAATCATCATCAAGACCCCGAAACAAAGCGTGAAAGCTACAAAGGTATGGATCGCAGTGTGCATTTCCTCCAGCTTTCTTGCGCCGAAAAAACGGGATACGAGAACTCCGGCCCCGGCTGCGACGCCCATGAAAAAACCGATCAGCATATTGATCAGCGGCGTACTGGCTCCCACCGCAGCCAGTGCCTGATGACCGACGAAGTTGCCGACCACAATCGAGTCGACCGTATTGTAGAGCAGCTGGAACAAATTCCCCAGCAATAATGGAATAGAAAAGAGTAACAGTTCCTTCCAGATCACTCCGGAAGTCATTAAACCACGTTGTTTCGTTGCCATGCGTTTCCCCCTTATCGCTTTTTAACTTAATTAGAAATAATTATAATCCGTTTTCAGGGAATTGTTAATCTTTCTTTACAAATCAGCACGTTTTGACGGCCAATGCAGCGTCACAAAACCGCCGCGCTTGGTTGTCGTGCGCAGCCACAGCGCCAGATCGGCCTCCTTAATCTTGCTTTCATCAAAGAATGTGATGATTCCGGTTTCCGGATTCAGCGTGCTGATCATCACCCAATGCCATTCATCAATTCGTTTTTCTTCACCCGCGCACAAATTTAGAAAAGCGACAGGCTCATCCTGCTTCAAGGCCGTTTCCAAAAACTGACTGACTTGCGGCCAGCCGCATCGCTGAGATGGATCTTCCGCAATCTCCAACGCCTGGATATCAAAGTTCAGGTTCTGCTCAGCGCGGTATTTTTCCAAGCCTTCCGTAAACTGGGATACGCGGTTGACTCCGCCGGGTCCAGGTTTAATGTAATTCCACATTTCCATCATCTGATCCAACAGACATTGACGGCTTGACAACAACGGCTCGCGCTGTTGAAGTCGCTGCTTCTGTTTTTGATAAAAGATCAGTGAAGCCGCAGTTGTTGGACCGCAGCCTGCTTTGCGCTGCCATAAATCGCCATACCACAGCTGATTCGCGCCCCAGCTCACCTGACCGCTGACCGGTTCCACCAAACACATCGCTTCAGGAAATAGAATTGCTGACATGCTTACCGCCCCTTTCTTCTCGTTCGTATAATTCGATATCCCTAATCATAGTCCTAACTTCCCACAAAAGCAAATGATCTGTTTCCTTCGCTTCTTCCCGCTTTTTTAGTTTGCGGCATAGCCTTCCGCTTCTTTTCTAACTCCGGATTAAAGAGGTGGAAAACAAGGAAAATTCAGGGAAAAGAATCCTAGCGTCTATCCGCAAGCTTTTCTTTCTCCGACCTTTTCATCACGATTCAAAGCTTTCACTAATGGCTTTTATCCAATGCTTTTTTATTTTTGATTTCGTCGTTCTGATCTATAAAAATAATATAATTAATTTATAAAGCATCGCTTTCAAAGATTTCAATCCATTTCACGGCAGGCATTCACACCTTATCTAAACAACTGTTTTTCATCCACCACCGGAAAGGAAGGGATTTTTTATGAAAAAGCTGAATGTCTTCATCACTGTGCTTTTGGTTCTCTGATTATCAGCCTTGTTATTTGCGATCAATGCTTATCGAAAAACGCTGCTTCTTTTCAATCCCCAGGCAGTCATCGCCGTCTATTTCAGTTTCGGTTTGCTTATTGGACTGATCTTCCACCGCAAAGACATCCAAAGGATTTCCGGAACCTCCATCATTTCTGCTTTCTGTGTCGGCTTGCTTTATCTCCTTCTGCTTTCGTTAACCGCACCGCAGTTCAATGCATTTCGCCTGATCTTAATCAGCGATACTTCCATGCTGCTTCTGGGACTAGGGCTGATCGAAATTCTATTTTGCGGCAAATAAAACTCTCTGCGGTAAGGTTCACCTATCCTGACTCCTTGTTGTTAAGCATCCATTACCGAGATTGAATTAAGATGATAAAACAGTTCAATTCGGCCATGCTAGGACAAAAGGAGTTGAACTCATGACTTTTTTTGAAATGATCCTGCGCAGTGTGTGCGCGATTCTCGTTCTCGTTCTGGTCGCCCGGCTGAATGGGCCGAAGCAGATTTCACAAATGACGTTTTACGATTACATCGTGGGAATTACTACCGGTTCCTTAGCCGCGACAACAGCGTTATCCGCAGATATTCCTTTGCTTCATGGGCTGGCTGCGATTGCCTTCTTTCTGTTAGCGGGCATCTTCATGTCAAAACTGACGGATAAGAACATGCTGATGCGGCGGATCTTAACCGGAACGCCGATTGTCGTTATTGCACAGGGTCAGATTCAATGGGCAGGCTTAAAACAAGCCCGGCTGAATATTAACGAACTGCTCAGCTGTCTGCGCAGCGGCGGTTATTTTAATCTTGAAGAAGTGAACTATGCGATCTTAGAGCCGACCGGAAATCTGTCCGTTCTGCCCCAAGATGCGGACCGGCCGCTGAAGCTTACTGATCTGAAACAGGATTTCATCCCGACATCCCTGCCGACCAACGTTATCATTGACGGACAGATTCTTCATCAAAATCTGCAGGCTCTCGGTCAAAGCGAAGATGAACTGTTTGATCAGATTCACAGCCAGAACGATTGCTCCATGAAGGATATTGCGCTGGCGACCTTGGACAATCAAGGGAAGCTCGTACTTTATTTAAAAAGCAAAGCCCAGCCGCAGTCAATCCATCGCTTCTAAACTTACCCTGCCTTTCATTCCAGGCCCTTTAACCTTAACATCTTTTTTCTTCCTGATATCAGCTGATTTTTCCCGGATTGACACTATCTTTTAAAAAAAGAATCTGTTATAATCCAGTTGAAGTTAACATATTAAGTTAGGGAGTGAAAGGGTATGGGATACAAGGTCGCCAAGTATTTCCAAATCGAACAGGATATTATTGAAGCCATCAAATCTGGCAAATTGAAACCAGGAGATAAAGTTGACAGCGAATCAGTGCTGAAAAAGAAATATAATGTTTCCACAATCACGGTGCGCAAAGCTTTCACCGATCTGATCAACGAGGGTTATCTCACGGGCATTCAGGGTCTGGGCACGTTTGTCGCTAAAAAACAGATGATCCGCGGGCTGACCTCCTTGAGTTTCAGTGATGAGCTGCTCCAGCAAGGTTATGAAATCGACATGCATGTTGATAAAATTGAACTGATCACCAATTCCCAGATCGCCGAGAAACTGGCGATTGATCCGCAGCAGCCGATTGTCTGCGTCCGCCGCATTCGGCTGGCCAACGGCGAACCGATTGCTTACCAAAGCTCGTTTGTTGACAGCCGTCTGCTTCCGCTGGAAAAAGCGCAGACCGTCCATGAAACGAAATCCTTTTACAAAACCCTGGCGCAGGTCAACGTCGCACCCGTCTGGGTCAATGAAAACTATTCTGTTCGGGAAGTGGGCGACGCCCGGATTGCAAAGCTGATGAATATCCGCAAAAATACCGCAACCTTCTTTGTCAAGCGTCTGACCTTTGATCAGCGGGATGAAATCATCGAATATGCTGAAACCTATTTCAATAAGGATTGGTACTCTGTCACCGTCAATATTAAAGTATAAAGGACATTCTTCGAGCGAATGTTCTTTTTTTCTGTGAAAGGGCTTGCATAAAATCAAAGGACACCGTATAATGAATTCAATTAATATGTTAACATATCAATATTATAAGTATTTCTGATTGCTTTGTTAATATACTGACTGAGGAGGAATGGAGAAAACATGGAAATTCAGAATTATAATCAGATCTATGAACAGGCCGTTGTTGATCTGTGGAACCAATGTCTGCCTTTTGACCCGCTGACTGTTCACAAATTCCGCAAACAAGCCTTACTGGATGACAATTTTGATCCGTCACTTTGTTATGTTGCCCTTTGTGATCAGAAGCCGGTGGGCTTCCTGTTAGCGACTCGCCGCAAATTTCCTTATTTGGAGCGCGGCTTAGAGCCGGAAAGAGGCTGGATCAACGTCTTATTTGTTCATCCGGATTACCGCCGTCAGGGAATTGGACGAAGTCTGGTTGAAAAGGCCGAGTCTGACATGAAAGAGCGCGGGGCAAAAAATGTGACCGTCGCCGCTTACAGTCCGAATTATTTCTTTCCGGGGATTGATAAACAGAACTATCCGTTGTCCGCAGCTTTCTTTGAGGCGTTGGGATATCAGAGCGGAGAAGAAAGTTACTCCATGTGCAAGGATCTGCATGGCTATCAATTGGATGAAGCCGCACTGGCCCGCAAAGCCAAAGCGGAAGCGGCAGGCTTCCGTTTCATTCCGTTCAGCTGGAAATACTGTGTGGATCTGCTTGAATTTGCCAAGGTTGAGTTTGGCGGGGGCTGGAAGCGCAATCTGCTGATCAGTATGCAGAACGACCTGGCGGAAGACAACGTATTGTTGTGTGTCGATCAAAATGATCAGCTTGCCGGATTCTGTATGCGGCAGATTGACGGCAATCCGATGCGGTTCGGCCCGATCGGCGTCAAGGCTTCCCAGCGCAACTGGGGCTTAGGCAGCATTCTGCTCGATCTCATGCAGCTGGAAATGGAAAAGCGCGGGATCTATCACATGTATTTTGTTTCTACCGACGCTCCCGGCCGGCGCTTCTACGAGCGTCATGGGATTACCGTTTTCCGTACCTTTACGGATTACCGCAAGAATTTAGATTAAAAAAAGAAAGGAAGATAAACATGACATCAATTCAACGCGTCGTCAGCATCGGCGCTCATTCTCTGGATGCGGAGCTGATGGGCGGACCTCTGGTTCTCAAATATGCCAAACAAGGCGCACACTGCACACTGATCCACGTCACTCAGGGACGGCTGGAAGATCCGGCAGCTACCGAGGAAGCGAAACAGGCTTATCTGAAAGATTTGTTAACGATGAATCAGAAAGCTGCGGAAAAGCTGGGAGCCGATACGATCTGGCTTGGCTACGTTTCCAGCAACATGCCGACGTTGGAGGAATTCGCGCAGCGGATGGAACAATACTTTGTGGATGAGAAAGTCGATCTGGTCATCACCCACTGGCGCGGATCCATGCATCCCCGGCATATCAACACCCATGACGCGGTCGTGACCGCTGTCAAACGGCTGCGTGAAAAGGGCAATCCGATCCGCTTAGTCTATGGCGAAACCTTTGAGGATCTTGTCGGCTTTATCCCGCAGGCCTATTTCACCCTGAATCAGGAAGAAATTGATCAGTGGTACAGTGCGATGAAGGAATACGCCGTTTTCCGCGGCGAGGTCAACAACTTCCCTTATCAGCAGTACTATCCGACGATCGGCCAGGTTCGCCAAATTGAGTCCAACAACAGCGGCTATACCGTTGCGTATATGTATGCGAGTCTGATCGAACCGCAGCTGTGGTAATGGAAGAGAGGAGAATAAACCATGGGTAAAATTGTAGTCCGCGTCGATGACCGGCTGATTCACGGCCAGACCATTGTCGCCTGGTGTCCAACCTTGGCGATCCAGGAAATCATTGCGATCGACGACGAAAGCGCCAAAAATCCAATGCTGAAATCGATCATGACGATGAGCGTACCGCCGCTTTATAAAACGCATATTGTCACCACGGAAGAAGCGCGCTCGCTGTTGAGCGAACAGAGCGCTAATAACCGTTTAGTGATCGTGCGCTTCCCGAAGCAGCTGGCAGATCTGGAAGAAACGGTTCTTAACGCTGAATTTGTCATGCTCGGCAATATCGCCAAGCGTCCGGATTCCGTGCATAAGGTTTCCGGAGCCACCGGGATCTTCTACCTCAGCCAACAGGATGTTGAAGTCATCGACGCGCTGAGTGCCAAAGGGGCAGACGTCTGTTTCCAACAGCTGCCTAACACGACTCGGACAAGCTGGGACGCTTTCCGCAAAACGATTGAATAGAAAGTCAGAGGGGTAATTATGTCAATCATTCAAATCATCCTGATCGCACTCTTTGTGTATCTGGGATCCATCGGTTCCATCGTCGGCAATACCATCGGTTGGTACACCTTAGGCCGTCCGTTAGTCGCAGCCTTAGTTGTCGGCGTGATTTTAGGGGATATTCAAACGGCCATGGTCGTCGGCATTCCGTTACAGATCATGTATATGGGCAACGTGACGCCAGGCGGCGCGGTGGCCTGGGACTTATCTTATGCAACCTACATCGGTGTCGCTGCCGCGATCGTCTTCGGTCAGGGCATGGATGCCACCGGAGCGATTGGCTTAGCTGTCGTCTTCGCTGGAATCGGCGGATTGGTCGGTCAGGTTATGTGGAACCTGTCCTATGCCTTGAATCTGCCGCTGAACCGCTTTGCCGCAAAATATGCAGAAGCGGGAGAAACCAAGAAAATGATCATCCCTAACGTGGTTATGGGACAGGCGATTGGTTTCTTATGCCGTTTTGTTCCCGCTGTTCTGGTTCTGACTTCCATGACCGCAGCTTCCGGACAGGCTGATTTTGCCACCCTGATTCCAGGCTGGGTCACGACCGCGCTGAGCATTTTCGGCGGCATGATGGCATCGCTGGGAATGGGTATTATCCTGTCCTTCTTATTAAAGAAGAAATATCATATCGTGATCTTCTTGGCCGGTTTCATTCTGGTAACTTACTTCGGCTTAAGCACGATGGCCGTCGCTGTTGTCGCGATCATCACCGCGATTCTCTATTATGTCGCAGCTTCTTCACAGGCTGATCGGAAAGGAGCATAATCATGGCTAAGAAAATCAGTGAAAAAACATTAAAGAAATCTTTTAGAACCTGGTTCTTCTGGAACGGCTGTTCCCAACAGGCTGAATCCATGCTGGGTATGGCTTTCGGTCAGGCGATGGCTCCGGTCATTGATGAATTATACGATACCAAAGAAGAAAAGGCAGCGGCGCTGCAGCGGCATATCACACTGTTCAATACCGAAGCTCAGGTTGGCTCCATCTGCAACGGAATTGTCTGCGGTTTGGAAGAAGCCAATGCCAACGGACAATGTACGCCGGAGCTCATCAGCAGCGTTAAAGTCGCCCTGATCGGCCCGACATCGGCGATCGGCGATTCCCTGTGGGTTGCCACGATCATTCCGATTCTGTTGACGATCTGTCTGTCGATTTCCCAGGCCTCCGCCAATATGCTTTGGCTGGGACCGGTAATCTATATGCTTGTCTATCCGATCGGTACCGCGGCACTGAGCTGGTTCTTATTCAAGCTGGGTTATAAATCCGGATTGGAAGGCATGCAGACGTTTATGGCAACGGGCCGGCTGAACTTGCTGACAGATACCATGACGGTTTTGGGTCTGATCGTCGTCGGTGCTTTAACCGCTTCCTTTGTTTCCTGCACACTGCCGATTCAGATTGTCAAAGATGTTTACGATGCAACAACCAACACCATTCTGGAAAGCCAGGTCTTGTTTAATGCCGATTCCGTCTTGAACTCGATCTTCCCGCAGATTCTGCCATTGGGCTTGACCTTGGGTGTTTACGGCCTGTATGCCAAAAAGAAATGGTCGCCGCTGAAACTGATGGGTCTGATCCTGGTTCTGGCCTGCATCTTAACGTTTGTCGGCTATGCGACAGGCTTCTACGCTTAAGCTTAATTGAATTTCCAAGCTAAATAAAAAAACTCGGATTCCGATGATCACTCTTCGGGATTCGAGTTTTTCTTTGTTACATTGAGAACTTAAATTCCAGCGGTATTGGCGGCTTTCCGCTGATGATTACAGATAGATCAATCCGCTGCAGTCAAAGCCAAGTCCCGGCCCCTGCTGATCGATGCCGATTAAAGCACGCCCGGAAACCGTCCAGACAAGCAGCTGCCTTCTAAGCTGTTCTGCCGCACATTCTTCCTGTCTTAAAGAATAGGGAGTCAGATCTTCCTGCAAACCTGGGTTCAGAAGATGGACATCCCTCATTTTTTTACCGTCGGTCATTGCGCTGCACCATATTCAATAAGCGTAAAAACTGCGTAATCGCGACTGCCAAGGCTGCCACATACGTCATCGCCGCGGCGGAAAGAACTTTTTTCGTGGAACCGACTTCCTCGCTGGTCAACAAGCCGCATCCTTCAATCGCCGCCACGGCCCGGCGGCTGGCGTCAAATTCGGTCGGCAGCGTCACCAGCTGAAACAGCACGCTGAGTGCGAAACACGCGACGCCGATATAAGCGATTGTAATTGCAGCCTGCCCCATGCGGGAAAAGATCAGTCCCATAAGAATTAACGGAGTTGACATGCGGGAGCCAATATTGGTCAGCGGGATAATCGCATTGCGGATTTTTAACGGTGCATATCCTTTGGCGTATTGAATCGCATGACCCGCTTCATGCGCAGCTACTCCGACGGCGGCTGTTGAAGCTGATCCATAAACTGAATCCGAGAGCCGGATCACATTCGTTCGCGGATCAAAATGATCAGTTAAATTTCCTGCCGTGCGTTCAATCCGGACATCGGTTAATCCATTCGCATCGAGCACTTCGCGCGCGGCATCATAACCGGTCATCCCATTGCGCGTGCGCTGCTGACTGTAGGTTCTGAATGTGGAATTGACGCGTGAGCTGGCCCACAAAGAGAAACCAATCGCAGCCAGCACAAGCAGATAAAAGATATCGTAAAAAGCATAGAACATGGATATTCCTCCCTTACGGTAGGTTTATTCTACACGATTTCGCCGCTTTTTCCACTAGACAACCCCGCCGCTTTGTCAATGAAATGAACAAATCTCATTCTTTGCCGGAAATAAATTAAGGAAAAACGCGCTCATCGACCAGATTTCCCTGGGCATCATAGGCTCGGACTGTTCCCTGCCAAAAGCCGGAATCCATGTCGCTACGAGGCAAAACGATCATGGCAAAATCATCCTTCCACTGATCCAAGATGACCTTGCGGCTGCCTTCCGTCTGTTCCCATTCTACTTTCGCAATATCCGGACGATTCCGATGAACTAAAAAAACTTCATTTCCTTGATCGGCGCTGAAGTCCAGATCAAAGGATTCCGTTGATTTCGGATAATCGTTATGCGTGCTACCGCCGCCGCTGACATAGAAAAACAAAGCTGTTTTTTTAACATTGTGCAGCGCGTACTGATGATCGTTGGCATACAAATAATAGAAATGATCGCCCGAACGGATTTCCTGAATTTTCTCTGCCGGCGCGAAATAGAGCCCTCTCAGTGAATCCTCAACACAAGCCTGCGGTGAAAAATAAAATCCGCTTGTCCAATAAATCAAGAAAAGAGTCAGAGCCAGCACAACCAAGCTTAATCCAATCTGCTTTATTCTTTTCATGGCTGCCCCTCCTGTTCTGACACATCCAGAATTCTTTGCTGGCCATCAATAAAGGTCAGTTTCAGCTTTCCTGAATCAGGACGTTCAATCCGAATCATTCCCCGTGATCCCAACAGTGAACTTCCCTCAAAGTAAGGACTGGCTCCATAGTTTCCGTCTTGATCCAAGATCTGAAATAACGTAACCGACCAGCCGGAACGGGAATAACTTAGTTTATTCTGGATTCGATAAGTTAGGATTAACTGGTCTCCCTGTTCTTCCCACAAAGCATCCAGCCGAACAACATGGCCTGCCAGATCCACACTTTCATTCAGATCCCTGATTTTCACGGCCTCCTTGGGATGATACGGAGAACTGCAGGAAAAGATATCCCACGCATAATTCACTGTTAAACCAACCAGGGCAATCCCCGCAATGAGAGCCAGCGACAGCGTGATCAGCCAGATCCAGCCGATCACAGGATGATGGATTTGATTTAACTGCTGTCCAACCGTTTTCCCATCCCCCATCCGCTTTACGGCTTCCGTCTGTGCTTCATGGGCTGACAGATTTTCTTCTTCCATCAGAGCTTCTGCACTGTCTGTCAGATGCGCCCGCAGTTCTTCTGCAATCGCCGTGCGGTCCCAGATAAAATGAACCTGTGAAGTGACCGCTTGAATGTATTCCTCAATGGGATTCATCATCAGTTCCCCTGGAAGGACAGCACTTGATTTACCGCGGAAGAAAAGCTGCCCCATTGTTCCTGCTGCGCCTTGAGCTGCCTTAACCCTTTGGCTGTGACCGCATAATAACGCCGTGTCCGACCATTCACCGCTTTGTTCGCTGAACGGATCCAGCCTTCGTTTTCCATTTTGTGCAGGATCGGGTAAAGTGTCCCTTCTTTGAAATCAAAGGCGTCACTGGAACGTTCTTTCAGCAGTTTGATCAGCTCATAACCATAGCATTCCTTTTCCTGCAGCAAGCTCAGCACCAACATCCCGGAACTGCCGGCGATCAGCCCTTTATCATAGTTCATGATTAACCTCCTTTATACCTAGAGTTTCTATGCTTTCAGTATACATAGATTATCAAGGTATTGCAAGGTCTCATTTTTCAAAATCAGTTGAAATCTCAGACTGACCTTGTGATAGTGCCCTCGGTTCTCCGCTCTGTCTGTCCCGCTCTGTCTGCTTAATCCATGAAAAAAGCTGTGATCTCCGTTTATCAGAGTCCACAGCTTTGTATTCTCAGCACAGATCTGCCCTGCTGCTGAATTAAAGACTTTCAACCGCAGTTTCCGCAGCGATCCTTCCATATACGGCACAACGTGTCAGACAGGAACCGCCAAAATAATCGTCATAGAAGAAACCGCCGGTCCCTTCGCCGCAGGCATAGAGATTCGGAATCGGACTGCCGTCTGGTTCAAGGACTTCGGCCTTGGTTGAAATCGCCAGTCCGCCAAAGGTCAGTGAAGTACCCGGCACCAGCGGATAAATGCCGTAATACGGCGGCGTATCAATTTTCAGAGCCTTTGCCGACTTGTTGACGGCCAGACCCTCGGTAGTGCCGGCCTCTGTCACATGACGGTTGAATTCTTCAACTGTCTGAACCAGCACAGCCGCATCCACTCCAAAGTAGCCCGCCATTTCTTCAATCGTGTCTGCTTTCCATGTGATCACTCCCTGGCCCTGCAATTTATCCATTGTTGCCTGAACCGTCTCCAGCACCTTGGAATCGAAGATCAGCCCATCCTTCTGGACTGGTTGATTAAACACGGCCTGACCATGGCGCACAGATCCCAGTGCTTCGTCCACAAATCGCTGTCCTTCGGAATTAACGGCGATCATATATGGAATGTCATTGCCCGGTTGGCCCTTTTCCTTATAGATCGGATCGACCGCCGACAGATGAATGCTGCGCATGCCGCAGGAATTGACAGTATAGCCGCCGACTGCCTGGGCCATGGCAATACCGTCACCAGTACAGCCTTCCCGGGCCCTGCACATAATTTCATCACCATTTTCACCGACATGGGTTTCCAGAAATTCTTTATTTGCCGCGTAGCCTCCAGTACACAGAATGGTCTTTTTGGCTTTAATCTGGGCATAATGGCCATCCTGGCGGACTACCGCACCGCTGATGCCATTTCCGTCATAAATCAGCTGAACAGCCTTGGTATTAAACATCAGGCTGCCATTCATTTCAATGTATTTGTCACGCAGCCGGGTCATGGTATCGCCCATGGCAGAAACTGTCGTTCTGACTTCTGGGAAAGCCGGGAATACGGAATACGGCTCGCCGTACTGAATACCCAGTTCCAAAAGCCATTGATAGCTTTCCCACGCCCCCTCGGCCAATGTCGTCAGATGATCGTAGTTTGATTTCTGCAGCGCTTTCATATACAGTGCATCGGCGTAGGCCTTCGCATCAGATTCACTGCCGGAAACTGGAATCAGCAGTGAACCGCCGCAGATCATTGAGGAACCGGCCCAGTCAAAACCGTCGCCGCTGGCCTTATCAATGATCAAAACATTTTTGTTCCCTAGTTCCATCGCATGAATTCCGGCAATAAAACCAGCCATCCCGCTGCCGATGATCAGAATATCCGAAGACGCTAGCGTCTCGATGGATTCCTTGTCAGTCGTTTTCTCGTCTTCGGTACTGCACCCTCCCAGCAGGGAAACCGCAGCGATGCCGGCCGTTCCGGCAAGCGCTCCCTTGAGGAATCCTTTTCGTGTCATTTGTTGACTCATTTCTTTCTCTCCTTTTCTTCACAGATTGATAAAATTATATCAAAACAGTTTCTTATTATTCTTTCCGTTTTTTCTACCTTTGGCTTACCTATGCCGTTTTGGAAACGTTTGATATAATAGGAACGTAATCCTGGGAGGAATTGCTATGAATATCAGTGAATGTCGGATTCTGATTGCTGCCGCCGAAGAAATGAGTTTTTCCAAAGCTGCTTGCAAGCTGTATGTCTCGCAGAGTGTGATCTCGAAAACGGTAAAGAAACTGGAGGCTGAGCTCAATACCGCGATTTTCAGCCGTAGCTCCCGTTCGGTCTGTTTGACACCCGAAGGTCGAAGGGTCATCGACGCCGCTGAAAATATCGTACAAATTTATGACGCATTGAATCAATCGCTACATCAAAATCCGGAACTGGCCGCCAAGCCACTGTCCATTTGGTACTCACAGATGGCGGAGTATCTGATGACCGGTATTTTTAATGATCTGGTATCCGCTATTCCTGGACTCATGCTTCAGGTCAGCTGTGACCCCAGTGACGAAAAGAAAAATTATGACCTCGTTTTAATTCCCGAAGATCTCAGTTCTTCCCTGTATTTCAACGGCTATCAAAAACGACCGTTGATCCGTAATGAGCTGTGTCTCGCAGTTTCTGCGTCTAACCGACTGGCTCAGGCTTCCAAGGCAGTGCTGTCCCGGCTGCAGGCTATGACGCTGATCCTGCTGGAAAGTCGCTCGTCAATTTCTCTGAATGACCGGCTATTAAAGCTGCTAAAAGACCGGCAGATTGAAGTACGACGGATTCTATACGCAGACAATCTGACTGAAATTTATAAAAAACTGTCCATTCTAGACAATGCCTGCGCATTCATTCCCGCTCTGGCCCGCGATCATGCCTTCAGCGGCATTGCCTTTCTTCCAATTGAAGACTGTACTCTGAATACCGACCTGGTTTGCCTGGCAAAGAGCGATCCCTCTAATTCGGTCATTGAACAGGCCGCAGATCTGATTCAAAAACAATTTTCCCAATTAGAACAGTCGGATTATTTATAAGTTTCATCGCCTTCCGATATTAATTATTATTTGACAATCAATTCTGCCTGAGCTTTCTAAAGATTCTGACAATAAAAGAAAGGGCAGAGTCTAATTCTTTGATTCCGTGTTTGTGGAAAGGATAACCTTCAGAACAATAAAAACATGAAATCGTCCAATCGACTATGTGCTGTGTAACATTGATTACACTATAATAACCTGTAATCTTGATGAATTAATTACTAGATCCGCTAACTATTGTACATAAGTACAGATCTTGTATCTGAGTCTATTTCTTTATTTCGCTTGAACCTATCGGAATAAAGCATTCCAGGTAACGACTTTTCTCTGCATCCTTTTCCGGCTGCAGAATGAACGTGAAGTTAATCAGAGCATAACCTTTTATCTGATAATTATGCCTTTTGGCATAGGCTAAAAGCGGCTCTAAAATCCGCGGGTCAATCCCTTTGTTGTCATGATCCTTTATCAGCGAATGCAGACAAAGACAGCCGCCGAAAATCTGGATTTCATTTTGTCCTATCTGTTGACTTAAATCCTCATACAAAGATAAGGGCGCAGTGATTCCCCAACGAACATCATAGGAATTTTGATCATTCAGATCGACAACGTAATTTGTTTGGACGAACGGCAGATAACGAACCCAATCAGAAAACAACTCGGTATCACGGCTGCCATCTTCCAAACTGCCTGCCACTGCGCAGACCGCCGGCATTTTCTTTACCGTGATTTCATTCAGCTGTTCTTCAGCCTGATCCAAAAATTGTATGTCATGATTCAGCTGTTCCAGCAGCGCTTGTTTCTGTTTAATTTCTTTTTGGATCTCGGCATTTTTATCTTTCAGCTGCCGTAAAACTTCAGACCGCTGACCAACATAACAAAGGCTTTTCGCCTCATCCAGAGAAAAACCATAAGAACGGAAATAGAGCAAACGATGAAGAATGCTGGATTCCTTATAAGAATAAACACGATATTTACCCAATGATTCCGGATCAATCAAACCTTTCTTTATATAAAATTTTAAGCCTTCCGGCGACAAACCCCAGAGTTCTGCAAAGGTTCCTGTTTTATGCTCCATAGTTATTTCCTTTCCACTCTTCGCTTATTCCTTTTGACTTCCACGCAGACCGTTCTTCCTTCTCAGTTTTGATTTCAGTATAAAGCATTCCTGGGAATATGAAAAGATGCCTTAAAAAAGGCACCTTCTTTATTCCCAGTCTTTTTGATTCTGAATGATGTGACCTGCGGCAATATAGGCCATGACCAAACCTGGGCCCACTGTGCCTCCGGCTCCTGTATATCCTCGGCCCGGTCCGCCAAAGCCGGAAAAGTTACCGCAGGCGTATAACCGGCCGATCGGTTTTTCTGAAATATGCAGACACTGCGCGAATTCGTTTAATGCCGGACCACCCACGGTTCCTAACATGTTTGGCGCTATCTCCAATGCGTAATAAGGTGCTGCGTCAATCGGTCCGAGATTGGATTCCAACGGAAGCGATGTATCCCGCATACGGTTAAACATCTGATCCATATATTGTTCACCCCGATGGAAATCCGGATCCTTTCCTTCAGCACAGTATTGGTTCCAGCGGGCAACTTCGGCTATTAAACCTTCCGGATCAATTCCGGTTTTCTGGGCCAGCTCTTCCAGACTGTCTGCCATGATCGCATAGGGAGGAACTCCGTCAACAAGATCGCCGATGAAGAAATCTACTGAGAAGCCTTTGATTTCATCGACAAATTTCTGATCGAAAATTTCAAAGGCCGGAAGGTTGCTTTTACCATACGGCGCAAAGGTATCAAAAGCTGCAAACGGCAGCCATAAAGAATCATAACTGGCCGATTCATCACAGAAACGATGACCCTTCTGATTGACAACAATCTGGCGCGGGAAATAGTGGCCAAAGAAAATATTGGCTGGAGAATTCATCGCCTTCTGTTCTTCCGCTTTTGCCTTATATGTCCAGTGACCAAAACATTCCGACATGTTCATCAGTTTTGGTGCCAGTGCCATCGTTGCTTTTAACATCGTCCCATCATTAGAACTTAACGAACAAGCATATGGTGTTTCCACTGCCAGGAAAGAATTCTTCATTTCGTCATTCCAGTCGAAGCCGCCGGCACCGCAGACCACGCCTTTGCGGGCTTTGATCGCAATCGGTTTGCCTTCCTGCTCGCATAAAACGCCCAGGACTTCCGGCACATCGTCAGCATCATAACGCCAGACATAGCCCGTAGCTTTGGTTGAAGTCATCAGTTTTCCGCCGCACATTTCAATGGATTCCAGATAAGCATTTTTCCACTTTGTAACCCCGCCGTAAGAAACGGAGTGGCTTGCATTAGTCACGCCGCCTTCCCACTCTGCCTGATAATCACCGAATAAACCGCTGACCTGGGAATGGACTGGCTCGCTGCATCGTGCAAACACTTCATCATAATAATCAATAGTTGGCTGTGAATTGTCAATATACGCTTCTAACTGTGCGTCAGAGATAGGGACTTCCCGACAGCAATTCCGCAGATAGCTCATCATTTTTTCTTTGGTGTCCCCTGCTTCTATAGACCATTTGTTCATCGGGAACCAGCCACCGCCCCCGGAGAAGCCTGTTGCACCTCCGGCAAAAGCACTGGCTTCGACACAGATCGTTTCCAAGCCTTCGTTGGCCGCTCGGATTGCCGCATAGCTGGCAGTTCCGGAGCCGATCACTACAACGTCACATTCATAGTCCCAATGTTTTGGCTCGTTAAATATTTTAGCCACAGCCGGCGTTGTTTCTGCATTTTGGCAGCCGCTCAACAAGCTTGCGCCAGCCAATCCGACTGCCCCGGCAGCCGCCCCTTTGATAAAGTCCCGACGAGTGATGCCTTTCGTTTTGTTTTTATCCATCTTTTTCCCTGCCTTTCCAAACCGAAAGTCTTTCGATAGCTTTATCGTACTCTCGGTACTTGATACCGAGTCAAGGAATAAAGTTCATAAATTAACAAAACAAATCTCTTTAATTACGCCTTCAATGTTAGACCCTTGTTAAACGTATCCTCTCGCGTTTACCGATCACTACAAGTCCTGCCAGTATGGCTCCATAGGCAATAAAGCTGACTCCTGTTCCCCATTGGCCATATTGAATCAACATATAAGCAAACAAACCTGCCGCAAATTCAATAAATCTTCGCGGTCCTTTACCCGTAAGCAGGATGCTAAACAGCTGAGCTATGATCAAAAAGACAAATAAAAGTTCAATTATGGCTAGCACAATATCGGCAGCCTGAATTGTGCTGTAAGCTGAGTGAAGCAATGCCGCTGCTTCTGCAGGAATTTGATCGGTCTGTCCGCTCACGCTTAATAAGCCATATTGGATTAGAGGAGAATAGCTGACCATACTGGCCACAAATGTATTGATCATCGCATATCCTCCATAAATCAGACTTATTTTTCCACTTTTCGCAGCGGACAAACGACGGAAAAACAAACTTGCGGTCAGTGTCCAGGTTATAACGGTAATGATTAAATAGAAAAGCATAGCGCCTAAAGGTTCCAGCTTCATCATCCAGGCATTTTTTAAAAGGTTTAAGATCAAATTCGCTGTCAAATAATAACCAGCGCCCAACAAAATCCATGGGATTTTCGGCTTTGTCCCCGAAGTGAAAATCAGACTTAACGGCAAAGCCAAACTCATCACGGCCAAGACTGAAAACAAAATCAATTTTACCATCAGGTTACCCTCCTTTGCCGCTGGAACCAATCAATCAGCGGACCGGTTGTCAGAATGGAAATCAACGTTCCGATGCCGACGATGCCGCCCAGCAGCCAGCCCATCCATGTAAACAGAAAATCAACTCCCCAACGCAGCCGCCGATAGCTGATTCCAGTTTTCTCCTGCAGCGCATAAATCAGGCTGTCCAGTCCATTCATGCCAAGCTGACAGCGGATCAGCATTGCCAAAGAGAATGCATACAGTGTCTGACCGGCTAAAAAGACAAGCACGCTTCCGGGCAGACCCGATCTGACGATAAAACTGCCTGTCAGGGCAACCGTTGAGTCAATCGCGAAGCCGGTGATCAGTGCTGAGATCACAGTGCCGGCTCCAAAATATTTCCGCGCTGCCATTAAGGCCGTCAAAATCAAAATCAGATTGTAAAGCCGTGAGGCTTGTCCATAGCTGATCCGCAGCTGTTGATGCAGACCATCCTGGAAAACCGTGACTGTATCCGAGCCAATACCGGCTGTTAATATCAGTCCGACGCCAATGCCGATGCCAGCCCCGGCCACTGCTGCCAGCGCCATTGTTTTCCATGTTAAACTAGAGCTCTTCTCCATTCGTTTCTATCACCCGCTTGTACCACCCAAAGCTCTTTTTCTTAAACCGTTTCCGGCTGCCCGTTCCGTCGTCATTCAGATCAACATACACAAAGCCATAGCGCTTGGACATTTCATTCGTCGTACAGCTGACGATATCAATCGGTCCCCAGGCACAGTAAGCGAACACATCGACACCATCGTGCAAAGCTTCCTTGATAGCTTTAAGATGTTCCCGCAGATAATCAATCCGATAATCATCCTCTACCGTTCCCTCTTTCAGCTCGTCCAAGGCTCCCAATCCATTCTCCGCAATCATTAGCGGCAGCTGGTAGCGGTCATAATAGACGTTGAGCGAATTGCGCAGGCCCAGGGGGTCGACACACCATCCCCAAACGGAGGCAGGAAGAAGCGGATTGCGTGAAATATCGTTAAGCTCCGGCGTGTTGCGGACAGCTGAGTTCATGCGTGAGTAATAATAGCTGAACGCCATATAATCAGCCGTGTAGTGCTTAATCAGATTCAGTTCCTCCTCTGTCCAGTCAATGTTCAGCTGATGATCCTCAAAATAACGCAGAGCATACCCTGGATAATACCCGCGGATCCGCACATCGCCGTAGAAAAACTGACTCATCTGATTTTTTTGCAGGGTGCTGAACACATCTTCGGGCGAAGCGGTTTCCGGATAGCAGTTATGATCGGATATCATCATGCCGAGTTTGAAGTTCGGATCAATTTCCCGTCCTAATTTTGTCGCTAGTGAACAGGCCACAAACTGATTGTGGATTGCCTGATATTTTGCTTCTTCCAGATTCTCCACCTGATCACATAGAATTCCCAATGAATTAAATGATTCAACATAGATTAAATTGATCTGATTGATCAGAATCCAGTACCGCACCTTCCCCTTATACCGTTCAAAGCAGGTTTGGGCAAATTGAGCATAGAAATCGATCAGCTGTTTATTACGCCAGCCGCCGTATTCGGTTACCAGCTTGAGCGGCAGTTCGTAATGAAACAGCGTGATAATCGGCTCCATGCCGTTGGAAAGAATCGCATCAATCAGATCATCATAAAATTTTAACCCTTCTTCATTGGGCTGATCATCATCGCCATGGGGATAGATCCGCGCCCAGTTGATTGAGGTTCGGAAAGCCTTTAATCCCAACTCCTTCATCAGTGCCAGATCTTCTTGATAAGTGTGGTAGAAGTCAATGCCGCTGCGTTTGGGAAACTGCCAGTCCTCATCCATCGCCAGTAAATCATTTAACCGCGAGCTGGTCATTTCTGAATCCGCATCGCGTTTGCCGCCGCGGATCAGATGGGGATCATGCCAGTCAACGTCAGGAACGGACAGTCCTTTGCCGCCTTCGTTCCATGCGCCTTCCGCCTGATTGGCCGCAATCGCTCCGCCCCACAAAAAGTCATTTGGGAATCCGTGTTTCATTTGTTCCTCCTTATTTTGCTTCTTTGTATAAGAAATCAGCTTTGAAAAGCAGCTGCCTGGAATGCAGGCAGCTGTCTGTCATTTACACATGCCGCAGAAAATACAGTTCACTGAGTTCTTTGATCAGATCTATCGTTGCCATCGTCGTCATTAAATGATCCTGAGCGTGAACAACGATGATTGAAAATTCAGCGTGCAGCTGATCTGCAGCTTCCTGCTGAAGCATGGCATACTGTGTTTTATGCGCCTCATTAATTTTATTCTCAGCTTCCTCCATCTTCGCTTCATAGCCGGCATGATCATTTTGTTTCGCCGCTTCCAAGGCTTCATAGGCGGAACTTTTTGCATCTCCGGCATACGAGATAATTTCAAAAGCTGTCATTTTGATATCGGTCATGTTTCTGCCTCGTTTCTTTTGTTGTTATGCTGAGGGATTGGCTGCTTCAATTTCAGCCGCTTCCCCGCTTTCCTGTTCAATGCAGCGTTTTTCATAAATCTTGAAGAACGGGTAATAGATCATCCAGTCGATCGCAAACATCACGACCACTAGCAGGCAGGACCGCCAGTCCAAAGTCGAGATGAATGCCCCTAAAACCGTCGGGGTCGTCGAAGTCAGAAACAGGAATGAATGATTAACCAGTCCCAGTGAAGTACACAGCCAGCCTAACAGGATATTGGCGGACGGCGCCAACATGAACGGAATCACCAGGATCGGATTCAGGAAGATCGGCAGACCGAAGATCACAGGTTCGTTGATATTAAACAGTGAAGGTACAATCGCAACCTTGCCGACCGCACTGAGCTGCTTCGACTTACTCTTAACACACATCGCACATAAAGCCAGCGTTGATCCGGCACCGCCAATGCAGGAATAATACGCCCAGAATGACTGCGTATAGACATGCGGCAAGGCATTCAGCGCTGTGCCAGCCGCAAAAGCTTCAGCATTGGCTGTCAAGGTGACCAGCTGCAGCGGATCCAGCAGCGGACCGACAACGGTGGTAGGATGAATTCCAAATGAAAACAACAAGTTTTCAAAGGCGGTCAGCACGGTTACGGCAACTGGATTTTCCACCGCTACGGTAATCAGCGTGAAGATGTACTGCCACAGCTCAGGCAGTAGTTTGCCGAACGCCAGCTGCGAAATCACGCTCAGCGCATAGAAGATGATCAAGGCGTAAACATACGGGAATATCGTGCTGAATGTATTCTCAATGACCTGCGGAACGCTCGGCGGCATGTGAATCGTCCAGCCCTTTTCGATTGAAATCCGCATGATCTCGACAGATCCCAGGGCCACCAGACAGGCTACCAGAATACCGACTGATCCTAGATAGGCAATGGACATTGCCCCCGAAATCACCGGCGAAGCGATCAGCAAATAAATCGACGTCGCGCATACCGCAAAATTCACAGCGTTCTTTTTATAATGTTCAGCCAGTGAATAAGCTACGGTAAAGCAGATGAAAATGGAGATGATGCCCAGCGTGGCTCCATAGGGTGCGTAACAGATATCCTTGAAATTCATAGACATCTGGAACCAGGCATTCATGAAGGCATCAAAGAAACCCACGCCTGTCGCATAGCCTTCCTGCCATGGACATTTGTAGATTAAGAAAGCAATGCCGCCGACAAACGTAAACGGCAGCGCACTGACAACGCCGTCGCGCAGTGCCAAAAAGTGTGGTTCGGTTCCGAAGAAGGTTGCCATCGGCATGCACATTTCTTCAAACCGGTCGAGGAATTTTTTCTTTTCGTGTTGTTCCTTCGCCATGGAATAGAGTCCCCCTTTATTTTTGTTTTGTTTGTTCACAGCGGCGAATCTGATCCAGAATCGCCTTGCCGTTGCAGCGGCCGAAGTCTGCCGGTTCAATGTTCATCACCGTTAAGCCCTCATAAGGCTCAGCCAGACTTTGAATGGTTTTGATCTGATAACGGATCTGCGGTGCAAGCAGGACATAATCATATTTGCCCATGACCTTTTTCGCATCCGACAGGGATTTTGCTTCGATCGTCCACGGTTCGTCACTTGCCAGGTTTTCTTTCATTTTCTGCAGAACGACGCTGGTGCTGGAACCGCAGGCGCAGACCAGTAAAATGTTCATTGTACTTTCCTCCTCATTGCTTCTGACTTATTTATACCATTTGAACATGAACGGTGTAGGAAAGTGTTTCTCTATCGAAAAGGTAAACATGATTTGAAGAATTTACCTTTGTGTTAAAGAAGATAAAAACAGCTTCCAATTTTATAATTGTTTATAATGGAAAAGAAAAGAGGGGCGTTTTATGTACGAAAAAGACCGGCCGATCCTGCTTCAAAAGCTGATGGCTTCCTCAGAACCACAGTCCAGCTCGGCGCTGGCTTTTATGCTGAACGTCAGCGTCAAGACGTTATTGAAATACATCAATCAGCTCAAGGATGAATTGATGGAAAACGGGGCTGATATTTTAATCAAGCGCGGGTCGGGATCGGTGCTGATCGTCTATGATCAGGAAAAATTTAATCATTATGTTCAGTCTCTGAGTGAGGGGGAAACCGATACTGTCGATTCGCCGGAAAACCGCAAAAAATATCTTCTGGCCCGCTTAATCACGGAAAACGAATATCTGAATCTGTACGATCTCGCCGATGAAATTTACATTTCCCCTTCCTCACTGCGTAAGGATCTCAGAGAACTGAAACCCTTGCTTGAGCGTTATCATCTGATATTGCAGCACAGTCACAGCAACGGCTACCGGATCATCGGCAAAGAAAAAGATATCCGCCGCTGTCTGTCCAAAGAAGCGTCGATCAGCGGAATCATCGATTTTCTGCCGCAGGAAACAATATACAAATCAAAACAGCTGAGCCTGATCCAGCACGTCATTGCTGAATCGCTGATGAATGCCAACATCTCAATCACTGCTGATTCATGCAGCGCGCTGTCCCTGCATATTCTGATTGCGATTAACCGTGTGGAAACCAACAACATCATCAGTCAGGAAGTCAGCGAAGAAATGCGGCAGTCGCTGGAATACAAGACGGCGCTGGATATCAACCGCTCGATTGAGGATATTTTTCATGTGTCGCTGCCGGAAGCCGAGCTGTGCTATTTTGCTTTCCATATCAACGGAAAAAAGAAGATCAATGCCGATCACAGCGACCTGGGAGAGGAATGGCCGCAGGACGCGGTTATCTTTTATAACTTGTTTCTTCGCAGTGTTTTAAAATTATCGAAAATAGATTTGTTTGAAGATAAAGACCTGCGCACAAATTTACTGACGCATATCGTGCCGTTTCTGCATCGTCTGGAAAACAATATGCAGGTGACGCAGTCCAATCTTTTATCCATCCGCGATGAGTTCCCGTTCGCCAATGAACTGGCTGTCTGCGGCTTGTCATTTATTCCCAAAAAATATGGAATCATAGTATCCGAGGAAGAAATCATGTATTTCACCCTGCATATTGCCTTAGCTTTAGAGCGGGGGCCGGAGGCGCGGGTGAAAGTAAACATCGCCGTGATCTCTAACGATATATCAAGTTTGTTTAAGCTGATTGCCTATCGGCTGAACAAGACGCTGGCGGATTTTATTAATCTGGTGAAGCTGTTCGATGCAAAAACTTTGGATACGGAGGAACTGAAAAAGTTTGACGTCATTCTGAACGCCACCGAAATGAATCTGCGCTTTGATAAGCCGACGTTAAAAATTCAGCCCAGTTTGTCGGAGAATGATCTGCACATTCTGCGTTTACTCTTGAATAATCTGAATGAGAAATTTCATTTGGACAAACTCATTCGGCCGGAACTTTTTTTAGAAATCAGCGCGGTTTCCCGACAGGAAGCACTGACGAAGCAAATCGACCACATTCGCAAAAATATTTCCCTGCCCAACGACTTTTACGATTCCGTCATTGCGCGCGAATGCATGGGAACGACCGAGTATAACAATAAGATCGCGATTCCTCATCCGTTAAACCCAGAACGACTGCCGAACTTCATCTCCATCTGCAAGCTGAAAAAACCGGTAACGTGGAACGCTAAACCGGTTCAGATTATTTTCTTGGTCTGCATCAATGAGAATCAGGCGCTCACGCGGATTTTCTTTGATAAAATCTCTAAAATTATTCAAAACAGTCACCTGGCGTTTGACTTGTTGGAAACCAAAAATTATGATGAATTTATGGCTAAATTCAGTCAGTTTTGAAAGGAGGAGCAAACTTGATTTACTATTTTCCCAGCTGTCAGTTTCAGGCTGCCCATCCGGAAACCTCTGCAAGAATAAAAACTTATCTCAAACAGCGCTGGAATGCAGAAATAGTGGGATGCTGCAGATCTTCATGGTCTATTCAGGATGATGATCTGCTTATTACAGTTTGCCTGAGCTGCCAGGCTATTCTCCAGGAACACTTTCCAAACTGTACTGTAATTCATGTTCTAAGCTTATTCGAACGAGATTCTGAGTTCTTCTGGCCGGATTATAAAGGTGTGTCAATCACGGTGCAGGACTGTGTTCGCGCATCACTGCAGCTTCGCTGTCAAGTCCGTCAGGCTTTAAGGAAGATGAACTTCATCATACATGAACCTCAAGTTCAGGCAGCTGCCTGTGGAACTCTACTCATGAATCCAATCAGCGAGCGTAATCTGATCAGCGCTCCTCATTATTTTGAAGAGCTGAAAAAATCCGTGACCTGATCCCTCTTCAAAAGCAGCTGACTTTATTACAAAGTCAGGTAGATGCTTATCCTGACCGCAGAGTTGTTACTTATTGCAACAGTTGTTACAAGGCAATGACTCCGTTTGACATTATAAACTTGCATCTCCTCGATCTTATATTTAATCCGCATGCAGAATGAAAAGGGGCAGTGAGGAAATTAACTGTCCTTTTCCTGTATCTTTAACAATTTCCTGATCCAATCCTTGATTTACTTGTTAAAGTTGTTAAATCATATTTACATTCATACTGCTGATCAGAGAAAAGAACTATTTTGAGATAGCTTTTTATTTTTACATAGATTGAATGCAGTTAACTCTATCTCCAATATATCCTCACTCTGTAAACTTAACTATCTCAAGATTCTGGATATAATTGCAGCCCGTTTTTGAATCTTCCGAGTCCGTGGAATCACAGTAGAAATTCTGCATTCTTACAAGAGAATAGTCTCCCTGGTGATCTACTACTTCATTATTTTCAATCACAATGTCCTTCTGCGTTATCGCATAAGCTGTATGATAGATATTCGTGCCGCCCCAATTTTCGATTGATTTTCCGATGTCATAGTATTCCGGATGCTGCTGAATATCTTGATCATAATAGAAATAAAGCATCACTTCTGAATGATTATTCTCATCCAGGATAAAATCCGCTCTGACCAGCAATGAATCATAGAGATGGTGCAGAACAGCGAAATGAATTGAAGAATGATCATCGCTGTTTTCAAGCGTAAAACTATGATATTCTCCGTTTTCTCCGACATCAATCAATGTTAAGTCTTCCGGAAGTGCTGATTTTTCTCCATAGAGTTCAATGCACATCTCTTTTGACAGATCCCCGGAGCAACTTTCTGCCGGAATCGTATCAAAAAACAGAGAAAAATCAACAGCGTTCCACTGACTCTCAGGATACGGTCTGCTTTCTTCGTTAGAAGTCATCGCCGGTGTTGCGGTCGGTACACTTGCATCCATCTCTGGCGGCACTGTTGGATCAGGCTGATTTACTTTTGCGCTGCATCCTGCAATTAAGACTAAAGACAGAATGATCACAGATTTCTTCATTGATATTATCCTCCTATTATTTCCACAATTTTATCTAAGCTGATATTCATCATCAAACAACTTAAAATGAAAATCTTTGCCATCGTTCAGAGTACATAATAACCTTGTTACTCCATAAGCTCTAAACGATAGGCATGATCGACATAATCTAAGTAATTTACAGGTTGGAAATCATCCGGAAAACGATAGAATAGTTTACCTTTATGCTGCGAATCCGACATTTCATTTGGAAAGGATTCGAGATCACTTTTCTGCAAAAATACAATTCCATCTTTCCCTAATTCATTGCAATGATTTCCTATTTCAATAATGATTTGAGATTCTTCAATATTTTCGACCGAAACAACGACATAGTCTGCAAAAATACAAGGATTATTTTCTGCAGAAAATCGAGGTTCACGGTAGGCGTTATCATATGAGTAACGATTTTCGTGTTGACTGACCTCAGGTATCGTTTGGGTATCTGGAACATATTCCGTCGTTACCCTTGGAGAATTCGTCGGGACTGGAACCTTTACCAAGTTCTTGGCAGAACTTCCACATCCTGCAATAAGAAATAAAAACAGAAATAGAGCTGCACGTATTCTCATCTTCTTTCCGCCTTTCCTTTGACTTGAATTTGTTTCATTGATGATATTAAGCTCGTCCTTCATTTCTTGTTTTTCTTTTGAGATGAGCCAAGTCCAGCTTTACATCAGAAAACTCAATGATTTCCGGATCGTGGCTCACGACAACTACGGTTTTTCCTGCATTGGCAAACTCCCTCATCATGTTCAGCACAATTTGTTTATTTTCAACATCCAACGAAGCCGTTGGCTCGTCCGCGAGAATCAGATCTGGATTTTTTAACAGTACTTTGGCAATCGCAATGCGCTGTTGTTCTCCGCCGGAAAGCTCATAGACTTTTCGATTCAGCATATTCTCAAGCTGCAGTTTTTTTAAAGTAGACTGTATTCGTTTTTCACGATTTTTCATCCGCTTAATCTTATAAACCATATTAAAGTTTTGTGCGACTGTTTCATTTTCAATCAAGCCAAAGTCCTGGAAGATAAACCCCACTTTCTCTCTCAGCATCTTTCTTTTCTGAGCACTTTTGACGATTTTTTTGCCATTGTAGAAAATATCTCCCCCCTGATAAGGCTCAATAAATCCGATAATATCCAATATCGTTGTTTTCCCGCAGCCACTTGTTCCATACAGACAGTTGATTTTTCCGCTGGTAATTTTCAAATTCAAATTGCTAAACAATTCATGTTTGCCATAACACTTGCGCAAATTCCTAATCTTTATCTCCATCGTTATCTCCTTATTCTATTACACTGAATCAGATAGATCAGATACATGCCAACTTCGGCCGAACCCAAACTGACGATTGCATAAAAGAGTGTTTTTCCTATCGTTATTTGTTTTAGAACCAAGCAAACAACAACAGCCAACATACTAGCGCTCGCAAATTTCAGAATATACTTCTGTGCGGAGTAAGGTCTCATTCCCTCTGTCGCCGCCAAGAAATACCGCTTTCGATTGTTGTCGATATCGACTTCCAAAAGAAACTGATTGGCTAGAATATAAGCTAAAAGCAGAACTGTGAACTGAACTAGATGATCCACATTGTTGGCATTATAATTACGGAAAGTTCTCTCGAAGGCTTCTCTCAACGGTTCCATTTTATAAGCTGGTGTATAGCCATGCTGCCAGAACAGACTGTCAACATATTCCTGAGCCTCAGAAACTGATCCGTCATAGTAAATGATCCTGTAATTGAGCTGTCCCTCATACCCCGGTTCTTCCGGCATATAGACTACTGGAAGATCTTCAATTTCATCGCTGAAAAGCAGTCCAGAAGGAATATAACTTTGTAATTTGACCTTAAGATCAATCCAATGGACAGGCAAAGGGGATAACAAGCCACTCAAAATTTGCCCTTGTAATTTCTCTCGGTCGATCTCGATCCCTTCTTTAAGAAAGATATAAATTTCCTGCGGATTCATCGTTTCATCCCAAAGTCCTGTCTGTCTTAAATAAGATTCATCCACAACGATGATTTCATCCAGTTGATTGGGATCAAAGGATGCATAGTCATCAATCAGAATTCCTTTGCCCATATCAAACAATCCATTATTCCAGATGAAATCATCACGCAGTGAAATATAATTCGCAGAGGCCATATCCAGATTATAAGCGATAGAATTGAGACTATTTGCGAAGATATAGTAGTTATTCAGGCTTTTCGCTGCATGATCATGCCGAACATTCATGATGACAAAATCTTTGACATAGCCGTAAGTTGATATCATAATCGGAAGCATAATAGTGACAGTCACAGCTTTGATAATATACGCGGCAAACTGAACTTCCTTTAGTTTATTCTTTCCTTTACTGGAAGATGTTATCGGAACACCCGCAATAATTCCATAGAAAATCAAGGAGACAAAACATTCTATAATGACCAGCTGAAACAATTCAATGCCATAAAGCATCATGAACGCCGTGTAAGTGTTAATGCTGCCTCCATAATAACCAAAAAGCATTAAGCTAAACAGCAGGAAGAAAATTATAATGCTTATAAAAAAATCCTTGAGAACCATCATGCAATAGATCCTAAAACTGCTGTAGCCTTCCATTTTATACAAAGAAATTTTTTTCTGCAGTGAAAATATTTTTGAGCCTAAGATTAAAGTGATAATAAAAATTACAAAAAATTTAATCTGAAGATCTTCAAAAGGATTATCAATATAGGCAAAATCAGACAGTTTTTCTGCAAATATCGGATTTGGCTGACGAATAATATTCATTCCCGGATATTTATCAGTAAGCTGATTAATGAAGTTATTAAAATGGGTCTCGCCGTCACCTTCCAGATTATATAAACTATAAAATCCTGCTTTATTGATGCTGTTTAAGATGGAGGTGACCCGATAACCAGCATCCGAAAATATGAAAGCAACTCTGCGGTCTTTCTGCTGGGCAAAAGAAGAGTATTCATGATCTGCTGAGGTAACATCGACTTGCCCTTTTTCTAACAAAAAGGCTTTTTGGGTGTCTTTAGCATTGCTGGATAAATAAAATGATTCTATGTGGATTCCGCCTTCATCGACTTCAGCATTTCGTAAACTGACTACAAGATGATTGCTCACTGCTAATTCATTTATGGTCTGAAAATATTCCCGACTGTCGAGTTCAATTAAATATTGATTATTTTCAATCGTTAGACCCGCTTTTTCACAATTTTCAGAATCATAGTATCGCTCGTATTCTAAAAAACGAAATTCACTTAATTGGTTAAATAAAGGATATGTAAACCAAAAAGCAATAATAATCATCAAGAATGATAAAATCCCAATATTTTTCTTCATATTTCACCTCTATTTATAGTTCGATTCTTGATCTATCCCTCATTTCAGAAAGCGCTTTCTTATACTTTTAAATTTACTTTTCAAATCTACATATGTCAATATAGGTTGTGGGATTGTAACAAACTCTTCATTATTCCTTCATTTTTCGATAAAAAAATCCTCTGCTCCATAAGGAACAAAGGATTGATCTGAGTTATTGCTTATCGCTGGACACGTCCGGAACCATCGCCGCCAGCTAAGGCTTCGACTTCTTCCGCACTGACCAAGTTGAAATCACCGTTGATTGTATGCTTCAATGCAGAAGCCGCAACTGCGAATTCGAGAGCTTCGCCCTGTGTTTTCTTGGTCAGCAGACCATGGATCAGACCCCCAGAGAAGGAATCGCCGCCGCCAACCCGGTCAACAATCGGATTGATTTCATAACGCTTGGACTGATAGAATTCCTCGCCGTCATAGATCAGAGCTGACCAGCCGTTATGCGTGGCCGAGAAGCTTTCCCGCAGCGTGGTGCAGACAGTCTTGAAACCAAACTGAGTGCGCATCTGTTCAAAAATGGTCTTATAGCCATTCAGATCCAGCTTGCCGCTGGAAACATCCGTTCCCTCCGGCTTAAAGCCCAAGCACAGTTCAGCATCTTCTTCATTGCCGATGCAGACATCAACATACTGCATCAGATCTTTCATGACGGCCTGAGCTTCGGCGGGTGTCCATAATTTCTTGCGGTAATTCAAATCGCAGGATACCGTTACGCCATGTTTCTTCGCTGCGATGCAGGCGGCTTTGGTTAATGCCGCACCGTTTGCGCTGATCGCCGGTGTGATGCCTGACCAATGGAACCAATCGGCCCCTTCCATGATCGCATCAAAATCAAAATCTTCCACGGAAGCTTCGGCAATCGAAGATCCGGCACGGTCATAAATAACCTTGGAAGCCCGCATTGAAGCGCCAGTTTCCAGATAATAAATGCCAACCCGATCACCGCCGCGGGCGATGTAATCCGTGTGGACGCCAAATCGACGCAAAGCATTGACGGCTGACTGACCGATTTCATGTTTCGGCAGTTTGGTCACATAATACGCATCATGACCATAATTGGCCAGAGAAACTGCCACATTCGCCTCGCCGCCGCCGTAAACGACGTCAAAGGAATCGGACTGAACAAAACGAGTATTGCCCGGAGTGGACAGACGAAGCATGATTTCGCCTAATGTAATGATTTTCATAATAAGTTTATCCTTTCCTTATGCTGCATTCTTCAGATGGATCGCAAAGCCGCCGATTTCGCCTTCAAAATAAGCGAATTTCAGATGTCCTTTCGCGTCAAACTGCTTTGTTTCCTCAACAAACTTGTAACCGCGGGCTTCAAAGTAACGAACTGCGCGGTCAACCGAATTCACGGTATAACAGATATGACCATGCGTTCCGCGGCCATTTTCGTTCATGACTTCAACGGTCTCTCCCGCAAAGAAGCTCTTGGAGGTTGCGCGGACATCACACTGCAGCAGTCCTGCCATTTCATTGGCAATGCCCTCAGAAGTCGACGGCGTCGCATTGATGCCGACATGATCCAGTTTCAGACCTAACATCGTCTTGACTGCCTGCTGTGTCAGTTCCTTAATCTTATCGAATTCACCATTGGCAATCAGCTTGGAATCGATCATCCAGGTGCCGCCGCAGGCGACGATCCGATCATACGCCAGATATTCGCAGATATTATTTTCTTTGACGCCGCCGGTTGGCATAAAGTTGACATTCACATAAGGAGCAGCCAGCGCCTTAATCATCTTCAGACCGCCTAACGGCTCAGCTGGGAAGAATTTAACCGTCGTTAACCCGAATGACAGCGCCGCTTCAATATCGCTGGCATTCGCGCAGCCCGGCAGAATCATGATGTTTTTAGACTGGCAGTAACGGACAATTTCTGGATTCAGGCCCGGTGAAACAATGAACTTTGCCCCAGCCTCAATCGCATCGTCGACCTGCTTTGTTGTTAACACGGTGCCGGCACCCAGAATCATTTCCGGGAACTTCTCGTTGATGATCTGCATTGCTTTTTTGGCATGTTCTGTCCGGAAGGTGACCTCAGCGACAGGCAGACCGCCCTCGCACAGCGCTTTTGCCAGCGGCTCAGCGTCTTCTACCCGGTCGATTTTGATGACCGGCACAATGCCGATCCGGCTGATTTTTTCTAAAATTGCATCCATGATTTCCACTCCTTTTCCTTGAATGAGTTGATACACTTCTAGTATACATGCTTTCCCTTAATTGTAAAGAGTGATTCTAACTTTTTTTTAGGTATTTACTAATATACTAAAAATATTTTAGGTCGCATTCAGGTCTGGCTTGACTTTTTCCGGCTCCTCTGGAACAATATTCTTTAGAGAATAAAGGAGGGATCGCAGGTGAACTCAATCGAAGAACAACGTCTGCTTTTTTCACAGATTATGGACTTGCTTGAACATCATTTCGGACCGCAGTGTGAAATTGTTCTGCATGACAACACGAAAGATTATGCCCATACGATTATTGATATCCGCAACGGACAGATCAGCGGCCGGCAGATCGGCGATGGCGGCGGAGCTTGGGGTTTGGAGGTTCTTTCCAGCGAACAGACTGAATCGCACCGCTATAATAAGGTCATGGTCACCGATGACGGCCGGATTATCCGCAACAGTTCGATTTTCTTTCAGAATGAACAGGGACAGAATATCGGCTCGCTGTGCCTGAATACCGATATCACTCCGTTAGTGGAAGCACAGAAAAAGCTGGATTCGTTTACCTTGCTTCCGCAGGAAGAAAATAACGCAGGCAAAGAACCGTTTACCAATGACGTCAATCAGATCCTGGAACTGCTTCTGCAGGAATGCCGCAAGCACATGGATAAACCCGCAAAGGATATGAATAAGGAAGAAAAGATGGAAATCGTACGCTTTCTCGATCACAAGGGAGCTTTCCTGATTACCAAGAGCGGCGATAAAATCTGTTCCTTCCTCGACATCTCCAAATTTACGCTTTACAGCTACCTGGATACAATCCGCAAAGAAGGCACCGATGAATGAGGCCCTGCGCAGCGCCGGACTGGCCTGCCTGAAGCTGCTGAACGATGCGGGTTATGAGGCTTGGTGGGTCGGCGGCTGTGTACGTGATGGGTTATTGGGACGTCCTGTGCAGGATATTGATATTACCACCTCTGCACTTCCGGAACAGATAATGGAATGCTTTCAAACTCAGGGGCACTCCGTCATTCCGACGGGAATAAAGCATGGCACAGTCACCATTTTGATGCAGGATTTCCCGATTGAAGTCACCGTCTATCGAACCGACAAGGATTATCAGGATCATCGTCATCCGCAATCAATTCAATTTGTCCGTTCTTTAAAGGAAGATTGTGCGCGCCGGGACTTCACGATCAATGCCCTATGCTGGCATCCTGAGCTTGGCTTTCAGGATTATTTCAGCGGGCAGCAGGATCTGAAAGAGAGAAGGATCCGCTGTATTGGTGATCCTTGTCAGCGGTTGGATGAGGATGCCCTTCGGATACTGCGGGCGCTGCGGTTTTCCGCAGCTTTAGACTTTACGATTGAACCTGAAACGCATTCCGCACTTTTTCAAAAAAAGGAGCTGCTGCGGGTTCTTTCCGCAGAACGCATTGCCCGGGAAATAGAGAAAATGGTAATCGGTCAGCGTTGGCATGAAGTCTTCACTGCCTATCATGAAATACTGGCAGTCTTATTTCCACAGCTTCCTGTTCTCCAATCACCGGCAGCCATCCAAAAGGCTTTCGATGCTTTCCGCTTATGTCCCGAGGTTACGCTGCCACGAATGGCCTGCTTTTTTCTTGAATCAGATCAAACTCCGCTGACGTTCTGCCTGGATCAGGCTCAGCGCTGGAGCCGTCAGTTAAAGTTTTCTAATCATGACCGGAAACGGTTGATCCAACTTGTCCAGAATCAGAACCGCCCACTGCCAAAAAATCGAATTGATCTGCGCCGGCTGATTTGTGAGCTGCCGGATCTGAGTGTCGAATGGATTCAGCTTCAGCAGGCACTGTGCCGCCTCAGCGTGAAACAAGCTGGACAGTGGATCGCTGCGATTGAGGAAATTCAAAATTCTGATTGTTTAACCCTGAAACAGCTGGCAATCAACGGCTATGATCTGATTGCCGCCGGCTGTCCGAAAACGCAGATTTCCGCCTGTTTAAATCAAACGCTGTCCGCGGTGATTGAAGATCAGGTACCCAATCAAAAAGAAGCACTGTTAACCTATGTTCGTCAACAAGCAAAGCCGGAACCTCAGGATTAAATTTTCCTGAAATTCCGGCTTTTATTAATTCTGACAATTAATCCAAACTCGCTGTGTTTACTTCCAATTCGTTGTAAAATATCCGTTTTCCTGAATGGATTCCAAAGTTCTCCACATTTGAACCGCATGGGTCAGTCCCTGTTCATAATCCGGCATCGGCCAGCGGAAAAACTCAAAGGTTGCGGTACCCGGATAGTTGATGGAGTTCAATGCTTCGATCACTTCAATCCAGTTGACGGTGCCAAATCCAATCGGCAGATGCTCATCCTTTTTTCCATTGTTGTCATGCAGATGGATTTCATAGAGTTTCCGCCCCATCCGCTGTACAGCAGACGGGATATCTACACCGTCGACATTCGCGTGTCCGACATCCAAACAGAAACCAACGTTGTCCAAATTGACTTCTTCCACTAGGTTAATCAGTTCGTCGATCTGACTGTAGAAGCGCCCACCGTAGATATTCTCGATCGCCAGCCGAATTCCTTTTTCAGCCGCACGCTCACCAAACCAACGCAGATTTTCAACAACCCGCCGATGGGTTTCCTCGGCACCCCATTTTTCCAAGGAAGCCTGATGCACCACCTTGTTTTTCTTAAATCCACCATCCGAAAAAGTTCCAGGATGAACGACAAAAACACCTGGCTCCAGGACACTGTAAATATCTAAGCTTTTCTGCATATAATGACGCACCCGTTTTTGTTCTGGATCATCCTCGTCCAGGACCGAACCGACAAAATGATAAGACGACAGCTTCATCCCTTTCTGATTCGCCAGCGCATGAATCTGTTCGGCAAAAGCGTGATCTTCATCATCCACTTCCGGATAGACATTTTGATCCCAATACGTGTTAAACGTATGAATGTCTAACTTCAGCGCTATATCCATTAAAGCTTCCGCTTTATCAAGATCCAGTTTTCCCTCTTCATTGGAAAAATCAAAGTGCAGTGAACATTCTCGCATACTTTCCTCCTATTTCTGTCCATTCCCGACAGAACTTCTTTTTTAATTATACGGCGAAATGAAAGGGGAAACAAGCAAGCTTACCGCTATGAACAGTCCATTTCCCACTTATGAAAAGAAGTCCTCCCTCGGCAGGAAAACTTCTCAGCTGTTTGGTTCCGTGAATTTACTTTTTCCCTTTTTGGAACTGAAAACGATTGAGCAGCTGTTGAAACAACAGAACCTCAGCATCGGAGAACCCTTCCATGCACTGCATGCAGTAGCTTCGGAATTCAGACTGAATAAGATCTGAAGCGGATTTTCCTTTCTCTGTCAGGAAGATGTTCATTACTCGGCGGTCTGTATCGTTGCCGATCCGCACCACGAGGTCTTCACTCTCCATTTCTGATATGATTTCTGAGATTGTAGAGCGCTTGCTGGCGGAAATGACCGCAATTTCCTGTTGGTTGATTCCATTATGATCAGACAACAGATGCAGGATTTTAAGATGGGATAACTTCAGATCCAAAACTTTCAAGGTCTCTGATTTGACTTCATAAAATTGCTTGATCAGATCAGAAAACATGATAAAGGCCTTTGTATCTAAATTCACTACGTCCCGAATTTGATTCATGAACTCACTCCTTTCCTGGCTTCATTATAAATCAAAATTCACGGGAAACGATAGATTTTTACTGATTTTAATGTGAATTAAACGCTAATTTTCACTTTTTAGGCTTAACAAAACAAAAGAACAGGAAAACTGTTCTTTTACTTAGCAATAGGATGGATGTCAAGGATTGGAATTTCAACTGGATTGTAAATACGCGGCAGATACCAGCGCTGACACAACCCGCGGGAAACGATCAGTTCCGACTCCTTTTCATGATACAGGCCGCCTGCCCGCTTGGGAAACCAGCCTTGCCGGGGAGCGAACAATCCGTTGATCAAGCCGGGAATTCGTACTTGACCGCCGTGGGCATGTCCGGACACAATCAAGTCGAAGCCAAACTGGGCATAAATCTCTGCCCTTTCGGGCCGATGGGCAACCAGGATCGTATATTCAGAACTGTCTTTCACCTCGCCCAGATTCTTCATCAGCTGAATTTCTTCCTGGCGGTCACGATCGACATAGGCGTATTTACGGGGATCATCAATCCCACAGATAGTCAGCGTTGTTCCGCGAATCGCAATCGTTTCTTTTTGTTGTCCAGCACAGTAATGCCAGCCTGGCGTACCCGCTTCTTCACTTCTTCCAGCGTAATCAGCGTATCAATGTTCTCATGATTGCCCGTACAGTAATAACAGGGGGCGATCGCCGGTACCTGATCCAGGAACTGTTCAGCCCCTTTCAGCGGCTTGATATCATCAATGATATCGCCTGGCATTAGAATCAGATCCGGTTGCGACTGCCGCAGCTTGCTAAGCAGACGCTTTTGATTCTCTCCATAAATCGTGCTGTGCAGATCCGATACCACCGCGATCCGCACCGAAGATGAAAGCTTGGGACTGGACAGGGAATAAGCCCGCAGTTTTATCGGAAAGCTGACAAGCCAGCCCAGGAAAAGATAGAGAAAAGCCAGCCCAAGAAAGAGAAGGGCCAGCTTCATCGCCAGCCTCCCCCTGTATTGCGTATGGTTAATTCGTTCGGTTGCTTCATTGTGATTCTCCTTTTATCTGTGAATCCTGTCTGGGATCAGAACAACAGGAGGGATGGATTAATAATCCCCCATCGCAATCATTCCGTCGATGACCTTCTGAACGCCCGCAATATTCGCGGCCGTCACATAATCTTTCGGATCAAGCTGATACTGATTCATCGCCGTCTGGCACTGTTCATGAATCGACCGCATGATCCCGCGCAGCTTATCATCCACTTCCTCAAATGTCCAGGCTAACCGCATGCTGTTCTGGCTCATTTCCAGAGCCGATGTTGCTACACCGCCGGCATTGGACGCTTTTCCTGGGGCAAACAGGATGCCTTTTTCGTGATACAGTGCGATGGCCTCGTTGTCGTTAGGCATATTGGCGCCTTCCGCGACTAACAGACAGCCTTGATTCAGCAGCCGCTCAGCCCGTTCCTTGTTGATTTCATTCTGTGTAGCACACGGCAGGGCCAGTTCGACCTTCAACCCGGCATCATAAACAGAGCCTTCATGATATTCACCATGACCAGCCATTTCCGGATAGGCGGACAAGGATGTCCGCAGCTGTTCCTTAATCTTCTTCACTACGTTCAGATCCAGCTGATCATCGACAATATATCCGCGGGAATCGCTCATCGCAATGACCTGAATTCCGTTCTGCAGCGCTTTTTCCGCCGCATAGATCGCAACGTTGCCGCTGCCGCTGACAATCGCCCGCTTGCCTTGAGGATCCATCTGGTGAGCCCGCATCATTTCCAACACAAAATAGATCAAACCATAGCCCGTTGCTTCCTTGCGCGCCAGGCTGCCGCCGTAGCCTACGCCTTTGCCAGTCAGCACACCTCGTTCGCTGACCCCTTTTAAACGCCGGTACTGGCCGTACAAATATCCGATTTCTCGTGCACCGACGCCCATATCCCCCGCCGGGACATCGACATCCGGACCGATATGCTTGGACAATTCGATCATGAAACTCTGACAGAACCGCATGACTTCCTGATCACTCTTTCCTTTCGGATCAAAGTCGCTGCCGCCCTTGCCGCCGCCAATCGGCAGCGTCGTTAACGCATTCTTGAAAATCTGTTCAAACGCCAGGAATTTCATCATCCCCAGTGTGACTGCCGGATGAAACCGCAACCCGCCTTTATATGGACCTAAAACGCTGTTGTACTGTACGCGGTAGCCGCGGTTGACATGCATCTGACCCTGATCGTCCATCCACGGTACTTTGAACTGGATCATCCGCTCGGGTTCGGTTAATCGTTCCAGGATTGCCATCTTTTCATATTCCGGATGCTGATCAAAAATCAAGCTGACGGAACTCAGAACTTCCTCAACAGCCTGCAGAAACTCCGGCTGTGAAGCGTCTTTTTCTTTCAGCTGATGTAAAACTCGTTCGCAATAGTGATTCATTGTTATCCCACCTTTTTTACTATGATATGATACTCGCGCCGAAAATTCAATGAAAAAAAGAGGGACATCTGTTTCAGATACTCCCTCTTTGAGTGATTTATGCCGCTGGTTCAGCGTGATTGCTCAGCATTTCTTCCGGAAGCTTAACATCTTCTTCCAGATCAGCAGCCCGTTCTTCGCGTTCTTCACGCAGCTCGGCAGCCCGTTCTTCGATCAGCCGTGTTGTTTCACGCTCGAATTTCGAGCCGGTTCCCGCAGGAATCAGTTTGCCGATGATAACGTTTTCCTTCAAGCCGATCAGATGGTCGACTTTGCCCTTGATCGCCGCCTCCGTCAGAACCTTGGTGGTTTCCTGGAAGGACGCCGCGGACAGGAAGGAATCCGTTTCGACTGAAGCCTTGGAAATACCTAACAGCGTTGGTCCAAAGACAGCCGGATGCTTGCCCGCTAACAGACAGGCTCGGTTGATGCCGGTGATGTTGTTCAGCGACAACGTCTGACCCGCGCTTAAGCCGGTGTCTCCGCCGTCGATGACAATGATCTTCCGCAGCATCTGCCGGATCATGACTTCGATGTGCTTATCGGAAATTTCGATACCCTGAGAAGCATAAACTTTCTTAACTTCCTTCAGGATATAGTTCTGAACTTCCATTACGCCTGCGACTTCCAGCAGTTCCTTCGGATTTACCTGACCTTCGGTCAGCTTATCGCCGGCAACGACTTTCGATCCGACTTTCAGCCAAGAACGAATCGTCTGCGTCAAATCGCATTTGTGTTCAATGCTTTCTTTTTCATTGGTGACCACAATCCGCATGCCGCTCTTGTTTTCCAGTTCACTGATTTCGGTGATTTCACCATCAATCTTGGACAGGACTGCGACATGTTTCGGGCAGCGCGCTTCAAACAGTTCTTCAACTCGCGGCAGACCCTGTGTGATATCACCGTCGTTACCGGAAGCAACGCCGCCGGTATGGAAAGTACGCATGGTCAGCTGAGTACCCGGTTCACCGATGGACTGAGCCGCCATGATACCAATCGCTTCACCCGCTTCCGCCAGCTTGCCGGTCGCCATGTTGCGGCCGTAGCACTTGCGGCAGACACCGTTGGTGCTTTCGCAGGTAAAGGTATTGCGGATATAGGCCTGAGTAACGCCGGCGTTGACAACACGCTGTGCCATCGCTTCATCCATATAGGTATCGGCTTCAACCAGAACCTCACCGGTCTTCGGATCAACAATCGCATCCTGGCTGTAACGGCCGATTAACCGTTCTGCCAGCGGTTCGAGGATCGTGTTGGTCTTGCGGTCGATGATATCCTCAACCAGATAGCCGCGGTCAGTTCCGCAGTCTTCTTCAATGATGACGACATCCTGCGCAACATCGACCAGTCGGCGAGTCAGGTATCCGGATTCCGCCGTCTTCAGCGCGGTATCGGTCAGACCTTTACGCACGCCGTGAGTCGAGATAAAGAATTCAGACACATTCAAGCCTTCACGGAAGGAAGAATAAATCGGAACTTCGATAATCGAAGGCTGATATTCTTTCTTTGACTTCGACTGCGTCGGACGCGCCATCAGACCACGCATACCGCACAGCTGAGTAAAGTGAGATTTATTGCCTCGCGCCCCGGAAACCGCCATCATGTTGATCGGATTCTTACGCGGCAGGGATTTCATAACGGCATCGCCGATTTCATCCTTGATATCCGCCCACAGCTTCGAGAAGTGACGCTCCCATTCCGGCGGCGTCAGCATGCCTCGCTGCAGCAGCTTATCCAGCTTATCAGCCTGAGCACGGCCTTCCTCAACATATTTCTGCTTGTTTGGAACGACGTTGATATCCGCCAGAGAAACGGTCATGCCCGCCACGGTGGAATATTCAAAGCCCAGATCCTTAATATTGTCCATGATATCCGAAGTGCCTTCCGTTCTGTAACGATTGAACACTTCCGCGATGACATTGGACAGATCCTTCTTCTTAAATTCAGGATTCAGCGGCATGGCGGCAATCGCTTCCTTGATATTCGTGCCTAACGGCAGGAAGAACTTCTCCGGTGTTGCCTGCAGACTGGCCTTGTTGACATCGTTGATATAAGGGAAGTCGGTTGGAAACATTTCGTTGAAAATAACCTTACCGACCGTCGTTACTAAGTAGGAATGATTCTGCTTTTCAGTAAAGCAGCTCTTATGCAGCGCATAACCCGGCAAAGCGATGCGGGTATGCAGATGCACCTGCTTATTCTGATAAGCGATCCGGATTTCATTGGTATCCTTGAAGACATGGCCTTCATTGGTACCGAACCGGCGCCACATCTCAGCCGCTTCATGATCGCCCAGAGAATCCAGGAAATCAGCCTTCGCAAAGAATTCATCGGCAGTTTCTTCCATGTTCAGATAGAAGTTGCCCAGAACCATGTCCTGGCCCGGCGTAACGATCGGCTTACCATCTTTCGGACCCAGAATGTTGTTGGAGCCCAGCATCAGGATTTCTGCTTCCGCCCGAGCTTCTTCCGACAACGGCAGATGGACAGCCATCTGGTCGCCGTCAAAGTCGGCGTTAAACGCCGTACAGACTAATGGATGCAGACGGATCGCACGGCCTTCAACCAGTTTCGGTTTAAATGCCTGAATTCCTAAGCGGTGCAGTGTCGGGGCACGGTTCAGGAATACCGGGTGGTTGTCAATGACCTGCTCGACAACGTCCCAGACGCGCGGATCCTGGCGGTCGATCAGTTTCTCCGCCGTCTTCGGATTGCCGGCAATGCCCTGATTGACAATTTCATTGATGACGAACGGCTTATACAGCTGAATCGCCATTTCACGCGGAATTCCGCACTGATACATCTTCAGATCCGGTCCTACCGCGATAACGGAACGGCCGGAGAAGTCGACACGCTTACCTAACAGGTTCTGACGGAAACGTCCCTGCTTACCCTTTAAGGAATGCGACAGGGATTTCAAGGCTCGTCCGCCCGCACCAGTAATCGGCTTGGAGCGGCGGCCATTGTCGATCAAAGCATCGACCGCTTCCTGCAGCATACGTTTTTCGTTCTGCACGATGATCGCTGGCGTTCCCAGCTCCAACAGTTTCTTCAAACGGTTGTTGCGGGTGATAACACGGCGGTACAGATCGTTTAAGTCGGAGGTCGCAAAGCGGCCGCCGTCCAGCTGCAGCATCGGACGTAAATCCGGCGGAATAACCGGCAGAACACTCAGCACCATCCATTCCGGCTTGTTGTCGGAATGCCGGAAAGCGTCGATCGTTTCCAAACGCTTGATCAGTTTCTTGCGCTTATCCCCATTCGCGTTTTCCAGTTCTTTGATGACGATCTCATGTTCTTTTTCGATATCGACCTTTTCCAACAAGGTTTTGACCGCTTCGGCACCGGTCTGGGCGACAAAGCTGCCCGGACCGTACAGCGCGGTATTTTCACGATATTCTTTTTCAGACAGAATCTGTTTGACAGCCAGCGGGGTGTCCATCGGATCGGTGACGACCCAGGATACGAAGTAAACTACTTCTTCCAGCGCTTTCGGCGTGATGTTGAGCAGCAGGCTCATGCGGCTTGGAATGCCGCGCAGATACCAGATATGCGCAACCGGTGCTGCCAGTTCAATGTGACCCATCCGTTCACGGCGGACAGAACTCTTGGTGATTTCTACGCCGCAGCGGTCACAGATTACGCCCTTATAGCGTACTTTCTTGTATTTTCCGCAATAGCACTCCCAGTCCTTTGAGGGACCGAAAATCCGTTCGCAGAATAAGCCGTCCCGTTCTGGTTTCTGAGAACGGTAGTTAATCGTTTCCGGCTTTTTGACTTCGCCATAGGACCATTCGCGGATTCGTTCCGGGGATGCCAGACCGACCTGAATGGCGGCAAATTTATTGACACTCATCGCTTACGCCTCCTTTACTCAACGTCTTCGTCATCAAATCCGATTACAGCCGCTTCTTCCGGCAGATCCTCCTCGTCGATGACCTGGGCCGGAATCTCTGTCGAGGTTTCGGATACGACGTTCTCCAGGGCTGCAACTTCGTTAATTTCGTCTGCTTCCATCTTCTTCATATCGACTTCCAGACCTTCTTCATCCAGCATCTTGACGTCGATGGCCAACGCCTGCAGCTCGTGCTTAAGAACGCGGAAGGATTCAGGAATTCCCGGTTCCGGCAGATCTCTGCCCTTGATGATGGCTTCATAGGTCTTCGTCCGGCCGACGATATCATCCGACTTCACAGTCAGAATTTCCTGCAGCGTATGCGCGGCGCCGTAAGCTTCCAGCGCCCAGACTTCCATTTCACCGAAACGCTGACCGCCATTTTGCGCCTTACCGCCTAACGGCTGCTGCGTAACTAAGCTGTATGGGCCGGTAGCACGGGCATGCAGCTTATCGTCAACCATGTGCGCCAGCTTGATCATGTACATAACGCCGACCGAAATCCGTTCATCGTACGGTTCGCCGGTCTTGCCGTCATGCAGCACCAGCTTGCCGTCTTGGGAGGTCTGCGCTTCTTCCATGATCGACTTCAGTTCATCATTGGAAATCCCGTCGAAAACCGGAGTCGCAAATTTGATGCCCAAGGCTTTCGCAGCCATGCCCAGATGGATTTCCAAAACCTGTCCGATGTTCATACGAGATGGAACGCCGAACGGGTTCAGCATGATATCAATCGGGGTGCCATCCGGCAAATACGGCATATCTTCGATCGGCAGGATCTTGGAGATAACGCCCTTGTTGCCATGACGGCCGGCCATTTTATCACCTTCAGAAATTTTACGTTTCTGAACGATGTAGACTTTAACCACTTCATTAACTCCCGGCGGCAGATCGTGGCCTTCATTCCGTTTGAAAATTCGGATGGAGTGAACGATGCCGGCGCCGCCATGCGGCACTTTCAGCGAGTTATCACGGACTTCTCGGGATTTTTCACCAAAGATCGCCAATAACAGCTTTTCTTCCGGAGAGATTTCGCTCTGGCCTTTCGGGGTTACCTTACCGACCAGGATGTCGCCTTCCTTGACTTCCGCACCGACCATGACAATACCGCGTCCGTCGAGATGACGGCAGGCATTTTCACTGACGTTTGGAATATCGCGGGTAATTTCTTCCGGTCCCAGCTTCGTTTCGCGGCATTCAATGTCGTATTCCTCAATATGAATAGAAGTGTAGACATCGTCGCGGACCATCCGCTCGGACATGATGATCGCATCTTCGTAGTTATAGCCGTGCCAGGTCATAAACGCGATCGTGACGTTCTGACCTAAAGCCAGTTCGCCCTTTTCCATCGAAGGCCCGTCGGCCAGAATATCCCCGCGTTCAACGCGTTCGCCATGCTTGACGATCGGCCGCTGATTGATGCAGGTGCCGGCGTTGGAACGGCGGAATTTCTGCAGCTCATAAACGCGCTGTTCGCCCTCATCCTCCGTGACGACAATCTTATTGGCGTCCACATAGGTGACGACGCCGTTGCCGGTGCAGATGCAGGCACTGCCGGAGTCCCGCGCGATGCGGTGCTCCATCCCGGTGCCGACATACGGCGAATGCGGATTCAGCAGCGGAACTGCCTGACGCTGCATGTTCGCACCCATCAGGGCACGGGAAGCATCGTCATTTTCCAAGAACGGAATACACGCGGTCGCAACCGAAACAATCTGTTTCGGCGAAACGTCCGCCAGTTCGACCTGATCGCGGTGCGCCATAATCGTTTCACCCGCTTTACGGGCAACGACCATGTCGTTGATCAGCCGGCCTTCATGCACTTCGTTCGCCTGCGCGATGATGAAATCATTTTCTTCATCGGCTGACAGATATACATACTCTTCCGTGACTTCGCCATCCGCTTTCACTAACCGGTACGGTGTTTCGATAAAGCCGTATTCGTTGATTTTAGCATAGGTTGTCAGGTTGGAAATCAAGCCGATATTCGGACCTTCCGGCGTTTCAATCGGGCAGATTCGGCCGTAATGGCTGTTGTGAACGTCTCGGACTTCAAAGCCGGCGCGCTCACGGGTTAAACCACCCGGACCTAACGCTGAAATACGGCGCTTGTTGGTCAGTTCAGCCAGCGGATTCTGCTGATCCATAAACTGCGACAGCTGCGAAGAGGAGAAGAACTCCTTGATCGCCGCGGTCAGCGGACGGATATTGGTCAGCTGCTTCGGCGTTAAGCCGGCCGCTTCCGCAATCGACATTCTTTCTTTAACGACACGTTCCATTCGGCTCAAGCCGATCCGGAACTGATTCTGGATCAGTTCGCCGACCGTCCGGATGCGGCGGTTGCCCAGCATATCGATATCATCGACGCTGCCGACACCATCCATCATGTTCAGCTCATAGCTGTAGAAGGCATACATGTCGGAAATCGTGATTGTTTTCTTCTGGTTGATCGGGTCAATCGCCACGATCTTGATCGGATTGCTGCAGTCGGAAGAAGTGGAAACCGTAATCGTCTGAACCGCAGCCCCGACTAACCATGCGGTAATCGCCTGGTTCTGGTGGGCACGTTCAATGATGACCTGCTGCTCGGAAGCACTCAGTTTGGAATAATCTTCATCCGGGATGTAGCGTTCAACGACCAGTTCGCCATTGTTGGTCATATCTTCATTATTGGCAGTCAAACGGCCGATGACAAAGAAACGGTGACCATAGTTCAGCACTGCCGAAGCATTTTCCGCCGTCAAAGCGACCGGTTTGGCAACCAGTCCGGAATAAACGCGGACTTCCTTGACTTCCTTCGCCAGGGCTTCGATGTCTTTTTCGGTCAGAACCGTACCTTTTTCAAACAGACGCTCGCCGCAGTCCACATCATTGGCCAAAATACGGCCGATCAGACCTAAACTCCAGGATGTATCCATCATGGAAGTATCTGGATGAGAGAAATCATGAACGAATGGGAATGCTGTTACATGGCTGCCCTTCAGCATTTCTTCACGCAGCACATTCCGTTCCTTCTTGGTCACAAACGTGCCTTTTTCAAACAGCACTTTGCCTTCGCCGCTGAGTACGTCTTCCGCCAGGTAAGTCCCTTCCATGCGGTCAGTCAGCGACAGTTTTTTGCTTAATTTATAACGTCCGGCTTTGGTCAGATCATAACGACGGTGATCGAAGAACTTGGCGTTCATCAGGTTGATCGATCCGTCGATCGTCGGAACTTCATCTGAACGCTGGTTTTCATAAATCGCCAGCAGCGCTTCGTTGCTCGTCTTGATCTTATCGGCAGCCAGCGTGTTGCGGATTTCTTCATAGTTGCCGAAGAACGAAGTATACAGCAGCATATACAGGTTCAGGAATTCGCGCGGTTCACCCTCAACGATGTTCTCCTCGAACACTTCCAGACCCAACGCTTTTAAGAAGCGGCGGATTTCCGTCGTATCAAAGCCATCTTCGCTCTTTTCCAGATTCAAAGACATACCAATGGCTTTGAACAGGATTGTGGATAAAATTTTACGTTTGCGGTCGACCGACATGTTGACAATCCGGCCCAATGCCGCCTTCTTGCCATCGGTCATGAACTCCAGCCACGTACCGCGGCTTGGGATCAGTTCACAGTTGAAGCTATCTTTGCCAGTTTTGTCTTCGGAAGCAATATCAAAATAAGCGCCTGGCGAACGTACGATCTGAGAAACGATAACACGTTCAGCGCCGTTGATAATGAAAGTTCCGGTTTCCGTCATCATCGGGAATTCGCCCAGGAAAACGTCTTCCCATTTTGTCAGTACCTCACCGGTTGTATTGTCGACCATTTCCAGCTCCATTTTGGCTTTCAATGGCGCGGCGAAATTCGCCTCCCGGTATTTGCACTCGTTGACGGTATACTTTGGCGTGCCGAATTCGTAATCTACGAATTTCAGGCGAATATTTCCACCGTAGTTCTGAATCGGGTAAATATCTTCAAAAACTTCCCTGATGCCTTCTCTGATAAACCATTCAAAAGACTGAGTCTGCACTTCAACCAGATCTGGAAGATCGAGGCTGCCGCTGACTTTGGAATAATTCCGGCGTTCTGCCTTTTTACCCAGTTTTTCAATACGGTAGTTCTGCATTTTTTCCATGTACGCCATCCTTTCATAACAGTGTTAACAACGGCTAAAAGGGCCTAAAACCCCCTTAACTTTTATACATTTTTGCAATTTAATATAGTACCAAACTTAATACAAGTTGTCAATCTGTTTTTGTCGATTTCAAAATGTAATATCCTTTTTCTTTGTTGATCACTTCACAGTTGCCAAAAATTTCCTCAATCTTGGCTTTCGCACTGAGTGCGCCCTGCTGCTTGCGGATCACCACGTACAGATGCCCTTGCGGGCGCAAATGATCATACGCCTGCTCAAACATCGCGTAAATCACTTTCTTGCCGGCACGGATCGGCGGATTGGTCAGAATATCGCTCAACGTTTCAGTGACATTCTCAAAGATATCCGATACCCGAACTTCAGCTTCCACACTGTTCTTCTGCGCATTAAGAACAGCCAGCTCTACCGCCCGGGGATTGACATCCACCATCAGCATTTCAGCATCGGGAAATAATTTCTTTACCGTGACGCCGATGACGCCGTAGCCGCAGCCCAGATCCAGGACATGATCACCCAGCGGTTCTTCCTTAATCGTTTTCAACAGGACATACGATCCAAAATCCACTTCACTTTTACAGAACACTCCATTGTCTGTAATAAGAGGGATAATAAAGCCCGAAAACCGGAAAGAAATCTCCTTCCGGTTTTGTGGTAGTTGACGATTGTCAGTAAAGTAATGACTCATTCCATCGCCTCCCATGGGCTAATTTCATTCCGCAGATTTTGCAGAATGGATAATCTGTGTTTGCGAAACTTATTTGATTTCGACAGAAGCGCCGGCATCCATCAGTTTCTTCTTGATTTCTTCGGCTTCTTCCGGCTTGATGTTTTCCTTGATTGCGCTTGGGCACTTATCAACTAAGCCCTTCGCTTCAACCAGACCTAAGCCTGTGATTTCACGAACGATCTTGATGACGCCAACCTTCGAAGCGCCGACTTCCTTCAGGAATACGGAAACTTCTGTCGGTCCTGTAGGAGCCGCAGCTTCAGCCGGAGCCGCTGCTGCAACCGGAGCCGCAGCCGTTACGCCGAATTCTTCTTCGATCGCTTTTACCAGTTCGTTCAGTTCCAGAATTGTCATCTCTTTCAGAGATTCGATGATTTCAGCATTTGTTAACTTTGCCATGTTCTTATTCCTCCTTGGTCAGTTTTGTTATTCAGCAGCTGCTTCTTCAGCGGGAGCAGCTTCTCCGTCTTTGTCTGCGACTGCTTTAACAGCGCAAGCGAAGCTGCGAACCGGTGCCTGCAGGCAGCTCAGCAGCATGGACAGCATGCCATCACGGTTCGGCAGGCTGGAGAGTTCTTTAATCGTATCGACGCCGACGACTTTGCCTTCGACGATCGCACCCTTCAGAACTAATTTGTCGTGCTTCTTGGCGAACTTCGCCAGCACGCGGCTTGGCGCAACAGCATCATCAGAGAATGCGATTGCGTTTGGTCCGGTCAGCTGTTCCGTCAGCTCATTGAATCCGGCAGCCTCAGCGGCACGCTGGGACATGGAATTCTTGTAAACCTTGAATTCAATGCCTTCAGCCCGCAGGCTTCTTCTCAATTCAGTGACTTCGGCAACTGTCAGACCACGGTATTCAACAACAACTGTTGACTGGCTGCTCGTCATCTTTTCCTGAATCGCAGAGACGATTGCCTTTTTGGATTCTAATACCGCATCTTTCATTCCGTACACCTCCATTTTATACTGTCACAATATACCTGAATATAAAAACCCGCACTCAAGACAGCACGGGTTTTGAAAGTTCAAAGTTGATCTTCCTACCTCGGCAACATGATTAAGCCGTGTGGCCGTTGCTGTCTATGGTATATTGATAACAAACTAATCTTAACAGGGTTTTCGTAATTGTCAAGCAATTACTCAGCAGCGACACGAATCGCCGGTCCCATAGTTGTGGAAACCGTGATGCTCTTCATGTAGTTACCCTTAACTGCAGCCGGACGAGCCTTTGCAATGACGCCGTACAGCGCTTTTGCGTTTTCTGCCAGCTGTTCATCGGTGAAGGAGCACTTGCCGATCATGACGTTGATGTTGCCTTCCTTGTCAACGCGGTAAGTAACCTTACCTTTCTTAATTTCGTTGACAGCGTTGGCGATGTTCATCGTCACGGTGCCCGTCTTCGGGTTTGGCATTAAGCCTTTCGGGCCCAGGATTTTACCCAGCTTACCGAGTTCGCCCATCATATCCGGAGTAGCGACGATAACGTCAAATCCGAACCAGCCCTTTTTGATATCTTCCAGGATTTCCTTGCCGCCGACAAAATCTGCGCCGGCATCCTTGGCTTCCTGTTCCTTCGCGCCCTGAGTGACGACTAAGACCTTCTGGGAACGGCCTGTGCCGTTCGGCAGAACCATCGCGCCGCGGATCTGCTGATCTGCGTGACGTGGGTCAACGTTCAGGTTGAAGGAGATTTCGACGGATGCGTCGAATTTTGCAGTGTTGATTTTCTTCGCCAGAGCGACCGCTTCGGTCAGGCTGTACAGCTTCGCTGCATCGACCTGCTTCAGTGCCTCTGTGTATTTCTTACCTCTTTTTGCCATCGTGATGTCCCTCTCTTATTCCATGCCTTCAACAGCTACGCCCATATTGCGCGCTGTTCCGGCGATAATCCGCATTGCTGCTTCTACATCATTGGCGTTCAGATCCGGCATCTTGTACTCAGCGATTTCTCTGCACTTTTCCAGAGAGATCTTTCCGACGATGTTGGCTTTGGCGCTGCCTGATCCGGACTTGATACCGGCAGCCTTCTTAATCAGAACTGAGGCTGGTGTCGTTTTCAGAACGAAATCAAAGCTCTTGTCTTCATACGCTGTGATGATGACAGGGACGATATCGCCTGCACGATCCTTGGTCGCATCGTTAAATGCGTTGCAGAACTGCGGCATGTTGATGCCTGCAGAAGCCAGTGCCGGTCCCGGACGGGCTCCGCCTGCCTGGAACTGGAGCTTACAAATTTTTGCAACTTTCTTGCTCACAAGACATTCCTCCTTAAAATTGATTGTCTGTGCTGTGGTTTTGTGGACAGGTGCAACACCGTCCTCCCACGCATAATAAAACTTGCTGCCTTCGACAGCATTACTATTCTAAGCGGGTTTCAGCCTTTAGTCAAGGGATATTTTTGATTTTAAGCCGAGTTTGAGCGGTTTTTTTAACGATCCGCGCAAAGCACAAGATCTCCAGTCTTCACCTGACCCGTCGGCATGATTTCAACCCGATATTCCCGGCTGTTGGTCACGACGATCATCGTCGTCAAATCGATCTGCTTCTGTTCCATGAACGCCCGGTCGATCCGAACCAACGGATCACCGGCTTTAACCTTCTGTCCGGGCTTAACAAACACTTCTAACCCCTGTCCCTGAAGCTCGACCGTGTCCATGCCGATATGCAGCAGCACTTCCGCTCCGTTAGCGCCTTTCAGGCCTACCGCATGGCGGGTTTCCGCCACCAGCAGCACGGTTGCGTTCATCGGAGAGTATACCCACTCTCCCGCATAGCGGAAGCCAATGCCTTCCCCCATCATTTTCTGGGCAAAGACCGGATCCGGCACTTCCTCCAAGGGCACACTGATGCCGTCCACAGGTGACAGGACCTCACAACGCACAGGTTTTTTAAATAAATTAAACATGACAGCCTCCTCAAGCAATCTTTTTGGATATCCGCTGACTTTGCTGAATTGAATGATTTCGGACTATCCGTGGTTTTACTTTTCCCATTTTAAAGAAGTGCGTTTATTTTATCAACGATAAATGCTGACATTTTATGATTTCTGTGTTTTATCCTGTTCTGTTTCGTCTATCACGACCGGCTTTTCCTGAACTGTGTTTCATCTCGCATCTGACAAGCGCCTCAAAGCAAAAATAATGCAGACTTGCTTACATCTGGCATTCTGCCTGCTTTCTTTTTCTAAAACTTCATTTGAATCCTGCTGTTCATCTGCACTCTCATCTCCGACAATGCAAATTCCTTGCCGAAACAGAAAAAACCGCTGTATTCAACGGTTCTTTCTGTTTCAAGGGTTATGGATAAGCGGAGAAGCAGCTTCTCTGGCCGCTTTTTCCTGACCCCAATGATTTACTCAATTATCAAACACTTAAACCTGCCGATCTTTGAATTCCTCCAGCAGTGCCATGGCCTGCCTGCTTAGGCCGATTTCATAATCCAGTTGGAAGTTTTCCGCAGTCATGATCTTCGGAACCGGCAGGGTGTTATAACGTTGTTTCAAACCAGCAAGGATCTCTTCTTTATGCTGTTCAAAGAAAGGATGCGCATAGAACACAACGACATCCGGATCCGCAGCAAGCACGCTGTTTTCGATCCACTGCAGCTGCGCCTGCAAAAGTTCATCCGAAGAATTTTCCTCATGAAGCTCCGGCAATGGTTTTGATGCGTCAGTCCAACTCGGTATGTCCTTTTGAACTTTGCCGTTGACCACGAAGCTGCCGCTCAGACCGGATTGCCCAAAACCAAAACTCATCAGCGAATGGTTTTCTTTTAACCGCAGCCGCTGTCCGCTGCCCTCAGCACTAAAGCACATGCGACTGCCGATGATTCCCTTTAACCCGCTGGCTGTTTCCAACTTTTTCAGCAGATCCTCGTCAGTTTCATCCTCACCTTTGGCATCCATGCCCAAAGCAAAGCAGCATAGCGAAGGTTCGCTGCGGCGCATCGTCTGAAGCAGGAACAGCATCGTTTCCAGCTGATCTGATTCAACTTCGACCTGTCCCTGGTTTTTGGTCATGCCCAGGCTGTCTAACAAAAACCAGTCAATTCTCTGTCCCTGCAGCATCAGCACAATAACGCTGCGGCAGTCTAAATTGTATTGATAGACCCGGCAGCTCTTGCCCGCTTTGACTGACTGTGTTCCCACCGCCTGGATTTCCCGCGTTTTTACCAGTTCATCGACAATGCTGCTGACAAGCGACAGATCAAGTCCCGTCCTTTCTGCCAGCGCCGCTTTGCTCATCGGATATCCATTTGACAGAACTTCTTTTAACTTCTCACGATTGATTTCATTAAGAACCGGTGAATTTGTCATATCCATCCTCCTTTTCCTCCGCATTTTGACTGCGAATTTTCATGATTAAAAGCGATTTTAGGCCGGAACAATTTCAGCTTAGAACGCCCGTTCGAGCAGCGGCATGAATTCCTTCAGTTCATCGCTTGGTACCATCTGCGCGGTGATCCGAATTCCTTTTTCCGCAATCTCGCGAAACAGCTGCGCTTCCTCAGGCGTGACGCTGGTCGTTCCGACAACTCGAACAGAACCCAATTTGTTGGAGATGTTTCCAACGTTAATCACAGGAAAGACATACCCAAGATCCATAACTTTTTTCACCGTTGCAACACCGCGCATGACGACAAACAGCCTTTCGTTGGGATAAGCTTCCTTCTGCAGACGCTGAACTGCTTTCTCAGCGCTGAGAATTGACAGTTTAACCGTGGACGGACAAGCCATGCGCAGCGCCATTTTCTGGATGTCATCCGATGCAGCCTGATCGTCGATGACTAAAATACGCGTGGCGTTTAATGAGTTTGTCCAAAACGCCGCTACCTGACCGTGGATCATTCGTTCGTCGATTCTTACGTTGACAATTTCCATCTTCTTTTCCTCCTCAGTAACTTTTTAAATTACTTTTTAAATCTATTTTAATAATAGAACGGAAAGCACTTTCTGTCAATCTATTTTTAAAACCATTTTAAAAAGTTTTCAACTTCTTCCTGCCCCTTCAGTACAAGTCTTTGATTTTCGGTATCGGAATCCTCCTGACACTTTATCGGCTGACCTTTTCTGTTTTATTCCAAGAAAATCTACCTCTGACTCAGGCATACAAAAAGGCGGAATTTCCCGCCTTCATTGTTTGTCTTTCTCTAATGACAAATTCGATTACTCATTTCATTCTGACTTGGTTTCGAGGATTCATTGAAACAAGTTCTTAACCCGTTCCCAGAATGTCGTTTTCACTTCCGGCTGAGCTTGAGCGACCGATGTTTTTTCTTCCGGGCGTTTGATTTCATCCGTTTTCATGATGAATTTGACAGAAGTCTCCATGTGATCATCCGCACCCGCGTAACTGCGGTATTCTTGGGATTGATCCAACGCTGCACGTGCCGTATCCAGCACCTCGTTGAGATCATCCATGGCTTCCGTCACCTTACCGCTTAATTCATCTATGCCTTCACGGCTGAATTCATCGACGCCGTCATTCAGTTCACCGGTCTTTTCCGCCAGTTCCTGCGTCGCGTTTTTAAACTTGTCAATCGCATCCGTGATCTCGCCGGAAGCACTGTTGAGCTTATCCAGACCCGCCTTCATCGCCGTGGTTCCGGTAGCCATCTGATCCGTTCCTGTTTTCAGCGTCTTGAGTCCTTCCGGCAGCTGTTGCAGCGCGCTCAGTGCGTTTTTCAGCTCATCCACGCCGCCGATCTGTTCAATCATGCCGTTGATCTGCTCGATCATGCTGGTCATTTCTGTGGTCAGCTGCTGAGCCTGGCTCATCAGTCCGGCCATTTCCTGAACCTTTTTATTCATCGTATCCTGAACCGAGGTAGCAATCGTTTCAATCGTCCCGGCAGCCACCTGCTTCCCTGCCTGACCCATGGCATCCACCCCTGCCTCAGCAGCCTGGCCTAACCCGGCTTTCAATGTCTGCTGCGCGGTAGTCAGCTGAGCATCCAGCTGTTCTTTCACCTTCCCAGCAACCGCCTGGGTTAAATCCGGAATCTGACTCTCATCGATACCCTGCTCCATCAACGCCTGACTGATCGCAGAAACCAGCGCATCCTGATTCACTTCAATCGGAAGATCCGGCAAATTTGCGGTTACCCCCGCTTTGACCTGATCCGCTGCCGACGCCCAGGCTGCATTAAAACTTTCACTTTGAGCAGCACCGCGAATCGCATCACCGGTTGCCTGCGGCATTTCCGCCAGACCCTGCATCGCACCCGCCAGCTGCTGCATCAGTGCTGAAGCATTCTGCAGCTGGGTCAGACTGCCGTTGAGCTGCTGCAGCAAGCCCATCAGCTGCTCGTCCGTCAGATTGTATTTCTGCAGCATCGCGCTCAGCTGCAGCTGCATCTCACCTACGCCCTCCGACAACTTCTGCGCGCCTTCCTTTAAGTCTTTTGACGATGTGGAAGCAGTATTCAGGCCTTCGGAAAATTCCTTATATTTCGACTGAAACTCACCCATTTTATCATTGAGTTCAATGTTGGCATCATGCAGCTGCACTGTGCCGTCCAGAATTTTGGCCGTAGCCTCCTTCAGATCATTGACACCGCTGCTCAGCTGATCCAAATCGCTGCGGTCGATTTCCTGATCTTCCAGATTGGACGAGGCTGTGGCAGCCAGAATGATCGACGGCATTTCAAAGTTTTCCACTTCCGCGGTGATGACAAATTCATCTTTCAATTTATCCTTGATCTCATCCAGCGCGCTGACCTGGGAAGCCTGCAGCATCTGACTCATGCCGGAAATCGTTGCCAGCGCCACGATCTGATTTTTGGATTCATTCAAAATCAGCCCTGATTCCGCCTTGACATCCTTGAAGGTTTCTGTCGGCAGATCGGTTATAATTGCACACGGAAACAGTGTGGAAATATATTTTGTTTTCCCGTTGATCGTTTCGGTGGTTTCCAGATGATTGATCAGCTTGATCGTGATCTTCAAACTGCCGTTTTGGCCGACGATCTCCTGCGGATTTACGTTTTTGCCGTTAAATTGGTATTGGATCTGCATCGTTAACGGCAGCTGCGCCGTCGTTGTGCCTTGATAATACAGATCATGTTCAGCGGAATTCCACACCAGCGAACTGCCGTTTTGCTGCGGCAGATCATCCCCGCTGATATTTTTAATATTCTCCAGAATGCTTTGATCCGCAGTTTGATGAAAGCCTTGTTCGTTATGCAGCCATTCGCTGACCGTCGCGGATTTCAGCTCTCCCTGCCAGTCCAGAAAGGCATAGACGGTTTCTTCTTTCCGGGTTTTTTCTTCCGGCTGCCCTTCCGCCAAAACCGGCGTCCATAAATTCATCGTCAGCACGCCGGAAAGAGCCAGCGACAGGAAACGTGTTTTCTTCTTCATCAATGTTCCTCTCCTTTTTTATTCAGAAATTGAAATGACGATTTTTCAACAATCGGTCCAAAAACCATCAGCAAAGCCGGCAGTACCAACAGAATGACCGCCATACTGATCAGCGCTCCGCGTGCCAGCATGCCGCACAGCGAACGGATCAAGTCGATCTTGGAAACCATCGCCACGCCGACCGTTGCCGAAAAGAAGCTCAGCCCGCTGGTCAAAATCGAGGAGCTGCACGTATAAACGGCATGCTCAACCGCATCCCTGCGCACTTTGCCAACGCGGCGTTCTTCCTGATAACGCGTCATCATTAAGATCGCATAGTCGATCGTCGCACCCAGCTGAATCGTTCCGATGACGATGCTGGCAATAAAGGGAATCGTTTCTCCCTGAAAATAAGGAATGCCCATGTTGATCGTAATCGCCATTTCAATCGCCGCAACCAAAACGATCGGAACACTGATGGACTTAAACGAAATCGCAATGATCGCAAACACCGCCAGAATTGAAACGATATTGACCATTTGAATATCGTGATCGGCAATCAGCACCAGATCCCGGTTCAGCGCACCTTCACCAGTGATCAACGCCGTCGGATCAATCGCTTTGACGCGGTTTTCCAGTTCGCTGATCTGGGCATTCTGAGCGTGGGTTGCCGAGGTATAGCTGGAATTGGCCATGATCATTTTCCAGCCGCCGGCACTGAAAATCGATCGGATGCTTTCGGGCAGAAAGGCTTCCGGAATCCCCGCGCCGAGAAACTTGTCGAGCGTCATGACGGAATTGATGCCTTCCGTCGTCCGAATGACTTCCAGCACCTCATCCATCTGCGGACGGCTGAGCTGATCGCTGACGAGAATGAAATTAGTTGTCGGCATGTCGAATTCATCGCGCAGCTTTTGTGTTCCCGCGGTGGAGGTCAGATCCTGCGGCAGGGAATCCAACAGATTGTAATACACGTCGGTTTTCTTCTGCGCCAGACCAAATGGGATCAGCAGTGCGACCGCGATGATCAGGATCGCTTTGTAATGCGTCGTTGTCAGTTTCGCAACCCCGCGGAGCTTGGGAATCAGAACCTTGTGTTTATGCTTATGAATGGGTTTGTCAAACACCAGAATCAGTGCCGGCAGAATGACGACGGCCGAGAACACGCCCAGCACGACGCCCTTGGCCATGACCACGCCCATGTCGGTGCCCAGCTTTAAATCCATGATGCACATCGCCAGAAAGCCGGCGATTGTCGTTAAGGAACTGGCGCTGATCGCCGTGAAGGTATTGACCACCGCTTCCGTCATGGCTTCTTCACTTTTTAAGCCTTTGTGCAGCTCCTCGTCATAGCGTTCCAGCAAAAAGATCGAGAAGTCCATCGACACCGCCAGCTGCAGAATCGCCGCCAGTGCCGAAGTGATATAGGAAACCTCACCCAGAAAAATATTCGTCCCGAAGTTATACAGCACGGCATACAGAATTCCCAACAAGAAAATCAAAGGCGCGACGCTGTAGCGCAGACCCAAAAACAAGACCACTAAAGATAACCCCACGGCGACTGCCACATACAGCGGCAGTTCCTGTTCGATCAGCATCTTCGTGTCGTTGATGACTGCGGCCAGTCCGCCTAAGAACATCTGTGAATTCATCATCGTCTTGATTTCATCCACAGCCTTTAGCGTTCGGTCAGCGCCGTTGCCTTCCTCAAACGTCACAAGCAACAGCTGACAGGTGCCGTTGTCGAGCATTCCCCGCAGATCCTCCGGAACCATCTCCGAGGGCATGGTCTGTAAGAAATCCCCCAGTCCCATGACATCGCGGACACCATCGATCCCGCGGATTTTTTCTTCAATCCGATCAACCTGTTTCTTTTCCATGTTTTCGACCGTGATCATCGCCATACTGGCAGCATGGAATTGCTGATCCAAAATTTCCTGTCCTTGAATGGAATCCAGCTGATCCGGCAGATAGCTCAGAATGTCATAGTTGGTGCGTGTGCCGATATAGCCCACTAACGACGGCACTAACAGCACCGTAGCCAGCACCAGAATCAGAATTCGTTTTTTTACGATCTGTTCTGCAATTTTTCTCACTGCAGTTCACTCTCCCTTTTCAATGACTGTTGGTCATTACGTTTGACAGAATACCGCTGAAATGACTATTGGTCAATCGACAGATAAACCGATTTGTCTAGCATCTGACGCTTGGTCATTGCATATTTAACTCTTTTACCAGCTATGCTACAATGAGGCTGAGGAAGTGAGTTTATGGCCCAGCGTACATTAAAACAGCAAAAAGAACAGAAGCAAGGCGATTTATTAAATTCAGCGTATCATTGTTTTCTGAACAAAGGCTTCGCCAAAACGACCATTGATGATATCGTACAGCGAGCCCAGGTCGCCAAAGGAACCTTTTATCTTTATTTTCATGATAAAGAGGACATCATGAAGCATCTCGTCATCCAGATCAGTTCCCAGATCGTCATCCGCGCCTACACCCAAACTCAAGAACAGAAGATTACGGATTTTCTGCCGGCTGTGCTGTTTTTCATCGATACGATCATCGAATATTTCAAATCTAACAAAGGTCTGCTTAAGCTGATTGAACGGAATTTCTCCTGGCCCCTGGTCGTTGAATATCTCAGTGAAGGCAATCAGGCGGAAATCAACGCGATTCTGGAAGAGCTGCTAAGTTATCCACAGATGCAGCGGCTGGATCGGGATGAGGCTTTCCGGATCCTCTACATGATTGTCGAACTGGTCGGTTCGGTTTGTTATTCCTCGATTATTGAGGAACAGCCGGCGTCGATTGATCATCTCAAACCGACGTTATACCGCATGGTTGAAAAGATGCTGATGTGATGTCAGCCCCCGGCTTGATCCGCTTTTCCAAACAAAAAAACGCTGGTGAATCCTCCACGTGATTCCTCAGCATTTTTTATTCTAAAGAGATTGAGAAAGGCCGGACAGTCCATTAAAACAGGAAAATATTATTCTCCAGCTGCAACCGGCGCAGCCAGAAACTGATCCGCAAACTCCTGTTCCGGCAGCGGCTTAGACAAATAAAATCCCTGCCCCCGTCCGCAATGCAGGCGCTGCAGCATATCCACGTCAGCTTGGGTTTCTACACCCTCGCAGATCACACCGATCTCCAGCGTATCCGCAATGTCGACAATCAAGCCGATAATCTGTTCGCGGCGCGCATTTTCTTCATTCAGAAAAACTCGGTCGATTTTAATCTCATCCATCATCAATGTGTTCAGCAGATTCAATGAAGAATAGCCGGATCCGAAATCATCAATCGATAAAATGAAACCTTCCTGTTTCAGCTGATTCAGCATATCCAGAACCGTTTTGGCCAAGCCGTTAAAAGCGCTCTCGGTAATTTCAATTTGAAGACAGCGGGATGGAATGGCGTAGGCATCGACAATTGAATGAAATTTTTCATAGAAGTCCCGATGATGAATCGTCACTCGTGAAAAGTTAACGGAAATCATAAAACGATCCTGCAAATTCCGCTCACAGATAAACCGGCACACCTGTTTCAGCATATAAAAATCCAGCTCATGAATAAATCCATTCCCTTCAAACAATGGAATAAAATCATCCGGAGGCAGTTGGGTGCCATCCTTGCGGCTCCAGCGCACCAGCGCTTCCGCCCCGTAAACTTCCAACGAAGGGATTTCAAATTTAGGCTGCAGGTATAATTGAAATTCATGCTGAGCTAAGGCGGTATGACGCTGTTTCATTAACAGCGTTTCCTGATTCAGCCGGTTCAGCAGCTGCTGATCATACCAGACAACGCTGCCTTTTCCGCATTGTTTCGCCCGTTTATGCGCCAGCATCGCATTGTCCAGCATATCATGAAGCTCATCTTTTTTATTCATGATACAGGCACCGACGGTGATCGTCGTTTCGTCTATTACATCCAAAGCCAGCGTTTTCTTCAGCTGTTTTCGCAGCTTTCGTTTCAGCTTTTCCAAACAACCCTTTTCCAATTTCACGCACACATAAAAATTGTCATTGCCGGCGCGGGCACAGTGATCCTTTCCATAGGCAGAGGCAAGAATAGATCCAATTGAGGATAAGATCTGATCGCCCACCGCATAACCATAGGTCGCATTGATGTATTTAAAATCATCAAGATCAAAATACGCGATTGCCAGTTCCTCTTCACTCATGGCATCTGTAAGCTTTCGCAGGGATAACTCAAACCCTGACAAATTCGCCAGACCGGTCAGTTCATCGACATAGCGGACTTTATCCAGCTGTTTTTGCTTATTGAAAAACCAAAGCAGAAAAAAACCAGCCGACAAAATCAAATAAGCAAAAAAGATTCCGATCGCCAGCACCAGCCGGCGGTTGGATAGACTTTCCGCGGTGGCGACCATTTCATCAGCCATGACAAAGTATTCCTGACTGGCTTCATACAGGATCTCTTTGTTTTTTCCTGCCCGGACTTCCGCAATTTCTTCCTTCATCTGGTTCCAGGCAAGCCGCATTTGCTTAAGCCGGTACTGATAGTCACGGGCGCTGATCAGCGTCAGATCATACGTTCCCCCGCCGTGCTGCAGTCCATCGAGAATATCGTCCAAATACTGAATGAGCGCATCATCCGGTTCATTGTTTAATTCTTCTTTGACCAGCTTTTGCGTTGCGCCGCGGACAATTCCACTGTAATTAATCACTTTGGCAAAACCCAGATTCTCAAAAAACAAAACGACAAGAATCAGGACGGCCACGCCCCAGATCATCGTATAGATCAATAAACTGCGTTTGTCTTTCATGCGCGTACCCTCTTTTCTGCCCGGGTGGGACTGATCCTTTCTGACCTTCCTCGTTTGTGCTTGACATGCAGAGCTGCCCTGCATGCCTTGAATTTCGCTCGATTATCCGCAAAAAGGGCAGGCAGGTTTATGCTTTTTCCGGTTTATTTTTGATCACCAGACACGCTTCAATCCCGCGCCAGGATACGCGAACGGTTTTCTTCGCCGATGCCGCCGCGGTTTTGCCAAACGGACAATCCTCGCAGATGGCCGAACGGCCATGCAGCGCAAGATAACATGGCATCCCCAAACCATGATCCGGATGTGATCCTAAGGATCGCTGATTGGCGTACAACAACTCAAATGTGTCCTGGCGGATCACATAAATCGATTCTTCCTGCGCGTCCAAAATCGCCTGGTAGGAATTCATTTTCTTGGCGGTTTCCTGAGCCTGCTTCCTTTGCAGAAACGTCGTCAGGATCTGGGAAACCAGTGCCAGCACGCGGACTTCCTCCGCACTCCACAAGCGGCTTCCCGTACATTCGTCAAAGCCGGCAAAGCCTGCAAACCGGCCGTCCACCTTAAAGGCGCACTGCAGCGTGGAATGAATATGCTGAGCAGCAAACAAAGCCTGCTGCGCTGGGGAAAGCGTACTGATATCGTGGCAATAGAAAACTAGATCTTCGGAATATAAGCTTTCGTAATCATCCAGGCCCCGATAATCCATATGCTGCAGATTTTCTTTCTGCGGTTCAATTCCCGGTTTGCACCATTCATACGTATTATCGCAATACAGACCATCCTCACTGTTTTCAAACACATACGCCCGGCTGACATCAAACTGCCTGCCGATTCTCTCCAAGATCGTCATGATTGCCTCATCCAGATTCGCGGTGTGATATAAAATCTGAAAGACACTGGAAACCGTACTGTCGGCATTCGGCTGCGGCTTGATTTCTGAATCAATCGCTGTCCGCAAGCCGGAATATTCCAGTGTTCCCAAGGTTTCGCTCATCTGCGGGTTATAGATCTGATAGTTGTTCTTCCCCTGCAGCTTCACCTGATACAAAGCTTTATCGGCGCTGGCATACAATTCTTTAAAGGTTTTTCCATGTTCCGGATAGATTGCAATCCCAATGCTGCAGGTAACCTGTACGGCATTCTTGTCTTTTTTGAACAGGCTGCGGAAAATATTCAGCATGACTTCCGCTTTTTGCTGGGCATCCTCCACCCGACTAATCGGTTTCATGAAGATTGTAAATTCATCGCCGCCGATCCGCCCTACAACATCACTGGACCGCATAATTTTTTTCATTGCCATCGCCAGTTCCGTCAGCACAACATCGCCGACCATATGTCCCTGGGTATCGTTAATCTGCTTAAAATCATCGGTATCGATCATAAACAGCGCACCCATTGACTGTGGATTTTCAGCGATGTAGCTGCTGATCTGACTTTCCGTTTCCGCGCGGTTATAAATGCTGGTTAAGGCGTCTTTTTCAGCTTTATGCTGCAGCGTTTCGATCTGCCTGCGTTCATCCGTTACATCCAGTCCGATGCTGTAATAAGAGGGAATCCCATCCCAGCTGTCCTGCGCACTGACATAGCCCAGCGTTGTTGTCAGAATTCGTTCTTCTCCATCCCGTCTGCGGATACGCTTGTCAAATACCGCATTTTCTCCCGTGGCTTTCAGATGTCCGGCCATTTCCAGCAGCCGTGTCATATCATCGGGATGAATGTAATTGCATTGGCAGTGCAGCTCTGTTTCAAACTGCGTTTCAGTATAGCCGATCATCTCCAGAAACTTTTCGTTGTACCACAGAACCGTGCTGAGATCCCGCGCATCCAGACGTGCCATTCCCACCGGAATCGTGTTTAAAATCACTTCGCGTTCCCGGTCTTTTTTGGCCAGCTTGTACTCGGAGCTGTACATATCATAGGAAAGCTCGATCCGGCAATGACGATTTTGCCAGCGAATCGGCCGGTCTTTGATTTTAAAGGTTCGCTTCAGCTTCTGATTTTCAAAATCCCATTCATACGATTCATGTTCTTTTAATAAAGAATTAGTACAGAAGGTGCAAGGTTTATCGAGCCCTTGAATCACGGCATAACACGGCTTGCCGATGACCTGACTGCGGGCAGCCTGCAGGGTATCGCAGGCGATCGGATTGACATACAGCAGTTCATAATTGTCCTGATCGCTGATATAGACATTCCCTGGATATTCCGCCATCATCCATTCAGCCAATTCCGTCATTTCCTTCCCATTCTGATCCAGCTCACGCTGACGCTGAATCAGATCCTCTATCGGTGTATAAATCAGCTGCAGCAGCGGTCCTGCCGCTTCCCACATTTTAACGATGCCCTTCAGCCGAACCCATTGTGTCGTCTGGTTCAGCTTCATCGGCAGATCCAAAGTCAGTGCTTCTCCCTTTTGGGCAGCGCGGACGGCCGCCAACAAGTCAGCTTGTCCCGCAGCCTCAAAGAAGGTCATAAACTGGGGCGGGGCCTCATGGATATTGGCTAATTCACAGAATTCGCTGCTGGCCGACACCAGCGTCAGCTGTTCATCCAGCGCATGCCAGCTTGCCGCAATCCCGAATTGATAATTAATATTGAACGTCATAGTTTTGCCTCCGAACTGTCCGAGCTTGATTCCTGTATCGAATTCGTCATTTATCCTTATGCTTCAAAACCGGACAACGATGCCAGCGGGTCTGATTCCTTTTTGCAGAGAGCTGCGGAATCTGGCTCTTCAAAGCGGACAATCTCTGGGATTGAAAGAAAAGGACCGCCGTTCTCCGCAAGAGAACCTCGAACCTTTTCTGAAATTATCGCAGACCTTTCTTACAACAACCGATTTTATATGTCCTCATTATAGCACAAAGAAAAATATAACCTACTCCTAAAAAGTTGAAAACCGTAAAATAATTCCTGCTTGCCGGGGATTAACCCAGCTTTCTGAATTTCATCCGCATTTTATTCCGCGGATACCGCTGCCTTTTCTAATCTTCTCGCTGAAAAACACGAAATCAAACAGGAAAAGTATCAGTCCGGATCTGTCATATACAAAGAGCTTGTTTAAGATCTCCGTTCCGCCGCACATAAAAAAACCGCAGCAATGCGGCTTTCATTTTTGTATTTTCGGATCCGCCAAATTCATCGGCCGCATCCTAAATCAGTCTGCGGCCTGCAGATCTTTCAGTTTACAGTTCGACTTTCTCTAAATCGTTATAGGCGATCTCGGTCGGTGTTTCACGGCCAAACAGAATGCACAGAACTGTCGCAGTCTGCGTATCGTCGTTCATCGCATCAATCGAGCCTTCAATCCCGCTGAACGGTCCGGTCAGAATCTTGACGCGGTCGCCCGTCGTAAAGTTAACGCTGACCTTGCGGTCGCTCATGCCAATCCGACGCAGAATCGAATCAATTTCCTCCGGCGATACTGGAAACGGCTTGGCGCCGCCGCCGCTGGAACCGATAAATCCGGTAACCCCCGGTGTATTTCGGACAATGTACCAAGCTTCATCCGTCATAATCATTTCAACGAACAGATAACCTGGAAACAGGTTGTGCATCTTCTCTACTTTTTTTCCGTTTTTGTATTCAATCTCCGGTTCTTCCGCAACCAGGATGCGAAACAGATAGTCGGAAATGCCCATCGTATCCACACGACGCTGCAGATTTTCCTTTACTCGGTTCTCATGCCCGGCGTAGGTGTTAACCACGTACCATTCTTTTTTAGACTCTGTCATGACTTACGCTCCGATTCCAATCAATTTCAGGAAGAAGGAAACGAAAAATTCACAGGCTACGAAGAAAACGCCGAACGACGCGCAGAAAATCAGAACTTCCATCGAATTTCCGCCCAGTTCTTCTTTCTTCGGCCAGCGAATACGCTTGACTTCTTTGGAGATACCGCTGAAACTAAACCATTTTAACATATCTGTATCCTCCTACTTCGTTTCTTTATGAAGTGTATGTTTTCCACATTTTTTGCAGTATTTCATCAATTCAAGACGTTGATTATGCGTCTTGGGATTCCGGTGTGTTACATAGTTGCGTGAAAGGCACTCTGTACAGGTCAGAATCACTTTTGTTTCTTTCGCCATCGAGGTCCCTCCTTACCGTGCTTATCCACTTTACCATAAAGAAAAGGGTTCGTCAAATAACCCTTAACTTAAGCGGATTATAGCACCTTCCCGGGATCTTTTCAAGCCTCTTCAGAAAATTTTCGAGTGAGGTATTCCAGTTTTTTGCGAACCCGGCTTAATTGGTTGCCGTAACTCTTCCGGGTGATGTTCAAAAGGGCCGCTGCTTCCTGGTATGAGGTGCTTTCCAATGACAGACACAATATCTTCCATTCCTTCGGTGTAAAGTATCGGCGCAGATGTTTGATCTGTTTGGAAGCTTCGTTTAACGCAAAGCAGTAAACCGGATCAAAGAAGCGGTCATTGGACGCCAGCAGCTCAGCTTTGTATGTAGCATGATTTTCACCCACGATGATATCCAGAGAATCACAGGCGTAAAACGCAGCGTCACTGGAGCATTGTGAGTGCCGGTAAATCGTTAATAAATGTTTCCTCAGACAGTTCTGCAGATAGGTCTTAAAGCTGCAGGGATAATCCTCGCGGTAGTTTTCCGCAGCTCCGACCAGCATCATCCGGCTTTCCTGTTCAAGATCTTCCCGATAAGCATCGCTGGAAACCGAGCAGCTGTCAAATTGTCCGAAGCGGAAAATCATCCCGCAGATCATCGGTTTGTATTTGTTCAGCAGGTCTTCCACCGCCCAGTCGTCCTGTTGGCGCATCATATACAGCAGTTCGTTATCTGTGGATACTTCCTCGGTCATATTTTTTCCTCCTCTTATTTCAGAGGGAAACGCTTCGCATGAATCTGATAAAGCAGAACCGCGCAGGCCACGGAGGCATTCAGCGAAGAAATCGTGCCTTCCATCGGCAATGTCAGCATGACGTCACATTCTTCCTTAACAAGCCGCGATATGCCCTTGCCTTCCGATCCGATGACCAGCACAACCGGCGTATCAAAGGCCGGCTGCCGATAATCTTGGGCGTTCTGCATATCTGTACCATACACCCAATACCCTGCTTCTTTCAGCTGTTTGAGCGTCTGAGTCAGATTGGCTACCATCGCCACCGGAACGGTTTCGATGGCACCGGTTGAGACTTTAGCCACTGTGGAATTCAGCGATACCGATCGGTTCTTGCGCAGAATCACCCCATCCGCTCCAACCGCATCGCAGGTTCTTAACACCGCGCCCAGATTGTGCGGATCTTCCAGCTCGTCAAGCACGACAATCGTTCCAAGCTTCCCCTGTGGAATCCGGCTGAGCATTTCTTCCACGCTCACCGTTTTGTAATCTTCACAATACAAAGCAATGCCCTGATGGTGCGTATCCATGCAGGCTTTGTCCAACTCCTTGCGGCTGACTCTCTGGGTTGGAATGCGGCGGCTTTTTAACAGTGTTTCTGCTTCCGGAAACCGCATGCCTTCCGCTACGAGTGCTTTCTCAACCTTTTTCTTGCTTTTCAGAATCTGCATTGCTGCGTTTTTCCCGTATATCCATTGTGCCATGATTTTTTTACCTAACCTTTCATAATAAAAGCCTTATATAAAGGCTTTTGCTTAACTATTTATAATACACAAAGCTGCCAAAATCAACATAATTAGCGACAATCTAGTGACAAATATTAACAGTTTATATAATAAGGATAAAACTTTATACTTTATTTATGAAGGACAAATGGAAGATTGAGCAACACAGGCAGCGGAAACTTGCAGCCGCCAGATTAAAAAAAGAATGGCTTAAACGCGATTACACAGAACGTGAGGCAGATCACGATTACTGGCATTATAAGCAGCGCCACCCGGGGATAGTGATCCACGATTTGACGGGATTTGTTTTTAGCCGACTAACTGTCATTGCAAAGCTCGATCCTTATATCTCTTCCGACGGTATCAAGGATAATCGTTATCTTTGCCGATGTAGCTGTGGGGATATGATCAAGGTGTATGGATTTGAGCTAACCGGTAAGCGAGTGACGTCCTGCGGTTGTAACATACAGCCAAAGCAAAAGTTTAAGTACGACGAGGATCGTGAGATGCTTGATGAAGTTGAGTGGCTCTATCGCGTATTAAGCAAGACAAAATAAAAAATCCCCACCCTCCCCAAAAAACGACACAAATGTCACCTTTTCATTGACAACGACATATATGTCGCCTACAATGAAATCAGATAAAGAAAAGAGGAAACTATATGAAAGAACAATTTAATCCATTTGTAAATCTGGAAGGTGAAAACAAATTTCAATTCGCTTACGGCGTTGCAAAACAATTTATCCACATAATTTTCAAGCAAGAACAAAAAGCAGGATTTACGCTCCCCTCATTCTATTTCCAAGAAAGTTTCCATGTTCGTGCCTTAACCGAACCTATGTGGGCTTTAAGAAAAGAAATTGAAGCCATGAACGACTTAAAGACCAGAGATCAGAAGCTTTATGATCGGATCATTGAACTCGTAAACATGTTGCCGGAAGACTTTAAGCCTAACGGAAACTCTGTTATTTATGGAGCTAAAGCAGCTAAATATTTATTGGAAACTAACGTTTGTAAGAATTTGAAAGAGTATCGCATTAAAGCTGGTCTATCCCAAGATGAGATTGCTAAAAATGTTGGTATAACTAAAAGACAATATCAGCGTTATGAATCTGGAGAATCCGATCTTAGATTAGCAAAGTATGACACAGTATACAGGATCGCATGCGAGCTTAATACAACTGTCGATAACTTAATACAGAATGAATAAAAAAGATTTGACAGGGCGTGTTTTTGGTTACTGGACAGTAATCAAACCTGGCGAAGCAATCAAGGGAAGGCAGACTTGGTTGTGTCGCTGTAAGTGTGGAAATGAGAAATATGTATATGGATATTCTTTGCTAAGCGGTGATTCTAAGAGCTGTGGGTGCTTAGGAAAGCCGTCAAGAATTGTTGATCTATCCGGAAAAAGATTCGGACGTTTAACTGCTAAAAAAATAGTGTCTAAGCGCCCCCAAGTAATGTGGGAATGCGTGTGCGATTGCGGTAAAACCGTGAACATTAGCGCTACAAATTTAAAAGCCGGAAAGGCTAAAAGCTGTGGTTGTATTAATGCAGAAAGAATGAGATCTTTAAGTTATGAGGGAACTAATCCTCTGTCTGTACTCAGCCCGAAATTGAGCAAAAGAAACACAACTGGAGTCAAAGGCGTAAGCAGAGAGAGGAAAAAATATATTATGGAAATAATGTTTAAAGGAAAAAGAATCCGAGAACGTTATGACACTCTTGAAGAAGCAGCGAATAGAAGAAAAGAACTTGAACGAGAGTTATACTCTAATATCATAAAAAAGGCCCCGGCCTCCTGATGGAAGTCGGGGTGTTTACTATTTAATTTCTTTTTTCCCGCCCTCTTTTAATTGAGCTAGGGCGTTTTTAATTGCATCCGGAACCGGTAGGCCAAGGGCTGCAGCGTTTTCAAGCAAGCTAATCCCCTCGTTTGCTACATAAAAGTAGCAGACGATCGTTCGGAATACCCAATCACCTGTATTAATAAGGCGATCCAGCAGCACCGCAGCGATTAGGACAAGTAAAATTAAAAACTTGCGCGTCAGGCCCTTAAGACCAATATCGCTGGACACCTCCTTGTTTATGTAGGCTTTGAGCAGACCTGACGTGTAATCAAGTGCCATAAACGCTATTAAAACAGCTAGAGCCACATCCCATGCACCGAAGATCCATGTCAACCAAGTTCCCACAGTGGCTACGCAAGCTTTGAAGATATTTACGATATTTTCCATTTTCTTCATATTCCCTCTTCTTTCTTTAACCTTTTTCATCAAGCAACGAGTAATCGCCATCTACTTGGCTGTATCCGATGATCTTGTCCTTGCCCGTTGGTTTATAGGACACAAACGCCCATTGATAACCGTCCTTTTGCCGCCCTGGCAGCATGTCCAGAATGTCGATCTGCTCGCCTTGTGGTACCGTGTATAAGATCTTGTCGCCCATCACCGCATTGCGGATCCGCAGCGGACCCTTGTCTGTGATCAGCACCATACCGTCACCAGCTGCATCCGGCTGATGATCTGGCTTTGTTTCTGGCTCTGGATCCGGTGCCGATGTTGCCTTTTTGCGGCGATAAATAATAATGTCGTTTTTAACTGCGCGGGTGGTGTTTGTTTTGATCGACCCGCAGTAAGACAGGTACCGGCTACCGCCTCCGTCTAGGCAAACCGCTGTGGTTAACCCCAAGTGATCAGCCAATGCAGGCAGCTGGCTGCCGGTTAATCCAGACTTGCCGCTTACGCCTGGCACAGATACCATCACATACTGACCATTTGCAGCCTGCCCGATGATCGTGCGCCCGGACTTGTTGCTGTAAATGTAGTCACGTTGTGAATTAAACTCTGATCCCGCTGTCCACCGCTGACCATTGAGCTTAACCCCGAAGGCTGCAGTGACCGCTCCTCGGAGCTGGCCAGCCGCGGCTAAAGCTTTGATCTCTGCCTGAGTACCGATGATCATCTCCCCAGAGTGATAAAAACCGATGGCTGCACAGTTGTCAAACCGAGTGTCCCAGAGCTGTGTGGCGTTGCCCATCAGCACCTCGATCCCGCTTGCCATCCAGTTACCATCACTCGGTTCTTTGTAAAAGATTCCGCCGTTGGTGTGGCCACAAGACTGCCAACCATCCGCCTCCAGCTCCGGATCGTCAATAGATTGAGATCGTTGCACTGCGTTAGAGCCAAACGGCTTGCCTACGACTGTACCCTTGTACTCATAATCAGGATCCATCCCCATACGTGCGACCTGGATTGTCAGGCCGCTGTAGATCTCTGTTTTGTAACTGTCTTTAATGCCCATGTTTTTATCCTCCTCTATTAATTTTTCTTTCACTTTTTTTACAAAATCATCCCATCGGCCTTCTGACAACATTCTGTGAGGACAGAACTTACATGACCAGTCCTGATGTTTTTTCAAACAGGTCAGCGGTAGGTTGTACTTGCCTAACAGTTCTACAGTAAGCTCAACCGCATTCAGCCGAGCTTGCTCATAATGCTGTCCTCCGTACTTGCTGTAACAGATTTCGATCGCAATGGATTTCCGGTTTCCGGTTCCTTCCGAACCATCACCAGCATGCCAGGCGTTGCGATCGAGCGGAAGCCCTTGAATGATTTGTTTATCATCTACCGCAAAATGAAAGGAAACCTCTTTTTGGTTTCCCTGCATGTAGTTAACTTCATTTCGCGCTGAAGCATCATTCGCTGTTTCGTGGATCGTAATGTATTCCGGAATCATATTGTGAGGGCATTTAAGCCCCCACAGCGACTTGGGAATAATTTCTTGTGTTATTTCCATTTATTTACCTCTTTCATTTTAATGCTACAAAAGTAACCTGATATCCAATACCATTGCCGCCAACGCTGCCACTAAACATCTCAAAGCTGATCGCTTTGATCTTGTCATTGATGTTTAAGACTGCGTTTTCACCGCCCACAACGCTGCTATTTGACACTGAATAGATTGTCTGTTGAGTATCATCGGTCAGCGTCACCTTAACGGTTACTGTCGCCTTATAATCGCTGTAGCTACGGAACCACGACAAGTAAACTTTGTCTACGTAAACTGGTTTATCAAACGTCTTTGACCCGCTCACGCTGCCTGGCGATTGCCGCGCGTCAAATAGATTAACCACTTCATATTTATTGCCAATGCCACTAGACTTTTCAGCCCATCTTACAACATGGATCGTTGTTGGCATTTGATACCAATCATAGTGTCCAAATACAAAACTTGTTTGGGCAAGCAACCAATCCCAACCATAAATAGCTTCAAGGTCTAATGTGATATCATATGATTTTCCATTACAACACTGTATTTCTGTAACTGTTTTCCCATTTAGAGATACTCGATGGCCATAGACATTTTCCGATGCAGCTTTGAACGTTACTCTAATTGCCAATGGAATAGATTTACTTACAAGCGATTTTGTTCCCTGCTGCCCAGAACAAATTATCGTTTCTTTAGGATAAGCATAGTTACTATGCACTAAATATCCTGGATAGTTTCGACTTTCGTTTCTGCATTCTCCGAATAACATATTACTCACCCACCGTTTCCAGCCAAACACGCTTGATATACATATTTGTCGTCGAATAGCCGCCTGTTGCTACAACAAGATTAACTTTTCCGCCCACCATATCGGCTGAACCAGCTAAGCAAACTTTATTTTTTGCAACCGTTGCTATATTCACTTTAATCTTGTTATCACTGTTAAAATTGACATAGAAGCTTGCATTTCCGTCGCTTGCATTGCCGCCGTAGTAAAACTCAACAATCAAACGGTCATAATCAGACATATTTATTGAGTTTACAGTGCCGAAGGTTGCGTTACCGCTATTTTGCCCGCCACAATACAAACATCCCTCTTTGTTAAAAGAAGAAGTGTACCCGCTTGCTGGAGAAGCTGGCTTTGTAAAGGCCCATCCACCAGTTACATCCTCGCATTGATCACCATCTTTGTATAAATAGAGTCGCTTGTACTCTTTTGGCTTAACTGGCTTAGCTCCACCTGATCCGGTTTTCTCAAGCCATGCAGTAACTTCTACTTTGCCTGTGGTTGCGTCATACATACCGCCATTGCCCCAAGTGTTGATATCAATGCGGTTGATTGTTGCAGCAGCTTCGACATCGTTGTCATAAGCGCCCAGAGGGTAGAGATAGAAGCCGTTGCTAATGTTCATCCACTGCGGGCCAGAGTTCTTGTTTACATTTAAGAACGATTTCCCATTGTTATCGGAAATAGAGATTCCCAAGCTCGAGGTTTCACCTTTGCCTGAATAACAGTTCCATGTTCCCGAACACTTAATGCAGATCGGAATACAATTTGCGGGTATAGCTAAACTTCGCCGTGCTGTGTTACTTTGCGTCACTTGCGGTACACTACACAAAATGCCAGTTTTAAGCTCATAGCCTGGATAGGATGAACCTCCCCCAGCTTTGCCTTGTATGTCAAAAAGCATGGTTTTCACCCCGCTTTTGAGTGTTTTTAGTCTTTTTAAAAATCGTGAATAATGGCTTAACAAAAGGGCTTTTAAATAGTTTGATATACGAACTATTACCCCCCCCCCGGATTTTTTTCGAGCCACATGGTAACAGCTACCTTTCCATATTGATAGTCACTATATAGATATTCCATACCTGAATTATGAGCTCGAACACGAATTTTAGTGCATGTCTTCGCAAGTTCCAAGTCCCCATCGTAAGCTCCCAATGGACATAAATATGCCGTTCCGTTGTTATATATTTGGCCCGACCCATTCCTGCACGCGCGGTAAAACTCTTTATTGTTATTATCTCTTACGTCTAAAACTAAAGTCGAAGTTTCACCTTTTCCACTGCTTGCTTTGAATGTTGGATCCATTTTAATACACACTGGAATACATCCTGCCGGTATTGTTAGAACTCGTTCATTGGCACTGTTTGTAGTTAATGCAGGCAAGGAACACAATTCCCCTACTTTTAGTTGGTATCCCGGGAACGGATTTTTACCTTTGCCTGATCCTAAGATATCAAAAATCATTAAACACCCCTCCTATCTATTACAAGCGTTGATATTGTGATGCTCTCCTCCGGCAGTGCGACCGCATACAACCGCAGGATGCCGTTAAGGCTCCGCCCTTTGGCAATGCAGCCCTCCTCGTCAGTCGCCGGCGAGAGCGTCACGTGGCAGTAGTCGGATTCAAGCAGCCCGGCCACTGCAATATCCACATGATATGCATACTGCGGATAATCCGCTGAGTCAACAAACTGCGATGTCGGCACTGTGATATTTTCGATCGGCATCAGATCGTGGTTGTTGATCTTACGCAGCCAGGGATTGACCGTAGCGGCGTTAAACGGAGTGCCCGGTACATAGTCCTCCCCCGGGCTAAACTCCAGCGTAACAACCTCTGTGGTGCCATCTGCATGGGTTATTTTGTACTGATTGAGCTTTGACCCGGTTGTGTCTTTAATCTCGCTTAAAGCCATCATCCTACCTCCTTCCAGACAATGTTATCAATGACAATATCGCTTGCTGGCACAGCATTAGCGTACAGCCTCAACTTGCCTGCCATTGTGTTGCCCTGCTCAATGACCCCGAGGGCCTTGGATGCTGCTGACAGATTAACGTTAGCCCAGCACGTGGCCGTCATGCCGCTGACCGTGTAGTCTGCACAATAAGGATACTGAGTCTTGTTGTCATCCGTATTTGCCACAAACGATGCGACTGCAATAGTGACATTGCGGATGACATTTTCCGGATTAAGCTTGTCCACTTTTGCAACATAGGTAGCCGGCATTAACCCATTGGCGCTTGCGGTCGCTAAACCGTAAGTCGTGTTACTCGGCACAGCCCACGTACCATCACCTCTTAAAAAACTGGTTTGTTTACCAGCAGCAGGCGCTGGTACTAAACCTGCCCCACCGGCGGCTGAAGCTGTTGCTGCTTTAAATGCACTATAAGTTGTGTTGTTATCAGCACCCCAAACTGCTGTACCATCAGATGACCAGCGTAATATCTGACCTGACGACCCGCCGGATGGAATATGCTTATTGCCAGCAGTTGTAGGGTGAGTGTACACCGTGTTTGTATCTTGCCCCGGTATACCTAACGCAGTAATATCAGCTTTGGATACAGCTGTAACAGCAGAAACATGTCCTTTTGCGTCAACTGTAATCTTGTAGAGGCCAGAACTCCTTGCAGTGTAAGCTGGGTGTGTATAAACCGTGTCAGTAAACTTAGCGTTTGCCGGGACATTAACACCAACAGTAAACCCTCCAACCGTAGCTGCGTTACCACCATTAGCAGGTAACGAAGAAGGAAAGTCTGATATCTGCGATTTCGTGTGTGTATGGCTCGTAGCAGCAGCTCCTAATTCGGATAAAGTTGGTTTATTTGCTGTCGTAAAAATACGTTGCCAAGAACCCCAGCTACCATAATAATTTCTGATGTATATTTTCTGACTAGAAACTGTATATTCAACAAACATCTGAAATGTTCCTGCGTGCTTCCCTACAATCATGAAGAAAGCATTACCTGAAGGCGCATTAGTCATCGTAGCCACAGTTGCATTCGCCGCGCAATAATAAAATCCCGGCGTAGTGTAACTGTTTAAATTAGCATTTGCTGGTATTGCTATTGCATTTAAGTAATTCGCTGTGCCTCCATTGGCTGGGAGAGATGTAGGGAAATCGCTAATCTGACCTTTTGTATGCGTATGTGAAGACGGTGCGAAGGTTGATGGTTTACCCGTTACACCAGACCAAGGTACAGCCTCAGCTTTGTCAACGATACCATCACCGTCGGTATCATAGACAGATTTCAACATATCCCCACCGCCTTTACTTGCGATGGTGTCATTAATCGTTTTTACCTTAGTGTCGATTTCAGCTTCGGTATAATACCGATCATCGTGTGTATGAGCAAAGTCGCTGATCTGAGCTTTGGTATGCGTGTGGCTCGCCGCAGCTGCACCAATTGTTTTTAAAAGATTGGCTGGCGATATAGCGCGCAGCTCTTTGCCACTCCATGCCGCAACCCATGAGGTTGTTTCAAGACCGGACTTTGAGTAAGCAAACGTTGTCGGCTTGCCGTCACCGCTATCATTAATGCTAGTATGCACATGATCGCTTACCGCAGCTCCGATCCCTGCCGGTGTGACATTAACCTCTTTAGCAGCGGATCCATCGTAAGTAACTGCAGCTGTACCGTTCAGCTTTAGCGTTAACGCCGTTGGATTTTTTAACGAAGCTGGAAAGTCAGTAATATCAACTTTAACGTGCTTATGCACTGCTGCCGCTTTACCGCTCACCGTATCCCAGGTATCTAACATAGCCTGAGTAATCTTATCAATCACTGCTTTATTGCTATGAGTATGCTTAGATGACACGGCTGACGCCAGGTTAGTTTCAGTCTGTGTGTAAGAGTCCAGCAGAGCCTTATTGCTGTGACTATGTTGAGCACTTACTGCACCGTTCCATGCGCTGATTAGAGCGGCTGTAATGCCATCTATAACCGACTTATTACCATGACTGTGCTTGTTACTTACCGCGCTTGCAAGGTTAGCTTCGGTTTGCGTGTAGGTGTCCAACAACGCTTTATTGGCATGACTATGCTTTGCGTTAACCGCACCGTTCCAGTTCGTGCGCTCTGTTGCCGTAATGTGGATTGTCGTATTACCGGTGTGCCCATCAAGCTCCGCTTGGGGTGCTTTGGTGCCGATGGCCGCGTTTAAGGCAGACATGACATCCTCGTTGGCAGCGAGGGCATCAGCGACCTCTTTTAACGTATCCATCGACTCCGGAGCGCCGTTGATCAGATCCGCGATCTTTTGCAGTGTGTAGGCGTTAGCTTGAGCCATTGCGGCGTCAATCGCGTTCTGCTGCGGTGTGGATACCGGTTTAGACTTATCCGCAGTATTGTCAACACTACCCAATCCGATCTGTGCTTTGGTCACTCCATGCGGATTAGACTTGTTGGCTAGATGGGAGATCAGATCCGTTGTACCCTTGGCGAGCTTACCAAAAGCAACGCTGAGCTTCTCACCGGACACGAGAGCAGCCAGGACAGTAGCTGCAGTGTAGCTTGGCGTCTGATCGTTGGTTGCCACGTTGGGCACATTGCCCAGCCCCACCTGCGATTTTGTCACGCCATGGGGATTGGTCTTACTGTTTTTATGAGCCGTAATATCGTCCTGTACTGTCTTTATGGCTGCCGCCTGGGCAGTCGACACCGGCTTGTCAAGATCACTGGTATCATCGGCGCTGCCAAGTCCGACTTGAGCTTTGGTCACCCCGTGGGGATTATCAGTGTCTTGCTTATGCGTGGTTACGTCATCCTGGACTGCTTTGATCGCCTTAGCCTGGGCTGTTGAGACTGGCTTGTCGATATCGCTTGTGTTATCCGCATTACCCAACCCCACCTGCAGCTTGGTAACAGCGTGTGGATTGCTTTGATCTGCAGCGTGATTGTCAAAAGCAGTTTTGTTGGTGCGGATGATCTCCAGTAGATCAGACTGCAGCTGATTCCGCGCTGTATCCTGGTCGACAAACTTTTGATCCGTCTCCCGTGCAAAGTCATCCACCGCCTGAAAGTTGTCATCAAAATGTCGGGTATTGACCGATGACTTGCGATGGTTTAAATAAAGGAGCAACTTGAGCCGCTCCGTGAAATCATATAAATTTGCCACTTAATCCCTCCTCTCTGCAGGCAGAAATAATGGCTCGTTGGCAAAATACTGACTAGCCAGCGGCTGACTGATGATCGCGATCAGATCCGCAAGGTACTGATCCATAAACTCAAACGCCCGCTCAAACTGGTTAGCGATCGTGTAATCAAAATAATCTCCAAAATCGGGGATCGTGTAGGCGTCGCGCATGGTGCGTGCCAGCTGCTCGATGTTGCACCGGATCCGATCCATCTGGCTGATCGTCGGCAGGCTGGTCAGATCCCAGTCCGTCCGGATGTCCAGCTGCAGATTAACGCCAAGTAACGCTGCAATCCGATCCCTCAGGATCTGGCAGTTACGCTCAACCCGCAGCAGGTCGTCAACGTTGTAACGGTCCGTCGCCCGGAAAGTTTTATACTCCATATCACACCACCCCCTTAACGGTTGCGGTCAATCCACCGCCGAGATCATACTCAATGCTGCTGATCTGCGCCTTAACGATGGTTCCGTAAGTGGTCTCAACCTCTAAATACTCTGATGCCTCCGTGGTTGCCACTGCCCACCACTTGAAGCTGATGTCCAGCCGTTTTTGCATCTGATCCAGATACCACCTAGCGGCAGTCCTGGCTTGCTGGGCGCTGCCGATCAGCTCATTGCAGCTGTCCAGCACCAGCGTTTGTGCTTGCGGGTCAATCTCGATCTGGGGCTGCATAGCGCTGGCTGTGGCGCTCGAAACCTTGCGCACCCTACCCTTGACTACCAGCTCATAAATCGTATCAGGATCGCCACGGAACAGACTTACATCAGCGTAGTGCTTGATTGTGCAGCCAGTTGGCAGCTCACAGGTCAGATCGTAGACTGGCGCATCTGAATAAGTAATCTTGGCATTACCGTCCTCATCAGTGATCACCTCGCCGCTAAACAGCTCCTGCAGCTCAGCAGTCGAGTTTGCTGGTCCATAGTTAAAGTAACTGACGGACACCTTGGTGTAACTGCCAATGTCTTTGGAGTCGATATCCCCTAGCCGGGTGTTGCGATCGACCTTAAGCACATACGGCAGTGCAACGATTGTCTGCGGTAAGGGCTGCAGACCGGCCATCAGCATGCCTGCATGCGGCCAGCCCGTATAAACTGTGTCCTCCGCAATAATCTGATTGCTGATCAGCTCCTCTGTCGCCTGATAAAAGTAAATCTTACCGTCACGTCCCTCTTTGACAATGGCACCCACCGCGATAGCCACTACCTTTAAGGCGTCCTTTTTGTTTTGCGTTGGGATGTAGCCGGTCAGCTTAATCCCGGCGACGTTAGGATGGACGTAGTGGTCGTAGCCAATCAGGATGTCATTGACGATATCAGCGACTGTTGCGTCCTGCCAAAACGGGGAGTAATAGTCCTCATCATCCAGCAGCATGTTTAAGATGCCGTAAGCCTTGCAGGTCAGCTTGGCGGATTTACTGGATGGTGGATCTAGGTAATATTTGCCCATGTTGTTCCGCTCATAAATCCCAGTCTTGCGATTTTTGACACCGGCCTGGACCCGCACCTCCTGCCCTTTTTTAAAATAACGCAGCAGATCCGACGGGTTGAGCAGATCATACTTGCGCTCATAATTCTCAAGATTAAAAGACAGCTCGTTGGGGTAAAGAGTGTTGCTCAATAAGGATACCTGCTCTTTAACCTTTGCCCCCTGTGTTTGCTCGCCTGTCAGCGCATACGTCAACCCAAAATCAATCTCGTAAAGCTTGACATAGGTCTGTGGGTTTTGCGTCTGAATCATCTCGATCTCAATATGATCATAGCCGTCAACGCTCTGCCCATACTCCTGTTTTGCCGGTGCCTCGCCGTAATTGAACGATCCAACGGTCATCTCATTAAATTGATCGACAGTGATGTTGGCGCTGTTAAAGGACTCAACCGTCCACGCTGGGTAAAGTAGCTTGTACTCTGCCAACAGCTCATCACCACGATACCATCGACAGATCGACTCCACCGGTTTACTGTACTCATCGTAATAGCAAGTGATCCCGGCTGAGCTGTGCCGCTTGTCAAACCGCACTGTGATGATCTGCGGTCGGATAAACTCGCAGTTATCATCCGACAGCTCCGACCACCAGCCGACCTTCTCACGCGCGTAATCATCTGGAAGAAGGGTCATGGATCCGTCAAGTGAAAATTGATCGTACTCGCAGGTTGCGAACCGCTTAGGGATATCCCGATCTCCGTCATACACCTCAGTGAGATGAGCCAGACGCCGCTGACTTACAGTCACATCACTAATATCTCCTTTGGCGGTATTGTCAAAAACGTCAATATCGATCTCAGCTTCCGTATCCCTATACTTATAAATAGAGTTCTCAAAAAAGGTCTGCGTTGTTTTTGCCATATCAGCGCCTACCTCTCTGTAAAGGACGTTGACGTATCCTTCCAAATGCTGCCGCTAATTGGATCATAGTGATACATCCCGGATTTAATATCTCCACGATAGCACTCAATCGTTGGCGTTGTTCCGTCCGGATCCGGATATTTCAAATAACAATAAGGAGGCAATGATTTCAAAAAACGGATCATTGCCTCATTTGCTTTTCTGTTTTGCTTTTTTGGATTCCAGCTCAGAGTTAATTTTACTTTTGACCCAATTCTTTCTCTCATCATTAAGCCAAAATCATTTCGCCCGGATCCCCGATCTAGGTCAGAGAACTGCCAGTCAAATTTACAAGGGATTGGTAATTCTCGTGGTGTTGGATCATCGTCTGTCCAAATATAGATCATTGCCTATCCCTCCTATCTTTCCAAGGCAAATACCGGATTTCCCCGCCTGCGATCATTGTCCTTGTTGATCCTGTTGATTCGATCGGCCAATGATTCCCCATCAATGATAACGGTGTCGTCCTTTTCATAAATCATGAGCAGGATATCGTATAGACGATTCAAAGCGTTCAGCGTTTCCGCGCTGCCGAAGCCCATTAAGTTCTGCAGCTTAGACAGTGGTGCGATAACCTCTGGATCCGACGATGCCCCTGGATTGTCACCGACAATCGCCGTAGTAGGACCGTAGGCCAAACCACCGTTGGCCAGTTTCGGCATCTCAATCCGCGGTAACGACACACGCTCTATACGAGCGATATTAAAGCCAAAAGTGGTCATTCCGGTTAAGGCCGTAACCCACCCAGGCACATCAATGTGGATCTTATTAATTTGATCAATACACCAGTTAATCGCGTCGATGATAAAATTCACAGCTGTTTCTATGATGTCGATAATCGTGTTCCAGATCGTTGCAAACACAGTTTTACAGCCACCCCAGACGGTTTCCCAGCTTTTTGCAAAGGTACCAGTCAAGAAAGTAACCAGCTTATTAAACATTGTCTGCGCGGTTGTCAGAACGGTTTGGATGATTGTACCCAATAGTTGAATAGCAACAATGAGCACATCCGCAATAAAAGCAGCAATCGGCTGCAGTGTGTCAACCCAAATTGTCTGCAAGATTGCCATCATCTCATTGATCGCTGGCAGCATAGCCACCCAGATATCATACAATCCTTGGAAGCAAACCGATAAAACACCCACAATAAATTCAGCGATGGGCTGCAGTATATTGACCCATAAAGCGGATAATACACCACTCAACTCTAAAACGACAGCACAAACGGCTTGAGCGATGATATTGACCAACGGCATGATCACATTGTCGATCAAATCCAAGATAAAATTCCCGATCGGTACCAACACGCCTTGCCACAACTGATTCAACACTGACATCAGGCCCTCCACAACAGCCATCACATTGTTGCGGAATTCGTCTGAGGTGTTCCAGAGGTAAATCACCGCCGCTACCACAGCTCCGATGACCGCCGCTACAATCAGCCCTGTTGTACTGAATCCCAAGAAGGCAGCTTTTAAAGCTCCGATGATCCCTTCGCTTGACGCCAGGCTCATAAACGCCTTTAACCAGTCAAATGCTTTTTTAAGCGGCATCACAATCTTTCCAATCGCTGCTGCAATTGCAGGCCATTTCAAGGCAATTAAAAAGGCGGCAACGCCACCCATAATCGCAAGAATTTTAGCCTTATTCTCATCAAGGAAGTCCAGCACCCCCTTGATGATGTTTCTGATCTTCTCGGCCGCTTTCTCAATTCCGGATGTATCAGGCTCTTCATCCAGCCCGAGATCTCCGAAATCTATTGCGAATCCATCGCCGCCAAGCCCGGACATATCAGCACCCTCAGCTCCAGATTGCGGTTGATTGATGTTATTGATTTCATCGAAGCCGGCCAAAGTTTTCTGATTCTTTTTAGCCTGAGCATCTGATTTTTTTAGCGAGTTAGTGTACCCGTTTTGGGCGGATTCCGCTTTGCTCGCTGATGCAGCCGCGCCTGCTACTGGATCCGCTTTACCACCGCCAAATAAGCCGCGGAAGACAGACTGCAGCACCTGCGCAAACCACAACAACTTGGAAACGATCATATTGATAAACTGAATAACCGGCGTCAGCACCTGAACCAAACCGTTTCCGATGATCCCCAGCAGCTGCTTCCAGCGCTCTTGCAAGATGCGGATCTGGTTTGCCCAGCTGCCGCTGGTCTTGGAAAAGTCACCCTGAGCCAGACTAAGCTGCTCAGTGACGTACATATACCGCAGCGTTGTCTGTTCTGCCTGATCCATGTCGGCAATCGTCTTCTGGATCCCTTTGCTATAAGCAAACTGCTGCAGATTCGTTTGCGTCATGACAACGCCGAATTGCTTCAGGCTTTCTGTCTCACCTGTCCAGATGGATTTCAGCGCTGTGTCCGCTACCGACTGGCTGACATTGTAAAACGAAGCGACATCGCCAGTTAATCCCGCAACACTGATCGCCATCTTCGCCGCTTTGTCCCCGGCGATTCCCATGCCCTTTGACATGGCCATGTAGGTGGACGCTGTCCGCTTCGCCGTCAGCTCCGACATGCCGAACTGATCGATCGCTTTCTTTGAGAAATTCTCAACCATATAAGCCATGTCACCAAACGCCGTATCGACGACGTTTTGCACCTCCTGCAGATCACTGGCCATCTCGATTGCGGCTGATCCTACTTTCTTAAGAGAGGTGACAACGGCGGTAATTCCTACCAAACCCATGACCTTTTTCATCATTCCGCCGAAGGAATTTCCGATCTTCCCGGTTTCTTTTTTTACTGCGGCTGAGGTTGATGTGAGCTGCTGCTTTACTTTAGCAAGCTCGTTGCGCAGATCCTGGGTCTGCGCTTCGATGATGACCTGCAGCTTTTCAAGAGTGATTCCGTTCATGCTTGGTCATCACCTCCATATTTGCGATTATGCCTGAGCACGAAATCATTGAATTTCGCTTGATACAAAGCCATTTCGTCTTTTTGACGCTGAATTTCATACGCCTCACGCTCTTTTTCAAAAAGCTTCGGGTAAAAATCCCAAATTTGCCGACGCTGAGGCTTGCTGTTTTTATCGCTCCAAATTGTGACCATGCCTTCAAAAATCTGTTCTGCTTGGACAGACAGCATCGTGATCTGCAGCTTAAGCTCCTCTGTTTGTTTTTCCTGCCGGGCATCGATCATGTCAATGATCTCTTGGACCGTTGACGCCCAGAAACAATCGGGGGTGATTCCAAATTTCAGCGCCTGAACATAAAGCTCATTCAGATAGTCAGTAACAGTTAGATATTCTCGCGAACCTCCGCCATCTGGCTGTCCATGACTTCCGTCTGAGCTTCCGAGAAAAAACCGGACACCTGATAAACCGGCAGTACAATATCTGACAGAAACGCTACCTGAGAACCGCCCTCATCCAAATACTGATCAAACAAACTCTGAACCTCTTTATAGGTAACGCCATGATTGAATTTTTTCATCGCCCCATGGATGATCGTCAGCATGACTGACAAAGCCGGCATACTGCCGCTGCTTTCCAGCAGGGTCAGCAAATTGCATTTAAACTTTGTTTCTAGTTCTGCGATCGTGGCTGTGTCCAGTTTAAGCCTGTAGTCGGTTTCTCCAACAGTCCAGACCGCAAAGGGCTTTCTTTTTGTTTCATTCATTATTTTTCATCTCCTATTCCGTCGGATCCACAACTGTGATCTTACTCTGCAGCGCCATCGACGCTGTAAATTCAATCGCGGCATTCACGCCACCGCCTCCAACTTTGACGTTGACCTGCGCATCAAACTGATACTTAGTTCCGTCCGGCATCGTCTGCTGGAAAGGATAAACCTTCTTACTATCTGCAGCAGTCCGCAGTTTTCGATAAGAGGAATTAGCCGTATTCACATACTTGAACTTATACTCCATATCCCCGGCATCACCGATTCCCATTTCGTACTGCTTTACATCAGCAGCTAAATCGGTGTTATCTACTTTCTCTGGATCCGAACCAAGTTCCGGCACTTCCTTCAACCCTGTCAGATCGGTAAACTCTGCGGCTTCCGCAGTTTCTTTGTAGCCTAACTTAATTCCATTGGCAAGCATTCACTTCGCCCCTTTCTATTTCTGATAAACAATCAGGGTATCGTGATCCACGACACCCTCAAAACGCATCACTTTGTGCTTTAAATAAGACTGCTCCGGTACATCCACGCTGGATGACCGGTTGAGCCCCAGTCCGGCAAACACCGCATTGATCTGCAGGGCTGCTGCCGTTGTACTAACTTTATCCCAGATATCCACTTTATAGCGGATATATGACATGCGCTCTGTGTCGTCGGTAATCTCCTGCGGAATATTTTCCTCTTCTAAAAACTGAATGCAGGGAAACTTCTTCCAGTCATCCGGATAGGTATCCGTTACATTTTCAGAGATTTTCTTTAATTCCCCGAAGATAATCTTTTTGGCGTCTATCATTTCGCTGCCTCCTTGATTGCTTTTTTGAGATCCTTGGCCACGTTTTTATTGATCTGATCCTCGTTATCCTTCAGCGCCGGATACATGTAAGGTCGTGCTGGCATACCTTTGGTATAATACCCGATCACTTTGCCATCTTTTTTGGCAATTCCCAGCCCATAGTCCTGTGCGTCTTTTTCAGACATAGCGCTGGCCGGTATTGTCCATCCTGTTTGCGAGTAATGCGGATTCAGTTCTGGCGAGATCCCCTCGTGATTTTCTTCACCCCGTGGACCCGTGCCGAATTCGACATAAGCGCCATATTCAGAGCTGACAGAGACGACTGACCTTACACCTGTTTCTGTTTTCGTCGTACGGCTGTGAATCCTGCGCCGCAGATCCCCTGTTTTAAACGGTACACGTAATCGAGCGTCATCGCGGACAAAACCTGCAGCCCTTTTCATGGACTTTAACAGGACGTCCTGGGCGTTATCTGACACGGCATCCAGCTGATCCAACAGTTTTTTCAAACCAACAAGGTCACTCATCGCTTTTTGAGCACAAAAAGCTGATGGCTAGCATATCGCTGCTGTGAGATCACCTGGTAGTCAGGATCCTGATCTGCAGCAACAAAAACACAGATACCATCCGTCTCTTTGATCTCCTGCTCGCCCTGATAGAGCATATTCAGCATATACTGCAGCTCCTGACCATAAATCTGCGCCTGCAGTTGCCCGCCGGCTGGCCAGATTTCAGCATCAATTTCAACCGGACTTCCCCAAGTCGAGTAAGTATTGCCTTCCTCGTTTTGAGCCATAACATGCCGCTTGAGACTATACTTCTTGATTCGGCACTGCCTCAAACGCATGGCCGCCCACCCTCGCTAATCTATAGGTTTCAATCACCGTCTGGATTGCCTTCGGCATGTCTTCAAAACTAACGCTGATGCCGCCCTCGCTGCGGCTGGATTCGCCTTCTGTACCCAATCGGTTGATCATCACAACCGCAAGATCCCGCCGTGCAGATTCTAACGGCGAGATCAGCTTTGTGCGGTTGGTCAAGCTTAAGATCGTCTGTTCTGCAGCTTCCAAAACGACCGCAACCAGGTCAGCGTTTTTACAGCCGGTTAACGCAGTGATTACTTCTGCAGGGGTTTTCATACGCCCTGCTTCTCTTTGATCAGCGCGAGGATCTCAGCTTTGGTCAAGGATTCCGGGATTTCCAGCTGCAGCTCAGCCGCCCAGGCTTTCAGTTCTTCGAGATTCATCTGCGAAGGGGACTTCTTCTTTTCCTGTTTGGCAGGTTCTGCACTTTCTAAAGCATTGTTCAACGCCAATACCTGTACCAGTTTTTCTTTATCATCAGAAACCAGATATTCTTCTGGTCTGTTTTTGCACCATTTAGCTACATCGGCATTTCTGCACTCATGAAGCAGCTTGGTTTTTAAATTGTAGATAAAAGCCATAGTAACTCTCCTCTCTCTGCTTACGCTTTATTGCAAGTTAAGACGGCAATGCACTTGCTCTGCAGCACCTTTGCGCCATAAGTATGCAGACCCTTAACGGCATCCGAAAAGCGCTTCTCTGGGCGGTAGGCTTCCGTATTCAGGATCTGTTCCGCATAAGATCCCGCTTCTGTGGTACCCGCAATAACCTTGTACTTCGCTCCTTCAGTGTGCGGCACGTTGTTCGATACATAAACTGTGAATCCAGCTGCCTTACCAACCTCACCGCCTTCCAGGATTGCCTGGTTGTAATCCGTACCATTGCCGACAAAACGGTCATCCTTCAGCAGCAGACCATGGTAAAAGGCTGGAATGACAACCCAGCGCCCCATCTTGGCAACGTTGGCTTCTGTCAGCTTCGTGTTCAGATCAACTAGGTAGTCGTAGGCATCCGCTTTTGTTGGCACGATCGGCGCTTCGTTGGTTCCGATCGCGTTGTCGGCATGGACATTGATCGCCAGCAAGTTTGCCGCAAAGGCGTCAACAACATCGTTCATTGCATAGGCCGCGCGCTGCATTGCTTTATCCATCAGCTTTGGATTGGTCTGTGCATTATCGACATCATCCACAGCAAAGTTAAAATACTTCGCCTGGTCGATCTTCAGCTCCTGCTGTTCGCCGGTGATGTCTTCCGGTGCATCGATGTCTGTGCCTTTGGTGTAGTCCTTAATCGACACGTCACCGACCTGATTAATCTTAACGGTGTCACCAAAGTTTTTGATTTCGCCTTCATAATCGCGGTTGAGCAGGTTTAAATAAACGTGGCTTTTGTCCAAATGGTTCAGTAAACGAGCGCTCCAAATGGTAGGGATAAAATTCTGAATAGACATAATTGTTCACTCCTCCTATTTTTTCATGGACGCAACAACAGCGTCCCAGTTGGCATTGATCTGTTCCGGCGTCATATTCCGTAACTGATCATCAGTGTAAGTTGTTGTGTTGGCTGGAGCTTTCTTTGGTGGCACTCCACCTTTAAGCTTATCGTTGACCGCAGCTTCCACTGCAGCGTTGTAGGATTTTTCAAAGGCTTCCAGGTTCTTTTTTGTTTCATCCGCGTCCTTGCCAACAACAAAGCTCGCAAGTGTGGCATCAATTCCTTTTCCTGTTAATTCTTTCGCAGCTTCAACGATCAGCTTTTCATGTTCAAACTTGGATCGTTCAGCCGCAAACTTTTCTTGATCTTTTTTGAATTGATACCGTTCCCGTTCTTCTTTGGTCATCTTGGCCAGCTTTTCAGCTTCACTTAGATTTTCGTTCTGCTCTGCTTCCCAGCGTGTTCTGGCATTCGCCAGTGCTGTGCTGGTCGCTGATCCGATCCGGCTGTCCAGAACCGATTTAAATGACGGATGATTCAAGACGTCCTCTGGCTTGAACGCCTTTAAAATATCGTCAAGGCTTCCTGTAGTTCCCCCGGCGCCTTGACTTCCTTCTGTGCCAGCTGATCCTTCGGTACCTCCGACATTACTGCCGTCCCCCTCCGCAAACAGCTGGATGTTGAGTGGTAATCGCTTCAAAAATAAATCCATATACATCGTCCTTTCCGGCCCGCCGAGTCTGTGCCAAGGCAGTCCTATCTTTATTGCGTTCCCCCACCCAGTTCGTGCCCGAGCAGTGTACAGCCATAATAAAAAGACAGTTTTTTGCCATGTCCAGGGCATGAAAAAAGCAGGCTTGCATTTAACCCGCTTTAATCTTTCATTTGCATTTTTAATTTGTAATATATAGGCTTGATCTTTTTCAAAAACTCCTCGTCATTCAATATCTCTTCATCATCATAATTTGAATCTTTGTAGGGTGAATAGAACGCACACAATTCAGGCATATCGTCGAGTGTTTTCTGTATTGAATCATCCTTGAGATCAAGCATCAAATTAGGAAAGTCATAAGAAAAAGCCAAGCAAGAGATTCTACCTGCAAATAATTCTTCAAATAGATTAAGTAGAGCTTTAACTGTTTTCATAACTTTTTCCATCCTTCCTTTACTGTAGATCGAGTGACTATGCTGACAACCTCTTTCGTTTCAGCATTTTGAATTACTGCGATATCATCATAAAATTTCACGATTCTATTTGTTGCTTCTTCCATATAGTTGGAATCATTTGATAGAATTTCTAAAAGATCCTCCTCAGTGAATAAGCGCTTTCCTTTACTTGCTTTTTGCCCATGGAATCGATTTAATGAGTGATCTGTAAACTCATAGCCAAGATCTCTAAAATGGTAGTAGGAATCTATCATTTTTTGACGATAGATGTCACTGTAGGTTGGTTTATTCTTGATCTTGCTAACTGTGCTGAACTCACGTTGCTTTTTTAGCCATTCTTCACTATTACTATACTTCATTTCTTGGAATTCTTTAAGCGTTTTTGGCACTTTTTTGACACCTAGGATGTTTTCGTACTCCTGATATTGCTTTTTATCCAATTGGTAGTTTTTGAGTGCCTTTTCTTTTGCCATCGCTTCAGGATTATTCTTAACGTACTTATCATACCAGTCTGCATATTTCATTTCTGCTGGAACCATTACACGCTCTCCCGTGACTGGATCTCTTGCCGCGCGGATCCGATGTTCGTAGCCTTCGATTTCTTCTTCCATCCACGATCGGCAATGCGGATGAAGCGGAGGTACATTCTTGCCAGGCACAGATTTCTCTATTGACACTCGGTCTCCGTCATGTTCTCGGCAAATCTTAGACGTTTTAAGATCTAGAGTGGCGCGGAAAATTCTGACTTTCGTTCCGCGGTCAATCGCAGCAGCTTTGTCCGATTCCTCGATCAGATATGCCGTTTCCGTTCTGATCAGGCGTTCAGCCGCATATTGACCATAGCTGGTCAACTCTGTCAGCTCCGCTGCCATACGTTTGTAGCTTTTCCCTGACATCAAGCCTATGGTAAGTGTTTGCTGCAGCTTCTCCGCGAGAACATCCGTATTGTCCCAGACACTTTTTGAGTAATGTTTCCCGCTCCAGTTATTTTTCAGAATTTCTTCAATGTGCTCCGGTGACATCGATGCGAATTCATAGGCATACCCTGTACCCTGCTGAAAGTCAAAGACACTGTGCAAATAATTGTCTTCAACTGTTTTTCTATACAGTTCAGTAGACTTCTGCAGCTCTACATCAGCGACTTGCTTTGTTTTGATGTAAATGTCTTGCTTCAGAGCTTCCAGCCGGTCGATTCTCGCACCATAAGCGGATGCTTCCAGCTTTGCACGCAGCTGCTTTTTTATGACTGGATCCTTGATTGAACTGATCTGCAGTTTAATTTGATTCCATTCATTTTCACTGATTTTCTGATTCAGAATGTCTTTTGCTTCTGCTGAAGACAGATCGTTCTTCTTAGCGTATCGGTAAAAGATCTTTTCAATATCGCTGTTAATATCATCAACCGCCTGTTGATAGGCTGCTGTAACTTCTTTGATTGTCTTATCGCTGTTTCTGTGAGCTCTGTGGATGCGTTTCTCGGCACGTTCCTGCCAGTAGTCAGGATTACTCATTCAGCTCTTTTTCGTCCTTTTGCGGCTCTGTCTGATCGTCAGGATCGCCTTCCGCATAGTTTCCAAAAGCCTGCTGTTGCTGTTTCAGCTTTTCCTGACTTTCCTTCTTTACCGCTTCCACTTCCGCATCCGGATCCTCAACAAAATCCAGCTGGCTGATCAGCGTTTTCTGGCTCACCGCGCCGGACAGATTCGCGATCATCTGTGACAACTCCAGCATATTTTTTGGTAGCCCGCGCTTAAACTCTGGGATGATCGCCGCTGGATTCAGTGCGATGTTTTTCAAGCCGAGATAATTACAGATCAAGCGCATCCGTTGCTTTAGCCCTTTGGTGTAGTATCGCTCCTTCGTCTTAGTGATCATCTCAAGACCAAGCAGCTTATACTCCATGGCTACGCCTGAGCTGTTGCCGACAAAATTCTCGTCGGTCAAGCACGGAACGTGCGAAAAGGTGTAAATGTCATCCTTGATCGCCTTTTTCAGCACCTCAACCGAGGATTCATCAAAAGTTCGAGTAATATATTCCGCACTGGCGCCTGGCGGCAGCTCCAGGATACCGAGGTCTTTGATCTGCTTTGCTGCTTCTCCTGTTTCCTTTTCATCATCGCCAAGCAATGCGCCGATGAGAACCAGAATTGCTTCCAGGAATTGCTCCTTGTCATTGACCCGATCCGACATCAGCGTGTTGTAAGCGTCGATCAGGCTAATCTGCTGCTCATAATCACCGATTCCATCTTTGTTGTTACGATACTCAACAATCGGTACACCTTCAAACAGATGTGGTTCTGAATCATTCTGATCACTTTGCACAGCTGCAGAGTCATTGATAATGTCGATCGTGTGGATAAAGTGCTTCGTAGCCACGACTGCTTTATAAATTTCCTGCTTTGTCGCTGCATCTACAACCCAGTAGTAGTAAATTCCAAACAATACATTTTCTTCAATCGTGTCATCGTAAACCAAAAATGTGTGCTGCGGCTCAAGATTTTTGATTAAAGGACGCGCCTCATCCTGTGCAGCATAGATGTATTCATACGCTACACCTGCCCGGGACATATCAAGGGCATTGTCGTGATCGGTTTCATCCACATCCGCCATATCGAAGTAGTCGGTAAGCCGGTCAGTATCCATCGCCTTATCACTGGTGCTGTAAGTAATCGGTGCCGCTAAAAAGTAACTGGTGGCCGTATCAGCGATATCCTTTGCATGGTTGCATACTAATCGATTATTGCTTGCGGCTTCATTTTTCTTTTTTCGCCGAAGGATGGCGTGACTTCCGTCATAATAATCCAGATTCCGATGGATTCGCACACCTTCTGTGCTTCGATGCACATTGATCAGCTGCAGAATCTTGGTCTTATCCAAATTCTGCTCATCAAATGCACCGATATATTTCATTTTCCTCATGTCCTCACCTCACACAATGCCATACCGGGATTTCCGGCGGGCTTTCGCTTTGCTCATTGTCATCTGATCCTCCAGGCTGTACCTGGTGGCGTCAATGCTGTGATTGTTTTTATCGGGATATGATCCCTTGAAGTTGCCGTTTTTATCTCGCTCCAGCTCGCAGCTCGAAAACTCCCGAGCTGTATTAGGGCAAAAGCGTGGGTCGATAATGATCTCGTTGAGATCTTGTAGCCACTTGATTCCGTGGTCGACGGATCCCGGCCCTTTTTTAGCCCCGATGATCCGCAAGCCCAGCTCGCGAAACTCGTTGATCGTCCGCGGATCCTCGCTGTCCGCGACAACTAACTGGTTGAGCGGGTTCAACAGTTTGATCTGCTGGACTGCCTTAGCGTTGGACAGCCCAACCTGATACAACTCGCCGAAAATAAAAAGACGTCGGCGCGTCTTGTTGAAGTGATTTTTAACATAGGCCAGCGGATCTGCCGCAAAGCCGAAGTCTAAGCCATGATGAATCTTGTCAAAGACTGCCAGCTCATCGTCCGCAATCTCCCGGATCGTAACGTTATCGAATACCTGACCGCCTGTACCGGTTGCCTCACCGAGGTATTCGTGCTGGTAAGCCATCGGCTTGTTGCGCTTAAGCTCCTCAGCCTCGATGTAAAACTGTGGACCGAGCCACTCCCGTGGAACCGATCGGTAATCGCTGTGATGGACGATCGTGTCCTCCCGCGGCAGCAAAACATCCTGATTGACCCAGTTATTGATACTCTTTGGCGGGTTCCAGCTGTAGAAGACCCAGTACTGATCACCGCCGCGCATCAGAGACTGGTTGATCGTGCGCTCCTCCTCATCCCCATCAAACTCATCCCGCTCCTCGTACCAGGTGTACGCAAAGTAGCCATGTTGCAGCTTGACGGACTTGATCTTTTTTGGCTCATCAGCTCCACGGAAGACGATGCGCTGACCGGTTGGCAGATAGGTTAAGCCTAACGGCGAGTATTTAGGCCGCCAAAGGTGATCGACACCGAGCTTTTCAATCGCCCAAAGAAGCTGCTCAAATACCGACTCCTCAAGATACCTGCCAACTTTGCGCAGCACCATCGCGTTGGCGTCTGGATTGGACATCATGCCTAGCACAATCATGATGCTGATAAACGATGACTTGGTCGATCCACGGCCGCCGGCAAGCTTGTAGTGCGTGTGCTTGTGCTCAGTAACGTCCCAGTACAGATCGTAAAAAGACGGGGCAATCAGCTCCGTCAGTCTAATCCGTGTCAGTAGGTTTTGGGATGTCATTGATAATCTCCACTTTTAATGCTCCCTCAATGCTGATGTCCTGCTTATCCTTCCAGCGATCTGGCCTACGGTTCTTTAGCCAGTATATCTGCGCAGTGACATCCGGCAACACCTGCTTGGTTGTTGTTTTGGTCTTTGTACCATCAGGACCAACCTCAGTGCACACCTCATCATACTCATATCCAATCGCACGCTTATACAGCGCACTCTCGACTCGTGCATCCGCAACTTCTTTGTTGACGGTTAGTGTCTCCATCAGTTCTGGGTGCTCTTTTTTGTAGCCGCTAAACGTGCTCTCAGACACGCCGAGCTTTTTAGCAATGTCCCGCTCAATCGCGCCGTCACGCGCCCACTGAGCAATCAGATCCAGCTTAGGTTTTACGTGTGTCTCATATTTACCGCGCATCCTATCACCTCCTGATGCAATCGACACTTTTCGACAATTTTGTTGATTTTACGCAATATTTGTCCATCATTTTAATTTTTATGCTTTATACGGCTTAAATCCGGTGTTATTAGTTATTCTCTCAAATTAAAATAACCTTGGGAGGAGGAAAATAATGGAAAGATTATATCCTAAATGCTGCTTAAGCTGTTCTCACAGGCTGGAAGTTTATATCGCCCTGCTGAACACTCTTGAGCAGTTTTTTGATCTTACACCGGACGAGGATGATCGAGTTGACGCTCTTGTCATCCATGGCATCGCTGTGGAGCTGCTCAAGGAGTGCGGCATCGTCAACCAAGGCTACAACCTGTTGGCCAGTGCTCTGACTTATGCGGTGTTAGATCAGACATTGTTGCAAAATCTCAAGGGCCATCTCTACCCCAAGGTAGCTATTGCTCATCACACTACAGCCACGCGCGTCGAGCACAATATCCGCACATCAATCGAGGGAGCTTGGACCCGAGGTGATACCAGTGTGTTATCAAAGTATTTTGGTAACACTATCTTGTCTGCTAAAGGCAAGCCCACCAATCTACAGTTTTTGCTTGTGATGAGTGACATCGTACATAAGCGATGCATCATCCCACGCCATCCCGTCAAATAGGCCTCGTGCCTATTTTTTATTTAGTCCCGCAAGGCGATACGCGGGGCTGTGAGTTTGCAGGAAAGTTAGAAAGCAGAGGGGGAAAAGAACATCCTGCCGCATCCGACCAGAAGGAGAAAGAACCGGCCGGAAACCAAAGAAAAAGCACTCATCACTGAGTGCCTTGCGCAGATGGGTTCACTTAGAATTCATCCACCGCTATCCCTAATTCAATCCTGTGACTTACTCCCACCTGGGAGCCCAGCGTTACTCCGTGCCCGGCGCAAAGGCTTCTCATCACAGGCTCAGGCGCTGGCAGCCTATAGGATGCGTCCATCCGTCTGCACTGGCCATAATTACCGATCTCGCGCCGATCCCGTATCGTGGGGACGCTACTATCGACAAAATTTCACACTATCATTATATCACGTCAACCCCCGACCAATGGGGCAACTTTGATTTTCTGATAGCTTTTTTTATCTCTCGATTTACTTTTCTTCGCAGTGTAGATCTATCCATACCCAGATTTTCAGCCATACTTGATTGAGAACTCCCCAAGACCAGAAGACTGAATATCGCATCCTTGATAGAGATGCCATTGATCTTTTCATCGCTCATATGATCAAACACTCTGTCAATAGCTTCTATTCTTGTTTCAACAGCTACTAATTCGCGGATTTTCTTTTTTCCTGCTTCCCAGATATCAATTTTTTCATCATGTTTGGGATCTCTCGCATTTTCGTAAATCACCTCTCTCATTCGAGGTGATTTAATACCCAATCTGTCGTATATACTTTGAGCCTCGTCGTCCAGGATCGGCCTTATTTTCTGCAGATAGATGTAATCCCTCGCTTCTCGTTTGAAATGTTCACACTCATCTTTGATGGTTATCATCTAATCCTCCTATTCAGTTTTTTCCTCATCCGCTGGCTGCATCATAAACGCCAGCAGCTTATCAGGATTGTGACATACGCCGAATAGCTCGCAGGTGTCGCAATCATGCTCCCGGTTATTGAGATAACAACACGGGCCAATGCGCGAAAACTGCTCGCAAAGGACTGCGGCGTATTTCTCAAGATTGCGTCGGCTGCCATTGCCGACGCCAGCGAACACAAGGTTGTGGTCATCGATGTATTCATTGGCAAAAATTTTACGGGGATTATTTTTATAAAACGTCTGCATGCAGGGTACATTGTCGTTGATCGCGTCAAACTCTATCCCCTGATCCAGGCACCAATCAACGGCCTCTTGCAGCCGATCACCCTCTCGCATGGTGTTGAGGATGATCTGATCGCCTTTAGCCTTGCATTGCTTGGCATACTCCACAATCGGGTAGATTGGTTTGATGATCACTGGCCATTGAGTTACGGCCAGAGTGCCGTCAAAATCAAAAGCTACAATCTTGCTCATACTTATCTCCCTCTCTCTACCGCCCGCAGCTTGCGTCTGAGCCTTGAAAGATGGCGCTGCAGGTCTCTTTTGCGCATCGGCGACATTGTGTTAAGGATCTGCTTTTGCGTGGCCAGGATGGCCGCCTGGAGCTCAGCGGCGGTCATCACCTGTCACCTCCTAATTTGTCTATCAGCAGCACCGCCGCCACAAACGCGACGGCGAGCAGCGCGGGGATCATTGGTCATTGCTCCAATCCAGCGCCTGGCTGCAATCACAGCAATAATTACAGCCCCAGTCGTTAATTCCATATTCAAATTCTTTTTCACATCGTGGACAATAAGCCATATCATAAACAAGATTTCCTGATTCATCGTATCCATCAGCTTTGTAAATTAGCTTTCTTGGATTCGCTCTGTCTACCAGCTCCTGCAAAATATCGCTGGTAAACCCTGCAGTTTTAGTCAGCATATCAAGCTCTTTCTGATATTCACTCATTCTTTCACCTGCTTTTCAAGTGGTTCCAATGGGTTGGTGATATCATCGAGATATTGCAATCCATATCTATCAACTTGCTGCTGCAAGCCTAAGTTCTCGCGTTCAAGCTTTTCGATCTCAATTTCGAGACAAGCGATTATGGCTGTAAAGTCGTCTGATTTTTCCACTACGCCAGCCACCCTTGTTGCCGCTTTTCCAAAAAGCTCAGCTTCTTCCATAAGATTCATTTTTATCTCCTTTTCCGTCCCTTTTTAGGGCTCCGGATGTTCGTCGTTTTGCTGATGAGATTCAGTTTCTTTTTCATCTCGTCCTCCAATACCCAAGACTGGCTGCCATTTCTTCAAATTCGTCAATGTTTATCAATTCCGGATCGATTCCATTGTTCTCTGCAATTCTTTTCATTGCCGTCGATGGCTGGATCGCTTTCTTTTCCCATCCGCAAAAGACTGTTCGATCTTTTGCTGCAATTTTTTCTGATTTCTTAAATTTGATCATTTTTCATTTCCCTCACAAATTCAAGCATACAGGCACATCCGACAACATCTTTTCTTTAGCTGCTCTGTAAAACTCTTTCTTGATCTCAAACCCATAGCAATTCCGATTCAGCTCGGCGCAAGCTCTTAATGTGCTTCCGCTACCGGCCACCGGATCAATCACAACATCGCCTGGATCCGTGTAGATTTCAATCAGTCGTTTTAGCACTGGAACTGGCTTTTGTGTTGGGTGAATCTTCGGGTATTTTCCTGACTTATCCCACTCAAACCAATCCAGAATCATATTCCCACCGTTATTAAATTTAGGCAGTTTGTCACGATACAGGACAAGCGCTGTTTCTGTTGCGCCACAGATACGCATATTTGCTTTTAATACCTGCGACGATGATTTTTTTATGAAGAACAGCGGCTGTGTATGATTAAATCCAAATTGTTTGGCATAGTCTGTGATCTCGTTCAGTTGTTGCCAACTGCAGAAGATGATCATACACGGCGCTTTTCCTCTTTCCTTCGGCTCCGGACTGAGAAGCCGCGTGCCGAACTGGAAAAAGTTATAAATTTTGAAATCCTTGTCCGTGTCAAAGAATTCCTTTCCCGCCTTATCACTTTCGCCATTTTTGTTGTCGCCGCCAATATACCAATCAGAACGGCTTCCGTAAGCGTTGATCCCGATATTGTACGGTATATCCGCAATGATCAACTGCGCCCGTGGGATCTGGTATCGTTTGGCGTTTTCAAAGTGATCGTTATACAACTCAATCTTCATAACACTCCACCTCAACTAAAACGGGAGATCATCCGAGCTGATGTCCAGCGTTGGACCTGAGCTGTAATCCTCACCAAACGGATCCTGATACTCCGGATTGGCAAAACCTGTGCTGCCGTAGGTTGACGATGCACCGCGGCTGGCAGTGTTGGCAGATGTAGTGGATCCGCCGTTGTATAGTGACTTGCCACTCGCTTGCGATGACGCCTGCCGCTGGATCTCAACACGCTCACAGACGACTTCAGTAACGTTCACTTTCTGACCAGAGGCATTGTCATAGCTGCGCGTCTGGATCCGGCCATCCACCGCAAGCAGCGCACCCTTTTTTGCATAGTTGCAAATGTAGTCAGCGGACTGCCGCCAAGCCTGGCAGCTGATCCAGTCCGTGACAGCCTCGTCCTGCCCCTTGAGCTTTGGACGATCCACAGCCAGCTGAAAGCTGCAGACGGACAACCCAGACTGCGTCTTGCGCAGTTCAGGATCCCGGGCCAGCCGGCCGGTTAAGATTACTCTGTTAATCATTTCTTCTCCTCCTGTTCCCGCAGCTGCCTGCGGATTTCTTCAAACTCCTCACGGTCGAAATCCGTTTCTTCCGCGATTTCTTTTTCCGATCCGGTTTTCATCTGTTGGTAGTAATCCGGTAGCACGTCCTGCCGTTGTGATGTATAAGTGCTTTTCTGCTTAAGTGGATAAAATGTTTTCCATCCACGTTCAATGGTCTGATTAACGATCATTATTTTTGTCTGCTCGTCTTGAGCCAGCTTGTCCAGATTTTTAAGCGCAAGCTCCAACGCCCTGACGGTAAATCCATTCATGTCTTTTCGCATGCTGACAAAATCGTCAAGGGCTTTTCTGAGATCGAGATCAGGCGTGTATTCATCGACAAGCGACCTATATGTTTTTATATTCTTTTCATTCTTCTCATTCTTGTTTGTGGTTACTTGTTGGTTAGTCGTTGGTTGATCGCTGGTTGACTGCTGGTTAGTCGGCTGGTTAATTTGTCGGTTACTTTGAACCACGTCATCTTGAAAATCGTCCCATTTCACAATGGTTATCAGCGTTCCTCTGCTGGTTGATTGGGTGGTTATCTCGCCGGTTGATTTTAGACGCTTTAAACATGTCTTTATTGTCTGTTCTGAAAGCCCTGTTTCAGCTTGAATTTTGTTCCTTCCAACAAACAGCTGCCCTCTTCCGATAACCATTCCTTGCCACTTGTTTTCTTGGTGATTCGCCTTCAGAAGCAGATACAACCAGAGCTGCACCATCTCAGGTTTTTGGAACCATTGCCAGTCTAAGAATGTTCGGAACACCTTCACATATCCAATTTTTATGTATCCATTCACCTATAAAATACCCCCGCTTTTTCGACATACAAAACAAGGCGTTTTAAACTCTTTTAAAACCCTTTGTTTGAACAGATTCGGGTTAGCGTGACGGTCAGATAAGTGCATCAGAAAGATGCCTTTGCAGTTGCTGAGATCCAGTTTTTTGAGCTGATCGCAGGTATGCTTAATCGACATGTGGCTGTTTAAAATGCGCTCATAACGTTTGATATCGACCTCATTATGCTGCTCTTTGGCAGCCTCGTAAGCAAAGTGGATCACCTGGCCGTCATAGTTGGACTCAATAAATACATAATCAAACTGCTGCCGTGAAAGATCCTCCGCAAAGTATTTGCAATCATTGACAAACAGGATCATCTCCATATCGGTATAAATCACAAAACCCAGGCTATCCTCAGCGTCATGCTCAACGGCAAACGGGTAAACTCTGGTTTCCGCAGCGACGGTCTTAATCCTGCCGGCCTCCAGCAGTGTGTTCTGGTTCTCTCCAACGATCAACCGGTTGCCATACACACGCTTCCCGCGGCGTCGCAGATCGCCGGAAGCAGCGCAGTGGTCCTTGTGGTTATGCGTGATCAAAACAGCGTCCAAGGGCCGTAAGTCGAGCCCCTCAGAGGTCATACGGCGCAGAAGCTCAGCATAGGGAAGGCCAGCCTCCAGTAGCAGCACTACCGGAGGCAAGTCTTTACGATTTAATGTAATATGATAACAGTTGCCAGCGGATGAGCTGGCCAAACAACGGAATTCCATGATCAGAACGGATCAGCCGACACAGCGGCCTTCTCGGCTTCACTACGGATGATTTCCGGGGCCTTTTGTACGCTCTCGACCTGTTGAGGTATCACCGGGATATCGTCTTGTACTGGGCGGCTTCCGGCCTGCTCAGCGACTTCTGCGTCAACTGCTCCTTCTTTATCAATTCGATCGTCGCGATACTGATCGTAGTCTTCAAACGTAGATTCATACGCCTTGGCCATGAAAGCATCACTGAAATCCTTCGGGATCTTCTTGATCGCGTTATTTCTCATTTTGCGTAAAATCATCGCTTCGCGGGAGTGCGGTGCCCGCCAGGCTGGCGACATGATTTTTAATGCGTCCGGGTCCTCAAAGATCTGATCCAGCGTCATGTCTTTCAACCGGTCAATAATTTCAACCTTTTTCGCTTCCGTGTAATCTTTTGACTTGAGCAGATTATTGCTGATATGCGCCTGCAGGTTGACCTTAACCTCATCACGCTCAGAAATGTGATACTGAATTTGATCATCCTCATATCGGATCGGATAGACCACTCGCACAACCTTGCCGGTCATGCTTTTAGGCGTCCATGATGGCGGATCCAGGTTAATGCCCTTAAAGGCTGGATAGGTAAACTCATCACTTTCGCGGACTTCCCAGATCGGATAGACCTGTTTCACTCCTGCCCCATATTTGCGCAGAATTTTGTCGTTACCATCGCCCTCAATTCCAAATTCAAATTCTTTTGACCAGCCGGTTGCTGTTTTAACATTCCGCGTGATGACATAACATTCCCGTGGAGAAGCAGCGGCATTAAGGTTGAGCATGGCTGCCGTCTGCAAAATCGACGTGATGTTGGTCTGATTTATCTGTTTGATATCAAGACCTTCTTTATCGAGCAGTTCTTTCATTTTTGTTAACAAGTTAGCCACACATAATTTCTGATACTCTGAATACTGGATATTGAGCTTTAGTCCAGCTTCGACAACCATTTCCGTATAGGCAGTCTGTGTCTTCGCCAGTGCTGACTGGAAAGGCTGAGAGCTTGTGCTCTGAGCCTTTACTGGTGCATTACTCTTTATATCAGCCATATTGTTAAGCCTCCAGGCAGACATAGCCTGCTTTTTCTCCACGGTCGCCCTGAATGACCTCAAAGGTTACACGTTGGTTCTTTTCGGCCTTCTTGAAACCCTCAGCTTGGATGTCTGACCAGTGGAAGAAATAATCCTTCCCGTTGTCGCCGGCGATGAAACCATAACCCTTTTTGTCCTCAAAAAACTTGACTGTACCTTTAATCATAAACTTTTAGCCTCCCTTTCTTACGCTGTGATCAGCGTTACTTTGTTATAGTTGACGTCGTCAACTTTGGTCGTGATGATCTGCGCCTGTGTCGGAATCGCCGCCAGGCTGGCTGTGTCGAGCTTGTCGCACTCATCAAATATGTAAGGCAGATCCCCCAGCCCAAGGTGACGTTTAACGCACTCAGCAAGGTAGATGCCTGTCAGGATCTTTTCAGACCCTGAGCCATCCTCAAACGGTGTGTTTTTGTCCAACACAGACGGATAGCACACCTCATCCCAGCTGCCTTTTTTCAGATTGTATTTGATCAGAGTGAATTGAACACGATCACCAAACACGCTGGAAATACGACGCTGGAACAGTCCGAGCTTGATCTCTAAAAAGCGATCGATCAGGATGGACTGCTGCTCAAAGTCAATGAGCGTGTCCTCTTTTGCTTTAATTTGTATACACATGGCCGCAGCCTTTTTTTGCGTGGCCACGTAAGCGCCGTGATCGTTTAGGACGTTGTGATACTGTACAGAGTCAGCGTCTAACCGCTGGATCTCCGCTTGTACGTCAGCCATGGATGCCTGCTGATTTTTGATCAGATTGTCATAGCTATCCTGAGCCGCTTTCACAGCCTCTCTGAGCGCTATTGTCTGATCTGATTCAACTACCTCACTTAACTGTTTACGCAGCTGTCCGGCGCTGTCCTGAGCTTGCTGAGCGTCTTTTTCAAACTCGCGGATTTGTTGTTTGATCAGCGGTAAACTCTCCTCTGCGTCTACCTTTCCTTTTCGGAGTTCTTCAATTTTAAATCTCAGATTTTCAATGTCATTTTTCAGTTGCTTACCTTGCCGGACGATGTAATCAAGGTCTCGCTGTTTGTTTGCTTCCCACTGACTTCGATAGCTTTCAAGGGCATCTTGATTCAGCACATGGCCACAATTTGGGCACACTTCTTTTTGTGATTCTGGTTGCGTATATTCCTCGGCATTTCTGGTGTGATATTCCTGCAGTCGTTCTTGCCTACGAGCTTCCAACTCCGCGATCTGCTGTTCAATACTGGCACTCTTTTGATCATTGCCAAGAATTGCATTCTCAGCGGAAATCCGGCGCCGGATTAAATCCTGTGCTTGCCATGTGGCATCCTGTTGCACTTTTTGCAGTCTGTTGATCTCCGCCTCAATCTGCCTGTTATGCTCCTGTACTGCCTCCATGTCCTTTGTCCGGCTCTCGGCCAGCTTAAGAGTCAAATCAGACAGTTGGAGCTTTGCCTCGTTGATCCGCGGATTGTCCCGGCCAGACAGCTGTACCTGTAAACCTGCCACTTGCTTGTCAATTTGATTAAGCGCCTCTTGAGCCTCTTTGAGCAGTGCTGGATCTACGTCCTGTACAGACTCCAGACCTTTAACTTGTTGCTCACTTGCCTCAATATCCTTTTTAACCGCTGCGACTTGTTGCTTGACAAACTTTTGCGCAAGTCCTGGGTCATATTGATACCGGCTCATCAGATCCCGGATCATCAGCAGCGCCGGATCAGCCGCAAATACGTCCTCATTGCTCACATCACCGATGATCTCGACAATGAAGCTACGCAGTGTCTTATAGTCGCAGCCTTGTCCGATGTAGTACGGGTCAATCAATGCCCGGGTCAGATCAAATTTTGATGTCTCAAGCTGTCGATCAGTGCCCAGTAACTTAAGCAGCGCCTTTTTTGCCTCACCCTGTGTTTTGTACTTAGTGCCCTCTATCCAGTAATCGGTGGTATGTTGCAGATCACCTGGATCACCAGAACCTTGCTGACGTGGACGCCATCCCTTATAAACTTTTTTGAGTGTAAAGGTATCACAGACCAGCTCAACGCTGACCTCAGCCTCCTCGATGTAGCTGGGTTTAAACGACTGGTAGTCTGACGAGCCATCAAGCAACAGATCAGTTAATGCCCAATAGATCGCCAGGATGGTGTTTGTCTTGCCCTTGCGGTTTGGGCCCGCAAAGATGCTGCGGGATGTAAGATCATACTCGGCGTGTGCAATGTTTCGAAAATTATCAATAACTACTCTATTCAGGTTCATTTTCCGCACACCTCGCTCATGTCTTCAATAACAACCATTACCGCTTTTGAAGGTTCCCAGTCGTTTACAAACTCCGTAACCTTATCAAAATCTTTAGATCGAATCTGACTTCTTACCTTGACATTAGCAACCTGTTTCACATCTCGTCCGATTGCCTTATATAAATAGGAATACTGCTGTTTGTTGAGTTCCATTTGATGCACTTGTTTGACTTCGCGAACCCTGCTGGAAATCAAATTGTTCAAATATCCGTATTCACTCGGTGTCAACGGCGCATTCTCAGCGAGATTGCTCACCTTTCCTTCAAGTTCATTGATTCGCTTGTTATCTGTTTCCTGAACCTCAAACATCAGCTTCAGTGCAGCCATAGGATCTTTTGGTACTTCATAGCCACCAGTTTTCCGGATTGATGGGATGATCTCATCAGCAACTAACGCTTGAAATCGTTCTGCCACTTCATTCTTCGCCTTCATTGCCAAACGGTAAAATACGTTTTCAGGGATAAAACTGTCTTTCGCAACTTCCTGCGAAAATCTTTCTTTTCCCAACTTGTTGGGAAAGCGCAATTCTTCAAGATATTTAGTTACTGTTTCCCATCTTACATATTCGATCCCATTTTTTTCTTGGGTGAATCCAAGCCCTCTTGCTACTGTTTCCAGTTTCAAGTAAGCTGTTCCGTTTTCCTCATAGCATTCAATACCGTTGATGTTCATAATTTCATTCATAATTTTCTACCCTTTCTAATGTTTGATAATGCGCGCTGATCATGCAGCTGGTCAGAGCCAGCGCCATGATTGCGCCGGCGGTGATGACCATAACCGCTTTTACCCAGCGACGAAGTTTTCGCTTTTTCATTCGGCTTTATCTTCCCATTTCCCGCAGGTATCAGATGGCTTCCGGTCTTTTATCCTCGGGAATACACAGAATCCTGAATTGACTGGAATGAAAAGCTGCTTGAAGATATTGGTATGCTTCACTTTCGTATAGTTCTGATGGAAATGCTTGCAGTTGGCGCAGACGTGTTCTCGTCTGTCAATGTGATAGCAGTTAACTCGTTGGGTAACGCCTTCTTCTTCAATCTGAATGAGAATTTCTGTCATATAAAAAGCCTCCTGTTCTTCTTTTCCCGCTTTTAAAGCGTGCTTGAAAACACAAGAGGCTAATGGTATACTTTAACCGCCCCTTGTGGGTGTTGATTGGGTACGCATGCTATGTCGCCAAACTTAACTATGCGTGCCCAGTTTAAATCATTTCATTGATGAGCCATCTGACATATTCAGATCGGCTCATTTTCTTTTGTTTAGCCAATCTGTCTAATTTTTCCAATGTGCTTTTGTCAAATCTCAATTGCACCGGGATATCTTTTGGTTCACCTACAATGGGTCTGCCCATTTTCTTTTTTTCTGGCACGTTCCTCCTTTCCCTTAACTTCAACACTTTTGTATTGCGCTATGTGCCTATAATCATTATACATTTGTATTGCGTTAAGTCAAGGAGCTTTTTTATGACTTAGCCTCTCATTCAGTTTTCAAAGAACAAATTCCCGTGTTATCCTGCCAGCTGCTCCATCAACTGGACTATTGTGTAAGTATCGTCTGACTCTGACCATAAGTTGCGCTGTTGCGCCACCGTGGTCAGACCGTTGCTGTAGTAGTCAGTCATGATCTCCATCATACGCCTGAGGCCATCTGTGGCCGTGTCATATCTGCAATACCTAGATCCGCACCGGATGCCGGCCGGATTGTGCTTGGCCAGCCAGGCCGATGAGCTACCCCAGCCAGTCTCCAGTACAAATACCGCCGAGGCGTAGACTGGGCTGATCTGATACTCCTCTGCCAGCTCCAGCAGCGCAACCGGCACCACGCCGGCCGCCTTACCTGTTGGCTGCCACTCGTGCCAGCTGACATCCATGTTGGCAGTGTAGGCTGGCTCATCCGGCTGGTAAATAGCAGTCACGGTGATCGGCTGAGGTGATGGTGCATGTGCCTCAGCTTCTGCTGCTGGCAAATTGAGCGTCACACCAGCGGTAATCGCAGCTGTGAGGACTACCAGCACTGGGCGTTTAAGCCGATATTTTGTCATTTCATTCTCCTTTTTTACTATGCTGTGATCCATTATTTAAACCGTTGCAGCGGCTGGTCAGCATTTTTTACCTCGGCACTCGTCTACAAATTAATTTATAATTGGAGTAAAGGAGTGATTATTGTGACCTTTAAACAATGGATAAATGATTTTGATACAGTTTCGGATGACATCCGGCATGTAGTTTTGCGTCCTGATTTTCCAGAGGAAGATCGTTATCTTGATATGCTTGCCTGCATTGAGCAAACAAGCGTTAATTCTAAGGTTTTTTTGAGTCTTTTGAATTTGTATTTGACTGGTGTTGTGGTAAAATAGAGATGATCTCAAGGGCATTAAGATCATCTTGGATCCTCGGTTGCAGCCGAGGATTCTTTTTTTATGCCTAGGTACTCCTGTAGCTTTGCAGAGCTTATATGATAGGTCCAACCTTTTTCTGACTGCGCCGCAAAACCAAAGGGTACCCGGCCTTGTTGAAGAGCCAACCTTAAGGATTGTGGACTCATCTCGAGCTTTGCGGCCGCCAAGTAAACAGGCACTCTCCCGTCTGGCAGCTCCTCAGCTGTATTCCTAGCCATCACATTCTGCGGAAAAAACCATTCAATTTCTTTTCCTAGCGCGTCTGCGATCAGCTCCTGACGATCTTCCCGTGGGATTGATACACCAGACAGGTACTGGCTCAAACACGCCTTGGAGATACCTGTCCGGCGGCTCAGTTCAGCAGCTTTCAGATCAGCTTCGATCAAGGCTCGTTCGAGCCTCTTTGCGTATGACATTTCATTTCACCTCTTTCTTTAATAAGTGAATTCTTACAGGCTTCAATGGACTGGATTGAAGCCTTTTTTAATGCTTCGGAATCACGGAGTATTCGTTCTTTGCTTTCTCTCTGACATGTGCTCAGCAAGAGTATTCGTGTGATCAAATTAGGTAACTCCACTTTAAATAAATACTGTTGCTCCTCGGCAGGGCTTTTAAATTCCATCTACTCACCTCGCTTTCTTCTCTCGGTCATCTTCCTGCTGGCCTGGGTCTGGGCGATCTTTCCTGTGGTTTGAGATCAGGCAAACTGCCCGTCAGCATGAACGCCATACCCTTGCCCATACCAAGCAGTTCAGCTCTCAGAACATCGTCAGTCAAATGCTTGTCAATGTCTTTAAAAACTGGAAGCAAAGATTTCTCTTTTTTCGTTAACGACATTTTTTCACACTCCTTTCTGGTCTCATCAGTGCCGGCCTAACCGGCAGACCATCGGGTGTATTGCCCTAGGTTTCGACCTTTAATTTGTCAATAAATTCTTACATTCTTGTTGGTAATCTTTTTCTTTGTATAATGGAAGAAGGAGGCGTAATAAATTATGTTTAATTCGACGGAAGAAATTTATATCATTACATATAAATTCCTATGTATAGTGAAAAGCAACAGTTTCAACGATGCGATGGACTCTGTTTTAAATCCACTCTCCAGAAATGACTGTGACGATGTTTTGGATGTTTGTGTTAACAATAATTTGATAACTGGTATTGATTTACACAAAAACGATTATGGTAACTATTTAACTAACATCAGACACGCCGCTAGAATAACTCCACAAGGTATTCGCTTTATTGAACTCTACAATAAATACTCCAGTGAAGGAATTGATCCTTTAGTTCTCCTTCATGATTCAAGTAGTCTAATCATGTTTTTCAAAGACAAATACGATAAAGTACAAAGACGTAAATTCTGGATTGCAGGCTTCACTTTTTTATCCGGAGTTATTGCTACCAAATTAGTAGATTTATATCTCAAAGACTGCATAGAATGGCTTCTAAAACTATGGAAATGATGTGATATACAAAACTGCCCAATAGAAACCAAAACAATAATTCCTTTTTCTTCATCTTACACCTCCTTCACTTTGCGGTACTGTTTATTGACACAGTAATCATATATCCTGCAACAGTAATTGTCAAATGTTTTTTTACTGTTGCAGTAATTTTTTAGATATGCTATTATGAGATCGTTCAAAGGAGGTGAAACCGTGGCAAAAACTTTAAAATCCCCCGAAGTAAATGAGCGAATCAGATATTTGCGCGAAGAAATCCTTAAAGAAAAGCAAGGAGTTTACGCTGCTGATTTAGGTATTACGCAAGGCGCATATTCGGAAGTTGAAAATATGAGATCAAATCCGTCAGCTCGCCTTATTCGTGACATTTGCCTGCGAGATAACGTAAATAAGGAATGGCTGCTGGAAGGCAAAGAGCCTATCTTCTTGCCCGTTTCCCGCACACAAGAAATCGCAGGGTTTATGGGGGAGGTGATCAATGCAGAGAACACTGGAAGCTTCAAGCAGCAGCTGATCCACGTTTTAGCGCAGCTGAATGAAGAACAGTGGCAAGTTCTTGCAGATATGTATCAGCTATTGCTTAAAGAGCAGAACGAAAAAAAAGACTAGATTCTCATCTAGCCCTGGTCGCTTTTTGAACGAATTCATAAATAGCTTTCATTAGTTCAAAGCACTTAATCGTTCTTAGCATTTCGATTGTTTTGTTTCTATAATCATTGATATCCATCAGCTATCCCTCCTCGTATCCTCGTTGATATGCGGAAGGCTCCGGAGCCTCTGTATGATTCATATCTTACCAGTTACTGGAATTTTATTCAAGCAACTCAACTAGATAGATTAAACTCCTATTTATATCTATCTGGCTTACTATCAGCAAAATCTCAAAATCTAAAAAATTTTATCTATTAAAATCACCCCTGTTTCGATTTATCCGCGGTTGTCATCTGCCTAAATTATATCGCATGAATTAAATCGGCTAAAAAATTGTTACAAAGACTGTTTTTAGGCGGTTAATCGTAGGGTTTGATCAAATAGTAGCTTTTATAGGAAAAATTTGTAAATTCAACATTAGGAAACTTTTGCCATTAGGCGTTAAGGAGGAAGAAAATTATGAAAAAGTTTATCGCACTTAGCGCAGCTTTACTACTTTTCGTTGGTTGCGGACCAAACTCAAAAGCACCACAACAGATCAATAACCCTGAACCTACTCAGGCAACAGAAGATTCAGTTTTGGGACTTGGAGATTCATATATTTGTTCAGAATTTGAAGCCACTCTTGGCGTTGCTATAGAATGGTATGACACTGATGAAAGAACTTACTTCAAAGTTCCTATTCATATCAAAAATATTGGAGCGGATCAAAATTATTACAATTCCTTGTACAACACTTGGTATGATCCTACAGGTAATCAAATTCAGATGTACTCAACACTTATGGATGATGATCTTCAAGGGATGGGCGGCATGCTAAAAGATGCTGAAGCTGATTATTACTTATACGTCCCATATTCAGAAGATGGCACGTACACACTAATAACAAACGATTTTACAAATAAATATAAATTCGAGATTGAAGTAAAAAAATAACCAGCTATTTCGCAAAAAAGCCCACCGGTTGCAGCCGGCAGGCGAGAAGAATCAGACTGCAATCCGATCCTTCAGCATAGTAAAAATGACTTGGTCGGTCATCCCTTTTACTATGCCTCTATTTTACGATAAAAGGAGGCTTTTTGCAATGAAACGAAGACCAAACGGAACCGGATCTGTGATCAAGCTCTCTGGAGCACGTCGGAAACCCTATGAAGTCCGCGGGCCGGTGAAAGGCTATACTGATAAGGGTTACCCGATATTTGATCGGATCGGGTACGCAGAGACCTACGATCAGGGACTTGAAATGCTGATCGAGTACAACAAGAGTCCTTATGATCCGTTGGAGCGCAGAATAACGCTTGAAGAACTTTTTAACCGCTGGAAAGCAGATGCAGCTCCAAAACTTGGGGAGAAAAATCAGCGTGCACTGTCCAGCGCCTATAAACATATAAACTCACTGAGCCAAAAACAATATATTGAAATCACATCCAATCAGATGCAGTTGACAATTGATCGTTGCGGCAAAGGATACAGCACACAGGGCATTATAAAGGCGCTGTGGGGACATTTAGATAAGTACGCTTATAGCTTAGACGTTATCATAAAAAAACGTTCTGAGGAGCTTACATCGGCCCCTATAGCCCCGCAAGAAAAAACACCTTATACAGATAAAGAAATTGAATGGCTGTGGAATCATATAAACGACATGCCTATCATCACGGATGTACTAATCTTATTGTATACCGGATTCCGAATCCGAGAATATTTGAGCATTGATGCCTCGGTGGTAGATCTCGAAGATATGATTATTACTGGCGGCATTAAAACCGCTGCTGGTAAAAATCGAATTGTGCCTATCCACCCCAGGATACAACCGCTGGTTAAGACAAGACTAGAAGCAAACAAGCAGTATATCTCGGTTAATCAGTTGGGCTTGCAGATGAGCTATCTGACATTTAGCAAACGTTTCAAAGAACTGTGTGTTCTGACTGGTATTCCCCACACGATTCACGAAACGCGGCACACGTTTAGAACACGGTTGGACAATGCCGGCGCTAACGAAAAATGCATGGATCTGCTGATGGGGCACACTTCCAACAGCACTGGAAAACGAGTCTACACACATAAGACAATTACAGAATTAAGAGACACTGTATTACTATTAAAGTAGCATAAACTAGTGACAAACTAGTGACAAATATATTAAAAAGCCTTTATTTAAAAGGCTTTTTTGATAAGATAAACATATTGTGCCATACTCTGACCTCCTGTTTCGTCCTGTTCTAGTCCTGTTTTAATCCCAAATCGTTTCGCAGTTAAGTTGTTTCGCGGATTCAAGAAAATGTCTTGAACCCCTGCAGAATTAACCTCTCCATTTCTTTTTATTGATCAAAAAAAGAGTACCCTGGGCCACATTACAAAAGTAAGAGGTGCGGGTACTACGGTCACTATCAGTATACACAATATGCAAGAAAATGGAAACGGAAACTCCGCGATTATTTTCCCATCGTTCTTTCATCCGCGAATAAGATTTAAAGCTGATTCCGCCGCTTTTCCCCACTGCCCTACTGAGCAATTTACCTTTATCCTGCGTTGTTTGCTGTGATATCCATTCCGGACAGCCGAAATGATTTCTTTATCGCGGCTCTGCCGCCAGCATCACAGATGTTCTGACCTGTTCCCAGACCTTCTGCAGCCGCTCCTGCTGGCCGCTCAGATGCCACCATCCGGCTAACGCTTCAAAGCCCGTCGAAATTCGATAAATCTGAACGTCGGTATGCTTTGGAACACTGCCGCTTTTGAAATTGCGTCCGCGGCGGAAGATTTCTTCCTCCTCCTCACTCAGCTCACCGGCATCATGCAGCTGCTCGTAAAATCGCGCCTGAGCTTTCGCACTGACAAACTGAACGCTTAAGCGCTGCAGGTCCTTGGCCCGGCCATACCCCAGCTCCACTAAATATTCCCGCACAAGCAGCGACCACACCGCATCGCCGATATAGGCCAGCGTACTTCCGGACAATTCGTTAAGCTGCATTACATCAATCCTCGTTCGATCAGGATCGCCCGCTTCGCGTCCGCCGCGGCAAAATCTTTTTCTGCCTTGGCTGCGTTCCATTGAGCGAAAACCTGTTTGTCATCCTCGCTCAGCTCCACCTTCGGCAGACGAATGCCCAAGATTTCCAGCATCGCTTCCAGCGCCGCGGTTTGCGCACCGACCTGATCCCACTGGATTTCCCGCTGGCGTAATGCCTGATTCAATTTTTTCACCGTTTCAAAAATTTCCGCATATCCATTCGGCGTGTTGAGATCATCGTTCATCGCGGCAATAAACCGCTGCACCGCTTCTTCATCGCGGCCGCTCAACTCAGTACCTGCCAGCTGGCTCTTGATATACGCCTGCTTCATCGGCATTCTGACCTTATCCAGCTCCTTGCGGGCCGTTTCAATCGTTTCATCCGAGAAGTTCAGTTCCCCGCGGTAGTGCACGCTCAGCATCAGCCAGCGCACCAAATCGGCACCCAGCTTTTCAATGACATCTTTTGCCCAGGACACATTGCCCAGTGATTTTGACATTTTTTCACCATTGATATTGATCATTGCATTATGCAGCCAATAACGGGCAATCGAATTGTGGAAAAGTGCCTGCGATTGGGCGACTTCATTTTCATGATGCGGGAAGCGCAGATCCATGCCGCCGCCGTGGATATCGATCTGATCGCCGAATTCCTTGTGGATCATCACGACGCATTCTGTATGCCAGCCCGGACGGCCTTCTCCCCAAGGAGACTGCCACTTAATCCCCATATCGGTTTCTTTCCACAAGGCGAAATCCAGCGGATTTTCCTTTTTGGCATTTTCTTCAATCCGCGCACCGACCTGCAGGTCTTCCAGATTCTGCTTCGAGAAAGTACCGTAGGAAGGAACGCTGCTGACGCGGAAATACACATCGCCGCCCACAGCATAAGCATGACCGGTACTGACCAGTTCGTCGATGAAGTGAATGATTTCATCCATCGTTTCCGTCACCCGCGGAGTAGCGTACAGCGTTTCAGTATTTAAGCTTTCCCGAACCTTTTGGTAGGCTTCGATATACCTTGCCGAAATCATGCCCTCCGGGACGTTTTCCTCATGCGCTTTCTTGATGATCTTGTCATCCACATCCGTGTAGTTGGACACATATTTTACCGTGTAGCCCTGTGCCTCAAATAACCGGCGCAGCGTATCAAAAACAATAATCGGCCGGGCATTGCCGATGTGGGCATGGTTGTAGACCGTCGGTCCGCAGACATACATGCTGACCTCATTCGGTTTGATCGGCTGAAATTCTTCAATTTTCCCCGACAGGGTGTTGTAAAGACGTATACTCATTACTGTTTTCCTCCTTTAAATTAAGCTTGTCCCTTTGAACAGGTTGACAGATGTTTTTCCACAATGGTGAAAATCCAGTTTTCCACAAAAAAAGCATCTCCCGTCAAGAGACGCTTTCCGCGCGGTTCCACTCTTCTTGAACAGAAAGACTTCTGTTCCGCTCATTCTGCCGTTAACGCCGGCTGCGGCCATCCTACTTATTTCAGATTAGCCCTCCAAGAGGCATTCATCCCGGCGCTCCCTGGTCTTTTCACCTGCCAGACCTTCTCTTTGCGAAGCTTTCCCGGATTACTCGTTCTCATCATCGGTTTTCCTTTTTTATTCTACCACTTTTTATTCAGAATTTCCCGCTTTTTCATCGCATACTCGGACTCGGATATAATTCCTTCGTCTGCCAGTGCTTTCAGCTTTCTTAACTGCTCCGCCGGATCCCCCTCCGCTTGGGTTTCTTGTTCCGGCAATGTTTCGGTTATGATTTCATGTTCGGCAATGCCGCCGCGTTTTAACGCGAAGAGCCCGTAAAGGATGCTGATTGTTCCGCCGATCAATCCAAACCCCATGAAAAACAGGCCTGGACTCAGCGATGGGCCGCCAAAACCCATCCCCATCGAATCATGAAAACCAAGCATTGAGGAAGCAAAAATTCCAAAAACAATGAAGAGAACCCCGCCGACGATGTTGCCTATCGCTCCTGAACGCGTGCTGCGGATTTCGGTTTTTCGTTTCATGTTATCTCCCTGACCTTCCGTTTTAGATCCATCATCTAGCCTTCTGATTAAGCTCAGTATACCCCAAAATTTGCCCTGAATCAACTTGAGCTTAGGCCTGGACTCGCTGGTTCAGGTTCTTATGTTTTAATCTGATAGCCGCAAAGGTTTCGCAGATCATTCCGGCACTGCCCGATTTACAGAGTTTTATTTTCCTTGATCGCACCCTTGCGCCATTTCAGCTGCAGCTTTTCGATCAAGCCTGTCTTATAGCGCAGCGACAGATAACCTACAAACGACATGATGAACGCACCCAGACAATCGACAATCAGATCCTTCATCGTATCCATTAAAGCTGCCCGGCCGATAAACGGCGTCCCATTTTCCAGCATGAACTTCTGCATGTTCAAATGCAGAATTCCATCAAATGTGAATTCATAGATTTCCCAAAAGACACCTAACGTCACCGCAAAGCAAAAAGCAAACACGGCGACGAACACCGGCGAAAGATTCATCGGAATCTTTTCCGACTTATTCAGAATCGTGACAAAGGAAAAACCCAGCGCTCCTAACATTCCACCGCTGAAAGTATGCAGAATCGTATCCCAATGCGGCACGTTGTAATAGAATGCCCGAACTTCCCCCAAATAGATCGCACAGTACAGAAAGATGGCATACAACAAAAGCATGTAGCTGGGAATCTGGATCTGGATTTTATGTTCGATAAAGTCCGGCAGCCGCATCGCCACCACGCCCAATATACACTGCACCAGCATCAGCACGTAGTCGCTCTTGACACGCACATCATCAGCCATGGCCTCAGAAGGCGCCAAAATGATCCGAACAGCTAAGAAGATGACGGACATAATCATCGTAATAAAGACGAAGTTATAAATAAACGAATTCCAGTTGAATTTTTTCTTCATGCGTTTTCCCTCTTTCCAAACATATTTCCTATTTTAATCAGGCTCTCTGTCACTTGCAATCTTTTCTCTTCAATTCTATTCAAAATCGTTCAACTGTCAAAATTTAACTCTGTCTTTTAGCCTGAGCTTTTGCCTTATTCACCATGCTTCCACGACAAAAATCAGAAACCGCAAGTTCCAAATGAACCCGTGATTTCTGATTTTCAAATTGACGGATGAAAGAAGCTTATTCAGCTTCTTCTTTGCTGCGCCGACGGCTGCGGCCGGCTTTTTTCTTCTCTTCCAGCATTTTATTAAAGTTGACAATGCCGGTCTTTGCGGTTTCTTCCAGTTGGTCGATCGCTACTTCACCGCTCATCCGTAAGCCCAGGCATTCCATGACCATCGGCAGATTCATCCCGGTCAGCACCGTGACCTTCTCATTCAGCACAAAAGCAGACTGATTGCACGGTGTACCGCCTAACAGATCAGCGAAGACCAACACGCCTTCTCCGGTATTCACTTCATCGACAGCTTCCTGCAGCCGCCCGCGGAAGTCTTCCGGATCATCCTGGGTATTCAATACCAGCGCTTTCATCTGCGGAATGTTCTCGCCAAAGAAAATCTCTGCGGTTTTTAACATGCCTTCGGCTAACGGACCATGACTGATTAATAAAATTCCCTGCATTTCTACCTCCTCGCAGCCTCGTTGAGGACTGCCTCCTTTTTGCGCATTTGATTCTTGGTTATTTAGTCTTGTTTTTCAGAGCTGTGATATTCCTGTTTTCGATGGGGATGGATCAGTTCACCGATGACTTCCACGGCCTGCTGAATCTGATCACAGTCTACCTGCACATCGAATTTGCCGCCCGGCATTTCACAGGTCATCGTTGCGGGATCCGCCGTACTGATTAAAATGCCCTCGTTCCAGCTGCGGATCAGACTGTCGTCATTTTCCTGCAAGCTTTGCACTGTCAGTGATGGCCAAGCTTCGGCAAGTGCTTCCTGCAGCCTAGTCGGTTTGCCTTTCAGCATCACACAAAGCGCTTTTTCCCGACCCAGCTGATGGATGTAAACCAGTCCTGCCTGCGGAAAATTCTCACGCAGCTGCCTGAGCCCCAGCTCGGTTCCCGTTTCTTCCAGGAAACAGAAGGCAACCGGTTCTTTCCGATATTGCCGGGCACATTCCAACAGCGCAAACATCGCCGCGTTTTTCCCGGCATTGCCCACAGCCTGCCGCCGTCCCAGCCAGAAGGCCAGCAAAAACACGCCGGCTGCCAGAACAAACAGAAACCACCGGCCTTCCTGTTTAGCCCCCGCGATGCAAAGCAGCACGCCCATGATGGCTAACAGCACCGTCAGCACCAGCGATACCGTCAGATTATCCAGCTGATTTCTGCGGTTTGCCGACTGGTTTAAAAGCTGTTGACGAGCGGGAATCAGCCGGGCTTCCCGCAGGTTAAAATCTGCGGCGACAATGACCTTGGCATGCGTGGGATCGCCGCCGAGCAGCTGTTGTCCATGGATGCCCTTTTTCCCCATCAGCGTCACCGGATATCCCAGGGCGCTGAACATTTCACTCAGCTGATACAGCGTGCGTTTTTTCTGTTTCGGACTCTTGCGCCGCGCCATCCTTTGCGACAGCACCAGCAGCCTTTCCTTCATGTTATCCTGCCCATCCATAGCGACTCTTTCCTTTCCCAGTGAGAAAAGGCCGACAAACACCGTCGGCCCTGTTCATTAAAACTTTACGAGATCATGAACCAGCTTTTTTGTATATTCCGGGGAAATCTGATGCGTGAGCAGAACACCATGATCTTCCAGAAAACGGAATGCTTCCTTATCTTTGTCATCGACAAACAGGCATGCTTCCGCTTTGACCTTATTTTCGTTGTCTTTGGCATACATGCCGCTGATGCAGATTTCCTGCATCGAGTAGCCCAGCTTGACCAATTCCACAGCGTCAAAGATCTCTTTGAATACGACCATCACGCGGTAGTCTTCCAGCTCATCGCCGGTCAATAAGTCATACGCGTCCTCCGGGGAAACGGCGTCGACATCTGCATTGAGCGCCGCCAGTTCCAGCAGCATGACCTGCGTCGGATCATTTGCCGTTTTTTCGTTGACCACCACAAATTCTTCAATGTTCAGCGCCCGTGCAAAGTTACTGACCTGACCATGCAGCATTCTTCCGTCCAGCCGATACTGAATCACTGCCATATTTTATTTCTCCTTTCAAATCGTAATGAATTCCGCCCCTGCATGAAATGATGAATTACAGAATCAGGGAAATGATCAGCGAGAAGACAAAGATCAGGCCGACCAGTTTCAGGGAAGAAACGTTCTTCTTATACAGCCAAGCCAGACAGATTGTCAAAGCCAACGGCGCCAAGCCTGGAATGATGTTGTCCAGTTCCTGCTGAATATTTAAGACGTAATCGCCGATCTGAATCGCACTGGTCAACTTAAAGCCAACCCAGGAAGGAATCAGCGCGCCGACCGCCGTCATGCCTAAGATTGTGGCACTTTCCATCAAGCGGTCAAGAATGCCGGATTTATTCATATCGCGGATAACCTTCATGCCGTTTTTATAGGTATAGAAGAATCCGAAATAGGAAATACCGAAGTAGTAAGCGTTACCCAAGACAAAGAACAGGATAGCGCCGAAAATGGAGCCGTTCATCGCAAAGCCGGCCGCCAATGCGCCGATAATCGCTTCTACGGTTGCCCGCAGGGAATCGCCGATGCCTGCCAGCGGACCCATCAGGGAAGCTTTGATCGTATTGACGGATTCTTCCAGTCCCGTCCGTTCTTCGCCATAAGGCATATTGGCGATCTGTTCTTCCTGAGCGCAGTTCATGCCCAGCGTGAAGCCCATCCATTCCGGCGTAGTATTGTAGAACGCCATGTGACGCTTCGCCGCTGAGATCTGATCTTCTTTATTTGGATATAATTTTTTCAGAACTGGTGCCAATGCTGAGAAATACTGCAGTGTCTGGAAACGTTCGTAGTTGATCGTCACCATTGGGAAGCAGGAGAAGCGTAAGAAGACGCCCATCAGTTCCTTGCGGTCTAATGAAATGATCTTGTTATCGTTCATAGGTTGTTCCATTCTGTTTTCAGTCATTACATCGCACCTCCTTTTCTCCGTTTACCCTGCGGGCCGAAGAAGAAGACGAAGATCGCCATCGAAACGCCCAGCAATGCGATCGCCAGCAGTGAACCGCCGAATACAGCGCACATAACAAAGCCTACGATAAAGAACGGAATGTATTTGACTTTATACATCATTGCCAGCAGCATGCCGAAGCCAAGTGCCGGAAGCATACCCGTTGCGGCTGAGAGCCATTCAGAAATCCAAACCGGCATATTTTCGTTGACCATCGTAACAAAGCTGGAGCCGAAGTAGATGCACAGGAAAACCGGAATGAATTCAGTGATGAAGAAGACCAGCGAGCCCACCAACTGCAGCCGTGTCATCTTCTTATAATCCGCGGTTTCCGCATACTTATCCGCAATATGCATCAGCGGTGTATTGATCGTCCACGCTGCCATACGGCCTAACTGACCCATAACGGAAACCGGAACGGCGATCGCAATCGCAGTTTCCATTTCCACGCCGGTAATAATGCAGAGCGCTGTCGTAACCGTCGTCGCTGTCGTCGCATTGACCGGAATCGCCGCACCGACACCCTGAACACCCATATAAACCAGCGTCAGCGTACCGCCGATGATAATGCCCGTTCTTAAATCCCCCAAAATAAGACCGACCAAAGCGCCGCAGACGACCGGTTTGGTTGTCTGCAAGTTGACAAAGCCATAGTTTGTCCATCCAAAGAATGCACAGACAACAGAAACAAATAAAGCATATCCTAGTCCAATATTCATATTGTACCTCCTCTCTAGGATTTACTTTCATTCCCACTCTCGCTTTTTGTTTTCTCAACCTCCTATTCTATTTAATTCGGATGGCAGATTCGCCATGCCTATTTCTTGATATAATCAACAAATCGTTTTGTGATGCTCATTGGATTGGTAATCGCCGTACCGACGACGATCACATCCGCGCCGCATTCATAAGCTTTCTTCGCTTCTTCACGCGTCCAGATCCGGCCTTCCGCATTGATGAAGACATCCGGGAATTCTTTGCGGATCTGTTCGATGAGTTCAAAGTCAGCGCCTAACGCATAACGGTCCAGACTGTCCGCCGTGTACCCGGACAAGGTCGTAGAGATGATATCGGCTCCGGCCTGAACGCAAAGACGGGCATCGTTGATCGTAGCGATATCGGCCATGACTACCTGATCCGGATATTTTTCCTTGATTTCCCGAATCAGCTCATAGGCTTTGCGGCCGTTGCAGTTAAGACGGTCGGTCCCATCAACAGCGATGATGTCGCTGCCGATTTCCCGCAGCACTTCAACTTCCTTCATCGTCGGTGTGATATACACATCGCAGCCCTCGGTTTCGACTTTCCAAATCCCGATCATGACTTTATCCGGGAAGGCTTCTTTGATCATCTGAACGTTCTCCGGCCGGTTTGCCCGGAAACCAGCACAGCCGCCAATCGCTGCGGCATGAGCCATGCGGGTCATTTCTTCCGGTGGATTGAATGGATTTTCTTCCTCATTGGCTTGGCAGGAAACGATCAGTTTTCCTCGAATCTGTTGAAAAATTTCCTCTTTGTTCATAACGGCTCCTCTCTCTTTTTTGTGTCCGCAAAGGTACACCTTTATAAAACTTATGCAAGACAGGACAGAACAGAACTAAAACAGGTAAAAATTAAATTGTTTATTCATCTTTTTGGAACAAATGAAGGATATTTTATCTAAATCAGATTTGAAAGCGCTTGCGTTTCGAGCTGATGATGATATAATAAAAACATGAAAGCGCTTTTATAAAGGTGTACCTTTATAAACAGGCAGACAATTTCAGCTATTCAAGGGAGGGAATAGCTGTTTTTGTCTTCCATGCCAACGTTTGCCAAGGAGGAATTAAACGTGAATTATGGCTATGCGCGAGTATCTTCTAAAAGTCAGAATCTAGATCGTCAAATCGAAGAATTGAAAATGTTCGGATTGAGCGAGTCCCAACTCTATGTTGATTGTCAGAGCGGCAAGGATTTTGACCGTCAGGCTTACCGCCGGTTAAAGGAAGTTCTGCATCCGCAGGACTTGCTGGTGATTAAAAGCATCGATCGGCTGGGCCGCAATTATCAGGCCATCCTGGAGGAATGGGCGGATTTAACCAAGCGTCTGGAAGTCCAGATTGTCGTTTTGGATATGCCCTTGCTGGACACCCGCAGCCGTCCGGATAATCTGGTCGGCTGTTTCATCAGTGATCTGGTACTCCAGATCCTCAGCTTTGTCGCTGAAAACGAGCGGATCAACATCAAAACACGACAGGCTGAGGGCATTCGGATTGCCAAAGAAAAGGGCAAGCACTTAGGCCGGCCGCGCTACATCCCGCCACAAAATTTCAGCGAAGTGGCCGCCTGTTATCTGCGTCATGAATGTACGCTTCAACAAGCTCTGGATCAGCTGCAAATAAAAAAAAGTACGTTTTATAAATACATCCGGAACGACAATGCAGTATAATTAAATCAGGAATTTGGATTGAACAGCGGAATCCGTTGTGAATCATAGAAAGAGGATTGTTATGAAATACAGAGAAAAAGGCAAAATCCCGGCAAAGACTTCGCTGCTGGGCTTCGGCTGCATGCGTTTTCCAGTCACCGAGGATGGAAAAATCAACCGTCCGGAGACGATGAAAATGCTCGATTATGCCTATGAACATGGTGTAAACTATATCGACACGGCCTATCCGTATCACAACTTTGAAAGTGAAGTTGTTGTAGGTCAGTGGGTCGCTACCAAACCGCGTGACAGTTTCTACTTAGTCACCAAATCCCCGACCTGGATGTGCAAGGATATCGCGGATTTTGATCGAATTTTAGATGAACAGCTGACCAAACTGCAGACGTCCTATGTTGATTTCTATCTGCTGCACGCCCTGAGCCGTGAGCGTTGGGAACACATTAAAGAGATGAATCTGCTTCCGCATCTGAAATCGGTGCTGGACAGCGGCAAGGTTCGTCGGATCGGTTTCTCGTTCCACGATGATTACGAAGTGTTTGAAGAAATCCTCAATGCTTATGACTGGGATTTCTGTCAGATTCAGTTCAATTATATGGATACCGACATTCAGGCAGGTCTGCGCGGCTATGAGCTGGCTAAGTCCAAAAACATTCCGATGACGATCATGGAACCTGTCAAAGGCGGCATGTTAGCCAATGTTCCGGAAGAAATCAAAGCGGAATTCCGCCGTGTTCATCCGGATTGGAGCGATGCTTCCTGGGCACTTCGCTGGGTCGGAAGTCATGACAATGTACAGACTGTCCTGTCCGGCATGAGCACGATGGAACAGGTCATCGACAATGTCAAAACCTTCAGTGAGATCGAACCGCTCAACGCAGAAGAACTGAATACGATCGAACAGGCCCGGCAATTATTCCAGGCTCGGATTCAGGTCCCTTGCACCGGCTGCCGCTATTGCATGCCATGCCCATTCGGGCTGGATATTCCGAAGAATTTCCGGTTGCTGAACACCGCCCATGTCTACAATGTTCAGGCCGCTCAAAAAGCAGGCTATGATGCGATGGAGATTACGGAAAAGGCTTCGCATTGTCAAAAATGCGGCGCCTGCAAGACGAAATGCCCGCAGCATATCGACATCCCGAACCAGATGAACAAAGTCGTTCAGGAATTTGAAAAATAACTGAATATTAGGGCAGACTGTTTCGGAGCTCTTTTCCGGATCAAGTCTGCCTTTTTCTTTTTTCCGGAGTGCGTTATAATGAGAAAGGAATAAACAAGAAAGAGGAATATACCATGAGTCTTTTAGGGATCTCTCTCTACCCGCATCTGCAGTCAGAAGCGGTGATGAAACAACAATTAGATTTGGCAGTCACACTGGGCTACAGCCAGGTTTATACGACCGTTCAATCGCCGCAGGCCTGGAGTGCACCCAACCAGTTAAAGGCACCGTTTCAATGGCTGATCAGCGAGTGCCGGAAGATGGGCCTGACGCTGCATGTGGATATCAATCGCCGGATCATGGATCAGCTACACGCGGAACCGAACGATCTGTCACCGTTTGTTCATCTGGGAATTCGGATTGTACGGCTGGATTTTGGATTTGAGGAGGATCACGAGCTGGTCGCTCAGATGACCCGCAATGAAGACGGTGTGCTGATCGAGGACAATGCTTCGATGCAGGCGGAGCCGATCAATCGGATCAAAGCGATTCAGCGTCACGGCAATCTGGAAAATTACGTCGCTGTCCATAATTTCTTCCCGCATCCGGATACTGGAATGTCGTTTATTGACACGTATAAAAATGCGAAGCTGTTTAAGGCCTGCGGGATCCGCACCGGTGTATTCATCAATTCGCTGGATGCCGACAATTTATTGTTTGCCTATGGCCACGGCTTATGTACTGTGGAAAACCATCGTTACAAACCGGCTTATTTGAGTGCTGGGGAACTCACAGCAACCGGTATGTTCGACTACATCTTTTTTGGCGACGGCAATCCTTCACGGACAGAAATGGAACAGGTTCAGGAAATTGTCCACAACCATTGTGTCTGCGTACCGGTTTACTTTAACTCCAGCCTGGATCCTGACCTGCGCCAAAAGCTGTTGAACATAGTCTTAAAGTCGCGCAGTGATCAGCCGGAATTTATTTTACGGGCAACTCAGACTCGCGGCCTGGGTTCGGTTTGTGCTCAGCCCGTTTCTGATCGCGATAAGCTGTGCATCACGCTGGACAACGAGCTCTCGGGCAAATATGAAGGGGAACTGCAGATCGCATTGAAAAGCATGCCTGGCGTTGAATACGCCAACGTCATCGGTCAGGTTGACATGTTGGCAGAAAATCTGATCTCCTTAATTCGTTATGGCAAAGTAGCCTTCCGGTTAGTGGAAGCAGAAAAGATTCAAAACGCTACCGTAGCTCAGCACGAAAACTAATCTTTCATTCTGATCCTCGATTATCAGAAAGAACCATGGCTTAACGGTTGTAATGTTTTCATTCTGCCGATTGGGTCATTTCCTATTGTTGCGCTTGGTTTAGAAGTGCTGCTGGCCTGATGGTGAACTTAGTCGTTTTATTCTTTACTTCAAGAACGGGTAATTTCATTTTTGCAGGTCTTTCAATGGTTTCCGCATCCATTTTATTATTAGCCTCATTAATTTATGATATTACTGTGCGAAAGTACGAAAAGAGAGATGACAGCTCGGAATAAAGCACTTGTTTAGGAAAAACAAATGATCATAAGGACTAATTTCTTTTCATGATTATTAGTCCTTTTTTATTTGACTCGTAAAGTTATTTTACAATCCATTGACCTGATTTTCGGCTGCCAGCACGCTCTATCAAACTTTTTTCTCTTAATTCTTTTATGACTCTTCTTATCTGCCTTTCAGAACGGTTCAATTTTGCGGCAAGCTGCGCCTGTGTTACATGAGGATTTTCCTTTATTACTGTTATAACTATTTTCTCCAAAGAATTTTCTATTAGGTCATTTAATGGGTCATTTATTAGGACATTCTGACCTTTTAAAATATTTGGTTGTTTCAAAGGTGTAAATTTCACCATAATATCTTCTAAATTAAGCTTATATTCTGGACCAGGAACACCATGATTTTTACACGCTTCACATATCTTTTCGATCCCTCGTCCCCAGGTTTCCACATATCCTGCCCTGAAAAAACCATTAGCTATATTAGGATTGTAAGGCTGTGAACGATGACGTTCCATCAGCGTATCGACTGACCACCCAATCGGAAAAACACAGTCATTGCTGATATAAACCGCATCTTCATGGATCCGAATCTGAATTGGAACTAATGCTGCATAATTGGAATGGATTATTGCATTATACACCGCTTCCCTGACAGCCGCTTTGGGAAGCGGATAAGTTTCAATTCTTGTAACGTTATCATAGGATATCATTGCCTTCATATATTTTAAATAAATTAATTCGACAACCCTATCTGCCTGGATGAACAAAGATCCATGGATCTCATCCTGATAGCGCAAATCGGATCCCTCACCAAAATATCCAATTTTGATATATGCACCAGTAACCCATTTTTCCGGATTACGATGGAATAAAAGAATTGCCGCCCGTTTCAGCTTTCCCTGACCAAGAAGACCAAGGCTGTCAAGAAGCTGTCTATTGCTCATCTTCAGATCTTCTTCAGTCATACGCCCGCTTCGCAGAGCTTCTCTTCGGAAAATGTCGAAACTCTCTTTGTCCAATTCTTCAACTGTAACACTATCCATTGGAACGGAATCCCATTTATAGCCCGTTTTGGATAGTAAGAATTCCGTCAAAGCAGCACCTTTAAGAAGCTGCTTTGTACTTCCGCTGCGATAATGATATTCACCCTTATAATTCACTGGATAACTACTCGGGGCAACACATATCTCTATGTAATCTTTATCATCTTGTCCTAAGAGATTGACATCTACGAGAATACCGAGAATATCCCGCACTTTGTTGGGAATATCTTCTAAAAGCTTTTTACTGTCTGGCACACCAATGATCGAGCCTTCATCATCAGTACCGATATAGATCTTGCCTCCCTGAGCATTTGCAAAACCACAGATCCACTTTAAATACTCATCACGCCAGGATTCTTTCCATTCTATGTTCTGATTTTCAGGCATATATTTCCTCCTACTCCAATTCGAAGCATTTATACTTAAAAAGAAACCTCGTTCGTTACGAAAATCGAGAAGACTTAGATTCAGCCTCTTTTGAGCTATTATATATCATTCAAATGAGTTATTCAACTCATTGGAGTTTTATATATTCTGTATGCTAAAAAAGGAACGGTAAGATTATGCAGTACACACTGTACATAATTTTGCCGTTCCTCTTTTGTTGCAAATAAGAACCTTGAGTTCATCACATTCTATGTGTTTTCACATCGACAGTTCCTCTTTTATCAACACTACTATCTTTATCGAAATACTTGAAAGCCTAATTTTTCAAGATTACCAGCATAGGCCTCCTGAACTTCGTTAAAAGACATATAGTTTTTATGTTCATAAGGAATCTTTCCTTCATACCACGGACCACAAATCTCCGCTTGTCCCTTTTTATCAAATCTTGGATAGGCTGTAAAACCCTTATGTCCCAATTTTCCCTAGACATGATACCGATTGCTTTCATTTCAACATCCTTAGATTCGATTTAATACCAGTCATGTTTTTCGCCCCGATCAAGGGCATTAATCCTCGCCATTTCATCATCCGACAGTTCAAAATCAAATAATTCTATATTTTCACGGATATGTTCTGGATTACTGGAACCCGGAATAACTACGACCCCTTTCTGCAGATTCCAGCGCAGGATAACTTGGGCCGCAGAAACCCCATGCGTTTGGGCGATGGTTATAATAGTCTCATCGTTTAAAAGTTCAGCTGTATGTCCTCTGCCGCCGAGGGGATACCATCCTTGCATAACCATACCAAGATCCTGGATATATGGAATAACATCATTTTCTTGATAATAAGGATGAATTTCATTTTGGATCAAGGCAGGCATAATATCGATTTGAGGCAGAAATTCTTCTAATTCCTCAACATACCAGTTTGATAAGCCAATCGAATGGATCTTACCTTCACTCACCGCCTGTTCCATAGCTTTATATGCCTCCACATCCCCTGTTCCTGGGTGATGCAATAACATCATATCTATGTATTCCAAACCCATTCTCTCCAATGCGTCATCAATCGCATTGGCAGCATCAGAAAATTGATTGGGATAGAGCTTGGTGATCACGAATATTTCTTCTCGGGGTACCTCTGAATCGCTTACTGCACGTCCAACGCTTGCTTCATTGTGATACATATAAGCCGTGTCGATCAATCTTCCGCCGAATTGAAGCAATGTAGTTACGGAGTTATAACATTCTTCTTCAGAAAGACTATAAGTTCCCAAACCCATGATCGGCATTTCGTAACCACTGTTCAGCATAACCGTATGCCTTTCAAAATCGAAAGCAGATTGACTTTCTGCTTTCTCAGGCAGGATCCCGATTTCTCCCAGCCATTCTTCAAGCTCCTGCTTTGACGTTCCTGCCGCAAATCGACGGCCGTCAAGCCAATCTGCATTTTCCGCTAATGTATGAAGATTCTGACTGCTTGATCCGATATCGCTGCTTTGGGAGGTGCAAAAGGTCACAATTGTTTTTCCAGAAAAATCGTAGCTTTCCAAGAAAGTGCTGATAATTCTCGGCGCCTGTCCATGCCATATCGGATAACCGAGCAGGATCGTGTCATAGTTCTGCATATTTTCGATATGCCCGACAATTTTAGGACGCGCTGAGAGATCATTCTGTTCCTGATCGGCACGCCCGTCCGTATAGTAAGCCAGATCTTCTTCTGTATAAGGAATTTCCGGTACAATTTCATAAATATCCGCATTCAAAATTTCAGCGGCCTCTTCGGCTATGGATTTTGTTGTTCCAGTTGCTGAAAAATAGATCACTGCCGTTTTATTGGATGATCCATCTTCATGATTCATAATCCCCTCACCTTCCATAGTATCTGTACTTTGTACCTTTAAATCTTTGTTTGATTGATCCGCTTCTTTGCTGCAAGCCGCAAGGCTGAACAGCATCGTCAGAACCGTGATCATGACTGTGAATCGTTTCATCCTCTTTCCACTCCTTTCCTCATAAAGAGAAACTCCAGATCTTGAATCTCGACTGATTCCTGTGAACCGTTTAAGAAAAACACTATGCCTTTTTCTTATCTGTAGGATTTTTCAAAAATACCCGCACAGTCTTCATCGGTCAGTTCACAAGGATTAGCCTCAAATAAACCTCCCTGCATAGAGCGAGCACCTTTGGCCAATGTCATCGCCTCATCACGAGTAAAGCCAAAATCGCTCATTTTCAAATCAGCTACTCCGCAAGCTTCCTGCAGCTGTATCAGGGCTGTAATAAAATCCTCCGGCTTCTTTGCATTTTCGATGCCCATGGCTTGGGCCATTTTTATAAACTGCTGATCACAAGCTTTTTTTTCAATAAAGAATTCCGCAAATGCTTTAGAAATTAGAATCAGTCCGGCCCCATGCGGAAGACTAGGATGGTAAGCACTCATTGCATGCTCCATGCTGTGCTGCGCTGTCGTCGATGTTAGCTGCATCGTTATGCCAGCCATCGTACTGCCATAAGCGACATGTTCCCTGGCTTCAAGATCTTGACCATTTCTTACAGCACGGGGCAGATATTCTGCAATACTTTTTATTGCTGAGAGCGCAATCGTTTCACTCAGCAGATTAATTCCTTTGGACATCATGACCTCTGTATGATGAAACAGAGCGTCAAAGCCTTGATACGCTGTATATTTTGCAGGAACGCTCAGCATCAGTTCAGGGTCAACAATAGCAATGACCGGCGTCAGCGAGGGATTGCCAAAACCAATTTTTTCATGGGTTTCCAGATTCGAGATGACGCCAAAACCATTCATTTCTGACCCTGTCCCTGAAGTAGTTGCTATCGCAACAATGGGAAGCCCCTTATTGACTAGCGGCTGGCATCGCCCCGTTCCTCCCACAACATAATCCCAAAGATCTCCGTTATGGGTCGCCATTGCGGCAATCGCTGATGCGGAATCGATCACCGCCCCGCCGCCTAAAGCTACGATAAAGTCACAGGCATTTTCTTTTGCCTTCGCCGCCCCTTCCATAATGACTTCCTTGACTGGGTTTTCCATAATTTGATCAAATATGATATATTCGATCTTCGCTTCATCAAGCTGAGACAGTGTTCGATCAAGATAGCCGTTTATTTTTGTTGATTTCCCATTCGATATCAATACCAGCGCCTTTTTCCCTGGCATCGTCAGACTTCCCAGCTGATTCAGTGAACCAGAGCCGAAGTAGAGATTAGTTGGGTTATTAAAATTAAATTTCATCCTTGTCTTACCTCCTAAAATGTTTCTTTTTGAATTTTGTATACCAAATAGTCAAGACAGTCGATTTGTTTTTGCCTGAAATGAATATTCTCAAGCAACGTCATTCTGTGATGCAGAAGAAGCGGCAGCATCCTTTTGACCTCTCCCTTTTCCGCTAAAAGCATACATTTTTCGGTTGTCTCCTCATTACAGCCTGCATCTTTCAAGTTTTGATAAATAAGTCCCATCGTATCCATTGCTTCTGCCAATTTCTTTGCCGCTCCTTTTCAAAATTATTATATTGGAAGCATTGCGATATATCCAATACTCGAATTCTATATCGTGATATTCATTTCAAGAATATCAAACACCTGATATAATATTGAAAAGCCATTCAGCTGGGAGGCGAACTTATGGAAATTCGTGTGCTTCGTTATTTTTTGGAAATTGCCCGAGAAGGAAATATGTCACGAGCCGCAGAAAGGCTTCATGTCACACAGCCAACATTATCCAAACAGATGAAGGATTTAGAACAGGAGCTTGGGAAGAAGTTATTCCGCCGCGGCAGTTTCAGCGTAAGTCTAACCGACGAAGGCATGCTGCTGCGAAAAAGAGCTGAGGATATTCTTGAAATGGTCGATAAAACGCTTGATGAATTTAAAGCCCTTGATCCAGTTTTAGGCGGAGAAGTGTATATCGGGTGTGCAGAGTCTTATCAAATCAAGTATCTTGCGCAAACGATTAAGGCGTTTAAAGAAAAATACCCATTATTTCGTTATCATCTTACCAGCGGGAATACTGAACAGGTTACTGAGCGATTAGATAAGGGATTGATTGATTTCGCAGTCATTGTCGAACCGCCAAACCTGTCTAAATATAACTATCTCGAGGTGCCCGAGATCAATACATGGGGTTTAGTCATGCGCAAAGAAGATCGTCTTTCTCAGAAAGAAGAAATAAGCGTTGAAGATTTATATGGACTAAATTTGATCTGTTCGGCGCAGGCAATGCAGGTTGATATTCCCCGATGGTGTGGTGAAAAAGCGGATACGCTTCAGCTCTCAGGCACCATCAATCTTCCTTACAACGGATCTGTCTTTGTTAGAGAAGGATTGGGATATATGCTCTCGTTTGATAAACTTGCCGATACCGGTAAAGACAGTGAATTATGCTTCAGACCGTTAAAACCACCTTTAGAAACGAAAATGTATGTGATCTGGAAAAAATATCAGGTCTTCACACCGATTGCGGAATTATTGCTGGAAGAACTGAAACTTCAGATCAATAAGTCCCTAGTTGATTCTTGTTCTCCTTGACCTTAAGAAAGATACAAACTCATTGTGTCAACTATGGAATCGTACCTTTTTCCTGATAGTTAAACCTTGTACAGGCACAGCTGCTGACTTTATCAGTCGCTTCATTTTTTCAGTGATATCCCGGCTGCAGCACAATCAAATCCAACCGCTTTATCCCCATCCGGTCTTTGTTAAGACTATGGATAAAAGCTATGCCCATAAACCGGCAGCATAGAATTTTCACCTGTGCCGCTCATGTTTTTCGGCCTGAATTTCCGTTTTCCGTTCATAAAGTCTTTCTTTTACAATCATCGCATTTTGCCAAAAAAAAGAAATCGTCGGCGGACTTGTACGTCTCAACGATTTCTAACCAACACTCTTAATTCAATATAAGAGTTTATTGCCTTTTTCACACAATTCATAAATTTCATCATATTTCTTTTCGATTAAAGGTTTAATGCGCTCTGTTTGAGTCACCACTTTTTTCTTATACAGAAAATACGGAAAAATCCATCCTAAAAACCCAGGTACCGCAAGCAGAATGCAAAGCAGGATCCGCGGAGGCTGAGCGGTTATTGCGAAGGTGGAACCCGCCATAAAAGCCGTCCCAATCAGACCTAAAACAAGGGCATACATTGTTGCGGTGGATGTTTTATTCTTTTCCAGTTTCTCAATTTCATCAACACAGGCTTCAAAGTTTCGCTGCAATCTTGTCAGCTCTACTTTATTGACAATATTCCGGTTCCTTTTTAAATAAAGCGTTTCCGTTTTTTTTATATTTATCGGAATTGGATTGTTTTGAGAGAAGGAATCGCTGAGTTCCCAGCCAAAGCATTCATAACCATCCATTAAAAGAGGAATCCAGCTGCTTTCAGCATTGATTTCCTTATACTCATATCCGACGAATCGCTTTGGCCGGTTTTCTTCATTATCCATTTATGCACTCACTCTCCATTCTTTCTTTTGCGCCGGCCGCAGGCAAGGTTACCGTAAAGGTACTGCCCTTTCCTTCTTCACTGGTGACCAGGATTTCTCCTTCCATCAGATCGATAATCCGCTTTGCCAGTGCTAACCCCAAACCATTGCCTTCCTTTGAGTGAGAAGGATCTCCCTGATAAAATTTATCGAAAATATGTGCTTTTATTGTTGGACTCATGCCGCAGCCCGAATCTGTTATGGACACCCTTACTTTTTGATCTTGCGTCCATTGCTTTACCCACACTGTGCCCTCGGGTTCTGTAAATTTCAGCGCATTGGACAATAAATTATTCCATACCAGTTCCATTAAATTTTCATCTGCGATCACATTGGCCGACTCCTCAAGCTCTGTCGTCAGCTCAATTTTTCTTTCCTCCCAGCTTCCTTCAAACTGAAGGATACATTCACATACCTGGCGGCACACATCATATTCTTTGATTTCCGGATTGATACTCTGATTTTCCAGTTTATTGAGCTTGAGAATATTGCTGATCAGATCGGAAAGCCGCACGGAAGCATCAATGATAGCCTGGGCATACTCCGCGGATTCCGCCTCCTCCAAATTCCCATTCCGGATCAGCTCCGCGTAATTTTTGATCACCGCAATCGGCGTTTTCATCTCATGGGATACATTGGAAACAAAATCTGATTTTAGCGTTTCAATGCTTCCAAGCTCTTCAATCATCTTATTAAAATCCAGAATCATCACATCTAGATAGTCAAGCTTATCCGAAGTATGGAGCGTCGGCATGTAGACAGAAAAATCACCTTTAGCTACGCTTCCAGTCGCTCTGGCAAACTGCTGAAGCGGTACATCGTAGGTTTCTTTCATTTTTCTGCGGGTAAACAACGTGAGGCCAATAGCAATCAGTCCCCAATAAAGAATCGGCAGCAGCGTTTTGATCAAGTCATTCCATTCTGCTGTATTCATATAAACAATTAATCCTGTATGCAAACCTGACATCAGCAGCAAAACACCCAGGTAGACCAGAAACAAAGAGGGCGGAAATCGACTGTCATTTCTTATCCTGGTCTTTTTCTCCTTATTTCCCGTCATTGCAGCACCGCCTTGTACCCTAAACCTCTGACGGTTACGATCTTGAAACCATCGCACGCTGATAATTTATCCCGCAGTTTGGTTACATACACGTCCACAGCCCGCAAACTCGCATCACTGTCTGATTCCCAGAACTCATCCATCAGCTGGGCACGGGAAAATGTCTTTTTGGGATAAGAAAGCAGCTTATAAATCAGATTAAATTCCCGTGTGGTCAGCGGGACTTCCTCGCCGTCAACTTCCGCACTGATCGCATCGGCATCCAAAACGAGATTGCCTACGATGATCTTTCTGTCCATCTCAATATTGGCCCGCCGCAGCAGCGCTCTTACCCGAAGAATCAGTTCGTCCAGATCAATGGGTTTTACCATGTAATCATCAATCCCCAGCTGAAATCCTTTTTGTTTGGAAGGCAGATCATCCTTTGCCGACATGAACAAAATCGGAATGGTTCGATTTAACTCCCGTACGGTTCGGGCAAACTCAAACCCATCAATCTCAGGCATCATAATATCAGAAATAATCAGCTCAAACAGCTGGTTATACATTGCATCGTAAGCCGCATTCGCATTCAGGCAGCCTTGAGCATGAAAACCATTCTGCGTCAGATACTTACAGACAATCTGATTTAACTTTGGATCATCTTCTACGACCAAGATATTGATCATCATCCATTCCTCTCTTTCATTACTCTGCCAACGCACAGGCCCTGGACTCCCATCGCAAAGATCATCACGCATACTCCGCTGCCTGTCATTCCATTCATCAGTTTGACAAATTCCGCCTCAGCGGGCTGTGCAAAAGACGAAAACAAGGCCGTCTGAAGAATCAAAATGGATACGCAGGCGTCCGCATAACCTATTTTGCGAATGATCATCAAAAGCGGTGAACGCAGTTTTTTGACTTTGATCATATTAATCATGGACAACGTAATGCGATAAAACGCATAAGCTGCCGCAGCATAGATGGTCAGACCCGGATAGGTTTTTCCGCCGGCCGAAAACTCCAGCAAAATGACCATGCCCGCCAGAACCAGAGCCAGGAGTAAAAACAGAATACTGTCTTGAGAATACACCCTGAACTCTTTTTGTTTCCGGACAGGATCCTGGGTCATTTGAGAAATCTTCCAAGCCTGACTTACCGCACTGATCCGCATGATGCTTAATAGTATGTAATAAGCTGACAGCGTACCCAACCAGGCAGAGTGACTGACGATTCCAGTCACCCCATTCAAGACAGCGAACAAAACGTTCCCAATAACCCCAGGCACTGACAGGACAACTGTCCTCAGCCGATCATCGCAAGCCATCCTGCTCACATAAGGATTAACCGCAGCCACTGATTTTACAGTCTTTTTCATATGGCGGCCAACATCGCTCACCAAACAAACAATGCCAGCCGCAAAAGTAAGCGCCGTTAATCCATAACACCCGATGGCTGCAAGATCATTAAAACAAGCATAGAACACGTTGATCATGGATAAAATAACAAAAACAAACATGGATCCATAGAGCAGCAATCTGTATTTCAGAGCCAACTGCGGCATTTGAAATTGTCTTCTCGTCTTTTGTTTGTTGAATTTCCTCCGCATGGCTTCATCCTTTCTATTATTTTATCATACTCTGCGATTGTTTCTGTTTTGTTTCTGCTTTATGTTTAAATCATGAACAGAGAAAAAGCATGGCAGAATTGCACAGCCATGCCATCAGTCTCCAGCTTTTCTTCTTACTTTAATCCCTTCACAAAAGGAATTAGACAGATCAGCGTAACGATTCCTGCGATTCCAATGACAATTCCCATAGTCAAATGGCTCCATACCAAGGTAAGACACATACCCACACCCAATAAAAGTGAACCCAAAATTCCGATTAAAATTGCCACAAGGGTTTTTCCAGACAGCTTGATGGGTTCCTTATTTTCCATCTTTCGCCAAACGCCGATCATGATCAGCAGAACGATCATCCCTGCGACGCCCATAATAACGCCAGGTCTGAAAGCATTCCATTCCGGAATCATCGTCATGCACATCCCAAGCGCAAACAAGATCCCTCCTATGGTACCTAAAATCATCGCGGCAAATGTACTCTTTTTCATGGTTAGATTCCTGCCTTTCTTTCTGATTCCGCTTTTCGATTCTCAGTTTTTTGCCGGTCTCTCTGCATCGCAGATTGAGAAGCAATCCTGCGTTCTTCACTTTCCTTCTTCATTTCTTCTCTTTCTTTTTGCTGCCGAGTCAGCCGAGCTCTTGCTTCCGCGACAGATTCGCCATCCCTGGTCAAAAACTGGTCTACAAAGTGATCCGCCATCTTGTCGAAGCTTCCAACAGCCTCGTCTTCAATTTTTTTGTAACCGCCAACGACACCTTCCTCAATCCTTTTGTATCCTTCGACGACGCTTTCCGCAATCCGTTCATGAGTCTTGATTAATTTCGATTTTGCCATCTTGTTTTTCTCCTTTTTCACTTATTTCCTGTGATGATGAAAGAATACCAGGACTTTATTGGCGTTATGTTTCCACTTTGTTTGTAAAATATTAATTCGTCATTTTATTCATTCTGCATACGGCAAACTGCTAAATCCTGATTTCTGTTTCCCACTTTACTGTATTGAACCCATTCACTAGCTTTTGCGAATAAAAAAATCGACTCCGGGATCATGCCAGGAGTCGACCTTTTTTACTTTTCTATTCTTCGATACAGCTTATAACAGAATATCTGAATCTGAATGGACATCCAGCTCCAGTTCAACATCCGTGTCTTCTAAGACAAATGGTTTTTCTTCCTGCGGCAGATAGAAGCTGTAAATGGAATCTTTCAAAGCCATCCAGTCGGCCATCTTCATCGTCCAGATTTCATCCTCTGGCTCAACAATCCCTTTGCGGATCAGAGCGGCTAATTCATTGTCCGAGAAACTGCCGTCCTTTTTGCCGTCTTTTCGGCGTACATACCAGCGATTATTCGTTTCCATGATTTCCCTCGCTTTCCGGCAGTGAATCTCCGCCTTCCCCTTCACCCTCCGGTGTTGTGGAAGGTTCCGTTGTTTCCGATGGGGTTGGCTCTGGCGTGAGTTCCGGCGTCGGAACCGGCGTCAGTTCCGGAGTTGGAATCGGTGTCGGGGCAATATAATTGTAATTGGTGACGGACTCCACGGAGTTCTCATACAGTGTACTGTTTGATCCGGCCACAATCGTAATCGTCACCTGCTTGCCGTCTTCAAAAGAACTGTTCGGGAGCGTGACGGAAGTGCCGCTGACCTTTTCGTGATAGCCGCTCTGGTTGGTCACGCTGACTTCATAATAATCGGCGTTGTCCACAGCATCCCAGCTGATCCGGACATTGTTGGCATCCTGGCTGATCTTGACGTTAGCTACTGAAGCCAGTGTAACCGATGGCGTTGCGGTCGGTGCAAAATAGTTAAAGACCTGTGTTGCCGGTTCTGACGGTTTGATGTTGTTTTCCCGTGAGTTGGCAACAATGCTGAACGTCACCTGCTTGCCATCCTCAAACAAGTTCCCGTTTAAGGATACGGAAGTCCCGTCCACTTTGGCGGAATATTCCTTTTTCAAGGCCGCGGATACCTCATAGTAATCCGCATCCGTCACTTTATCCCAGCTGATTTTGATCTGATCTCCATCCTGGGTAATCTTGATATTCTTCACGGCTTCCAGCTGTTTTTCTTCTTCACTGCCGCCGTTCATTTCACTTTGACCACGGCTGTTGTCGCCGGCCGCAACCAGACTGCCGTTTTTCAGTAAGCCAACGGAATGGTTCTTGCCCGCCGCAATTGCGATCACATCTTTCCACTCTCCGACTTCCAGCCGGCCATATTCCTTGTCGCCCTCGGCACTCACTGTGCCGTCGCTGCTGAGCATCAACAGATGCTCAGATGAAGCCGCCGCCATTGTAATCTTAGATGGCGTTTTAGCCGGACAGACGCCGGTTTTGCCTTCGATGCAGTCCAGACTGCCGTTCTTGGTCAGAATTAACAGCGTATCCCCACTGATGACAACATTCTGAACGCCGCTGAGCGTGGAAACATCAGCCTGACTGCCGGCAATCAGCACTTTCCCTTCCTGGGTAATTCCAACGCTGATGTTGGCTCCGGCGGCAATTTTAGCGACGTCTTTCCATTCGGAAACTTCACACTGCTTATCGCTGTTGTCGCCGGTACAGACGACTGTGCCGTCCTTCTTTAAACCCAAGGTATGATGATCCCCCGCCGCAATCGCTGTGATCCCGCTCCACTCGGCAACCTCTGTCTGCTTCTGCCGGGAACTGCCGGCTGCGACAACCGTTCCGTTTTTCTTTAAGCCGACGCTGTGCTGCGCTCCGGCTTTGATCGAAGTGATATTGGCCCAGCTGCCAACGTTGATCTGACCCTCGTCATTGCTTCCCTGGCCTTTGACGGTTCCATCGGTATTTAAAACAAGGGTAAATTCACTGCCGGCCGCAATGCGGTTCTCTGCAGTCATGATGTTGGTTACTTCCTCTTTTTTCCCGCCGCCCAAGCTGTTGAAAACCAGGATGAGAAGCAGCACGACGAGTCCCAGGCCAGCCGCCGCCCCGATCAGCTTGGTCTGATTGTTCTTTTTGGACTTCATCGTCTGCGGCTGCGGCCGATTCGTGCCTGCTCCCGCTGTCGAATGTGGCTGAGCTTCCGGCTCCTTCACCACCCTCAGCGGTTTGGTTTTTTCCAAATCCTTCACAGCTGGAATCACCCGGGTCTGTCCCAAATCCGGCTGCGGCGGGATTGGCTCCTCGATCTTGATCTCAGGCGTCGGATATTCTTCCTCCGGCTTTTTCATAAAGGGAATATCCAACGTTTCATGGACATCCTTCTCCGGCAATACCGGCACCTCATTGCGGATCATCTCATCCAAACTGATGTGGAAAGCCTCCGCCAACAAAATCAAATGATCAATGTCAGGAATCGCTCCCCCATTTTCCCAGGCCATATAATCCAGAACCGAAACCTCGGCTTTCTCGGCTGCGGCTTGTTGAGATAAGCCGTTATATTTTCTCAGCTGTGTTAATTTCTCAGGCAGCTTATTCATAAATCAGCGCTCCTTTCTCTTCATTTCTATAAAAAGGGTCATAAAAATCCATTAATATCATCCCTGTTTTTACGCCGATTGTCAACCATTGAGCCGGGCAAAGTCCAATTTTACCGTGGATTTCCTGCAATCTTTTGCCAAAGTTTCCCGTGAATCCTCAGAAAAAGTCAGCTTTGTGCTGTCGACGGCTTTGTTTCCTTTCCCCTGCGCTTAACCTTTCTGTTGGTATCCTGCCGGCAGGCTGATCCGGATGAAGCTTTCTTGATGGGATTGATCGCTGTTTCTTCATACCCTGTTTCAACATGGAATTTCCGCAGACAAAAAGGACATGACCAAAGTCACATCCTCGATTGAAATTCTGATACACTTTCTGTCTGGGGACAGTCTGCCTTTTCCTTTTCAATTTCAGCGACAAGGCTAGAAAAGCTTATTCCGCCGAGAGATTGGAGCACACAAAGATCTGCGGCTTCCGGCTCAGCTTCAGCTGACCCTTTTCAACGATCACCGGCTGATTGTCGATCAGATTGACAAATTCACCTTCAATTGTCGCCAATGGAAGATCCCCTTCCAGACCGCGGACATTAAAGATGCCAAAAACCCGGCTGTCTTCACACTGATATTCGCAAACCAAGACTTCCTGTGGATTATCATGCAGAATAAACTGCCGATGCGCACCCATGAAGTCCATCCGGCGAATTTCATTCAGACGGTGGATCAGGGCTTCATAAGCCTGATCCCGCTGTGTCCAGTCGACCAGATCCTTCGTAAACAAGCTTGGCTGATGCGTATTCCAGGCTTCCTGTCCGGCATAGACAAACGCTGTGCCCTGCACAAAGAACGAATACCCCACCCAGTTCAGGATTTTATCGTGATCCTGCGTATAACTGGCTATCCGCGGCTGATCATGATTTTCCAGAAACCGCAGCTTCAGGAAATTAGCCGGATAGCGCCATTGCTGATCACGGACAGCCTGCTTATACGGCTGCAGAGAAGATTTTTCAGATACCGCCGCTTTGAACTGATCATAGATGTCATAATCATATAAGCAGTCAAACGCCGTATATAATTCACTGTCGGTTGCCACCTCAAAACCTTCTGAACGCAGGGCGCGGATGAATTCCGGCTCCACGCTTTCCGCCACCCAGAAATGATCCGGATTGATCTTCGCCACTGCTTCTGCCGCCTGCTGCCAGAACGAAACCGGCACCAGACTGGCCACGTCGCAGCGATAGCCATCGACGCCCAGCTTTGCCCAGTAACAAAGCATGTTGATCATTTCCTCCCGCAGAGCCTCACAGCCATAATCCAAGTCGAGGATATCCGTCCAGGCGCCGACGCGGTTGCCAAAGCTGCCATCTGGCTTATGATAATAATATTCCGGATGCGTTTGGGTAAATGGATGGTCATACGCCGTATGATTAATCACAATGTCGATCATGATCTTCATGTGATGATCATGTACTGCCTGAATCAGCTGTTTGAAGTCTTCCAGCGTTCCATATTCCGGATTAATCGCCCAGTAATCTGAAATCGCATACGGACTGCCCAGATCGCCTTTTCGCTGTTGGACACCGATCGGATGAATCGGAAGCAGGTAGAGGTAATCAAACCCCATCGCAGCAATGCGGTCCAGATCCTTTTCCACCTCACGGAAAGTCCCGGATGGAGCATAATTGCGGACAAAGACCTGATACAGACTCAAGCTGCGGTCTTTTGCCGTTGTTCGCTTTGACATGACTTGTTCCTCCTAATGATTGATCGCAATTCCGGTTTCTTGATCAAAGAAATGCAGCTTTGTCACATCCATCGCCAGCTTGATTTCATCCCCAGCCTTGACATCGACGCGGGAAGATACCTTCGCCAACAGCTCCTGCGGTCCAAAATGCCCGTGGAGAATAAATTCATGACCCAGCAGTTCACAGACTTCCACTTTGAAGTCAAATGGGGTGTCCGGGAACGCTTCCGCCACAATGCCTTCATAATGAATATCTTCCGGACGGATGCCCAGCACGATTTCCTTGCCGATATACGGCTTCAGATCATCCTTGAACATTTCCGGAATGTTGAAGCTGCGGCCGTCAATTTCAATTTTGCCTTCTTCTTTGCATACTCCGTTTAAGAAGTTCATGGCCGGTGAGCCGATGAAGCCCGCGACAAACATATTGGCCGGGTAGTTGTAAATCATTTTCGGCGAACCGATCTGCTGGATATAGCCGTCTTTCATGACGACAATCCGCGAAGCCATTGTCATCGCTTCGGTCTGATCATGGGTAACATAAATTGTCGTGGCCCCCAGGCTTTCATGCAGCTTGATGATTTCCGTACGCATCTGCACGCGCAGCTTCGCATCCAGATTACTCAACGGTTCATCCATCAGGAAGACTTTGGCATTGCGCACGATGGCGCGGCCTAGGGCAACACGCTGGCGCTGGCCGCCGGACAGTGCTTTCGGCTTACGTTTCAGATACGGCGTGATTTCCAGAATTTCCGCCGCATGCCGGACACGCTGATCAATTTCTTCTTTCGGCATTTTTTTCAGTTTCAGGCCAAAGGCCATGTTGTCATACACTGTCATGTGCGGATACAACGCGTAGGACTGGAAGACCATCGCGATGTCACGGTCCTTCGGCAGCACGTCGTTCATCTTCTGTCCGTCAATGTAAAGCTCGCCGGAAGTGATTTCTTCCAGACCGGCGATCATCCGCAGCGTCGTCGACTTGCCGCAGCCGGAAGGTCCGACAAAGACGATAAATTCCTTATCCTCTATATCCAGATTGAAGTCAAATACCGCCTGTACCTTATTGTCATAAATCTTGTTTACGTTCTTCAATTGTAAATTTGCCATATTGTTTCCACCTCTGATTTGATTATATCGGTTTTCTTCGTTTCTTTCCTGTGCACACTGCACAAATCTCATTATTTTATTTTCATCTCTGAACTTCTTTATTATATCGACTGTCTTATTGCACTTTCTTTTCAGGGAAGCACAGAGGATCAGCGAACGGCGTTTTCCTTGATCAGTGTGCAGAAGTAAAGCAGCTGAGCGTTGTGATAATCGCGGATATCCAGACCGGATTGTTCAATAAATTTCTGCAGCCGATAATTGACGGTATTGCGGTGCAGATACAACTTCTGGGCAACCCGGCTGGCATTCAGACCGGTGCTGACAAACGCTTTGGCGGTCGCCATCGCTTCAAAGCTGACATCGTCGAAATAATGCTCAGCCAAAGTGGTCAGCTTTGGTTCACGGTTCAGATAAGCCAGGATCACCGCCTCCGCCAACATCAGACAGCGGCCTTTTTTATGTCGGTGACAGAAGTTCAGTGCAGCCTCGGAAAGGGTATCTGAGCGATGCGTGATGAGGATTGTGAGCGGCTGATGCAGATCATCGCTTAAGATCGGAAGCAGTGAATCAAACAATGTTTTTAGATCCGCTTCACTGCTGATCACCCCACGTCCGGCTTCCGTCAAATACAGCTCATACGGAGCGCCGAGATTTTCGGTCAAAACGGTTTCCAGAATCGACTGATCGACCGGATGATCCGCTAAAAATAAAGCATAGCTTTCCATATCAGTCCAGCACGTCCAGCACGACGGATTCAAACGGACGCAGGATCAGCGTGGGCGGTTGGGGATGACTGTCAGGATAGCTGCTTAACAAACAGCGGACATGCCGGGCAGGAATCGTATATTCCGTATCCTTCCCAGTAAAATTGCTGACAACGAAAATGGTTTTTTCAGAGTTATCCCTTCGGTAGGCAAAGACGTCCGGATGATCTTCATCCAGAAGCGCAAATTCACCTTCAATAAACACCGGCTTGTATTCCGCTGACTTTCGCAGTTTCAGCACCGCCCGGTAGTGATTCAAAATGGAATTGGGATCTCGATCCTGCGCTTCGACATTGATCGTGCGGTAGTTGCCGTTAACCTTACTGACCGGCGTCTGCGTGGAAAACCCGGCGTTGGGAGCGGCGCTCCATTGCATCGGGGTGCGGGCGTTGTCCCGCGAAGTTCTCCGGAAATGCTCCATCAGCACAGCCAAGGGATATTGATCCTTGACGCCTTCATATAGATTTTTGACCCATACGTCCTGAAAATCCGAAAGTTCGGTGTAGTCCACGTTGGTCATGCCGATTTCTTCACCGTTGTACATAAACGGCGTACCGTACATCAAATACAGTGTGTTGCAGAGCATCTTTGCGGAGGGCTTGTGATAATGCACGGGATCGCCGTATTGACTGACAACCCGCGGATGATCGTGATTCAGCCAGTAAACCGGCAGCCAGGCGCGCTCATGCAGACCCTCGTACCACGCGGCAAAGGTTTTCTTCAAGGCAATCACGTCGGTTTTCACCTGTTCTGGAAAACTGACGGTTCCGGCGCTGATCCCGTTCGCCCAGCAATGATCAAACGTGAATACCATGTTGAACGCTCCGGTTTGCGCGTCGGCATAATTCAGCGCCATCTGTGGGGAGGCTCCGCCGCCGACCTCGCCGACCGTCACGATATCGTAATGCCGCAGGACTTTGTCCTTCAGTTCATCCAGATAATCAAACAGCGCCGGCAGATTGGAAAACTTCGACCAGTCCGGAGCGTTGCCCTGGGCATCCAGCGGCATCGTGCTGTCTTCAAAGCGCAGATCCTTGGCTAAATGCGCGACGGCATCGACGCGGAAGCCATCGACACCCTCGTCCAGCCAGAAGCGGGCCACTTCCATCATGCGTTCTCTGAGCTTGGGTTCCGCCCAGTTGAGATCCGGCATTTTCTCTGAAAAAATCTTCATATAATATTCGTCGGTCGCTTCATTGTAGCACCAAGCGGAATCGGAGAAAAAGCTCGACCAGTTGGTCGGCGGAATGCGCTGGCCCTGCGCGTTGATCCGGCCTTTTTTCCAGATATAATAGCTGTGTTCTTCACTTTCTTGATTGCGGCGGGCTTCGATAAACCAGGGATGTTCATCCGACGTGTGATTGAGCACAAGATCCAAAATGATCCGCAATCCGCGCTGATGGGCTTCCTGAATTAATTCACGGGCGTCATCGAGCGTGCCGAAGATCGGATCGACGGCATAATAATCGCTGACGTCGTAGCCATTGTCATCCATCGGCGACTTGAAAAACGGACCGATCCACAACAGATCGACGCCTAGGGCTTTCAGATAATCCAGCTTGAGCGTAATGCCTTTCAAATCGCCGATGCCGTCCCCATTAGCATCATAAAACGTGCGTGGATAAATCTGATATCCAACGGCTTCTTTCCACCATGTTTTCATTTCTGTTTTCTCCTTGCTTGGGTTCGATAGGTCAGATCAGAAAGTTCCGCCTGACCTTGGCCGACGACGCTGAATCCCGGCTTCACGCTGAGGAATCCGTCGTAGTTATTGTGATTGTAACCGGATATGTCGATCACATTGTTGATCTTTTGATAGTGGCGGCCATCCTGACTGACATAAAATCTCAGGTATAGCTGCTTCAGTTCCATCCTCAGCCAGAGCTGTTCGCCTGTTCCTTCGTGTCTTGCCAGCACCCGGTTGTGACGAATGATGCTGACACCCTGGGCATCGGCCAAAATTCCGGCACAGTGTTCAGGATTGTAGAAACAGCACAGTCCAGCTGAAACTTCCCCCTGCAGCTTCACGTGCACGTCGATCTGGAAATCATCCTCATTCACCGTCATGAGTAACGGCTCGCTCTCCCCCAGCGTCCAGCCCCGTCCCTGCATGCGCAGAGTATTGGAAGCAGCCTGGAACCGAGTTAAATCATGGTTTCGGAAGCTGCGCAGCGTCCAGGGAATTCCATGGCTGAAATCAAACTGAATGGTTTGCGGCAAAGCCGCGGTTGTTATCGGATGGGCGGAATCGACGGAAAACCAACCGTTTTCATCAAAGCTGACCCGTTCGATGAGAATCTGTCTTCCCCAAAGCTGCCGATCCTTGCGGTAAGCATGATAAACAAGATAAGCGTTGCCTTCGGGATCGTCGATCAACGTGCCATGGCCTTTGCAGTGCCAGGGTTCGCTGCGGCTGCGGCATTGCAGAACGGGATCATAGGGAGAAAATTCCCAGGGGCCATCCAGACTGCGGCTGCGGGCCGAAACGACGCGATGGCCGGTCGCCGGCCCGGCTGTTCCGCCAGTCGCAAACGTATAATAAAACCAATCGCCGCGGCGGCAAAGCTTCGGCCCTTCCATAAAATCGCCTTCAATGTCTTCGCGGCTGTCCACCTGATAAACAGGAAAAACCGCTTCCGACTCACTGATTCGCTTTAGACCATCCGCACTCAGCTTAACGCGCATGCCGCGGCCTAAAAACAGGTAGCGCTGACCTTGATCATCCACCGCATGGCCAGGGTCGATATAATCGGGAATCTCCAGCGGCAAAGGCTGGCTCCAGGGGCCTTCAATATGATCAGCCCAGGTAACCCAGTTTTCCTGCTCAGCGTAAAAATAAATGTAGAAGCGCCCCTTTACTTCAACCAGATCCGGCGCCCAAATGTCATAATCAAAGTCGTTGAAGCAGTGAGTGACGAAATCCCAGTGAATCAGATCCGCGGAATGCAGCAGCGTCAGACAGGGGCGATACTGCAAGGAGGAAAACGTCAGATAATATTCCGAACCCACCCGCAAAATCGAGGGATCGGGATAATCCCCCGGCAGGATCGGTTCCAGGATTTCAGTCCGCATGGTCTTTCAGGCGCTGAAATTCAGCCTGAACCCATTGGCTCATGCCGCGTACCTGGCTTTCAAAATACGCCGTCCCTTGCTCCCCTGTCGCCTCGGTGACCGACAGGGAGCTGGCAATGCCCAGATCCTCACGTTCCAGTCCGACATTGGCCTGTTGATCAACCTGGGCGGGAGAGAGCGCCAGCATCATCGCTGTTTCGTAGCCCCCGGCATGATCGCTGATCCGATATTCCGGCTTGTCCGCCAGTTCAAACTCCATCGACGTCAGAACGGGTTTGTCCAGCGGGGCGAAATGATCGCGCACCTGATCCATGATTTGTTTCTGGATCGGCGGATTGTGTCCGCTGATCAAAACGACCAGTTGGGCTCCGCGGTCAAAGTAATTGCCGCAGGCGTGGATCAGCAGCTCGGTTAACAACGGCAGCGGAATTTGATAAAAACTGCCCGGCAGCTTCATTCCGGCAAAGCCATCCATGCCATAACCGATCCCCTGCGGTCCTTCAATATCGACATCGGCCGCAAAGTGAATCGCCGGCATCACCACGCCGCCGATCTTCCGAGCTACCGCTTCGCACAAGGCCGTGGCTTTGATCGCATCGCAGCCCAAGGGATTCTGACGGCCGTGCCATTCCAGTGTCCCTAAAGGCTGATAGACCACCGGAAAGTCGTCCAGCCGTTTTATCAGCTGTCCCGGGCGCAGCTTCTCCACCTGAACTTCGCTGCTTTCTTCTTTCGGGATCAACGAGTCGATTAATTTTTTATCGTACTGCATCTTTGCACCTCATTTCCTTAACGCGGAGGCACTGTTCAGCAGTGCCGCATCCTCCCAGCCGATCAGCGTGATCTGATTATCACGCAGACTTTGCCGGAAAACAGGATCTTTTAAAAACTGATAATCGCCGACGCGCACTCTCCAGTCCGGGGCAATCGCCTTGAGTTCTTCACTTTCGACCGCAGGATGCGTGAAAAATTCACTGACGCCCTCCGGCAGATGCGCTAACATCGCCAAATAGCTGTCGCGGATGGAGGCATAGGTATGACGGTCATTCGGGAAACGGTCACTGTTAGGATTGAGATAGTCGATGATCGCAATTCCATGCGTATCTGCATAGGCGACGGCTTCCGCGGTCTGCGGATGAGTTTGAGCCTTCGCGCGGGCCAGACGGAAGCTGAATCCTTCTTCCTGACAATACTCTAGGGTTTCGATCAGATGATTCTGCAGCGTCAGCATGTGATTATCCAGATGGGTAAACGGAATTCCCTGCTTCCGCAGCCATTGAACCTGAGCTTTCATTTCCCGCATCAGATCCTCTGAATTAGCCTGACGCAGCACATCCTCAGTATGGTGAAAGAAATACCCTTCCTCATCCCGGAGGGAAGCGGCCTGCGAACTCATCGGCCCCCAACGGTAGTTCTCCCATTCCGCGGTATGCGCAACGTGCAGACCGACATGAATTTCAGGATGTTGATGACACAGCGCCGCTGCTTCCTTGGCCCATGGACAACAGGCCATTAAGGTCGTGGAGCGGATGCAGCCGGATTGAAACAGATCCAGCACCGCCATGTTTGCGCTGTGGCACATGCCGAAGTCATCGGCGTTGATGATCAAATATTTACGCATGCGTAACCTCCTGCAGACTCAGACCCCTGGCCTGCACTGTTCCTTTTTCAACCAGGAAGCCGGCTGCGCCGCAGGAATAGGTGCTGTCATGACAGATTAAACGGACTTCCCCGTCCATGCTGACTTTCAGCTGATCAGAATATGCTTCAAATTTCATCGCGACTTCCTGATCCGCGGCATAGGCGTAGTCACACTCTGCGAGAATCTGCACGTCCCGATCCTTACGGCACACAATCCGCAGCTTCTGGTCTTGCAGCACTGCCGCATAGTAGCGCTGCAGACCCGTCAGGCGCAGCACCAAGCCGGCCGTTTTCTGAAGGGTTAAGATTAAGGTGGAGGCGATGCTGAGGTGGTGCCAATCCTGATTGCCGATATAGACCAGACCGTTATCTTCCGTATGGGAAAGACAGAATGTGGAGAGATGATCGACCGTGCTGCAGCGGGTGCTGTCGGTAAAGGCCCGATACCAGCTTGGCACAGCCCGACCGGTTGTATAGTTGGGACTCATCGTCGAAATCTCCGTATAGGTCAGCGCCGGCTCTCCGCCATGATCGAGATGATGCACAAGCAGCGGCTGCCCTTTGACAAGCAAGCCCATCCGCCAGATCGGATAACCGCGGCCAGGCGGAAGCGGCCAGTTCAGGGATTGTTTCCCATCTATGAGAATGAGATCCGACTGAAAACGTTCCACTTGTTCTTCTGCGTTGAAAAAGTCGACAAACAGCGTGACCTCTGTCAATCCATCGGACTGCACCTCACCATGGATGCGCTGTCCCCAATACAACAGCGGAGAAGCGACCAAGGCATAACCGCCGGCCTTTTCATGAAGCAGATCATAGAAAACCTCAGTTCGCCACTCCATCGTTTTTCCTGCTTGAGGAATCAGTTCAATTCCGGGATTTCGGCTTACCGTTGTTCCCTGAAGTGCTTCAAAGCCATGTGTGCTGCCGGGAAACAGAAAGGCATAGCGCGGCCACAAGCTTTGTGTTTTTTCATGCAGCTGTTGGGAATCTGTGATCAGCTGCTGAGCCACGGTGCTGGCGTTTTCAATCGTCGCACCGCCCTCCGCGCTGACAACCCACATTCGTTCATTCACCTGGGAGCGCAGAAACGCATGCCGATCCAGGTTTTCCAGGCCTAAGCGAATGGCTTCGATACAGCCGACATTTCCAGCGTTGCAGTCGGTATCATAACCCGCCGAAGTTGCAATGCTGATGGCTTCCAGAAAATCATCGTGATCCAGGATGCAGCTCATGACAATGACCAGAAAATTCGTAACGATCGGACAATTGCCGCCATAACGGGAGTATGGATGACAGGCTTCAATCTGGTCCCGGGCCTGCCGCCAATCTGTGCTTTCCTCACAAACGCCGATCATCCATTCCACCAGCTCACTGACTTCAGGATCGTTGATGATCGAATTGGCCTTGCGCATGGCTTGCCGGATGTCTTTCTCCTCAAACACCACGGCTTCCAGAACCGCGATCCAGGCCGCCATCGAAACCGCAATGCCATCATGGCTCACCTTCGCTGCCTCCGCAGCCATCGCCATTGCCATTTCCGGATGTCCTAAATTGATCAGTCCCCAGCCGTCAATAAAAATCTGACTGCCGATCTGTTCGGCAACCGTTTTTCCATTATAGGCCATGGATCCGGTGTCCGGGGCGTCAATGCCTTCCTTTAACCGCAGATAAGCAGTATGTTCAGTGGAACGAAACATACCGCCCCACCAGAAAATCGTTTTTTCCTCGATCACCTTATTCAGCCAGTGAAGTCCGATCTGTCGGCTTTCCAAAGATGAGGGCATGCCGTTTTCCCGCAGCGCCTTCACAAATGTGAACGTCCCGGAAATATCATCATCCGCTTCAATGATTGAAGATCCCACCTGGGAATGCACATAGGTGCGGATCTGACCGAATTGTTCCTGAATCCGCGCGTAACTCCAGCCCTCAACCGGACGGCCGAAATAAACACCGATGATCTTGCCTAAAACGCCGGCGTAAACCGCGTCTTCCAGCTTCCTCATTGTTCTTCCTCACGATTGAGATGGGTGTAGAGTTCTTCCAGAAATCCTTCTTCATCCAATTCATAGGCAATCGCATGATGCCCCTTTGACTGCGGCTGCCATGCGGTATAACTAAGTGTTCCGCTTTTCATCAAATCGACGCGCATCTGTCCCCGCTGTACCTGGACCAGCTCTGGACGGAAAGCATAGGCCGCAGCCATCGGATCATGATAGCTGTATCCGTCAAACCGCTCAAACCAGACCTCGGACATCGCTTCGATCAGTTCACGATACTTCCCCTGGACATGGGTTTTCAGATAGTCCGGCGAATGGTGCAGTTTATACGTCACATCGCAGGGATAAATTATGAGTTCCGGAATGTCTGCATCCAGCACAATCTTCGCGGCAATCGGATCGCACAGCACATTCCAGTCCAGCCGGCCGACAAAATCGGGATGATTGTCCACTTTGCAGCCCATGATGATCACCCGTTTTAACAGGCGGGCAATGTCAGGATCCAGTGTGAACAGCACACCGAGATTGGTAAACGGCGCAACGCTGATCAACGTCACCTCATGCGGATATTTGAGCACGGTCTGACGGATGAAGTCCACTGCGGATTTCTCCGACACCGCCCCTGTGGGACTAAACCGCTCAAGCACCCGTGCCTGCGGACAGCTTGGCTGTAATTCTTCATAGGCAATCGGCTTGCTGATGCCGCTGTGCACCGGTACGGTTTTCCCGCTGCGATCAACAAACAGCTGGCATAGGGCCGCGCGTTTTTCCGCTTCCCCGCTCACCGTTGTAATGCCTAACAACTCACATTCCGGATGATTCAGCAGGTAGCCCAGCGCAAACGCGTCGTCGATATCACTGCCGATATCCGTATCAAAAATGATTTTTTCCATCGTATATTCCTCTCTCACGCAAAAAAAGAGAACTTAAGTGGTTAAACTTAAGCTCGTTAGGATTTGATTGCTCCTTCGGTCATGCCTTTGATAATATGCTTCTGCGCGAACAAAAACAGGATCAGCATCGGCAGGATCGCCAGGAAAGTGGACGTCAGGATCATATCCCATCGCTTGGTATAGGCGCCGACGAAGTTGGATACCGCCAGCGGCAGCGTCTGAATCGCGTTGCCCTTGCCCAACACCATCAATGGCAGCAGGAAGTCGTTCCAGATCCAGATTCCGTTGAGGATGATGACAGTCACAATGATCGGCTTGAGCATCGGCAGAATGATATAAGCAAAGACCTGCCACTTGCTGCATCCGTCAATCGTCGCCGCTTCTTCAATCTCATACGGGATTCCCTTGATAAATCCGCAGAACATGAAAACCGACATCGACATGCCGAAACCAGTGTACGCAAAGATTGCGCCTGGATAGCTTCTTAACAGCGGAATGTTGAGGAACGTCCCCAATTCCTTAAACCAGGATACCAGCGGATACATGACAACCTGAAACGGAATGACCATCGCCGCGACAAACATGAAATAAACCAGTGTGGAAAATTTACTTTTATGCCGGACTAAGACCCAGGCGGCCATCGTCGCAAACAGTACAATCGTGATCAAAGAGCCGACAGTAATGATCGTACTGGAAATAAACGCTGAGGAATAGTGAACCGTCCGATCGGTGACAACTGCTTTGATGTTCTCAAACAGCACGCCCCAATCGCTCGGCAGGCCCAACGGATTCAATACGATATCGCCGCTGTGCTTAGCTGAGTTGATGACCACTAAGACAATCGGTGAAATATAGAGAAGGAACACGCAGATCGCAAAAACCTCCAGCAGCACCAGGTGCCATTTTCTTTTTGTCATCAGGATTCAATCTCCTTTCGTTTGGTAATCGACGTCTGAATTACAGAAACCACAACCAGCACCACAAACAGCATAACCGCTCGGGCCTGGCCTTCCGCCATCAGGTTGTTGACGGATGCGGTATTGTAGATGTTGACGGAAATCAGTTCCGTAGCCTTAATCGCCTGTCCCTGCCAGAGCATCGACGGGCCGCCGTTGGTCAGCGACATGACGACATCATAGGATTTAAAGCTGCTGCTGAGCGTCAAGAACAGCGCGACGGTAAAGGCCGGCATGATCATCGGAATCGTGATGTGGCGCAGCCGCTGCCAGGCGTTCGCGCCATCGAGATCAGCGGACTCCAGCAACTCCTTCGGCACATTCTGCAAAGCCGTGTAATAGATCATCATGATATAGCCGGCGTACTGCCAGGTTCCCGCGATGACCAAAGCCAGCACCGCCAGCTTCGGATCGGTCAGAAAGAAGGTGTTCGCCAAGAGCGAAATACCATAGTTCTCACCAATGCTGATCAGGACATTGTTGAAGATGAACTGCCAGATGTAGCCCAGAACAATGCCGCCGATCAAGTTCGGCAGGAAGAAGCCGGTTCGATAAATATTTCTTCCCTTGATCTTGGAAGAAACCAACAAGGCCAGTGAGAAGGCCACAACGTTGACCGAGATGAAGTTGATCAGCGCAAAGACAATCGTAATCATGGATGAATATTGGAAACGAATATCCTTAATACTGTTGATATAATTCTGCAGACCCACGAAATCAAATCCGCTCTGTGTAATGCCCGTCCAGTTGGTCAGAGAAAAGTAAATTCCCATAAAGAACGGAACGGCAATGACCAGCAGAAAGGACAGCATCGCCGGCGCCAGAAACAACATGTACGTCAGCCGATCCGCCCTCTTTCGGGAAGTCAGCGTTTTCTTTTTTGCAGCCATGGAACATTCCCCTTTCTTAAAGAAAAGAGGGCAGACGAGTTCCGCTCGCCTACCCCCTCAGCCTACTTGTTCTTATTTTCCCAATGTTGCGATGGCATCCGCAAACATCTGGATGAATGTCGCTTTGTCAATATTGCCTAATGCAAACTGACCGTAAATCGGACCTAATGTATTCATATTGAATCCATCCGGCAGGGAATACTGGTTAGTGAAGCTGTAAGCCGTACCGCCCTGTTCAATCCAATCCGCCAGCGCTGAGGACAGCGGGCCCGTTGGACGATGCGTATTGTTTTCAAATGCAGAAACCAGACCGACTTCTTCCGTCATCATCTTCTGGCCTTCTTCACTGAAGCACAGATCATTCAGGAATTTCTTAGCCAGATCCAGATTCGCGGAATCTTTATTCAGGCAGTACCAGGAAGGCGCGCCCGCAAACAGTCCGTTTGTCTCTTCAGCGCCTAAAGGTGCATGCGGCGCAAAGCCCATTTTGAACGTTCCGCCGGCTTCAAGAACCGGCTGATCAGCCCAAGTTCCCTGATGCAGGAAGGCATATTTGCCAGCACCGAATTCCGCCATCTGTTCATCATTGGAATTGACGGTCAGCATCTTCTTATCTGTGTAGTTAAACAGCAATTCAACCCAATCAGCATAGGTGGACAAACGCGCTGCGTCAACTTCACCCTTTAACGCCATATCGGTAACGGATGTATCGTCATAAGCCAAACCGGATGACAGGTAACCCGCAAAGTTATGATTGCCTAAAACCCAAGTTGAACCTTCAGCACTGACTAAGGAAACAACTGCAGTCAGACCCAGTTCATCCTTCATACTGTCAATTTTAGCAAACGCTTCTTCATAAGCCGGCAAATTCGTCAATGTCTTCGGATCCACGCCTGCTTTTTCCAGAATTTCTGCGTTGTAAGCTAAGCCATAGCCTTCAACCGCAACCGGATAGCCGTAAACTTTGCCGTCCTGGACAAATTCATACTGTGTCTGATCGACCCAAGCTTCGCCATCCATTGGTTCCATGATGTCCTTATACAGATTATAGCCTGTGATGCCTTCGATGACGAAGATATCCGGCGTTTCCCCCGCATTGATATCCGCTTTCATCGCTGCGCCGTAATCACAGCTGCCTGTGCAGGTTTTTACGACAACCTTCACGCCGTTGTCGGCGCCCCACTTTTCTGCATAATCCTGCATCGGCGTGGTAACTTCCGCTTTGTTCTGATAAACGATTAACGTTTTGGCTGCGTCTGTGCCGGAATTTCCTCCGTCATTTCCGCTTCCTCCGCCATTGCTGCCGCAGGCTGACACAGTTAAAGCCATGGCCAGCATCGCGGCTAACGCTACTAATTTCTTCATACGATGATTTTCCTCCTTCGTACCTTTCTTTTTTTATTATAATTGTAAGCGCTTGCGTATTCAACCCCAAGAAGTTATTTTTGCCTCCAAAACATAATTTTGTCTGCCTTGCCTGTCAACTTTTCCTGAAAACAAATCTGTTCTTTTCAATGTAAGCAAGTTCATTTTCTGTCATTTCACAAATTCAGAAATCGAACATTCCCACTGATCCATCACGTCTCCCTGCAGAATCTTCAATTCCTGAAAAGCATGCCAACGTCCATTGAGATGCAGGGGATTTTCCGCATTCCTGCGCATCAAAGTCAGATGATGAAGCGTGACCTCCAGCTTGATTTCGCTGCCGTCAAACAGTTCAATCCAGCGGGTCGCAAAGCCTTGCCACGAAGGGGGAATATGAATGTTCAGGGTAAGCGTGCAAGAGCTTGGATCCACCTTCATACCGATCAGCATCTCGATCAAGGCAGAAGCCGCGCAGGCACTTTCCCATGGACGCTGCCCGCCGGAATAGCCAATCATCGTTCCCTCCTGCGTCCGGTAATATTCGCAAAACAAGCCAAACGGCGATGCTATTTTGCCTAAATCGTCACAGACCTTGAGCCACGCTGGATCTTCCAGCTGACACAGCGCGCTCAGCAGCATCGCCGGCATCATTCCTGTGCAGCGATCATCCTGATTCCGGCTTCGATACGGCCTGACTGCCTCATTCTTCACCCGTTCAACTCCAGCTCGGCACAAACGTTTCCACGACTCATCCATGTTGATCCAATAGGGCATTAACAGCACGTCGCTGATCCAGTCCGGCTGGGATCGGCTGATCTGAAAATACTGTCCTTCCTGACCATAATTATATTTCATAAGCGCCTCGCTCACCTGGTTCAGACGTTGTTCAAACAAAGCTGCATCGCTATTCTGATTCAGCTTCTCCGCCAGCGCCTTCATCCCCTGACAGTTTTTCAGATAGAGAAAACAGGAGTCCGTGAAATCCGCTTCTTTGCCCAGTCCGCTGATATGCACATAGGTTTCATCCCCACTTCCCGAAAGCAGCGAAACCTCTGAAAGCGATTGACACAAAACGTTGTAGCGCAGAATCGGATATGCTTCAGCCGCAAATGTCAGATCCTGAGTGAGCTGAACATATTCCAGAACAAACAGGTTGATATAGCTGGGCAGTTCCGTCTTCTCCCACTCGGTTGAAATCGGTTTAAAAGACCGCGCCGCAAAAGCTGTGTGCGGCGTGATCGGATCATAGGCATTTTGAATTCCAAATTGCCTTTCGAAACCGAGATAAGCCTGACAGATCCGCTTCATTTCCCTATGATTTAAGCATTGTTGATGAAACCGGAAAATCCCGTATTGATCCCGGATGTAATGTAAAGGATAGATAAAACTTTGTGCTAAACTCGCACCATTGTCCGCGGTCACAGCCTGAATCAGATCCTCCGTTCCCTGCAGGATTTTCGCCAGCGGATCAGAGGGTGCGGCTTTCGGCTTTAGAAACCGATCCTGCTGCATCCGCAGGCAGCGGCGCTGCAGTTCATCACTGCTCAGTTTTGCCAGCTGCTTCGCAAAAGCGGATGCTTCTTCCCGGTTCAAGCTCAGGCAGCTGATCAGTGAAACTGGCTGATCTGGTTCAAGCTGAAGCCTAAAGCCGGTAGGATCCACACAAGATTGCGCATTGCACTGAACAGCCAGATACCGCGGCTTCCCCACATAGCGATAAGCATTGGAGATATCCTGAAACAACCGCCGGGGCGCTCCCTGAAAAATCAGCTGATCCGCCTGAACCTGCACCCATTGATCCGGATCGACGGAGGGTGCGTACAATTCACTTTCCGGCTTCACCGGCGTTCCATCCCACCAGAGAAACTCACCATTGCGCGGATCAGTTTCAATCCGGACACGCACAGACAAAGCCGCGGTTGAACGCAGTGTTCGAATCCAGACGCTCTCGCTGATAAACACACTGTCCTCCACCTGCACAGAAGCTTCGCTGTTTTGGCACAGCACATGATAGAATTCACATTGTGCATCCGGCATGCCTGCCCTTTCTTCCTTCCATGGTTCTTCGGCTTCGATCGTAAAGCCAAAGGCCAGATTATTGCAGACATAATCCGGGCCGCTGACCGCGGCTACTGCCGTTTTGCTGCACGGATGGTCAGTCAGCACCGGTTTTCCATGACGTTGGATTTCTACACCCAGTCCGGCTGTGATCAATACCTGACCATTGCCGATCACATATCCATTTTCCAGCTTTATATCCCTGTTCTTTTGCATGGTGCACTTCCTTTCTGCCCGGCATGGCTTCTTCACCCGACCTCATGTTTCTGATTGATCTGTAATCCCTCAATCTCACCGAGTTGTTTGACCCACTTCAAAACACGGTCATGAACAATCCTGACAGAATGAGCCATTCCCTATGCCTTTTATTGATCATACCATATTCAATTTGATCAGGAATAAAATTTCCGGGTTTTCTTCTGCCGCCGTTTTCTTGGTGCAGATATTTCGCGATACATCACCTGCTTTTCTGATCGTTCTTTCCGCAAATTCACAAAAAAATGAGCCGACATTGCATCAGCTCATTCTTCTTTATTCTGTGTTGTTCGCTCTTACAGTTCAGCGAAATATTTGATTGTACGAACCATCTGGCTTGTGTAGCTGTTTTCGTTATCGTACCAAGAAACAACCTGAACCTGATAGGTTTCGTCATCAATCTTTGTAACCATGGTCTGTGTTGCATCAAACAGAGAACCATAAGTGATACCGATGATATCGCTGGAAACCAGTTCTTCTTCAGTATAACCGAAGGAAGCGTTAGCCGCAGCCTTCATGGCAGCATTGATGCCTTCTTTTGTGACGTCTTTGCCCTTAACAACCGCAACCAGCAGAGTTGTTGAACCTGTCGGAACCGGTACACGCTGAGCAGAGCCGATCAGCTTGCCGTTCAGTTCTGGGATAACCAGACCGATCGCCTTCGCAGCACCTGTGCTGTTTGGAACGATGTTGATGGCAGCAGCGCGGGCACGACGCAGATCCCCTTTGCGCTGAGGGCCGTCCAGAGTCATCTGATCGCCTGTGTAAGCATGAACTGTGGTCATGATACCGCTGACGATTGGAGCATATTTGTTCAATGTGTTCGCCATTGGAGCTAAGCAGTTTGTCGTGCAGGAAGCAGCGGAAATAACTGTGTCTTCCTTTGTCAGAACGCCTTCGTTAACGCCGAAGACAACGGTCGGCAGATCGTTTCCAGCAGGAGCGGAAATAACGACTTTCTTTGCGCCAGCTTCGATATGAGCGGAAGCCTTCGCTTTCGATGTATAGAAGCCTGTGCATTCCAGAACAACATCGACACCCAGTTCACCCCAAGGCAGTTCTTTCGCATCAGCCTTAGCATAGATTTCGATTTCATGTCCGTCAACGACGATTGAAGATTCCTTCGCTTCAACGGTATGGCCTGTGAAAGGGCCCTGAGCTGAATCATATTTCAACAGATGAGCTAACATTCTAGGGCTTGTCAGATCGTTGATGGCTACAACTTCATAACCTTCGGCAACAAACATCTGGCGGAAAGCAAGACGTCCGATGCGTCCAAAACCATTAATCGCAACTTTTACTGTCATTTTATAGACCTCCTTATGACACGACTTAATTATAGTGTTTAAGGCGTTAAATGTCAATTGTGAATGACTTCACTTAGCCATTTTCACGATTGCTTTACAATTTTTTGATTCCCAAGTATTGACGGGCTGAATTCTGGCATACTGTAAAAGGAAAGGAGTCTTCTCCATGACCTTAATTCCTACGATTATTGAACAGTCCGCCCGCAGCGAGCGGGCTTACGATCTGATCTCCTGCCTGCTGAAAGAGCGGATCATCCTGCTGACCGCACCGATCGACGATACGGTATCCGGCAACCTGTGCGCCCAGCTTTTATATCTGGCCTCCCGCTCAGGTCAGGATATTCAGCTGTATATCAATTCCCCCGGCGGCAGCGTCAGCGCCGGTTTGGCGATTTATGATACGATGCGCTTAATTCGCTGCGATGTCTCCACCATCTGCATGGGCATGGCCGCCAGCATGGCTGCCGTTTTGTTAGCCGGAGGCACCCGTGGCAAGCGCTTCGCCCTGCCCAACAGTGAAATCATGATCCATCAACCCTTAGGCGGTGTTCAGGGACAGGCCGCTGATGTGAAGATCGCCGCTGAGCATATTCTCCAGATTCGCCAGCGGCTCAACACCCTGCTGGCAGCGGATACTGGCCGCAGCCTGAGGGAAATTTCCGAGGACAGTGACCGCGACCGGTATTTCAGCGCTGAGGAAGCGAAGAATTACGGCCTGATCGACGATCTGGTACACAAGCAGAAGTAAGTCTTTCCGCCTTCGGGCGGTTTTTTTGTTATTGACTCAGCTTTTTCCCAAGCTTTCCCGGAAACGAGCCGCGGTTTGCGCCTTTCGAAGCGATCTGAAAAGCAGCCTGATTTTGAGCCTTTTCCGCGGTTCTCTCATTTCTGTTTTGTTTTTCGCCGCTTGCTGGTTTTCCGCCTGAGGTTATGCTATTCTTATGATGATAAAATACGGATATGATATTGAAAACGAGGTAGGATAGAATGGAAAATCCCACTTTTAGAATCAGTGAGTTCTTTAAAAAAACGGCCGAGGCGGTATTGCTTCAGCGGGATCTCAAGTCGTTTAAAACAGTCTTAAGCGAAACACTGCTGTGCCGCGGCATGGATGGGGAATCGCCGCTGGGCCGCGAAGATCTTTTGCTCTGGCTGAACCGCTATTACCGTCAAACTCCGCAGCCCCTTCAGCTGCATTGGATTCATATTGAAGTTCTGCGGAAACAGCCGCACCTGTGTGCCTTGTTCGCAGCTTTTCAGCTCGACTATCCCGACCGTCCTTCAATCCGGATTCAGCTGCGTCTGGAAGCGGAAACACCGCAGTTTTCAATCCTGCTATTGGATCTGGATCTGCCCTCAGCCTTAAAGCTGCCGAATGTGGGCGGCAGGGCTCCGCAGCCTTCATTTACAATGCTGGAAGCGGCGATTTATCCGGAAATGATCGGAGTTTATTGGGAAGAAAACCTGCCGTTATTCTATATCAGCTCATCTTTATTAAAAGCCTTGAACTTCACCTATGATGAATTTTATCTGCAATGTCAGGGACAGCTGGATCTGCTTCTTTATCCCGACGATGTCGGTCCGGCTAAAGCTCAGGCCCGCCAAGCGCTTCAGCAAGCCAACCAGTTTGAACTTACGCTGCGTTTAACCTGCCGGGACCGTTCCGTTTTATGGCGGCAGTGCCGGGGTTTCCGCTTTTTGACCGATCAGGGCCGAATTGCGGTGCTGCTTTTTTTCTCCGACATTCAGACAGCGATGCTTCGCCAGAGCGAACTGCAGTCAGAGCTGAATACTCTGCAGCAGCGAAACGCGGAAATGGCAATGCTGACCGATCATCTGCCTGGCGGCATTTGTCTGGTCCAGGTGGACGACGCGCTGACGCTGCTGTATGCGAATCTGCGGTTCTATGGGATTCTTCAGCGAAGTGCCGATCAGATCCGCAGCACCTTTCATAATGAACTAAGCCGGCTGATTCCAAAGGAAGATCACAAGCGTGTCCTGCGTCAGATCAAGGAAGCCTTTGCCGCTGGAAAACCGGGTTTGAAATTTCAGCTGCGGCTGAACGGAGGATCTGGTGTTCAGTATCTATTGATCTATGCCGCGTTTGCCCAAACCGGCAGCCTTCAGACAATCAACTGCGTAGTCGTGGACATCACCACCGATAAGCAGCAGGCACTCCAAAGCCAAGCCAACGATCAACGGTTCCAGGCCCTTCTGGATCAAACCGGCTGTCTTGTATTCGATTACAATATCCAGAAAAATGAAATTACCGGAAGTCCGCAGGCTTGCGAACGCTATGATTTTCCATCTCAGCCGGCTAATCCTGAATTTTTTATTGAACAGGGCTACATTCAGCCGCAGTTCAGCGAAGCTTTTCTTATGGTCTTCAGTCAGCTGCGGCAGGGCGAGAATCATGCCGGCAGTCTGATCAAAAGCCGAGGTCATGATGGAATCTATCATTGGACCCAGCTGACATTGACTGTGCTGCACAATGAATATGGGCCCCAGGAACAAGCGGTCGGCATTCTGGAAGATGTCACGCTGCAGAAAGATGCCGAACTGGCTTATGCCAAGGAACAGCAGTACCGCCAGGCGATCGCCGCCGGGGCCTGCTTAATGATCGAGATCAATCTCTGCGACAACCTTGTCGAAAAAATCAGCGGTGAGTGGAGCTTTTTGATCAGCGAGGCCGTCCAGACCCCTTACGATCAATTTCAAAAGAACGTCGCCCGCCAACAGATTCATCCGGATGAGCGGAAAGCTTTCCTTAAGACCTTCAGCCGGGAAGCGATCAAATCCGCCTACGGTCAGGATCAACGTGAGATCACGCTGCAGTACCGCCGGCTTTCGGAAAAACGCCAGATGGTCTGGGTGGAAACGACCGCGCATATTATTCAGGATCCGGCTACCGCGCATTTGAAAGTGCTGTTTTTTATCCGCAACATCGACAAGGAAAAGCGCCATGAACTGATTCTGCAGTATCAGTCCCAGCGGGATTCCCTGACCGGTCTGCTTAACAAAGGCTCCACTGAGGCGCAGATTCAGTCTGTCCTGGAGAGTCATCCGCAGGCGCTGCATGCGCTGCTGATTCTGGACATTGATGAGTTCAAACATGTCAACGATACCTTTGGTCACCTCTATGGGGATCAGGTCCTGGCCCGTATTGCCCGGCAGATCCGTGAGGTTTTCCGGGCGGACGACGTATTGGGGCGGATCGGCGGCGATGAATTTGCGATTTTTATGAAAAACTGCCGCAGTGAACAGATCGTTAAAGAGAAAGCGGAACAATTGAGTCAGGCTGTCGCTGCCTTATTTTCCGGCAGCATCTCCTGCAGCGTTGGTGTTTCCTTTTATTCCAAAGACGGCACTTATTTTTACAAGCTTTATCAAAATGCCGATATCGCCCTGTATCAATCCAAACGCCAAGGGAAAAATCAGGTGCAGTTCTATCTGCCTTCGATGAAGCAGGAGAGCTGGAAGGTCAACAATACCAAGATTGACGATCAGCCGGATACCGCGCCGGATGTTTCGATCATTCCGGAGCTGGAGGAGCACTTGACCTCGCAGCTGCTGGAAGAGCTGAACGACGTGATCTATGTCAGCGACCCCAACACCTATGAGCTGTTGTTTATCAACCGCACGATTAAAGAGGATCTCAACATCATTGATGATTATATCGGCAAAAAGTGCTATGCGGTGCTGCAGGGACGGGATTCCCCCTGTCCGTTCTGCACCAACGGCAAACTGAAATTCAATGAATATTATGTTTGGGAGCATACCAATGAATTGATGAACCGGGACTTCATCGTCAAGGATAAGCTGATTCAGTGGCAGGGCCGGACCGCGCGCATGGAATTTGCGATGGACATTGCCGAACACAATCATTTAAGCAAGGAGCTGTCACAGCAGCTGGAACGCGGCAACGCTTTGTTAAGCAGTGTGCGCCGCATCGTTGTGGCTCAGTCTGTGACCGAGGCCATGGAGCTTTGTCTGGCTGATGTCGGTCATTATTATAAAGCCGAACGAACGCTGCTCAGCTTTACCGACGAGTCGCATTCCCTGCATGAATGGCCAGCCCCATCACTGCCGGGACTGGCTGAAACTTGGCTGACATTGACAACGGCATTGTTTGGTCCAGATTACGCCTATTTCCGAACCCATTCTGATTTTGTGCTGCTGGATATGGATCTGATGAAAAGTCAGAACGCGGAACTGGCGCGCAGCTTCATGCGCCTGGGACTGCATTCTCTGCTGGCGGTACCGCTGCTTTCCCAAGATCAGATTCTCGGCTGTTGCGCCATCATCAACCCGACCGCCCAAGGTCAGGACTTGAGCTTCGCCCAATCCCTGGCTACCTTCCTAGTCAGTGAACTGATGAAATATCAGGCGGTGGAAAAGCTACGGTTCATGAGTTATCGCGATCCGCTGACCGGCCTGTATAACCGCAATCAGTATGTTCAGCTGTTGGAAAACTGGCAGCAGAATCCGCCGGCCCAGGCGGGCGTTGCCGTCTTCGACGTCAATGGCTTAAAAGAACTGAACGAATTGTATGGCCATCATTATGGGGATCAGGTGCTGGTTGAAGTGGCCCGCATTCTGAAGCTGCAGGCCTGCACCGATCAGCTGTTTCGTCTGGGCGGCGATGAGTTTATCGCGATTTATGAAAAAAGCACGCATGCCGAATTCCAGCAAAGTCTTGCCCGGCTGAAAAAAGCGTTCACGTTAATTCTCAACGGCGTTTCCCTAGGCGGCAGCTGGAGTGAGGATGAAGTGGACATCAACAGCCTGCTGAGCCATGCCAATCAGCTCATGATCATCGCCAAGCAAAATTATTATAAAACGACGGAAACCGTGACCAAGCACTATCATCCTCAATCCTTGCAGCGGTTAAAAGAGGCGCTCCAGGAAAATCGGTTCCTCGTCTATATCCAGCCGAAGGCGGATCTTAAAAGCGGACGGATTCTGGGCGGTGAAGCTTTGATCCGTTATCTGCATCCGCAGCTGGGGATCGTGCCGCCCTCACGGTTTGTGCCGGGACTGGAAAAAGAACATCTGATCCGCTTGATTGACTTCTTTGTGCTGAATGAGGTCTGCCGCATCCAGCAGCGCCGTCAGCACGAAAGCAAGGACGCCGTCGTGATCTCGCTCAATTTCTCACGGATTACGTTGTTGGAAGACAACATGGCGCTGGAAGTGGAAAAGATTCTTTCTCAGTATGATTTTGATCCGGCCTTGATTGAAATTGAAATCACGGAAACCGTCGGTGAGCTGGAAAAAGAAACGCTGCGTTCGATCATTCAGTCGCTGAAACGGCTGCGGTTAAGGATTTCACTGGATGACTTCGGAACCAAATATACCAATCTGAGCCTGCTGACTGTCGCCGACTTCGATGTTTTGAAGCTGGACCGCAGTCTGATCCAGGGACTGGCGGATTCAGCCCAAAATCAGATTATTGTTGCCAGCATCATCCGGATGTGCCACCAATTAGGCGTCAGCGTCATTGCCGAAGGCGTGGAAACCGAAGCTCAGCGGGCGATGCTGCTGAACCTGCAATGCCGGTTAGGCCAGGGTTATCTGTTCGGCAAACCGATGCCGGTGGGGGATTTCCGCACGCTTTACAATCAGAACAAACCGGAATGATCAAGGAATCGCCGGCTGATTCGGTCCTTTTCTTATGCTGAATGAATTCTGATCCTAATTATTAGAACGAACCTTGATCAAGATAAAAGGAACGGTAAGCTACTGCCCCGCTGGCAGTCATGCCGTTCCTTTTTTACTTTGAATGATATCTGTAAGGGAGTTTTCTGATCAGGACTGTCTTTGTCTTAGGCGACTTTGAGTTTCATGAATTCAGGATTGGCAAGCTGCGTTCGGTCTTCAATGCGGCAGACCTGAATTCCTTTCTGATAAGTCGCTAAGCATTGATGTTCATCATTGACCACAATAAAATCGGCTTGTTTTCCCTTTCTCAGCGATCCGATTCGATCTTGCTGACCTAAGAACACCGCGGCATTCAGCGAAGCCATCGCCACGGCCTGCGGTACCGACAGATGCAGTTCCTCAATCAGATTGAACACACCCTGCAGCAGAGTTCGGCCGCTTCCGTAAATCGTTCCGTCCTCCAGCACGATTTTTCCGCTGGGCTCCAGCCGCTCAATCACTCCGTCAATCTGATAATCTCCTGCCGGCATGCCGGTCATGCTGTCATTATCGGTCATCATCAGGATTTTATCCTGCGGCTTCATTTTAAGCAGAATTTCGATCATCGGCGGACAAACGTGAATAAAATCGCAGTTGATTTCATTATAGATCCGCTGATCCAGAAGAATGGCGCCGCTGACTCCGACTTCACGGTGATGCAGACTGCGCATGGCGTTGAATGAATGCGTAGCCATCCTGCATCCGGCGTCTATCGCTGCAATCGTCTGTTGATAATCCGCGCCGGTGTGAGCAATGCCCATGCGCACACCTTTTGCGCTCAGCAAGGCGATCACGTCCATTGCCCCCGGCAGCTCCGGTGCCAGTCCCATGCTGAACAAATCCCCGCTGGCAGCTTCATAAAACGCCATGGCTTTATCTAGGGTAGGTTCCTGGAAATACTGGATTGGCGTTCCGCCATTGTATTTTGGATTATAGAAAGGGCCTTCCATATACAGACCTAAGATTTCCGCGCCTTGTTTCTGATGAACTTTCGCACGATGCAATGCCTGAACATTTTCCAGCATGATCGGGGATGAAATGCAGGAAGGCACGCAGGCTGTCACCCCTGACCACAACAAGGCCTCCGCCATGTGTAGGATCGAAGTTTCATCCTGCGTTTTTGAAGCGTTCCAGCCCATAAATCCATGCAGATGCGGGTCGATCAGACCGGGGAACAGCCAATCCTGCTGATAGTCCAGCACCGGCTCACCCTGAGGTATTGTTTCCACTGCTATGATGGAACCTGCTTCATCCACGGTCAGCCAGCCGTCAACGACGTCTGTTTCTGTTACGATGCGATGACTGCGATAACTTTTCATTCCGTTTTCCTCCTTCGCTTTTATTCTATGCTTCGTTTCCCTTTCCCTCAAGGGAATCAGAAAAAAGCATTCATCTCAGAACTCAGCTGTTCCATTTTTTCATTGATATACAGTATTTGATCCCGGCCTTCCTGAATGGCATGGTGAATCAGCGCTGACGTATCTGTTTCTTCGGCATTTAAAATTAACGTCAGCACCAAATTCAAATTGATGCCGCTGATCAAATGCGTCTGCGGTCGGCATAAATACCGCATCATCAGCTGATTGACACTGCCGCCGGGCATATCGGTGAGAATGATCAGCTCATCTTCTTCACACAACTGACTGAAATAAGCCTGAATCTGATCGGCCGGATTCTGGATATCGACAAAGGCATCGATCACCGTCATTTTGGCACTATTTCCGGCAATGATCTGCAGGGCATTTTGCATACCGGAAGCCAGAGTTCCGTGTGCTGCGATTAAAAACTTCCGCATAGCTTACAAAATCCCGATACATCTTCCTGCAATGGCGACAACCATCATCCCGATGATGATCCAGTTTGCTTTGACATTTTTACGCAGCAGCGCGATGACCAGCAAGGACAGCATCAACGGCAGAAATCCCGGCATAATCATATCGAAGGCACTTTGCAGCTCAAATGGAACATCGCCGAAATTCAAGGTCAGCGGGGTGGACAGCGAAACATTGGAAGCGACCATCGCTCCGACCATCGTTAACCCGATAATGCCGGCAGCTTTGGAAATCAGGGTGATCAGGCCGCTTTCATCCATCTTTTGAACCAGCTGTGTTCCGGTCGTGTAGGAGGCGATTTCCAGATACCAGCGGCCGATAAAGCTTGGCACATTGATCAAAAGCACAAACACCACGGCACCCAAAATTGAACCGCTTTGCGCCAAGGAGATGCCGATGCCCGCAGCCAAGGTCCGCAGCACAACCCAGAAAATCGCATCGCCGATGCCGGCAGTCGGACCTAACAGCGCGGTTTTTACCGCGTTGATGGCAGCCGGATCAAAGTCAGGATTGACCGCGGCTTCCTTTTCCATTGCGGCGGCTACGCCCAGGTTAAAGGTGACAACGTTAGGACAGGTATTGAAAAACTGCGTATGCCGGTTAAGCGCCGCCTTGAAGCCTTCCGGGTCATCTTTATAATAATACTCCAGCATCGGAATCATCGCATAGCCGAACCCCAATCCCTGCAGCCGCACCATATTGAAGCAGGATTCTAGGAAATTGGATCGCCAGTACATCCGTTTTAAAGCGGTGACTTCTTCTTTTGGATAAGCTTGTAAGTTTTTATTCATAGAAAGAATTCCTCCTCTTTTTCTTCAGTAGCTGCGGCAGCAGGTTGTGTGCGTTTCAGCATAGTCTGGAAATCCAGTTCGCGGTAAAGTTCGATGCCTGCCAGAATGAAGGCGATCAAAGCCACCGCCGTCGTGGATACGTTAAAGAACACGACTAACGCAAAGCCCAGCAGATAATACAGAAAAGCACCTTTTCTTCCTAACAGCATGATCGTCAGGATACCTAAGCCTAATGCTGGAAGCATCCCGCCGGCAACCTTGATTCCATCAATAATCGGAGCTGGAATCGCCGCCAACATCACGTCGATCGACTGCGTTCCAAACGCGATGCACAGAAAGACCAGAATCGCCTGGAAGGATTGTACGAGCGCGGATACCCACAGAATCGAACGATCATATGCTTTCACATTTCCTTCCTCGATGAAGCGGTCAAACATCGGCAGAAAGTTTGCCGTAATGAGTTTGCGCAATTCGTTGGTAAAGACGCCGAGCATGCCGATCGGTACCGCCAGCGCCAGTGCGACTTCCATATCCGCACCTGTCAGGATGACAAACGCCGTGGCGATCGTCCCGCCCAATGCGGCATTGGCCGGCATCGTTGCCCCGATACTGGCGACGCCCAAAAAGACCAGTTCTACTGAGGCACCGATTAAAATTCCCTGCTGCAGATCCCCCAGTACCAGACCAACCAGCGGCCCCAACACAATCGGGCGGTTCACCATCGGATTGGCACACCAGGCCAAAGACAACAGATCGCAGACATAATACACGAGTCCGACTAACAAACCTTGGACAATCATCATTTTTTCATTCCTCCTTTGTTATCCCAGGTGGTGCAGACAGTCGCTGACTTTTTTCTTCGGTTCATGCGGCACCATCTGCACAGTAAACTCGATCGGCAGCGCGCAGATCTGCTTCAGCGTATCCACGTCTTCCGGATCGAGATAGATATTGCGGTCGAGTTTGACTTTTTCCTCGGTCCGCAGCTGAGGACTTCCGTAATAATTCCCGATGTTGATCCCTTCAATCGTTTCCGGCACGGCCTGCGCAATCCGCAGAGCATCCCGCGGATGATTGACGACCACAAAGATTTTCATCGGCAGTGCCTTGGGGTTGGCAAGCAAGCCGATCGCCTCGCTGACACTGCGGATAGCGACCTTCATGCCGGCCGGAACAGCCAGCTTCAGCGCTATGATCTGCAATTCGTTGCTGATCACTTCATCATTGGCGACAATGATCGAATCCGCCTGCAGCGTTTTCGTCCAGGTCGTTGCCACCTGTCCATGAATCAGCCGGTCATCGACCCGTAACAATTTAATCATTCCCTCTCACCTCCTAAGGATCTCGTATGCCTATCTTCTAGCAATTTCCGTGGCAAGCTCATCCAAACCGTAAAAAAAGACGAATCTTTCCCCGTTTCCGGTAAAATTCGTCCTTTTTCTTGATTTCTGCCGTGAAATCCAGTTAATCTGCGGCAAAGAAATCTTTTTGATCGCGCACTGCGACACTGTCCGAGGTTTCCGCGACACTGCCCTGCTCGATATAATCGTACAGATAACCGATCTCACTGACCGGCAATACAATGTTGTACGCTCGGCACACTGCCGCAAAACTGTCCTGAACAATTTGAATGAACTCTGCCTGATTGATGGCGAAGGCTTCCAGATCAGGATAACCCGCAGGTTCTTTGCCGATAACCAAACGTTCGATCAAGCAGCTGATATGCAGATACAGGCCGATGATTGTGCGCCCGTTGAAGCTGCATTGGCGTTTCTCCTGAATCTGATCCAGGATTTCCTCGACATACATGAGTATCCGATTGGGATTGAGAATCGTCAGATAATTCATCAGGTTTTCCATGGAGAAATTCTTGATGATCTTCCGTTTGAAGGCATGCAGCTGATCTTTGGATAGAATTCCTTTCAGGCATTGATCCAGCACGTCCATATTTTTCTGATCAATTAATTCTTCTACGGAAACAAACGGAATTCCCGGCACCGATGCATCCAGGGTGCCGACAATTAACAGAATATGGTACTGAGCTGTCAGACTGGTGATCCGGCCCTGATTGAGCGAGGGATAATCCACGGGAATTAATTCCACCTTAACCGAAGCAGGCAGACTGTTTTGAAACAGGGCCAGCACTTTTTCTGCCGTGGCAATTCCAGTTGAACAGACAGCCACAATTGCATTGGGCTTTTGTTGGTTCTCCAGGATTTCATAATGATGAACGCTGCGCTTACTGGCTTCTTTGAGAATTTCTTTTAATGAGTGCGTTCCTTCCATGATCATCGAACCGATGTCCAGCATCAGCTTGGTCGATACATTGGAGAGAATTCCGATGTTCATCGTGCGTTGGGTACCTAAAGCGTCGCTGATATTTTCCAGCGATCCCATATCGACCAGAACGATCAGCTCCAGACAGCCTTCCAGGGAGTCCATGTATTCGTTCAGACGGGCTGTCACATCGTCAAAGCGGCAGTCCGCCGGCATGTCGATCGCATCGAACATCTGCGTGCGCAGAAGCTGATTGCCAACCTCAGCCATACCGCTGGCAACCGCATAGCCATGCGCCAAAATAACAACGGGAATTGAGGCCCGCTGCAGATCTCGGCTGAAATACTGCATGAAGATAAACAGATCCAGGGTGGGCAGCAGCGTGGAAGTGAAGGACAGAGTGTTGACTGCCAGATCCAGAATTTTGCGGATCTGACGGGCTTCCAGCGGATATCGCTGCAGGATCAGCTGCAGAAAGGCCTCCGCACTTTCCTTCTCTTCTGCATTCAAAGAAAATTCCTGCTGACGCTGACGGGCAGCATCAGCTAAATAACGGGCCAGAATCTTGATTGAATTGTTGGACAGCTGCCGGCGGGGAGTGTGGGAAACACTGAGCGTTAAGATCAGACTGGATAAATTGTTGAAAATTTCCTGCTGCGGTGTAATCCAGCGATCCTGGATCAAGGTATCCGCATAGGTTTCCAGTTTGGTATAAGCAACGGCCAGAAAACTGTCGAAACTCATCTGGCGCTGTTTATAGCTGTGGAAGCTGTGCAGCAGGGCATGGTTGAATACCTCATAGCCGCTTACATTGGAAATCTGCGGCACAACGGCATGCAGCGGATGCAGTGTCTGATCGGAGCATTGAAGCAGGTCATAGGTCATCGCCGAGGTCAGGCTGGCCGGCAAATCGTGAATATGAATTTCCAGCGATTGTGCTTCGCGCCGCAGAAAGGCATTCGCAACGCTGACCTTGACGGCATTTTCCAGCTGACCGACATTGCCTGAGTAATGCACGGATTCCAGCGTATGATAAGCCAAGTCGCTGATCAATACCATGCAGTCCAGTTTTTCCTGTTCCTTCTGAAGCAACGAGACGATCAGCTTTCGTTTTTCTGATAAAGGCCGATGATCCAAATCCGGCAGCTGCACATGAATGGGAATTCGCCGCAGCAGTGTTTTCAGCAGAATTTCCTGCGGATTTTCTGTAGTCGCCATCAGCACACGGACATGACTGGAATACCAGGTTTCATTGTCCCCGATCATGTGATAAATTCCCTGATCCAAAAACAAAAATATCTTTTCCTGGCATTCCGGTTTCAGCGCATGAACTTCATCGAGAAACAAAATGCCGCCGTCCGCCGCAGCCAAAAATCCCTGCCGGTCGCTGTCCGCACCGGTGTACGCCCCTTTTTTATACCCGAACAAATGCGTCAGAAACAATTCCGGATTATCCGCATACTCAGCGCAGTTGATCGTAACGAAGGGACTGTCTTCGCGCAACGTTCCCTGTTGGCAGGCGTATTGATACATTAAGCGGGCCAGATAGCTTTTTCCAGTTCCCGTCGCTCCGGTCAAAAGCATAGGCAAGCCCTGCGGCGGATAGGTAATCGCGGCTTTCGCTTGTTCGATGGCATAGGAAAGGCTCCCGTTCCGCCCGACAAGCCGATCAAACACATCGTTCTCTTTCCGCAGCTTATACTCGTTCAGCTGTGGCCAGCCTGACAAGGAGCTGAGTGTTTCAGGGATCGCGTAGCCCTGTTGAAGCAGACGCTCGCGGCTGAAATAATATACCGGACGGGTATTGATTTTGACACAAAGCCGCTGGTCGGTTAAATCGTTCAGCAGCTGACTGATAAAGTTGCGGCTGTAATTCAGTTTCTGGGCCAACCAGGCGGCAGTGAAATGATCCGCCTGCTTTTCATTTAATTCCTCGGACTTTAACAAGGATAAAATCTGATTCTGGACTGTGAGCTGATTTTCTCTCATCGCATCTCCTTTAAAGCGTTATGTAAGTTTTACTTTAAATTTAGTATAATCATTTCAGAAGCACGAATCAATTGTTATTCAAGGAAAGGTAATCTTTTATAGAACCATTATTTTCCATAAATTCTACTTTTAACAGCCTGACATTCAGCAGAAAGGAGAACGCTATGAAAACCTCGGTCACACTTCGTCCGCAGCCAAAACTGGAGCTTCACTACACGCCGGCGATGGAAAAATCACTGCAGGTTCTGACATGGAATCGTGCCGAATTGATGCGTCAGCTGCGGCTAAGACAGAAAAGCAATCCTTACCTGCGAACAGTTCAGTGCGACTGGCTGAACTTTGCCTCATCGCCAACCTCTTTAAAGGCGGATCTCTACGAACAGCTGTTGAGTCTGAAACAGCCGGTTCAGGAACATGTCTGTCAGATTTTGATCGAATCGCTGAATGATCAAGGTTTCCTTGAAGACTCTCTGCAGGATTTAGCTCAGACTTTTCATGTCGCACTGCCTGTCCTGGAACGGCATTTAAGCTGGCTGCAGCAGCTGGAACCAGCCGGAGTTGGGGCAAGAAATCCGCAGGAGTGCCTGATTTTGCAGCTGCAGCGTTTAGGTTATCGAAAAGCGATTCAATTTCTTACTGTCTGTGAAGCAGAAATTCTGACTCATGACTGGCAAAAAGCAGCTATCAAAATGGCATGCAGCCCTACTGAAATTTTAAATTATTTTCATCAGCTTCAGGAATGTTCCCCCGCTCCGTGTGCAAGTTATGAAGCAGCGGATGGGCAATGGATTTTGCCGGAATTTGAAGTGCGGATCGAGGATCATCACTGCATCTTGGAAAGTATCGAAGAACCAAACCTAAGCCTGGATCAGCAGCCTCCGCCTGCCTTACGGCAGGCACTGCAGGAAGCTCGCTTCTTTCTCGATGCCTTGTCCCAACGCAATCTGACGTTGAGTTTGATCATGAATGAACTGCTTCTGATCCAGGAAAAGGCGTTAATTCTTCACCAGCCCCTGCGGGCATGTCAGAAAAAAGAAATAGCGGAGAAGCTGGGACTGCATCCTTCCACAATTACGCGGGCTGTTCAAGACAAGTATTTCCTGTTTGAAGGGAAACTGCTTCCCATTGAGATGTTGTTTGCTTCTTTGAGTGCAGACAATCTCAGTCAGGAAGAACTTATCTCACAAATCCGCACGGTCATTGCGCAGGAGTCGCCGGATTTTCCGCTCAGTGACTTGCAGATCACAATGCGGCTGCAGGAAAAACAGATTCAATGTTCCCGACAACTAATCGCCAAGCTGCGAAAGAAAGCGGGTATTCCTGCTTCATATCAGCGAAAGCGCATCAATTCATAACACTGATCCACGCTTTATTTCATTCGTACACACATGATATCTTAACTTAAAAACCGGATCGCCAGCTTCCTGTTTAGAGAAACAGCTCCTTCTGGTTGGAGACTTCTGACTTCTGTTTTTGATTGAATCGGAAGATTTTATGAGAAACGCCTGTTCTTAACCAGTTCCCATTCATAGAGGAAAGAAATTCAGGCAGAGAACCCATCCTTTTCCAAAAGAAAACCATGGAACTTCCACTTTCAGGATTCTCCATGGTTAATTCAATTTTATTTCTGATTTGAAGCGCTGTTTCCTGCGATCCGGCCGGAAACAATAATTTCAGTAATCGCATTGCCGCCCAGACGATTTCCAGCATGGATACCTCCGGCAACTTCACCAGCCGCATATAAGCCGCTGATCGCTTCGTCGTTTTCATTTAAGACACGACGATCCATATCCGTGACTAATCCGCCCATGGTGTGATGCGTGGAAGGCGCTAAGAAGCGCACGCGAATCTTATCCAACGAATAGGTTTCCGGCAGATAATTTCCATTATCGTCCACTTCTACCTGACCTACTGTTCCGCGGTAAGAAAGTTTCTCCACTTCCAATTCTTTCGCGACACCCATCACATAATTATCGTAATCCATAATCGTCTGCCGCAGGGTTTCAGCATCACAGCCGATCAATTCCGCTGTTTCTTCTACGCTTCTGAAAATCATCCGGCCTTCAACATCATCCGGCAAATTATTGAATCCGCCTGATCCGGCCGTTGTTCCCACGTTGGAAATTTCAACGTAGATTCCCGGAACATACTTCAAGCCTAATTCCTTCGCTTTGGCTTCGCTCATACCGTTTTCAAATCCGCCTTCGGACAGAACGTCGCGTTCCGCTGATTCGTCAACATAGCGCTTGCCTGTTTCCGGATTGACATAGATTACATTTTCTCCAGCACCACCGGCAAGATTGCCGTTGTCAACCCAGCCTAACGGCATCATCTGAGTCCAGCCTTCACCGACCGTTGCCGCACCGACAGCCTGAGCCATTGTAATGCCGTCACCCTTCAAACTGGAACGATTAGTTGTACCGATATTGTTGGCAATGAAACCGTCTTCCCAATAATCATTGGTGCTCTGAACCATTCCAATATTCGCGCCATAACCACCTGTCGCAATGATGACGCCTTTATTGGCATTCACCGTGACCGGCGTTCCGTCAAACTGTGTTGCCTTGACGCCAATAACCCGGCCTGTGTCATCTGTGATCAGTTCATTGGCGGTCGTTCTTGTCATAATCTGATTCGCTTCATTGGCTTTTAATACGGTATTGGCCGGCACGGCGAAATAGCCGCCCCATTTGCCTTCATAGAACTGACCGTCAACGGTACCGCCATTTACCGCATTTTCACGCTGCCATAAGCAGCCGATTAGAGTATAGGCCCGGCTTTGATCAATCGAAGCGCCCTGTGCTTCCAGCCAGTCTTTAATTTCCTGACCGCCTTCGACAAACTGTCGGACTAAATCAACATCGCCATAGATCCATTCTGTATTCTCACGATTTGGCCGCAGTCCGCCATAGTAAGTCTGGAAAACGTGAAGATTGATGGTCGAGAACAACGTCAGTTTGGTCTCAGACGTGCCGCTGTCCAGCTGCGGCTGTGCCCATGCTAAATAAGCGCGGATTTCATCCTTCAAAGCCAGTAAAGTCGGCAGATATTCTTCATGCACTCCGCGCTGGGCATTCAAAGCAATATCGCCCGCGACAAATGGATGGGCTTCATCCACGCTTCCATCAAAAGGTTCCTCAGACCAGTCTAAAATGGTCTTCAATGTATCAATACGGCCTGCGTCATTGGTTACCTTCTCATAGGTTTCTCCATTGTACTCACCGCTAGTCGCATCCGGATTTTCCGGATCCCAGACAACCGCGTCAAAAGTGGATTGGTATGCTCCGCCTGAGACAAGGGTGTTGCCGCCCATTTCTGCATTCTTCTCAATAATCAGCACTGTGTCGCCATTCTGTGCTGCCTGAGCTGCCGCCATCATTCCAGCGCCGCCGGCACCAACAATGACAACATCCCAAGTTCCTGTGATTTCATCCTTAGCTTGGTGGGTAACCGTATTCTTTTTGAACGTGTCTAAATCAGAAGCTTCTGCCGCTTCCGCCGCAGCATTAACCGCATTCTTCAAAGCGATGCTCGTAAAGGTTGCGCCGCTGACTCCATCGACTCCGGTACCATTCGCCGCTATGATATCTTCAATTAAGATAGGATAAGCGGAGTCCCCAACATGCGCTGTTTCCTTCTGTTCCTGAATCTGAATGTCGGTAATCGCATTCTCTGAAAAGGTTGCCTCGATCGTTACCTCTCCATTGTAGCCCTGTGCGGAAGCGGTATAGCTTCCAGCCTTAAATTGAAGGTTTGTTTTCTTCGTTTCTCCTTGTTGTTGCCCGCAGGCAGCACAGGAGAGAAGCATGAAAAAAGCAATCAAAGTAAGTCCCAGTTTTCTCATTTTTTTCCTCCCTTGTCGATGTTTTCACAATCGATCTGATTATACTATAAACCCCGTGGCTGCCACGGGGTCAAGATCTATCCTAAATCTGCACTGATGCTGAAATAATACCAAAGCTTTCCTTCTTCCTGAACACGGGTAATCAATCGCCCGACTAACTCTTTTTGAATAGGATGTTTAACGCAGCGCTCTAAAGACGTCAGTGCCGATCTGGGAATCTGGGTCAAACTTTCGCTGCGTGAAACCGTGGTTACCATTTTCCCACTGCCGCAGCTGGTTTGCGCCTCACCTAAAGGAAGGCTCATCTGTTCTGCAAAATCCGTTCGCACGCCCAGTCCGATGCGGGGATTCAAGATGGGAGAAGTGGACTGCATCTGTTCCGGGTCAATTCGAAAGGCCATGTGCAGGAGCTCCGGATGCTGCATCCATTGATCAATCGTCTTCAGGACGGTTTCTTTTTTCAAATTCGCTTCTGAAAATTCCAAAAAACTTAAACTAAACAGCTGATTGGTGTTTAAATACATCGGCTGTTCAATTTGATGCATTGCCCGCTGAATCAGATTTTGATAATAGATATTTCTGTCAATCTGGCGTTCAAGCAGTTCTTTTTGTTTTTGCAGCTGGATCAGATTTTCCTGATAGCGAACGCTCTGATCCACCAAGCTTTCTGCCTCATTTTCCGGATGAAATTGATTCAGACTTGCACCCAATCCCCGCTCATGACGCAAATAAAACACATCAACGGCATTATCCATGGAGAACTCACGATAACCATTGGAACGAACCCTGGCTGGAACCAAAAGTCCCAGATCAATATAATGGCGCAGCGTTTCCATTGTAATTCCTGAGATTGAGCAAAAGTTTTTACTGGTATACAGAATTTCTTTTTTCAAATGGTATGCAATCCTTCCCTTATCCCTGTATTTTTCTATTCTCATCGTCAATTCTATTTTACAGTCAGATTATAACAGGTTCCATTTTTAAAAACTAATACAGAATTTCCATCCACCTTGCGAAAATAAATACCCCCTTTAAGTTCAGGAACAACCGTCATTCCAATCCTATCTTCTAAATCTTTTAAAATAACCGTGTTTCCCTTATAAAAACCCACAATGCCTTCCTCTAAAACACAATAATCTTCCAATCTTAGAGTTGTCTTCAAATCATATTTCGTTCCGTGATCATCCAGTACATACGATATTAACGCATCTGGTTCAGTTGTATTTTTAAGCCTTTCAGTCACTAAGTATTTATGCCCCAATGGAATCGCATGAACTAGGTTTTTGGGTAAAGACCAGGACACTTTAGAGATAAAACCCTCTTCAACTTTATTCATTATTTTTTGATCACCATTTCCCGTAACAAAATAACTACCATTGTTATTAATATATATTGTTTGATCAGAGTAAAATTCACATTCATCATCTAAGCTATAATGATCGTGCTCACCAATATAATATCTGCCTGTACTGGAAACAATTTTTTCACAGGTATTGGTATCGAATTTCCATAATTCAATTCTATAATTCCCCTCGGTTTTATCCTGCACATCATCATAAGAGGAAACGGAAATGTAAATTGCATCCTTATCGACTGTAAATACTGGTAATTCATAAATATTATCGATGCGGCCTTTAGTGATGGCCTTTTTGTTACCCTCTTTTAAATGGATTACTTCAAAATCCATGAAGGTGAAATCAGACAAACCTGTGTAAGTAACGTTCGTATATAAATATGACTTATCTGATAATTCTATAAAATTCCAAATTCTGCCCTCATCATTACCTCTATTGATAGCTGTGACTTCTGTTATTTCTTTGCTCTTTAAATCCATTAAATATAAATCAGTTGAAACATAATAGGTTTCCCGATTTTCTAATTCAACAATGCTTAAATTGTTGTGATAAACATCCCTGTATTCCAATGTCTTACTATCATCTAACTGAAATGATGATATTTGATAATCTGAATCGATTTGATCCACCGTCATATCCCTGGGGATGGGTTCATCTTTTGTAATAGTCTTGCAGCCGCCCAAAAGAAAAATCATGATGATAACCCCAGATAAAGTCACTTTTTTCATCAACCTTATTAAGTAAAACATCCCATTATTGACTTGAAAGCCTTGATCCCCTGAACTGTCATTCATTTTGTTCATGACTTAACCTCCGCAGCCTGTTTTGTTCTATTATATTAGGCTATTTAAATTAATTATAATCTTTCATGAACAATTCCTCTATATATTTGTTTTTTCATTACTTTTACAAGGATCATCAATTATGAACCTGCCAGCGCTCATAATAGACACTTTCTACAAAGTCCTCAACACTGCCTTCAAAGACTTTCTGACCTTTGTCTAAGAAAATAACATGATCAAAGTATTCAATTAATTGCGGATTGTGAGTAACAATCAAATAACCCTGGACATTCTCTATCAACAACTCCTTTATTTTTTACCTAAGTTTTAAAGAAAAAATTGCTTAACTTGACAACTATACTAAATATAAATTATAACAGAGTCGAAAAGAGGTGATAATGATGGAATTCTCAATTCATATGAATGATGAAGAACGAAGATTAGCTGATCGTTATGCAACATTGCATGAAATGACTTTGGATGAAGCATTCAAAAAAGCCTTATTTGAAAAAATTGAAGATGAATTCGATATCGCAGTTACAGAAAAAGCCTACGAAGAGTATGTGAAGAATAATAAGAAAAGCGAACCCATTGCCAAACTATGGCAGGAATTAAATTTATAAAATGCGGCATTCATCCGACAGTAAAATATAACAAAGAGTCATTGATCCTGAGCACAGCTTAATAATTAGCCACAGAACATCGCGAACTGCAAAAATATTATCCAAGAAAAAATTAAGGAAAAGCTTTATAGGAATATACCGGCTTATCTGTCCCTGTATCTTTGAAATCCCATATCTCTTTTTCTTAATTCCTAAATGATATATCTTTTTTAGAACATTAATTTTTGATATTCAAGGTTTTCTTATCATTCATCCTTGACTTGAATATCCGAAACATCTGCTTCCTTCTGCTTCATTTCTTTCAGTTGTCCAATTCGTTTCACATCAACATAAAGCGTAGAATATTGTTTTTCAATTTCTGGATTTCCATACTTGCTGAAACGAAGTGATATTTTCTTATTCTTATTTCCCCATTGCTTATAATCACTCACTGAAGGCTTCAGCTGATTTTTGCGAGCATAAACGCGAATTTCATGCAAGATTAAACTAAGCTTACTTAAATTCGTATTGCACACACGTTCTAAATAATCCACACGGCCAAACTGCCACTCCTTGTATTTCTCCTTACTCAGAACTCCAATCTGAAGCAAAGCATCGACCGGAACGGCATATCTACGCTTATACATTGATCACTGATGGCTGCATCCACCTTTTTATCAGTTCTTTGATATTCATAGTATTTTGGACTCAGGCATATTCGTGCATAAACAACGGTTTTCCACTGAGCGCAAAAGCCTCTTTCGGTGAAGCCACTGTGGTACCGTAAAGCCGGTTGAACAAATCGTAATCATTCACCCGCGCCATGGTAAAACCATAATCCTGCCAGGTTACATCTTTGATAATCTTCTCTAAATGTTCATCGGCTGTCGTATGCACAAGGATTTCATTCTTCAGCTGAAGCGCCAGATTCAGTAATTTAAACAACGCCACACTGTTGAGATAAATGCATTCCCGCACTTCAATCCCCTGAGCTGTCTGATATAAAGAGGCATAGCCCTGAATCTGCTTGTTCTGATCGTAATAGGCAATCAGCTTACCGCCCTCAGCATTGCACTCCTCCTGCAGATGATCAAAATCCTCTTTCGTGCGCAGATAGAATCCATCAAACCGACGGACATACGTCGTATACACCTCAAGCAGATCTTCTGATTTAATTTTATAGGTCAGTCCCTCATTGCTGCAAGTTGGAATTTGAGAACGCTGAACCGTATAACGTCTGCGGTAATACACCATCTCAAAACCAAACTGAATATACATGGATGGATTATAAGCCTGGATCAGCGTCACCAGTTCACGATGTTCGACCTCATCCAGTACATCATTCATCAGCTCATGCATACAGCCGCGCTTACGGTAGGACGGCAGTGTTGCTACCCCCAGAATCATAGAAGTCTGCACGATCCGGCCATTCAGCATGATCGCATGCGGAATCCGCATCAGCGTTGATACAATATTTCCGGATTCTTTGAGAACCAGCGTATTTTCCGGCTTGTAAAGCGTGCGGAAAAAATAATCTGTATAGCCGCCGTCATCGCCGGCAAACACCTGTTTCCAGATTCCGTAAATCGTCTTTTTTTCCTGCGGCAGCGCTTTACTGATCATAGCTGATTCTCCTTTCCGCAAAGTCGATATTTTTCAATTAAGAACTCAGGATGATAGGCAAGCTTGGCCTGGCGGATATTCTCATGCCCCATATCATCTTCCCGATTGACATATTCTGCCTGATCAAATTCATGGATCAGCCATTCTTTCATGACTGCCTGATATAATCCGCGAATTTCATCATCGGCCTTTTCTATGTTTTCCTGACACATCCGATCACTCAGCCAGGAGCCGATTGCAAATGCTTTCACCTGGCCATCGATGCGGATCAGTCCTCCGTGGTAAGGAATCTGACCGAACAAGGATAAAATTCTGAATACCCCCTGTCGCTCTGCCTGCAGAAACGCATCCGGGTCGTCAGCATGCCATTGTTTCAAAAATTCCACACATTCTGCAACATTGTCTTTATTGAATGATTCGTATTGCCAGCGGCCTTCGTACTCCTTATAAAACGCATTCAAATGATTGCGTTTTTTCTGCAGCTTCTTGCCCGCGAAGGTTTTCAGCTTTTCACACAGGTAGACGTAATCCGCACTGTCACGGTTTTCCTCCAGACAAGTGTTGGGAAAAGTATCCGCAAACCACTGCGCCGCCTCCTTGGTGAAACAGCTGAGTACAAACGGCAGATGGTAACGCTCAAAGATCGCCTTTGCCGCCAGAATCGCTTCCTTGAAATATTCCGGCCGGCACAGCGGCATATAAATGAACAGCGTTCCCTCATGCACGCCCAAAAGCAGCAGCCAGTTTTCATGCTGACACTTAAACAGCGGGTAAGAGTCGATCCATAGGATCATGTTGACTAAGTTGTGATTGCTTTCTTCATACTGGGCCAGCGCTAAATAACGCTGGATCAGTGGGTAATCATCTACGGTAACGGGATCAAAGTCCCTTTGTATCTGACTGGCGTCCATCCTCATCCGTCCTTCTTTCAGTATATTCCGCTTCAAAAACCTCAGGCTGCGATACCCGCTGTTCAAACGGGCTGTCCTGAGTTTGTTCATCAATCCAAATCGAATCCTGATTCTGATCCATCGATGCCCATTGATCGCTCATCGTTTTCGTCATCTTCCGTACCCGAAACAAACCGAAAACGCCGAGGGCCACCAACATCACCAGCATTGCCAAAATAAACGGCCAGGCCATGCTGATAAAGGCGATGATCAGCAGAACTGTAAGAATCATCGTTAAAAATCTCATGTTTATCACCGGTTTCATTATATCCTAAAAGAACGCAAAAGAGAAAAGTTTTGCAACTCTAACATCAAATTTAAGAATTTCTTTCCTTTCGACGGCGCCGCATGCTGGCTGAGAATGTCCACACGATCAAAAAGCCAGAGGTCGCAAAGCACAAAAAGGCCAGCCCTACCTCACCGCGCCGGCGGTTATACTCCACAACCGAACTGACTGCACTGCGGGCAATGACCGGCTTTGAGGAAGCGGCCTGCAGCTGAGCAGCATAGGTGTAGTCAGGATTGGAAATGGAAATGGTAGCTGCCCCTTCTTCAACCAGTAAACGCTGAACCAGCTCGCCATCCGCAAACAACCAAACAGGAAGCGGTGTAGTCTGGGCGACGTGATCATCAATTTCAAAGGTTACGGATGCGGCCTGATTGAGGATTTCACAGGCTCGAATTTTCCCCGTATCCGTCAGTTCAATATCAAACAATGTAACCGGCAGCGATTGTTCGTGAAGCACTACCGTGATCTGTCCCTGATCACAGTTCCATTCTTCCGCCGTATAGGTTAAATTCCAGGACAAACCGGTCAGCTGGATCAACAAAAGAAAAAAAGCCAACTCCATCACCTCTCTAGCAGTATGGATAAAGTTTGCTTTTTTATGCTGAATTCTTTGGGTCTTGAGATGAAAGAACGACTTATTCCGGAAGCTGCTCCGCAATTTCATGAAGCTTGCCGAAACGATGCTTCATACCGGACTTGGACATGGCAACGCCCGTCTGTTTTTCATATTCCGCGCTCAATTCGTTCAGACTGGCTTCCGGATACTGCACCCTCAGCTGGGCCACGGCTTTCAGCTTTTCATCGAGAAACCGCAGCCGTCCGGCTTTTTCAATCCGCGCGATATCCTCCAGCTGCTTCTTCGCTGCCGCCTGACTTTTCATCTCATTGGCTACTTCACAATTATCCAGCCGCGTCAGGTTATTGCGGAAATCCCGATGGATGCGGATATCCTCAAACTTCATCAACGCTTCATAAGCCCCGACACAGCGCAGAAAATCCGCGATTTTATCGGCTGCTTTCAAATACACAACATACGCTGTCCGGCGGGAAATCACTTTGGCCGGCATATCAAATTTGTGCATCAGCTTCTGAATGAACAAGGCGTGCGATTCATCATTGGTGACAATTTCCAGATGATAATTCGTCTTTTGCGGTGAATTGACCGATCCCATCGCCATGAATGCACCGGCCAAGTAAGCTCTGGCACAGCATTCCTTCTGAACCAATTTGCGGGTCGGGTGATTCTGCAAGCCATGGTCTGTAAACAAGCCCAGATCATTGAGAATTTCCGTTGTCTTATTCAGCACCTGTAAACGATAGATGTTATTTTTCTTTAAGTTCATCTTTTTGATGACGGATAAGTCCGTTTCAACCGCATAGTTTTCCTTCAACAATTTAAGAATCCGTTTCGCTGTTGAGGCATTCTCCGTCTTAATCATTAACGACATGCCCTGAGCGTTAATCGTCAGGCTGGAACACAGCTGCACCAAAGCAGAAAGTTCCGCCTTCTGGCAACAGGTTTTCAGCTCATTCTGAGCAATTTCGGATTTGACTTCTGTGGTAAATGACATACTTACTCCTTCATTTTCGCTAACAGCTGCTGCATGCTGCGGCGGATTTTATCGGCATCATGGCGGACGAGCTCATCGCTGAAATCCAGTAGGGACGTCGGAGTGACCTGATAGGCATGCTGATCCTGAACCATTTTAACCGGTCTTCCACCCTCAGCCGCATAGCGGGTTAAAATTGTTTCTGGTATCGGATCCTGGGCAAACAGTACTTCATTAATTTTAGCGCCATGACGAATCAGGGCGTCGACATGATCTTCCATCGTAAAATCATCCGTTTCCCCTGGCTGACTCATCGCATTGCACAGGTAAACGCCGTAAGCGTGCGATTGATGAATCGCTTCGGCAATTTCCGGAATGATCAGATTCGGCAGGATACTGGTGAAAATGCTGCCGATCCCGTAAACGATCAGATCCGCTTCCTGAATCGCATGGACAGCCTTTTCCGAAGCTTTGACCGTTTCCTGGTAAAACACGGTATCGATCCGGTTATTCATATTCGGAATGTTGGACTCCCCGCGGACAATCGTTCCGTCTGCCATGCGGGCAAACAGCGTGATCACCTGCGTTGTCGCCGGGATGATATCGCCGCGCACATTCAGCACCTTGGACAAGATCCCGATGCTTTCCAGAAAGCTTCCGCAGCTTTGCGTTAACGCTGTCAGAATCAGGTTGCCGAGATTATGTCCCATCACACCCTGATCTTCCTGTTCTGGATCCGCTTCGCCTTCAAACCGGTATTCCATAAGATTTTTCAATAACGTTTCTGATTCAGCCAAAGCAATCAGAACGGCGCGAATATCCCCCATCGCCGGGATATGAAACTGACGACGCAGCCGGCCGGTACTGCCGCCGTCATCCGCTACGGTGACGATCGCTGAAATCTGAATATCCTGAATAAACTTAATGCCGCGCAGAATGACCGACTGGCCATGCCCGCCGCCGATGACGACCACTTTCAACGGTCTATTGTTCATCTAATCCCCGCTTATCGCGGTGTTCTTTATAACAGTTATATTGAATTTTATAGTGGTCATACAGGAAATTCGTGATCGAAACAGAGCGATGCTGACCGCCGGTACAGCCAATCGCCACGGTGAAATGATTCTTGCCTTCCTTGACATATTCAGTAAACGCATAATCGAGGAATTCCAGCAGACGTTTGATGAACTCCTGAGTTTCCGGTTTATCCATTACATAATGATAGACCTGCGGATCATCACCGGAATACGGCCGAAGCTCCACTTCCCAATACGGATTGGGCAGAAAACGCACATCAATCATCAGATCCGCGTCCAGCGGTACGCCATGCTTGTAGCCAAATGAGATGAAGCTGATCGAAAAGACCGGCGCGCTGCTCAATGAAAAATACTTCTCGATCTTCTGTTTCAGTTCCGACGCTTTTAAGAACGTCGTGTCAACTAACAGAAAAGCGGTATCTTTATAATTCTGGAACATCTGCCGCTCCACGCTGATCGCTTCCTCCAGCGTATTGCAAGCGTTGGAGATTAAAAGCGGATGCGTCCGCCGCGTCGATTTATAGCGGTGCAGCAGTTCTTCATTGGAAGCATCCAGAAACAGGACGCGCACATCCATGTCCTCACCTTCAAAAGCTTTGAGGAATTCCGGAAAATCTTTTGCGGACGTTGCCAGCGCTAAATACGAATAGCGCGGATCGGTACTGTTTTCGATCAGATCCACCAACAGACTTAACAGCTGAACCGGGAACTGGTCGATGCAGTGATATCCCATATCTTCCAAAACGCTGGTCGCACTCGTTTTGCCCGCTCCGGACATCCCGCTGACCAGGATAACACGCTTTTTCTTCATCTCGATCACCTCTTGTTTTGTTAGCTGTATTTTACCACAGCCCCTGGCGGTTCTCAATCGTGAACCCCTTGTTTTTCTCAATCTGACTTTTCCCCGCCGTTTTTCAGCATACAGAGAATCTATCTTTTCTATCGTATGTCCTGTCATCAATTCAATGTTTGCTTTTGCCCGATTTCTGTTTATCCTTGTCGGAACCAAGGGTGATCCAAGGAAGCAGAAACAAACGCTTCACGCAGTCTTTCCAGGCACAATCCGGCCTTTCTATTCTTCCGTTTTCTTTGTATAATTTTTTTAAAGGAGTGAAAATGATGAAGCGTATGATCAAGGCATTACGAAAGATAATTCCTTTTCTCTTGCTGACAGTGACCGCTTATCTGTTTTTAACTCCCTTTCAAAACACACTTTTTGTTGATGATCTTTCCAGACTAAACTTGGATGCTTATCAACGATATGTCAGAAATCAAAATTTTTATAAAAATCTTGAGGAGTCAGATTATCATCATTTCGCTTTTCTGGTGGATCAGGAGAATAAAATTGATACCTTTATCCACAGCTTAACTCCTGTTTCAAGAAATGGCTTCCGTTACGATGGCATGCTTTTGGCCAACAGAGAATTCCCCGCAATCAACAGCACCGGCCTTTATCTGAGCAATCATGAAACCCTGTATTTCCTGACCTCTGCCCAGTTTCACTATCATGGAAAACCGACAATCCTTGTCATCAAGCAGAAAATAGTGGCAGAACAAACTCAACTCGTTGAAGCGGTTTACTATACAAGCTCTCTGGACATCAAACAATTTTGGCTTTCCTTGGAAAATTTCAATTCTAATCTTGTCCCATTCTCCTATTAAGTATACTTAATCATTCAGTTATTCTCCCAAGGAGGAAAGCATCGTGTTCAACAATGATACATCTGCTTCATTTTTTAAGAGTACGCTATGTTTTTCACTTTATCTTAATAAAAAGAAAACGTATAAGCAATTATCAAAGTGAAAAGAAAACAGAGATGATCAAACTAATATGAGCATTTCTGTTTTATTTGCTGACTTTAGATTATGACTTTCGTTCTCCGTTCCCCTCATCCGCTGATTTTAACTTTCCGCTGATGGATATAATATTCATAAGGATCCAGCAGGTTATCTGCTTCATCCTTCAAAATTCGGGGCTGTCCCTCCGTCATGCAGCGAATCAGCATTTCTGCCGTATTTAATCGAATTGGATCGCCGTCAGTCCGGATAACAAAAAAATAAATCCGTTTAATCTTCTTATTTTTTATAGGCAAAGGTTTCACCAGATAAAACAATTTCGTCATCATCCGTCTTTTTTCGGATGTAAACAGAAGAATGTTCAACGTTTCGTCCAATATCAGCCAATCCAAATGAAGAAATTTCCGATACAGTAAGTAGGCCAGCCACTGTTGATCCAATTCTTCAAGATAAAAGCTGATTAACGTCTTTTTTAATTGTTCCACATCAGAAAAATGAGCGTCCAGATAAATATCATCCCGGCTCAGCGATGAAAAAGGCGTTTCATATTGAAGCGACGGCTGGATCATGTTCTGATAGAGAGCATCATAATCATTGTTGTTGAGATAGTAATCGATTTTCAGAACAGGGACTGAATCCGGAACGGAAACCGGAACGCTTTCATCAAAACAAATCAGAAAATCAACTGTCTCCCGTGATATTTCCGTCAACTCCCGTTCTCTTAAGATCGCTACGGACTGAACATAATAATGCAGCCGTTCCATCAAAGCTTCTTTCAAAGCTTCCGCCACGAACACATTCGCCACCGGGTACACAGCCAGCCGCAGCTGCATCCGCTTATTCTCAATTTTTTTAATCTGACGGTACAGAAACAGTGAGATCAGACATTGTGAAACTTCGCCGATATCGCAGTCAAACCAGTTCTGAATGATATCATGAATAATAATGGCGATTTGACAAGAAACCGGGGTTTGTTTCGCGATCCGAACCAGTTCAGAAGTCGTATTATTCTCCGGAATCTTAAACGACATCCGCACGACAATGGGAATCAAAAAGCGCAGAAATTCTGTTTTCATAGCGTCCATCGCAGACAGACTTAAAATGTCCAGAGAGGCAAATTTCCTGCGGATTTTGTCAAACAGGACTGCCGCCAGGTCATAGAAAGGACCAAAGCGCGTTTCCTCAATTTCACTGTCGGATAAATCCAGATTGCAGAGAAGAAACAAAAGCTGAAACCGCTGTTCCTGAACCGGCAGGGCATGACCATAATATGCCTTTAGCTGCAGACAAAGATCGTCCAGCGGAAACAGCGGACGAAACTGATCGAGCAGCCGTGCCTGTTCCTCAGAAAAGGTTACGGAATGCCCTGCTTTCTGGCGCCGATTTGACAACATGATCATCACTATCCATTTGCGGGTTTCCAGGTCGCTGATCGCAAGTTTCTGACTGCAGATTAAATCCGAAACAATGCGTGCGATTTCCTCGCGTTCCCGACCTTCCATGTGATCCTTGTGATCAACATCCAGAAAGACGTCCATCATCTTCACCTTATGGTTATAGTAACAAATGGAATCCATATAACAGAAGCGGTAGTTAATCTCATTTCCTTCAATTTTCATCCCATGGTAGGGCCGGCTGACCAGTTTCAGATTATAGTCGCTCAGCATTTTCCGGACTTCTTTCATCTCCCGTGAAATTGACTGGGGATTGAGCCACATCTGATCCGCAATGACCTGGAGTTTGATATACCCTTCGCTGATCAGCAGCTGTTTTAAAATCGTATTAATCCGCAGTTTAAAATTCTCCTGCAGGTCATATACATTATAAAAGCGATATCGAAATTGATTTTTCAATTCCCGGATCACGCGCGGATCCTGGGCCTGAAGCAGGAAGCCGCGGTTTTTACGCAGACAGATTTGAAGATTATTCTTGCGTATCGTATCGTTGATCACCTGAATATCATTATGAATCGTTTTCTCTGAAACGTTCATCTGCTCGCACAGCATCGGATAAGTCAGATATTGTCCTGTATGATTAAGAAACTCGTAAAGCAGGGACAGCTGCCGGTAATTCGCATTCATGCCGAACACCTTTTTCTTTCCATCGTTATTTCCTCCTCATTATAACATTCGGGCAAGCTTCCTCAGATCAAACTTCTTTCCAGTTTCTTCCTGATTTCGAAACAGACAAAAAAGGAAGCCACCTTCCTTTTCTGCGAATGATCAGAAAATACCGAAGAAAGATCCGACAACCGCCATCACCAGAATCAAGGCAATAACTGTAATCGGCTTCCATTTGCGTTTGAGCAAAGCTACGATGCCAAACAACAGACCCAACTCTAACAAACCCGGCATGATCTCATCAAAAATTGTCTGTACTACCATTTCCGCGCCGCCGCCCATCGGCACGATCAAAGGAATTTGAACAGAGACCATCTGCGCGACCAAAGCGCCCACCATCATCAGTCCCATGATACATGCCGACTGTGTAATCATGTTAATGATCCCGGAATGGAAGGCTTCAGTAATGACATTGGTGCCTAAGCCATAGCCAAGTTTGATTAATATCCACTTCAGGGCTAGGAAGGATCCGCCGTAAATTGCGACAAAGAGCACGACGCCCAATGGATTCCCCTGAGAAGCCAGGGCAATGCCGATACCGCCGGAAATCACGCGGATGCAGTTGAAGAACAGCGAATCGCCGATGGCTGCCAGCGGCCCCATCAAAGATGTTTTAATATTCGTAATCATCTGCGGAGATACTGATTCCGGATTGGCTGCCCGTTCTTTTTCCAGAGCATAGCTGACGCCCAGGCAGAGTCCAGACATACTGGCATTGCAGTTAAAGAACTCTGTGTTGCGCAGCATTGCTTCCCGTCTCAGTTCTTCGTTTCCAGCATAGACTTCATTTAGAATTGGAAACAGGCAGAAAGCATAGGTTTGTCCCATCATCTTGACCATATTGAAGGTTGCCCAGAAATGACCGGAACGCCAGAACAAATGTCTCAGGTTTTTCTTTTCTTCAGGGGTATATACTTTTTTCATCCGAACAAATCCTCCTTACCCGCATGATTTTCTGGCAGCTGCGCCAGTATTTCATCTTTCATCTTTTTTGCCTGCCATTGCCGCGTATAGTTGAGAATCGCAGCCGCTAAAGCAAAAATGCTGACACCGATAATCGGCAGATTCAGAAATTTAACAAAGGCGAAGCCAAGAAAGAAGTAAATGCCCAGGGCCTTCGACCAAATCATGGAGGTCAGAATTGCGAAGCCGACCGCGACCAGCATTCCACCGGAAACACTCAGGCCGTTCATAACGAAGGCCGGAAGTAAATTCGTTACTGTCTGAAGATTTTCAACGCCGAGCGCGGCCGCCAGAAAGACGACCATCGTCTTAGGCAGCGGACGAATGATAAACATACTGGCATAGTGCAGCAGCGTATAGGATTTATCTTTTCCTTCACGGGCAAATTTTTCAAACAATCCAACTAAGGAAATATCAATCGGTGAAATCAATGTGCTGACATACTGCATGACCGTTCCAATCGGCACGGCCAGAGCCAACGCCAAATTGAGATCCGCGCCGGTCAGAACAACAAAGGCCACCGACAAAATGGAGGCTGAGCAGGGATCGGAGGGAATTACGCCGCCAATCGCCGATATTCCCATATAAATAGCTTCCAGGGACGCCCCCATAATTAATCCGGTTTTCATATCCCCTAAAGCAAGACCGGTCAAAGAAGCTACAAATAAAGGCCGCCAGGTTGCATCCCAGGCCATGCTGCAGTCCAACAGGTAGACAATATAGTACACGAAGGCCAGAATTAAAGCACTTTGGATCATGAAATTTTCTCCTCCTCTTCTTATAAGAATTGTTTCAGATCTTTTTTTGGCAAAGTCGGCAGAACCTGAACTTCACAGCGGACAAGCTCAGCCATTTCCCGCAGCTGTTCCAATTCTTCCTCACTGGCTGAAAAGTTCTCAGTCAGTGAACGGCGCTGATGCCTGTCCCCAACTCGGCCGAAATTTCCAATGTTGACACAGGGAATTCCCGGTACCTGCCGAACCAGTTCCAGAGCATCTTTAGGCTTGTCTGCGACGATCAGAATCTTCATGTCGGCAATCCGCTTGTCATTCAGCAGGTTCACTGCCCCGCGAAGGTTTTTGACCGCAACTTGGATTCCGGGCGGTGCAGCCATTCGCAGCGTCATCGTAACTAGTTCGTTGTCCGCCGCTTCATCATTAGCCACGACAATGGCATTGACTCCCAGCTGACGTGTCCATGTCGTCGCAACCTGACCATGGATCAGCCGTTCATCAATCCGCAGTAAACGAATCATTCTTATCTCCTCCTCTCTGTTTTGATGGATCTCAGAAATTAACACTTTCTGCATGAACTTTCTTCTTCAATTCTGCAGCACGCTTCTGATAACTTCATTGTAAAGAGCTTCAAGGCTGAACTCCATCCCAGATAATTCGTGTTTAATCGGTAATTTTATGATGCTTTTTCAGCGCCTGTTCAGACTGTTTTTAACGATTTCTGAGCTTTTTTGAATTGTCAAATAAGAAAATGACGGGATAAACCCGCAGTTTAAGCAGGAAAGAAGGATAAAAAAAGACCCAAAGATCCGATTCCAAATGAATCAGTTCTTTGGGATTTTCAGCGGCTTAGCCTATTTTCAACTTAGTGATTGCCGGATTGCGTTCAATTTCATCTCCTTGCCGATAGACTGTTCTTCCCTCGACAATGGTTTCCAGGACCTGAAAATTCTCATCAATCAGGATCAGATCAGCCTGTTTTCCAGCTTTAAGACTGCCCAAAGCGTGATCGAGATGAAAATGCCGGGCGGCGCTGAGCGAACTCATTTTAACGGCTTCGCTTAACGGAAGATGCAGCGTCTGCGTCAGATTGCGCAGTCCGTCGATGACAAACAGGCTGCTTCCGCACAGCACATCGCTGCCTTCGACGACAACCCGGCCATCCGGTTTCAGACGGACAGGACGGGGCTGAGTATTGTAGACCCCTTCTTCCAGCCCGGCCAGTTCAGAAGCGTCCGCAATCATGCAAAGATGATCGCAGCCTTTGACCTGAATCATCAGCTGGATAAATTCCGGACTGAGATGGATAAAGTCACAGATCAGTTCAGCGATCATTTCCCGCTGCAGCATCAGCTGGCCCAAAACGCCGATGTTTCGCTGATGAATCATGGACATCGCATTTCCTGCATGACTTACACTGCGCACTCCCCATTCCACCGCTCTTTTCATTTCCTCTGAAGAAGCATCGGTATGACCGGCCGCGACTTGAACTCCCGCCTTTTGATAGGCTTCTATCGCAGCCTGAGCGCCCGGCAGCTCCGGCGCCAGCGTTACATATTTTAAAAATCCCCGGCCGGCCTGAATGAAACGTTCCGCTAATTCCCGGCTGGGATTGGGCATCCATTGGGGGGTCATAAATCCGGCACCGGACTTGTTTAAATTGAAGCATGGAGCTTCAAGGTTTATGCCTAATATTTGGGCGCCCGGCATCTTTTCATTTTGGACAAGATCGGCGATTCCCGACATGATTTCACACATTTTCTCTTCCGACCAAAGGGAAACCGTGGCAAGAAACGAGGTAATTCCCCGCGAAGCATAGAATTTGGACAGCTTGCGAATTTCATCAATGGATCCGGAATTAGCCAGATAATTCGTCAGATAACCCCCACCGCCATGGGTGTGGATATCAATAATGCCCGGCAGAATAGCCCAGGCCTCTTCCTCTTCTGTTTCTCTGACCGGCTGCGGATCAATCGAGCTTATACGATCTCCATCCAGGATCAGACTCCCCTCGACGATCCCCTGTTCGGTTACGATCTGCCGCGATGTTAATTTTCTCATCGTTCTACCTCTTTTCTTTCTTCTCTGACTTCACTATAAAGAAACCGGCTGCGGACTTCCACCAGAAAAACTTCGGGTTTTTCCGGAAATGCCGCTCAGGAAGAATCCAGGTTTTGAGCTTGGCGCGGACAGGAAAAACTGCCGGCTACTGCATTATCTTTTACAGCGGAAAAGAAATTTTCGGCATCTGGCCGCTTAATTCTTCAATTTGGATCTGTTTTAACAGTGCTTCCACCTGTTTCCGCTGCGCAATCCCGCGGCTGAAGGCCGTTGCCGTACCACAGGCCGCTGCCCAGCGCAGACTTTCCTCAAAGGATGCAGACGGGTTTTCCAACGAAGCTAAAAATCCGGCGACCATCGAATCTCCGGCACCCACAGTGCTGATCATTTCCCCTGTCATCGGTAATTGCCGGTACACGCTGCCATCCGCCGCAAATAAAACTGAACCCTCTGCCCCCATGGATACCAGGACATGCTGAGCGCCCAGCTGACGCAGCTCCTGAATTTGATCGTCTAAAGAAGCTTGGGGATTGGATACCATCTGCCGGAGCTCAGCTAAATTCGGTTTGATCAGAAACGGATGAAACCGCAGCGTCTTTTTCAGCAGATTTCCTTCGGCATCCACGACGACGCGAATGGAGGGATCTTCCAGCTGGGAAAGTATCTGTTCGTAGATTGATTCCGGTAAGGTCGGCGGTACATTCCCGGAAAGCACCAGCGTATCCTGAGGATGGATGCCGTGAATTTTTTCCAGCAGCGCTTCCCTTTCTGCCGCACTGACCGCAGGCCCGCGGCCATTGATTTCCGTTTCCTCCCCAGCGCTGATCTTGACGTTGATTCGTGTCTGTCCTTTTTCACAGCGGATAAAATCCGCCGTGATCGCCTGCGCCTGCAGCTGACGAATCAGTTCCTCGCCCGTAAAGCCGGCCGCAAAGCCCAAAGCGGTTGTCGGTACCTTCAGCTGCGCCAGCATCAACGATACGTTAATCCCTTTGCCGCCGCCGATCAGCGCTTCACGGACGCAGCGGTTGGTTTCACCCAGCTTTAAAGATTCAACGGTGCAGTAATAATCCAGCGCCGGATTTAATGTGACGGTATAAATCATAGAATTCCTCTTTTCCGTTTCGATGATCAAGCAAACGCATTTGAAAAAACCTGAACCGGATAAGGGTTCAGGTTCGGCAGCGAAAGCTTAAGCGAAATGCAGTTCGTTGCTCATTTCAGCAACATGGCTGATCGTCTGATAAACAGAACAATATTTTGTCGCCAGATCGAAAGACTTGCGAACTGCCTCTTCCTTCTCCGTCCCACGGATCGTCACAGTCAGATGCACGGTTTTTAACGTGGTCGGAACTTCTGTCCGTTTTTCACCTTCCACAACAATCTCCGCACCTTCGATTGCGATTCGTTTCTTTTCCAATATGCCTAAGAATGTCACATACAGGCAAGAGGCCAGCGCCCCGTAAAGCATGTCGTAAGGCGCAGCGGAACCGGGTTCCCGGCCAATTTTAACAACGCCTTCATCTAACTGCAGTTCACCATGAAATCCATTCTCAAACCGAATTGTTCTTGATGCCATTTTTTATTCCTCCTTTACGTTTCCCGATGTTCCCGCTTCAAGGGAATCCGCGAAACGTTCTCTCTTTTTATCTATGCAGAAATCTTGCCTCAGATCCATTAATGTTTGATTTGATGGAAAGCCTGCTGAGCGGCAATCGCGCCGTCGTTGGCAGCAGTGACTACCTGACGCAGCGTTTTCGCCGTCACATCGCCCACCCCATAAATCCCCGGGCAAGTGGTTTCCATGTTGTTATTCACAAGGATGTAGCCATGATCGTCGAGGATTCCCAAATCCTGCGCAAACTCCGTGCAGGGATCCGCGCCAATATACGGGAATACCGCTTTGGTGTTCAGCGTTGTCAGCTTTCCGTCATGAACATTCTTTAAGACGATGCCACCGACCTTGCCCTCCTGTTCCAGAATTTCCACCGGAACATGACTGCGGATAATATCAATCTTCGGGTTCTGTTCGATCGCCTGCTGAATAATCGGCTCGGCCCGGAACACATCACGGCGGATCACAATATGAACTTCACTGGCAAACTGCGTTAAATACAACGATTCTTCCAGCGCTGAATTTCCCCCGCCGATGACGGTCACCGGCTGATCACGGAAGAAGCTGCCGTCGCACACCGCGCAATAGGATACACCCTTGCCGGTCAGTTCTTTTTCGTTCGGTATATTTAACAGCCGTTCACGGGTCCCAGTCGCAATGATCACAGCGGCAGCGGTATAAATCTGACCATCGGCACAGACAACCTGCTTGATTGGACCCTCGATAATTTTTTCCACATCACCATACAGGTATTCTGCCCCGAAGTGCGTGGAATGCTCGAACATCTGATAGGCCAGATCCGCTCCGTTGATCTCCTTAATTCCCGGCCAGTTCTGAATTTCATAGGTCTTGATCATCTTACCGCCCGGCGCTGCTTTTTCCAGCATTGCGGTTTTTAAGCCTGCCCGGCTGGCATAAACCGCGGCAGTCATGCCGGCAGGTCCGGCGCCGATAATGATTACATCATATTGCTTGTCCATGTTAAATCCTCCTTGACCAGAGCTTCGATCTGCCGCAGATCATCAATGATCCGATTCGGTTTTTCATTTTCAAGCTGTTCCCGGCGTTCCGGATTGAACAGATAGCCGACAGAGAAAACTCCAGCGTTGCGGGCAGCCTGAATGTCCATTGGACTGTCGCCGACATAGATCACGCTGTCATGGCCTTCATTCATCAATCGACAGGCTGTCAGAATGCCCTCCGGATCCGGTTTGCCGTTTTTCACTTCATCCTGGCCGATGATCACGTCGAAATACCCTTCCATCTGGTTCAAGGTCAGACCGAGCAGGACCATTTCCTTAATCTTTGTGGAAACGATGCCCATTTTATAGCCTTCCGCTTTTAAATAATCCAGCATTTCCACAGCGCCGTCCATCGGTTTAACCAGATCTGCGTGGAAGGCGCGGTTGTGCTCGCGGTATTCCTTTGTCAGCTGATCGGCATCCTGATCAGGGAAATATTCGGCGAACATGGCTTTCAGGGAAGGCCCCAGCACCGCCAGCTGCTTATCCCGGGTAAATTCTTCTTCTGTTCTGTATTTTTTAAACAGTTCACGATAGCTGGCTAAAATCGCCGGCTCTGTATTCAGCAGCGTTCCGTCTAAATCAAACAAAATGACGGGTTTTGGATTTTTCGTCAGCTTGCGGAAAACCCCCAGCATGCCTAACAGACCAACAACAATAAAGATCACAGAAATGACTTGCGCCATCCGCAGTCTTCCTAACATCAGACTGTCTGTCCGCAGTCCTTCGACGACGATCCGGATCGCACCGTACCAAAGCATATAGGCGTAAACCCCATCACCACGCTTCGGTTTGGAGAACTTTTTATACACAAAGACGATCAGAATGAAGCCTAAGATATCGCCGACACTTTCATAGAAGAACGTAGGTTCGCGATAGGCGCCCTGAATAAACATCTGATTTTTAAACCATTCCGGATAAAACCGATAAAAGGATTCGCTGACGGTGCGGCCGAAAGCTTCCTGATTGATAAAATTGCCCCAGCGGCCAATCCCCTGCGCCAACAGCACATTCGGCACGATCGCATCGGCCATCCGCATAAAGTTAATCTTATGTTTGCGGGCATACCAGAGTCCAAACAGCACGCCGCCGAACAGCCCGCCCTGAATAGCCAGGCCGCCTTCAAACGTGTAGAGAATATGGATTGGATTGGCCAGATAATATTCCAGATTGTAGAAGGTGCAGTACCACAGCCGGGCACCGATCAGCCCGCAGATCAGGCAGCCGAGAAACAGATCCTCCGCCGTTTCTGCTTTGTATCCCATCTTTTTGATTTCCTTGACGCAGAATGAATACGCCAAAACGGCTCCGCAGAGAATGATCACTGCGTACCACTTAATAGACAGACTTCCGATGGCAATAAAAGTCTGCGGATCAGGAAAAAACTGCATTGTCGATTACTCCTTTTCTGTTTCCGGCGGTACGGCATTGGCTGCATTCTGCCGCTCAATGTAGTCGTACACCCGGTTCTCAAACGCTTTCGCACTGTCGAATCCCATTTCTTTCAAACGGAAATTCGTGACTGCCGATTCAATCAGCACGGCAATCGTCCGGCCTTCCTTCACCGGCAATACGATTTTCGGCACATCCACTTCCAGGATGTGCATAAACTGTTCAGTTTCAATTCCGACGCGGGCATATTCGGCGTTGGAATCAAACTTTTCCAGCGAAACGACCAGATCAATCTGCGCAGAAGGCAGCAGCGCGCTGGCGCCGAACATCTTCGCTACGTCGATGATGCCGATGCCGCGGATTTCCAGCATGCCCTGAAGCAGTTCCGGGGAATGGCCGATGATGCTGTTGTGGACACGCACCACATCCACGCGGTCATCCGCCACCAGAATGTGACCTTTGCGGATGAGTTCCAGCGCTGTTTCACTCTTGCCCATCCCACTTTCACCGCAGATCAGCACGCCTTTGCCATACACGCTGATCAAGACGCCATGAATGCTGTCGGAGGGTGCCAGGCGTTCATCCAAGAAGCTGATCAGATCGACCATCAGCCGGGAAGTGGTCATCGCGGTGCGGAAGATCGGGAAATTTTTATATCCCGCAACCTCCAGCAGCACCGGCGGACATTCGCGGTGATGGGTTAAAATGATCGTCGGCGTGTAGCCGTCGGTCAGCTGCTCAAAACGCTCTCGCTGGATTTCCACGGAGAGCGTGTCGATATACGCTTGTTCTTTGTCGCCGATGATCACGATCCGGCGAGGTTCTGTATGCTTGTAAAACCCTGCCAGTTCCAGTCCCGGACGGTTGACGTCCGGAACGATCACCCATCGGTTCAGCGATTCTTCGTTGCCGCTGAGCTGTTCAAATTTGAAATAGTTCTGCAGCTCGCTGATCATAACCTTGCCTTCGTATTCCATAGCCTCATCCTTTCTCAAGCATGGATTTCAGATATTGGCCGGTGTAGCTCTTTTCTACTTTGACGATCTGTTCCGGGGTGCCTTTGGCGATAATCGTACCGCCCTGATCGCCCCCTTCCGGGCCAATATCAATAATGTAATCGGCACATTTAATCACATCGAGATTGTGTTCGATGACAATGACCGTATCTCCATTATCGACGATTCGCTGTAAGACCGCAAGTAATTTTTTAACGTCATGGGTATGCAGACCGGTTGTCGGCTCGTCCAGGATGAAGACGGTCTTGCCGGTCGCCTTGCGCTGCAGCTCGCTGGCCAGTTTCACACGCTGAGCCTCGCCGCCCGACAACGTGGTTGCCGGCTGACCGAGCTTGACATAGTCCAGGCCGACGTCATGCAATGTCTGAAGTTTGGATTTGATTCGGTGAATTGAAGAAAAGAACTCAATCGCTTCTTCCACTGTCATTTCCAGTACATCGTAGATATTTTTGCCTTTGTAGGTAACCTGCAACGTTTCTTCATTGTACCGCTTGCCATGGCATTCTTCGCATGGGACATAAACGTCCGGCAGAAAGTGCATCGAAATCCGCTTCACGCCGTCGCCCTGACAGGCTTCACAACGCCCGCCGCGGACGTTGAAGGAAAACCGGCCCTTGTCATAGCCGCGCAGCTTGGCTTCCGGAGTCTGGGTAAACAGGTCCCGGATATCATCAAAGACACCGGTGTAGGTTACCGGATTGGAGCGCGGGGTGCGGCCGATCGGATCCTGTGAGATTTCAATGACCTTATCGAGATTTTCCAATCCTAGAATTGCCTTGTGCTTGCCCGGCTTGATGCGTGTCCGGCCTAAGGAATGCTGCACCGCTTTGCACAGGATTTCATTGACCAGCGAAGACTTGCCGCTGCCGCTGACTCCCGTTACGACTGTCAGAGTCCCTAACGGGAACTTCACATTGACGTTTTTCAGGTTGTTTTCCTGCGCCCCCTTGATTTCCAGGAATAAGCCGTTGCCTTTGCGGCGTTTTGCCGGCACATCGATCTTTTTGCGGCCGCTGAGGTATTGACCGGTAATCGAGCTTTCACACTGCATGACCATCTGCGGTGTCCCGCTGGCGATCACTTCACCGCCATGCACGCCCGCCCCCGGTCCGATATCGACAATCCAGTCGGATTCCATCATCGTTTCCTCATCATGTTCGACAACGATTAAGGAGTTGCCCAGATCACGCATGTTTTTCAAGGTTCTGATCAGCCGGGCATTGTCACGCTGATGCAGCCCGATGGAAGGTTCATCCAGAACATACAAAACACCGGTCAGCTGTGAACCAATCTGCGTTGCCAGCCGAATACGCTGCGCTTCACCGCCGGATAAAGTCCCAGCCAGCCGATCCAACGTCAGATATTCCAATCCAACGTCTTTTAAGAACGTCAGACGGCTGACGATTTCCTTTATGACTAACCGTGCGATTTCCGCCCGCATCGGATCCAGCTGTAAGTTCTTCATGAAATCCAGTGCCTGAATGACGGACATCGTCGTCCATTCATAAATATTCTTGCCGCCGACACGCACGCTCAGCGCCATCTCATTCAGACGCTTGCCGCCGCACTTCGGGCAAGGGGATTCAGCCATGAAAGAGGCATACCATTCCCGCGACATCGTTGACGTTGTTTCAACAAAACGCCGCTCAATCAACGTTTTAACTCCTTCGATGTAATCATTGCGGCTGAAGCGGTTGCCGGATCGGGAAGCGATGCTGTAGGCAATCGGTTCTTTGGAGCCATACAGGACGATTTCCAGTTCTTCCTTCGTAAAATCCTGAATTGGTTTGTCCAGATCAATATGATAATGCCGGCACAGCGTATTGAACGTCTGCCATTCAATATTCTCCGTATCAACAATGTTCTTGTAGTAAACGATGCCGCCCTTGCGGATCGATTTGGAGCGGTCCGGAATCAGGTAGTCGACATCCACCCGCTGGGTGATGCCCAACCCCTTACATTCGTCACACGCGCCCAATGGCGAGTTAAACGAAAACAGCCGTGGTTCCAGACGCGGCACGGAGAAGCCGCATTTCGGACAGGAATAGTTCTGTGAAAACAACAGTTCATTTTCTCCCGCCAGCACAACAACGATGCCGTTAGCCAGCTTGAGCGCCGTTTCCAGAGAATCATGAAGCCGGGAACGAATTCCGTCATTCTTGACGATTCGGTCAACGACAACATCAATGGAATGCTTCTTGTTCTTCTCTAACGGTTTGACTTCTTCCAGCAGAATCATCTGACCATCAACCCGAGCCCGCAGGTAGCCATCCTTCAGCAGCTTTTCAAAAACGTCTTTGAACGTTCCTTTTTCCCGATGCGCAACCGGCGCTAGGATCTCCAGACGCGTCTTATCCGGCTGTTCCATAATTCGATCCACCATTTGAGTAATCGTCTGGGAAACAATCGGCTCATTGTGGATCGGGCAATAAGGAACGCCGACACGGGCATACAAAAGCCGCAGGTAATCATAAATTTCGGTTACCGTGCCGACGGTGGAACGCGGGTTATTGCTCGTTGTTTTCTGATCAATGGAAATGGATGGCGACAAGCCTTCAATCAAATCCACATCCGGTTTCTCAACACCACCTAAAAACATCCGCGCATAAGCGCTTAACGACTCAACATACCGCCGCTGACCTTCCGCATAGATCGTATCAAACGCCAGCGATGTCTTTCCGGAACCGGACAATCCGGTCATGATGACCAGCTTATCCCGCGGAATCGTCAAATCGATATTCTTAAGGTTGTTCTCACGCGCGCCTTTAATAATAATTTTATCATGTTGCATGTTCTTACACCTCGCTTCATATAGCTTTCCCAAGAGTGCTTCTATTGTACATCATTCTTAAAAAAATTGCTTGGGAATGACTACTTCTTCCTTATTATAAGGGGAGTTCACTGCCCTCGCAAGCCTTTTCTTGAACAAAATTCAAGTAAAATGGAAAATTTCAGCATTCCTTCTTAAAGACATCAGCTTTTCGTCACCTGTTCGTGATAAAATAAGATATGAAAAAAGGAGGCTGCCATGAAAAGCGCTGAAGAACGAAAGCAACAATCCATCGCTTTGCTGAAAGAGCAGGGTGTGCCTTATATCGAACATTTGCCGGGAATTGAAACTGCGGATGAAGTCCGGCTACGCAGTGCTGAGGAAATCGCTCGGCGCGCGATCTGCTGCCTGATCACCATTCAGCTGGCCTGCGACCTGCAGAATCAACAGGAGGTAGAAGACTCCCGGCTGTTCATGACCGGACTTCTGGATCGGTTTGGCGTCCGGCTGTTTCTGACAGAAAAAGAAAAAGCCATTTTTGAAGGAACGGCCAGTGAACAGGACTGGGTCAACATGGTCTGGAAATACGAGGCCTATTGGCCTTTGATCTGGGCATTGGGACTGATTGATTCCCTTGATTTCCCGAGTCAGATCTGCGATTGCCAGAAAGCGATTGAGGTCGTCAGCACCAAAGCCACATTTGATGAATTCATGAAAGACACCTCGCTGCGTTCCATTGATGAAATTCTCGATGCCGCGGATTTGATTTTCCGCTATGATTGGGCCTGTGTTGACGCCAGGATTAAAGGCGAGCCCGCTCCGGCAGGATTGAACAGTGAAGTTGTTTACGAACGGCATTGGGGATTGAACTGGCTGATTGATGTCGATCAGCAGAATGATTGGGATCACGTCAGCTGCAATACCTAGTTCTCTTCTTTTCCTAATTGGAGAGGCAGTAATCATTTTCGTTGAAGTGCCTGGACAAATTGGCATTCTCAATGAATGGAGTTCCGTCTTTTCAATTTCTGCTTAAGAATTTTGACGCATTGTTTACAAAAAAAAAGGAATGGCAAAATAAGGCGCAGTTCACTGCGAAATCTTGCTATTCCTTTTATCATGGATGCTCATTCTGATCATGATCCAGTAAATCCTCATCCCTTGGATCTTTACGGCTTGATGTTCAATGTTGTCTGATTTCAGCCCTCTGGTACGATCATTTTTGACTGATTCTTTTCAGCAGTGCAGCGCAGATCAGGCCTGCGGCCAAAAGCATCCCTAGCAGCGGGACAAGCAGTTCAGCCTGAAAGACAGCTCCGCTCATCAGCTGATAGCCCCAGGATGCAGGGAAAAAGCGTCCGACCGCCTCAAACCCTTTTGGCAGCATTTCAGCGGGGAACATAATGCCGGAAAGCAGAATTGAAGGCAGGAAGAATAGAATTGAAACCATTGAGGTTTTCGCCTGATCGTGAACAGCCAATCCAATCACACTGGCGATGCCCAGCGATACTGCGATAAAAATCGCAAGACTGCCAAAGTACGCGTCAGTCTGTATTGGGAATTCAGCCTGGAACAACAGTGGCGCTATAAAATAAAGAATCAGGCTCATGATGAATAAATGAACAAAAGCTGAAATGTTGCAGAGAACAAGTCCCAGCACTGAAGGTACACCGTTTGCCTGATAGACTTTTCTGATATCCGTTCCATAGATTTCAACCAAGGTCGGCGGCAGTCCAATCAAAGCCCCCATCGTTACACCGAACACCGTCATCGCGGGTATCAATGTCGCTTCTGTTCCAGGCATGATGGAAGTGAAAATTCCGCCCATGACGATAAAAAACAACAGGGGTACAAGATAACAGGTAATCAAAAGCGTCTTGCTTCGGATATCCAGACGCCCCTGCAAAGCAATTCCATATAAAAATGCCTTCATCCTTTTTCTCCTCTGGTCATCGTAATAAAATGTTGTTCAAGCGAACCGCGGTCAACATGAATATCGCTGATGCCTTTGCCTTCAGCTTTATATTGAGCTAAAAGGGTAAGCAGTGTTTCCGCTATATCTTCAGTGGCAAATTGTGCTACTCCCGCCTCTGAACGAATCGAAATGTTATATTGTTTTCCTACCTTTTCATTCAGCTGCGCGACCGTCCCGATAAAGGCAAGCTGGCCTTCGATCAAAATCCCGATCCGATCGCAAAGACTTTCTACTTCTGCCATATCATGACTGGCCAGTACCATTGTCTTTCCCTGCGCTTTCAGCTGACGAATTTGTTCATGAAGTGCGATCCTGCCTTCAACGTCCAATCCAGCTGTCGGCTCGTCCAGAATTAGAATATCCGGATTTCCGATCAGTGCCAAGGCTAAATGAAGCCGCCGTTTTTGACCCGTTGACAGCTGAACATATTGTTTCTTCGCAAACTCCTGAATTCCCATCGTCTCCAGCAGTTTTGGATCTGGCTCAGTTTGATTCCAATAGGCAAACAAGCTGACAGCCTCGCGGGCTTGGATGCGTTCCGGCAGAGAAGCGGATTGTAGCTGTATGCCCATTTTACCGTTAATCCGGATCTGACCGCCATCCGCCTTTTTTAAACCTTCGATGCATTCCAGGGTCGTTGTTTTTCCTGCGCCGTTAACGCCCAGCAAAGCAAAGATCTCCCCTTCATGCACCGTAAAATCCAGACTCTTTAAAACAACGTGATTCCCGTACCGCTTGGTTAGTCCGCGAACCTCAATGGCCGTATTCATCATTTTTCCTCCTGCATCGGGTTGAATCCGTTCCTTTCAAAATAGGTATTCAGAGCTGGTCCGATGAAAGCATTGGCTTCCGTCTGCTTTGCTTTCCAGCCCGGCTCACTGCCTTCAAACTTTCCGATTTCTACAAGCTTCGGCAGCAGGCTCAGATCACCGCCGGTAAATTCATCAATCAATTTCCAGAATGCTTCCGCCAGAGCCTGACCCTGATCACTCTCCGGCAAAACTCCATCTTCATACAGTTGGATCGCCTGTTCCTGCAGCTGCGTAAAAGTCTGGATGAAAGTCATTCCGCTTTCCTGATCAAATCGTTGCCGAATATGATCCAGCATCTGATCATCAAAGTGCTTAATCAGCCAATAAAAATCGTTCTTCATCTGAAGATTCACAATGATATCCGCATATTTTTTAAAATCCACGGCTTCCATTTTCAGCACTTCCTGATGGAGTGTTTCAATTTCCCGCAGAGATTGCGACAGACCTTCAATTTTCTCCCGCAGAGCCTCAGCCTGATCCTGTAAAGCATTGGCCACCTCTGCCGGACTATCCAGCGGAATCAGTCTGTTTTTGATATCCGACAGCGAAAATCCCAGATGTTTCAGCGATAGGATCTGATGCACCATGACCAGATCTTTATTGGTATAGAGACGTCGACCGCCCGAACTGACTGCGGAAGGGGAAAGCAATCCTTCTTTATCGTAATGCTGCAGCGTCCTTACGGTAACCCCCAGCTTTTTGGCAGCTTCACCAATCGCCATAAATCCCTCGGGAATCGCTTTTTGTTTTTCCATGATTTCACCGCCTTAGTTTAAGTATAATGAATGACGCAGCGTCACAAGCAAGTCTTTTCTTTTATTTTTCGCTGAGAATAACAAAAAAACGCTGCTGACGGTTCTCAAATACACAAAAAAAGCACCTGCGGTATATCAGGTGCAAGTAAAAACTCAATCTGCAATCTGCGATAAGAATCAAACTGCCTTAAAACTATCTGTCTTGTTTAAGGTGTTCATGCTTAACTTAGACAGATCATTGGAGAAAGGACTGAGAATCATTTTTAATCTTTTGGAAAACTCAGCGTTCATCCCCCATGAAAAACAAACCAATAACTCCCGCACCAGTGTGACTGCCAATCACTGGGCCGGTATAGGTGATCAGCGACTGAGAAATTCCAAAGCGTTCTTTGACCATTTGGGCTACCTGTTGGGCTTCTGATTGAACATCTCCCTGGCAGATCATGAAGATATCATTTTTATCCTTCCAGCTTCCCATCTTTTCTTCCATCAGATCGACAAGTGTTTTCAATGATTTTGTACGGCCGTGTACTTTACCTATCACCTGCAGCGTTCCTGCATTATCGACATGCAGAATCGGTTTAATGTTGATCATTGAACCCACAATTGCCGCTGTCTTGGACACCCGTCCGCCGCGATATAAGTGATTGAGATCATCGACGGTAAAGACGTGACAGACATTCAGTTTATGATCCTCAATCCAGGCCGCCGTTTCTTCCAACGAAGCACCCTTTTGCTTCATTTCACAGACTTTATGCAGCAGCAGGCCCATTCCAGTTGAAGCACAGAGCGAATCGATCACGATAATCTTGTGGGTATAGCCTTCTTCCTTCAACATTTCAGCCGCAATCCGGCAGCTGTTATAAGTTCCGCTCAAAGCGGAAGAAAAACAAAGGCAGAGGATATCTTTATTCTGCTGAGCTGCTTCACGAAAACCTGCCAGCGCTGCTTCTGGATTCACCTGTGAGGTCACTGGCATTTCGCCTTGGCGCAGCTGATCATAGAATTCATTCATCGGCAGGCTGTCAGCCTGTGTGTAAGTCCGGTCATGCAATGTATACGTTAAGGATAAAACAGGAATTTGATGCTGAGTGTAGAAGGATTCTGGCATATCGGCAGTACTGTCGGTTATCAAAATAAAATCACTCATTCAGTAGTCCTCCTTTAAATAAAGTTTAAGTTCTGATGTTTTTCGCGCTTTTTGGAGAATAAGCAACACTTGCTACTTATTGGATGATAGAAGTATAAGCCAAACTGGCCTTTGAGGCAATGGTCAAATTCGCTTCTATCGTTTCTTATTGGGCATTATGAAATAATTATGTTGTTTAAGCTGAGATAATCACAAATGAATTCCGTTTTTTTTCAACATATCTGTTTCTTCATTGACATAAGCAACATCTGAGGATTATACTATGTTCAAATCAGGTGATGAAATGGAAAAGAACCTAAATACAAAAGACAAACGTGTAATCAAAACACGTAAAGCGATCATCAATGCCACAATACAATTAATGAGTATAAAATCCATCGAACAGATTACGATTAAAGAAATAGCTGATACCGCTTTGATTAATCGCAAAACCTTTTATACGCATTATGACTCCATCTATGATGTGCTCAACGATATTGAAAATGACATTATTCAGTCATTAATTGAAATTCTTGACAGCACTGATTTTTCCGCAGAGCGGCTCAATCCTTATCCGCTGTTTGAAAAACTGACAACCATGATCAATCAGGACGCACTCTTTTTTCACAGTCTGCTTCATTCTTCCGGTCACAGCCATTTGTTGAATAAAGTGAAAGAAGTCGTCAAAGATCATCTCCTCATTCAATTTGACAAGTATTTTCCAAATGACAATGTTCTTCCTCAATATGTGCTTGAATTCATTGCATCCGGATTGATTTCTGTATATCAGCAATGGTTTTCATCCGATGATCATTCTTCTTCGCTGGAGGAAATTTCAAAACTGACAGGACTGCTTATTTTTGATGGGCTTAATGGTGTGTTCCGCCAAAGACAACTCGAATTAGACCAACTTTCTATCAGCACTTCCCCGACTGTATAAAATGCCTGTGCTTTAATGACTTAAGCACAGGCATTTTCCTGATTAGAAATGAATCGTTGCTTACAAAAACTACTGATTCTTTTGAAATTCAATATAGTCACGATACCAATAATAACTTTTTTTAGGTATACGTTTACAGTTATTTTCATAATCAACATGAACAAGACCGTAGCGTTTTTCATAACCATTGATCCAACTGTATAAATCCATTGTACTCCAGATATAGTAACCCTGCAGATTACATCCCTCTTCCTTTGCTTTAGCAAAGAAATCTAAATACTCTTCTAAGAATTCGATTCGTTCCTGATCATTAATTTCACCCTTTTCGTCTACCGTTTCAAACATTCCATGTCCATTCTCTGTTATGAACACCGGTATATTATTATACTCATCTCGCAAACGAATCAGCGCATCATAGCCGCACTTGGGATATATCTCACGACCCCAAGGATTTTTTCTTGTTGTTGGATCGATATCCGGCTGGAATAATCCTTTGACTGTCACGCCCTCTAAAGCTTGAGAATGATGCGGATCGTTATTAACGACCATTTGTGTCTCTCCAAATTCATACGGTTTTACTACTTTTCGAGCATAAATATTATCCCCAATCCAGTCAACTGTATTTTCTCTAATTAAATCTAAGTCTTCTTGTTTAACAAAGGATAAATCAACCCCTAAATTCCGCAGTGTATCCCCTAAATCGTCAGGAAATTTTCCGAGTACAGCTGCTCCAATCAACCATCCATGAAACAGCATATTAGCATATCGTTTGGCTTCTCGATATTCAGGTGTATCTTTTAAAATATCAGCACGACTTGCCCCGGAATTTACAATTCCAATCTTGGCCTTCAATTTCAGCTTACGGAATTCCTGAATTGCCTTTGCATTCGCAACCATATTGTGATAACAGACTTTAACTAAATTCTGGACATCGCCAACATGATTCGGTGGATAATTCCCCACTAAATATGAACAATAGGAATTGTGATTAGGCTCATTAATCGTTGCATAATATGGAATTCGATCACCGAAAATCTCAAAACATCTTTTGCAATAAGCTGCAAACTTATCAATCGTTTCCCTTTTTTCCCATCCATCAGCACCAATGTAGCTTGGTAAATCGTAGTGCAATAAGGTTACATTGGGAAGTACTTTATACTTTTCACAAATATCTAAAACTTGATTGTAAAACTGGACTCCTGCCTCATTTACGATACCATCATCATGAGGGAAAATTCGCGACCAGCTAATGGAGAAGCGAAATGTATTCTGTCCTCCTTCAGCTAACATCCGGATATCTTCTTCAAAATGATGATAGAAGTCACAGGCAACATCCGCAGTTATGCCCTTCGTATTCTTATTGCTATGTACAAAATCATCCCAAATGCTGGTTCCTTTTCCATCTTCCTGCCATGCTCCTTCGCATTGATAGGCTGCAGTCGCAGAGCCCCAAAGCATCTGATCTCCGTTTATCATTTTTATCATTCCAATTACCTCCTTTATTACTTTTTGTCCTTGGAATTACAATCTGTATATTTTTCTTAAACAAACAGAAGCGATCACTAGTTAATTACTTCATTGCTAAACTTTTTATTATTCTCCAATTTGCCTGCTCTTCTTAAGATTATGCAGGTTGCAAAGAAAGACACAATCATTCCAATCAGAGCCGTTACGATGGCAATTAGGACATAATTAATATTTCCATTTTGATCCACAAAGAATAAAAGAGTTAGCCAACCCGGACATCCTCCATGCACAAATGTTTTCAAATGAAAGAATCCTGCAAATAAGCCAGCGCATAATGCACCCACAGCGTGACCAATCATACATTTAGGATGTGATATTAACTGTCCATAGAAGGCAGGTTCCGTTACGCCACACAAAGCTGTGATCCCTGAGGAAACCGCGGTCGCCTTCTGCGCTTTGTCTTTCATCGACAATGCGAGTGCCAATGTTGTCGCACCAATGCAGATGTTAGAAATAAACCCAATTACAATTGTTACGGGATTATAGCCAAGTTTATCCAACAGTTCCAAAGCAATTGGATGCAGTCCTTTATCAAGGCCAAACATAACCATATATGGATAAATCATAGAAAGCAAAGGCAATGCAATAATACCTAAAGTGTTGGATACCCAAAGCACAAAATCGGCTACATAACCGCTTAGCAGATTTCCTGCAGGAGCTAAGAGAATCAATACGACAGGAGTAACGATAATCATAGTTAAGAGTGGTTTTAAAAAGTAAGATAACGTCTTCGGTAATACCTTTTTTAGCCCTTTATCAACAAAATACATCAAGGCAACTCCCAAGATAACTGGAAGGATCGTAGATCTGTAGCTGACTTGCGGAACTAGAAATCCAAAAATATCAGGAATCAGACCACTTTCAAATGTAGGAGAAATTAAGACTGCACCAAGCATCGCACCCATAATCGGCTGCATTTTTAGCTGCTGAGCCATTGTATAACCAATATAAATAGGCAGGAATTTAAAAGCAGCATCAAATATATTTAACATCCATTGTGCAGTTCCGCTATCAATAGAAACACCGAAGTAGTTAACCAACAAATTCTTAATTGCTAAAATCATACCACCTGTAATTAATGCAGGAATAATCGGCATAAATATAGGTGCAATAAAATTACTGAATTTCAATAAGTAATACTGAAAATCTCGCTTCTCATAAGATTGAACTTCTTCTGATTCATTTACAATTTCCGCCGAAGTTTCTGATTCAGACCAGCCTGTGTACTCTATAAATTCATTATACGCATCATGGACATCGGTTCCAATAATAACCTGAACAGTTCCCGCCAATGCGATAATTCCTGAAGAATTCGGCAGATTTTCTAACAATTCCATTTTAAGCAATTCCTTGCTGCGATAACTTACGCGCAAACGAGTGGCACAATGAGTAATATAAGTAATATTATTCAAACCACCGATTCCCTCCAAAAGCTGCTCAGATAGTTTTGAAAACTTTGTCATAGTTTATCCTCCTTATCAACTATCTACATGCTGGATTTGTACAGCTGCCTGCAGTAAGCTGCACATTAAACTTGCGCAAATCTAATCCTTTATCTAAAACAGACTATTGTCTATTTTGATACTTACTATTTTTCAAGCGAATTAAGTGAATCATTAAATACATTTTTTCATCTTCATTAATTTCATACTGACATTTTTCCTTGATAATATCCATAATATGTTCAACACAGTTCAATTCCTCAGTATGCGATTTTTCTATATTTGTGAGAATGTTTTCAAATATTGCGTTATTGACTTCATCTTCATTTTTATTAAAAATTCGTTGAATCAGAAAACGACAATGAGTCATGAATCGATCAAAAGAAATAGTATCCTGTTCTGTATGCAAGGTTTCAGACACATAATGTGCAATTTCAGAAATCGTTGATGTAATTTCATAAATCATTGGCATTGAACAATTCATTTCTGCATTAATAATATGTAATGCAATAAAATTTGCTTCAGAATCTGGAATATTAATATGTAATCGAGATTGAAGAATTTTTAAGGCATTTAAGCCTAATCTATACTCTTCGTGATATAAATTTTTTACGTTGGTCAAAAGAACTTGATCAAATTCAATGTGATTTTTAACGCGCTCTATCGTTGTATAAATATGATCAGTGAGTGTCACATAAATAAAGTCATTAATTTTTTTAGAAGAGTTCTTCTTTATATATGTAATAATCTGATCAGCGGCAAGAATATACTGCAAAGGTGTATTTCTGACAATGCTTTGAAATTTATAATTAGTCTCTTTTTCTAAACAAAAAACTTTTTCGATTTTCCGCTCATCAATTTCATCATTTTTTCTAATACCAAATCCAATGCCACCTCCAACTAAAATAATTTCTTCACCTTTATTATTCTTAGAAAGGATACTATTGTTGTTAAATATTTTAGTGGCTATCATTCTTTCTCACCTCACTTACTTTATAATAATGTGAAAACTGGATCATTAATGCTGATTTGCCCAGTATCTTTAATCAATTGAACCCTTCGGTTAGTAGCAATAAGCATCACTGTTGTATCATAGCCTAATTTTTTTATCATTGAGAAGTCAACCTCCATTAATAAATCGCCTCGTGACACGGAATCGCCGATCTTAGCCTTTTCTTTAAACGGTTTGCCATTCAATTCCACCGTATCAATTCCTATATGAAGCAAAAGTTCCGCACCATCTTTTGCTCGAATTCCTAAAGCATGTTTTGTTTCAAAAAACATTACAATTTTCCCATCAACGGGACTAAATATCTTTGAATTGCTTGGCTCAACTGCTATTCCATCTCCCAGCATGCGTTTGGAAAAAACCGGATCACATACATCATCTAAATTCTTAGCTAAACCTTGAACAACACTATAAACGTCCATAAAACCTCTCCTTTTTGAATACATAAAAGACCTATCCGCAACAATGTGCAAATAGGTCTCGCTTGCTTAACACAATAACAATCCTAATGTGCTGTCTTAATGTATTTATATTATTACAGACAATGTAAGCGTTGTCAACAGCTTTTATTTATTTGTTAATTATTACCTTACCATGATTAGAGCGTTTTTTAATGGCATATGTCTTTTTTTATTTCTCTAGTAAATGTCTAACTATAGATAAAGCATTGATTCATTACTCTAAAAATTCACTAGCAAAACAAAAAAAGGCTCCCTGGGAAGGGAACCGAAGAACCTGGCAACGAGCTGCCTTCACTATGGCAGGCATAGCTATTCTCGCCGCGGAAATGCTTAACTTCTGTGTTCGGGATGGGAACAGGTGTGACCATTTCGCTATCGTCACCAGATCGTTTCAGGATTATTCCCTGAAAACCAAATAACAGTTGCTTCTAGAAAGTCTTGCTCTTTCTTACTTCGTTATGAACGTTTGTTTTTTCCTCATGTGATTAAATCCTCGACCGATTAGTATCAGTCAACTCCACACATCACTGTGCTTCCATCTCTGACCTATCTACCTCGTCGTCTTCAAGGGGTCTTACTTTCTCTAGGAAATGGGAAATCTCATCTCGGAGTCGGTTTCACGCTTAGATGCCTTCAGCGTTTATCCGTTCCCCACTTAGCTACCCAGCTATGCATCTGGCGATACAACTGGTGCACCAGCGGTGGGTCCATCCCGGTCCTCTCGTACTAAGGACAGCTCTCCTCAAATTTCCTACGCCCACAACAGATAGGGACCGAACTGTCTCACGACGTTCTGAACCCAGCTCGCGTACCGCTTTAATGGGCGGACAGCCCAACCCTTGGAACCGAATTCAGCTCCAGGATGCGATGAGCCGACATCGAGGTGCCAAACCTCGCCGTCGATGTGAACTCTTGGGCGAGATCAGCCTGTTATCCCCAGGGTAGCTTTTATCCGTTAAGCGACGGCCATTCCATTCTGCACCGCCGGATCACTAATCCCGACTTTCGTCCCTGCTCGACTTGTCTGTCTTGCAGTCAAGCACCCTTCTGCATTTGCGCTCGTCGATTGATTTCCAACCAATCTGAGGGTACCTTTGGGCGCCTCCGTTACTCTTTAGGAGGCGACCGCCCCAGTCAAACTGCCCACCTGACACTGTCCCTTACCCGGCTTACGGATATAGGTTAGAATTTCAATCAACTAAGAGTGGTATCCCAACGTCGACTCCATTGAAACTGACGTCCCAACTTCTTCGTCTCCCACCTATCCTGTACATACTTGATCAAAACTCAATATCAGGCTACAGTAAAGCTCCATGGGGTCTTTCCGTCTAGTTGCGGGTAACCTGCATCTTCACAGGTACTAAGATTTCACCGAGTCTGCTGCCGAGACAGCGCCCAAATCATTACGCCTTTCGTGCGGGTCAGAACTTACCTGACAAGGAATTTCGCTACCTTAGGACCGTTATAGTTACGGCCGCCGTTCACTGGGGCTTCAATTCAATGCTTCGTGTTGCCACTAACACATCCTCTTAACCTTCCAGCACCGGGCAGGCGTCACCCCCTATACTTCGTCTTGCGACTTTGCAGAGAGCTGTGTTTTAGTTAAACAGTTGCTTGGGCCTCTTCACTGCGGCTCTTTCGAGCGCCCCTTCTTGCGAACGTACGGGGCTATTTTGCCGAGTTCCTTGGCAACAGTTCTCTCGCTCACCTTAGGCTTCTCGCCTTGACCACCTGTGTCGGTTTTGGTACGGGCCGCTCATTGATTTGCGCTAGAAGCTTTTCTTGAAAGCTGGCATCGCCGTCTTCGCTACTGGGTCGCCCGTTCGCTCCTCTTCACGCCTTCAGATTGACAGCCGGATTTGCCTGACTGCCTCCTACCTCGCTTGATCCGGAATCCATTTACCGGTCCGGTTAGCCTTCTTTGTCACTCCATCACTCAATGCGCGGGTACAGGAATATCAACCTGTTTTCCATCGACTACGCTTTTCAGCCTCGCCTTAGGTCCCGACTTACCCAGGGCGGACGAACCTTCCCCTGGAATCCTTGGTCTATCGGTGTGCAGGATTCTCACCTGCATCTCGCTACTCACACCGGCATTCTCACTTCCATGCGCTCCACCGCTCCTTCCGGTACGGCTTCGACGCCCATGGAACGCTCCCCTACCCAATGACCGAAGTCATTGCCATAGTTTCGGTATACTGCTTAGCCCCGGTTAATTTTCGGCGCAGGGTCACTCGACTAGTGAGCTGTTACGCACTCTTTCAAGGGTGGCTGCTTCTAAGCCAACCTCCTAGTTGTCTGTGCATCCCCACATCCTTTTCCACTTAGCAGTAATTTTGGGACCTTAACTGATGATCTGGGCTGTTTCCCTTTTGACCATGGACCTTATCACCCACAGTCTGACTGCCGAAGATGACATAATGGCATTCGGAGTTTGATTTCATTCAGTACACCTTGACGGCGCCATCATGAATTCAGTGCTCTACCTCCACTACCCTTACTTCGACGCTAGCCCTAAAGCTATTTCGGGGAGAACCAGCTATCGCCGTGTTCGATTGGAATTTCTCCGCTAGCCACAACTCATCCGCCAACTTTTCAACGGGGGTCGGTTCGGTCCTCCAGTTGGTTTCACCCAACCTTCAACCTGGTCATGGCTAGATCACTACGGCTTCGGGTCTATCTCATCGTACTCTCGCCCTCTTCAGACTCGCTTTCGCTTCGGCTCCGTGTCTTCCACTTAACCTTGCACGATAACATAACTCGCCGGTTCATTCTACAAAAGGCACGACATCACCCCTTAACGGGCTCTGTCTTCTTGTAAGCATATGGTTTCAGGTTCTATTTCACTCCGCTCCCGCGGTTCTTTTCACCTTTCCCTCACGGTACTGGTTCACTATCGGTCATGTAGGAGTATTTAGCCTTTCCGGATGGTCCCGGATGCTTCCGACAAGGTTCCACGTGCCTCGCCGTACTCAGGATTCCACTAGGTCGTCTTCCAATTTCGATTACGGGGCTTGCACCCTCTTTGGCGGACCTTTCAATGTCCTTCTTCTATCGGTTAACGTACCACGTTGTGGTCCTACTACCCCAGCCCTGAGGCTGGTTTGGGCTCTTCCCCGTTCGCTCGCCGCTACTGAGGGAATCATTCTTATTTTCTTTTCCTCCAGGTACTAAGATGTTTCAATTCCCTGGGTTCTCTCCTCATGAGCTATGTATTTACTCATGGGTAACGCGACATTACTCGCGCTGGGTTTCCCCATTCGGACACCGACGGATCGATGTGTGCTTACCACTCCCCGTCGCGTTTCGCCGTTAGCTGCGTCCTTCTTCTGCTCTACATGCCTAGGCATCCACCATACGCCCTTATTCATTTAATCACGCGTTCCTGTCTTGACTGCGAGTCGTCCAGTTACGCTTTTCTTTCTTAAGAACTGTTCAACGTTCAACTTCAAATATCTTGTTCTGATTTTTGAAATCTTTTCAACTTTTCAGAAAGATCATGTCTTTCTATCTGTTTTCTGTTATTCGGTTTTCAAAGAACAATCACTGCACTGAGAAATCTTTCGATCTCTCAAAACTAAACAGACTTACTTTTCCACAAAATCCAACTTTTCTCGTCTTTCTCCTTAGAAAGGAGGTGATCCATCCCCACGTTCCCGTAGGGATACCTTGTTACGACTTAACCCCAATCATCAGCCCTACCTTCGACGGCTCCCTCCCTTACGGGTTAGGCCACCGGCTTCGGGTATTGCCAACTCTCATGGTTTGACGGGCGGTGTGTACAAGGCCCGAGAACGTATTCACCGCGGCATGCTGATCCGCGATTACTAGCGATTCCGGCTTCATGAAGTCGGGTTGCAGACTTCAATCCGAACTGAGACGGACTTTCTGAGGTTTGCTCCACATTGCTGTCTTGCTTCTCGTTGTATCCGCCATTGTAGTACGTGTGTAGCCCAGGTCATAAGGGGCATGATGATTTGACGTCATCCCCACCTTCCTCCGGTTTGTCACCGGCAGTCTCTCTAGAGTCCTCAACTTAATGTTAGTAACTAAAGACAAGGGTTGCGCTCGTTGCGGGACTTAACCCAACATCTCACGACACGAGCTGACGACAACCATGCACCACCTGTATTCAGGATAACCTCCAGCATATCTCTATGCCTTTGCCTGATATGTCAAGACCTGGTAAGGTTCTTCGCGTTGCGTCGAATTAAACCACATACTCCACCGCTTGTGCGGGCCCCCGTCAATTCCTTTGAGTTTCACACTTGCGTGCATACTCCCCAGGCGGAGAACTTATTGCGTTAACTGCAGCACTGAGTTTCCCCAACACTTAGTTCTCATCGTTTACGGCGTGGACTACTAGGGTATCTAATCCTATTTGCTCCCCACGCTTTCGTGCATGAGCGTCAGTTACAGGCCAGGCAACCGCCTTCGCCACTGGTGTTCCTCCATATATCTACGCATTTTACCGCTACACATGGAATTCCATTGCCCTCTCCTGTACTCTAGTCTGACAGTTTCTAAGGCTGTATGGGGTTAAGCCCCACGCTTTCACCTTAAACTTTTCAAACCGCCTGCGCACCCTTTACGCCCAATAATTCCGGATAACGCTCGCCACCTACGTATTACCGCGGCTGCTGGCACGTAGTTAGCCGTGGCTTTCTGGTAAAGTACCGTCACTCCCATAGCATTCCCTCTATGAGCCGTTCTTCCTTCACAACAGAGCTTTACAACCCGAAGGCCTTCTTCACTCACGCGGCGTTGCTCGGTCAGGCTTTCGCCCATTGCCGAAAATTCCCTACTGCTGCCTCCCGTAGGAGTTTGGGCCGTGTCTCAGTCCCAATGTGGCCGGTCACCCTCTCAGGTCGGCTACGTATCATCGCCTAGGTGGGCCGTTACCTCACCTACTAGCTAATACGCCATAAGCTCATCCATCCGTGTTGTATCCCAACTTTAATTAGTCCCTGATGCCAGAAACTAACCTATCCGGTATTAGCAGTCGTTTCCAACTGTTATCCCAGGCCGATGGGCAGATTGCTTATGTATTACTCACCCGTTCGCCACTCCTCGTAAAGAAGCAAGCTCCTTTACAAAGCGTTCGACTTGCATGTATTAGGCACGCCGCCAGCGTTCATCCTGAGCCAGGATCAAACTCTCCATTTGTTCGAGTTTGTTTAGCTCGTTTTATATCCTCTGTCCTAAGACAGATTCTTTATGAATTGACGTTGTATTTTTGTGCTTTTCTTCCTGTTTAGTTTTCAAAGATCGACGCCCTCTCGCGAGGTGCTCATTTATATTACCAAACCCACTGTTTTCTGTCAACAACTTTTTAAAGTTTTTTCATTTTTTTATCGGCTTTTTGCATTCCGCCTTGACTCCGCCTGCTTGAAATTCGTAACAACGCCTTATTTTCAAGGGCTTTTATGAATTCGTTAAGGATTTCATTCCTGGGTCCTTTTGTTTTTGAATTCCTTTCTGATTCTCTATTTGTGCGTTTTTCCTGTCTTGTTGGTTCTTGTTATTATGTCGCGCTACCTGCCAATCCCTGTAATTCTGTTCCCATTCTGTTCTTCGATTGTCAGGATGCTGAACCAGTACTTTCATAAAGAAAGGATATCCCATTTCTCAGCCGCAAGCTAAACAGCCTTCTGATCGGAATATCCTTTTTCTTCATTCTCGAAATTTTCTGCACTTCTTCTGTCCGCCTGAACCCCAGCACTAACTAAGGCTAACCGACGGAAAGAAGCGGTTTAATGATGGAACAGACGGACACCGTTGAAAATCAGCACGATCCCATATCGGTTGCAGGTATCAATGACATGATCGTCACGCACAGAACCGCCGGCTTCCACGATGTATGAAACGCCGCTCTTGCGAGCCCGTTCTATATTATCACCAAACGGGAAGAACGCATCTGATGCCAGGGATACCCCGCTGACCGATGCCAGCCAGGCTTTCTTTTCTTCCGCGGTCAGCACTTCCGGCTTTTCCGTGAAAGCTTCCTGCCAGCTGCCCTCCCGCAGCAAATCTTCCCATTCATCGGAAATATACACGTCGATCGCATTATCGCGGTCAGCTCTGCGGATCTTCTCTTTAAACGGCAGATTCAGCACTTTCGGATGCTGACGCAGATGCCAGATATCCGCCTTGTTGCCGGCCATTCGTGTGCAGTGGATGCGGGATTGCTGGCCAGCGCCGATTCCGATCGCCTGACCGTCCTTCGCGTAAACAACCGAATTGGACTGCGTATATTTAGCCGTAATCATCGCGATCAGCAGATCTCGTCTGGCCGCTTCCGGCAATTCTTTATTTTCCGATACGATGTTTTGAAGCAGACTCTCATCAATCTTCACATCATTGCGCTGCTGATGAAAACGTACCCCGTAAACTTCTTTGCTTTCCATCGCTTTCGGCATATAATTCGCATCCATCTGCAAGACAAGGTAGGTCCCCTTGCGTTTAGCCCGCAGAATTTCCAGCGCTTTCTCACTGTAGGAAGGAGCGATAACACCATCAGAAACTTCCTTTGACAGGAAACGGGCCGTGGTTTCATCACATTCTTCTGACAGGGCGGCGAAATCGCCGTAAGAAGACATGCGGTCTGCCCCGCGGGCGCGGATGTACGCACAGGCAATCGGCGAAAGCTCCGTGTCTTCACAGAAGTAGATTTTTTTCATGGTGTCGTCCAACGGCAGGCCAATCGCGGCGCCGGCGGGAGATACATGCTTAAATGAAGCAGCGGCCGCCATTCCGGTTGCTTCTTTCAATTCTTTGACAAGCTGCCAAGCATTGAGGGCATCCAGCAAATTGATATACCCGGCACGGCCATTCAGTACCGTAAACGGCAGATCTCCCTCTTCAATGTCGACGCTGGCTGGTTTCTGGTTGGGATTGCATCCGTATTTCAGCTCATACTCTTTCATCTTTTTTCCTCCTTTTACGAAAAAAAGCCGCACTGCTGGTCCTTAATGGCCCAGACGGTCGGCTCTGTTCTGCATTAACTTCCCTGTGGTCAATTCCACTTCCGTCAGTCGGTTAACTGTTTAAAAATTATCACGCTTCCACTCCCCTGTCAAGCCTTCTTCCATGAAGTTTTCCACATTTCAGACAGTTCGATTATTTTCTCTCACGAAGGCTTACAAACCGCTGGCACTGCCTTGAGGCATATCGAGAAAATCAAAGACGGAACTGGTCAGAACGGCTCCATACTGCTTTAAAAATGTTTCACTGTCCATGTTTCGATTGCGGCACAGCCAGTGACTGACCGTGTAACATAAACTGTTGCCGAAATAGCCAGCGAGTTCATCTTCGGTCATCGTTCCCAGCTTTTCGGTCCGACCGTAACGGCGGAACATCTCCGCAAATAACTGCTGAACGTTTTCTTCAAACAGATCCGAAAAGCTGTTCTGACCGGTGATCCGGAAAGCAATTTGATAAAATTCACGACTTTCCACGAATTTATCAAGCATCGCTTTGACCGCCTGCTGGAATTGCTTCTTTTCTATATAAGGAAGCGCTGTATCGACAGTATCCAGATAAATGATATAACTTAAAGCTGCGTATTTGTCTTCAAAATAATTATAAAACGTGGCGCGGATGACGCCGGTTTTATCGCAGATTTGCTTAATCGTGATCTTTTCAAAGCTTTTCTGCAGCATGAGCTCTTTCAGGCTTTCTGCCAGAAAGCGTTTCATCATCCCCCGTTTTTCCATGATCTCCCCCCTAGCGCAGATGCGTCAGCACCTGGAAAAGAACCTTAAGGCTGATCAGAAAGAGAATCACGCTGCCGGCTGTAAAGATGGTCCGGCGATAGGCCAGACCTAAACGATAGCCGATCTGCTGTCCCAATTCCACGCAAGCCAGCGTTACCAATGTGGAAATTAAGCACACCTGAAAGGCATCTGCCTGCAGCAAGGTCATGCAGGTTCCCAACAGGAAAACATCAACACTGGTGATCAATCCCAGGAATAAGACTTTTTTGTAATTAAAACTGTCATCATGACGTTCTTCAAAGGCTTTTTGCCGAAAGGCCTGAATTAACAGGAAGCAGCCTAGGGCAAACAGGATCAGCGCTGCGATCACCTGATTGACATGCAGCACAAGCTGACTCTTGATCAGGGAACCGGCCAGCGATCCCAAGACGATCATCAGCAGGCTCGATCCGGCAAAGATAAAACTGTTAATCAGCGAGCGGCGGTGTTCCTGCGGATTCATCACGGCGCCCCGCGCCATCATAACCACAAAGCAATCCAGCGACAAAGCCAGGCAGGTGACTAGGATTTCGATTGTATTCACCTGATTTTCCCTCCTCTACGGTTTACAGTCCAAGTATAGCCGATGGTGACGGAGGAAGCGATAGACAATCATCAGATTCTGTCAATTCTTCCTTATAGAATAAGTACTGTGCTTTCCCTTGCCTGATCCAAGCCGCAAATATCCGGCTGACGGCTGACTAAAAGCGCGGCAGACTGATCCTCTGCCCTTGACCTTGGATCTCATTTATTTCTGATTGGGTTCATTGCCAAACTGAACAAAGAAAAAACCAGCGGAATCCAGGATACCGCTGATTTAAAGATTAGATTATTCAATCATGATGGTCTTTTTCGTTTCCACTGCCGGCGCGTCTTTCTTCGGCAGAACAATCTTCAATTCACCGTTGTCATAGTGCGCTTTGATGTCTTCCGGCGTGATCGCTTCGCCGACATAGAAGCTGCGGGAGCAGGAGCCTTGGACACGTTCCTGGCGGATCACATTGCCCTGATCGTCCTTTTCTTCTTTACTGGTATTGCGAAGCGCGGATACGGTCAGATAGCCGTTTTCCAAATCCATCTTAATATCTTCTTTGGTATAGCCTGGCAGCTCAATATCCAGCAGATAGCTGCCGTCCTTCTCACGAATGTCGCAGCGCATTGCGGTGATCGCATTGCGATGGAGCAAAGGTTCATCAAACATGTCATCAAAGAAGTCGTCAAACATCATTCTTGGTAGTAATCTCATACATCACACCTCTTTCTGTTTTCAACTTATGCGATACTGCCTGATCTGAACTCTGATCGCTCAGAGAAGTTAATCAATGGAAATCGTTTTCTTGGTCTGCATGACCTGCGGGTCTTTTTTCGGTACGAAGACCTTCAGCTCACCATTTTCATAACGAGCCTTAATGTCCTCGACGTTCATTTCTTCACCGATAAAGTAAGTCCGGGTGCAGCTGCCGCTGACACGTTCCTGACGCACCAGCTTGCCTTGTTCACTTCTTTCCTCGCTGCTTGCTGTGTGCGCGGCTGCGATGGTCAGATAGCCGTCTTCCAGCTCCATTTTGATTTCTTCCTTTTTAAATCCAGGAAGCTCAATATCCAGAAGATACCCATCTTCTCGTTCGCGAATATCGGTTTTCATGACAGCCGGGACAGTATTCTTTCTGAAAAATGGATCCTTAAGAACCTCGTCGGCCAAGCTGTCCATCCAGGTGTTCGGTACAAATCTCATCTTGAATCGCCTCTTTCTATCTGTCTTATTCCTGGCTTATTGGGTCTTTCCCAACTTGCAATTTTAGTATATCACATTATTTAGCACTGTCAAGTAGTTAGTGCTAATTTTCTTCATTTAATTTCACAAGTTCACAAAGTGCGTCGTTCATAGAGCATCGCAACAATTTTGTCGATCCGCCGAATGCGCTGATCTTCCACCCCTTGTTCCGCATAATGAATAATACGCCCGCGCTGCTCCGGATCCAGCAGCTGAAAAAAATAACAGGCACTGCGGTTGGCTAAGAGTGCTTCCTGTAAGGCCTGCGGACATTCTGCCAAACTGTGACCGGATTCTGGTTCCAGCCACAGGCTGACCGTTTTGCCTTCGGTAAGCTCAGATTGTGAACAGACTTCCTCCGGAAGTTCCAGCGTCCAGATTTGTCCTTTTCTTTCTGCCTTCTGTTTAAACAGCTGAGTTTGAAGCATGATGATCAGCGGTCCTTCCGGCAGCGCCGCATCCGCCGCAAGCTCAAGATAGGGCTGGGGTGTATTGTGAATTATTCCTTCAATCTGCATCCTGATTTCCTCCTGGCCTCTAGTATGCCTCGGCGTTCAAAGATTTATTTTGCTTTTTTGTTTCCATTTCAGAATGGGCCGCGGATCTCTCAACGTGTATTTTTCAAAAAGAAAAGGCCTCAGCGGCCTTGCAGGTTGGTTTTATAAAACGTTTCAAGTGAATGCAGCAGCGGATCTTTTTTCCCTTTGCGTTCGCTGCGCGTAAGCAAAAACAGAAAGACCAGACCGCCTAAGAAGCAGACGATCATGTCGGTCATCGTATCGTAAACGCCTTGGGTATAGTGATTAATCGCGTCGATATTGAGAAAGATCAGACAGGCGAATTCAAAGCATTCCCAGAGAAAGGCTATCATCATGTTGATTCCCTGAATGGATAAGCATTTTAGAAGATAATCACGCGGCGTGCTTTCCGTCCAGCTTTGTTTCAGCCAGCAATAGACCAGCGTGATCACCGCGCAGATCAGGATGCCGGAGCTGAAATGCAGCACTTTATCGAAGTAAGGAATGGCATAACCGTTCAGGGTATTGCCGATGATCATCGCCACAGCGATAAACAGCTGCGCCCAGAACAACAATCCCCAAGCCTCTTTCAGCTTGAGGGCTTTGACAACAAGCGGGCCGATCAGCTGAACGCCGAGGGCCAGGACAAGATAGCCCAGCTTCGCATAGAGCTGATGCTGCAGCTGAAAGATCGTACTGTAGATCATCAAAACGGCGGAAGCGCCATACAGAACAGAACATGCTTTTTTCATTTTATCACCTTGCTTTGGATCGTGCTTTTTCAGTATGCCCCATTTTCACGGCGTTCTGCATTAAAACTGCGTTTAATCGTTTTTAAGGCTATCGGGATAAAGATCACCGCCACCAACACTTCGGCGGCTGGATAACAGAACCAAACGGCGCTCAGTCCGCCGAGCTGGCCGAGAATCCAGGCCATCGGAATGATGAAAACCAACTGGCGCAACAGCGACATGACCAAACTCATCAAGCCTTTGCCCAACGCCTGAAACATCGTGGTCATGATGATGCTGCAGGCAGCCGGCAGGAAGCACAGCGCCAGAATTCTGAGCGCATAGCTGCCCAGCTTCAGCATCTGATCAGAACCGTTAAACAGCTTCAAAAGCATTTCCGGCATCGTCCAGAACAGAACCGTGCCGGCTAACATGATCGCCACGGCCACGCCGAAGGATAAGACGAGCGTGCGAGTAAAACGTTTTTCATCCCCCGCGCCGTAATTGTAGCCCAGGATCGGCATCGCGCCCTGGTTTAACCCGAAAATCGGCATAAAAACAAACGACTGAAGCTTAAAATAGATTCCCAGCACTGCCACTGCCGTTGCGGAAAAGCTCATCAGAATGGCGTTCATCGCTGTCGTGGTGAGGGAGCCGATTGCGTTCATGACAAACGTTGGAATTCCAACGCGGTAGATATCCTTGGCCGCCTGCATTTGCGGATGGTGCCGCCAGGGTGCGATATCAACTTCATGCGTTCCGACTTTCAAAACGATCAACACAAAGATCATCGCCAGGATCTGACCGATGACCGTTGCCACCGCCGCTCCGGCAACGCCCATTTTCGCAACGCCGAAGTAGCCGAAGATGAAGATCGGGTCCAGAATGATATTAGTAATCGCGCCGATCAGCTGCGAAAGCATCGGTACGATCATGTTGCCGGTTGCCTGCAGCACTCGTGAACAGGTCATCTCAATCATCACGCCGACTGAGAAAATCATGACGATCATCAAATACTGCGAACCCATCTCAAAAACCGCGGCGTCGGTGGTAAACAAGCCGACAAAAGGCTTGGCCAGAAACAGTCCGACAAACATGCACAGCGCCATGTTGATTAATGACAGAACGATTCCGGTATTGGCCGCAATGTTGGCTTCCTCCCGGCGTTTTTCTCCCAACCGACGGGCGATCAGGGCATTGGTGCCGACCCCGACGCCTAAGGCCAGGGCAATGATCAGCATCTGCAGCGGAAAGGCGATCGACACAGCAACTAGGGCATCCTCGCTGACCTGAGCAACAAAGATACTGTCAACGACGTTATACAGCGACTGCACTAACATGGAAAAAATCGCCGGCACCGACATGCTGAAAAGCAACTTGCCGACCGGCATCGTGCCCATTTTATCTGAATTGAATTTACTCATAAAATCCCTGCTTTCTAAAACTAATAGTCTTATTCTAGTTGAATTGCAGAGTTTCTACAAGACCCAATTCAACGGGATTTTTAAACGTTGGTATAAGTTATCTCAGGAAGAATTCATTTTTACCTTCCTTATAATAAGAAAAGCAAGCAGGATTGTTTGGGATTGGATTTCATGATAAGATGAAAATCAAGAGGTGATCGCATGCGGCTGAAAGAGGATTTTCATCATTCCATCGTCATTGAACGATCGGAGTTTATCTGTTATCTGCACAAGTGTCTGGATGAAGTCCAGGCCAAGGAGTTCATTCAGCAAATCCGCAGGCTGCACCCGGAAGCCAATCATCATTGTTACGCCTACATCGCCGGGCAGCATAACGAACTGCAGCGTTCCAACGATGCAGGTGAGCCCAGCGGTACGGCCGGAGTCCCGATGCTGGAAGCGCTCAAGCTCAGCGGTCTGCAGGATTGCTGCGCCGTCACCGTGCGTTATTTTGGCGGGATCAAACTGGGAGCGGGCGGACTTGTCCGGGCTTATTCCCGTTCTGTCAGTGAAACCGTCAAGCTGGCGCCTAAGGTGGAAATGGTGCTGATGGATCGTTATACGCTGACGTTCTCCTATGATCTGATCGGCAAGCTGGATTATTTATTAAAGGATCAGGCCGATATCCTCACTAAGGATTATGGCGAACAGGTCGTCTATGAATTCTTAACCACCGATCCGACGGTAGCGGAAAAAGTCCAGGAGCTGACCAGCGGGCGTTTTCCATGCCAGTGGATAGCGCAGGAATGGGTCGAAAAAGAATGTCAGGTTAATAAAAGCTGAGCGGCAAAAAGAAAGCGGTCGGGATTTCCCATTACGGGATCCGGACCGTTTTTAGTCTTCCTTGTTTTCTGAATCGTTAAGGCTAAGGAAGCAAAGAAAGATTAAAAGGGATACGCTATTTCTTCCTTTGGGTCTGCTTTCCGATTACCGCTGTCCTTTCGCTGTCTTTCATCTCCTTATTTTAAAAGATCGGTACGGGCACAGGATCGCCGCAGACTCTCTGCCGTCAGCGTTTGGGCACTTCGAATCATCTCAGCCGGGGTGCCGGTAAACACCACTTCTCCGCCGTCTTTTCCGCCATCCGGCCCGATATCAATGATCCAGTCCGCCTGCTTGATCACGTCTAGGTTATGTTCGATTACGATCAGGGTTCCGCCGCGATCCACGATCAGTTCAAAAAGCTTTAAGAGATTCTGAATATCCGAGCGGTGCAGGCCGGTTGTCGGCTCATCCATCACGAAAATTCCCCGGCGCTTTGCCAGATTTTTGGCCAGCTTGATTCGCTGCCGTTCTCCGCCGGACAGCGTGCTTAAAGGCTGTCCCAACGTTAAATATCCCAATCCGACCTGTTCCATCACCCGTAAGTGCCGGCGGATCTTCGCTTCCACAAAGACTGTCAAGGCTTCTGAAGCAGTCAGATTCAATAAATCAACAATATTCCTACCTTTATAAGTACAGCTCAGCGCCTCCGAATTGTACCGCTGACCTGCGCAGGCTTCGCATTCTGTTATGATCGGATCCATGAACGCCAGCTCCGTGACGATAACCCCTTTTCCGCCGCAGACAGGACAGGCTCCGGCGGAATTGAAGCTGAACAGGCTTTCTGACTGTCCGCTTTCCCGCGCCATCAGCCGGCGGATTTCATCAAAAAAGCCAAGGTAGGAAGCAGGTGTGGAACGCTGCGTGGCTGTAATCGCACTTTGATCGATCATGATCACATCGTTTTCATACTGTCTGGCAAAGACCTGGGATATCAGCGTACTCTTTCCTGAACCGGCAACTCCGGTCACCACCGTCATGATCCCCAACGGAATATCCACATCGACCTTTTTCAGATTATGCAGCTGAGCACCGCGAATCGGCAGGCTTGTCTGAGCCTCGCGGAAACTTTGTTTAATCGGCAGCGTATGCCGCAGAGCCTGGCCGGTCAGCGTATCGGTTTGAAGCAGTTGGGCATAGCTGCCGGAAAAGACGATCTCGCCGCCTTTCTGGCCGGCCAGCGGACCCACGTCGATAATGTGGTCGGCGATTGAAATCACATCTTCATCATGTTCGACTACAAGCACGGTATTGCCTTTATCGCGCAGCTGACAAAGCAGCCGGTTCATGCGGCCGACATCGCGGGGATGCATGCCGGTGCTGGGCTCGTCAAAGATATAAAGCAGATTGGTTAAACTGCTTCCCATATAGCGAACCAATTTCAGCCGCTGTGCTTCCCCGCCGGAAAGCGACAGCGTTTCGCGATTCAGATGCAGATAGGATAATCCGATTTCAATCAGCCTGTCCAACCCTTCGGCCAGTGTCTGAACAATCATGCTTACAGTGGGATCCGTGATTTCCATCAGCACGGCTTTGAGCTGCGGCAGCTCCATTTCGCTCATCTCCGCGATCGAATAGCCGTGAATCCGACAGGCCAGAGTTGTCGGGTTCAGCCGTTTCCCCTGACAGCTGGGACATTCCGATTCTTTGATCAAATGCTGGGATTTCTTCTGCGTATGCTGACTTTTGTCGCTGAGGTCCCGGTTCAGCAGGATTTTGGTATATTGATGAACCAAACCAGGAAGCTTGGGATTTTCCGGTGTGCCGCTGCCGTCCCTGGATCCATAGAGCAGCAGATTGTACTCTTGGGTTGTATATTTCTGGATCGGCTTATCAAGATCAAACAGACCGGACTGAGCCAGCTGTTTCCAATACCAGGAGCCGGGACGATATAAGGAATCCTTCACACCGCCCTGATTTAGCGATAAAGCTGGATCAAGCAGAGCGGTTACATCCAAACTTGTAACCTTGCCCAGACCGCTGCATGTCCGGCACATTCCATTGGGATCATTGAACGAAAAGCAGGAGGCCGATCCGGCATACGGCTTTCCAATCCGTGAAAACAACAGCCGCAGACTGGCATACAGACCGCTGATTGTGCCGACGGTGGAGCGAATGTTTCCGCCTAAAGGTGATTGATCAACAATCACCGATGGGGATAAATTCTCAATCCGTTCGACCGCCGGTTTGGGGTATTTCGGCATTCTGGATCGGACAAAGGGCGGATAGGTCGCGTTCATCTGGCGCTGCGATTCAGCGGCAAGCGTATCAAAGACAATGCTTGATTTCCCCGAACCGGACACACCGGTGAACACCGTAATTTTCTCTTTGGGTATTCTGAAAGTGACATGTTTCAGATTGTTCTGCGTCAGTCCGTAAACCACGATATCACGGTTCTCCGCCACGATTTCCAAAGTATTCTTTAATTCTGTTTTCGTCGTTTTTTCCATTCTTCGTCCTCCTGTGTTCACTGTAAAGTATCTGCTTCTCAGCATATCAGAGCCGAAGCGTCCATTCTTGATCATTTTTGCTAAAATATGACGGATCATCACGTCTTTGGGCCATGGTATAATGACAATACGGGAAGGAGGCGCTGCATGAAATCCATATCAATTTTAGAAAAAGCCGTTGAGTATATCGAAGCGCATTTATCCGATCCAATCAGTCTGAGCGATGTATCGCGGGAAACGGGTTATTCTTACTATCACATGACTCGCCTGTTTACCACGGTTTCCGGTGAATCCGTGAATCGTTATATCCATCGCCGCCGGCTTTCTGCCGCTTCTGAGAAATTACTGCATTCGGATCAAAGAGTTCTCGACATCGCGCTGGAATGCGGCTTTCAGTCGGCCGAAGTTTTTAACCGAGCTTTCAAGGGACATTTTGGATGCACTCCCATCGAGTACCGCCGACGCGGCATCAGCCGGTTTGTCGAAGCCAAAGTGAAGCTGCTTCCCGGCGATCTTGAACACATCGCTTTCAACGTTTCCCACACGCCGGAGATTGTAGAACGCGAAGCCGTTCAGCTCGGTGGTCTGCGCGGCACCACAGCCCTTTCCAACAATCAGATTCCTTCTCTCTGGGAACAATTTCTGCGTGAGTATCATTCTTTTTTCTCGACCTCGGCCATTGGATACAGTGTCTGTGAAACGTTGTCGACCACCTATACTCAGGAAGGCGACATTGCCTTTACGGTGTTGGTCGGCAGCCCGGTCAGCGCTTTGACTTCTCTGCCGCCAGGCTTGATCGCAAAAACGCTGAATGGGGGAAAATTTGCGGTCTTTACTCATCGGGGAGCTTTTCGCAATTTATATACGACTTATCTTTATATCTATGGAACTTGGCTGCCAAGCGCCAAAGTGGAGCTGGATGAACGGGAGGATTTTGAGGTTTATGCCCGGAAAGTAATTTCCTATGACGATCCGCAGAATGAGGTTAAATTGTTTATCCCCATAAAATAACGCTATTGAAAACTAAAGTTCACGCACCGGCTTGCTTCGGCGGCGATCCTGCCGAGGAAACAGGCTTTTTCCGTCCTCTTTATCCTAGATCGCTGTGCCTGCCAATTTTTTCTGCGGTTATGCCGGAGTCGTTATTGAACAAACTCAGAAAAACAAATTAATAAAAAAAAACTCCCATTCTTATCCGGAATGAGGGTTCTTTTGAATTATACAAGCATGATGTCCTTCTCTTCAATCATTCGGCTGAATACCAGCATGAGAAAGGCTGCCAGCAGCGGATCTGATTCTTCCATCTCAATCTGATTGGGCTGCAGATGGCCGATCACATGCCCGGCTTTTTCAATCTGACAGCGAACGCCCCGGCAGCAGAGCTGACCGATAAAATCACCGAAGCGAATCTCTGCCTGTTCATAGACCGGCGGACGCAGCGCCCAGATCCCGTCTTCCTTGCCATTCCAGATCAGGTTTCCTTCACCCAGCGGTACCAGCTTCAAGGAAATCGTATGCGCCTGTCTTTCAACCTGAACGCTGTACGTTTTTCCCTGATACTCAATCACCGGCGTCTGTGCCTCCAGTGTCAAAATAGCGGCAGTCTGTTTTTTCTCATCCTTGAGTATTCTCTGTTTCCCATGCTTTGTCACATTCCACTTCATCCCTATTTTCCTCCTTTATCCCCAGATATGGATGACTACATTGAACACGCCGATCGAGGCCATAACCCAAATCGGATTCAATTTGAATTTCCGTAAGGCGATCAATGCCGCGGCAAACAAGCCTACCGACAACCAGTCAATCTGCGACCAGGCCAATCCCGCCGCGCCTTCTTTTAACAGCGCCAGTTTGCACAGGCTGATTCCAGCTCCGGCAATCAGGGCGACGACAACCGGCCGCAGACCGGACAGAATTCCCTGCATGACGGACAATTCGCGGTATTTATAATAAACCCAGGCCAAGGTCAGCACGATGATGCAGGAAGGAAGCACGCAGCCGATTGTGGCAATGATGGCTCCCGGCAGGCCGGCGACCTGAGTGCCGACGAACGTGGCTGAGTTAATCGCAATCGGACCTGGAGTCATTTCGGCGATCGTGATGATATCCGCAAACTGCGTCATCGTCAGCCAGCCATGAATCGCAACCACCTGATTTTGGATCAGCGGCATCGCGGCATACCCGCCGCCGATACTGAACAGACCGATCTGGAAGAAGCTCCAGAATAGCTTAAAGAAGATTTCAATCATCCGATGCGCTCCTTTCTGGCCTTTTCACGGCTCATCGTATTCACAGTCCCAATCGCGCCGCAGACAACGATCAGAATGAGAATGTTGACCTTAAAGACGCTATTGGCAATCAGCGCCAGGATCATGACGATAATGCCGACTCGATTTCTCTCCACGATCAGTCCCTTGATCATATTGAAGACGACATCGACAATGACCGCGGCAACGGCCGCCTGCATCCCGCGCATCGCAAAGCTGACGACGGCGCTGCTGCGGAAAGCATCATAACAATACGAGATGATGGTCAAAATGATCAGCGGGGGCAGTACCGTCGCCAGAATGTTGACCAGCGCGCCGACAATCCCTTTGAGCCGATAACCGATGATAATTGAACCGTTGACCGCAATCGCTCCCGGTGAGCTCTGCGCGATCGCGACCAGATCCATCATTTCCTTCTCTTCCACCCAATGCAGCTCATCGACGAACTTCTTTTTCATTAACGGGACGATGACAAAGCCGCCGCCGAAAGTGAACATGCTGAGGGTGAAGGTGGAGGTAAACATTTTAATAAGACTGACTTCCTGTTTTTTTTCCATTTCTCTTTCCCTTTCCTTCCACCCCATTATAGTGCTTGCCTAATTATATGAATAATATTATAATTAAATATATTTCATATCATTTTCAATATATAAGGAGGCTGTTATGACTTTGCGTCACATGCGTATTTTTGTTGAAGTCTGTCACACGATGAACATTACCCGCGCCGCGGAGAATCTCCACTTGTCGCAGCCGGCTGTCAGCCTGGCCATCAGCGAGCTGGAGGACTATTACGGCATTGCCCTGTTCGACCGGATCGGAAGACGAATTTATATTACCGAAGCGGGCAAAAACTTTCTGAGCTATGCCCAGCACATCACCGCTACCTTTGATGAGATGGAAACCGGAATTAAAAACTGGGATTATTTCGGAACGCTGCGCGTGGGCGCCAGTATTTCTCTGGGTATTCGGCTGCTTCCGCAGATTATTAAAGCGTTTTCTCAATCCTTTCCCGGCATTAAAATTCCGGTGATTGTCAACAGTTCGGAAACCATTGAAGCCAAAATTCTGAATAATGAAATAGACATTGCTTTATGCGAAGGTCTGATTCATTCACCGGATATCATCACCGAGCCGTTTTATGAAGACCGGCTTGTCGTCCTCTGCGGCGCTCATCATCCGCTGGCCAAAAAGGATCGGCTTACACTGGAGGATATTGTTCGTGAACCGTTGTTGATGCGGGAATTGGGCAGCGGCACCCGGGAGATTTTTGAAAACTTTATGACAGCGCATCAAATCCAGGTCGAGCCGTTATGGCAGAGTTCCTCAACCCGGGCCATCGTCAGTGCCGTGGAAGCCAATATCGGGATTTCCGTTCTGCCTTATGAACTGGTAAAAGATGATATTCTGCAGGGGGAAGTCCAGCTGCTCCAGCTTCCGGATGCGGCTTTCCGGCGAACCTGCCACCTGGTTTACCATCGTTCCAAATATCTGACCCGTTCTGCCCAAGCCTTCTTAAAGCAGTGCCATCTCAGTGCCAGTTTGTTATCCCAACAGCGTCAACAGGAGTTGCAGGCAGCGGAACAGGAGCGCCGCCGACGGGCTGCCGGACAATGAGGGATTGCAGCAAAGCTGAGGATCACTCACCAACAGGATCTCGTTGTAAAAGAGCTGATTTTATGACATGGAATGCGCCTGAAAATTAAAGCACAAAAAAAAGGAACAGCTCCTTTACGTTATCCATCCGTAATGAGGCTGTTCCTCTTTTTTATTGATTAAGATTGAAACAAGTTCCTGTTCACCGCTGCTTTTTAAACGGTGTTTCTTCATCTTCCCGGCTGATTATTCAAAATCAACTTTGGCGACGCGCACGATCCAATGGGTTCCATAAGGGAAGCCCACGGCTCGATAGCTGCATTGATCGCCGTTCTGACTGAACAACAGTTCTTCATCATTATCCAGCCAGTGAATCGCTTTGACCTTGCGGGTTAAGCCCAACAGCGCATGATCTTCATCGGTGCTTTCATAGGCCGCTACGACATCCTTCGGCCCCAATAACGGCAGATCATGAACATAGACGTAAGCGCAGCCGTCCTTCTCCAGCACAAAATCCTTCTCATGACTGCAGCGGATCGGGCTGACCTTCCCGTCATACAGCGAATCCTTCGCCATCGCCGTCCACTGACCGATCACTTCCAGCAGCGCCTCGGTCATCTTGGTCACGCCGCCCTGGCCGGTAAGACCGATGTTCAGCAGATAATTCGCTCCGACCTTGCGGGCATGGCACAGCCGTTCGATCATCTGCCGCGGGCTCTTGTAATCCAGATCATGCTCGGCGATTCCCCAATGCCGGTTCATCGTCTGGCACATTTCAGCGGTCACATACTTCGGCATGCCTTCCCGATTCATCGGAGAAGCCTGTCCCTGTTCAAAGGTGACACTGTCAATTTCCGGATGACCGGTCTTTCCCTGCTGGGATAATCCGGTGTTGTTGATAATCATCGCTTCCGGCTGCAGCCGCCGGATCATGCCGTAGAATTCATCCAGCTTCCAGTCCGCATCCCGTTTAGACCAGTTGCCGTCAAACCACAGCCCTCCGATCTTACCGTAATGCGTGCAGAGAATTTCCACCGATTTGGACAGATATTCTAAATAGGCGTCAAAATCCTGATCAAAATCCGGGTGCACCCAATCCAGCGTCGTGTGATAGAGCATCGGAAGAATATCCTCTTCCCGGCACGCCTCCACAAACTCCTTCACCAGATCCCGGCCGCATGGGGTATGCATAACATCATAATCAGTCAGGCCGCGGGTATCATACAGGGAAAAACCATCGTGATGACGAGTGGTCAGCGTGATGTATTTCATGCCGGCTTGCTTAGCCAGCGCGACAATTTGTCTGGCGTCGAAATCTTCCGCTGTGAAGTTTTTGAATAACTCCGTGTATTTTTCATTGGAAATATGATGCAGATTCATCGTCCATTCCCCCTGAGCCAGCTGTGAATACAGCCCCCAGTGGATAAACATACCGAAACCGCGTTGTTCAAACTGGGCGATATACGGTGCAGGTACAGGAATACTCATTGTAGAATCCTCTCTTTCTTTATCTCTATTTTAACTCAAACAGAGCGACATCGCCGCTCTGTTTCTATTTTATCCAAAAAAACCGCGGTAAGCGTTGAAACAGCTGAGCAGAAGCAGACAGGCCATGGTGGCGATATAGACCTTTTCCACCTGCCGGTTATCCAGCCGGTTGTTCAGCCACGTTCCAAGGTAGCCGCCGATGACAGAAGCCACGCAGATAAACAAAATCGGCGACATATCATACGCTGTAAACTGGTTGGCGATATACACCTGGGACAGTTTGGAAATCTGCGAAAAGAAGATGGTCGCGATCGAATAGACAACGCATTCCTTCATATCAAAGGAAAAGAAGATGGTCAGCAGCGCAATGTTCATCGGACCGCCGCCAATGCCCAAAAAGACCGAAATAACCCCAAGGACAAAACCCAGCAGCGTAATCACCGCTTTATTTTTGACGCGGTAGGTCTTGATCTTCGATTTATTCAGCGTGTAGATCAGGATGCAGACCAGCGTAACCGCCAATAAAATCGCCTGGATTCCCTTCACTGTTCCCTGGGAAGAGAACTGCTGATTGACTAAATTAAACACACTTTCCCCGGCGAATCCGCCCAGAATGGACCCCAACGAAATCATGACGACCGTCAGGACATCAAACCGAGAACCATGCCGCAGCTGCTTAATGATGGAAACAATGCACATCGTAAAGACCGCGATCGATGAATACACCCCAATTGTTGCCGCATCATGATATCCCAGCATATCAAAACAAGGTTTAATAATTACACCGCCGCCCAAACCGGCGATCGCTCCGATGGTCGTCGCGCACAGAACGACGATAGAATAAATCCAAACCATAAAAATCCTCCCTTATTCCGCTGCTTCTTTTTCGTCTGCAGCGTGTTTCCTCTCCATTTGCTCACAGTGATTCATAGTACCGTAATTAAGCTTGAAAAGCAAGCTCAATTCCTGCTTTAATCTTACTTTTATATTATATCATAGATGTTCGGCATCCACTGTAAAACTCTTGTGAAAGAATGTTTTTTGCCAAAGATTGAGCTCCTGTATCAGAAAGCAGCGTATAATTCCTCTATTTTACAGAAGCGAAAACAACCTGTTTTTTCATGGCTGCAGCCTCGATGACCGCTGGGAACTGCACAAAAATCGCCTAAGACAGAGGCTGCGGAGAAGGCTGACAAAAAGGAAGCCTTAGCTTCATGCTTATGCACACGCCAAGCGCTTCCTGTTTTTTTATTCCGTCTTTCTTTTACCAATGAGATCTCAGTACAGAGCCGCTGGTTTAACGATTGATTTCCAACAGTTTCTGATTGAGTTCTTTTTCGATCTTGCGCAGTTCAGCTTCCGCTTCAATCCGCTTCTGGCGGCCTTCCTTCTGAATCTGAGCGACTTCATCCAGCGTCGAAATCAGCGCCTCGTTAGTATGCTGCAGCGTTTCGATATCCACGATGCCGCGCTCGGATTCCTTGGCCGTTTCAATCGTGGCCATCTTTAATGTATCGGCATTCTTTTTCAGCAGCTGGTTGGTCATTTCATTGACCTCACGCTGAGCTTCCATCGCCTGCTTGGAGTGATTCAGCCCCAGTGCCAGCACCATCTGACTTTTCCACAGCGGGATCGTATTGACCAGCGTCGACTGGATTTTTTCCGTCATCAAGGTGTCATTGTTCTGAACCAGACGAATCTGCGGCGCCATCTGCAGCGCAACGGTGCGCGTCAGTTCCAGATCATGAATCTTCTTCTCAAACCGGTCGCAGGCATTAGCCAGATCATTGGCCTTCTGTGCGTCTTCCGGCAGTCCGCTGCGCTTGGCTGCCTCAATCATCTTCGGCAGGTCCTGACTGCGGACTTCCTGCAGCTTCTTTTTCCCTGCCAGAATATACATGGTCAGCTCTTTGAAATGAACCATGTTCTTTTCATACAGCTGATCCAGCAGGGCAATATCGCGCATCAGTGTAATCTGATGATCTTCCAGTGCTTTGGAAATCTTGTTGACATTCAGTTCCGCCTTGTCATAGCGGGCTTTCATCTTTTCCATCTTGTTCGTCGTTTTCTTAAACATGCCGAACAAGCCTTTTTCTTCTTCCTCATCCGCCGAAAAACCTTTCAGCTCGCCGACCAGATCTGCCATCATTTCACCGACTTCACCGAGATCTTTTGTTCTGACATTCTGCAGGGCAGAATCGGAGAAATCCGCAATTTTCTTCTGGGCTTCAGCGCCGTACTGCAATACGGTTGTGGATGATGTCACGTCGATCTGCTTGGAAAAGTCATCGACCATTTTCTGTTCTTCCGGGCTTAATTTGACTTCCTGCTGCTGATCCGCAGTCTTTAACTGCGGCGCTGGCTCCGCAATGGTTTCTTCTTCTGAAATCTGGGGATTCAGCGTCAGCGTAATTTTCTCTTCAGCCATGATCATTATTCCTCTTTTCTATCCATTGAATTCGTTTACCTCTTTAATCTTAGACGGTCGCTTTCCGCTTGTCAAGAAACTCCCGAGTCTGCTCAGCGATGAATTTTGTTTGCACGCACCGCTTTCTGCTTTGATGCTCCTGAATCAGCGGAACAGCGTGGTTTTTTCCTCGGAAAGCTTCCATTCATTTGCAAGAAAAGGAAAAGCTGCGGGTTAGTAAGCCTTCCCGGCAGCTTTATTGATCTTCATGGAGTTTAGTTCTGCAGCTCAAGGTCAAAATCTTCCCGCAGCAGCAGATCCATTCGTGCTTTCGGATCGTTCAGAATCCGTCGGGATTGATTCAGGATCGCTTTTTCTACGGTATTGCGAGCTAATCGGCCATTGCCGCTGCGGGCGGCGGAATTCATCTGAACCGCGTTAAAATAAATCGTTAAATCGTTCAGACAGCCCTCGTCGATAACGTAGTCTTTCCCTTGCGCCAGTGAAACGGCAATCTGCGTCAGTTCGCTACCGGTATAGTCGGCGAAGTTCAGATTATTGGGGAACCGCGACTTCAACCCGGAATTCGCATTCAGGAATTCTTCCATTTCCCGGCTGTAGCCAGCCAGAATGACAATCAGATCATCGCGGTGATCTTCCATGCCCTTCACTAACGTGTCGACAGCCTCCAGACCGAAGCTGTCATCCTTGCCGCGGACTAATGAATACGCTTCATCAATAAACAGCACGCCGCCCAAAGCGGATTCAATAATCTGCTGGGTCAGCGGTGCGGTGTGGCCGACATAACGGCCGACTAAATCACTGCGGCTGACCTCGATCAGCTGCCCCTGCGACAACAAGCCCAGGGCCTTAAACAGCCGGGCGACTAAGCGGGCCATCGTCGTCTTGCCCGTTCCGGGATTGCCGGTAAAGATCATATGGCGGGACAGCGGCGCGGCTTTCAAGCCTTGTTTCTGCCGCAGTTGGGTGACTTTGTAATGTTCTTCCATGGATTTTAACGTATCTTTGACTTCCTGCAGACCGACAATCGCATCCATTTCTTTACGAATGGCTTCAAGATCATCCTTTTCCAGCCGGATTAAATCAGAAATCGCCAGCGGTTGACCGTGAGCTTCAAAAATCCATTCCTTTTCCACTTTGATATGAACCTCATGAAGCGGCTCCGATTGTTTCAGACACAGCTCGTTTAAAGCGGCATTCAACTGCCGGATATCTTTTTCCAAGGCCAAAGCTCCGGTTGACGTTTCCAAGACTGCCAGCCGTTTCCTAGCCGCATCCGCCTCAAAGGTCAAAGTGATATTGAGCTGTCTGGCAGCGTTGACCACCGTTTCCTCTAACCGCCGCTGAAAGAGCGTCAGGAGGACTTCCTGGCTTAACGGCTGCGACGAAGGCTGATCTAAAATCACTTCTGTCATGGAATTCGGGAAATTCTGCATCAGCGTCTTGCGTGAGGCCGTTAGGAAAACAATGTATTTATCTGTCAATTTCAGCGTTGACACAGTCTGGGTGACCAAAGAGCTGTTGGCTTCCACCAGCTGTTTTCCTTTATTTAAAACATATCGTTTATTCAAAGTCACTTCTTCATTCTGACACAGCTTCATCAGCTGATTGAGAAACGGCGGATACATCGCTTCCGCCTGTTCAATGACAATCACTTCGGCTTCGGCGCAGGAAGCCGCGTACATATCCTGAATGAAGACCTTTTCCTGATCACTTCCGGCATAATGCGAACCGTTAATCGTCACCGTGTCTGCACTGGTCAGCCAGTGTTTTTCAGCCAGGGTTTGGATCATCGTCGACAGCGCCAGGTGCCGGCCGCTGCCAACCGGGCCGCTGATGACAAAGACATTGCGCAGCACGCCTTCCGGCTGACCGCTGGCGAAAGGCCGGAAGAACGCTCGGGCCAAATCGCTCAGAAAGACTTCCTGGCCCAACACAACCGCACCCGTCTGTTCAGCGGCTTCCCGCATTCCTGTCAGCACTGCCTGCAGATCCTGAGCCTGACGTTTCTCCTTGTTCTCAATATCGACCTGAATCCCGAAGTCCTTCTGAACTTCAGCCTGCAGCTTCGCAAAATCCTGATCGCTGAAACCTAAATCCTGTGATTGTCCGCGCAGCGCTTCCGACTGCTTCTGGATTTCTTCGCTTTGCCGGCGCAGAATGGCATTGAGCTGATCCATCGCGTTTTCCGTTGTACGCAGCGTATCCTCCGCCTTTTTCTGGTGAGCCTGGGCCTGATCCAGTCCCGTCTGCAGCTCCGTTTGGTTTTTCTGCACCTGCTCTAGATAGTCTTCCGCCGACACCGTATTCAGACGATGTCCGCGAAACATCGAATTCATCAGCTGTTCAAGATCCTTCTTTTCATTTTCTTTTGACATGCCTTATCCTCTAATAGACTTTCAGCGCTGCCGCCAGCCGATCGCCGATTTCTTCCATCATCAGATCGCGGGACTCTTTCAGCGCGCGGGCCACAAGCTTTAATCCATCATAATAGCCTTCATCGTATTTATTACTGCGCTGACGGGTATTCTGTTGATAATACTTGCGGATTTCCTCATCCACAATTTTCTCATACATCATCATGTCATTCTGATTGATGGCCATTCTGCGCAGATAACGCTGAATCGCATCCTGGTGCCCATCGCGGTAATAACCACGCTGCCGCGGCGGATAAACGACATTTTCCAGCATTTCCCGAACGTATTCATAACGGGTGCGATAGCTTCCATGACGGCGGTGCACGGCCGCGGTAACCGGACGTTTGCGGGTCCGGCTATTGCCGCTGAGCCCTTCCTGAATTTCGCCGCTGATCAGATCGCTCATCGTATCATAACCCTGCTTGCGGGCTTCTTCGTTAATGGTGTCGCGCACCATCTGTCCGAAATCCGCAAGGTTGGTATTCATAAAATCTTTATCATTAAAATGTTTGTCAAACAAATCATCCAAATAATCCGTATTTTTTTGTTTCTGACTCATTGTTTCACCTACTTTCTGACTCCTGAAAGCGTACCTTCCTGAACCAATCCATCCTTTTTCAGCAGCGCTTCCAGCGTCGTCATATCCGCGGACAAACTCATCAAATCATCCTCAGCCATCGTCGCGCTGATCGTTTTCATCGCTTCATTGATCAGGATGATCGTCTTGTTTAAACGATCCTCTGCTTCATGGAAATCCTCATGATTAGCCGCCGACTGGCCGATGTTCTTATAGTTTTCCAGGATATCCAGCAAAATCGGCAGATAGTATTGATAAAGCTTGTCCAGCTTATCTTTATTCTCAGGAAATTTTTCCTCAGCAATCGCCAGATGTTTCAGCAAGGCACAGGTCTGATAAAGTCCATTGGTAATCGATTCATTGGCGATTTCGGTATTCAGCACGTTAATTTTTTCAATGCAGGCTTCTGCCCGATCCAACTCCGGCTGCGGTTCCGGCTGAACCGGCGCCGGTTCTTCCGCCTGCACCGTTTCCGGTTTCACTTTCTGCTTTGGTGTTTCCTCTGTCTGCGGCTGTTTGGCAAATTCAACCAACAGGCGCAGAACTTCGTTATACAGCCGCGGGTAACGTTCTCCAAACTCATCCAGCGTTCCAATGCAGTCGTCCTCTTTGAGCAGGATCAGATTCCGCAGTCCAGTATATTCTGCCTTTTCCGGACGCAGGCCGATTTCTTCCAGAAGCGGCAGTTTTTCATGCGTGCGGAAATAACGGCCCAGCGCTTCATTGACCAGATCACTCTGGCGGCCGGATAGACGCGTACGGCTCTGCCCTGACGAAGACCGGCGGCGTACTGTCTGCCGTTCATTATTATTCTTCGTTACTGATTTATAAATTATAAAAAAGATAATAAGCGGAAAAAGCAGGCCGCTGAACATCCCGCCAAACCCAAATATCATCATAAAAAACAACACCGGAAAAATCCAGGAATTTCTCATTTTGTCCCCCTTGCATGAGTTCGGAAGTTTCTTTCTGATTATGAACTCGCGTTAATTATAGCACAGTTAGGATGGCATTAAAACGTGCTTTACCGACTTATTTTAAGGCGAATTTTTACTGCGAAATGAAAACCCATGACCCCAAGATAAGAAAATGCGAAAAAGCTTCATCAAAGTAATTCTGAGTGCTTTGCCAGCTTTGTTTTTCATTCCGCCTTATCTGAAAGATCCCAAGTGAAAAGATAGCGATCTTCGTGATATCTAGGATCAAAAATGGAATGTTTTTCTTATGACAATTTATCAATTCCTCTAAACTATCATCACTTAAAATCATCGCTCATCAAAGGATTGAAAACAGCGGTCCGTTTGCGGCCGCTGTGCGCTGAAAATTTTAAAAGATTATAGAAAAGCGTACTAAAGAATTAGTTCAAGGACGTCAGCCAGCTGCCGATCTGCCGGATCAGTTCTTCCCCGGCGCCTTTTTCAAACGGACTGCTCATCGCTTCGTAAAATTGCTGATCAAAGGCATTTTCATCGGCCATATACAGCGCATAGCCATTGGTATAGCCGATAAATTCAGCCTTCCATTCGGCCTTCACCGGATTGCTGAGCTTGCTGAAAAGCTCGACTGGAACGGTGATCAGATTGAGCGAAGGCAGCTGGATACAGGAAACAGACAGCGCGATTTCCCGGACGCCGGAAGCATTGCGGCAGGACAAAAGATTATTCTCCGCCCCTTCTTTCAAAGATTCCAACAGCCGCAGGGCATGGGCATCCGCCCCCGCTTTGCGGGCCTGTTCAACCTGAGCCTTCAAGGCACTGACCTTGGCTTCGGCCACGTCTACTGAATCCAAAACCTTCGCTTTTACCTGAAATGTTTTCTGATCCACTTTCAGCGTCAGCTTTTCGCCCGGAGTAAAATGCACCGGCTGTGCCAACAGCGTTTTCAGCTGATCGGCCGCCAGCTGAGCCAGGCGTTCCATCTCGGCGAAACTGGATTGCTGACGGGTGAACCGCGTACTCATATCCCCGCAGCTTCCGTTCACAAAAGCCACCATTTCTACCGCATCAAAGCAGGCTTCCAGCGCGCCGGGAAAATCTGCCGTCAGCTCAAGATTATCGCCGTTAAGAACGGTTGGATGACACGCCATCCGTGTCCACAGACAGCGCCGTCCTTCCTCTGTGATCAGTTCCAGAACGAAGGCATCCTGATCGCAGGGCAGCTGCGGATCATGCCGATCCGTTCCAAGTCCGGCAACCGTTCCGCGAACCAACCGCCATTGGAAAGCTTGTTTTGTCTGCCGCAGCCGCTCAACAGCCTTTGCAATCTTGCGGGCAGTTTCGGCAATATAACAGGCATTCACATCCCCGAATACCGGCTCCAACCCCTTCAAAATACCCTGATCGCAGCGAACCGTACCGCAAGGTCCGGAATGGGTATGTGTCGCTGAAATGATAAGATGCGGCTGATGAATTCCGGTTAAATCTGCTACCTGATCAAAAAGCATGGAATCCGCCGCACACCAATCGAGCTGAATCCATAAAGTTTCCTGTTCCCCGCTGAATAAAAGTAAGCGGGCAAACAGTGGATCGTGCGCCGTTTCGGCCCAGCGGACTTTTCCAAAACCGGATAAGCGGACCGGCAGCGCCGGAGTGATGTCAATTCTTTCAAAGCTGACCTGCATCGTCATGATAGAATCCTCCCTTTTTTCATAGTCTATCATGAAGGTGATTTGATGTCGAATTATTTATTCTTTTATTTTATTCATTTTCAGAATAATTTATTTATCGATGAAAACGAACACCTTTCTGCTCAGCCGCAGGCACAACTTTTTTCAACAGGCAACCGTTGTCTGTCCGGATCGGCTTGTCCGCCGATAGCGAATCATCAAAGGCATGATGGCTTACAATTCATCGCAAAGAAAAACAAGCACAACATTTCTGTCATGCTTGTCAGTTTGTTGAATTTAGATGCTTCTCCACAGTTCGCTGTAAGAAATGAACGGGATTTCATCCGCATTGATCTTGGCCTGATTCCGCTGTTTCTTGATATTGCCTTCATGAACGTTCTGCAGCATATCCTTATTGACCATGTACTGAACGTAAACAACCTTTTTCAGTAAGAACCAGCGAACAACCAGCGAATAAATCATCGCTTCCTTATCCTCCGCATCACGCAGCTCGGTTTCGGCATTTTCCTTCACGGCTTCCGCTTCATCCAGTGCATCCTTTTTCAGCTGTTCATAGTTGGAGAAACAATTGCGGTCCGCTTCCCGCTGCAAAGCCCCCGCTTTGACGCTGAACAGTTTGCGGAAAGTCGCCAGCACACCATCAACACTCTCTGCCGTCACAGCAACCAGTTCGTTCTTGCAGTCAGCTAAGAAGCTGTATGGTTCCGTCAGCGTGTAATAGAGGCCCTTGGCATACAGATAGCTGCGGTCACTGTGCTTAACCAGGATCAGCGCCCGTTCGGCATCCTCTTGTTTGCCGTAAACAATAACCGGGCAAATTACCGGATGTCCCTGCAGCTTGAACGCATCTTTATATCGAATGATCTGATTGGAAATAACCTGACGGTTGATATCGGCGCGCAGATTAACGCAGATCTTTAAATCATGATCTTCTTCAAACAGCGCATGCAGGATTTCCTTCATCAGCTGATCTTCGGAAGAATCGATCATTTCCAGGTAATCTTCCAGGTAGCCGTTAAAGTCGCACAGCTCCCCCTCTTTTCTGACATCTTTAATTTCTTCTAAAATTTGATAAATTGCCATGTGTTTGGTCCCCCTGTTTCAGTTTCTTCTATATCAGTTTTATCACAATCCACCGATAAAAAAAAGTAAAATTTGCCCTCAGGCCGTAAAAACTGGTAAAATGTTCTGCTTTAACTACTTGACAATGCAAGGTAGTTGGTTTAGCATGGTAACCAGAAGGAAGGATCGCCATGAACGCACAATTTAAAAAAGGCGTGCTCGATTTAGTCGTCATGGTCGTTGTCAGTCAGCATGACATCTACGGCTATGAGCTGGTCAAGCGGGTCTGCGAAGTCGTTGAGGTGAATGAAGGCACGATTTATCCGCTGCTCAAACGCATGACCAACGAAAAATATTTTGAAACCTACCTGGTCGAATCCACAGAAGGCCCGCCGCGCAAATATTACCGCATCACCGCGTTAGGATTAGCGACGATGAATCAGCTCAAAACCGAATGGCTGGCATTTTCCAAGCAGCTCAATCTTTTCCTGGAAGGGGGATCTCAAGATGACAAAGAAGGAATTTCTTGAAAAATTAGAACATAAACTGCACCTGCTCAAACACGATGAAATCCAGGATATCCTGGATGAGTATTCCGGTTATATTGACAATAAGCTGCAGGAAGGCAAAACCGAAGATGAAGCCGTTGCTGACTTCGGCAATCTCGACGATCTGGCGCGGGAGATTCTCAGTGCATATAAGATCGATGATAAATATACCCGTGATAAAAGCCGCGATATTATCGACAGCGTGGTGGATGGTCTGACACAGGGGATTGATTCGGCTGTCAGCTACTTTACGCAGCATTTCAACGATCTCAGCGTGGAAGCCGTAATTCGGCTGATCGCCTTGATTTTGATCGCGCTGGTCGTTGTCGGACTGATGAAAATTCCGTTTTCTCTGTTGGAAACGTTGACGACCGGTCTTCTGCGCGTCATTCTGCCGAGCTTTTTGGCAGTCCCGCTGAACATTGTCGTTCGTCTGGCGATCAACCTGATCTATCTTTGTCTGGTGATCCTGTTAATGGCCAGCTTCATTACTCAGGGACTGGAAAACAAAGAGATCACACTGCGGGATCTGATTGAAAAACCGCTGAGCTTTCACCTTCGCAGGCGTTCTGATGACGCCTGCTCACCCCAATCTGACACATCGGATTCCTTAAAAGCAGCGTCACAGGCCAAAGAAAAAGATTTGCGCAAAGAAACGGAAGCGTTCGATCAGGCCGAGATGGCCGAAGACGACATCGTGCAGACAGAAGTAAAACTGGAATCGCTAAGGGTAGATCTTGCGGAAGAACGGATTTTAGAAGATCCGATCGATCCGCTGATTCAGCCGTCCTCTTCTTCTTATTATAATGAGAGAGAAACATCCAGAAAACACGGCTGGGGTGTTGGGAAGGTAACCGCCCGCTTCATGATCGGCATTGTCCAGCTGATTGCCCTGATGGTTCTCATACCGTTTGGCATCGGTGAAATTGCTCTCTGCTTCGCTTTCGGCTTGCTGGTCTTCCTGTTAATTCAGGGCGCTAAACTATGGGGCGTGACGTTATTGTGCGGTGGTTTGATCGGTGTATTCCAGGCCGCTGTTTCCGCGCTGTGGCGGCTTATCCATCCGGCTGCAAAAAAACGGCCGCTGCTGATTTCCCTGATTATCAGCGTTGTGCTTACGGGAATCAGCGTCCCGTTAACGATGATGGAATTCTCCCGTTATGAAAAAGTCGAACTGAGCGAGGATTTCCCGGAAATTTTTTCTGGACAGCCGGTGAAAATTCAAATCGAACAGACTGACGCCATTGATAAGATCTATCTTTCCTTTCCGTTCAGCGAAGTCGTCTTCCGCGAAGCCCCGGAGCTGGGCTACGGCAGCGTGCGTCTGAATCTGCCGCCGGGACAGTATCAGCAGCGGACGGAAGAGGAGGTTCAGCCGGAGGATTATCAGTCGCTGAAAGTCATGAACATATTTGAACAGGAAGAAGGCATCAATGAGTTCCAGATCGGAATCGACATCTTTCTGCGGGCGGTCCGGGAAGGAAAATGGTACACGCCAGATACAACGAATTCTTATGCCTACTCCCGCGTTGTTGTCGAAGCCTCACGATCAACTTTAGAAAAGCTGCAGTTAGACGAATATTCGGACGTCCTGACGCTGCAGCCCTGACAGACGAACCTGAAATTCGTCTGTTTTTTATTTTTCAGGCAAGTTCTGGCTTTTGCCGCCAACCGGCTTCTATGATAAAATGAAGCATATTGAAAACAGCGGAGGCGATCATCATGAAAATACCGAATTTGCTGGCACCGGGATACCTGCACAGCTTGCTGATCAAAGCAAAAATCAGGGAACAGAACGGGCAGTTTCTGACGCATTATGCGGCAGGCACGCTGTCGGGTCTGATCCGCAGTCAGGCTTTGGAAAATGAAAATGAAACGCGCGACAGCCTGATTGCGTCAATGCGGATCCAGGCTGCTGAAAAGGAATGCCGAATCTATCGCAAAATGGTCCGTTATCCGGATTTTCACCGCCAGCTAATCGCCTTTCACCGGCTTATGCAGGACTACGGTCTGTCGCTGCAGGAGTTGCCGGAACAGACTGAAGGTCAGCGTGAATTAAAGCAGCTGCTGACGTTGATCGACGATCTGCCGTTTTCGCATTTTCAGGAAGTCCGTTTTCTGGCGGCGGCGCAGACCCAGGATTTCAGTTCTGCCGAGTGTACGCCGGGCTGGGTGGAGGATCTGCACCAGCAGCGCCTTCTCGATGCCTTGCAGCAGCGTGGTCTGCGTATCTGTCCGCTGAAGAAAGGTCAGCCGCGCACAGCCTTTTACAAAGCTCTGAATTCCCGTCAGGAGGCCGAAGGCGTAGCCCAGTTTTTACTGCGTGAACAGTGGAAGCCGGAGGACGTGATGATCATCCTGTGTGACAGTCAGCGTGACGGAAGCCTGGTTCGCTCTGTTTTGAACCGTTACCAGTTGCCGGCGGCTCAGGTTTCTTACTCCAAGCCGTCTAAAATCCTGCGCTGCTTCAGCGCCCTTGTCGCCTTGACGCGCACGCCTTCTGTCGATGCGGTTTTGACTACGCTGCAGTTAAAAGCTTATCCGGTGTTTATTTCCGAAGCGTATGTTCAGTATCTGACACAATTTGTTTTCGACATGAACGATCTGCGGGAACCGGTCTTTACTCACGTTCAGCAGGCGCTGGAAACCAACACGCTGCTGAATACAATTGAAAAAGAAAATCTCTTGCGAATGGAAGCACAGGCGCAGCATGTTCACGAACAGCTTCTGCCCTGGCTGCTTCCGTTATTGGAAGAGGTACCGCTAAGCGAAAAGCTGAACCGCTGTTATGAACTGCTGCGCCAGCAGCCTTGCTTAAATGATGAGTTGGAACGCCGCGCTTTATTAAATTTAAAAACGACACTGGAAGATTGCTGGGATTTACTCGGTCAGCCGGAAGCTGTGGATATGTTGATGGCGCTGCTGGATCAGAAGCAATTGGAGGTCAGTGAAGAAGTTGACGGTAGGATTGCGCTGACGGATCTGAAACACCCGCTGCCCTGCCGGCCGCTGGCGATTCTCTTCGGTGCAGATCAGAATAGTTTCCCGGGAAATATCGCCTGCACAGGTATCTTTGATGAAGACTACCTCAAAAATACATCGATGCCTTCCCAGGCTGAACGTTATGATCATTACACCAGCCAGCTGGAATGGATTTACACCAGTGCCTCATACTGTTTGATCTTTTCTTACGCCACTGGCAACTATGAGGGAAAAAGCTGGGATGTCGCTTTTGAAATTGAACAGCGTGCTGCTTGCTCCGCTGTGCTGTGGCCATTAACCCAGAACGAGGTTTACGCGGATCAGCATCATCAGCTTTCTCCGGAGACAGCCCGCCGCCTGTTTGCGCCTGACAACGTGCTGCGCGGCAGTATTTCCTCCTTTGAAACTTATTTCCAATGTCCGTATGCTTATTTTTTAAAAAGCGGACTGCGGCTGTCCAAAGGCAGTCTGACCACTGTGGACGCTGCGATTACCGGCACGATCCAGCATGCCCTGCTGGAACAAAGCATTCAAACCTGGGGTAAGAATTACGCCAAGATCAGTGAGGAGGAAATAGCCGCGATTCTGGGCCCCTATTTTCACCAGCTGAATGATCTGTTTCCAGATCAGCAGGCAGAAATTGACCAGATTCAGCGGCGGATGCAGCTGAACCTGAAACAACTGCTGGAATCCTTAGCCGACATGGAGGAAAACACCTCATTTCAGCCGGTATATCAGGAGTTCCGTTTTGAGGAAGATTTGATTGAAAGCAACGGTATTCTTGTCCGATTAAAAGGCATTATCGACCGCATTGACACCTGTTTGGATGATCTGCGGATTCTCGATTACAAAAGCTCCGCCAAAACACTCAGCGAAACAAAAGTAAAAGCCGGCCTGCAGCTGCAGCTGCTGACATACCTGATCATCGCTGTACGCAAGCTGAATTTAAGCCCTGTTGGAGCCTATTACTGTTCACTGAAAAATGAAACAATTCCGGTCAGCGAAGCTTCGTTGAACGGCCGGCGGATGGAAATTGAGGAAATAGACCGCGATGAATGGATGAGCGAGCTGCAGAGCAGTCATCAGCTCAAAGGCTGGACGATGAAGGAATGCCAGGGCTTGGATTATGATGGAACCCATGTTCAGGGGCTAACCTGCAAAGACGGACAGGTTAAAGTCCGCAGTCTCAAGGATTTCGAGAATGTCGAAGCCCTGATTTTAGAGTTGTATCAGCACTTAGTTGAGCAGCTCTGCAGCGGCCGGATTGAATTAGACCCGGTCGAGGGCGCTTGTCTGTTCTGTGATTTTAAACCGATCTGCCGCCTGCGGAAAGCGCCGAAAAAGCCAGTGCCGTGGGTTGGGATTGATGAAGGAAAGGAGGCTTCCGATGGCAATTCAATGGAGTGAGGAGCAGCTGAAAGCGATTCATACGACCGATCATAACATCCTCGTTTCGGCTTCTGCCGGAGCCGGCAAAACAACCGTTTTGGTCGCCCGTTTGATGAAACGAATGCTTCAAGATCACATCAGTATCGACCGCATTGTTGCGATGACCTTTACGGAGGCCGCCGCCAGTGAAATGAAAAAACGTCTGCTTCAAAGCCTGAACGACAAGCTGCAGGAACCAGATCTGAGCGAAGCGGAAGCCCAATACTGCCGGCAGCAGCTGATCCTTCTGCAGAGCGCCCATATCAGCACCATCCATTCCTTCTGTTTGTCTGTCATTAAGGCCGACTATGCGCTGATCGGATTAAATCCGGCCCGTATCCAGCATATTTTTGACGATGCGGCGGTCGCGCAGATGAAAGAGGAAGCTTTCACTCAGGCTTGCCGCAATCACATGCGGCAGGATCCGCAACAATTTACAACGCTGCTGCAGTATTTTTCCAGCCGCAGCGAGGACATATCAGAATTAAAGAAAGCGGTTCTGGCGATTGCCGCCAAAGCCAGCGGATCTCAGGATCCCCAAGCCTGGATTCAGGCTGCGGCCGAAGCCTATACCCCAATTGCCCGGCTTGATCAGCTGCCTTCTCCGCTGAAGGAAATCTTCTTTGAAAGCTGCGCGGTGGAAGCCGGCCGTCTGGAAGACTGTGCGGTTCAGATGCAGCGGCTTCTGTTTGACACTTATCCGGATCAAGCGAAGCAGGCGAATGAAGTTTTACTGTTTCTGGGAAAACTGACTCCCGCGATTCAGGCGGCAAAAAACGCAGATTACCGCGAATACCGCCGTGCCCTTTTCGGTGCGATCCAGACGAAAATCAGCACGTTGAAAGATGCGCTGGAATTCAACAATCTGCGCAAGCAGCTCAACGCCCTCTCGAAAGATCTTGTCAGCCGCACCTATTCCGAGGAAACGCTGCTTTCGGATCTGGCACTGACCTACGAAGTACTCAAGCCGCTGACTGCGCTGACGCTGGACTATCTGACTTACTATGCCCAGCTTAAAGAAGCGCAGGAAGGCATCGATTTTGATGATATGGAGCATTTCGCCTACCAGATCTTAACCGCAGAAAAGGGGTTGGCCGCACAACGCTACCGTGAACGGTTTGATGAAATCATGGTCGATGAGTTCCAGGATTCCAACGATCTTCAGAATGCGATTATCGGCTTAATTTCCCGTGGTGCCAATGTCTTCCGCGTCGGCGACGTCAAGCAGTCAATCTATCGTTTCCGCGGCGGAAAGCCTCAGATCATGCGCGATTTGATGAACGACCCGCGTCCGGAGAACTGTTTTATCCACCTTTCCAGCAACTATCGTTCCAAACAGATGATCGTGGATTTCAACAACGACCTGTTTCTGCGGCTGATGAACATTCCCGGCTGTTCTGATCAATATACTGATCATGACTGTGTTAAAACCGGAGCTCCGGCACAGAAGCAGGATAACTATCCTGTTGAATTCCATGCTTTAATGGTGAAAGCACTGAAAGAACAGGATGAGGGAACGGAGAATCTCGCTGCCAATCAGATCAAAGCTCAGTACATCGCCCAACAGATTCTAACGATGCATGAAACCTCAGACTTCCGGCACTGGAAAGACTATGTGGTTCTCGTGCGCTCCCATGCAGTCAAAACGCATTTAAAGCAGGCTTTTGAGCAGGCCGGCATTCCCTATTACATTGATGCCAAGGCTGGTTTCTTCCAATCGGAAGCGATGCAGATCCTGCTTTCCTGGTTTAGAATCCTGATCAATCCCACTGACAATTTATCGCTGACCGCGGTTTTATCTTCAGATTTTTATCAGATGAATGATGAAGAACTGGCTGAGCTGGCAATGAAGCGCGGACGTCAGCCTTTGTTTGATGTATTAAAGGAAATGCACCACCCGCTCGTCGCTGACCGCCAGCGACTGAATGACCTTGTGCAGAAACAGGGTCTGTGCGCCCTGCTTGACGCAATGTTTCAGATTCATCATTTTTATGAAGAACACTGCACGGCACAGCAACGCACCAACTGTGATTTACTGCGCCAGAAAGCGGAACAATACAGCCAAGAGCATTCTGATTCTCTGACTGGATTTCTGGGCATGATTGAACAGGTCAGCGAAGAAAAAACCTCAGAAGCCATTCCTGTAGGGAATGAAGATGACGTTGTGAAGGTCATGACAATTCATCAATCCAAGGGTCTGCAGTTTCCGGTTGTCTTTTACTGGGCAAGCAGCCGCATCGACATCATGGATAAAAAGGAAACCTGCATCGCCGACGCCGATCTGGGTATTGGACTTCCGGCTTTGGAACTGCCGTGGCGTTTTAAGCGTCCTACCGCCATTCGACAAGCCATTGAATACAAAATCACTTTGGAAGAATTGGAAGAAAACATCCGGATTCTTTATGTCGCATTAACGCGGGCCCAGAATCAAATGATTCTTGTCGATACGGTCAAAGGGGATCTGCCGCAAAAACCGATTACGATGAACACCCTGCTGGAGCGGAAAGGCACCACCGATTTAATTCTATCCGCGATGTGTCAAAGCCAGGCTGCTTTCTGGAAAGTTCGCATGATCGAAGACCGCTGGGAAGTCCAGCAGCTGCAGCGCCGCCGCCCATCCATTGTGGCAATGCCGCGCTACACGGAAGAAAAACCGCTGCCCATCACACTGACACCCTCGGAAACCGAACAAACAGCCTATATTCCCGCGCTGTTTCCAAATCGAACGGCAATCCGGCCAGCTCAGCGCGGCATTCAGCTGCATGAAGCCGTAGAATTATTGCCCACTGAGGAGTGGACGGAAGATCTGATCCGCCGACTTCTTCCTGAAATCAGATTATCCGACATTCGGCTTCTGCTTCAACTGAGCCGACAGTCCTTATTTCAACAATGTCAGAGAATGAACGTAGAGAAAGAACTCTCCTTCGCGGTACTTTCCGGCAATGAATTGATTCATGGCCAGATGGACTATGTTGCCCAGGACGAATCCCGTGTAATTCTCATTGATTTCAAGAGTGATCGTCATGCTCAGGTCGATCAGCTAAAGACACTGTATGCCCGGCAGATTTCTATTTATCAGCGCTGTTTACATCAAATGTACCCAGAAAAGCAGATCCAGACCTATCTGTATTCTTTCGATCTTGATCAATTTATTGAAATGACGCCGGAAACAGAACTAGCGGCTGCTTAGTTTTACTTTGTTAGTTCTAAAAAACGACTTAGCACCACCTGTTTTCACATTTCATTCTAATCGTTATGAATGAATCTAGCAGAACAGATTAACGCACTTTCTGACAAATTGGAACAAAACAAAAAATCTCTGCTTGTTCTCCTGTATGGAGAAGATCAGAGATTTTTTATTGCAGCATAACATTTTTGTTCTGCTTGGACGAAAAGCAATTCTTTTTCAAATGAGCTATTCCGATTTTGCTTCTTGCACGACAATTGTATATTCCGGATTGGCCGTCGTCAATAACTGACTGATCACCTCGCCTGCTTTCTGCCGCGCCTGCAGAAGCAATCCGCCTTCAATCACTTTATTTTCCATCACTTCTTTTTGTTGTTTGGAAAAAGCGGCATAATCAGAAATACTGATCGGATTAAAGATGTTATTGGACTCATCATACACTTCAATACTGGATTCATCCACTTCATGACTTAATATCTCCGCGGCGGGCAGTGTGATCGTAATCGTCGTCTGAGCGACATCAATCTTGACGTCATCCAGACGAACTCCAGCTGTGATTTTACCATCATAAGCTAGGATGAAGCTGGCCTTGGTCAGCGGGATCGTCCAGCCATTAAGATCCGCGTTTTTCTCAAACTTCCCCATATTGGTATAATGATATTCTACCGTTGTCAGCTGACTGACAGACCGCAGCTGCTGGAACAGCGTATCGCTGGTAATCACAGTTTTCCCAGAATGGGTGCGCTGGGCTAACAGGACACCGCCTAAAAAGCAAACTGCGCCTAATATTAATGCAATGATTGTAATGCTGATCATCTTCCGAATGATTGACTGATTCTGTTTTTTACTCATGATTTTCCTCCCGCTCCACGGTGTCGAATTTTGTCGTTTTCATTATACCATGTTTGTCCGGAACCGTCGTCAATCAAGCAGAAAGGTAATGAAATTGTTAGAATGTCAATAAAGCCATAGGAAAAGGAACACCCGGCTGAGAGCGTTCCTGAATTAAACTTCATTCCAGTCCTGATATAACAATTTCTTTGGAATATACCTTGCGCAGATAATTTATGATTTCCAAGCTAGAATCTTTTCCATGCGGGTCATCAAATCTTAAAATTTTATCAGCTATATTGAAATCATACTGCGCTGTTATTTTATCCGGATCACTTTGCCCGTAGAAATAGATTATATAGTCGTATGTGCCTTGATCGTAATATATCATTACAAGATCTCTTTCCTGTGAAACAAAGCGAAGAATACGCCCCATGGACAAAAGGAAGAGATCTTCCGGTTGAATCTCAGTACCATTTTGATGCAATACCATCTCATCAATAATTTTTCTTTTATCCTTGAGTTTCGTAATTGTAAAAATCTTTTCACTCGTTTCCTCATAGAGTATCGTATCATGAATGGTCAACGGTATTTCCTCATTTTGCACGGTTTCATATTTTTCCGGATTAGCAGATGAACATCCATATAAAACAAGGAAACTTAAAATTAGAATTACAAATTCTTTCATAGCTTTACTACAGTTTTTTATGACAGAATTCATGTATTATCCACCCTTTTAAAGTACTCTACTTCAATAAAAAGCATTTAATCTATTTTTAGTATAGCATAAATTTTATTACAGTGTTTCATTCCTCTATGGAAATTTTATCTCTGCAATAACTTTCAACAAGATATTGCGTTTTCCCAATTTGTGAATAATAATGCCTTTATTCTCTCATTTAATAAAAAGGAACACCCGGCAATGAGCGTTCCTTTTGTTAAAGAGTGGAGTGTAAATTAGTCGTTAAACAGATCGTAAACAGCGCTGACTGGATTTTTCAGTTGAATCGCTTCAATCGTCTTCGCCAGCATGTAGCCGACAGATAATAATGTGATCTTATCCGTGCCTTGTTTCTTTTCTTCACTTAACGGAATCGTATTGGTAATGACCATTTCCTTAATATAGGAATTCTCAATCCGTTCAATCGCAGGGCCGCTTAACAGGCCATGAGTGCAGGCGAAATAAATTTCTTTTGCGCCCTTTTCTTTCAGAATATTAACGCCGGCAATTAACGTACCGCATGTATCTGCCATATCATCAACGATGATCGCAGTCTTGCCTTCAACCTCACCAATGACATTCATCGCTTCAGCGACATTCGGTTTCGGACGGCGTTTGTCAATAATGGCCATCGGTGCGTTCAGGCAGTCAGCCAAACGGCGGGCACGCGTTGTTCCGCCATGATCCGGAGAAACAACCACAACATTATCCAGACTCTTGGAACGGAAATACTGGCCGATCATCGCCACAGCACTTAAATCATCAATTGGAATATTGAAGAAACCCTGAATCTGCGTAGCATGCAGATCAATCGTAACAACACGGTCAGCACCGGCTGTCTGAAGCAGATCCGCAACCAATTTTGCCGTGATCGGCTGACGTGCGCGGGCCTTGCGGTCCTGACGCGCATATCCGTAGTACGGCATAATGACTGTGATTTCACCTGCGCTGGCACGCTTGCAGGCATCAATCGCAATCAGCACTTCCATCAAGCGATCCGAGACCGGCGAACAAGTCGACTGAACGATATATACGGAACGGCCGCGAACGGTTTCTTCCGGTTCAACCATAATTTCCCCATCCGCAAAATGCTTAACAGAAATCTTTCCCATCGGTAAGCCCAGGTATTCAACGATTTCCTGAGCCAGTTCAACACTGCTGGACAGTGCGAAGACAATTGCATTCTCGATCATGTTTTCTCCTTTTATTTTTTCTCTTTATTTTTGTAGATAAGACCATAACCCGGCTTGTTTTTCTGGCGTACGCGGCCAATTGCCATATCCCCGTCCGGCACATCCTTGGTCGCAGTTGATCCTGCGGCAACGACGGCATTTTCTCCGACCGTCACCGGTGCAATTAAATTGACGTTGCTGCCAATAAAGGCTCCGTCTTTGATCACAGTATGGAACTTGTTTTTTCCGTCATAATTGACGGTGATGACGCCGCAGCCAATGTTCACCTTGGAGCCCACTTCGCTGTCACCCAGATAGGTCAGATGAGCACAGCGGCTGTCAAAGCCAAACTTGGTGTTTTTAAACTCGACAAAATTTCCGATTCGATTCTTACTGTCTACTTCGCAGTTCATGCGCAGATGAGCGTAAGGTCCGATCTTCACTTCGTCATGGATAATACTGTCGGTAATGCGCGAGCTGTCAACCGTGCAGTTCTTTCCGATCACGGCGTTAACCAGAAACGACTGCGGAAGGATTGTCGTCCCGTCATGAATCACGGTATTGCCTTCCAGATAGACGTTCGGATACAAAGTGACGTCTTTGCCCAGAATGACATCCGGTCCAATATACGTGCTGTCTGGATTGATCAGCGTGACCCCTTCCTCCATCCAATGTTCATTGATCCGCTTCTGCATCCAGCGGGTTGCCTGCGCCAGTTCCTTCTTGTCGTTGACGCCGCTGGCTTCAAAGCTGTCTTCCACAATCTTGGCTTTGACACCGAGTCCGTGCCGGTTCAAGATTTCAACTAAATCCGTAATATAATACTCCTGCTGGGCATTGTCGTTGCGGATTTCCTTGAGATGCTCAAACAGAGCCTGATTGTCAAAACAATAGATGCCGGTATTGATTTCCGAGATTTTCCGCTGTTCTTCCGTACAGTCTTTGAATTCGACGATCTTTTCAATTAACCCTTCGGAATTACGGACAATTCGGCCGTACTGTTTCGGATCGTCCAGCACTGCGGTCAAAACGACCATGCCGCACTGATCCAGGGCGTCCAGCATTCCCTGATAAGTTGAACTTTGAATGCAGGGACAATCCCCATTGACGACTAGGGTTTTTCCTTCTGCCTGGCTTAGAATCGGCGCCGCCTGCATCACGGCATGACCCGTTCCCAACTGTGGGGATTGAAGCACAAACTCCGTCTGTCCGCTCATTGCCGCTTCCACTTGTTCGTGGCCAAAACCGACTACCGTCACAATCTTGTCTACCTGAATCTTTTTCAGATTGTCAAGAATATGTCCCAACATCGGCTTCTGGCAGACCGGATGCATAACCTTCGGCAGTTCGGAATGCATACGCGTCCCTTTACCTGCCGCCATAATAATCGCAGATTTCATTCTCCATCGTCCTCCATAGTCTATTTTACCCAAACTCGACCTTTAAAAAAAGCCTAAAGTGATCTTTTTTCCCGTGTTTTCCTGTTTTTTACATCCTTTTTTGAAAAGTCAGGAGATTCCCTGACTCCAGCGCTTCAATGAAGGGGCTTACATCGAATTTCCATCATCCTCTTCCTTTTTGTTTGACGTTACAGAAATCCGATCATCCAGTCGTTGAAACCATGATGTTTCTTCATGTAGATCACAGAATCCTTCTTTCTTGATTCCGGATCCACCTGCTTTTCATTCTCTGAACACTGACTTTTCTTGTGAGATTGATTTCATGAATCTCGCTGAAAAAGCTCATTCACCTGGAGAATCTGAAGAATAAGCTTCTTTTAGATTTACTAACTTCCGTTTTAGATCAGCGGCTTTTTCTCACCCGTCTTAATCATTTCTATAATTAATTGCTTACTACCTATGCAGATAGTTCATTGCTTAACATATAATTTTTATTAGCTTATGATAATATTCCGTTGCCTCTTTATATTTTTCTTTCGTTTCGTAGAAATCAATCACTTCATTGTATACAAAGATTAAATCTTCAACATCATATTTTTTCCCATTCAGTAGAAGTTTCTCCAGTGATTCTAAATAATTTAAAATCTTTCGTTCATTTCCAGCATTTAAAATCGAAACATAACGAATCAGTTTTATAAGAACTGTGCGATTATTTAGGTTGCGAGAAAGTGCCATTTGAATATATCTATCTGACTTTTGAATATTTCCTAACTTGTGATATAGATAACCTTTGTGAAAACAAGCTATATCATTAGTAAAAGACTCATCAACATAATTCAAAGCTTGCTGATAATCCTTTTTCAAAATATAAACCCAGACAAGATTGTCATTGATGAGATTTTTCAGTCTGCTATTTTCTTCTCTTTCAGCCGTATTCCGCGCTGTTTTAAAAATTTCAATGGCCATATCATATTGAAATATCTTCACATAATAAATTGCTTCATGGCATATAATTTCTAAATAGCGATTAAAATTTTGGTCATAAAGAAATTGCTTCTTGCAGATATCGAAGTCGTTTTGAATATGAGCTAGGCTGTTTTGTTTTAATTTAATGATAATTTTATGATAGACAAGCATACTTCGAAGTTTATTAGTGCAATTTCCCAAAGATTCTTCTATACGAAAACCCGCTTCATCCAGTTTATGTATTCTTCTTAGCTCTAAAGAATAAAACAAATTAAAGAATGCTTTATCATTGTCATTCAATAGTGAATAAATTTTTAATATAATCTTTCTTTCTCTTGCTGTGTCTTCGTATTTTCTAACTTTTTGTGCATAATTAAGCAATATAACAATATAAAACGTGATTGAGCTTTCAAAAACTTCCTCATTCTCAATGAGTTTTTGCACAACCTGTTTCATTTCATCATTATCCGCAAAGATATAGCTATCGACAAACTTATTATAAAGTATGTGTATTTCATTAGAATTAGAGAAAAATTCCTTTTCCCCAACTAAATAACAGGCTAAAATTTTCTTCAAGCTTTGTTTTCCCAATTTATCATAACCATTGATTAAACGATAATATTTGTCCATTGATATATTGGAATTTTCACAGATTTGATGATTAGAGCTTTCAAAGTACAATTGCAAAGTTTTTAATGCTAAACTTATCTCTTTTGTTGAATAATCCTTATCCATTTTAATCCTTTCCAGTCCTCTGTAAAGCCGTTGTTATATTAGCAGTTACATTCGATGTATCTTTTTATATGAATTCATCATTATAAATTTGATATATCATACTTTAAAGGAAATGTAAATAAAAACAAAGAAAAGGGTTATTGTTACCATTTTCTTTGTTAGACTTAATTACGAATGATAATTATATAGTTTATTTGAAACTATTATAGTTAATCTTGTTTTATCTCAATCTTCGCAGAAATTACAACCTCCTGAGTATATTTCTATTTCGTAATTTTCAGTATAATCGACTGTCGACAAATTATCCAATTTCATCATGTTCATAGGTTTCACAAAGATATTTATCGACGATTCTAGCACAACTTTGATTAATAATCCAATAATGGAAACTAATTTCATATATACACCTCTTTAGTCTATAGAAAAGCCAAATTTAAATTTGGCTTTTTATTTTCACTTATAAATATAACTAATTCCTTCATGTAGCCCTGAAAAAACTTTAGCGCTGCCTGAACCTGATTTAACTTCTAATAAGTATTCATCAAAAGTATAAGTTGTCATTCTTGGATAGTAAATATAATTGCACTGAGCTACTGTTCTTCCTCCATAGGATGTTGGACAACTAACATTATACGTTTCCGATATCGAAACTTCTGCTGATGTACTAACGCCTATTTTTACATTAAAATCCTGAGCACCAAAAGAAGAAACACCTTCTACCGTTGTTTTTATACTTTTGGAAACTGTCAAAGATTTACTGCTCCCGGCATTAATTACACTATTGCTAATAACAATATTGTAATCTGTCCAAGTGCCACTATTTTTTATATTCCGCAACGAATAGCCTGGCCATGCATAGAGTGAAGGCACTGATTCATTAAGATGTATATCATTAATGTTATCATAATTCCTAAACGAAACATCAAAATCAACACCTTCAACTCCCCATTCTTCTGGATATTGAGGTTTTCCCTCAACTGTTTCTTCTGCAGATACTGGCTGGATAAAGCATGTTGCAAAAAGCAGTAGAGAAATGACTAATTTTAACGTTTTCATAATAGGCCTCCTTTATGATCCCAATTTTAAATTTGATCACTGAATAAATCAATAAGTGCTTTTTTGCAAAAAAATCACTATGTTTTTCCTAATCGTTTCTTGTTAATATTAAAATAAAAGATGATAAGGAGTGTAATTTATGAAAAGAAACGACTATGCATTAGTTTTATTAGGTTTAGGCTTCATAGGGTTGCTCATTATTCACATCACTTATATAATCTTGGTTGCTACTACATCTTACTTTTTATATTGGCATAGTTATATGTGGGACCATGAAATGATTTCAGTATATGTTTTATCTTGGCTTTTTGTAATTCTCGGGGGTGTTCAACTTTTTTTAGAATGGAAAAATCGAAAAACGGCTGAGAAATCTGGAAAAAAATAGTTTTGCGCTTTAACAAAAACCGTTAATTCCTTCTAATCTTTTAAATAAAAAGCCTATTCACCTAGATAATCTGGAGAATAAGCTTTTTTAGCCTTACAAACTTCCGTCACGGATAACCGGTTTTTTCTCGTGAGCCTGGATCATTTCCTCAACTAATTGTGCCCGCAAGTCATCCTTGATCTTCTGATAACGAGGATCTGCGACACAGTTGTGCAGCTGAGCTGGATCGGCTTTCAGATCATATAAGAAATCGTCTTCATAGAGATCACTGTCCATAACCTCTCCGCCATGCACGCCCGGCGCATACACACTGTAAAGATAATCCGCAGTGCGGATGCAGCGGCCCACACGGCTTTCCGAGATCTGGGCAAAAATTCGGTTTGGCCGGTTCTGAATTTTACCATCAACCACTGTTTGCAGATTTTCGCCAATCATTTGATCTCTAACGTCGATGCCCGCCATGGCTAAAATTGTTTTCGGCAGCGAAGCGGTGCTGACCAGTTCGCTGATTCGTTTGCCTCCTTCAAATCCTGGCCCGCAGATCACTAACGGCACATGCAGACAGGCGTCATGACAGGAACGCTTGTAATCATCATAGCCGTTTAAATGGGCATCCCGATTGCGGGTCATAAAATGGGATCCGTGATCGGAAGCGAAGATCAGGATCGTATTCTCCCATACGCCCATGGCTTTCAGCTTGTCCACTACACGGCCTAAGTTATCATCCAAAGAGCGGCAACAGCCCAAATAATCTGGATACATCTCGGCCGCATTCCCCGGCAGAGCCTGTAAATCCGCAGGCAACACAAAATCCTGGAACCGGGTCTTAGAACCTGCCGGCCCCTCATAACAATGCCGATCATTCTGATGATGCGGCTCAATGTGCGAGATCGTTAAAAAGAACGGTTTGTCTTTTTGAACTTGATCTAAAAATTCCAGCCCAAAATCGGTAATGCAGTCCACGCGGTAACCTTTGAATTCCCGCTTCTGCATGTGTTCGTCAAAGACATAGCCATCATAGCCATGGGATGTAAATTCCAAAACGTCAGCTGCTCTCCAGAAACCCCGATAGCCACCCCGCAGTTCAGGCGGAACCGCGGTTATCGTATAGTCGATATCCGGTTTCTTTTCCAGTTCTCCTGTACTGGCCAAATGCCACTTTCCAACATATCCGGTTTCGTAGCCAGCCTCCGTCAGGTAATCTCCCAGGGTTTTAACCCCTTCTGGCAAAGCGATGCTGTTGCGGAAACAGCCGGTTTGCGTAGGATATAATCCTGTCTGAAATAAAGCCCGGCAGGGCCCGCAGACAGGCTGTGCAGTATAAGCTTGTTCAAAGAGTACGCCGGATTCGGCCAGCTGATCCAAAACCGGGGAAATCGGAAGCGGCTGGCCATAACAGCCCAAGGTATCCCAGCGCTGCTGATCGGTAAAATAAAATACGATATTCGGCTTCATGTTCTTCCTCTTTTCTATTCTAATAAAAACTACGCTTCACTGTTTCCTGCGGACGCAGTTCGGTCTTGCGGATAAACGCAGCCTTCTTCCGCATCGCGGCCGCCCCTTTCTCCAACAGCTCAGGATCCCGCGTCAAAGCGAAAACCGTCGAGCCGCTGCCCGACATCAAAGCTCCGTCAAAACCCATTGCCAACAGATCTTTTTTAATGGCCGCAATCTGCGGAACAAGCTTAAAGGCGCTTTGTTCCAGCGTATTGCCCAGCGATTGAATCACTCCGTCATAATCATTATTCATCAAAGCCTGACGCATTTTCCGACAATCGGGATGCTGCGCACTGCTGAAATCCAGTGTTTCAAAAGCAACTTTAGTTGATACGCCTTTATAGGGTTTCACTAATAACAGATAGAACGGTGTATGCACGCGGAAATGTTCAAGATTCTCACCGATACCCGTGACAAAAGCCGGACGGCTTCGCAGGCAAAACGGCACGTCCGCCCCGACCTTCTTGGCGATTTCCACCATCTTGTCATTATCCATCCCTAAGCGCAGCATCTTATTCAGCGCCCGAATCGCCGCCGCGCCATCGGTGCTGCCCCCGGCCATGCCGGCCTGAGTCGGAATGTGCTTCTGCAGGGTGATTTCAAAGTTTTCCTTGAATCCATATTCCTCCCGAAGCAGCTCAATCGCCTTGATGATCGTATTGCGGCGGTCTAACGGCAGATAAGGGACATTGCTTTGCAGGCGCAGTTCATCACAGAACTCAAAATTCAGCGTGTCGTATAAATTGACCGGAGCCATGATCATTTCCAGTTCATGATACCCATCTTCTCGCCGGCATACGACGTCCAGACACAGATTAATTTTCGCGTAAGCTCTTTGTTTCATAGGTCACCTCATACAGATCGAGAAACTGATCCAACGTCATCGTTTCCGCGCGCAGCGAAGGCTCCAATCCGGCTTCGTTCAGCAGCCGCATCGCTTCCTCCTTGTCCTGCAGATATTCGCGGAAATTGTTGTAGAGCGTCTTGCGGCGCTGCTTGAAACATCCTTTAACCAGCGCAAAAAACAAGGCTTCATCGCCGGCGATGCGGTCCGGCTGCTTTTTGGTAAACTGCACGACGGCGGAATCCACCGCTGGGCGGGGATTAAAGATCGTCTTGGGAATCTTCATCACCGTCTGCACCTGATACTGATACTGCACAATCACGCTCAGGGCGTTGTAGTCCTTGGTGGAAACCGAAGCAGTGAAGCGATCCGCTACTTCTTTCTGCATCATAACCGTAATCACCGGAATATCAGCTTTGCTTTCAAAGATTTTAAATAAGATCGGAGTCGTAATATAATACGGCAGATTAGCGCACACCAGAACCTGATCCCAGGTTGTTTTCAGCTGGCTGACGGTTGCGTTTAAATCGGCTTCCAGAAAGTCCTGATGAACAACCGTGACATTGGGACAGGCAGACAGGGTATCGGCCAGTACATCAATTAACCGATCATCAATCTCAAACGCCAGCACCTGACCGGCGACATGCGCCAGCTGTTCAGTTAAAGCGCCGATTCCCGGGCCAATCTCGATCACCGCGCTGTGCTCATCCGCTTTGGATAAGCGCGCAATCTTTTCCACAATACCTGGTTCAATAATGAAGTTCTGTCCGAAGTTCTTCTTTGCGTACAGATCATATTTTTCCAAAATTTCATTCGTGCGCGCCATCGTGGCAATCGGTTTATTCATCGGTATCCCGCCCTTCTTCCAACATGGCTTTCGTCACTTTCAGCATATTCAGACGTTTCCATAACGTTTTGGCATTCGCTTCACCAACATGCCAGCGGATTCCGACTTCACGCCGTTTTTCAGCGCTGTTGGGCAAGCCGGTCAGACCCAGCTCAACAAATTCCTGCCAGCTCAGCGTAGATTCATCCTTAGTTTGATAGGTCAGGCAATGTTCCAAAGCAGCCAGAATCTCTTCTTTTCCGGCATGTTCCACACCAACCTTGCGCTTGCCGCGGACAATTTCCCAGGCTTTCCCCGAAGGCAAAAAGGCATTCTTACATCCTGGTACAGCTTCATTGATCCGCTGACGGATCTGATCTCCCGGTGTATCCGGATCGGTAAAGATAATCACGCCGCGGGTTGTGGCCCATTGCCGGATCTGATCCAGCGTGCTGTCTGTCAAACCTGTACCGCTGGTTTCCAACGTATCCACATCCAGCCATCGTTTTAAATTCGCCGTGTCTTTTTTACCTTCCACGACGATGATTTCTTTGATCTTCATGTTCGTTCCTCATTCCGCTTTTATTTTATCATAAGTGGCAGATAAGCGCCAAACACTATCACAGCGGACTTTCAGATTCCAACAAACTAGAAAAAAGCTAACTTTAAAAGTCAAGACCGGACTTGGAAATTTCCCGTTTCCTTTCCATGAATCGATCTTTACCCGCTCAGTTAGCTATAGATCTGAATTAGAATTCAGATAACCAGAAAGATACCCCTTCATCTTCCCTGTTTTAGATGCATCATTGATTTCGGTCCTTTTGTTTCACGGCTTACGCTTCAGCCAGAATCACCTGAGGCAGTTCACCGATCTGCTTCAGCATCTTTCTTTACGGAAGACATCTGAACTTTCTTATACTGCGTCGGCGATACTCCGGTTAACCGTGTAAATACCTGAAAGAAATATTTATAATCACTGAAACCTACCTGTTCTGCAATTTCATAAATCTTCTCACTGCCCCACAAAATCCGCAGACATGCCTGGGCAATGCGGTAACGATTCAGATAGCGATGCAGCGTCCAGCCGGTTTCCCGACGGAACAGGCGGTTGAGATAATCCGCAGACACCCCCAGTGTTTCCGCCAGTATTTCATCGGTAACCCGTTGGGCATAATGCACGCCAATCCATTCCGCCGCGCTTTGAACATAGGCCGAACAGCCTGCGGGAATCTCCATCAGCACCTGAATGGATTCTGGAATCATCGGATTGGATTGTTCCCGCTTCTTCCGCACCCGCTCGGTCAGCTTGATCAGCACCGCCTCCAATTCTTTGCGGTTAAATGGTTTTAACAAGTATTCCGCCACCTGCAGAGATATCGCTTCCTGAGCATAGCTGAATTCACCATAGCCGGTCAAAATCACCGCCTCATACTGTTCCGTTTCCTTCGATTGGCGAAGCATTTCCAAGCCGTCCATCACCGGCATCTTCAAGTCGGTAAATACAATATCAGGATGCAGCTGACGGATCAGGGCCAGCCCTTCCTTGCCATTGCGGGCTTCACCGCAGATCTGACAACCCAGCCGAGAAAAATCCAGCGACTGCCGAAATCCCTGGCGCAGAATCGCTTCATCTTCCACAATTAGAATCCGAATCATCAGCCTGTTCCTCCCATTGCTTTCATTGTCAGGGTGATTGTCGTTCCTTCATGAAGGACGCTTTCCACCTGCACCCCGCATCCCTCGCCAAAATGCAGTAGGATTCGTTTATGACTGTTCATAATCCCGATATGCCGGTAGTCTTCCCGCATGGTTTTCAGATCGCTGCGGATCTGATTGAGCTGAACTTGATCCATGCCTTCGCCATTATCCTGTACGATGACCTGCAGTATCTCGCCTTCCTGACGAATCTTAATCTGCAGCCGGAACTCCCGATCCTGCACAAATCCATGCGCCAGGCTGTTTTCCACCATCGGCTGAATGACCATCTTGGGTATCCGCAGACCGGAATGCTTGGGGGCTTCGATCTGATAACGAAAGGTTTCACCCAAACGGATCTTCTGCAGCTGCAGATAATCCTCGATATAAGCCAGATCCTGATCAAGATCAACCAGGGATTCCTCAGAAGCATCCAGTGAATAACGCAGCAGCTTGGATAAGCGGACAATCATGTCTTCCGCTTTATCTTGATCCAGCACAATCATATATTTAATGGTATCCAGCGTATTAAAGATAAAATGCGGATTAAACTGCGACTGCAGCTGACGGATCTGAGCGATTCGGGTTTGTTTCTGCAGCTCCCCGTTCTGATCGATCAGCTGCTTGACTTCATCCAAAATACGATTGTACTGTTGGGCAATCGGACGCATTTCATTTTCTTCTTCCGGAAGATATTCTAGCCGGCCGCTTTGAGCATAGCTCTGTAAGGACAAAAATAAATTATCCACATTTTTCAGACTGCTGCGGGCAGTCATGCGGCTGATTTTATCGATAAAATACGCGCAGAACAGAAAGATCAGAAACCCGATGACCAATTCCGCGGCCATCATAGAAATCACAATATCCAGTGAGTGAACTGTCCACACAGATAAACCCAATACCGAAAGCGGGGTTTTCTGAATCAGCATGATTTCACCGTTAATCCGGCTGAGCTGCCCCACGATCGGCTGATCCTCCAGCCTTTCATAAACCGCAAACATCGGATCGGTACTGACCAGTAACCGACCGCTGGCATTGAGCAGCATCGAATGAACACCGCCCTGCTGAAGCAGAGCTTTCAGACTGCCTTCGGTAAAATGAAAGGACAAGGTACCCAGACCTTCCTCTCCCATCCGGCAGGACAGTGTGAACAGGATCGGATCTGTAAACAGTCCTGTCATCGTGCTGGTGCTGCCGACAATTTCTGAACTGCGGCTGACCTCCGCCCGAATGGAGGGAAGCAGGCGGTTGGCGCTGGACGGCGGCATCTGCACCGCACTGTACTGTTCATTTTCCAGCTGGAAATACGCAAATACGGATTGTTCATTGCGGAATTGATAAAGTCGTTCATACGCTTCGATGGAATGTTCGCCGCTTGTCAGAAATGAGATCAGTTTGGGATCTGACTGCAGCTGCTTCATGCCTTCAATGTATTCCTTTAACGGGACGCTGACTGCCTGACTGGCCAGATACGCTTCATGATTGACCTGCTGCCAAAGCAGAAAAACCAAAAGAAAGGGCGTGATGACGATCAGCGCCATTCCTAACAAAGCCACCGGGATCAGCGTCGATCTGACGAGCTTTTCCTGAATGACCTTATGATAAGGAAACTGCGTTTCTTCCATAATCATCAGTCCTTTCTTTCTGTATTTCTTATTATAACAGAACTTTATAATTCAATTTCACGCTTGCCTGTGATTTTGAAAAACAGCAGCAGCACGACAATCGTCGTCAGAATCAGGATGCTTGACAAAGCCGAGGCGACGCCGTAGTTTCCATCCATGACCTGAAAATAGATCGCGATGGAAAGTGTCTGCGTTGATGTAACCCACAACATCACAGAAGCGCTCAGCTCGCTGATGATCGACAGCCAGCTCATGATCGCTCCGGACAAAATCCCGGAAGCCATCATCGGCAGCGTCACAGCGAAGAAGGTTTTCACAGGATTGGCTCCCAGACTCTGCGATGCCTCTTCGACACCCAAGTCAATCTGCCGAAGAATGGCCGAGCTGCTTCGGATTGTATAAGGCAAGCGCCGGATGACATAGGCCATGATTATGATCAGCGCCGTTCCGCTGAGCAGCAGCGGTTTTTTATTGAACGCCAAGATCAGGGATATGCCCAGAACGGATCCCGGAATAATATAAGGAAACATCGAAATCACGTCCAGAACATTGGTAAGCTTGTTTTTCCTGCGGACGGAAGTGTAGGCAATGATCACACCGATGATCACAACAAGCAGAATCGCCGCAAAGGAATAGAGATAGGTGTTGGTAATGGCTCGCCCCATCGTGCTGAATGCTTTTTTATAATTGTTCAATGAATAGCCCGGCAGATAAATCGTTCCCTTGGTGTTGCGGAAGGAGTTGTGCAGCACAACCAGCGTCGGCAGCATCGCCAGGAAGACGCAGAGATAGACATAGAAGTGGCAAAGAATATTTTTAAACCCTTTTTCTGCCCGCGGTTCAATCGGATGCATGCCGGTCATTTCGATCTGCTTGCGGTTGGAAACATACCGTTGGACTAAGAAAATCACCGTTGTAAACAGGACGACAATCACACTGATTGTGGCTGCCAGGCGCTTATCGGCCGACAGATCACCGACAAACGAATCGTAGATCAGCGTTGGCAAGGTACGGTAGCCTTCTCCGATCAGCTTTGGTGTGCCAAAATCGGCCATGATCCGCATGAAGACCAAAAGACCGGAAGCCAGGATTGTCGGCAGCACCAACGGAATGACGATGTCTTTGATTTTCCGCCAGCCGACAGCGCCCAGGCTTTCTGCCGCTTCACTCAGCGAGCTGTCCATACTTTTTAAGGCTCCGGAAACATACAGATACACTAACGGAATCAATTTAATTGTAAAGACAAGCAGGATTCCCGCGAATCCGTAAATTCCCTGATAGGTAATATGAAATACCTGATTGATTATTTTGGTCAGAACGCCCTGCCGTCCCAGCAGAGTGATCCAGGAATAAGCGCCGATAAACGGCGGAGACACGACAGAGATGATCAGCAGGATATCCAGCGTGCTCTTAAATTTAATTTTCACGGTTCGTGTCACATAGGCCAGAGCGGTTCCGGCAACACAGGTAAACACCGTAGCCAGCACCGTTACCTTCAGGCTGTTGATGATTGTATTGGTGTAATATTTCTTGGAAAAGAATTTAATAAAATAACTGAAATCAAAGGTGTTGGTCGCTGCATCGTAGACACTGCTGATGAGAATACGGGTAATCGGATAGATAAAGAAGACGGCAAAGTAAAGGAAACACAGCAGCGACACCAGCGTCCAGCCGTCCAGCTTCCAGCGTTTGCGGCTCATCTTATTTTTCCTCCATCAGCGACAGCTCGGTCTGGGCGTCAAAGGCATTGGCCCGGGTATGATCAAAAGCCAGGTGCACGACCTCGCCATTTTGGGCAAACCGGCGTTTGATGTCATGCGAAACTTCAACTGTCTGGCCATTATCCAAATTTACAGTATATCGGATTTCCGCTCCCAGATAGATTGTTTCCACGATCGTTCCGACAATACCCTGATCGGCAAAATCAATTTCATTAGGCCGGATGACAACCTTCACTGGTGTTCCAACTGGAACGCTGCTCTGCAGCCGCGGCATGACCTGCAGACTGCCGTCAAAGAACTTTAACGCTTTCTTTCCCTCGCATTCGACCACCTCAGCATCAAACAAATTGCTTTGGCCGATAAACGTCGCTACAAACAGGTTTCGTGGATGGGAATAGATCGTCATCGGTTTGCCGATCTGCTGAATCACGCCATGATTCATGACCGCGATCCGATCTGACATGGACAGCGCCTCTTCCTGATCATGGGTAACGTAAAGTGTCGTAATCTTAAACTGGTTCTGAATGCGCTTGATTGCCAGCCGCATTTCTACCCGCAGCTTGGCATCCAGATTGGACAGCGGTTCATCCATCAACAGGACATCCGGCTGAATGACAATCGCCCGGGCCAGAGCGATCCGCTGCTGCTGCCCGCCGGACATGTTGGCCGGCATTCGATCCTTTAGTTCCTGAATCTGCATGACGTTCAGAATTTCATCCACGCGCCGGCTGAATTCCGGTTCTTTAACCTGCCGCTGTTTAAGGCCATAGCCGACATTCTTGCCCGCAGACATGTGCGGAAAAACCGCATAGTTTTGAAACACCATTCCAATGTTGCGTTTATAAGGCTGCAGGTCATTAATCCGTTTCTCGTTAAAATAAAACTCTCCGCCTTCAATGCTGTTAAAGCCGGCGATCATTCTGAGCAAGGTTGTCTTACCGCAGCCGCTGGATCCCAGCAGAGTAAAGAATTCCCCTTCTTCAATGTGCAGCGACAAATCCGGAATGATGGTTTTATCTCCAAATCGCTTCACGGCATGCTGAATATCAATGGATACGCTCATCGTAGCCCCTCCTGTTCACTAATTTTGCATGTTTATGATTACTGCTGAGAAGAACAAAGGGATATGTTTATCTATCCCTTTGTTGGATGATTGGATTATTCAAAGATTTCCAAATACATATCCTCGTACAGATCCAAAATCTTCTCTTTGTTCTCAGCCTGCCATTCTGTCGTCCGCGGAATGACGTTCAGATCTTTGATGCCCAGCTTATAATCAGCAACCTTGGCTCCCGGCAGAATTGGATTTGCACCCAGGCAGTCCATCCCATAAACCGACTGGCCTTCCGGTGAAGCAAACCAGTCGATGAATTTCTTTGCCCCTTCCGGATTCGGACCGTTTTTGATCAGACTGACGCTGCTGGTTCCCGGAATGACGCCTTCATCCATATAAACGACCTTCAAGTTGTCAATCCCTTCAGCCATATAGGCCTGCGCCGGTGTGTCCCAGGTCATGCCTACCGCATATTCGCCAGACAGAACGCCTTCATATGTAACACTGGAGCTGTCGACAATCTTGCCGTCCAGATTTTCATAGAATGCCCGAACGAAATCCCAAGCTTCTTTCGACGCTGCTTTTTCATCATTGGTCGTCCCGGTTCCCATGGCTAAAAGCATGTTTTCCAGGTGATTATAAGCGCTTGAACTGCTGGCCGCATTTCCCATTGCGATCTTGCCTTTTAATTCTGGGTTTAACAGATCGGCGTAGCCGTGAATTTCAAAATCTACAAGGTTGGTATTGTAAATGATAACCGGAGCGTTGTATCCAATTTGAGTGGTAAAGCCGGAGGTATTGCGGAAGGTTTCATCATATTGATCATCGTAGGCAGAAGTATAGGCTTCAAAATAGGATGTATCCAACAAGACGGTGCTGGTTGGAATCCAGGCGACATCGGCTTTCGGATTCTCGGCTTCGGCCTGAATGCGGGAATAGACTTCGCCCGAAGAACCGCGAATCACTTCAACCTTGATGCCGGTCGCTTCTTCGAAAGCTGGAATCATGACATCCAGATTATCCTGGGCAGTCGGCGTATAAATTGTGATGGTTCCTGAATCGGCATGGTCGTCCGGCGCGTTGGTTTCCGGTGTTTTTTCTGCTGGTGAACCGCAGCCCGCTAAGACTAAGAGCATGCCCAACAGAAGCGTAGTTAATTTCTTCATTTCATTCCCTCCTCGGTTTTCTGACTTTATTGTATGTGAAATGTAAGCGCTTTACTATGCGAAAAATCAGCTATTTTATCCTAAAATACCGACATTTTACTGAACTTTCTTTGTTTTTGACAGCGCTCCTCTACGATCAAATGCATCCTTTTGTCTTTTGTCCCATTCGCAGGCTTGTCCTTCTTACCGAAAAAAGATCTTCTTTGCTTGACCGTTTTCACATTTAAAAAGGACATTCCGGGAAAAGCCGCAGGTCCTTTCCTTTGATATAATGGAAACAGTTTAGGAGGACTCAATCATGCACGCATGGGAAGCAATACAAACCGCTGTTGATGAAATTGAAGCACATCTGTTTGAAGAAATGAAGACACAGGACCTGGCCGATCAGGTATCCTTATCCTCGTTTTATTTTCAAAAATTATTTAAACGCTTAGTCGGCAAATCACCGCAGGAATATATTCAGCTTCGCCGACTGGCAAAAGCCGCCGAAGCTCTGAAACAGCAGGACTGCAGAATCGTGGATCTGGCGCTGGAGTATGGATTTTCCAGCCACGCCCATTTCACCCGGGCTTTTAAGGAGGCGTATGGACTGACACCTTCTGCTTATCGACAAAATCAACCTCGGCTGAATACGTTGATCAAACCCGAGATTGCTTTAGCTTATCAGCATCTCGATGAAGATGTTCCTTTACTTCTGGATGATTTTCTGATGGAAATCAAACGGAAGACCTTCAACTCCGCAAAAACCTTTATTGGCGTTGAAGCCGAGGTATCCATCGCTGGGCAGATACCGATGGGTGAGAGTACCGGAATAGATATGCCGGGAGAGCTTTGGACTTCTTTTCATCACGAAAAAGCAAAATTGTCCGATTATATTAGCCCTGATTATGAACTAGGAATGTCTTATCAGGCCGATCCGCAGAAAGGAACCTTCACTTATTTCGCAGGTGCACCGCTGATTACCGCGTGTCCGAAACTTTCCAATTTTACAACAGTCACTCTGCCGAAAGGAGAATATATCGTGTGTAAGCTCGAAGCCGAAACCTTTGAAATGCTGGTAACTGATATCCTGGATAAAGCTGGAAAATATTTGTTTGGTACCTGGTTACCTGCACATCAGCTCCACGTCGATCCCTTCTCCGCTGAAAAATATAGTTTAATCAAAGACCATGGATATCAGATGGAAATTTGGATAAAAATTCAGGGTGAATAAATCCTGTTCAAAACAAAACACGATCAAAAAGAACAATACCTCAGTTCTTTCTTTGTATTATTCTTTATATCGTTCTTTTTAATAGAGTAGAGGGAAAGTTTTAACTTTCGCCCCTCTCATTGAACCGTACGTACGGGTCTCGTATACGGCTCTACATTTATATCGAATCACAAACTCTTAAGATAGTATTCTAGGGGATTGACTAAACCTGGTCTGTCCCCTTTCTTTATGCCTAAAACTTTTGGTGATAATGTAAAGTTTACGATATTCATCCCACTTCTTTTATACCACCCTAATCTCGTGTTAGCACACTTATAGATATCTTCTTCGCTAAACTTACATTTGCTCACTATATTTAGCTTCATTAGATTTCTATATATCGTCTTTGGTTTCTTCCATTGCTTGATGATGATACATCGTACCTTATGGCGTAGCCATTGCCCAAATTCATCAAGAAACATTTTAATGCTACCTATCTTAAAATAGTTTATCCAACCTCTTACAGTTTGATTTACTTTCGCAAATGTAACTGCCAGCGGTCTTGATATGGCATGTTTTCTCTTCATCAATGTTTTAATCTTAGAATACAGTCGTTTCTTTCTATCTTTCGTAGGTACGCATTTCCAATCTTGTCCATTCTTATAAAAGGTAAATCCTAGGAATTGCCCTTTCGTTGGGCGGACGACTTTTGTCTTTGTTGCACTCACTTTCAAGAATAGTTTTCTCTCTAGCCATGATGTCACTGACTTCATTACACGGTTCGCACTCATTTCGCTTTTGACGAAGATCATACAGTCATCGGCGTATCTTACAAATTTAAGGTTTCTAGACTCTAGCTCTTTATCCAATTTATCTAAATAGATATTTGATAAAATAACGCTAATTGGTCCTCCTTGAGGTGTGCCAACCGTAGTACTTTTGACGAGTCCATCCTCTAACACACCTGCTCTTAGATAGGCTCTTATCAAATGTAATGTTGTTGCGTCATTGACATTCTCTCTTAAGATTGAAATTAATTTGTCATGATTTACGGTATCAAAGAATTTTTCAATATCCAAATCAACTATCCATTCGTATTCATCATTTAAGTTATTTAACACTTCTTCCATTGCCATATGTGCACTTCGCCTTGGTCGAAATCCAAAACTATGTTCACTGAATATAGGCTCATAGATTTTTGTGAGTTCTTGTAGAATAGCTTGTTGGATAACTCGGTCAACAACGGTTGGTATTCCTAATGGTCTTTGTTTTCCATTTGGTTTTGGAATATAGACTCTTTTCACTGGCATGGGTCGATATTGCTTGTTCATTATCAAGGAAACAATTTCTTCTTGATATTGTCCAAACCCTTGTTCGACTTCTTGCACTGTCATCTTATCCATTCCAGGTGCTCCCTTGTTTTGTTTGACCTTTTTGATTGCCTTTTGCAAATTCTCTTCACTTAAAATCTTTTCCATTAATTTCATTTGCTGCTCCTCCTTCTACTTGTAAATCGATTTGGAAACATCCCCACTACTTTCACCATCTGTGCTTACGATTCACAGTTCTAGGCTATCCTCATTTTCGGACTATCCAAACATTGCTTATAGCGATTCGCACTCTATAAACGTTTCAGTCCTTCGGTATTTCTACCTACTATGACTTCATCTGACTTCTTGCGATAAACCTTTTTCGACCATGGGTACCATCACTGATTTTAAAGTTTATTGGACTTCCTTGTTCGCAAGATCTCCCAGGGTAAGACATATATCTTTCTCTTCACAACCTCTTGATTTACTGTCTTGGTTTTACGTTTACCTTTTGGACTTTGGTTTGTACTGCAACCTTATCCACCATTTAGCCTCATCAAGTTTCTTTTCGTAAGCTCGAAAGATTCGCTACACCACTTCCTTCACCCATGGTATCACTACCAACGGCTTGTGGTTCACTACACTTGGCGGCAACTACCCGTGACTGGACTTTCACCAGTTAGATATATGTCATGCCTGGCACACAGCGAAAAAAGCTTCCGCAACAATCCTCGGAAACTTTTTATCTCCTCTCTGTTCTATGGTTAAAGCCCGCCTTGGCAAGCCTGCTTCCGCAGCCAGAGGCCGATAAGAACGAAGCTCACCAGCAGCAGGCAGCCCCAGAATAACCCCGTTTGCAAAAACGGAATTTTACCGGCAGAGGCTCCGGCTGAACAAAGGCACACAATCAAGTAGCCTATAAAATAGGATGCAGTTCTTGAGTTTTGATGATATCCTGAACCCCAGGTCAGACTATAAGCCACAAAGCTGATCGTAGCACAGATCGAAATCAGAGCAGCACTGAATGTGAAGGGCAGGCCAGCACTGGCAGTGGGTAAGATCAGCTGAATTCCCAGAGAAATGAGATTCACTCCCCATAAACCCGCCAGCGTTAAGCTTTGGACAAGCAGCTGGCAGCCTAGGCGTGTAAGACGGGAAACGGGAATCAGATTGACAGCGTACATCCCGCTTTGAAATTTCTTTGTCAAATGCCAGCTGACCACGAAATCTGTGATAAAAAAGATCAGATACACATAGCTTCCCGACAGAAGCACCAGACTTCCAAAAGTTGCCACAAGCATCACAGCTCGTCCTAACTGTGTCATTGAAACACTTTCACTATGCAGATCGATTTCCGCCAGATCCAGCACCCCACGGATGGATTCCGGGAACCAGGAGAACTCCTTCTCCGACTGAGAATCCGCTTTCTGCTTGGAAACCAATTCAAATCGGGTTAATCCGAAGTACATACCGATAATCATCAAAGCAAGCAGAACTTCCGCCCAAAACAACGTTTGATCCGCAATTTCCTGAGCTGCCATGATCGCAATCAGCGTCATGGCCAAAAACAAAATTCCAGTTCTCCACGTGTTGAGAACTTGCTTTTCTTTTTCCCACCGTAAAACGATGAAGCTGTATAAAAGCCAATAGAGAGCACAAGTTAATAAAATAATCCCCATCATTTCAGGCTTACGGGCCATGATCAACAAGCCGCACCCGCCGAAGATCCCAAACCAATTAAAAGCAACATCAAGGATTAAGATCTTTTTCCGATCTCGTCCGCTCATCGGCAAACTTTCCAGCATCAAGCCAAAATTGCCTTCCGTTTCCTTACGCCAGTCCAGCATGCTGCCAGTCAGGACGATTGTGCCGAATAACAGCGCCATCATCCCAAACGTGACGAAGGGCAGCGATAAAAGCAGCGCGATCAAGACAATGCCCAAAAGTCCGCTATTGCAGCTAAGCCAATACCCCCAGGCCATGCGCAGGATTTCAGAAGTCTTCATAAGTCAAATCCTGAGCTAACATGATTTCTTCCAGAGTTAAGGGGGTAAATTCCACCGGAAGATGCCGTAACTGACTCGCACGGGTACACACGCCTTCCCAGCCCGTCTCCGTCGCTTTCGGCTTGAGTACGAATTCCTTCATGGCTTTGGGCATTTTTCCTTCACACCGGAAATGCTGAATATCTTCTAATAACGTTTCTTTCGATAAAGAAAACTTCACCCGGCCATTTTCCAAACAGGTAACATAATCCGCAATCTTATCTAAATCTGCTGTATTGTGAGTGGAAAACAACAAGGAATGATCTTCCTGCTGCATAAACTCATACAACAAATTCAGCACTTCCCGTCGGGATACCGGATCAAGATTAGCCGTCGGTTCATCCAGGATCATCAGCTTCGGATGATGGGCAAGGGCGAAAATGATCGAAAGCTTCGCTTTCATTCCCGCTGAAAATTCCCCAAACGGTTTGCTTAACGGCAGCTTAAATTGTTTGATTAAGGATCGAAACAAAGATTCATCAAACTGGTCATAAAACGGCCCGATCCGGCGTATCAGTTTCATCGCATGATAAGCGTTAGGAAAAATGAAGCGGTCGCTGACCAGACCGATCTGATTTTTGATCAGCCGCTGCTGCTTATCCATCCGCATCCCCAACAGCTCACAATGTTCTGCATGAGCGGGCGTACAGTCCAGCAAAGCATCAATCAAGGTTGTTTTGCCTGCGCCGTTGCGGCCGATCAAGCCCATCACATAACCGCTTGGCAAGTAAAACTGATCCACAGCCAATTCAAAATTTGGATATTGTACCTGCAGATTTTCAGCTTTGATCGCATATTCACTCATTGTTTATTCCTCTTTTCCAGAAATCACAGTAAGACAGGCCTGATTAAATAATTCCTGAATCTGTTCAACCGTCATTCCCAGCTTTAAACCTTTATCCAAAGTCGTCTGAAACTCCTGCTTCAGCTGACTTCCGGCCTGCTGGTAAAGGTCGGACAGATCCATCGGACAGACAAAACACCCCTTACCCTGACGGGTTTCGATCAATCCTGCCTGTTCCAGGTCGTCATACGCCCGTTTGACCGTGATGATTGCCACCTGCAGCTGTTTCGCCAGCTGCCGGATCGAAGGCAGCTGTTCCTGAGGGTGCAGCTGTCCCTGACAGATTGCCGATCGAATCGCGTTTTCGATCTGCAGATAATTCGGATCATGGGAACTGGGATCCAGAAGTATGCGCATAACTCTTCCTCCACTGTTATTATATGATAGACACAGTTAAAGCGCAAGTCCAAAAAAAAGACATCCTGAACCAGAATGCCCTCTTTCTCTTCTTTGATTTTTAATTAAACCGACAGCCGTTAGCCCGTTTGCGGCCAAAGTCCACAATCGAAACCTTGACATTGGAGCGCTTGCCGTTACGTACGCTCGGATAAGCTTCCGAACCGGTAAACAGATCAATTGTGGATCCTTGTACAGCGCCGCCGCGGTCGGCAACCACTGCTAGAAATGGTTCGCCTGGGGTTAATCCTTGACCATTGAACTTATGGTCGCTGATCTCAACCAGGGTGCAGAGCGGGAGCGTGGATGACGCTGCGATTAAATAATAACCGTCATAAGTAATTCCATCTTTCCAGGTACCGTCAGACTGACGGACTCCGGAGGTGCTGATCGCAATGCCGGCCGGCGTTCCCCCGCCGCATCCGACGCAATCTGCGCCATAGGAAGTAACCCGGCTGGAATAGAAATAAGCTTCTTCCTTGACCGCTGAGCCATAGCTCATGACGATCGGCTGGGCTTCAATCACTTCTGTCGAATAAGGAACCAGGACACGGGACAACAGATTGCCCTCCTGGTCGTAGGTCATTTCATACGTATCATTCTGAACCTTCGGACTTCCGTCATCCGTCTTGGAGATCATCCAGGAAACACCGTTAGCCGGGATTTCCTCCGGATGGACAAAAATCGTATCCTGCGCTTCCAGGAAAGTGGTGATTGTTTCCTGTGCAGTTCTGTACGGAAGCGGTTCTTCGCTTGCGGCTCGCGAATAACTAAAGGTCTGCAGGATCAGTGGTGTCTTGACTTCTTCCGGGATCATGATCAATGCGGTCATGCCCAGACCTAAGCATACTAAAATTCCAAAAAGCACGGCTTTTTTCATTTTATTTTCCTCCTTTCACCAGAGATCGTAGACGCTTCTCTATTTTCAGAGTTCGTCTTGCGGATGGAATAAGGCTTGATAGTTATCCCAAAGCTGCTGCTTCAGCACTTCCTCATCAATTCCGCGTAGCTCCAGAATCGTTTGAGCTGTCAGCGGCAGATACATCGGCTCGTTCCGTTTTCCCCGATACGGAACAGGCGTCAGATAGGGACAGTCGGTTTCGATCTGAAGATAATTCAGATCCACATCGGCTGCCACTTCTTTTGGGGTCTTGGCATTTTTGAAGGTCACCGGTCCGCCCAGGCCGATCGTATAGCCCAGCTTGACAAACTCCCGGGCCATTTCCCGGCTGGAACTGAAACAATGGATGATCCCGCGCCGCACTGCCGGATGATCGCGCAGGATGGCAAACGTATCGGCGATCGCATCGCGGCTGTGCACCAGAATCGGCTTATTAACTCGGTTTGCCAGCTCAATCTGACGGATAAACGCCGCTTGTTGTTCGGGGTGGTTGTCCTTATCCCAATAGTAGTCCAGGCCGATTTCACCAATGGCCGTGACATTCTCATTATAGACCAGAGTTTCTAGTTTATGCCAGTCTTCTTCCGTAAAATCACGCAGATCACTGGGATGAAAGCCTACCGCGACGTCAAAACGCGCATCTTCCGCTTTCATTTTCAAGGCAGCTTCGGCTTCTTCAAGCCGGCAGCACACGATCATCATCCGCACCACACCGGCTTCCAGCGCCCGCTGGCGGACCCCTTGAGCCTCTTCAATCAGATCAGCACAGGTCAGATGACAGTGCGAATCAATCCAGCCTAGAGCTTTTCCCATACTGAAGTGCCGGCCATCCGATCATGCAATGAACTGTGCTGATCCGAATAGGCCAGAATCGCAGAGAACACGCCCAGAATCCAGATCTGCAGCGAGAAAGCTTTCATCACGCCGCGGATCAGGCAGTCACCGAAAGTCATAGTGCCGCGTTCCTTCTCGACTTCCAGCTTCATGATCAGCTTGCCAACCGTCCCGCTGGCGAAGTAAATCATCGCTGCCTCATACAAAGCATAGACAATCACGAACAAAAAGGATGTCGAAAACAGGAAGCGGAAATGATGCAGAAACGGCAGCCAGCTTAAAATCCAGCGAATCAGCGAAAATGCCATTTCAATAATTCCGACCGGAATTCCGATCAGAAGGCTGTCGATCACTAAAGCAATAAAACGGTTTACAAATAATTTCATGGGATTTCCCTCACTTTCCTAAACAAAATTTGGAGAACAGCGCATCCAGCAGATCTTCCCGACTGGCTTCGCCGATGATTTCTTTTAATGCCATGTAGGCTGCCTGCAGGTCAATCGTCACCAGATCCAGTTCCGCTCCCTCTTCCAGGGCACTGACGGCCTGAGCCATGGACTGACGGGCCTGCCGAGCTAAAGCGATCTGCCGCTCATTGGCTAATGACGGCAGTTCCAGCATCGCATGATGGTGTTCGTAACGCTGATTGATCTCATCGATCAGCGGTTCAATTTGATTCTGCGCGGCACAGATGGAAATTGTTCCGGAACGATCCTCACACTGCGGCGCCAGATCTTTTTTATTGACGACGACAATGCGGTTGCGGCCTTCGGTCAGATCGAGCAGACGGCGGTCTTCATCATCCTGCGGCCGGCTGGCATCGAGCACGATCAAAATCAGTTCCGCTTCTTCCAGCGCTTTCATTGACCGCTCAATGCCGATCTGTTCCACGCGGTCATCCGTTTTGTGAATGCCGGCCGTGTCGATCAGATGCAGCGTCACATTGCGCAGATGGATTTCACCCTCCACCAGATCCCGGGTTGTTCCGGCAATTTCAGTAACGATCGCTTTGTCTTCCTCCAAAAGGGCGTTGAGCAGACTCGACTTGCCGACATTCGGCTTGCCAAGAATGACGGTTTTTACGCCTTTTTTCATAATTCGTCCGCTTTCGGCGCGCTGCAGAATTTCATCCATTTGCCCCAGCCACCGGCGGGCCTGCGGCAGAACGCTTTCCCAGGTCAGCTGCTGGGCATCTTCATATTCAGGATAATCGATATTCACTTCAATATTAGCAATGATGTTGAGCAGGGCTTCATTCAGCGGTTCAACCAGACGGCGGATGCTGCCGCGAATGCCCTGAATCGCCATCTGCGCCTGCTGGGAAGAGTCCGCGTCGATCATATCCATCACCGCTTCCGCTTGAGTCAAATCGATGCGGCCGTTGAGGAAAGCCCGGCGGGTAAACTCTCCGGGATCAGCCAGCCGAGCGCCTTCGGCCAGCACCAGTGCCAAAATCCTTCGGGTGATGTAGCGGCCGCCATGGCAGCTGATTTCTACGACATCCTCGCACGTAAAGGTTTTCGGCGCGCGGAAAACCGTCAACAGCACCTCATCCACCGCTTCCCGGCTGATCGGATCCAGGATATACCCATACCGAACGGTATGCGTCGGCTGGTCCACTACGCTGCGGCTGAACAGCCTTTCTGCAAGGATCAGACTTTCCGGGCCGCTTATCCGAATGATTGAAATCGCCCCGTCCTGCAAAGCGGTAGAGACCGCCGCTATCGTATCGTTCAGCACACTCTCACCTCCGAAATGTTCATGGTACAGTTTACCATATTTTTTAGATTTGCCTAGTGAAATCCTTCAATCTCCCTTTAAAATAAGGGATTTTTCCAATCTTTTGGAAAACATTTCTATCCTTTTAAGCATTTTTTAAGAATCATTGTTAATTCAATAGTTTTGTTTTCATCCTTTCTCTGCCTTTTTGTTAGATGAGAAAAGAAAGCAAAAACTGGAACCCTTCGATTCCAGTTCTGCCTGAGATGGGATTGAATCTATTTTTTCAGCAGTTCGCTGACGGCTTCTCCGACAAACCTTCCGGTGTTGACGGAATAGCCCATCGTGTTGCCTGGAAGCAAGAACATATAGCTGTCGCCATAGACCGTGCAGGAATCCGTTCCGGCGGAATACAGACCCGCGATGACCTGATCGTTCTGATCCAGCACTTCCAGGTTTGAATTAACCTTGATTCCACCCAGGGTTCCATAACTCGATGGATAATACTGAGCGGCATAGAACGGCGCCGTGGTGATCGGTTTGAGATAAGCCGCACTCTTTCCCAGCGGATCATAGCCTTGAGCACACAGCTGATTGTAGCTTTCCACCGTGGCTGTCAGACCTGCGGCGTCAATGCCCATCTTCGCGGCCAGCTCGTCTAACGAATCAGCTTTGATGATCGCGGTATATCCGGATTCTTCCATCGTTTTGAAATTCGCGTCAAACTGAGTGAAATCATCAGTATTCCAAACACGGCTGGTGAAATCGACATGGTTAGCTTCGACATAGCTCTGCTTAATTGCCTCATCGAGAATCATGAAACCTGTATTGCCGGTCTGATTGCATAAGGAATTGCCGGTATATGTCGTATTCTGAACCTGTTCTTCGTTAAAGAACCGCTGTCCCTGCTGGTTCACCATCAAATTGGGCTGCTGCATAATCAGCTTGATGTCATTGGTATAAGAGCCGGAAGAATTCGGCCGGAAAATATCGAAAATCATCTCTTCGATCATTGCTGATTCCTTCACGCCGGCATCCCAAGCCATTTGAATGCCGTCGCCTTCATGGCCCGGAAACCGCATCCCGAAGAAATCTTCATTCAGGCTGAGATGGAACTGTTCTTTTACCCACTCCGGATTGTTGCCAAAGCCGCCGGTGGCGATCAAGGCCGCATGGCATTGGAAATGGTAGCCCTGGGTTTGATCTGCATTGTAAGCACAAACGCCCTTGACTTGCCCCGCTTCGGTTTCTAAGCGGCAGGCAGAAGTTTCCATGTAGAATTCAACGCCCAGCTCCCGGGCCCGAGCTTCCAGATGATCGGTCATCGTTTTGGCTTGTCCGCCGCCGATCACGCCTTCCTCAGATTTAACGATATGCCAGGTTGGATAGGATTTTTCAAAGTAGCGCGCGGCTTCCTCAAACTCAACGCCCATGCCTTCAATCCATTCCAGTGTCTCTTTGGATTCTTCAAAGTAGCGCCGCATCAGCACGCAGTCAGTGCGGTAATGCGTATACTCAGTGAACATGTTATACATTTCATCCAGATTGAGCACATCCCCCTGCGCTTTCTGCAGCTCGGTGCCGATCGCTAAGATCCCCATGCCGAATTTTGCGCAGCCGCCGGTTGCCCCGGTTTTCTCAATCACCGCGACAGAAACGCCGTTCTCCGCGGCTCTGACCGCGGCGCACAAGCCCGCAGGCCCGGCTCCGACAACGACGAAGTCGACTGTTTTTTCCGTGATCGCACTGGCATCCAGCGCCGCATAAGGCGCATCCAGAGAGGATGTCTGAGAGGCATCATCCGGCTGCGCTGAAGGGGTTGTCTGCGCTGAAGGCTGATCCGTGCTGCAGCCGCTCAACAACCCCAGAGCACCCACCCCGGCCGCCGCCAGGGAGCTTTTTAAAAAGGCTCTTCTTGATAGTTCCATAGAAATATTCCTCCTCATTTCTGAGGTTATTGTAGGGTATACAGGTACTGTACAGGCAAGTGATTATTTTATCAATTCTGTACCGGAACATAACATTTATGATATTCGATGGTTTTTCCTTCCACGGTATGAACAAGAATCAGGCTGGTGCTGACAAAGGAGTGCACGGTTTTCCCTGCCTCTTCCACTTCTTTGCGCAAGGCCAGCGCCTGTTCGATCAGCTGATCCGGCATCCTTTCCCATTCACAACGGACACAGCGTACGGCTGCCAAAGAGCGGGGCAAGCGACGCATCCTTGGATGTGATCCTAAGCCCATCCTCTCAGCATAGACTTCCGGAATGCCTAAGCTGGAAACAAAATGCAGACCGGTTTCATCCTCAATCAGATCGCCATGCACACTTGTCAGAGGCATTGCGGCAATCCACGATTTTAATAACCGCAGATCTGCTTCACTCATTGAGTTAAAAGCTTCGGCGCAGAGACTTACATAATCGGGACAGGCCTCATAGCGCAGAAGAGGATTTTGACATTCCAAAAGCAGTCTGCGATAGTTCTGCAAACTTTTTCGCTGCTGCATTAAGCGTTCAATTTGATCATCCAGTTCTGCTTCCCGCTTACAGATTTGTTCCTGAATTTCCGGCAAGGTTAAATGCGCTTCCTTGACGAAGGTATGCAAGGTTTCATCTAAAGAAAAAGACATCGACGCATAGCGTTTCAGATAAAACAGCTGAAAAATATCATCAATACTGTACCAGCGGAAGCCATGTTCATCCCGCCGCGGATGGATCAGACCTTTTTCTTCATAAAAACGGATCGCTCCGCGCGTATTATCAAATAAATCAGAGACTTCCTTGATCGTAAACCAACCGTCCTTCATCGCGATCACCCCGCTTTTATTGTATCATGGTCACAGCCTAAAAAATGAACGGGAATATCGCAGCTCATTTTTCTCGTTCCCACTTCCCGTTCTGATTAAAAATGTCCCCAGTGAACAAGCGCAAATTCAGCGAACCAAAAGCCGTTGATCCAATCCAGGAAACTGATCCCGACGTTTACAAGCGTATCCGGATACAGACAGGTAAGCAGAAACAGGGTGAAGAACGCCAGCTTGACTGCGATCAATCCCCAACGGATCTCCTTGCTTTTCCACAAATAAAAGCCAGTCAAAACGATCTGGAAAATCACGGAGAAGAGGATCAGGATGGGCATCAGTCCTCGAACTAAATCGCCAATCGGAAACAGCGATAGGAAAAACTGCGGTACAAGACTGCCTATCATTAGAAATATCCAGCTCAGTGTTTCCAATTCCATCAAACGCAGCAGAAGCATCAAGACAATGAGACCTATGACAAAGCGGAGAAGGCGCACGGGTTCATCACAAAGAAGGCGCAGATAAACACCGAAGATCATCATCCCCAGTGTGACTGCGATCAAAGAAGCACTGCCTGGAAGAATCCAAGATCCATTGAAAAGCTCATGGGTAAAATTTTTCCAGCCTCCCATTTGCCAATAACCTAACGCGATTGCCATATCGATAAGCAGCCAGCTGCCAAGCTGGTACAACGTATTTTCCCATCGTGTGTTCATGCTTTCGTCTCCTCTTTAATCGATTTGCTTCGTCTCTCCATCCTTTTTATAATGGTGATACAGGATTTCAACAGCCGCGTGCCGTGAAATCTAAAGTTTTATTGAACTTCATTCTTCAGTTTTTCTTTGTTTTCTAATTGTACCATAGAGAAGATCGAAGAATTTTTACGATCCAATGACAATCCCGCTTTGGATATAATCCTTGTGTTTTTCTGCTTCTGCTGGTATGCTGAGACCCGGATGCTTTTATTTATCCTTATATAATAGAAACCCAACAGGAGGTTTTATCATGAAATTCAACTCAGCTTTTGATTTGCTGGAAGAGGATCTGCGCCAAGCCATAGAAGCGCTGCATTACACCCAGCCCACGCCTGTTCAGCAACAGGTGATCCCCGCCTTTCTGGAAGGAAAGGATTGCCTGGTTCAGGCCCAGACTGGATCCGGAAAAACCGCGGCTTATGCCCTGCCCGTTTGCCAGCTTTGTCATTTTGAGGAGCGTCGGCCGCAGGCTCTGATCCTTGCGCCAACCCGCGAATTAGCAGATCAGATCACACAGGAAATTCAAAATTTCAGTTTGTTTCGCAGATTGACCTGTGTCCGCCTGGTTGGCCGTCAGCCGATGAAAAGTCAGAAGTTTCAGCTGAAACAGCGTGTTCAGATTGTCTGCGGCACGCCTGGCCGAATCTGGGATCATATTGAGCAAGGAACTTTGGATCTTTCCGCTTTGAGGATGATCGTTCTGGATGAAGCTGATCAGATGTTCTCGCTGGGATTGACGGAAACGGTTCATCAGATTCTGAAACAGCTGCCTTCCCCCATTCAGACCTGTCTGTTTTCGGCGACGCTGAGTCCCGAAATTCTGCAGCTGGCGGAAATCACGGTTCATGATCCGCTGATGATTCAGATCGACTCGCCCCGCCAAACCAACCAGAATGTTCATCTGACCTCCCTGACCGTTCAGGAATCAGAAAAAATGACAGGCCTGCTGAATCTGTTATCCCGATTTCAAGCTCCCTCGGCCATTGTCTTCTGCGAACGTCAAAGCAGTGCGCAGGAAGTGGCCGATCAGCTTAAAAAACGCGGATTGTGCGCCGAAGCGATGCACGGCGGAATGGAACAGGACCAGCGGTTTGCCGTACTCAGACAATTCCGTCGGGGTCAGCTGCGAATCTTATGCGCAACCGACGTCGCTGCCCGGGGCTTGGATATTGATGGTCTGTCGCTGATCATCCACTGGGATCTGCCGCTGAGTTTAGAATCGTTTATCCATCGCTGCGGGCGCTGCGGACGGATTGATCAGCCGGGTACTTCCGCAGTCCTTCTGACCTCGGGACAACAGACATGCTACTCGGCCTTTTTGCAGACCATGGCGGTGAACAGTGAAACTTTGGAAATAGATTTGTTTGACGATCATTCCGGCTTAGCTCATTGGAAAACGAAAACGCAGGCTCAGCCGGAAAAAGCGGCGGCATTGAAGCAGAACAAGACGACCCTTCTCATCCGCGCCGGCCGTCAGCACAAACTGCGGCCTGGCGATATCGTCGGCGCATTTTGCAGCCTGGGCTTTTCCGCAGAACAGATTGGTACAATTGAAGTCCAGGAACGGGTTACTTTTGTCACCTTAATTCAGGCTGATTCCGAAGCTCTTATAGATAAGGGAGAAATCATGATCAAGGGAAAAGCCCGCCGAATGGAACTGGCTCATCAACAATGACTCAAATTCCATGAAAATGACAGAGTAGAAAGCGATCGGGAAACTCCTGAATTTTGCTTTCTTTTTTTTGCTTGTGAAAGGATTCGTTGGAAATGTGATAAAAAGATGAAAAATAGACTTATTTCAGCGTTTTTGCGGGGCTTTTTTGATTTTTCCGCAATAGGTAAGAGGAGGAGGGATTTTATGCCGGTAATCCAAGAAGAGATCCAACATCCGCCCAAGCTTCGTTGTACCAACGATTTCGTCTTTAAAACGCTGTTAACCTATTTTCCTGTTTTAGGTCAGAAATTTCTCAAAAACATCTCGGAGGAATTGATGAAAACTCATTTTGAAGCGCTGTCCCTCAGTCCCACCGAAAAACTTTCGCCCTCATCCAGCGGGAAAGATATACGGTTGGATATCAGTGTACAGACTCTCCCTATGCGATTAATCAATTACGAAATGCAGGGCTATGCCAGCGAAATGAACATCTGTAACCGTTCCGCATATTACGCGGCGATGTTGCTGACACAGCCCGCAAACAAAGGGGCGGCCTATTCCGAATTAGTTCCCGTCTGCCAAGTCTTCTTTCTTGATTTTCCCTTTCCGCCAAAGGCTGATCAGCCTGACAAGGCGATCCATGTGTATCAACTTCAGGAAAAGGATGAACATGACGTCTTGACAAATTTGATAACCATTTATATCATTGAGTTAAAGAAAATAATTCAGATGAATCACAGTTATCAGGAGTTAGACGGATTTGAAAAGTGGTGCTGGTTCTTTGAAAAGTATGACGAAGAAATCAGCGATCCAATTGTTGCGGAAATCATACAGCGCAACGACATATTTAAGGAGGTAGCCGAAGTGATGAAAGTTATTAGTTCCGATCCCGCCATCCGCAATGCGGCCTTTGCCCATGAACGTGATTTACGAGATAAAGCTCAGATCAAATATGATGGGATTCAGCAAGGAGTTCAACAAACTCAGTTGGAAAATGCTCATGCAATGCTGATCGATCATGTTCCTGATGAACTTATTTTGAAGTACAGTGGAATACCATCCGACCAGCTAGACAATCTAAAAGCTAAGATTGCATCTTCCTTAATCCAAGAAAGTGAAGCTTCCTACGATATCCCAAGCACAGACAGTTCTGCAGCGGCTACAATAAAAGGAACAGAAACAGATGAGATTCAATAGTTTCACGCTGGCTGCCCAAAATGCAGCCTTTGCCCATGAACGTGATTTACGAGATAAAGCTCAGATCAAATATGATGGGATTCAAGAAGGGATCCAGCTTAATCAGCTTCAAAATGCTCAGGCCATGCTCAAAGATCACGTTCCTGATGAGCTTATTTTGAAGTATATCGGTATACGATCAGACCAGCTAAACAGCCTGAAAGCTCAGATTGCATCTTCCTTAATCCAAGAAAGTGAAACTTCTTACGATATCCCAAGTCCAGACAGTCCTGCAGTGAATACAACAAAAGGAACAGAACCCGATGAGAATCAATAGTTTCACGCTGGCTGCCCAAAATGCGGCCTTTGCCCATGAACGCGACTTACGAGATAAAGCTCAGATCAAATATGATGGGATTCAGGAGGGGATTCAAGAAGGGATCCAGCTTAATCAGCTTCAAAATGCTCAGGCCATGCTCAAAGATCATGTTCAAGATGAGCTTATTTTGAAGTATAGCGGTATACGATCAGACCAGCTAAACAGTCTGAAAGCTCAGATTGCATCTTCCTTAATCCAGGCAAATGAAATTGTAAACATCAATCAAGATAAAATTGTTTTAAGTCACGCCGCAGGATCTAACAAATAAAATTGAATACAAAAAGGTCAGGGGGAATACTCTGACCTTTCTAATATGCAATTCTATCATAAACCTTGCGCGTTTCTGCGCAACCGCATTTCAAGCTTAACGTTTTCTTCTCGGTGATCCTTAAAGCTGCAAAGTTCCTAACATTTTACCTCTTGCTTACTTTTTGAATTTTTACCAGTCGATACCCGCGATGACAAAACTCAGAATCATCAGCACCAGAATCACAATATAAGCCTGGTTTAACATTTGCTTCGCTTTGTTTTTGTAACCCTGACGTACCTGCGGTTCAGTGGCATTCCAGGCCAATAAAGCAAACTTCTCATATTGGTTAATCATAATCAGGGAACCGAAAAACACAGCAATCCCTATCACTGTAAAGATGAGTAAAGCTTCTGAAAATGACCGATAGGAAATTATCGTGGAACTGAGTAAAGCTTCACTCAGAACAAATAGAACACATGTTCCTAACGCAAAAATACGATTCACGCGCACCTTTTGATCAATTTGCGCAGGATCCTCCGTTTCTACATTCGATTTGGGTATGGGTTGGGGTTCAGGATGGGGATCGGGCTGAGGTATGGGTTGGGGTTCAGGTTCAGGCTGAGGTTCTGCGATTACACGATGACCACAATAAGGACAAAATAGTTGATCCGCAGGAATGACTTTTTGGCAATAGGAACAGATCACAGTCTGAGCTTTGACCACTGATTCACCGCAATGGGGGCAAAAAGCGGCTTCATCAGCTATTTCTGCTCCGCAATGAAGACATTTTTGCATGTTCATTTCCTCCTTTCATTGTATGACATACGTTACGAAATACAGTCGCCGCTGACTTACGCATCAAAGATGATAAAAATGCCGATGCCGATCAAAAGGAGAATTCCTAAAATAAAGCCAAGCCAAAAACGAATTTTCGCTGTTTTTTTCAACTTTGCCTGTCTTTGCGAATCCTTTGTCTGACTTGCTTGTTTCATCGTCCTTCGGCTGAACACAAGAAAAATAAAAAACACAATAAACGCGATCAAGCCAAACCAGATATAGATCATAAACGCTTCTGGAAAACTGTAGTAGCGATTATTCACAGCCAGCGCCAACGCATCGAAATAGGTTAAAAGCAAACAGATCAGTGCATACAGAAATAAGGGTTTGACGAAAGAAGAAGGCTGAGTCTGAATAGGTTCTTGAGGTATTGGCGAACTCTTTTTGGGGTCATAATGAATTTCAGGTTTTGGTTTAGGTACAGGTGATGGCTGAGGTTCATCCTTAGAACGGCCCCCTGATAAAAGACGATGGCCGCAATGCGGACAAAACAATTGATCTGCAGGAACTTCCTGATGACAATAAGAACACTGGATTGTGGATGTGTCAGTCACGGGTTCGCCGCAATGCGGACAAAATGCCGCATCTTCATTCATTTCCGCTCCGCAATGATTGCATTTTTTCATGAATGATTCTCCCTTTGAACTAATGTTCTTCCACAGATATCGCAGTATTCTTTATCCTGAGCATAAAGCAGTTGACAATGTGGACAGATCTTTGACTGAGGGCGAATGAACGGCGACATGGGATCCCGCAGTGACTCAAGTTCTGTGACAACCTTTTTGATTTCCTGTTTTCTTATCTGTGACAACTCGTCGTTTTCTTCATGAAGCGAAACTTCCTTAACCTCATCGCAATGCGGACAGAGCCCCTTCTCATCCAGCGGACTTCCGCAGCGGAAGCAGAACCGCGGCTGATCGGCAGGCAATTCTGGCTGTTTATCAATTACATGTCCTGTCGAATGCAGTTCGTTTTGTGCTGGAAGCGCATGCAGAATCAATCCATCTTCCTTCACTTCCACTTCTGCACGGCCGGTTAGAATATCATTTTTCTGGCCTTCATCAACGATATAACCGTTCTTGCAGACAGGACAAACCACTGCATATTTAGTGTTGATAGAAACGGTCGGAATCCAGAAAACACGAATTTTCATTTTCAGTTCCATTAACGCATACACCCGCTCACAACCGCATGTTTTGCAGTAAGCCTGAGCAACATCCTTGATTTTATAATAACTATCCGATGCGTCGCAGCCGTCGACTAAGATGCCTCCCATAACAATTCCCCCTTTGTTTACTTCCTCATATTTTCAAACTGCGAAGCAAGCAGCCGCTCGATATCCTGCAGAACCGCATTCAGCTGATCCAATGCGGCTTTAATCTGCGCTTTTTGATCTTCGCTTTGACGTGCGGTCTTGGCGATTTGCTCGCTCTGCTGCTCAAATTGATCGAGTTGTTCCTGATAGTAGTCCATCAGCTGCTTTTTTACGGTATCTTTCAGCTGACCATAGATAGACTGCAGTGTCTTTTGCACTGACAATGTTAGTTGAGGATACTGCGACGCAATAGACTGAATGATCTGTGGTGTTTTATCGGTCATTTCTTTCTGCCGCATCGCCCCGGCAATACCATCGGCAACCAGGCTTAATAATCCCAGCCCGCTGAGTTTGGAAACGACAAAACTGACGTTATCCCCCATCGTCCATGTACGGTTATCTAAAGCAAAGCGAAAGTTGTAGCCTGACTGCACCTGATTCTGCGACAGTCTGGCCGTCAGTTCACGACTTAACGCATCGAGTTCATCGTAGATTAAAACCGTATGATGATCAATGCAGCGGGAGATTGCTTCCTGAATCGTATCAATACAATAAAAGGTATAATACTTCATCAGATCTTCCGCTTTCATGCGCTTCAGACCTTGAACCTGACTTTGCATCTGATTTAATACCTCATCCATCCAGCCCCAGGCTTCGGCCTGCATCTGATCAATCAAGTCGTCAAGGCGCTGGTTAAACGCCTGTTGGGAAGAAATCCGCTGCGCCTTTTCCTGATTCAGAATCTCCAGTCGCTGCTGCAGCTGATTATGATCGAGAGTCAAGCCTTCCTGCATTGCCTGGATATTTTGGTTCAGCTCAGCGATCATGCCTCTCACCATCCGCTGCATGCGGTCAGGCAAAATCCATTCCTGACGTTGTTCAATTTGATCGACTAAGGCTTGGCGGAAGTGGTCAAAGTTCTTCGCTAAGCTTTCTGCACAGACCAGATTAGGACGTTCTTCCTGTCTTTGGTGACAGCACTCATCCAAAGCGCTGAGCAGCCATGGTTTTTGATCTGGAAGCAAACCTTCTATTCGCTGGGTCAACATTTGTTCCATGCGCTGTTGTTCATCCTCAGTTTGAAGTGTATCTGCAAAATTGCCGACAAGCATCAAATCCGTATATTTCTGCGGCAAAATCGCAGCCTTTAAAAATAACTGTTCACTTTGGGCTAATGGATAGCGAACCGAGAAAACATACAGAACCGCATCCGCCTGGCATAACGCCTGATCTACTAATTCGCTGAAATCACTGAGTGAATCTGACAAGCCGGGCGTATCAATAATCGTGACCTGCTTTAAGAAGTCGATCGGCCGCTGCAAATCAATTTGACGGAAGGTTTCCTGCGTTTCCTGCATCAGCGCTTCCAGGGATTCACGTTCAATTTCTGCGTCGCTCAGCGTCATTTTTCGGCCTTGAGATAAGCGAACTTCATTGCGATGGGGACCATATTGAATACGATTGAGCGTTACCGTTTCGGCCGTGACGTTGGTTGGTACAACATCTTCCCCTAACAAAGCGTTGATCAAACTAGATTTCCCACGCTTGAATTCACCGCAGACAACCAGGGTAAACGGATCATTCCTGCGCTGACGGATTTGCTTATCCCAAACGGTAAGACGGTCAATCAGAGTTTCACCTAACAAACTGCGCAAACGACTGTCGAACTGGAAAACTTTGAAGCGATCCAACTGATTTTCGATTAACGCAGTCAGTTCAGCTGCGTCAACCGTGATGCGATCTGACTTTTCCATGGTTTCGCCCCCTAATCCTTCTTCATGACATCAACAATCCGCCTGCAGCGCTGATCGGTTACCTCGCGAGAGCGCATCGTCATTCCCGATTGTTTCAGCTCCGGACGCCATTGATAAAAAATCTCACATTCCGCAAATTCTTTTTCTGCCAAAATTCGGCGAACTGAGGTTGGATGATCATAAAGCAGTTCATTGAGCTTCGTCATGGACTGCCGCTGCATATCCAGCTGCTGCTTCAAGGCATCCAGACTGACTTCATGTTCTCCCCAGGCTCCGCCATACATTAGTTTGGCATTGACGTTGTAAGCGTCTTCGATGCGTTCGCTGCAGATCATGCCGGCACGGTCACACGTCACTTCTGCAGCCCGGCTCCAAGTCCGCAGCAGCACTTCGCTGCCTAAGGTTAGAATGTTCATCAGCTGAGCGGAAAGGATGCCAGTCGCAATCTGTCCGGAAGCGACCAGAATGTTGCTCAATGTGTTGTAAACTGTATGCTGATTGTGGATATGTCCGCACTCATGTCCGATGACGCAGCGCAGCTCTCCCGGAGTAAAGCGCTCATACAAGCCGCTGTAAATGACGATCAATGGTTCAATTTCATCAGTGGCCACCGTGTAGGCATTTAAGCCCTGATTGTTGACGATATAGATATTCGGAATCGCAATGCCCAAGGTTTTGGCGCAGTCGCAGCCGATCTGGTAAACTTCAGGAAATTGCTGAGGCCCTGCTAACAGACCATCCATATTGATTTCCTGCAGCGTACGGCTGGCATAGGTCGCACAGATCTTCTTAGCGATGTTGTAAAGCTGTGGGACAGAATCTAGCTTGCGGCGGTATTCATAATCCAGTGCGAACGCATAATTCGGCAGTCCATTGCCGCTCATCCGGCGGTTTTCAATCGCTTTGCGGCGTTGAACGTAATGTTCAAAGCTGATATCCAATGTGCTCAGCGGCGAACGGTAATCATTGCTCATCTTCGGTTCCTCCTGGAATATCTGCATCCTCCCGCAGCACCTGAGCCACTTTTTCAGCAATCGGTTTCAGCTGAGCCAGAATTTGTTTAACCTGACTGAGACTTTCCTCATAGGTCTCCGAGAGCTTATCCCGCTGCATTTGATTCTGCATCAGATCCTGCTTAATCGCATCCATGGTATTCTGTGTGTCTTTCAACATCTTTTCGCATTCTTCTTCCATCGCATCGCTCAGCTCTTCATAAGCGGTATCCACACGCTGACGGATCCAGTCCTCCAGCTCGCCGCGGGCCTGCATTTCATCCAGCATTTCCTGAAGATTCTTGCGGATTGTTTCCCGAATGGCTTCTAAGCGCTTGCCTGCCACATCCTTACCGAACAGAAAGCGTGAGAAGTGCTTGCTGACAACCGCGCCGGCAGCACAGCTGATCACAACCAGCGGAAGTCCGACTACCGACATCGATGCCAGCATCGTCGCTACCGCCAAATGAGCGGCTACCCCGACTCCGCCGCCGGCAATCGCACCTTTAACGCCCGCTTCCCGATATCCGGCAAGAATGCTGCCAACGCCTAAAATCCCCATATAATCGGTCAGAACACCCATACCAATATTCATCAGATTGTCCTTGTCCATGCCCGTCTGCTGCAAATTCAAGGATGAGTGGAAATCATCGAGCTGCTGGGAAATCTTCTGTGTGAATTCGCCTAATTTGACCGATTCTTTGCCGATCAACTTTTTTAACTGATTTTCAATTTTTTCGGTATAGATAGACATGGAGGCTTCCAGCTCGGCAGTCACCGCTTTCCGCATCATCTCGGCCGCGGCCTGCTGACCCGCGTCTGATTTCAGCGTGTCCAAATCTATCGGTGTCGTATCCAGAACTTCTTCTAATTTTTGCTTTAATTGGGGATAGAACTGCTGCGTTTGAACGATCATCTCATTTCGTACTTCCATTGCAGCAATTCGCAGCCGTTTTTTTCTCTTCTGTTTTCTGTTGACGAATGTCATTAAGCTGGGTTAACAACGCTTTCTGACAACGCTCAAATTCTTCACTGCTGAGCTTTAAGGCCTGCCTGCGTGTTTCAACGGTCTTGGCAATTTCAATCGCAGTTTTCTCGATCACATTGATCGGTACCCGCAGCTCCAAAGCGCCGCGTTCTTCCGTCAGCATGTGCGTCAGTTCTTCTTCAAAAGGCAAAGTTCCGCTTTTGGCAATCAATTCCGGATCGCCTTCCATTTTTCCTTCCAGAGCATCCAGAGCGGAGAACGGATAAATGCGGATCTGGCCTACCTTAAGCTTGGCGTCTTCATATTCGCGGGAGTTTTCACCATAAACCTCCGCCATCTTATCCATAACGCTCTTCTGTACTCTGCGCTTAATATCCTGAACGATCCGTTCTTTATCCGAAGCTTTGCGGATCATATCAATCTTATTGACCAGAAAAATCAATCGGCTCAGATCGCTGGTCATCAGTTTGCTTCGGACAAATTCCGCTTCGCTCATACTGAACGGACTGTCATGGGTCACCACCATGATCACCGCGTCCAGCTTAGGGATCACTTCCTCAGTAATCCGACTCATTCGGTCATCATCATTCAGCCCTGGCGTGTCAATAATATCGACACCATTCTGACAAAATTTACACGGATAATAGACAATTGCTTCTTCTACCAGAGCCGCCCGTTCTTCATCTTCCGGAGACAGCTTGGTCACATAGCGCGGCAGTTCTTCGATGCCGATCGGCTTGATTGTCCCATCCCGCAGAATCAGCTCAGCATGCGGTTTCAGATCATAGGTCACGCGGTTCATCGTTGCGGAGGTCGGAAGGATATCGGAAGGCATGATTTCTTTCTCCAGCAGAGAATTGATCACCGTACTCTTGCCGCGGCGGAATTCTCCAAGGATTCCGACAGCGAAGGTATGCCCGCTCAGTTTCTTTCGATGCTTTGCCAATGTTTTCTGACTTTCTGACAGATCCAGTCGTTCCGTAATTTCTTCCATCTGCACCAGGCTGGTGTTGACCTGGGCAACCATTCCCTGATAGCTTGTGTATTGTTCATCCCTGTTCATGATTTTCCCCTCCTGACTCGCTTTCCTTTATTTCCGCTGAGGTCTGCAGAGCAGCGGAACGTAAAAACAATTGTTCCAGAACCTCATTTTCACGAGCTAATTGTTCTATGCTTTCACGGACTTCGTTTTGCATGAGATTTTGCCTCAGCTGCTCAGTTTGGATCATCTGCTGCTGGACTTGCTGGTAGACGGAAACCACTAAGGATTCCAGATAGCCGGCTGCCTGCTCACTTACTTGCTTCAGCTTGGCCGCGGCACGTCGTTTCCGGATTTGACTATAGGTATCAAGACTCTGCTTGATGCAGCGGCGCACCTGCAGGATCAAATGCACGTCCAGCATCTGATTTAGCGGCAGCACCGGCGTTGGATCCCAGCGCCATGGAAATTCCTCTTCCGCAGGATAGATAAGAGGCTGCTCCCGCAGTTCAGCGATCTGCTTTGTCACCGCCTCACTCATCCATGCGAACTGTTCCAGGGTACTTTCCAATTGATTAACTAACGCCAGATATTGTCTTTGAACTTCCTGGCTGGCGAGTTCGCTGAGCTCTGGATCCAAACTGCTGAAAAAGTACAGGTTTAACCGCTGCTCGCTCTTTTGCATTTGAACACGCAGCGCATCCTGAATTGTTTTTTTATCCAGAACGCGTACTTGTGAGAGGGCTGCAATAAATTCCCGGGTCAGAGTTTCTTCCTCCTCATTCAGCTGATTAATTCGTTCAAATAAACGTACACGTACAGGTTCCATCATTTTCTGAGCTTGGCTGTACGCCAATTCAGCGAAATCCTGACGTTGTTTATTCAAGTCTGTTTGACGCTGCTGCAAACTTTGCGCAAACTGCGGCAGCTCTAACAAAAAGGCGGAGGTCAGCGTGCGCAGAGTCTGTGTTGCCCGCAGAATTGTCGAGTTGTTCTGACCGCTTAAGATCAAAGCCGGCAGCTGATCATTCAGTTCACGGAATCCGCTGCTTTCAAACAGCTCATCGTCATTGCGCTGCCGTGCTTCCAGTGCATCCAGAGAACAGACGCCAAACAAAGGCAGATGCAAAAAGATTCGTTCAAATTTTAGAAAGATCGGATCTTCTGCAGAATATTTAGCTTTGAGCTTTTCTAAGACTTTTTCAGAGATGCGCTGGCGCAGATAAGCGATCAGCTTTGCCCTTTCCCGTTCACGGATCTGATCAATCTTGGTCACCACAACCACAATCTGCCGGATCTCCTTGCTTTCAAGCAGCTGCACCATAAACCGGCATTCTGTATCACTGAGCGGACTGGATACCGATAATGCCACAATTGCCAAATCAATTTGTTCTAATTGTTTTAAGGTGACCTGATTCATCAGATCATCGTCATTCATCCCTGGCGTATCGATCAAATCAACATAATTCTGCGTAAAAATCGAGGGATATTCAACCACGGCTTCCCGAATCTTCGCTGCATAATCCAGTGACTGAGCTGTCAGTTTGGTTACATACTGACTAAGCTCATCAATCGCTACATTTTCCTGACGGCCGTCTTTATAGTAAAGAAAAGCCTGCGGAACAGCCCCATAGGTAATCCGATTAATCGTCGCCGTCGTCGGCAAAGCGTCGACTGGCAGAATTTCCCGACCAAGCAAAGCGTTGATGAAACTGCTTTTTCCCCGTCGAAATTCCCCAACAACCGCAACGCGGAACTTTCGAGTTTTAATGCGCTGCAGTTCTTCATCTATTTGATCTATTTTTTCCTTTATCGATGGCAGTTCCTGCATTGGCTTGAATCTTTGCGCTAAAGCGACAAGCATGCCGTAAACCTGGAACTCGTAATCCTTGTAATCCATAAACTTAACGCAGATATCGCTGAATCAGGGCAACCGCCTGCTGGATATCGGCCGCTGAGGCCATCCCGGCAAACGAATGCTTCTGATAACTATGATCGGTAATGACTAAAGTATGAAAAATGCCGCCGTAGCGTCCTTCATGAACTTCGGAAATTTGACTGAACCAAAAATATTCAACAGGACTCTCCTTTTTAGCCTTGGAAGCAGCAACCGCCATGCCCACCGCGCCGAACATACCGCCAACGGCATTCCCTAACTTTTTCGTGTATTCGATATGATCATCATAGATTCGCAGTTCACCAGTCGCCTGAGCCACGCCTACCGTTGGCTCTCCTTTATACATTGACATTGATTTTAGCGTCTTTAACAGCTGGCCGCTGGCTTTTTCTTGCGGTTCTTCGGGAACCGGTTTGGGTTCAGGTCGCGGTATAGGCTGGGGAATCGGTTCAGGCTGAGGTTCTTCCTGATCCGCCTGTTCGACCAGTCTAACTCCACAATATTGACAAAAGGCCATGTGTTCCTCACCTTGGCGTCCGCACTTAGGACAGACCTTAATTCGTTTAGGCTCCGGCTGCACCTTGCCGCCTGGTGTCAGCCGCGTCCCACAGTGAATGCAGAAAACCATCCCGGCCTCGCCTTCATAACCGCATTCGGGACAAATCAATTTCTCTGCCACCGGCTTGCCGCACTGGCTGCAGAATTTAGCCCCCTCTAACAGCTCATTTCCACAATGTTGACATTTCATGATCCCCACACTCCTTTGCTTATTTCTTTCTCCTTGCCTCAGATTTTAATAACCTGATTGCAGCGTTCCGGTATTCTTAAGTTCATTTTACTTCATTCCCTTTTTTGATGATAGGAACGGGCAAGGATTCCCAAAATATTTGGGAAGTTCAAAAGATCACCACATGACCTTGTTTTTCCAACTAGGAAAACGGTAGAATGGAATCAGAATCCAAGGTTTTCTTACGATTATTCTTTCTTAGGGGGTGAGGGTTATTGAAACTCAGGCTCAAGGGGGCTTATCTTCCGTTTGGTTATTGATTTTTACGTTGTTATTATGGATTTTATTCAGTGCGATCTACCTTTCCAACCGAAAAAAGCGAATGAATCGCTGGGGGTTCATCGCCGGACTTTTTTTCACCTGCGGTGTCTTCAAGGAATATCTCTACTTTGGAGTTGTCCCAATGCTTCTTGAACAATTTCCGACTATTTCCGGTTCGTTTTACACTCAAATTTATTCTGTGATGACCGCAATGCTTTATTATCTGGCCATGCCTTCGACGGTGATGGTAGCCTTTGAATTTGCGGAAATTCCGCAGCGTCATCTGCGGTTTTACCGTTATGCCCGTTTTTTGATCTTTATCCCGGCGCTTTTGTTTGGATTGGCTGTTCCTTATACGCAAACGCGTGAATATCAGCTGCATCTGGGCATCTATTATCTGAGTGTTTCAATTTATAACTGGAGCTACGGAATATGGATTACTTATCTGCTGATCAGCACTTTGATCCGCAAGCGTTTATCGCACGACTACCGTCAGCGCTGCTGGATAACAATCAGTATCCTGCTTCCGCTATGGTATTGGCTGCTGACCGCTTTTCTCATCCACAGTTTGAAGTTATATCCTTATTTTAAAGTATGGCAAGGAAATGTCTTCGTCATTTTCTTCTTGTTAATTTTCTTTTTTTATCATTTGTTTCATGATGGAATCTGGGGTGCTCGATTTTACAGGGATCCCATGGAGCTGTCGTCTACGCAGAACAATGTGCGCGACAATACGCTGTTCATCACGCACGCCTTAAAAAATGAATTGGCAAAGATTCAATGGGCGGCTTCCGCCATGGCAGAAACAGCGGATCCAACGCAGGCTGCTCAACTGCAGATCCTTCAGAATTCAGCTTCGCATTTAGAGCATTTTGTGAAACGAACTCGACTGTTAACTCAGGATATTTCATTAAATTTAATCGTCTTTTCGGTTTATCCGCTGCTGAAACACTGTCTTGAAAACTTTATAAGTCCTTCCGGCAAAGTCATTACGCTCCATTTGAATTGTCCGGAGGAAGCGGTGGTTTTCACAGATCCTGACCATCTGACCGAAATATTACAAAATTTGATTCATAATGCCGCAGATGCGATTGAAGAGCGCGGTGAAATTACTTTAAGCTATCAAATTCATCCAGCTCAAAAATGTTCAGTCCTTTCTGTTTCGGACACCGGCCAGGGAATGGATGAAGTCAGTCAGCAGCGTTTATTTCAGCCCTATTTCACAACGAAAGGTGCGCCATTACAGCATTTGGGATTAGGTCTGTATTACTGTTACCGTGTCATGGAAAAACAAAATGGGGGACTGCGGGTGAAAAGCATCTTAGGTCAGGGATCAACCTTCTTTCTTTATTTTCCATATTCTAAAAGAAAGATTCAAAAAGGAATAGGAGCAAAAACGTATGAATAACGCAATCCTTCAATTAGTACTCGTTGAAGATGACTTGGATTTTCAATACTTGATCCGTCAGACGGTAGAAAAAGAAGCGGATATGCGAGTTCTCGCCTGCTGCACTAGCGCCAAAGCCGCAGTGGCTTTAGCTGATGCAGAAAAACCGGATTTAATTTTAATGGATCTCAGTTTAAATGGATCGCTCAGTTCGGGAATCGAAGCTTGCCGGGCTATCCGCATGGCTACTGACTGTAAAGTGTTGATTTTCACCTCGTTTGAAGATCCAGATATTGTCATTCAGGCGGCTGTCCGCGGCTTAGCACACGGTTATGTTTTCAAATCGCAGTTTGCTTTGCTGACGGAGATGATCCGCAGTACAGCCACCGGTCCAACGCCCCAGCAAATGATGATTCAGTCTTTAATCCTAGCCTGCTTATCCCCGGCTGAGCGCAGTGTCTTCGACAATTTAATGGGAAAAGATGTCTCTCTGCATTCTTCACCAAAAACGATAGCGAACCAAAAGACGATGATCCTGAAAAAGCTTGATCTTCCCAGCGTCAGCACCCTCATTCACATCTTCCGTGGAAATTAACCAAGAATTCTTAGAAAAAATTGTTTATTACTTTCCATATAATAAAAAAACCCATTCTCTTTAAAAGCTTTTCAGCCCTTTAGACAGAATGAGGTTTTTCTTTTTTATCGTGAACGGTGCTGACTCAGCCAGGCACTGAGCGGAAACATCATGACACAGACCACAATGATCAGCGGCAGCCAGAATTGTGCAAAACCCGTAAACTTGGCATAATATCCTTGGAAGAAAATAAACACGACAATGCACGGCAGACCCCAGCGCAGATATCCGCGAATTTTGGCCGGGAACCGCAGGCCTTTTCCGGCGTTGGCTTCCTCAATAAAATGATCCCAGCCCCAGCCGCATTGACGGGTACAAAACATCAGATAAATTAAGGATCCTAACGGCAGAATGTTGCTGGATACAATGAAGTCTTCTAAATCCTGGATGGTGCTGCCTGCCCCCAAGGGCTGAACAGCGCTCCAAAGGTTAAAGCCCAACGCGCATGGCAGAGATAAAACCAGAAGCAGAAGGATATTCATAAGTACAGACTTCTTTCGTGACATGCCGAAATCCATCGCAAACGCCACAATGTTTTCAAAGACCGCAATGATTGTCGTCAGCGCGGCAAACGACAAAAAGATAAAGAACAAGGTACCCCAGATCTGACCTCCAGGCATGGAATTGAAAATATTCGGCAACGTGATGAAGACTAAGCCCGGGCCGGAATCGACCGGAATGTTGTAAGCAGCGGCGGCTGGAAAAATAATTAAACCGGAAAGCAGCGCCACTAGGGTATCCAGCGCCATGATATTCAGGCTTTCACCAAACAGACTGCGTTCTTTTCCAATGTAACTGCCGAAGATCGCAAGCGACCCCATACCGATCGATAAGGTAAAAAACGCCTGACTCATTGCCGCAAAGATAACGTTGCTGATCCCTGCTTCCAGAATTCGGTTAAAGTCAGGAATCAAATAGAACTTGAGACCTTCCATCGCATTCGGCAGCGTCAGTGAACGCACGCACAGCACAAGCATAATCAGAAACAGACAGGACATCATCACTTTCGATACCCGTTCCACGCCATTTTTTAAACCTAACCGGCAAACCAGAAATCCCAAGAGCACAGCCAGCACCATAAAGCCAACCTGCTGAGCAGGGGATTTCAGCATTCCATCAAAAACACCGCTGACCTCAGCCGCACTCAAACCTGTTAATCCGCCGGAACTCATTTTAAAAACATAGTTCATCATCCAGCCGCCGACTACCGTGTAAAACATCATCAAAATGTAATTGCCGCTGACGGCCATGCCCTTAAACCAATGCCAGTGCGTTCCTTTAGGCTGCAATACATCAAACGACTGAGATGCCGATTTGCGCGAAGCCCGGCCCACGGAAAACTCCATGACCATAATCGGCAGCCCCAGCAAGATTAAAAAAAACAGATAGATTAGAACGAAGGCTCCTCCGCCATACTGACCGGTAATGAACGGAAAACGCCATACGTTGCCCAGACCGACCGCACAGCCGGCCGATATTAAAATAAATCCCAGACGGGAAGATAAATTTTCTCTTTCTTTCATTTTTACAAAATCCCCTTTTTCCCAGCTATTGTATCATAGAAAAATAGCTCTGTCTTTAACCAAAATAAGCCGTTAAGACCAAGTTCAGCTTTGTTTATCCTGACCTCTTTTTCTTTCCAGCGATATTCCTTTTTCCCATTTCCCCTTTCTTCAGCACCTTCTTGCCTGGATACTGCTGCATTTCATCATGTCCAGCATCCTAAGGATTCCGTTCCCCCTCCTAAAACAAAGAAAACGGAACAACGGAAATTCTCTGTTGTTTTTTTACAGAATGACGATTACACTGAACTTAACCGGTGATGTATTGGTAAAAGGAGAAAATCCCATGCAGAAATTTAATCTTCACACTCACACCTTCCGCTGCGGTCATGCCAGCGGAACAGATGATCAGATGGTGCTCAGCGCTATAGAAGCAGGCTTTGAGCTGCTTGGTTTCAGTGATCACATGCCCTATCCTCAGCTGCATCTGCCAACCTGCCGAATGTTCTGGGATCAGCGTCAGGAATACACGGACGCCATGCAGGCGCTAAAAATAAAATATCAGGATTTAATCCAACTGCGCTTTGGCTATGAAGCGGAATATCTGGATGATCAGCAGGCCTTGCTCGAACAGCTGCACGGTGAAGTTGACTATTTGATTCTCGGCCAGCATTTCAAAGCCATTGAAACAAATCCCGTTTATGAGCTTGTCTATGATTACGATGCCTACAACAATGATGAAGATGTCTTGTTTTATGCAGCCCAAATTGAAAAAGCGGCGGCAACTGGATGGTTCGTAATGATCGCGCATCCTGACTATTTCATGCTGGGCCGCCGCACCTTCACACCGGCCTGTGCAGAAGCCGCCCAACGGATCTGTACTGTCAGCGTTAAAAGGCAGATTCCTTTGGAAATCAATTTAAACGGTGTCCATTACGGTAAACACAATTATCTAATCAGCTCCGTTTCACCCTCGCATCAGATAAGCAGTTATGCCTATCCGTTCCGTCCGTTCTGGGAAATTGCGGCTCAGATGCAATGCCCGGTATGCTACGGATGGGATGCCCATGCCCCACTGGTGCTGCAGGATTTCAGCCGTCTGGAAATCGCGAAACAGATTCTGGAGGGCTTGCCGCTGAATTTCATCGATCAGGCTCCCATTCTGTAAAGTCCAATCTTTTGGCTGCAGCCTACAAGCAGATTGACGATGGTCTACCTGCAGACATTTTGTTTTTATCCGATTTTATCTCCCAGATCCTCATTTCTTCACCGATCCATTTTGAATTCTTGAATTAAATAGTGTAATATGAAAGATAGAAATAGGGGGTAAAAAACAGATGAATGAATGCTCTGGCGCTGCATTGAAAACCCTGATTCGGATGCAGCAGAACGAAATTGACGAATATCATATTTATCAGAAAATCGCGGAAACTGTTAAATCGGAAAAGGACCGTGACATTCTGCTTCAAATTGCACAGGAAGAAGCTTTGCATGGGAAACTGTGGGGCAAATATACCGGTCTGCAGCCAAAACCCAACAAGGGCAAAGTTTTCTGGTACAGTCTGCTTGCCAAAATCTTTGGTTATACCTTTGCCTTAAAGCTGATGGAAAATGGTGAGGATAAAGCCGATAAGGCATACACCCGCTTAATTCAGGAAATTCCTGAGGCTGAAAAAATTGCGGAGGATGAGGAACGTCATGAACAGGCTTTGCTGGCGATGCTCGATGAAGAGCGCCTGCAGTTTGTCGGCTCAATGGTTTTGGGTATGAATGACGCGTTAGTCGAACTGACCGGAACCTTGGCGGGTCTGACCTTCGCTTTGCAGGATAATCGTCTGGTGGCTTTGTCCGGTTTAATCACAGGGGTTTCCGCAACCTTGTCGATGACAGCCTCGGCCTATCTTTCCGCAAAAAGTGATAATGATCCGCAGGCCGTGAAATCGTGTCTGTATACCGGCGTGATGTATCTGATCACGGTGGCTTTGATGAGCCTGCCTTATTTACTGCTTCCGGCGGAAGCTTACATTCCAGCATTGATCGCCTTGCTGATCACCGTGACGTTGATCATTCTCGTGTTCAATTATTATATTTCAGTTGCCAAGAACTACAATTTCAAACAACGTTTCCTGGAGATGTTTACGATCTCCGGATCGGTTGCTGTCATTTCATTCCTGGTCGGACTGGTCATTAAGGCCTGGCTGGGGATCGATATCTAAACTGCTGCTTTCAGATTTCAGGTTTTCTTTCACCAACGCGATTCTTGAAAGAACCTAAAAGTAAAGAGAAGTCCTTTGAACCGTAATCAGTTCATGCAGACTTCTCTTTTTCTTGTTATTCCGTATGTGTTCCTTTTTAAGCTTTTCTTAACTTCCACTTATTTCCCGATCTGATTTTCATAAAATTCAACCAGCTGGGTTCGCATTTGCGCTACGACATCTTTGGCCCAGGCATAATCTTTTTTCTTTTCCTTACTGCCGACCGCAGCGGCAAAACGTTCTGCCAAATCCTGTCCTTCATAGAAGGAAGGGGCAAGATCCACAACTTTGCGCTCAGGCGTTTCTTCCAGAACAGCCTCGCTTGGCAGCTTGGAAATTAAGATCGTCTGATCCTGAAGATTAAAATAGCTTTCGGGTTTCAGCGTCGCCTTGTTGTACTGCTGAACCAGGAAGACCGGCAGCGATACCGTCTCTTTTCCTTTTTTGTTGAAGCTCAGTGAAACGACATAGCCGTCACCGTTTAATGTCAGTCCGTCCACAGTCTGGAACGTGCGTTCAATCCCTGACGGGAAGGATGTTTGCTTCAAGTAAGCCACGGTGACCTTGAGGTTTTCAATCTGCTTGCTTTTGGCATCGAGATCGGTGAATAAATCCGCTGACGGTACGCGATAGTCCTGCAGCACTTCCCCGACCGCTGCCATTTCATCATAGACCCATCGTGACATCTGATCGGCAATCGTCCGCTGATCTTCACCTTCCGTTCGTCCGATCAGGTTGTTCATATTGACCAGAGACACACTGCCATTGGTCCAGATCTGATGTTCTTTCAGCTGTTCTGCATTCCAGCTGCCCTGGCTTGTGGTCAGCGAATACGTCTGCATCGCTTTCTCTGTGAACAGTTGGAAGATTGATAACCCTGGATTGATTTTGGTTCCGGCCAAGATAACCGTTCCTTTCAGTCCAGCTTTTTTGGCTTCTTCGCAGGCCTCCATCGTGCAGCCCTCCAGGGTTTCTTCACTGATCGATAACCGAACGATTTCAGATGCGATGCGAATCGGCGCGGTTTGGGTGATCTGCAGCTTGGCTGACGCTAAGTCCGTTCCGGATAGTTCATTGTTGATCACTTGCTGCTGGGGTGCCGGAAGCATGCCGTCATCCGTCGGCTGCGGCTTCTCCTTGTTCTGACAACCGCTGATCAACAAGATCAGAACCAAAGCTGCTGCAATTGTTTTTTTCATTTCCTGCACCTCGTTTCTCTCTTTATTATAAAGGATATTATTAAGGAATGTCTTAAATTTTGCTTACGACTTCCAAAATATTGACTGGTTAATTCTGGTTTTTTAATGATGGAAACGGAAGAATTCATGAACGCGTGAAGCGTAGTGCCCCAGCACAATCAGATGATGGTTGCCAATCGGCTCTTTCAGCAGCGTTTCCAGCCCCTGCGGCAATGAGACGCGAATCTGCGTGCGGCACAGATGTTTTTCGTTCAGATTTTCAACAATTTCACCGTCCTGAACAAAGTAGCGGTCCATCAGCGCCGAACATTTGAACACCGTGGCTTCGCCCTCACGCAAATGGCCGGCCAGCGCAACACCCAAATCCGACTCAAAATGCGTCATTAACCGGAAAGCACTCGGCATCGTTAACGGCAAGGTGCAGTGAGCGAAAATGATCTGTTTCGGCTGCGAGAGAATCCGCGAAGGATTGCACATAAAGACCGGCTGATCTGTCAGTTTGCCGATCAGCGTCATAGCGATCAAGGACGGCATATCGCCTTCACAGCCGCCGTAGATTCCTTCGGCATTCAAAATCGCCAGCGCCAGACAGCCGGTACTCTTCACTGGGCCCAACAGGTCAAAGCAGCGCACAGTCACGCCGTTGAGCTGATATTTCTGACAGAGGCGCTTAAGCGCACCGTAGATTTCCAATGATTTCTGCATTTCTGCCTGCGGCCAAGCTTGGCTGCGCAGCTGGCGGGTATATTCGTTTTCTTCCACCTGATGTTTCTCGATTTCCGCAAAGAATTCCTCCATCGAAATGGAAACCAGCTCAATCCCGGTCTTCTCACGGACTTGATCGGCATCGACATGGCTGGAAATCAGCCAGTCTGACGGATCGCCGACACTGCCTAAACGCAGTCCCCGCAGTTCCTTTTCAACCTTGAACACCTGAACCAGATCGCTTAACCGCGCGGCCATATCGTCCAGATCGCCATGCAGAATTTCCGCCTGTACGCCTTTCTGACGCAGGTAGGACAGAATTTCCATCGACGCGGCCAGCGAGTTGTTTTCGCCAGAGGTCAAAAGGAAAATCGGCTCTTTTAAATACGGCTCCAGCTTCAGAAAGCGTCCTTCCGTACCACCGCCGCCGACAAACACCACCGTCATGGCTTCCTCTTTTAACGCTTCCGGCTGAACGATTTCTAACGTGTGTCCGCAGCGCCGGGAGAGTTCCTCCAGATAGTTCCGATTCAAGACATCCCGGTCCTCCATATCTGCATTCATGCTTTGCAGATAGCCAATCCCAATCTTCATGATAACCCTTCTTTCTTAATTTTATTGTAACCTTACTGCGGCCAAAGTACAATCAATCTGCCGGACTTCTTCGCCGACTGTCTGCCCTTTTTCGTGTGTTTGCTAATTGTTTTCAAAACGAAAAAGAAAAAGACTGAAAGAAGGATTTATTCCCGACTTTCAATCTCCATTGATACTTTTCAGAACTGAAACTGTCTCAGATCAGCTTGAACGCAGGACGGCGGTAATACTGTGCCTGAGCTTCCCATAACTCTTGATACAAACCCGGCTGAGCGGCCAGCTGATCATGGGTTCCCCGCTGAATAATCTGTCCCTGATCAAACACAATGATTTCATCACAGAACTTGCAGCTGCTCATCCGGTGAGAAATAAAGATCGACGTCTTATCTTTGACCAGTTCGCTGAAATTCTCATAAATTTCCGCTTCCGAGATCGGATCCAAGGCCGCCGTTGGTTCATCCAGAATGACGATCGGGGCATCCTTATATAAAGCCCGGGCAATCGCTGCTTTCTGCGCTTCCCCACCGCTCAGCAGTTCGCCGTCGCCATTTTCTTTGCCCAACTGGGTTTTTAAGCCCTGCTTCATCTTCTGAAGACGCGGACCGAGACCCACTTCCTCCAGAACCTGACATGCCCGTTTCTCATCGACCAGACTGCCGGAAGCCAGGTTCTCTCCCAGCGGCATTTCCATCAATTTAAAATCCTGGAACACAACCGAGAAAATCTGCATGTATTCCTCAATATCATATTTGCGGATATCAATGCCGTTTAACAGAATCCGCCCGCTCGTCGGTTCAGCCAGCCGGCACATCAGCTTGATGAATGTTGTTTTTCCGGCGCCGTTGCGGCCCACTACCGCAAAGTGTTTTTTCATTTCCAGATCAAAGCTGACATCTTTTAAAGCGTACACCTTTTGGCCTGGATAACAATAGGAAACATGATCAAAGGTCAGATGGTATTCATGATCATCCCGCTTCTCGATTGGCAGCGTGCCTTCGTAGCCCAGATTCGGCCGCTGAATGAACGCTTCATAGCTGTTGAGGTACTCATAACGATAAACAAGGTTGTTGTAGCTGGACGCCAAGGTCACCAGTGACGTGGTAAAACGCAGAATGGCATTGGCATACAACATGACTTCACCGATGCCGATCGTTCCCTGCATCGCGATGATCCCAATCACCAGATACGTCATGCCGGAAGCCAGCTGGGTCAGAAAGAGAATGAAGCCATTGATCCTGCCATTGGTCGTGCCCCAGTCCATATAGAACCGGGCACCGATCAGTGTCTTTTCAAACAACTGAAGAATCAGTTCCTGCATTTGAAACAGCCGGATGTCTTTGCCATGATTGATGCTCATGCCCAGATTGCCGACATAGTTGGAAATCGCATTGTTATGCACGTTGTCCCGTTTCATCTTTTGAAGCAGTTGGCCGGACTTGGCACTGAGCCGCGAACCGATCCCAATCACCGCACCGTAAACAAGCAGCAGCGCCCCCAAACTGAGTAACGGCAGGGTTTTATCCTGGGCGGACAGAAAGATCTGAACTAACAGAAGAGCGACAAAAAGCAGGGAGAACAGCATCGAAAAAAACATGGTCAGAAATTGAAGCAGATCGCGCAGCTGCTCGCCGGTACCGCCTCCGCCGTTGCTGCCCTGGTCCGCCTTGCGGATCTCATCCAGGGTTTCGGTCTTTTCCAGATCCTCGTATTCGATCTGATATGACTTTTCAATGACACGCTGACGAATCTTATATTCCGAAATATCACGGATTTTGATAAACCGCTGATTTAAAGCCTTACTGATCAGTGTGAGCAAACCACTGAGGCCGATCATCCAAAACACATTGTTCATCGCCGGCTCAAACTGACTGATCATCAACAGATTGAGAATCCGGGCTGAGAAATAGAGCGTGATGAACGGCACCGACGCCGTTATCAAAGCGGTTAAAAAGAGATAGAGAATTAAATGGGGTTCGCTTGCCTGCATCATGCGGATAAACTTACAGGTTTCCTGCCAGGCTTCCTTCAAACGCATACTCATCCTCTCCTTCCTGATAATAATGACTCTGCACTTCAAACATAGCCGCATATTGTCCCTTTTGCCGCATCAGTTCTTCATGCGTGCCGTCTTCCACAATTCGGCCGTTTTCCAGAAACAGAATGCGGTCGCAGAACTGGGTGGAAGACAGGCGGTGCGAGATAAACAGCGAGGTGTGATTTTCGACCAGACCGCCGTACATTCGATACATTTCATTTTCCGCGATGGCATCCAGCGCCGCCGTCGGCTCATCCAGGATCAGCATCTTCGCTTCCTTATATAATGCCCGGGCCAGGATCAGGCGCTGAACTTCCCCGCCGGAAAGCTGAATTCCGCTCGCATCCAGATCTTTGCCGATAAATGTGCGTTCCTGATTCGGCAGGGTTTTGATCTTATCCCATAAATTAGCCTGTTTCAGCGCAGAGATCACTTTTTCCCGATCGGTTTTGTCCAATGGCTTGCCGGAGACATTTTCCGCAATCGTCACGGACATGACCATGGCATCCTGAAAGACCACGGCCAGCTGATCCTGAAAGCTTTCCCGATTTCTTTCGGTAAGCGGCTGACCATTCAGCCGAATCTGTCCACTGTCAGGAGTATAAAGTCCGCATAACAGCTTGACCAGGGTCGTCTTGCCGGCACCGTTGATGCCGACCAGCGCCACCTTCTGACCCGCGGGAATTTCAAGGCAGAAATCATTGAGGACGGGTTCCCCTTTCTGATCATACCGGAACGAAACATGATCAAACGTGACCGCCAACGTCATGGCGGAATCTTTCACTTCTTCTGGGGAAATCGCTGATTTTCCGGAATCAATATATTCACGGTAGAAACTGAACCGCATCAGATCGTTGCTGATCAACGCCAGCATTTCGCTGATTGTGGAAAACCATGTGGAAAACCCGCCGATAATGCCTAACAAGAAAACAAACTGAGCGATGCTCATTCCCTGCATCAGACTGAATATCAGCCAGCTGTACGCTGCCAGATCCCGGATCACCTGAATGATGACCCCAGCCAGATCATAGCCGAAGTAAGCTTTGCGAACCTGACCGTAGATTGCTTCCAAACGATGGTTTAGCTTTCGGTAGTAGTCCGCCAGCCAGGACCGCAGACCATAAAGCCGGATATCCTTGCCCGCGGCAACATCATAGGTTTCTTTGCGCAGATACCACGTCGAACGGATGATCTGACTGGATTCTTCCAGGGTCGCTTCTTCTTTTTTCCGGGCATAGAAATAAACGAAATACTGAATGACGGACAAGCCGAGTAAAAGACAGATCAGCTGGATGTTGGTGACTCCGATGATCAGCGAATAGAGAACCAGACCCGCAACATTCACCGCAAGCTTGATGTTGTGATGGCAGAACCCTTCCAAACCATGATCGTTGCTTGACAAACATTCGGTCGCTTTGGTCATCAATGTCTGGGTTTGATGACTTTCAATTTTCTGATAATCGCGGGTCAGCGTGCTGTGAAACATTTCTTCCCAAAAGTTTTTCAGACGGTAAAGGATAAACTGCATCGCTGAACGATTTTCCAGAAAGGCCTGAATTCCATGGATCACACCATAGATCAGAAATGAACCCAGACAGACCGCTGCCAAGGTAGGAATGCCGGTGTTTTGTTCCAGGCAGGCGATGATCAGCGAAGGCATCAGCACCCCCATTAACGGCGTTACTGCGGAAAAGATCACCTCGGCAATCCCATAAGCGATCATTTTCCGGTCATATTTCCACATCCGGGAATAAACAAGATGATATGAACTGCGGACACTGTATTTCATTCAGGACTCCCCCTCTTTGATATTTCGGTATTTTGATTATAGGGTACAACTTCGCCAACGAACAAAAAAGTGCATGAAATGTTGATTTTCATGCACGAATCGATTCACAGCGGAAGCATGATCTCGGTCACAAAGATGCCGGGTTCATTTTTACGGTTGATATACCCGCCGTATTTCTCCACTTCCAAATTGATGCGCTTCAGTCCATGGCCATGATTGCCGCGCTTCTGCGTAATGTATTCCTCATCCAGTTTGCGCACAACTTCCGAAGTGGCATTGCTGAGGGAAATGTAAAGCTGCTGCTTGAAGACGCCGATATACAGACGGATGAAGCGACCGGATTCTACCGTTTCGCAGGCTTCCATCGCATTGTCGATCAGATTGCCGAGAATGACGCACAAATCCAGATCGGTCACCTTCAGCTTCGGCGGCACAGTCGCCTTATAGTCCAAAGCGATCTCTTTTTTCAGCGCCATCGAAAGCTTGGAATTCAGGATCGCATCGACGTTCAGATTGCCGCTGTCCACCAGTTCATAAATATCATCCAGATCCTGTTCCAGCTCATTCAGATAGGCCTGAGCCTCAGGAATCTGATTCATCCGCAGCTGAGCTTTCAGATTCTGCAGGTGATTGTGATAATCATGCCGCCATCCGCGCATGATCTGATAAATGTTATTGACTTCTTCCATCTGCTGAACGAGAATCTTGTTCTGATACTCCATCATCCGTTCCTCATAACTGCGCCGCAGAAAGCGCTGATTGGCACAGCCTACCCCATAAAGCAGAAGACTAAGACCCAGAAAAAGCAAAAGCTGACCTGAGAGCACTCCATAGATAACGAAGAAGATCATGCTCAGTCCCATGACTGCCAAAATGAGCGGACGGCTCTGACTGCGCTGCTGCTCCAGGATCAGACAAAGCAGATAGGTCAGGATGAAAAACGGCAGAAAGGATCGGGTCAGTCCATAACTCAAGGCTCCGCCGATCAGCACTGCCAGATCCAGGATCAGACTTTTACGCTGAAACCGCAGCCACAAAAGCACGATCAGGGCGATCACCGGCAAGCACTCGATCATATTCGTCACAATCATAGACTGATTCCTTTATTGTATTCGATAAAGGCTTCACTGACAGTTTTTAACTGGGATCGGGCTACTGGCAGCGTGAATGAGCCAGCTGACAGTTCTTCACGGCGAATTTGATCAACTTTGGCAATATTGACCAGATAGGAACGATGGATCATGACAAACGAATCATCCAGCATTGTTTTTAATTCGCGAATGCCGATTTTCTCTTTTTGCCGGTGATCTTCGAAAACCAGATGGCAGTAATGGGCTTCTGCTTCGACATAGACCAGGGCATTCAGATCAATCCGGCTTCCATTGAGCAAGATTGACCGTTTGGTGGAAGCCTGGATTTCATCGAGGATCGCAAAGAGCTGCGATGATTGGATCGGTTTGATCAGATAGCGCAGAGCGTTGACCTCATATCCTTCGAACACGTATTCTTTGGTTGCGGTCAAAAACAAAAGCGGAACCTGCGGATCGGCTCTCCGGATCTGCCGCGCCAGCTCCATTCCGTTTTGATTCCGCATCTGGATATCCAGAATGATCAGATCGAATGGATAGCGTCCATCGCACTCAAAAAGCATCTGTTCGGCACTTTCATACCAGACCAGATCGACTTTGCCCCATCGGCACAGGAGTTCTTCCAGAATCTCCTTCTGTATTTTCTCATCTTCACAATAAGCAATGTTCATGACTTCATTTTAACCTGCCCTGCGCTTCACTGGCAAGCCTAAATTTCCAGGGCTTAGCGGCTCATTGCGGATAACAGACCATTACTGTTTCTCCATGGATATCCTTTTCCTCTATAAACTGAAATCCAAATTTCTGATAGAGGCGAATGGCTGCGGTATTCTCAGGATAGACACTGAGATAGATTTCCCTGCCTGGATATTGTGCCTGAAGTTTTCTAAGCAGTAAATCCAGCGCGGCTTTGCCATATCCCCGGCCCTGAACCTGAGCGTCAATCAGAAAACGATCGAGCCACACGCGGCCAGGCTGGGGACAAAAAGTCAGACCTTCCTTCAATTTCCGAGGCGGCAGCGGAATCGGATACTCTTTCTCAAAAAAACCTGTCATCGCAAACCCAACCGGCTGATCTCCATCGTAAATTCCGATCGGCTGCCAACGCTCATCCGCCTTGGCTTCCGTTAAACATTGTTCCACTGACTCAATAAAGTTTTCCTGTTGTCTGGCCACCCGCAGCGCAAGCAGGGCTTTCCGGTTTTGCGGTGTCAGCGGTCTCAGCATTAAATTCATGATTACACTTCCTTTTCCAAAGAAAAAACCGATCCTCTCTGGATTTGCCTGACTCCTTCACTGCTTTTGTACGCAAAAGCGGAAATCAGAATCCTGAAAGCGACCGGCTTGATTGAGTACGCTCAAAAGGCCATTTCGGTCATTTCTTCATTTCATTATAAGAATTGGATTTCAGTTTGTCAATCTGGCTGCCAGTTCTGCACATAACGCTGCATGTCCGTGATTCTTCCATCTCCTGATTGGTTTTCAAGGTATCATCCGCTGTGGATTTTCATTTCCAGCAGATTAGTCAATAAAAACCTTATTGCAAGGAGTCCTTGAATGCATCTGTAAAATTATAAATCTGAAGAAACTCCTTAAAATCCATAGAATACATTGTTTTCAAATATCCAACCGGAGCAGAGGCAATGTTTTTTAACTCAACGGCAAGTAAGGAACCGCTGAAAATATATCTGAAAAGGGCTTCTTCGGCCCCAAATTTTACTATTACAGAATTTTACCCTTAATATATGGTTCATCAGTAAAGAGCGAAAGATTAGTAATCCTATCATCGCTGGCCATTGACATTTACGCAACCACTTTTAGTTGAAAAATGACATTTTTCCAACCTATTAATTCGTAAAATAAGCGTTTTTCCAACTTTACACCATTAAAAAAGGAGCAAAACGCTCCTTTTCCAGTTTTGATTTATTTCAGAGCTGCCGCAGCGTTTTCACCTGCGACCTTACCGAAGACAACCGACTGTGAATAGCCGCCTGTCTGCGAAGTAACTTCACCAGCTGCATACAGGCCGTTGACGATGCTTCCGTCTTCAAACAGAACCTGAGCTTTTTCGTTAGCCGCAACGCCGCCCTTAGTCATATGGTTGGCTGCTTCAACACGAACGCCGTAGAATGGGCCTTCGGCATCCAATGCACGGGAAGGAACTTTGCCCAGAACAGCATTTTCAGCGCCGGCTTCGGCATCTGCATTGTACTGTTCAACACTGGCTTTCAGGCCCGCTGCATCAATGCTCAGCGCGGCTGCCAGTTCATCCAGCGTCTTGCCTTCTGCATAATAACCTAAGCCGACATGCTTACGGATACGATAGAAGGAATCATAGCCTGTCTTATCGGTAATGTAGTAAGCCGCGCCATCGGTCTGGCTCTGAATCATCTTTGCGCGATCCAGTCCGGAAGCATTGGCCAACAGTTCGCCTTCTTTGTTTACCAACAGATTCATATCCGCACCGCCGGTCAGATCCCGACGTGGGACGATGATGTTGGCAAAGACGCTCATTTTGCCCATGTTTTCCATCTTGTAGCCGTTAGCTTCAAAAATCTTAACATAGTCGCCAGTTGTTCCCATCTGGTTGGAAGTGTTCATAATTTCATAACCTGGAGCATATTCCGCCAACAATTCCTTGTTTGAGCAGAAACCGCCTGTCGCAATGATGACAGCCTGAGCCTGAATGTCATAGCTTTCATTGTCATTGTTCGTGACCTTGACGCCTGTGACGTCCTTGCCGTCCAGGATCAGTTCTTCGCCCTTCGTGCCGGTACGGATATCGACGCCCAGCTCCTTAGCCTGCTTTTCCAAGCCGGCCTGGATAACTTCACCTGAATACTGGTTGTCTTCTGCCATGTGGTTGGTTCCGCCATAGTTATAGTTCAGTTCAACACCCATCGCTCTTAACCAGGCATCCAATTCGTTTTCTTCGTTGGCCCACACTTCAATCCGCTCTGCGGATTCGCCGGTGTCCTTCTTGCTTTCGATGAAATTTTCAACCTGATTGACTGTCCATTCTTCATTGCCAGCCTTCTTCTGAGCTTCAGTATTGATAATATCGAAGAAGTTCATATCAAACTTACCGTTGCCGCTTAAGATATCCAGCTTTTCAACGACGATGACGTTGGCATTCGCATTGGTCTGCTTCGCGCCGATCGCTGCCGCCAAGCCCGCAGGCCCGCCGCCAACAATCACGATATCGCAGGTTTCAGCTTCACGCTGAGATGCTGGTTTTTCCGGTCCCTGCGTGGTCATGGTGATTTCTTCCACATCCATGCCAGCCTGCTTCATCGCATCCGCAACCGCGCTCTTCACGCCGAAGGATGAGAATGTTGCGGCGCTGACATTGTCAACGACCGGTGAATTGGCTTCTAAGATTCTTTCCTTCATTACCGGGAAAGCACGATCGATAACGACATTGGTTTCATGGCTGTCAACCAGCTCAATGTCCGTAATCTTCTGATCAGCGATTGTGACTTTTAAGTTCATCTCGCCGCCGTAGCCTGTACCCTTTACCTCATAGACACCAGAGTTCCCTGCTTCCGGTGCTGTGGATGGGGTCTGCTGAGCAGGCTGATTTGAGCAAGCAGCCAAGCTTGCTGCTAATAAGCCCGCAAGACCGACCTTCACAAATTTGTTGTTCATGTTTGCCTCCTGTGTAGATCTCCTCTACAAACCCTATTGTATCGAAAACAATTCGATAGTCAAGTTAGAAAATTCACATGATTTTCACAATATGAACACAATTAAGCTCAATAAAGACGGAGATAAAAGGGTTTTATTGTTATTTCTGGAATAATTTTCAAGAAATGAAAACTTTTTGAAATTCAAAAGAAACCTGTTTTCTTGACGAAAACAGGTCGTTTTTCACTTATTTTTTCATTTCTTCGCGAACTTCACAGAAGCAGCGGACGATCGTGTCGATATCTTCACGGGTATGGGCAGCGCTGACCTGCGTCCGAATGCGGGCTTTCCCCTTCGGGACGACTGGATAAGAGAACGCAACGACATAGATTCCCTTCTCCATCATTCGGCTGGCCATTTCCGCCGCGGTCTTTTCATCATACAGCATAACCGGAACAATCGGATGCACGCCCGGGATAATATCAAATCCGGCATCCGTCATTTTCTGACGGTAATACGCTGTGATTTCCTCCAAATGATCGCGCAGGGAGGTATCCGCTTCGAGCATTTTAAAGACTTCCAGAGAAGCGGCGACAATCGCCGGAGCCAGTGTATTGGAGAACAGATAAGGCCGGCTGCGCTGACGAAGCAGATCGACGATTTCCTGACGGGCAGCGGTAAAGCCTCCTGAAGCTCCGCCCAGGGCCTTGCCCAATGTTCCGGTGATGATATCGACGCGGCCTTCAACGCCGCAGTATTCCGCAGTCCCCCGGCCATGCTTTCCGACAAAGCCAGCAGAATGGCTGTCGTCCACCATGACCAGAGCGTTGAATTCATCCGCCAAATCGCAGATTGATTTCAGATCGGCAATAATTCCATCCATCGAGAAAACGCCGTCCGTGGCGATCAGTTTAATCCGGGCCCCGGCTTCGTCCGCAGCGATCAGCTGCTGGCGCAGATCATTCATATCATTATTCTTATAGCGGAAACGCTTGGCCTTGCACAGACGTACACCGTCAATGATGCTGGCATGATTCAGCTCATCGCTGATGATCGCATCCTCCGGACCTAAGATCGTTTCAAACAGACCGCCGTTCGCATCAAAGCAGGAGGAATACAAAATCGTGTCATCCATCCCCAGAAAGTGCGAAATTGCGGCTTCCAGCTGTTTGTGGCTGTCCTGTGTCCCGCAGATAAACCGGACGGATGCCAGACCATAGCCCTTTTCCTCATACGATTTTTGAGCGGCCTGAATTAAGCGTGGATTGTTGCCTAAACCAAGATAATTGTTGGCGCACATGTTGATGACTTCCCGGCCATCTTCCAGCCGGACATGCGCCGACTGCGGCGTAACAATTGGACTTTCACCTTTGAACAGACCGGCTTCTTTAATCTCCGCGACTTCGTTGGCGTAAAACTGCAGGGCTTCTGATTTATTCATTTAATTTTCCTCCTTCTGCAGCGAACTCCAATCCAGTACGACTTTGCCGGACTGTCCGGAATTCATCGCTGCAAAGCCTTTCTCATAATCCTGAATGTCAAACCGATGGGTGATCACGGCGTCAATGTTCAATCCGCTTTGCAGCATTGTGGACATTTTATACCAGGTTTCCCACATTTCCCGGCCGTAGATTCCTTTGATCGTTAAACCGTTGAAAATCACCTTTTCCCAATTGATCCGAGCCTCTGCTTTCTGCAGCCCCAGCAAGGCAATTTTCCCGCCGTTTTTCATGTTGTTGACCATATCGTTAAAACCAGACTGAGCTCCGCTCATTTCCAGACCTACGTCAAAGCCTTCTTTCATTCCCAACTCATGCATGACCTCCGGCAGCTGCTCCTGGGCCACGTTGACCGTGCGGGTTGCCCCCAGTGTCTTAGCCAAATTCAGCCGATATTCATTGACATCGGTAACGACAACGTGTCTTGCCCCAACATGCCGGCAGATCGCAGCCGCCATGCATCCAATCGGCCCGGCCCCGGTAATCAGTACATCCTCACCGATCATATCAAACTGCAGAGCGGTATGGACAGCGTTGCCCAGCGGATCAAAGCAGGAATATAATTCTTCGCGAATGGATGGATCACAGTGCCAGGCATTCTTTGCCGGGATCACCAGATACTGAGCGAAGGCTCCGTTGCGGTTGACCCCCACGCCCTGTGTATTCCGGCATAAATGCGGCTGTCCGGCCAGACAGTTGCGGCAATGTCCGCAGGTAATATGACCCTCGCCGCTGACGAGGTCGCCGACCTGAAAGCCTTCGACATTCTCTCCCACCTCAACTACTTCACCAACATATTCGTGACCGGCTGTTAATCCGATGGGAATCGTATGCTGCGCCCATTCATTCCAGTTGTAAATATGCACATCAGTGCCGCAGATTGACGTCTTGCGGATTTTAATCTTCACATCATTTTTTCCACATTCCGGAATCGGCACCTGCTTCAGCCATAAGCCAACATCGGCCTTTTCCTTCACTAAAGCCCACATCATTTTGACTTCACTCATCTTGTTCCTCCTTTTCTTTGTAAGCGGTATCTTTAACTTTATAGTGCCTTAGTTTCGCGCGAAATGCAAGACACTTTTTTAGAATTGTCCGCATAGTAAAGACACTTTCTTCATTTATCCGTCCCGCTTTCTGAAATTTGTGAAAATCCATTGAAAATTACTGATGTTCTTGAATTCCCATCTACATTTTTCATGATTCGACAAAATTCGGCAACAATAAGAAGAGTGAAGGAGGGATGCGTGTGAAATTCGCCGCCAGAAAATCTAGTCCCCGATATCCAAACCGAGTCCCAGGTGTGTTTCTCTTTCTCTTCATCGGCGGTCTTTTGTGTCTGTTTGGTTTCTGGTCGCTTTCCATTGGACAAAAACCGAAAAAGCCAAGCTTTCTTGAAGCGGAGGATCGTCAGTTAGATCACGCACTGCATCAAAAGCAGGATGACTTTGAAATTGTTGTCTTTTATCCTCAGGAACCTCAGGAGATTGTGAGCACTGCGAAGCAGCAGGCAGAGCAATTAATGACTTCATTAAGCACTAAAAAAACGGAAATGCCTGAGCTTCCTGCAGCCAAACAGGAAAGTCCGGAACCTATTTTAATTAAGGCTGATTATCACACAGAAATCCTGGAACGGAACACGCTGTCGGTTGTTTATCTGATTCAGAAAAAAATCGGCGATCAGATTGTAGAAGATCATTGGGGCTATATTCTTGACCAAGAAACAGGTGAGTTAATTACGGCAGATCAGGCGTTTGATCCAACGGGACTGGATCGAATTTCCGCTTTATTTCGGGATGCGATGAAGAATCGGGAAGCAACGCGCGATTTAGCTTATACCCTGCCCTTTATTACTGCCAGCGCCCCTGCCCCAGAGAACTTTTCCAATTTTTATTTAGAGGAAGATCAGCTGACATTCTTCGTGGATGCGGACGCAGAAAATCCCTCAGAAATCAGCCGTAATGAAGGAAACACCATAAATATGATACCGGAGATCAGTAAAGGGCTGCGCTGGTCTGCTGATCGGAATCAGTTGGGTTCGCATTTCCTGTTGAAGCCGGGGGAAGAAGAAAGTTTATTTATTCCGCCGCGAACTGTCGATCCTCAGCGTCCAATGGTTGCGCTGACCTTTGATGATGGTCCTCATCCCAGAAATACACCGCGGATTCTCGAAGCCTTAAAAGCTTATGACGGAGCTTCGACTTTTTTCATGGTCGGCACCAATGTAGAGCGTTATCCTGACGTTGTTCTGCAGGTGGCAGAAAACGGCAGCGAGATTGCTTCCCATACATACAGTCATCCCAATTTAACCCGACTTTCCGCAGACAGTCTGAATGTCCAGTTAAATCGTGTCAGTGAGCTGGTCGATGAACTGACTCATCAGCAAATTCAAGTCAAAACCCTCCGTCCGCCTTATGGCGCCGTCAATGAACAAGTGAAAGAGGCTTCTCCAACGCCATTGATTCTCTGGAGCTTGGATACCCTGGACTGGAAAACCCGCAGTGCTGAAAAGACAGTAGACCTTGTTCTTAGCCAGGTTGAGGATGGCGATATTATCTTGATGCATGATATTCATGCTGAATCTGCGGATGCTGCAGAAACAATCATTCCAAAACTGACTGAAATGGGATTTCAATTAGTTACGGTTCAGGAACTGATGGAAGCTAAAGGCTTATCCATGTCACCGGGTCAGAAGATCTTCAGCGCTAATCAAGACAATTAATAAACAATCCTAATGGAAAAAACGAAGAAAGCATATCCTGCTTAAGAAAGTAAGATATGCTTTTATTTTCATTATAAAACTGCAGTTTCTACATATCCAAGATCCTTTATTTTCATAATGATTTTTTGATCTTTAGTTGAATATACTACGAAACGATTTCCGCTATTGAAAAACATGTAATGATATTTTTCACTATAAGTTAATAGATGAGGCATAATTCTATTATTTCCAAAAGTAACTAGTTTTTTCATAAATACCTCAGAAAGATTTTATTTAAATCTTATTTTCACAATGATTTTTAATACCCTTTAAATAAAATTGATTCGCAAAACTGTTCTTTTGCCCCGCTAGCCAGTTGAAGTTTTCTAAAATCCAGTTGATTTAACTTCTGATAGATATAATCTTTTTCCTCCAGTTGAAGGATTGATATACAGTATTGTTTTAACGACTCTTCTAGGAATATTAGTCCTGTTTTTTCATCAAATTGATATTCACTAATACCCCAAATTTCAAAAGTGTCATCTAATATATGAACTATTTCCTCTGTTCTTAAATCAAATAAGACAAAATACATTTTATTTCTTTTTAATTCTCCTGTTCCACTTGGATAATTTTCATTTTTCTTCGCCCTTTGTACTGAACCTACCCATGTAGGATCTTTGCATATTAAACCACTCTCTTCTCCAGATCTTTCTTCTGTTTCTATTCTTTCATAGGCTTCCGATATTAACCTTTTCTTTTCAGCCGAATATGAAATAACTTCACTTTCATCTAGTTCTCGAATTACACGTGTCCAATAATAATTCCCTGACAGTGATACTTGTCCTTCACAAACAATGAGTTTTTCTCCCTCTAATACCACAGTTCGCTGATTCCTTTGATCCTCAATTTTAACTCCACCAGAGGGTGTACGGGACTGAAGAAACTGCCGATCAAATCCATATCTCTTCCATGCCATATATTTTTTTTTCATCTTCACTCATTCCTGGAATGATCTGGATAGAGTCTGATCGAATTTGATAATACTCATTTGTGTCGGTACCAAGATAGGTTACTTCTAAAACATCCTCCTCTTTGCCCTCACGTAAATAAAGCCATTTATAATGGAAAAATTTATTCTCTGCTTCCATTATTACTTCTTTTGTTTTACAATCCATGATTTGTATTTTATTAGTTGTAGCCATAACCATGCCGCTTGAAAAGCGAGAAAGTTTCCAAACTCTGTTGCACGCTAATTTACCCAAATATTCGTAATTTAAACCATCCTTTAGCTTACTCATCTCAATAAGGTAGGCATCTGCTAGTTGGTTACTTTTAGTTTTAAAACTTCTGCATATCGCATAGTCTAAATCAGCAGTAAAATCGATAGTTTTTACCCATTGCAATTGTCTTGATTCAATGATTACTTTTTCCAGCTCTAAAGAATAGACTATAAAGCGTGTGTTACAATTTAAAAACAAATAACGATATTTTTCATTATAGCCTATCAAGTGAGTTGTATAAATTTTGCTTCCAAACTGTTTTATTCTATACATAATTGAACATCCTCACTCCCTACCGGATTATCTTTATATTTAATTATACCATGTCCATCTTTTCCTGTTAAAGATAGACTGCTGAATCTCTCTGCGGTTCATCCTTATAGAGTAATTAACCCAATAATCTTGACATTCTTTATCGTTTATTTGAATTTCAGAAAGAGACTTCACTGTCATCTGCGAGATTTGCAAAAGAAAAACACGGTATCCTCAAAGAGTACCGTGCAAATTTACTTTAGAATACGATTCCGTTTCTTCCAGGCAGTGAATCAATTCCAGAATACGATTCAGATCCTGTGTCCCAGAATACTGGATGACAATCTGTTTCTTGTCCACTTTAACTCGGGTCTGCAGCTTATTCTGCATGACTTCCTCAACATATAACAAATTCGGGTCTTCCTGCTTTTTGGTCGCTTTCGGTTTTGGTTTTTCTTGACGTTCCTTAACCAATCTTTCTACTTCGCGGACAGACAAGCCTTCCTCAGCAATCTTCATTGCCAGATCATAGGCTTCCCCCTCATCTTCAATCGTTACTAACGGACGAACATGCCCCATCGACAGTTTATTCTCTGTAACCAGCTGCTGTACCGACTTCGGCAGTTTCAGCAAGCGCAGCGTATTCGTAATGTGTTCACGCGACTTGCCGACGCGCTGAGCCAGTTTTTCCTGTGTGTAGTCCAGACGTTCGATTAAACGCTGATAAGCCTGTGCTTCTTCAATCGCGTTGAGATCCTCACGCTGAATGTTCTCCAGCAGTGAGATTTCCATCATCTGTTCTTCAGTGAACTCCATGACAATGGCTGGAATCGTTTTTAACCCAGCCTGCTTGCTTGCCCGAACTCGACGCTCACCTGCGATCAGTTCGTAACCCTTGACGGATTTACGCAGCAGAACCGGTGTAAATACACCATGTTCCTTGATCGACTGCGCCAGTTCACCAATTTTCGCGTCATCGAAAATCTTACGCGGCTGATAAGGATTCGGGCGAATCTCTGACAGCTTGATTTCGCTTTGCCGGGTTTCATCTCCCTGCTGAATTTCTTCGATGACGTTGCTTAAATCCTCTCCGAAAATGGCTCCCAACCCTTTACCCAGCCGGGCTTCATCCTTTTTCATTGGCTTTTGCCTCCTTTGCGTTATAAGAAATCACTTCCTTAGCTAACGATGCGTAGGCCTTGGCTCCTTCCGACTTGACATCATATTCAAAAATCGTGGCGCCGCGGGAAGGCGCTTCTGACAGCTTGACGTTGCGGGGAATGTAGGTCTTATATACCCGCTCCTTGAAATACCGCCGGACTTCCTGCTGCACCTCGACGCTCAGCTTCGTCCGCGCATCAAACATCGTCAATAATACACCTTCAATCATCAATTTATTGTTGAAAAGCCGCTGAACCAGACGAATCGTGGACAACAGCTGTGTCAGCCCTTCCAATGCGTAGTATTCACATTGCACCGGAATGATCACCGAATCGGCCGCAGTCAGTGCATTTGTATTTAATAATCCCAATGAAGGCGGACAGTCGATAATGATGTAATCGTAATCCTCTTTCACCGCGACCAGCTTGTTTTTCAACAGCTTTTCACGGCCATATTTATATTCCACCATTTCCAGATCCGCGCCTGCCAGATCAATCGTAGCCGGCAAAATATCCAGCGGCGGAATCTTCATCGTTTTTACAGCGTCTTTAACTTCAACATCATTCATAATGACATCGTAAATACTTTTCACAAAGCTCTGACGGGTTGCCCCGACGCCCTGTGTCGCATTTCCCTGCGGATCAAAATCGACCAGTAATATTTTCTTGCCGAGATACGCCAGTCCGGCGGAAAGATTAATGCTCGTCGTCGTTTTTCCGACGCCGCCTTTCTGATTGGCTATGGCAATGATTTTTCCCATTTCTTCACATCCTTTTATCTTGGAAATTTAATGATAATCCGAACGTCCTTGTCCGTTTCCGCTTCCTCGGTTTCAATAGCGATTCCAGTTCGGCGAACCATCTCCACAGCCTGGTAGATGGTGTTCACTGCAATTTTAATATTTCGGGCAAAGCCTTTGAAAACAGGTTTCTTGGCTTCCGGCTTCGCCTGCGGGGCTTCTTTCAGACTGGTGATCAGCTGTTCTGCCTGGCGAACATTCATGCCCTTCTTTACAATTTTTTCATAGACTTCCTGCTGTTTCTCCGGTTCCACCGAAAGCAGTGCCCGCGCATGGCGCTCGGTGATCTTACGGGAAGAAATGCCTTCCTGGATTTCATCCGGCAGATTCAATAATCGAACCTTGTTGGCAATCGTTGACTGAGATTTTCCCATTTTGGAAGCCAGCTCTTCCTGCGTCATGCCCGCGGAGCGCATAATCTGAATATATGCCTTGGCTTCCTCGATCGAAGTCAGGTTTTCCCGCTGAATGTTCTCGACTAAGGCCAGCTCAGCCAGCTTCTGCTCATCTGCACTCATGACATTGCACGGCACTTCGCTGTATCCCGCTAAAATACAGGCTTTATACCGGCGCTCTCCCGCAATGATTTCGTAACCTTCCTCATCCTCACGCACGGTAATCGGCTGGATCAATCCATTTTCACGAATGGACTGTGCCAGTTCCATCAAAGCTTCTTCGTTAAATTCCAGCCGCGGCTGGTGGCGGTTGGGATGAATCTGTTCAATCGATATTTCCCGGACTTCTCTCATAAAAACACTCCTTTACAACGGATTCTTCTTGATTTTCGCATAGGCACGCGGATACTGCGGCGGCGTGGCTTTCACCTTCCGATAGGTCAGATTGACCCGTGTGGAACCATCCTGCAGATGGACTTCCTCGGCCTTTTCCAATTCCGCTCCCAGAATTTTCGTCGCTTTTTCTGCCTGGATCTGTTCCTCAAATCCAGCCGCCCCCTTCATTGCGATAAATTTTCCGTTCTTTTTTACCAAAGGCAAACACAGCTCTGACAACACACGCAGATTGGCAACTGCCCGCGCAGTGACCAAATCAAACGCCTCACGGTGTTCTCTGGCATAATCTTCAGCACGTACATTCAGACATTCAACCTGATCGAGCTGAAGCTGCTGACATACTTCCTTGAGAAAAACAACCCGCTTATTCAGCGGTTCCAAAATTGTGATCTTCAGTTGAGGATTCATAATTTTTAACGGCAGGGAAGGAAATCCGGCCCCGGCGCCGACATCGCACAGATGAGCCCCATCCAGCGTCATACCGGCAAAAGGCACTAAGGAATCATAGAAATGCTTTTCCAGCACTTCCTCCCATTCCGTGATCGCAGTAAGATTCATTTTTTCATTCCACTCTTGAAGCAGCTGTGCATAGCGTACAAATTGTTCCTGTTGTTTTGCGGAACAATCGATTTCTTTCTGGCGACAGGCTTCAACAAATTCTTCCCATTTCATACTGCATCCTCCGCATGGGTTATTATAGCAAAATTCTCATCTGTTCTAAAGCACTTCTTCCCAGGAAATTGATGTTTCATTGTTTTTCATCATCTTGTTTTCGCTTTCTTTTGAAACACAAGTCACGTTTTTACATCTGCTTTTTGCAGTCTTTGATAATTCTTTTACCCTGTATTCAATTTTATGCTCGTCTTGGCCCAGCGCTTCTTCACTTTTTCTGATTTGTTTCCTGTACATCTATGCTATACTTTTGATAAAGAATGAGGTATGGCTATGACAGACTGCAAACCAATCCGATTGCTTGCCAGCGACCTGGACGGTACGTTGTATGACGATCTTCAGCATCCAGGCCAAATTTCAGCAATGAATCAAGCCGCTATCCGCCGCTGGACCGAAGCGGGCAACCGTTTTTTAATCGCTACCGGAAGACGGGCCTGCACAAAACAGGAAATCTTCAAAAACTATCAGATTGACTGCGATATCCTTGCCTGCAATGGCGCGAAAGTTATTGTGGATAAAGAAGTGTTGTGGAATCGTGAAATCATGCCGCCGGAGCTCAGCGAGCTTTGCGATCTGTGCGAACCGTTTCGCGATGAATTGGATTTCGTCCTGGATATCGATATTGAGGAGCGCATCACTTTTCAAGCGAACAGTTTGATTCAGCAGCGTTTTCCTGACGATCTCTATCTTCAGCAGGTTCGTGACTATCTGGCTTCCGATCAGACTGATTATCCAAACAAAATCTTCATGGTACTCAAAGATCCGGCACGTCAGGCCTTTTTCCTAGATTATTTTAGCCAGCATTTTAAAGGTCGGCTGGCCGTAACCAGCAGTGGTCTGGATCTTGTTGAAATGAGCTGCGAAGGCTGCAGTAAAGGCCGGGCGCTTTTGACAATCCTTGATCGCTTAGGTTTGGATACAGATCAGGTCGTAGCCATTGGCGATGAACAAAATGATTTGGATATGCTGCTAAGTATTCCCTATGGTTTTGCGATGAGTTCAGCTCGGCCGGCGATCAAGGAACAGGTTCCTTATACGATGGACTCCGTTTCCGATTTGATTGATGCCTGCCTGGCTTATAATGCCGCTTGTTTTTCAAAATCTAGTTTGGATAAAATGAACTTCCCTGCGGCGTATCGTCATCGCTGAACCGCATCCGTTTATCTAATCATCCTAGCTAGGGCTTGGGAATTCTTCAGGATTCTCTCAAACATTGTTTTCCGTTTTTTAAAGGATTAAAAAAGAAAGGATATATCGCTCCATGACTGAAACTTTCCTCATGGATTGATATCAAAGGTCTACCCATGAAAAAGAAAACACACCGATTTGCTTTTCTGGCTTTAGCACTGCTGCTTGCGGGCTGTCAATCCACTCCTGCTCCCACAAAGACTTTAGCTGTCGCACCGCATTCTGTATCTGCCGATACGGAAAAGCTGCTTCAGCTGATGCCGCAGGGTTCCTCCACTTATTTCTTTGATCTGCATATCGATGATTCAGTAGATGGAATTTCTGTGCAAAACTGGATCTTGGATGAAAATCATCAGTGGCAGGATAATGGCGGCAACGGCATGAACGGGATTCTCGATCACACCGATAAACTCTTGATGATTCAGCTTTTGCCGGATCAGTCCAGCTTCTCCTGGTCCTGCGACGGCGTTTCCTCAACAACAGCGATTGGAAATGACAGCCAGGAAGACGCTTATTTTAAATCTGAATGGGGAATGCGCGGCCAAGATCGGTTAGAAGAGAAAATCGAAGTTGCCCTCAATCAGCCGATTCCCCTGCTTTTAATTCTGGAAAAAGATGCGGGTGCTGAAGGCAGAACCTCCATGTCGATCAACGATCTGGCGCTTGCGCTGGATCATCCAGAACAGGTGGATGCAGATCGGGCAGTATTGATCACGGTCACATTCAAATAAAGGCATTATTTTATCTTTAATTTATAGTTTTTTATTTCTGCCATACAGGCAGATCAAATTCGTATTTTCTTTTAATTAAAGGCATTTCTATTAAGTATCGATAAATCAGTTCTATTTTTGTTCGAAATCAGTCCTTTAATTTATACAATAAAGCTCAGCTTTCGCTGAGTTTTATTTTGACGTAGTATAAGTTCGCTGCTGACGATACTCTGCTTTAGGCAAATAAGCTTTAATTTGGTGAAGCAGCTCAACTGCTGCATCGCGCTGACAATCATCAGGGAAGGTAATCGTGATTAAAGTAAGCTGATCTCCGCAGACAACTTGGGCAATTAATGCCGCAGGTTCATTGGCCTCCCGCTTTTTCCATCCATAGCGGCATTGACCTTCTCCCGCTTCAAATTGATGAAGCTCACAGACCTCTTCAAAGCTCTTTTCAAAATAGACGGCCTTTCCCTCTTTACAGGAATAACCGCCGACCTGCCAGACGGGACAATGCGGATCACTATCATCTGTCCAAAGATTAAGTCCGCCGTTCTCTAATTTTTCATATTCATATTTGTATTTCCCAGGCAATGTCAGTTTTACATTCCCAAAATCTTGGGTAATCTGATCCCGGCGATATCCGATCAGCGTATCGTATTTTAATTTAGGCACGCCTGTTAGATCCAGCGGATCACGGCCATCCAGCTGACAGAGTTTATAATAAGCCTCGATTGGAAAAGGAAGCGACCTGTCCATCATCAGCGCTTGTTCCAAATGCGAGAAAATAAAACTGTTAGTCTGTCGGTCAAGTTCGCTGCGGGAAGATGGGACAAAATAACATTGTTCCCACAGTTCATTCAATGCACAGTTTCGATAATACAGGGCGTCCTTGAGCGGATTTTTCCAAATGAAGAAATCCTCTGCGAAAGCTTCAACAGCTTCATCCTCCAACATCTCGGCCAGCTGCCGCATCGAAAAACGTCCCATATGCGTAATAACCGTGCCGGGAATTTCTCTCGGCATATAATTATTTAAATCCCAGCACAGACACAAACTCGTGTATTCCTCTTCTTCCAGCTGATGAACAGGAATCTCTGTCAACATTTCCAGCCAGGCATAAAAGTGATCCTCCAGCATTTTCTTATAATCGTGATAAACCATATATTCAGCTTCATCTTCAAACACAAGTTCCAGATCAAGCCGATCCGCCAGTGTTTCAACAAAATCCGCTGCTGCTTTATGCAGCCCTGGGCCTGCAGGGGTCGTTATGCACTCCCCTTCCATTTTCCATTGAAGTCCGTCTTCCTGCTCAAACTGAATTTCCATTATCCCAAGCGGACAAAACATAACGCTGATTCCCTGTTCGTCGGGAAAGGCCTGAAAATTTCTCTGTTCCGCTAATTCCTGGATTTCTTCTTTTGCTTCATTCAGATCCTGGATATGAGTCTCAAATGCTAATCGGATACTCATGACCGGCACCTCCTTTTTCTCATTATAGCATATTCCTAACGCCCTACAGTCTGCCAAAACAAAAGAGAACCGCAGTCTTCTCCCTCCGTATCCCGTTGAAGACGTTCGATTCTCTCTTCTTTATTTTCTTCAATTACGCATTTTTTCTGATAACAAAAGCATAGGCGCAGCCTGCTTTCAGATCCAGTTGCGAATAAATCTGATTCATTTCCATAAAATCCTCTGTTGGAATGTAGATCACATCTTCCCATGTCAGCTGCGGATTGTGACAAACCAGGAAATCCTCAACTGCGATACGATGATCATGAACTCCGACAATGGTAATGTAACAGGATGTTTCATCAAGCGCATTCCATCCCGCTAACAGATCTTTCTTCGGCAGCGGTTCCTTGTATAGAAACAACAAATATTCTGAACCGTCACGTCCGCCATAATAAAAGGAATGTCCGATAAAAACATTGTTGGTTTCATCTTTGTAGAGCAATACGATCCGTTCAAATTCATCCAAACTCGTCTTAATCCGAAATGTTTCAATCATGATGATCACCTCTCATGTTCAGTATAGATAGCCTTCCCCAAAAGCTCAACAATAAGTTTCCGAGTTTACTAAACCTGAACAAGAACAGTATTTTTGTGTTCTATTTCGATATCAACGCTACCCCTTTTCCACAGGTGCTGATAAAATGAAGGAAAGTCCAATCCTTTCAGGCAGGTGAAGATCATGACGAAAAGAAAAATAGGAATTCTTGCATTACTTGTTCTCTGCCTATTTTTCTTAGTGTATCGCAGCATACACATAAAGCGCGTTCAACTTTCCTCCTCTCAACATCCCTGTACCTGGTTAAGCGTGGATGAAAAACCGCTGCTGTTCCTGAATCTTAACCGACAGTTTGTCTTTGACAGTGAATATAAAATTTTAAACTCTCAGTTGCAAGTGAAGTCTTATCTTCCAGGATTAGCAATTTTTTCTGAGCCGATCAGTCAGATTTCTGATTATTGGGTCAACCTTGATGATCATGGATTTTCGTATTATTTTAGTGTGCTGGAGCAGCAGCGTGACATCGTTCCTAGCTGCCAGTTCGCGTTCGTGTCCGATGAACTTGAAAAAGAATTAATCCGACAAAATAACAATGTCCGCTGGTTTCAACAAAATGAACTGGCTAACAATCCATCCTCAAAGATTCAATTCTATCATATCTGGACATTACAGACAGACACTTTGGAAATCGCAGTCCGTTGTCCTGATTTTATGCTTGAGCATGTTTTGCCTGCTGTGGAAGCTATGTTTAATCGCTTAGTAAAATAATGTTAGATTTTTATATAAATTAACGTATTAATTTTGGATTATACTCTTGAATAAAAAATGCGCAAGTGCTGAGCACGGCAACGCGGTTTTCGTCTTGAATGGAATTTAATTGGGTATTGAGTATCTCTGCCTGTGAGGGAGGCATATCATCCTCTGGATCACCAACGACAAACCATGCCTTGCTTATATTTTGCCTGATAACAATATTGCACTCTTCTTTTGTTGCGGCAAATTTACGATAATCATGATTTCGGTTTTCCTTGTTTACACGCGCCTTATACGTTCCTGCACTTAGTTCATTCAGTGTCGCATAGTAAGTGTTAAAGTTCAGATCCGGAATGGAAGTCATGTGATAAAAGGCTTCAACCATTGGGTAATTGATATAAAGCTTTCCCACATCAGACGATTCCACAAAGTACTTCGCCATGTGACGGATCTTCTCTGGGGCAAATCCAAAATCATGCGGATCAAGATCAAAAATCAAAAGAATATCAGAATAGGATTCGTCAAACAATGTCTTTTTCACTAGATCAGGTTCACGCGATTTGAGCAGCTGAAGCAAGTCCATATCATCAGGATCGTTGTCCTCAAACATCTCTTTATACAACGTGTAGATATTCGTACAGTAAGAAACAATCTCATATTTGAAATCAATCTGGTAAATAGAGAACAAGCGTTCCATTAAAGCAACGTCTGTCTTTGCTCCTTCCACTAACACCAGAATTTTTCGCCTCTTTTCAGCCATTAAATTCACCACTCATATAGAGTTTCTCCAGATTGTGACCTTCACGAAGCTCCCGATCCGTAGCATTGGCAAAGGATGTAAGTCCATCCCTAGTCAGAATGAAGTAGCAGTCTGGACGCATAATGCGATTAGAAAGCAGGTTTGTATTGTGGGAAGTGAGCACAACCTGAAAATCCGGCTGTTGCTCTAAAAGTTGAACCAGTGTTTCAGCCAGTTCATAATGATAAAAAGCATCAAATTCATCAATAAACATCAAGGAGACATCTGTAGCAGTCTTGTTCCAATAAAAAAATGTGTAAAGGGCTTTTGTGCCGCTGGACGCCGCCTTAAAAAACGGCAATGGTTTATTCGTATCAAAATATAAACGTTTTATTCCGTCAGTATCCTTTTTAGCGATCAAATTTTCCTGAAGTCCCGCTTTGTGCAGAAAAGACTCCAGCTCTTTCACCCGATTCCCTTCAAAGATAAAATCAAAATAATCTTTGCTATTTGACTTATAACCAATGTAGCAATTCTCATCCAAACTGCGGAACCAGAGCATATGAGATACAAATCCCTGCATCTGATAAAGCGGATGATTCTCTGCAAGAGCCGTATTGGCAATGACATATTTCAGAATAGAATCCGTACCACGAAAGGAGAGATTCAACGTCGTGGTCAAGGCCTCAAGGCCAGCCAAATCGCCGCGCATATCTTCGTAATCGTAAGTGAAAATCCGCTTGTTATCAATGGCAACGGATTCGTAAACAAGCGTCTGCTTGTCATTCTTACGGTATCGATAATCCACCTCACCGCTGTCAAATGTAAAAACATAATGAAACTCAGCGTAACCAGCCTTGTTGTTGACATTCAAATAATAATCATACAAGCCCGGCGTCACATTGTTTGTTGTAAGGTGAGAAACAATATCAAAAAGAGCCAGACCCAAATTGGACTTACCAACAGAGTTTTTACCATAAATGATCAACTTGCTGAGCAAACCCTTGGCAACACAAGAATTGTTGAATTTGTAATCACGGATGTCAGAAAAATCCAACTGAATGGTATTTTCAAAGTTTTTAAAACCTGTGACCTCGAACAGCTTTAACATTGTGTTCACCTTCCTTCACTAGTATTATACTCATGTTGAAGAATCGAATCAACAATTCCCGTAATTTAATTACGGATCTTCTGTAATTAAATTACAGCACCACAAAACTGAGGACATACTATCAGAAAACTGAATTATTTAACAATATTTCGGAAGAGTTCTTCCTATTCAATGACTCAAAAGACAGTGAACGTTAGATTTCACTAAAACGCTAAGGAAATCTGATTGTTTTTTCTTGTTAAATAATAAAGCTTGTCCCAAAAGCTCAACTTCGATTTTTTAGTTTTAACAAATTAAATATAGCTCTGTCTTCTCTGCCTTCAACCTATTTGTAATTCTATTCCTCCATACCATGATTCATTTTTAAACAAAGTTTATGGATAAACTGCTTGAAATCCTTGGAGGCTGCTAAATCCATGACCGCCTGCGATTCGCTGAAAATCTCCACAAGCTGATCAAAAATTTCAGAAAACAATCGTCGGGATTTTTCGCTAATTCCTAGCAAGGCTACAATATAAACTGTTTTTGAATCCCACTTCATACCTGCTTCGTTGATGGCAATAAAAATAAAATTATGCTGAATATCCTTGGAAAGGGTGTGAGGAATCGCTACTAAATTATAAGCAGTACTCGACATCTTTTCGCGGGCCATTACCTCGGTATAAAAATGACTGGAACCATAACCAAGGTGTTCTAAATCTTTGCACATTCGTTTCAATAGTTCAGCTTTTGGCATTTTGGGAACTTCATTATAAAATAATCGTGCATCAAAGAATTCCATCAGCTGACTTTTTAACAACTCTCCCTGTTTCTGCTTAATCATTTTATCCAGCCGATCACTTAGCGCTGTCATATCTCCTGCAGTTAAAAAAGGATGCAAAACCAAGGCATCAGGAACTCCTGGCAATTCAGTCATCGAAAGTGTTAATTCTGCAGGATGTCGGCTGGGATCAAAATCATTAATTGATACCGCAGATTGAATGATCAGCTGATCATCAAACTGACTGCGTATTTTATTGATAATCTGGATATATTGAGCATAATAGTCAGCATAGACAAAACAGCAGCTGACTTTCATTTTGCCTTTTCCATTGCTTTCAAAGTAAGAACCAATGTGCAAAGCAATATAAGCAATTTCATGTTCATTGATTTCAAGCTGAGCGGTCTTGCTTAAATACTGCGCAATACTGACTGAAATGTCATAGATCAGCGGATAGGAGAGTTTGATTTCATCTGTCAGCGGATTATTAATCTGATAGTGATGTTCCGCACGGAAAAACAAGTTTTGAATATGAATCGCAAACTTGGCAATGAAGTCCTCAGAAAAGGGTTCTAAGCAATAATGATCCTCAACCTGTTTTACTGCCTTCTGTGCTTGTTCAATATAACGCTGCTCAATGAAATTCTGAATGTTTTGGGCATTGATTTTTTCATGATCAATCTGTGTCGTATTGTTGGTAATAACCAATGTCAGATGATGCAGCTCCGCGGCATTGAGCTCTTTATTAAACTCCCGAAACAGATAGACAGCAATCGCTGCTGCCGCCTGATATCCCGGCTGCGTTTCAACCTTTTTTAAATCAACATGCTCTTGCAATGGATGTCCACTGCGGACACGATCAATCATAATGATAAGATGCAAGGTTATCACATTTAAAGCATAATCATTGGTAAAGATGCCACATTCATCAAAAATATTACGAATTGCTGATCGGAATCCCCAGATTTGATAATGAAATGTCAGCAAGTCAATTTCCTCGTTAAAGACAAAATGATTACCTATTGCTTGACTGATCAGCTGACTCATTAATTTGCGCTTATCTGTTTCTTCTCCGTATATCCGCACTGTATTTTGGGAACGAACCAGATCCAAAGAAATCACTTTCAGCTTCTCTTTAAGCAGCCTCAGATCATTTTCAATCGTTGTCATGCTGACATAAAGTGTATCCGCTACATCATAAATAAGAAGTTCTTCATTGATCAGCAATTCCTGAAGCAAATAATTCTGACGGGCTGAAGGTGTATCTATCCGCTGACGTTTTGTTAGCTGATAGTTTCGATAAGCTTTTTGACAAAGCTGATACCCCTTATCGCTGGAAAGAATGACTGGAACAGACAAGCTGTCATTGACTGCCGCAACATATTTGCGGATTTGACGCGTGGATACGCCCAATAAACCAGCCAAAGTTGCTGCTGAAACCCAACTATCTGATTTGCTTTTCAGTAATTCCAACATCTGGGATGACCGTGATTCCTTCATTGTCGCTTTCCCACCTTCCTCTGCCTTTAAGTATAAATAAAACCGTTCAATAAATAAAACAAAAGTAGTTCCTAATCCCAGGAACTTAAGCTATTTGTAATCTTTTACAAAATAATTTAAAGTATGCTTGAACTTGAAAAGAATCCAAGCTTCTCAAGTTTCATTCTGCAATCGGCCGATTGCCTGAAAACAAAATCTAAACTTGAAAAGATGAAGGAGGAAAATGATGTTTAATCTTTTATTGGTTTGTGGTACAGGAGCGTCCAGTGGATTTATGGCCAAAAATATCCGCAAAGCTGCCAAAGAAGAAAATCTGGAAATCAACGTCAAGGCTCGAAGTGATTCTGAAATCGAAGAATATATTGACTCGATTGACCTTTTGCTCGTCGGTCCGCATTTACGTTATATGTTGAATGACCTGAATCAGATCGCTGCCCCTTACCATGTCCCTGTTCGGATCATCGATGATCGTGCTTATGGAGCGCTGGATGGTAAGGCTGTACTCCATTTTGCTTTAGACTGCCTCAAAGAAGAAAAGAAAGGAGTCAACTCATGAATCATTTTATGCAATGGATGACCGAGAGCTTTGCCCCACGAATGAACAAGATCGCCAAAAATCCATGGATTGCTTCGATTCAGGATTCGATCCTAACAACAATGCCGGTGATTTTAATCGGTTCCCTAGTCACCATCTTAACCATTTTTCAGTCCTTCATTCCGGGATTCCCGGATTTCACCTTATTGTCCAGTTTTTCTTTTGGGCTTCTTTCCTTATTTTTAGCTTATCTGATTCCCAATACCGTCATGATCAAAAAGCATCATTCCAAAACCGCAAAACAAGCAGGTTTAGCTGGCATTGCTTTCTTCCTCATGGTTGTAAATCCTTTGTTTGTAGAAGGAAATATGACCCTAACCTTCGCCAAACTGGGTTCCAGCGGCATGATTGCAGCGCTGATTTCCGGTTTGTTTACTGGGGCTGTCATGAACCTGTTTGCCTCACATTCATTCTTTTCAGAGGACACCCCGATTCCTGATTTTATTACAGTCTGGTTCGATACTCTGATTCCCATTACTTTGATTCTGATGGTTGGCTGGTTGTTTACCTTTCAGCTTCAGATTGATATCTTTGAGACGATCGCTTCGCTCTTTCAGCCTTTCGTAGCGATTGGTCAATCTTTCTGGGGATTTGTTTTCCTCAGCTTCATCGCTTATGGTTTTCTTTATTCCTTTGGCATTTCCGCCTGGGTTCTGGCGCCGATAACGCAAACCATCATGCTGAAAGGCATGGGCGACAACATGGCACTGGTGGCTGCCGGCGCAGCCCCAACCAATATTTTCTTAAAGGAAACGGTGCGGCTATTCATGGTGGGTGGATCTGGCGTAACCTTATCTCTAGCCATTATGATCGCATTTCTTGCCAAGTCAAAACGTTTGCGCCTGATCGGGAAATCTACTTTTCTTCCGTCCCTGTGCAACATCAATGAACCTTTGATCTTCGGGATTCCGGTTGCCTTTAATCCGATTCTCATGATTCCGATGTGGATCTGTCAGCTAATTTGTCCAATCGTTGTCTACCTGACGCTGCAGGCTGGTTGGGTGCCAATCCCGGCTGCGCCTTGGGATTTCGGCTTTATGCCGCAGCCGATTGTTGCCTTCTTTGCGACAAAATCCATCGCCGGCGCTCTTCTTACGCTTGTTAACTTCGGCATTTCCTGGATTGTTTATTATCCTTTCTTTAAAATCTATGATCGACAATGCTGCGAAGAAGAAAATCAAAACCTGGAATGCAAAACAGAAGTGATTGAAAAGGAGAGGTTAGCCCATGAAATACAGTAGCGAAGAGCTTAATACCACAGCCATGCAGATTATTCTGCACGCAGGCAATGGCAGAACCATTTTGAATTCCATTTTTGATCAGCTAGATGGAAATGCAGAAAGTTTATTAAAAGAAGCAAAAAAAGAAATTACCGAAGCTCACAAATTACAGACAGAGGTGTTGCAGAGGACAATCCATGAAGAAAACTTTGCCTCTACCTTGCTTTTCTCCCATGCACAGGACACGTTGATGAGTATTTACAGTGAATACCACACAACCGTCAATCTGTTAAAGTTAAAAGATTTCCTGCAAGGTAAAAATCATGAATGATTTTTATTCTCAGTTTCCTGATGATTTTTTATGGGGATGTGCATTAGCTGCGCATCAATGTGAAGGGGCTTGGAATGAAGGGGGAAAAGGAATCAGCACCGCTGATGTTGCGCGTCTTGGCGGGATAGGCAAAGCCCGGCAGCTTGATGATTCTGTTTTGCCGCATGTTCATTATCCATCTCATCTGGGAATTGATTTTTATCACCAATGGCCTCAGGATGTGAAGCTCCTTGCTGAAATGGGATTGAAATGTCTGCGGCTTTCAATTGATTGGACACGTATTTATCCAAAGGGAATTGAAGCCACACCGAACCCAGAAGGATTAAAATATTATCATGCATTAATCGATGCGCTGCTTGCGCATCACATTGAGCCAATAATCACGATCAGTCATTTTGAGATTCCTCTATTTCTGGCTCAGAATTACGGAGCCTGGAAAAACCGGGAGATGATTGACTTCTACCTGCATTACTGCCAAACTTTATTTACCGAATTCAAAGGCCAGGTCACCCGCTGGTTAACCTTCAATGAAATCAATCATAACGAGAATACGTCTGAGGCCGCAATGGCCTCTGCCTACCGTGTTTCCGGTATCCGTTATGATCGTGAAGAGAATATTTCTCAGATTGCCGCACAGAGTTCTTATTATATGATGCTGGCCACAGCAAAAGCTGTGAAGCTGGCTCATGATATTGATCCGCAGAATCAAGTGGGCTGTGTACTGGCTCTGCATCCCAGCTATGCTTTCGATTGTCAGCCAGAAACAGCATTGAAGAGTCTGCAGTGCCTTGAGAGTGATCTATATATTGCTGATACTTTATGCCGCGGAAAATTCCCTGATTATAAACGAAGACAGCTTGCAAATCGAGGCTTGACTTTGGATATTCAGCCGGAAGATGAATGCGTTTTCCAACAAGGCAAATTAGATTTCGTAGCCTTCAATTATTATTCATCCACAGTCTGCATGTTAGATGAAAGTCAGTATCCTCAAGGGAATCATTTTAAAGGTGGTAAAAATCCAAAGCTTCCGGAAACCAAATGGGGGTGGCAGATTGATCCCACAGGACTCCGATACGCCCTGAATCTCTTCGATCGCCGTTACCAGCTGCCAATTCTGATCACCGAAAATGGGATTGGATTAGAAGAGAAACTTTCTGGCATTGAACCCATTGAAGATGATCAGCGAATTGCCTACTTAAAAGCTCATCTCCAAGCATTAAAACAAGCCCTGATCGAAGATCAAGTTCACTGTATCGGCTATTGTCTGTGGTCTTGTTTTGATGTGATTTCAGCTACAACCGGAGAAATGCGTAAACGCTACGGTTTAATTTACGTTGATCAGGATGATGAAGGAAAAGGTACACTTCGCCGCTGTCCTAAAAAATCTGCACAGTGGTATGCCCAAATCATAAAAGAGAATGGGAAAAATCTTTAGCTTCCAATTGAAAGACTGCAACACTTTGTCATAAGTAGATATAGTCAAAAGAAGATCGAATTCCGATCTTCTTTTTCAAAATTTAAGCGATTTTTAATTCTTTGTATGCGCAGAGAAAAAGCTTTATTTCAACTCGATTTCATTTCCTTAACTGATCAATGGATATTCCATCGAAATGTCGATTGATTCTCTGTTCTCTACTTTATGTCTTCTAATAAAAAATCTTTCAAATGAACAATTCGAATTCCATTTTCGATCCCCGTATCCAAAGGATTCATGGTGACTACAAATTTCGGATAGTGATCCCGTATCTCCATTAAATTGTCTATTTCATGATCAGAATTTTCCGGAAGTTGTACGCAGACCTGAACATAAATTTTTTCATCGCGGCGGAACGCAATAAAATCAATTTCTTTTGTTCCATTTTTACCAACAAACACATCATAGCCTCTTCGTTTAAGCTCCAAGAAAACAATATTTTCTAAGACGCCATCCAGCATTTTGCGATTATATCCAAGCAGTGCATACTTTAAGGAACAATCCGCAAGATAATATTTTTCCTGCGTTTTCAAAACGCTTTTTCCTTGAAGATCATAGCGTTGACAAGGATAGATGATAAAAGCTTGTTCCAGCCATCGAATATAATTATAGATTGACTCCACTGAAACTTTACGATGCTCGCTTTTTAAAAACTGGGAAATCGAGTTGGCTGAGAATGTTTTCCCCATATTTTCAATGATGAATTTTACAACTCGGTCAAAAAGATCTTGTTTATTAATACGGCGCCGCTTTACAATATCCCGAGAAATAACTGTATGATATATGTCTTCTACGATCTGATAGGCTGAAGAAGCTTCATAGTCACCTAAAGCCACAATTGGAAATCCACCAAAGCGGATATATTCTTCCAGCAATTCATTCTGAGATAAAGTACTTTTATTTTTAAATGTAAGGTATTCCTTAAAAGATAAAGGATAGACTGAAATCAATACATAGCGTCCTGTCAGATAAGTTGATATCTCACTGGACATGAGTTTTGAATTGGACCCTGTCACATAAATATCAGCGTCGGTTCATTCTAATAAAGCGTTAACCGCTTTCTCCCAATCCCGAACCTCCTGAATTTCATCCAACAGAAGAACACAATGATCTTTCCCCTCCATAGCTGCTTTGATTTCCTCAAACATTTGTCTTGTCGTAATATTTTGCGGAATATCCATTTCCGTATATCGTTTATGGATAATCGCATCTTCTGGAATCTTTCGCTTTAACATTTCCGCTTTAAGCATTTCAAATATTGTCGATTTCCCCGAGCGGCGGATTCCTGCCAGAATTTTAACTAATGGTTTGCCTATAAAGGGTTTGACTGCATTGATATATTCAGGTCTGTCTATCATAGTATCACTTCCTTTCTAATATAATACCAAAAAGCCCCTACTTTATAACAGTTTTTCAGGTCTGACCTTAAAAACTTTTTCAATACTGAGTTTTTCACCATCTTGGCTTCCCTTATTTTAGTTAATTTTAATCGCTTTAGAGTCTAATGATTTCAACAGAGATTAGAGAAAAATCATAAGATTTGATCCATTCAATTTTCCTTTCTTCCTTTTTTGCCTGTTCACTGATAAGATGAATGTAGTAATAAGCAACATCCTGTCTTCTGGAGCGGGTCAGACTGCTTGGGCCATCGAGTTTCCCTTCTGCAATTTAAACTTATTTATAAAGTTCACTGAACTTGAAAGAGAGAACTTTTATGCGAAAACACAAAATTTTATATCTTATCCTTTCACTTCTGTTTCTTCTTTCTGGTTATCTGGGATATCGCCGCTGGCATATCCACCTTATTGACAGTCAGGAAAAACCAGCCTGTCTTTGGCTGAAAGCCGATTCGTCGCCGTTTCTTTTTCTAGATCTTCATCGTCAGTTTCAATCTGATGCTTCCATGAAGATCCTTGAAACGCAGTTCTGGACAGAAAAAATGATTCCGATCATAACGGCACCTTCCAAAATCGCAGCCAGCTATACAAGCTATCAGCTGCCGACGGAGTCGGGTGAAATTGCCCACTTTTATGTCAATGAGCATCCGATCAACAATCACTGCGGATTATCCTTCTTTTATATGCAGGAAGGTGAAACCCTCCGAGAAACTGAAACCGCCGTCTGGGTTCAGTTTGATCAATCGGTTTCTGATCCTGACTCATCCAATTCATCCATTCAGCGCGTCTGGCAGATGCGCAGCAGCGAAGTTGAGATAACAATCGAGTTTTCAGCCAGTTTAACCGACTCCATTTTTCCAGCCGCGGAAAAGACGTTCACGCAGCTGGCTTCCTGATTATTTCCCGGGAAACGTTCTTTGCTTCATTCCATTCGCAACATAAAAAGCCCCTCATGCGGAAATTAAATTCCAGACATGAAGAGCTTTTTTGTTTAGAATGCCAGGGTTGTCCCCCACTGTTCCTTATCCATTCCTGACCAGACGATGACATGGCCCATTCCCTGTCGTTCGTTGACCAGCACTGCGTCAGAAGGTCCCATATAATCTTCATGAGCGATCATGACTGTAAACTGATCTGCCCCTTTCTGGATAACCCAGCCTTCCGCAACCTTTTTCGCAAAAGGACGATCCTGCCGGCTGACTAAGCTGACTGGCGCATTGACCGCAAAACACGGCGCTTTTTCTCCTTTAGGATTGAGTGAAAAAATCGTTGTGATCGAAGCGAAGCCCGATGCATTCAGCTCTGTTTCCAGCATTTTCGACGGCGTCGTCGTGTTGTAATGCAGCGACAGCCGGGTATCTGTCAGCCGCACCTGCGCGTTGTCTGCCAAAGTCAGAACTTCACAATCGCTGTGATTCAGACTCAATGCCGCAGTCTGCCCTTTCAATGCCACTTCCGCAGCCGGTGAAAAATGCCAGCGCTGCACAATTTTATGCGTATCTTTCGGATTGGCATAAATTTCATCATGGACCAAAATCAGGTCTTCGCGCAGCCAAACCACTTTTCGGCTGAGCACTGCACTTCCAGTTTCCAGATCCATATAGCCAAGCGCAGCTCCCTGAGCCAGACGGAAACCGTTGCTTTCACTGGCCTGCGTATTGAGAGACCAAGAGAGCTTGTGATATCCCCACGAACGCTTGCATAGAATCGAAGGCTGATCATCCAGCTCGATGACATTGTGTGCCTTCGGGCCTTTGAACTCAAACCGTTCCGGCTTGTCCACATAGGTCAGCCGGCCGCTGTCGCGGACAATATCCTCACCGCGATAGAACAGATCGACATGCAGTTTGTCTTCATGCGCATGTCCGCCGCCATGAACTCCATTGGTAAAATGCAGCCAGGTTTGATCTGCGGTATCGCTGCTGTGCCAGAAAATATGACCGCTGTCCGGGAAAACGACAGTCCGCCGGCCAGAAGGAAGAACCGGCATCGCCGCATAAGCCGCAGCAGCTTCTGCCCCTAAATCAAACACACAGTCAAAATCGAAATCCGCGTAACCGGCCGCTTTCCACTGCGGATTGTTAAAGCTGTACGCCGCTTTGGTAATAATATCGCGGACATCAATGTCATCGCTGTCGCCCATCGCCATTTCAATCCCATCCGGTTTTTTGTGTTCAACGCAGAATTCGATCATCTTCGCTAGCCGTTCATTGTATCCCTCAGGCAATTCGATGTGATTGCGGTCTGCCAGGATCTTTACTTCCAGGAAGTCCTGCGCCACTTCATTGTGATACATTGTCGACTGCTCCCAATGTACGCCGTCCGGGTAAACCTGGCGCTGCAGCTGCAGATCCAGCCGATGCAGCGACTCCTGAAGCATCGCCGCGCTGAACGGATGCTCCGGCATCAGCAATGCTGCTGTGAATAAACCATGGTTTTCCAGTACACCCCAATTGGAAATGATTTTTGTGCTGTTCCAGACTTCGGCGATGAACTTTTCCTGCTCAATCATTGATTCTTCAAACAGGCTGCAGAAGCTGTCGGTCAGCGCCGGGCTATTGCGGAACAGACAGAAGGCCTTAATCCACAGATTCATCCGAATTCCGGTTTCCAATGTCCGGCAGGCGTTGGCACAATCCGGATCCCGCAGATTGATCTGACAGATCCAGCTCTTGCACTGTCTTACAAACGCTTCGGCATACTTTTCATCACCCGTCAGGACATAGGCCTGACCCAGGGTAATCCAGAAATGATGGCGGTTAAACGCAAAGATCCATTCCGGATCATCTGCTGGTTGATGCAGCCAGTTGATTTCCTTGTCAAAGACAACCGGAATTTCCGTGTATTCCATATCCCAGCGCAGATCAAAACGGAAGCTCTGGGCGCAAGCTTCATCCGCGCGTTCAATAATTTTGGTAATCTCCGACTGCGGACAATGAGTCAGCACATACTGCTTTACCGCTTCAACGTCTTCAACAAAGAAATGCTTGTTCTGGGCAAAAAATTCGTTTTTCTTCATGGCTTGCTCCTTACCAGTACCGGTTCCAGTCCGTGACCATCCGTGTCAGAGCTTCCATATAATAATAGTCGCCCCAGCTGCAGCATTCATCCACGCCTTTATTGCGGCAGGTGTTGGTCGGCGTATGCCGGTTATACGTGCTGTGAAGCAGAATGCCGTTGGATGAATTCCAGTCCTTGACCTCGTAATTGTCGATCAGCGATTTCATCATCTGACGAGCCAGCTTTGTATAGTATTGCGCCTCTTCCGGCTCCAGCACCTTTGCCGCTTCCAGGAAGCCGCAGATCACAATCGCTGCCGAAGATGAATCGCGCGGTTCACTGCTGCCGTCAGTAAAATCGAAATCCCAGAATGGAATCAGATCTTCCGGCAGATGCCGCAGGTAGTAATCACTGATGTGTTGGAACAATTCAAGATATTCCGGATCCTGGGTGTATTGATAACTTAGAATCGTTCCATAAACGCCCCAGGCCTGTCCGCGCGCCCAGGCTGAATTATCCCGATTACCCTGATGAGTCACACCTTTAAGCGGAAGACCCGTTTCCGGATCAAAGAAATAGGTGTGAATCGTTGAATAATCTTCACGCACAACGCATTTCATCGCCGTACGGATATGCCGATGTGCGATGTCCGCAAACTTCGGATCGCCGGTCACTTCACTGGCCCAATATAATAACGGAAGGTTCAACAGACAATCAATGATCAGCCGATAGCTGTCCTTGTCGCCCATCTCTCCCCAGGCCTGAATGAATTCACCTTTTTCCTGAAAGCGGGTGATCAGTTTTTCTGCCGCCAGGATTGCCGCCTGCTTTGCGGTTTCATCCCCGGTTAATTTCCAGCCGGCGACGCAGGAGAGTGAATACAGAAAACCGAGGTCATGATGATCAACACTGAATTCCTCATGAATCCGCTTGTAGAAATCCTCAACCTGAATCAGTGCGGCATACTTAAAGATATTTTTCTTTGTATGTTCATAGGCCAGCCAGATTTCACCTGTCCAGAAGCCGTTAGTCCAGTCCTTGTTGATAATCGGCTGATAGAATAAATCCGTACTGCTTGCGGATTGATATTGATAGGTAAATTCCGGCAGGTTCTTTTCTACCTGGGTGCAGGCACGGTCCAGCGCGGCGATCATTTCTTCGTGTGTCGCCTGGGGTTTCTCTAAAAATTGAATACGATCCATGTCCGAGATCCTCTCTTTCTCTTCTTCCTTGAGTTTATCATCATTTTTCGCTATGATAAATAGGAAGGTTAAGGTTTTTTTGTATAAATTAAAGAAAGAGGAACGGAAAATGGAAGATTTCAGCGTCACATTCCGTTATGCGATTCAGCGTGAATGTACTTTAGAATGGGGAGTGAAGCGCGATCGCATCGACTACAACAACCTTGTGTTCATATTAAAGGGAAAAGCCTGCTATAAAATTGATGATCAGGAGTTGATTTTAAGGGAGAACCAGGTCCTTTTAATTCCTGCGGGAAGTCTGCGGGAAGCGCATCGGCTGCCGGAAGTCCCGCTCACACTGCAGTCTTTTGATTTTTACAGCGATCAGCCGCTGCCGGCTTTGCCTCAGCGTGTCCTGACCCTGGATCGGCTGGATTTCTATCTGCCGTTATTTCAGGATTTCAATCGCCATTGGCTGACAGAAAAGCCGTTGTCGCGCCTGCATTGCAAGTCGGTATTTTATCAGATTTTAGATGAGCTGTATCAGACAGCCTGGGCGCAGCAGGAGAATCCACATGTCCGGCAGATGAAAAACTACATTGAATCGCACCTGACCCAATCCATCACCATGGAGGATCTAGCCTGGGTCAGCGGTCTGAACGTCGTGTACTGCGGTGCGTTGTTCAAACAGGAAACGGGCATGAGCGCACTGCGCTACTGGCGCACGCTGCAGATCCGCAAAGCGGCGCAGCTGTTGAGCGAGCCCGATATTTCCGTCAGTGAAGCTGCCTGGCAGGCCGGATTTGACGATTTATTTTACTTTTCCAAATTGTTCAAAGAAATTCAGGGTTTGTCGCCTAAAGCTTATCAGCGCCGGCATGCCGGTCAGCGCTCTTCACAATAAGAAAAGATCCGCCCCTCCCTTTCTAGATTAGAAAGTACTGCGGATCTTTTTTAGTTCATGAACGCTTGAAAACGATGACTTACTGTTTCACGTACGCCGCGGCCGATTCTCCGGCCACTTTTCCGGTTACCGCGGCATGCGCATTGGCATCGCCGCAGACATAACCATAAGCGCGGTATCCGCCGGTGGCTTCCCCAGCACTGTACAGTCCGGCAATCACCGTCCCGTCTTCTTTTAATACACGGCACTGTTCATCGAGTGTCAGACCGCCGAAGGTCATGACCCCGCCGGCTGCGACCTGAATGCAGTAATAAGGTGCAGTTTCCATCTTGTTCGTGAAAATCGTCCGTCCCAGTTCATCTTCCTGGCTTTCCACTGCGGCATTGTATTTTTCAACGGTGGCCGTCAGCGCTTCCGCCGGCAGTCCAACCTTTTCTGCCAATTCTTCCAGGGTATCAGCTTGTTCTACAATCCCCATGCTTTGATAAACAGAAACTTTATAGACATTCTCTGCCACGGTTTGATCAAAAATTTCATAGACAAACGGTTCTCCGGTTTCCACAACACTTCTTGACGTATCAAACGGATCGCCGGTTTCATTGCAGAAACGATGACCTGTGGAATCGGTCAGGATCGCTCCGCCGGAAAGGACCATCGCCGTGATCAGCATGTTCTTTTTAACATCAACCGTGGCTGAACCATACGCTGCTTTGTCCATATCTGTCAGCTTCGCGCCCAACCGCACGGCTTCCTCAATCATCTCACCGGTTGTTCCCGGACTGCCGGCATAGCTCATTTTGGCATATTCATCGCCCCAATACCGAGAAAGCATTTCCGGACTGCCGCCAAATCCGCCGCTGGCAATGATCACTGACTTCGCCGTATATTCGACTGGCGTGCCCTTTTGATCAACAACCACGCCGATCACTTCACCCTGATCATTCGTCCGCAGCGACTGCACCGGACTTTCATATTGAATCTCTACACCCTGCTTTTCAGCCGCTTCCACCAAACCGGAAACCAGCTCATTTGCATCCGGCATGGACTGGTGCGCCCGGTAGGCTGTACTGCCGACCCCCTGGGTCACCTTCTCTGAAAATTCAACGCCGTTGTCCATCAGCCAATCCAGCGTTTCCCCGGAAAGCTGGCTGACCAGGTTCATCTGAATCGGATCCCGATCCGCACTGGCTCCCTGCGCCATATCCTTGGCATATTGCTCTGGGGAATCTTCAATTCCCGCCTGAGCCTGCAGCCGTGAACCGGCAGCTTGTAAAATTCCGGTGGAAAGAATACAGTTGCCTCCGGCATACGCCATCTTTTCAAGGACGATGACCTCTGCCCCCTGTTGGGCAGCACGGACTGAAGCTGAAAGTCCGGACAATCCAGCACCGATAACCAAAACATCAGCCGTTGTTTTCACTTCTGTCTTTGCGGTCGGTTCCGCCGTTGGCTGGGCGTCCTGATTCTGCGGTGCCGATGAACAGCCGGTGGATGCCAGCAACAGCGCACTCAGAAGCAGGATAAAACTCTTTTTTCCAAAACGCATAACACATTTCCTCCCTTCGATACGATTAACTTGTGTATCGTTGGACAAAGTATAAGCGTTATACAAGCTTGAAGGTCAAGTCTTATTTCTGTTCCATTTCCTCATCCTGAATGGGAATCCAGACGTCATAGTAATGATTGATTGTGTTATTTTCGCCCATAACCCGCGCTATGCTTCGGCCTAAAATATCTCCGGCCAAAACAAAAGCGTGTTTTTTTAAATAGCTGAAAGCGGGTTGAAGGTTTTCGTAATGCAAAAAGACTTGATCCTCAATCCGGAAGATCATGTGAACACAGGATGCGGCCGGATAATAGACGCTGTCCTGACGGTCCAGGCCTAAGCTTTCCGCCATTTCGGCTTCCATCGCAAAGCCCCAATGCAGATGATGGTCAGGGTCGTCTTTAGAGAATAAAAATGACAGTTCCGCAGCCGGCATCCAATCGGTCCACTCCGTTCGTGCCGCCTTTGTTTTTTCACCAGTCAGAAAATGATCCTCGATCTGATGATCCATCCGCCACACTGCCGGACGGCGCTGAATGGTGATCCGGTTCAATTCACTATCCAGGCTTTTCAGCAGCTGGATTTTCTGACGAAAACCATTCAACAGAAGACGCTGGCGTTCCAGGCGTTTTTCCTCGGCTTCTTCAAGCTTTCTAAAGCCCTCGCAATACTCCTTGAAATCCACGTTATTCAAAAGCTGGACAGACTCCTGCAACGAGGCGCCGATATTCTTCAATTCCTTCATTTTGATCAGATAATTGCCATCCACAACGGTATATCTGCGGTATTGATTTTCCTGATCCCGATGCGGCACCACTGCTCCCTGACTATCGTAAAAACGAATCGTTGGCGCACTCATGGACAAAAGGGATGCCATTTCCCCGACAGTATACTGATGAAAATTGCGTGTCTTTTCCTGATCTGCCCGAATTCTGTTTTTCATTAAGATTTCTTTCCTCTGTTCATCCATGTTCATTCCGCCTCTTCCGACAAGGCTTCAATATAGAAGCTGACCGGCCGGAATCCGTCATTGCAGGAAATCATAACGGATTTGGGATTTTTCATCCACCCCTTGTAAAGATCTTCCCCACCGCAGGCCAGCGCCATGACAAAGGCGGAAAGGCTGCCCCAGGCGCTGTCACAAAACCCTTCCGGTTTCTCCCAGCCATTCGTGATGAACACCTGCCCTTCTTGCATTCCGCAGGCGTTTTCCATCGGATTTTCAAAACGCTCCATTAAATCCCGATGCTGCGTGATCTTCATCACAGTAATTCGACATTTTTTCATAGCACCCTCCTGCTTCTTGCCTTTATTTTAGCATAAAGCGGCCAAGTCCTTCCTGCGAAATCTTTTAGGCCGGATGCCGGTCCCCTTTTCTGTTTCATCCTTTTCCCTTTTTTAAACAATTTAAGTTCTTAAGCTTTTGCCTTTATTTCCGGGCCCGTGTGATCTGTTCACTTTCCCATATCAATTGGAAAAAGATCTCTTAAAAAAAGTCTACAAAAAACTGACCTTTACTTCGAGGGGCCAGTTCGCTTCTCACTTCATTGATTCAAGTTGGATTCTTTTGCTTATTCTTTTGAATCGGGCTCTTCTTTTTTCCCCTTTCCTTTCTTCTTTTTTCTTGATTTTTCCTGATTCTCATCGATTAAAATTTTTCGCCGTGTCTCTAGGATTTCATCGATTTGATCAAAACAGGGTGAATCAAAGAATTCTTTGATTGAAATATCCAATGCCAGACAGATACAATAGATCGTCGGAAGGTATAACGTTTCCTGCGGTTTAGACATAAAGGAAGAAATTGTGCTGTTGCCGCAGGCTTTATTGCTTAATGAGCTATAGGTCAAATTATACTTCTTACACAGTTCATCAATCCGCTTGCGCAGGGCTTCGCTACATTTCATCTCTATACTCCTTTGTCTAAATCATCAAACAGATCACTATCAAAGAATTCGGCGAACGACATATCAAACGCAGCAAGAATTTTACAGCAGGTGTGCAGCGTCAGGTACTTGTCCGGCTCTCGTTTATAATTGTAGAACACATTCTTGTTGACGCCGCTGATCTTGGACAGCTTGTAATAGGACCAGTTTCTTTTTTTGCATAGCTCGTCAATCCGTTTAAAAACCGCTTCATTTAATTTCATTTGATGTATCCCTTGTATCAACACAAAATAGTCAATAACATCCAATTCCGCTTTTATTATACCCAGACGCGTGATAGAATTGAAATTGGGGGTTATGTTCTAATTATGGTAAATAAAGGAATGCTTAACGTAGGTTCATTCATTCACCAGGTTCGTACAAAAAAAAACATATCGTTAGAAATGCTTTCTACGGTCACTGAAATCTCGGTTAATGAATTAATTGCTTTGGAACAGGGGCAAGATTGTCTGGTTTCCGACTACTTCATCCTCTTAACAGCTTTGGGATTTGACTGGGATCAAATTGTTGAAGCCCTTCAGCAGGGTCAGCAGGAGGAATGAAAAAGGAAAGATTGTCTTTTTAAACGGCAGGAAACTCCTGATTCACATTTTGGCAAAGCTTATTTCTATTGATAAGAAACAGGCAGGGCGGCTCTTCTCAGTTTTGTCAGAGTTGGAAACGGTGATCATGGAATCCGAGCTAATATTTCAATATCTGCTTGCCGCTTTCATCTATCCTGTTTTAAGTAAAAAAAACAGATGAAAATCCGAGAAACACGCTGTCTTTTAGAAAAGAACGCAATTCAATGCTGGGTTTATTTATCCGCCAAGTTCATTACTGAATTGATATATGATTTTTTCAGCCGCCGGAATAATGATTCCAAAGCGGTCTATTATCGGAATTTATTAGATCGGAGAAAATAAGTCAATACCCTAGAAAGAGAGATCAGGATGATGGAAAGAACTCAAGCCTTACTGGAACAACTGGCTCAGGACAATCAGGTTACAGTTGACGATGTCATAGAAGATTTGCAGCGGCGCATTGATGAAGCCTGGGCGGCAACGGAAGATAGCCTGCTGCATGCGTTTTTCAAAAATCAAAAACCCTGCCCGGGGATGTTTATCATGGCCTTCGATCTACTTCAGGAAATCAGCGATCAGGTTCAGGAAATTCTCGAAGCGATGATTCAGGAAGAAAGCGAAGCAGGAATTGAAACTTCGATTGAAGTGGCCGATCAATTAACCAGCGAACAGCTCAAAGATCCGATTGAAACTTTCCTGGCGATGCTAAAATCTCTGAAAAGCAATGCGCCGATCATCCGGATGATTTACCGCCAACAGGCATAAACGACTTTATTCAGGAACTCCTGACTGCTGGAAAGAAGATTCAGTACTGATCGGCGAACGATGGGTTCGCTTTTTTAATGGAACAGTAGTTTTTCTGTCAAACATCCGGCTGCATATCGGCAGACAGGAAAAAGGATCGACAGTGTTTACCGTCAATCCTAATTCAACTTCATTTTCCAATTCTCTTTACAACGAAGGTATGGAATTCAGGTCTATGTTAAATCGGTTCCGTTAGACGCGATCACCTTGCGGTACCAGGCGAAGGAATCTTTTTTTATCCGTCGATAGCTGCCGTTGCCTTCATCGTCACGATCGACATAGATAAAACCATAGCGTTTTTTCATTTCTCCAGTAGACACACTGATCAGATCCAAGCAGCCCCAGGCCATATAGCCGATCAGATCCACGCCATCCTCCACCGCCTTGCGCATTTCATTCAGATGATCACGCAGATAGGCAATGCGGTAGTCATCATGCACGGTCCCATCCGCTTCCAGCTGATCCACACAGCCGATTCCGTTTTCCGTGATCATGATCGGAACCCGATAGCGGTCATACACCTTGAGTAAGGTTGTCCGCAAACCCACCGGATCAATCGGCCAGTTCCACTCCGTTTCCGTTAAATACGGATTCTTGATGCCGCCCATGATGTTGCCGCTGGTTTCCTCACTGAACGGCTGGGTACTTTCTGAAATACTTTGATAATAGGAAAAGGTGTAGTAATCACAGACCCCTTCTTTCAATAATACTTTTTCGGTGTCATTCAGCTGCAGCGCAACTCCGCGTTTTTCCAGTTCGTTCAAAGCATAGAACGGATACTCTCCCTTTAACATGACATCCGCACAGGTGTTGTTATAGAACAGATCGTTTTTCAATACCAACAGGACATCGTCGGGATGACAGGTTCGCGGATAACGGGTAATATGGCAGATCATGGTTCCAAAATGGAAGTTGGAATTGATCTGACGGCCGCGGATCACCGCTTTAGCCGATGCGATCATCATATTGTTTAAAGCGTTGAAGCGCTCATTGGGATCATCCTTCTGTTGGGTGAAGAATTGGGCCTTTGGATCGATCAGCGCCCCCTGACCTAAAGCGCTCATTGGCAAAAACATATCATTGATTTCATTGAACGGAATCCAATATCGGACTTCCTCTTTATAATGTTCAAACAACGTAACAGCATAGCGCACATAGAGATCGATTACTTGTTTATTGACCCATCCGTGATAACGGGTGCCGACAGCCAGAGGGATATCGCTGTGGGAAATCGTCACAATCGGTTCAATCGCATATTTTTTTAATTCCGCAAAAACATCGTGATAAAATTGAATTCCCTTGGGATTGGGCATGGCATCATCCCCATGAGGGAAGATTCGCGCCCAGGAAATCGACATCCGGTAAGCCTTAAATCCCATTTCGGCAAACAGCGCGATATCTTCCTTATAATGATGATAGAAATCAACGGCGATATGGGATGGATAAGTATATTCTTCCTTCATTTCTAACGAGATCCGGCGCGGAGCAGTATGGGATCCAACAGTCACAATATCGGCCACACTGAGACCCTTGCCGTCTTCAAGATAGGCGCCTTCAACCTGGTTGGCTGCGGTCGCCCCACCCCAGAGAAAATCACTTCTGAAATTTTTCATCTTCTACTCCTCAAATTTAAGCAAGCTCATCGCAATCCAGGTGACAACCATGGCGACACCCACGCCTAACAGATACCAGGGGAAGGTTTCAGTCATCGCTAAGACAATCGTGCCAAACGGAACAAAACCAAAGGATAGATACTGAACCGTGAACGCCCCCATGATCGCACCGCCGGCAGCCCCGCCGATCACAGTTGCCCACAGAGCTTTTTTATACTTCATGATCAGACCGAACATGACCGGTTCTGTGACGCCGATCAAAGCGGTAACCCCGGTGGATAAACCCAGCGACTTGGTTTCTTCCTTTTTGGATTTATAGAAAATAAACAGCGCGCAGACAGCCATTGCCGCATTGGAAGCCGCGGTGCAGGGATAGATGAAATCGTAGCCGAGTGTCGCCAGGTTCTGCACGGTAATCGGCGACATCGCTACCTGCATGCCGGTCATCAACATAAATGGATATAAAGCGCCGCACAACGCACCGCCGACCGGTCCCAGCGAAGTATACAGCCACAGAATGCCCTGTGCGACAAAGGTACCGATCCAGTTGCCAATCGGCGCCAGAATCATCCAGCCGACAACTGCCGAAAGCATGACGGAAACCAACGGTGTAACAATGATGTCGATCATCTTCGGCACAACCCGCTTGCAGGCCTTTTCAACAAAGGACTGGAAATAGACGATCAGAATTGCCGGAATGACTGTCGATGCATAACCGGCATAGGTAATCGGAAGAAAACCAAACAGCTTGATCGACGTGCCGGCCATGGCGGAGAAGGTCGGATGCATGATGATCGCGGCCGTGGTTGCCGCTAAATAAGGATTGCAGCGGAACCGTTTGCCCGCGGAAAAGGCAGCCAGGATCGGCAGGAAGTAAAAGGCAGCTTGGGAACAGGTAAAGAAAAACGTATAGGTCGCGGAATTGGGATCGATCCACCCTAATGTCTGAATCGAATACAACAGTCCCTGAAGCAGACCGCAGGCTACGATCGCCGGAATGAACGGCGCAAAGATCGAGGATAGTGTTTCCATGAACGTTCCCAACAGATCTTGGATGCCTTTCTTTTCGGGTGAGAGCGAATGATCAAGATTTTCATCAATCCCTTCCTGTCTTTGAAAATCACCGACCTGACAGAGTGCTTCATAAACATCGTTGACTTCGTTGCCGATAATCACCTGAAACTGATTGTTGCTCCACTTGGAACCAAATACCGAAGCGAGCTTGTTGATTTCTTCCGCTTCTACCCGATTTTTATCTTTCACGGTTAAGCGCAGCCGTGTAACACAGTGCGTTGCGAATGAAATGTTGTCTTTGCCTCCGACATGTTTTAAAATATCGGCGGCCAAAGTCATGTAGTCTTTTGTCATACTCTAAATCTCCTTCTCTTTTGTTTTTCTCTTCTATGGGGATCCAGTCCCGCGCGTTAGACTGGGATCCCCATTTTTTGTTTGTTCCTCAACGTTGAACGTTAAGGCTGCAGAAATAACATCCCTTGGTTTTACACTGTCGGCTGCGCACAGCGCTCACGATCACATAAACGCTGAACATGCAGGATCAGATAAAACTTCTCTTCCTCACCAATCGGATAACCGCTGGCTTCCAGATAGACCGCCATAGCACCGACGACTTCGCAGATTGGGGCGTACCGTTCTTTAATCGTCTGGTATAGAGAATAGGAAACATTCTGCGGAGGTTGTTGATTCATCCGCCGAAGCAAATACTGCAGATGTGTCGCAAAACGGGTGTAGTTAAACGATTTTCGATAGATCGGATGATGCAGATACGCTTCAATGATCCGCGTACAGCCGTCGATCAGTTCTTCTTCCTGCTGCGTATTGGAAGTTTTGACAGACAGTTCGGCATTAATAAGATTCAGTGCAATGCCTGCTTTCTCACTTTCCGGCAGTCGGATATCCAGCTGTTCCTCCACCCGCTGCAGCGTTCTTTCCGCCAGCTTCATTTCTAACGGATAGCTGCTTTCCAATTCATAGATCAGCGGCATTTTCAGCTGAATTTTCTTGTTCATCCGTTCGATGCAGAACTCCAGATGATCGGCCAGCGTAAAGGGCAGATTGGCATTCAGCTCAGCCGGGATCTGGTCGACCGCTTCGTTGTAGATCTGATCCGCGATCTGCAGGATCTTGGGATTGACCGTCTGAATTAGGCGGATTGTTTCCGAGTTGAAACCGTAATACGTGCGGGAAATAAGTGAAAGATCTGTCAGCTCGCACGGCATTTTCTGAAAGCCGACACCGCGGCCTTCAACAATGACTTTTTCACCCTTGGAATCTTCCGCCAATGCAAAGTTGTTATTGATCTTTTTTAACAGCTTCATAAGCGTTCTCCAGTCATGACGGTTTCTGAAGCTTTTACGGACTGCAGATCCAAATGTTTTTCCCAATGCCAGTTTGATGCTTTGGTGATCAGCATCATCACCGTCAGGTCATAGGCGCTTAAAAGCTGGCGGTTAAACCGGATGATCGGCTCACCCCGACGGACTGGATCGTTGACCTTCTTTAAGGCTGTAAATCCCTGTCCCTGCATTTCTACCGTATCAATGCCGATGTGAATCAACAGTTCCACATCTTTGCTGCGGATCCCGAAGGCATGCCGGGTTTCAAAAAGCATGATTAGTTTCCCATCACAGGGAGCACAGACAAGCTCGGTATGCGGATTCACCGCGATCCCATCGCCTAAGTTTTTACTGGCGAAAAATGGATCGCTGACCTGTGTGATATCGAGCAGATCCCCTTCTGCCGGAGCACCTAAGATCATCGTTTTCTTTGCGAACAGACTTAACATCTTAACACCTCCTTTGTGCAACAAAAAAGGGAGGCAAACCATAACCAAAACAAATGTTCTGGTTAGTTATGCCTCCCTTACGAGTTACAGTCTAACGATAATTTAAAATTACACCTGAATTTTATTTTTGTCAAGCGCTTTCATGAACTGAGCTCAAGAATTCAGCGCTGATCATTCCCACAGCATGCGCATTCCATTCCTTTAAAATCAGAGCTGGAACATTGAAATTGAATTTTTTTCCTTCTATACGAAAAAAAAGATGAGTCGGACATGCTGACTCATCTTCCCCACTTTCAATAACAGTTGTTCACGCTTTTAATGAAAGAATAGAGGCTTCTTATAATTTTCTTACTTCGCCTGACCTAAGCATTCTGTAACGCCTTTGATGACAGCGTTGGAAGAATTGGTCGCACCGGAAATGGTATCAACTTCTGCAGAGTTTGCTTCTACGATAGCAGCGCAGACTTTTTCCATCGCTACGTCGCCCAGACCTGCTGTTTCAGCCTGTTCCGGAGTTGTAACGCTGGTGATCTTGCCGCCTTCGATTTTTACTTCGACAGTAACGTCGCCGTTGTTGCCCTTCTGTGTTGATGTGTATGTGCCGTCTTTGTAGCCAGCTGCGTCGCCGCCCTTATCCTTGCTTCCGCAAGCGCTCATCGACAGAACCATCATGCCTGCCAGAGCAAGTGCTAAAAACTTTTTCATGGTAATTTCTTTCTCCTTCCACAAATATCGAACGATGTCGATAGTCTAATCATATCAACACCCGTTTCCAATGTCAATTCCTGAACGATCTGTTCTTGCGGAAAATCGCTTTAAAACAAGGCTGAAAGCGGCTTACAGGTCATCTTTGAGGGCGGAAGCTTTGGCGTAGGCACTGGAACGGGCTTCAAAGAAATCCGTTTTGATCAGATTGGCGTTGGCATACTGGCTGACCCATTTCATGGAGGACGGTTCCTCTTCTTCCCCCGGATAGATCAGATCCAAACCAATCGCTTTCGCCCGCAGATTGCCGAGATAGTGGATATAATCGCGGATCATCGTCTTGTTTAATCCGGGAATCGCATCGCCGAGAATCGAACAGCCCCATTCGATTTCCTCCTCAACTCCCTGCTTCAGCATATCCCGATATAGCTGATCATATTCCGGGACAAATAGCTGCGGTTCTTCTTTGCGCAGCTCCATGATGATGCTGCGGAACAGCCAGAGATGAGTATTTTCATCACGGTTGATGTAGCGGATTTCCTGGACTGAACCCGGCATCAGTCCCATCCGGCCAAGGTTGTAGAAAAACATGAAGCCGGAATAGAAGTAGATGCCTTCCAGGATATAGTTGGCCATCAGCGTTTTCATCAGCTGCAGCGGTGTCCGCTGTTCGATAAATTCATTATACAGACCGCCGATAAACTCATTCCGTTTTAATAAGCGCGGATCTTCTTTCCACTGGTACAGAATTTCTGTGCGCTGATCCGGAGAACAGAAGGAATCGAGCATATAGCTGTAACTTTGCGAATGCACTGCTTCCTGAAAGGCCTGAATCGTCAGACAGAGATTGATTTCATTGGCCGTGATCACTTCCCCAATATTCGGCAGATTGGCCGTCTGGATACTGTCGAGGAAGATCAGAAACGATAAGGTTTTATCGAGAGCGGTCTTCACAGCGGGTTCCAGTTTCGGATAATCCTTGAGATCCTGACCGAGATTGATTTCTTCGGGAATCCAGAAATTATTCATAGCCTGGCGGTACCAGTCAGATACCCAGCCATACTTCAGTGTGTTGAAATCGTTGAGATTGGTTGTGTTGCCATTGATCATCCGGCGCAGCCGCACGTCAGTATCGCCCTGAGCATTAAACAGAGCTTTGCGTTTGAGTTGTTCAGACATGATAGTTCCTCCTTAATCGAGTCTAAGCTTGCACAAAATCACCGCGGAATTCCTTTTAAAAGCTGTTAACATTGAAAGATTGCGCAGCCCCAAACGGATTTCTCTACAAGTTTTGTTTAAGCAGAACAGGATTCGCACTCTTCCACCTCCAGCGACTGACTGCGGACATAATACAGCGTCTTGACGCCTTTTTCCCAAGCCAGAATCATCAGGTTCAACAAATCCCGCAGCGAATAATCCGTGGTGATATAAAGATTCACGGATTGAGCCTGGTCAATATGCCGCTGCCGGACGGCGGCAGCTCGGACAACCCAGGTCTGATCGATCTGATGCGCCTTTTTGTAATACCAATAGGTCTGATCGTTCAGCTCCGGCGCAACACGGGCGATGATGCTGCCCTTTTTTTCCTCTAAGAAAAACTTGTTCATGATCGGATCAACGCCGGCACTGGTTCCGGCGATCACCGAAGTGGAGCTCGTCGGGGCAATGGCTAACAGCCAGCCATTGCGTAAACCCTGCTCCGCGACTTCCTTGGCCAGCGCCTGCCAGGCCGGAGATTGATAGTGACGTTTCGTAAAATAGGCTCCGGTCTGCCAGTCAGAGCCTTCAAAATAGGCATACCGGCCTTTTTCCTGAGCCAGCTTCAGACTGGCGCGGATCGCGTTGTAGTTGATCGCCTCAAACAAAGCATCGGTGGCTTTGAGATGTTCTTCTGATTCAAAGAAAAGCGAACGTTTGGCCAGCCAGTGATGCAGTCCGCTGACACCCAGACCGATTGCCCGCCACTGCTGCGAGGTCCGCTGAGCCTGCGGCAGAGGATAGGCATTGAGATCGATCACATTATCCAGCGCCCGGACCGTCACTTCTATGACAGAACGCAGCTCGGCTTCATCTTCAGTATTCAGCCGGCCAAGATTCAGCGATGCCAGATTGCAGACCACCATTTCTCCGGCTTTGACCTGTTCCACGATCACGGCTTCGCCATCGATATCCACTAACCGAGTTTCAATTTCACCCATGGGCTGAATGTTCTGCGCAATTTCCGTACACAGATTGGAACAGTAAATCACCCCACGATGGCCATTGGGATTCATCGCATTGACCGCATCGCGGTTGAAGACAAACGGTGTTCCTGTTTCCGCCGCCGATTTCAAAATCAGACGGACCAGATCTTTCAGCAGGATCACACGCTTTTCAATGCGCGGATCGTTCACACATTCCTGATAGCGCTGTTCCCATAATGCCCCAGTACAGTCTTCCAGCGCATAGCCTTTGACGCTTTGGATTTGATGCGGGCACATCAGATACCAGTTTTGATCCAGACTTTCCTTCGCCATCCGCCAGAATAAATCCGGATAACAGACGGCCGGGAAAACATCGTGAGCTTTCATCCGGTCATCCCCGTTGTTGGTGCGGATCTGAAGGAATTCCGGCAAATCTCTGTGCCAGCAGTCCAGATAGACCGCAACCGCACCCTGCCGCACTCCCAGCTGATCAACAGCCACAGCGGTATCATTGACCAACCGAATCCAGCGCAGCACGCCGCCGGCCGCGCCTTGGAAACCGCGGATATCGCTGCCGGAAGCCCGGACTTTTCCGAAGTATAAGCCCATCCCGCCGCCTTGTTTGGAAATCTGGGCAAAGCTGTCCAGCGACTTATAAATTCCTTTTAGTGAATCCGGAACGACGTCAATGAAACAGGAAGCCAGCTGGGCCTGCGGTTTGCGGGCATTGGCCAGTGTCGGCGTGGCCATCGTCACCTGCAGCTGACTCAGGACATCATAGATCCGGATCGCCCATTCAACCCGATTTTCCTTCTCAGGAATCGCCAGATGCATCGCGATGCCCATAAACATTTCCTGCGGCAGCTCCAACACTTCTCCCTGGTGATCATGAATCAGATAGCGCTTGATCAAAAGTTCCAGACCGCTGGCATTGAACAATTCGTCACGGTGCGGATCCATCGCTTGTTCCAATCGGGCTAAGTCCTTATAGCTGTAATTCTCGGACAGCATTGGATTTAACAGGCCCTGTGCTTCCAGATATAACAATTTCTGCGCTAACGTGCGGATTCCCTGCCGTTCCATTCGCTGACTGACAGCGCGGCGCAGCTTGATCATCATAAATCGAGCCGCCGCCATCTCCCATTGCGGTGCTTCCTGACTGACCAGCTCAATGCAGGCGCGGATCAGATTATCGAGCTGTTGGGAACGCTTCATCTTCTCTTTTGAAAACGCCTGAACCTTCTGAATCAGAACCGCCAACGACATTCCCGGCTGAGTAAAATCCCGCTGCAGCTGACGGCAGCAGGCCAGGATTTCCTCATCGGGTATAATCCGGCGCAGCTGATCGATCTGTCCGCGCAGCTGGGCATGTTCCTGACGGTACAGAATATAGTGCCGAGCTTCTTCATAACATCCCTGCTGCATTAAAGCCTGTTCTACCCAATCCTGGATCTGTTCCACACTGACCGGGGCAATTTCCCCTGCCGTGCGGATCTGCACCTCCACCTGATCCAGAAGGACTTCCTTCTGAACTTCGGATAACGAATGACCCACGCTTTCAAACGCCGCGCTGACTGCCCGGCTGATTTTCTGACGGTCATAAACCTGAAAGCTCTGATCTCGTTTGATGATCTTCATTGACATTCTCCTTTTCCCATCTTCATTCCTTGACCCCGATCTTTCTGCCCCTGACTTTCAGCCTGTTCAGCATCGCTATCTTTGAACAGCGGCAGCCAGGGTATCCGGGCATTGTGTGCTTATTATACATAACTTGCGGACGCAAAGGAAAAGATATGCCCGTTTCCGCTGCCGCAAACAGGGCAGCGGAGGCAAGAAAAAACTGGGAATGAACCCAGTTGATTCTCTCGGATGATCGCTTTAAGAATGATGATAAACTGCATTTCCAAGTTCACAGTTCTCTGCTTTAGACTTGTGATCTTGTTTCGGCCTGGGGTTCGGCCCATGAGCTTCCCATTTCAGCCAGTCTATCGCTTTTATTCTGTTTTATACTTCTACTTGGCTTCCACGATCAGTTCCCGAACATTCTCCAACTCACGGCTGACCTGTTCGGCGTTCTCGGCATCCGGGCGAAACAGAGAATTGTAACTGAAAATGGAGAATCCCGCAACGTCCTTGTGTTCGCGCAGCTGCGCGATCTGACGCTTAAGGATATCATCATGCTGCTGCCATTCATACTTGCCATCCTTAGCGTAGTTGTCTACGGTATTGATTTTATACGCGGCCAGACCGACGATCAGCTGCGTCGAAGTTCCGCGGGTCAAGTCTTCCCATTGCTTCAGGCATTGATCAAACGGCAGCGTGCCATGTTCATAACCAAAATAGATCTGCGGCAGAATGTAATCCAGGTAGCCGTCACGACTGACCCATTCCCGGACATCACCATAAATGCTTTCCACCGAATATTCCAGATTCCCGGCCGGACTGATGCCGACCTGGATCTTGTTATCCACCTGTTTTACTGTGGCATACAGATTGGCAACCATTTCATTGATATTCTGCCGCCGCCAATCGCCCAATGACAACCCACCGCCGGTCTGTTGGTAAGCTTGATAAGCGGTTCGATCAAACTCCGCGGTCACGCCATCAGGGTAGAAATAGTCATCCATATGCAGACCATCAATTGGATAATTCTGCGCCAGTTCCTTCGCCACCGCGCAGATTAGATCGCGGACTTCTGAATAGGCTGGATTGAGATACCAGCGATCGCCTTCACTGACGATCCGTGTTCCCCGCATGGAGGCATCCTTCAGCCATTGGCCGATGACGCAGTCAGAGGGTATCTGACTTTCCTGATCCGTACGGAACGAGCGCATCGGGTTGATCCAGGCTTCAATATGAAAACCTGCTTGATGAGCCTGTTCAACAAACAGACCAAACGGATCATAACTGACCTGTTGGCCAATCTGTCCGGCAACATACTGCGCAGCTGGATAATATTGTGAAGGGTAATAGGCATCTGTAAAGGCAGATGCATGAACATAAACGGTATTGAAGTTCATCGCTTTCAGATTCTCCAGCATTGTTTTGACGCCGCTGACGTACTCCGCTTCGCTGCGGTTATCCAAAATTGTTGATAATTCGATGTAAGAGATCCAGGCCGCCCGGACTTCGCTTAGCTGACTGCTTTGTTTGCGCGGATGACAGCCGGCGAAGATCAGCAGGATCACGAAGACGGCGATCAGAATTCGTTTAATATGCATAAGCTCGCTCTCCTTCACCCTTACTTTATGCCGGGCTTCCGTGATTTATGAGAGGGGTTATTCGGTCTTGCCCGTAATGAATTCACTGTGCGGCAGGGTTTCGATCCAGGCACAGAAAGCCCGCCATTCCGGCAGCCGATGCGTCCGCCGCTGCAGATAGATGGTCTTAAGCTGACGATAGTTGGTCGTCATGCGCGCGGTGATGCGGAAACCGCAGGGATTGGAATATAAAATCTGTAAATAGCGTTCGTTCAGCTCCGCCTGCAGCGCCTGTTTCTGTTTGGGATCTTCGGTTTCCTTCAGCTGAGCCTGCAGTTCATTGTAAGCCTGAACCTTTTCCTTCATGATGTCGATCATCCGCGGATCCACATAGTCGATATACGCACTGTCGAGATCGAACTTTGTAATCCGGTGCATTGTGGACTGGCTGGATACAAAGTCGAGGAAATGATAGCGTTCAGCTTCCACCCAGGCTTTGTTAGTCAAGGTCAGATCCATCTGGACGAGAATGCCGTTCATAAAATTGTCATGGCCTTCGCCCTGCCGGCTGGTTGCCAGCTTGATGACGGTTGGCGTGATGTCCTCACTGACCTTGCTCAGATCGGTGGCCATCGGATATTTGCTTCCGCGCACGCTTTCTTCCAAGCCGTAGACGCAGACGCGGGAAATCACTTCTTCTGGTTTCATTAAATTTGTTCCTTTCTGTGACGTTGTTCCAAAACCATCGCTAGCATGGCGATGTCGGCCGGCGAAACGCCGGAGATTCGTGATGCCTGGCCCAGCGTATGCGGCTGGATCGCTTTCAGCTTCTGACGGCCTTCCAGCGAAAGATGCTGGACCTGATCGTAATCCAGGTCCTGAGGCAGGATCACATGATCCATGGCCATCATTTTCTCAGCTTCCTTGCGGGCCTTGGTGATATAGCCTTCATATTTCAGTTCGATTTCAGTCTGGGCCGCGGCAGTGGCATCAACGTCAAAATCCAAAGCTGGCTGCAGCGCGGAAATCGTCATGTGCGGCCGCCGGATGAGTTCCTCCGCACTGATGCCCTCGCTCAAAGCTGGATATCCAGCCGCTTCCAAGGCTGACTGAATCGGACTTTTCGGTGTTAGACGGCAAGCTTTCAGTCTGGTTTTGAGATCGTCCACCAACGTGCGGCGATGTTGATAATCCTGCCAGCGTTCTTCGCTGATGCTGCCCAGCTGATAACCGTAGTGCATTAAGCGCTGATCGGCATTGTCATGCCGCAGCAGTAAGCGAAACTCGGCTCTGGAGGTTAACAGCCGATAAGGTTCCTGCGTGCCTTTGGTCACCAGGTCGTCGATCATGACGCCGATGTAGGCTTCATCGCGACGCAAAACGAGCGGCGGTTGACTGCGCAGTTTCAGCACGGCATTAATCCCGGCCATTAATCCCTGAGCCGCGGCTTCTTCGTAACCGGAGGTACCGTTAATCTGACCGGCAGTAAACAGATTTTCAATCGTCAGGGTTTCCAGCGAAGGCTTCAGCTGCAGCGGATCCACCGCATCATATTCAATCGCATAGGCGTATTTTTCAATTACCGCCTGTTCCAGACCTGGCAAGGAATGCACCATTTGTTCCTGCAGATCACGCGGCAATGAAGTGGAAAAGCCTTGAATGTACGTCGTATCCAGTGATTCGGATTCCGGCTCCAAAAAGATCTGATGGCGCGGTTTGTCCGCAAAGCGAACCAGCTTATCCTCAATGGAAGGACAGTAACGCGGGCCAACGCCCTTGACGACCCCGGAATACATACTGGACTTCTTGAGATTGGCCAGGATCAGCTCATGTGTTTTCGGGGTTGTGTAGGTCAGATAACAGAGCTTTTGTTTTTCAAATTCACGAATTTGCGTTGTCGTTGTAGAAAAAGCGACAAACTGATCCGTTCCTGGCTGAGGTGTTGTTTTTGAAAAATCAATGGAGGCCGTCAGCACCCGCGGCGGCGTTCCGGTTTTTAAACGGAAGGTACGCAAGCCTGCTTCCCGCAGCGATTCTGAGAGCTTGTTGGTCGTGGGTTCTCCATCCGGACCGCTGGGCGTCACTTCGCTGCTGATCATGACGGAAGAGCTCATATAGGTTCCAGTGGTGAGGATCACAACTTTGGCTTGCAGCTGCTGCCCATCCTCCATGCGGATTCCGGTAACCTTGCCTGCTTCGACCGTGATTCCAGTACAAAGCCCCAGGATCAGCTGTAAATGCTCCTGCTTCTGAATCTCTTCCTGCATCCGTTTAGCATAGGCCACTTTATCTGACTGAACCCGTAAGGACTGCACACCTGGGCCTTTGGTCGTATTTAACATTTTAAACTGCAGTGCTGTTTGATCGGCGGTGATGCCCATCTGTCCGCCTAAGGCATCAATTTCACGAACGACGATCCCTTTGGCAGGCCCGCCGACGGAAGGGTTGCAGGGCATCTTTCCGATATTTTCCAAACTTAATGAAATCAGCGCCGTTTCACAGCCCAAACGTGCCGCGATCAGCGCCGCTTCAATTCCGGCATGACCGCCGCCGACAACAATGACATCCAGCATGGTTGATCAAATCCTTTCTTCTCCCTGATTCAGAGCGTCAATTGCCCGCCTGACTTCTTCCGGCAGGCTCTCTTCTGCGACGATCTCAAAATGCAGCGGAATGTGATATTCGCTCCATCGGGAAAACTCCTGCTTCATCAGCGCGCAGTGGCCGATCAGATATTGAAGTTTCCGATAGAAGTCTTTTGAAGTATAGACGAAAGGGATCAGGATTTCAATCCTTTCCCCTGTGTAACAGACCAGTTCTGTCTTACTGCCTTTGATCAGCTCGGTGATTTTTTTCTCTTCCGCCTTTTGATCCATGATCTGTCTTGCTAAGCGACGCAGTCTTTTCTTTTCACTTTCAGTATAGAAGGAATCGCTGATTTTTTCCATGATCTGCGACAGCTGATGCTTGATCTGTTCTTCTTCCAGGTCAAAATTCTGACCCAGTGTTTCACTCATCGCAGCCATCCACATATCAACGCCGGTTTCCTTGGCTTTGTTCAGCACTTTGGATGTCGCCTGCGGATCTTCTTTGTCCAGATAAATATAGCTTTCCACTTTATTGGAAATTTCCACGCCGATCTCGCTTAAATAGATCGGAGCCTGAAAAAAGACGACATCGGTGAGATACAGACAATTCATCAGTTTCGGCATTTTCTTATTTTTGGACACTTTGACAATGGCATCGTAAAGTTCCTCTTCACTGGCATATCCGTTTTCCGTCCCATAGACATTCCACATCTGCCGAAAGCTTAGCGTATGGGCTTTCTGAAAGCGTCCGTAACCAGCTATTCCCTTTTCCCTGTGCCGGCCGCGCTCACTGCCTTTCGCAAGAAAAAACAACAAGTCACCCGGTTTGAAATCGGTAAATTTCTTAGAATTGCTGGGACGCCAGAAATTCATCGTCCGATTCCCGTTAAGACGATGAAATTCAATCATATTGCGGTCTGTAATGTATGCGATGGATGCCATGAAAACTCACCTCTATGCTTATTATTTTACCATTTTCCAGGGGCTGTGAAAAGAAAACAAAGTTGAACAAGTCGGATTTCCAGAATTTTGTTTTCTACGGGTATTCCATCCCTTTGTTTTGGCGTAAATAAGCGGATCCTCTGCATTTCCTGACTTCAAATTTACGCTTGCAAGCATTAAGAAGGAATTCTTTTTTCAGGATTTCAGTCTATGGATAGAAAGTCTTGTTTTATGACATTTTATTTTCTTGTTAACAGGGACTGTAGTTTTAGTTCAGTCAAGCTGGATTTTTTTGGGTTCTTCGGTAAACGAATAAAGGGTTGCTTCTCCTTGTACAAAATAGAAAACTGTCATGAGATGATCATCCACTGTATACATACTGCTTAGTGCCTGTCGATTTTCATTCATCATCGCCAGCCGCGCTTCCCGCCGATCATCTTCCTTCACTTCACCCGAAACACGGATCCAAGTTCCCTTACTCATTCCGCAAAGTTCTACGCTTGGATTTTCTTTTAATTGTTGATAAACCTTCTTTTTGTTATTTGTTACAAAATAGAGCTTACCTTCAAACTCGCAGACAGCTCCAAACGGGCGAACATGCGGCTTCTCTTCTTCACTCGTTGCCAGAAAGAAAGTTCCGCACGTTCTTAAATAGTTCACTACTTCATTCATCATTGACTCTCCTTTTCATCAGGCTTGTTTTTTTGCCTGTTATCGAGTATTATAATTTACACGATCAATATTTCTAGTACGATCATTATTGATACCTAGTCAGGAGAATAAAATAGATGGAACAGCGCAGATTATTTGGAAAGTGTCCTTATGTCACGGCTCAAAAAGTTTTAACCGGAAAATGGTCAATGTTCATTTTGTACCTCTTATCTGAGGAACCCTTACGTTTTAATGAACTGCAGCGAAGAATGCCGGAGAAAATGACACATACTACCTTATCCCGACAATTAAAACAGTTGGAAGAAGAAGGTCTGATTATACGAAAAGAATATCAACAGGTTCCGCCTAAAGTAGAATATCAGTTAAGCGAAATCGGTGAAAAGTTTAAAAAGGTTTTATCCGTCTTGGAAATATGGGGTAATGAGTATATTCATTATTTGGATAATCAAAAATAGTTGCTACTTGCCCTAGCAAACATCCCTAGTGGATATCTGACACAGGCAAAAATAAGAAAACCACCGGCTAAGTGAAGTCGGTGGTTATTTCTAATTCTCATGTCAGTTTTAATGTTAGAAAATTCCGTACGAAATTCCCTTTTCATTCATTCCCATGTGCAGAGCTGCCGGATCTTTCGGCAAACCTGGCATCGTCATGATATTTCCAGTCAGGACAACCACAAAACCAGCTCCCGCAGAAATTCGCAGTTCCTGAACATGAATATCAAAATCAGTTGGACGACCCACGATCTTGGCGTCATCTGTTAATGAATTCGGTGTTTTAGCCATGCAGACAGGCAGCTTATCCCATCCAGCCTGTTTATATTCCTCCAGCTGAGCTTTCGCTCGATCGCTGAAAATTACAGAACGTCCGCCATAAATCTTCCGCACAATCGTTCCGATCTTTTCTTCCAATGACAGATCCAGATCGTATAATGGTTCAAATTTGGAGTCTTCTTCACACATTCTGACCACTTCCTGCGCCAGATCTACGGCTCCGGCACCGCCGCTGGCCCAGGCATCAGACAAGACAACACGATGACCGTTATCTTTGCACCAGTTCAGAATCGCATTGACTTCTGCCTGCGTATCCGCGCTGAACTTATTGATTGCGACAATATATGGAACACGATATTGTTTAATCGATTCAATATGCTTTTCCAGATTTTTAATTCCTTCCAGAATCGCTGGGACATTCTCTTCTTTCAGCTGATCCGCCGGCACACCGCCGTGCAGCTTCAAGGCGCGGGCTGTCGCTACGATAACCACCGCATTCGGTTTCAGCTCGCCGTAACGGCACTTAATATCAAAGAATTTTTCAGCCCCTAAATCCGCGCCGAATCCCGCTTCAGTTACGACGTAATCGGACAGCTTCAGCGCCATACGGGTTGCGATCAGACTGTTGCAGCCATGCGCGATGTTGGCAAAAGGTCCGCCATGGATAAAGACCGGTGTTTTTTCCAGAGTCTGCACCAGATTCGGTTTCAGTGCTTCCTTCATCACCAGCGTCACTGCGCCTTCCACTTTCAGATCGCCTACCGTAACAGGCTGATCGTCATATGTATAAGCGACAACAGCACGGCTGACACGCTTTTCAAAATCCTGAAGATCTTTAGAAAGACACATAATTGCCATGATTTCAGTGGCTACGGTGATAATGAATCCATCTTTTCGCTCTACCCCGTTCGTTTTCTTATCCTGAGCAATAGTAATGCTGCGCAGCGTGCGGTCATTCATATCCAGGCACCGTTTCCAAACAACCTTGGTCGGATCAATATTCAATTCATTGCCCTGATAAATATGATTATCCATGACTGCACTGATCAGGTTGTTTGCGGCCGTAATTGCATGCATATCACCTGTGAAATGCAGATTGATTTCTTCCATTGGCACAACCTGCGCATAACCGCCGCCGGTCGCTCCGCCTTTTAAGCCAAAAACCGGCCCCAGAGAAGGTTCACGCAGACAGCCGATAACCATTTTGTTGATTTGCGCTAATCCATCGACTAAACCAATCGTGGTTGTTGATTTTCCTTCCCCCGCTTTAGTCGGATTGATCGCAGTTACCAAAATCAGCTTGCCATTGCGGTTGTCCGCAATCTTATCCATAATCTTAAGATCAATCTTTGCTTTGTTTTTGCCATAGACTTCGAGGTAATCAGGATCAATTTTGGCCTTTCTCGCAATTTTTTCGATATTGTCCATCGTGTTTTCCTGTGCGATTTGTAAATCTGTTTTCATGTTAACCCCTTCTCTCTTATTTAAGGCTCTTGCGCCCTTCAAACGCTTTAATCAGTGTTAATTCATCGGCATAATCCAGATGTCCGCCCATCGGCAGGCCATGCGCAATGCGCGTGACGAGAACACCTTTGCCTGACAGCAGCTTATCCAGATACAGTGCCGTTGTTTCCCCTTCGATCGTCGCATTGGTGGCAATGATCACTTCCTCCGTTTCCGGTGTGATTCGTTCCAGGAGTGCATCGATGTTCAGATCTTCCGGCATGATTCCTTTTGAGGTGGATATCAATCCATTTAATACATGATAAGTTCCGGCATATTCCTGCATTTTTTCCATCGCAATGACATCCTTAGGTGACTGCACGACGCAGATCATCCGCGGATTTCGATTTTCGTTCTGACAGATCGGACATTCTTCCTGATCACTGATATTACCGCAGATCCTGCAGCGTTTGATGTCTTTTTTACAGCCAATCAACGCTTGTGCAAATAATTCAATTTGTTCTTGGGGAGCATCAAGCATGGTAAAGGCGTATCGTTCCGCGGTCTTCGCGCCAACTCCCGGCAAGAGTTGAAAACATTCAATCAGTCGCTCAAATGACTTTGGATACATGCAATTAGAAAGCTCCCGGCATCTTAACGCCCTGGGTAATCTTGTTCATGCGTTCTTCTTTATCTTTCACCGCAGCCGCTAACGCAGCATTGACCGCAATCATGACCGTATCTTCAAGCATTTCCTTGGAATCTGCGGATAACAGCTCGGCACTGATTTCAATGCCTGTTACTTCCATTTTTCCTGTTAACGTTACTTTCACCGCATCGCCGCCGGCAGTTGCAGTGTATTCCGTGGCTTCAATTTCCTTTTCCACTTTTCCGATCTGATTCTGCATCTGCTGCGCCTGTTTTAATAAATGTTGAATGTTCATTTGTTATTCCTCCTCGATGATTTCGACATTTTCAGCGCCGAACAGGTCAAAAAGCTTATCAACCACATTTTCTTCCTGTTCGGTTACGTCTTCTTTCTTGATTTCCTTGCCTATTTCTACCGGAGCGACATTGGCCGGCTGAGGCAATGTTCCATTACGGGAGCGAATACGGAAATCGTCTGTTTCTATTTTAAACTGTTCCTGGGTAATCGCAAAGAGTTGTTTTTTAATTTCCAGATTTTCGTAACAAAATTGATTAATTTGTTCCTTCATCGCCGGATCATTGATCTGATTGGCCAACGCCTGATAGGATACGCAGATCAGAATGTAGTTTTCGGCACTCGCCACAATTTTTCCATTGCGTAAAAGATTCGCAATTCTCGCACAGTTGAGATCCCGATCACGGCATTTCTGATCAATCAGTTTCCATTGATTTTCATCTTTCATCCGCATCTCTTTATTGGCACCCGTTAACAGCTGCATGACAAATTCGTAATTCAAAGGTTGAATTTCCAATTCTGGATGAACTTCAACAGGTTTCTCCTGAACTGATCCTATACTTTCTTCCAATGTTTGAGGAGCCGGTGGAATCAATTCATCCGACAGCATGTCTTCCGTTAAATCAACTTCCTCACCTGGCATTTGCGGGATGTTTTGTACTTCGGACGTAGATTTCACAATAGGGACCGTATTTTGTGCAGCTGCCGCTTGGATAATAGGCTGGGTAAAAGCAGGTTGGACCGGCAGTGCCGGACGCTGACTTTGATCCAGCTCCGCCATCATCTTTAAAACTGCGACTTCAAAGTAAGAAGCGGCACTGCTTGCTGTACGATATTTTTCCAGGGTTTCCATCAGAATATCAATCAATGCCAGCAAATCCCGCGAACTTCTTCCGCTGATAATCGTATTGGCTTCTTTCTCATCAATTTTATTCAGCAGGGTTGTATCCTGCGTATAGATGTAAATAACGCATTCTTTCAATATTTCAATCAAATCGGATGTCAATCGTTTGATATCCACGCCTTTTTCATTCAATATCCGGATTTTTTCCAGCAGCGGCTGGGCTTCATGTTGGAATATCCACTGAAGCATTTCAATTTTTTCCGTTACGGTTGTAATACCGTAGATTTCATTAACATGGGCTGCCGTAATGTGGTTCTGCGCATAGGCGATGCATTGGTCCATAATGCTCAGGGCATCGCGCATGCCGCCATCTGCCAGCTGAGCGACCAGACGGAGAGCTTCATCTTCGCATTCTATATGTTCCTGTTCCAAAACACTGCGCACACGCGAGATGATTTCGTTCTGTCCGACTTTGGTAAAATCATAACGCTGACACCGGGATATGATCGTTGGCAGGACTTTTTGCGGCTCAGTCGTTGCCAGAATAAAGATGACGTGAGCCGGTGGTTCTTCCAGAGTTTTTAACAAGGCATTGAACGCACCCGAAGACATCATATGAACTTCGTCAATGATATAAACTTTATATCGACCTTCCAAAGGCGCATATTTGACTTTTTCAATTAATTCACGCACTTCATCAACACCATTATTCGATGCGGCGTCAATTTCTACGATATCGGGATGATTGCCCTGCTGGATCGCCAGACAGCTGCGGCATTGACTGCATGGAGCATTCTGCTGATCTTCGCAGTTCACGGCTTTCGCCAACAGCTTGGCAATGGATGTTTTCCCAGTTCCGCGCGGTCCGCAGAACAGATATGCGTGGGCTATTTTATTTTGTTTTACAGCGTTTTTCAGCGTTGTGACAATATGCTGCTGACCTACGACTTCTTCAAAGGAGGACGGTCGATAGGTCCGATATAACGCTTTATAACTCATGCCTGATTCCTCCTTCACTGACTTCATTATTATAACAAAAATGAGTCGTCATTAAAATGAAAACCCATCTTTTTACTGCATTCGTTCTTGTTATTTTTTGCCGTTTTCCTTCTCATGTTCAAGATGAGAAGAATCGTCGGTTTTCAGTTCTTTTATTTTGTTTTTCTGTTCGCGTTTTCGTTTAAAAAAGGTCTTTAACAGCGCTGCACAGTCTTCGTGAAGAACTCCGCCGATCACTTCTGGATAGTGATTAAAACCGGGTATTTCATAGAGGTTAAAACAGGTTCCAACACTGCCGCCTTTCGGATCTGAGGCGCCATAAACAACTTTGGCAATTCGTGATTGCAGAATCGCGCCGGCACACATCGGACAAGGTTCCAATGTCACATAAAGAACACAGTCTTCCAAACGCCAGGAACCTATTTTTTTACAGGCCTTTTCTATTGCCAAAATCTCAGCGTGAGCGAGTGACGATTGTTTCTTTTCGCGCAGATTATATCCGCGGGCGATGATCTTATCATCATGCACGATGACTGCTCCGATAGGTACTTCATCCAACAGTTCAGCCTTCATTGCTTCTTTGATTGCCTGACGCATGAAATATTCATCATTTTTTTGTTGTTTGTTCCCTGGCATATTTTCAACCTCGATTCAGAAAAATAAAAAGGGTACACACAAACAGGGATTCTTATGGCTGCTACCTTCCGGTCCTGACCAGGTTCAAATATGTTTGTTGTACCGTTTATTATTATACCGAATTTCAATTCTTTACGCAAGCTTTATCCTGATCAATTCGCTTCAAGGATTCTGGGAATGATTAATCCTAGTTTTAAGTGATCTTTACAATGTTTCACGTGAAACATTAAGGATTAGAGAATGCGCATTGTGAAACAACAAAATTCATCTTTAATCAGTCAGATTAATACCAAAGTTAACGATTAAGTCTTTCATCTAGTTTCTTAAATGGTTTTCGTGATGGATTGCCATCACAGAACAAAACAGCTATTTCATTCAGATCATAGATCACTGACCAGACTGTATCGCCGCCTCTGCTGCGATCATATTGGCAAAGAAAGCCTTGCTTTCCACTCAATACCTCTCTCATATAATCTGCACTCAGTCTGTCTGAATGACTTAAGGCTTCCCTGCAGGTTTTTAAGCGGAGATCAGACTCCATATCATCTATACCTATTGGATTATAGGACTTCATGGAATCACTGGTGAATTGATTTACTGCAAAAAGAACAGAATCTGACTGAATGACCTCCACTCTCTTTGCATTGCATTCAACAATCGCTCTATTTCCCTTTCGATCCGCTAAAGTGAATGTTTGTGCTGAGCCGATTCTCATTTTTTTAAGCAATAATATCGCTTCATCGACTGATTTGCACTGTTCTAAAAGAATTCTGACAATCATTCCTGCATTTATACCCAAATGTTTCTCCTTACTGTAAATAAAGGTCATTCCGACAGCCAGACCTTTCTCATTCATCCCATCTTCCATTTCAACAAAACCTGTTGTATTTCCAATGAAAGCATAGCCTGACGCAGGTTGAATAAGGCAATGGGAATACATTGACTGCATGGCTATAAGGAAATCGCTGTTTCTTCCTAATAAAGGATGTCCCTTCTCATTAATTCCAGCAATACAGGTACAAAAATTCATTGCAGTATAGGTATACATACTTAGAAGAAATGTCATTAATGCTTCTTCATTACAGCCATTTCCTTCCGCAAGTCCCTCTATTTCTTCCAAAAGCATGGGATATTTTTGTTTATAGATTGGTTTTACTGCAATGCTGTACTTTTTTCGTTCCTCCGTACTTGGTGGTAATGTGTCTGAAATATTAATTCCCTGTTTGGCAAAATATTTTCCACATTGAAAACCAATTTCTCTTGGAGTTCCTTTTAAATTCAAATAGTTCATTTTCATCCTCCTGATGTCAGGAGCTGGCGCCATCTCCATAGTTAGCATAATCGAATAAAAAATTCTTGTCTATGCTTTAATTTTATTTTTTAGATTTACTCACTCGGATAAAAAGGCTTCATGAATTTTATGTTTCACGTGAAACATTATGATTTTATCAATCAATGCTTCTATTCTTATCAATAAGATTTCTTCCACCTCATAAGCAATTCCTCTTCCTGTGTTTCTTCCTCTATTCGCTGTTCAATAACGCTAAAACCTGCTTGATTATAGAATGCGATTGCCTTCTTATTCTTTTTATAGGCACATAAGGTTAATTCATTATGGATTGATTTTGCCAACTGTACCAGAGAACGTCCGATACCTTTCGATTGAAAGTTCGAATTAACAAATAGGCCTTCAATTTTGTTGCCATTCAATCCCATAAAACCAGTGATAATTCCTCCTTGTTCATCAATAAACACCTGACTCCTCGGCAGCATCTCACGAACTAATCTCAGATTGGATTTCCAATAACCAGAATTAATAAAGGGATGTGCCTGAAGATTACCTTCTAACCAGATCTGAATAACCCGATCCAGATCTCTTTCTTCCATCTTTCTTATCATACAGATTTTCCTCATACAAAAAGGGGAAATCTCCCCTTTTAGCTCTACTTTTTCTCGATTTTAGTCTTTCCGCCCATATACATTCTCAATGGTTCAGGAATATTCACTGTTCCATCGGCATTTAAGTTATTCTCCAGGAAAGCAATCAGCATTCTTGGCGGTGCAACAACGGTATTATTCAAGGTATGCGCAAAGTATTTGCCTTCCTTACCCTGAACACGAATTCCAAGGCGGCGAGCCTGAGCATCACCCAGATTAGAACAGCTTCCAACTTCAAAATACTTCTTCTGCCGCGGCGACCATGCCTCAACATCACAGCTCTTCACTTTTAAGTCAGCCAGATCTCCGGAACAACATTCCAGAGTTCTTACAGGAATATCCAAGGAACGGAAGAAATCAACGGAGTTCTTCCAAAGCTGATCATACCAGTATTTAGAATCTTCTGGTTTGCAGACAACGATCATTTCCTGTTTTTCAAATTGATGAATACGGTAAACACCGCGTTCTTCAATTCCATGAGCGCCTACTTCCTTACGGAAGCAAGGAGAATACGAGGTTAATGTCTGCGGGAGCTTCTCTTCATCAATAATCGTGTCGATGAACTTGCCAATCATGGAATGTTCACTCGTTCCGATCAAATACAGATCTTCTCCTTCAATTTTATACATCATATTTTCCATTTCCGCAAAGCTCATAACTCCTGTTACAACATCACTGCGGATCATGAATGGCGGAATGTAGTAAGTAAATCCCCGATCAATCATGAAATCACGGGCATAAGACAGGATTGCAGAGTGCAGTCGGGCAATATCGCCTTTCAAATAGTAGAATCCATTGCCGCTTGTCTTCCGTGCGCTATCCAGATCAATGCCATCGAAAGCTTCCATAATGTCGGTATGGTATGGAATTTCATATTCAGGCACAACCGGCTCACCAAATTTCTCAATTTCCACATTTTCGCTGTCATCTTTGCCAATCGGAACTGTTTCATCAATGATATTCGGAAGAACAAGCATGATTTTTTTAATTTCGGCTGCCAGTTCCTCTTCCTTCACTTCTAAATCAGCTAACTGCTTAGCAATATTAGCGACTTCTTTCTTGGCCTCTTCTGCCTTGTCTTTAAGTCCTTGCTTCATAAATCCGCCGATTTGCTTGCTGATGGCATTTCTTTGCCCTCTTAAGCTGTCACCGTCAGTCTTCGCTTTTCGGAATTGGCGATCCAGCTCAACAACCTTATCGACTAATTCCAATTTTTGATTCTGAAACTTCTTTTTAATGTTTTCTTTGACTACTTCTGGATTTGTACGCAACAAATTAATGTCCAGCATGACTATTTCCTCCTTTTAACATAAAAAAGGCCCGCCCATTCAGGGACGATGCCTCGTGTTGCCACCCTAATTACCAATGTTTCACGTGAAACATCGATCACTTGAATCGTTAACGGCGATAACCGGAAAGGTTTACTTTCACTCCGAGGTGGATTTCAGTACAAATTATCAACAGTTTTCACCATCCACTGCTTCTCTAAGGATAATCATGAACTTACTTGTCCTCATCTACGTTTTAACACCTTCATTTTAATCAAGGGTCATTTTTTTGTCAATGGATAAAACTAAACCGTTGTCATTCATTTCACGTTCTTAATCAGTTTGACCTGATTTTAAGAAAATAAACTTCTTCTTAGTCTGTATTCTCACAAATAAATCTCGTTTAATCAGCAATTTTACGAACAGGCCGAATATATTTCCAAAACCGCTCAGGATTAAAATAGAAATATACGATTCTCCCCGGTGTTGTTGTATCGTAACAATATTCTGTTTCCGTGAAATCGAATTCAGCCATGGCTTTTTCAACTTGTTCCTCAATACTGCGGTTTTCTTGTTCGTAATTAAATGGTCCATGTTCAAAAACAAGATATTCTGCTTCCGGAATCGTTGTCAACGTCATCGAATCAGGAATATCCCCCTGATAATCAAGAGGCAGACGAACGCCATAACATTCAATGCGAGGAAATCCCCAATCACAGAGTCTTCCCTGCGGATCATTGATATACGCCATCACCTGGCCGCTTCCGCTGTCCGTATCACTTCCACCTTCATCATCCAATTTACCTTTAATACTGTCTAGCAAACCACAAATCGTAGCTTGATCCTGCCCTGGAATTAAGCTTTGTTTCTGCCAGAAATCCCAATAACCATTACTTTCATAATTTTTAATGTGTAAAAACTGATGCGCCGGAATTGTGACAAAGTAAATTTTTAAGTCTTCTGTTGTTTTCATCATTCCAATTTCTCCTAATCCTAAAAAGTAACGGTCGAAGGAATGAATTTTTGTGCGCAGAATGACAGGCTTTGGATTTTTTCGATACTGACTGGGTGTGATCCCATACATTCGCTTAAAGGCTCGGGTAAAGGCCTCATGGGAAGAAAATCCATAGCTGAATGCAATTTCAATCATACTTTTCTTGCTGTCACGCACTTCTTTCAATGCGAAAGCCAGTTTTCGATATCGCAGATAATCCCGAAAGACCATACCGGAAATAGCTTTGAATTTCCGTGTCATGTAAAATTCAGAATAACCCAATCGCTGTGCAAGATTATGCAATGTCAGCGCTTCATCCTGATGCTGCTTTATGCTTTCATCAATCTCATCCACGATTATCTGAATTTGCTTCTGCCACTCAAACATTTTCATTCTCCTTCCGCTGCTACTCTAATATTATAGAAATTTCAAATCTCTTCTGCTTGATCTGACTTGTCTTCTTTTAGCATTCCAAAAATTTTTTTTCGATTTACAACAGGATAATCTTAATTAAATAATATTCAAACCGTTATTTCTGATTTTATGAATGAATTCACTCATAACTTTAAAATAATCATCTTTCTTATTATATGCATAAAACAAATGAAAAAAAGCTATATTCACAATGGACTATAGCTTTTTTCTAATTTTTAACACTGCACTCTTTTAATGACTATTCAGCAATATCTTCCGATTCGGAGTTCACCGTTGATTCCGCTTCTGAAACCCCGGCTGTTTCTCCTTCAAGCTCTGAATTGAATTCGTTGTTCTCCGTATCCTCTTCTGTTTCTTCATCGTCTTCTGATTTATAAACGATAGCCACAGTAGAAACGCTCTGGTCATCTTCAACGGAAATCAATTTTACACCCTGAGTATTCCGACTGTAAACCGAAACCTTTTCCAGACTGATACGAATGACAATGCCTTCATTCGTCATTATCAGACAGTCTTCATCGCCGTTAACCGCACGCAGGAAGACCAGCGGACCATTCTTCTCGGTCACCTGAACCGTCTTAACCCCCTTGCCACCGCGGTTGGTCATGCGGTAATCTTCCAGCTTGGATTTCTTACCATAACCTTTTTCCGTGACTGACAGGATATACTGACCTTCAAAATCGGTGGTCATGCCGATAACCCGGCTGCCGTTCACATTGAAGCCCTTAACACCCGTAGCGGTTCGGCCCATCGGACGAACATCCGTTTCGTTAAAGCGAATCGCCTGACCATTGGCCGCCGCAATCAGAATCTGACTGCTGCCGGTCGTCGGCTTCGCACTGATCAATTCATCGCCATCGCGCAGATTAATCGCAATCTTTCCTGACTGACGAATATTTTCAAACTCTTCAATCGGTACCCGTTTGACAATTCCCTGAGCAGTAACGAAGAATAAGAATTTCGCTGGAGAATTCTCCCGTTCAACCGGAACCATCGCCAGAACTTTTTCATTCTTATCGAGATTCAGCAGATTGACAATCGGGATTCCCTTCGATGTCCGGGAAGCCAGCGGAACTTGATATCCCTTAATCCGATAGACTTTTCCCAGGTTGGTAAACATCAGCAGGTAATCATGCGTCATCATCGTCAAGAACTGATCAACAATATCATCTTCATGCATGCTCATGCCTTTGATGCCCTTGCCGCCGCGGTTCTGCAGACGATAGGTATCGACTGGAATCCGTTTGACATAGCCATTGACCGTCATCGTGATGACAACGTCTTCCTGCGGAATCAAATCTTCATCCTGCATATCAATTTCCGCGTCGATGATTTCAGAACGACGCTTATCATTGTATTTTTCCTTGATTTCCGACAATTCGGTACGAATGATTTCCAGAACCCGGCTGTGATTGTTCAGAATATCTTTTAAATCTGTAATCTGTGCCATCAAGCCGTCATATTCTTCTTCAATCTTCTGCCGTTCCAAACCGGTAAGCCGTCTGAACTGCATATCGAGGATCGCTTTCGCCTGGATTTCACTCAGACCGAAATTTTCCATCAAGCCGTTCATCGCGATCGAAGTATCCTTGGAATTTCGGATCAGCGTGATGATTTCATCAATGTGATCCAGCGCAATCTTCAAGCCTTCCAAGATATGTGCACGATCTTCCGCTTTTTTCAGTTCAAAGCGAGTCCGGCGTACAGTGACGTCGATCTGATGATCGAGATAACATTGCAGCACGTCTTTCAAACCCAGCTGACGCGGTGCATTGTCCACTAAGACAATCATATTCACACCAAAGGACGTCTGCAAAGAAGTCATGCGGTACAACTGATTCAAAATGACATCACTCTGGACATCTTTTCGCAGCTCAATCACGATCCGAATGCCTTCCATGTTGGATTCATCACGCAGATCCGTGATGCCTTCAATCAGCTTTTCACGAACCAAACTGGCAATTTTCTCAACCAGTGCCGCTTTATTGACAACATACGGAATTTCCGTAACAATAATCTGTTTCTTGCCATTGGGCATGTCTTCGACCTGAACCTTGGATCGAATCATGATGGATCCGCGGCCGGTTTCATAAGCCTGCTTAATTCCAGCCCGGCCTAAAATATAGCCGCCGGTAGGAAAATCCGGACCGCTGATGTAGTCTTCCATCAATTCCATGACGGTGATATCCGGATTATCCATGATCGCAAAAACAGCGTCGATGGTTTCACCGAGATTATGCGGCGGAATGTTGGTTGCCATGCCGACCGCAATGCCGGTCGTACCATTGACGAGTAAGTTCGGAAAACGGCAAGGCAGAACTACCGGTTCATGTTCTTCCCCGTCATAGTTATCCATCCAGTCAACCGTATCCTTGTTGATATCACGAAGCAGCTCCATGGAAATTTTGGACATACGCGCTTCGGTATATCGCATCGCCGCCGCACCATCGCCGTCAACAGAACCAAAGTTGCCGTGACCGTCGACTAATGGATAGCGGTAGCTGAAATCCTGTGCCATGCGCACCATTGTTTCATAAACTGCCGTATCTCCATGTGGGTGATACTTACCGATGACTTCACCGACAATACGCGCTGATTTCTTATGCGGTTTGTCGGCAACAATGCCTAAGTCATTCATGGCATATAAAATGCGGCGGTGAACAGGCTTCATGCCATCCCGAACATCCGGCAGCGCTCGTGCGACAATAACGGACATGGAGTAATCCAGAAAGGATGTCCGCATTTCACTGGAAATATTGGTTGTTTTTATATTTCCATGATTAAAGTTATTCTCATCCATCTATGATCCTCCTTAAATATCTAAATTCTTAACGAAATGGGCGTTTTCCTGAATAAAGTTGCGGCGCGGTTCGACTTCATCGCCCATCAGCATCGAGAATACGGCATCCGCATCCATCGCGTCTTCAATCGTGACCTGAATCAGCGTTCTGACTTCCGGATCCATGGTCGTTTCCCACAGCTGTTCCGGATTCATTTCACCCAGACCTTTGTAGCGCTGAATGTTCAGCCGGTCGCCCATTTCCCCTTTCGCCTTATTCAATTCATCATCAGAGTAAGCATAACGAACCTGTTGGCCCTTTTGAATCTTATACAGCGGCGGCTGGGCAATATAGACGAATCCGCCTTCCACGACCGGACGCAAATAACGATACAGGAATGTCAGCAGCAGCGTGCGGATATGCGCGCCGTCGACATCGGCATCGGTCATGATAACAATTTTATGATAGCGCAGCTTGGTGACATCCACTTCCTCGCCCACGCCGGCGCCGAACGCCGTGATCATCGAACGGATTTCATTGTTGTCAAAAATTCGGTGCAGTCGTGCCTTTTCAACGTTTAAAATCTTTCCGCGCAGCGGCAGAATCGCCTGAAACTTGGAATTTCTTCCCTGCTTCGCGCTGCCGCCGGCGGAGTCCCCTTCCACCAGGTAAATTTCGCAGATTTCCGCGTTTTTGCTGGAACAGTCAGCCAGTTTTCCCGGCAGTGAACTGATTTCCAAAGCACTCTTGCGGCGGGTCAGTTCCCGCGCTTTTTTCGCTGCCAAACGGGCCTTGGAAGCCAGCTGGGCTTTTTCAATGATCAGCTTGGCGCTGTTCGGATTTTCCATCAGGAAGCGTTCCAGCTGCTCGCCCAGAATGTTGGATACAATTTTACGCACCTCAACGTTGCCCAATTTGGTTTTGGTCTGTCCTTCATACTGCGGATCCGGATGCTTGACGGAAATGATAGCCGTTAGACCTTCCCTGACGTCATCACTCTGCAGACCTTCCTCATCTTTTTTCAGCAGGCCCGCCTCTTTAGCATAACTGTTCAATGTTCGGTTCAGCGCCAGCTTGAAGCCTTCCTCATGCGTGCCGCCTTCTCCGGTGTTGATGTTGTTGCAGAATGAATACACATTCGGAACGTATCCATCATTGTACTGCATCGCGATTTCAACCTGAATGTTATCCTGTTCACCTTCCACATAAATAATTTCTTCATGGATCGGCGATTTATTTTTATTTAAGAATGCGATGTATTCTTTTAAGCCGCCTTCATACAGAAAGGTATGCGACCGCTTGGCTTCCTCTTCCATCCGCTCGTCGGTAAATAACAGCTTGATCCCTTTGTTTAAGAAAGCTATCTGACGCAGCCGGTCATACAGGACATCGTGATTGTACGCTACGGTTTCCGTAAAGATCGTCGGATCCGCCTTAAACCGAACTAAGCTGCCGTGCTTTTCTGGATCACAAGTACCGATCTGCTTCAATGGCGCTACAGCTTGGCCGCCATTTTCAAAACGGATAAAGAAAACCTTGCCTTCTTTATATACCGTGACTTCCAGCCATTCGCTTAACGCATTGACGACGGAAGCGCCGACCCCATGCAGACCGCCGGAAACTTTATAGGCTCCGCCGCCGAACTTTCCGCCGGCATGCAGGACGGTGAATATCGTTTCTACCGTCGAAATCCCGGTTTTCTCATGAATCTCAACAGGCATGCCGCGCCCGTTATCCGCAACCGTGACAATATTGTTCTTATCGACGGTGACTTCAATATCTGTAGCATATCCGGCTAAAGCTTCATCAATCGAGTTGTCCACGATTTCCCAGACCAGATGATGCAGGCCCTTTTCTGAAGTTGAACCGATATACATGCCAGGCCGCTTTCTGACCGCCTCTAACCCCTCCAGCACTTGAATGTCATGCGAGGTATAAGAATGCTCTACTGGTTTTTCCATGTTAATTCATGTCCTCCTTCCAAGGTCGTATCTGACCGCAATCTATTTCTGCAATTTTTGGTTTTCGCGGCAGAAACGGAAGCAGATCCGCAATTTCTGTCGTCGTAATAAACGTTTGAATTTCCGGGGAAATCAAAGAAAAAAGGTTTACCCTTTTCTGTTGGTCAAGCTCCGATAACACATCATCTAAAAGCAGCACAGGCAGCTCGTTGAGCTGATCGGTAATGAAGTCGATCAGGGACAGCTTCCAGGCCAGAACGATCATCCGCCGCTGCCCTTGCGAGGCATAGCTCAGCACATCGCGGTCATTGAGCTGAAAGCTCAGATCATCCCGATGAACTCCGCTGGACGTTATCTTTAAGATCCGATCACGTTCCCGATTCTCCAAAAGCTTCCGCGCTAATTCTTCACGCATGGCATGCAATTCTGTTTTTTCGGTTATCGTATGGTAGGCCGCGCTCACCGTGGCATTTTCTCCTGCCAGCGCATTGTATTTCAGGCTTAGACTCGCATTCATTTTAGCGATAAACTGACGGCGCATGGCAATCAAGGTCAGCTCCTGTTCGATCATCTGCTGATCTAAAACTTCCAGCATCGCTAAGTCGATCCGCTCCTGTTTCAACAGGCTGTTGCGTTCTTTTAGAAGCTTCATCATCGCGCTTAATGCCTGCATGTACCGCGGGGAAACCTTGCCGATTTCAACATCCATCAGCCGGCGCCTAACCTTCGGCGGCGCCTCAAACAGTTCCAAATCCGAAGGCGCAAACAGCACCGCGTTTAGCTTTCCGATGAATTCACTGGATCGGGAAACCGGCTTCTGATGAATCATCAGCGTTTTTCCTTTTCCATGAATCACCGCTGACAGCACCATCTCCGGTTCGGTATTCAGACGGCATTCCGCTTTGCAGAATTCCTGCCCCTCGCGGATCATATCCTGATCCCGCATCGCCCGGTGAGATCGTGTCGTCGAAAGCAGTACGATGCTTTCCAGCAGATTGGTTTTACCCTGCGCATTTTTTCCGATGATCACGTTCATATGCGGATCCGGAAACAGCTGGCAGGAATCATAGTTTCTGAAATTCTTCAGGCGGATCTGATTGATCTTCATCGTTCGATCGTATAGCGCTTGTCCTCGATACTGATTTGGTCCCCTGGATAAAGCTTGCGGCCGCGGCGATTTTCAGATTCACCATTGACCTGAATCTTTAATTCTTTCACGGCAAACTTGGCTTCGCCCCCGGAGGAGATCCAATCCGTCATTTTCAGCAGCTGTCCCAGGGTAATGAATTCCGTATCGATTTTGATCATTGTCAGAGTCCTTTCCTGCCTATGGCCTATCTCTTAGATTATACCACAAAAGCAAGTAAAAAGCACCGCCTGGGTGCCTTTTATTTCGTGTTTCAGCAAGTTTTAAGAATACGTTCTGACCGGCAGAACCAGCTGCAGAATCGAGTCATCATCCATGTTGCGGATGACGAAGGGTTTCATCTCACCGCTGAACATAATCTTGATCGTTGTTGCCGATAAAACGCGGATTGCCTCAAAAACATATTTGCCGCTGAATGAGATTTCAAGCGGATTGCCTTCATAAGCGATGATGTTTAAATTTTCAACCGAAGATCCGACTTCCTGAGATTTGCTGGAAATAACGACTTCTTCGCTGTTGGCGCTCAGCTTGACGATGGAGATGCCTTCATTCTTGATAAACGAAGCCCGGTCAATCGCATTGAGCATATCGCGGGAATCCACGGTCAGCTCATGCGCGAATTCTGTCGGAATTAAACGAGCGGTTTCTGGATAAGCGCCGTCGATCAAGCGGGTCTGAA